>NZ_FYDO01000010.1 GCF_900187615.1 Pseudomonas sp. Irchel s3f7 | reverse complement strand
AAAAAGGAAGGAAAGTATTAATATCGCGCATAAGAACGCCGGTTTGTTAGATGTGTTTGCTCGCACGAACATCATCAATCAAATCGGCGTTCTTGTTTCTGTGTTTCCCGGGATTCCGTGAAGAACCTAAAAAAAGGCCAACGCATATGCGTTGGCCTTTTTTCGTTGGTGCCGACCGGGATCAGAAGTCCAGGTTGGAAACCGCCAGGGCGTTGCTTTCGATGAAGTCACGACGAGGTTCGACCGCATCACCCATCAGGGTGTTGAAGATCTGGTCCGCGCCAATGGCGTCTTCGATGGTCACTTTGAGCATCCGGCGCTGGCTTGGGTCCATGGTGGTTTCCCACAACTGATCCGGGTTCATTTCACCCAGACCTTTGTATCGCTGGATGGTGTGACGCTTGGTGCTTTCAGCCATCAGCCACTCAAGGGCTTCCTTGAACTCGGTCACTGGCTTTTTGCGCTCGCCACGCTGGATGTACGCGCCGTCGTCCAGCAGGGTGCTCAGTTGAGCGCCTAGCGAAACGACAGTCTTGTAATCGTTACTACCGAAGAAGTCGCGGTTGAAGGTGACGTAGTTCGACAGGCCGTGGGAAATCAGCTCGACCTCTGGCAGCCAGACGTTACGTTCACGATCTTCACGCAGGCTGGCTTTGTAAACCAGGCCGGACTTCTCTACGGTGCGCAAGCGAACTTCGTACTGAGCCAGCCAATCTTGCATTGCTGCGTGATCGGACAGTTGCTCCATGCTCACCGGTGGCAGGTAGATGAAGTGCTCGGTCAACTCCTGAGGGTACAGGCGCGACAGACGCTTGAGGGTCTTCATCACCAGACGGAAGTCATTCACCAGGCGCTCAAGCGCTTCACCGGAGATGCCAGGGGCTTCTTCGTTCAGGTGCAGGCTTGCATCTTCCAAAGCCGACTGCGTCATGTACTCTTCCATGGCTTCGTCGTCTTTGATGTATTGCTCTTGCTTGCCTTTCTTCACTTTGTACAACGGCGGCTGAGCGATGTAGATGTAGCCACGCTCAATCAGCTCCGGCAACTGACGGAAGAAGAAGGTCAGCAGCAGGGTACGGATGTGCGAACCGTCGACGTCAGCATCGGTCATGATGATGATGTTGTGATAGCGCAACTTGTCGATGTTGTACTCGTCACGGCCGATGCCACAACCCAGCGCAGTGATCAAAGTGCCCACTTCTTGCGAAGAGATCATCTTGTCGAAGCGCGCCTTCTCGACGTTCAGAATCTTGCCTTTGAGCGGCAGGATGGCCTGGGTGCGGCGGTTACGTCCCTGCTTGGCGGAACCGCCAGCAGAGTCACCTTCCACGAGGTACAGTTCGGACAGGGCAGGGTCTTTTTCCTGGCAGTCAGCCAGTTTGCCCGGCAGGCCAGCGATATCCAGCGCGCCTTTACGACGTGTCATCTCACGGGCTTTGCGCGCGGCTTCACGCGCACGTGCCGCATCGATCATCTTGCCGACGACCAGCTTGGCTTCGTTCGGGTTTTCCAGCAGGAAGTCCGAGAAGTACTTGCCCATTTCCTGTTCGACCGCGGTCTTCACTTCGGAAGACACCAGCTTGTCTTTGGTCTGGGAGCTGAACTTCGGATCCGGAACCTTGACCGAGATAATCGCGGTCAGGCCTTCGCGGGCGTCGTCGCCGGTGGTGGCGACTTTGTGTTTCTTCGCCAGGCCTTCAGCTTCGATGTAGGTGTTCAGGTTACGCGTCAGTGCGGAACGGAAACCCACCAGGTGAGTACCGCCATCGCGCTGAGGAATGTTGTTGGTGAAGCACAACAGGTTCTCGTTGAAGCTGTCGTTCCACTGCAGGGCGATTTCCACGCCGATGCCGTCTTCACGCTGGATGTTGAAGTGGAACACCTGGTTGACCGCAGTCTTGTTGGTATTCAGGTATTCAACGAACGCACGCAAACCACCTTCGTACTTGAACAGCTCTTCCTTGCCGCTGCGCTCATCCTTGAGGACGATGCCGACACCGGAGTTCAGGAACGACAGTTCACGAATCCGCTTGGCCAGGATGTCCCAGCTGAAGTGGATGTTCTTGAAGGTTTCAGCCGAAGGCTTGAAGTGAATCTGCGTACCCGTGGTTTCGCTCTCGCCAACGATTTTCATCGGCTCTTGCGGAACACCGTGTACGTAAGTTTGTTCCCAGATCTTGCCGCTACGGCGAACAGTCAGGATCAGTTCTTTGGACAGCGCATTCACTACCGACACACCTACACCGTGCAGACCGCCGGATACTTTGTAGGAGTTGTCGTCGAACTTACCGCCGGCGTGCAGCACGGTCATGATGACCTCGGCTGCCGAAACGCCTTCTTCTTTGTGCACGTCTACCGGGATGCCACGGCCGTTGTCGCGAACGGTGATGGACTCATCCGGGTGGATGATGATGCTGATGTCGTCGCAATGGCCGGCGAGCGCTTCGTCGATGGAGTTATCGACCACCTCGAACACCATGTGGTGCAGACCGCTACCATCATCGGTGTCGCCAATGTACATACCGGGACGTTTGCGTACGGCATCCAGGCCTTTCAGCACTTTAATGCTCGTTGAGTCGTACGTATTTTCTTCGCTCAATGCCTTCACTCCCGATGGTCGTGGGTCTGGGTGATACGGCCCTGTTCCACGTGGAACAGAGCGACTGGCGTTTCCGTCTGCCAGCCTTCCCTCAATAATTCGTGGTCTACACAGGTGATAAACACCTGGCAGCGTAAGTCTTCCAGCAAGCGGCAAAGAGCGCGACGGTGGTGCTCGTCCAATTCGGACGGCAAGTCATCCACCAGATAAATACACTGCCCGCGGCGAGCCTGGCTTACCAGGTGTCCTTGAGCAATCCGCAATGCACAGACCACCAGCTTCTGCTGGCCTCGGGACAAGATGTCCGCTGCGTTGTGTGCGCCCAATCTGAGACGCAAATCAGCGCGTTGTGGTCCAGCCTGGGTATGACCCATTTGCTGATCCCGCTGTAGGGACCCAGCGAGCACAGCGCTCAGCTCTCGGTCTTTATCCCAACCGCGGTAATAGCTGAGCGTTAAACCCTCAAGCTCAACCAGGTCGCTCAGGGTCTGTTCAAAGACTGGTTTCAAGGCTTTGATGTAAGCGCGGCGGTATTCATCGATTTCAGCGCTGGCCTGGCACAGTTCCCTGTCCCAAACCGCTTGCGAAACGGCGTCAAGTGTACCATGTCGCAGCCAAGAGTTTCTCTGGCGCAGGGCCTTCTGCAGACGCTGCCATGTGGACATGAAGCGAGGTTCCACGTGGAACACACCCCAATCGAGAAACTGTCGGCGAATCTTCGGCGCCCCTTCCAGCAAGCGGAAGCTGTCAGGGTTGATCAATTGTAGAGGCAGGATCTCGGCCAGCTGTGCGGCACTGCGAGCGTTCTGCCCATCGATGCGGATCTGAAACTCGCCTTGGCGATCCCGCGATATCCCCAATGCACTCTGCCCGCCCTCGGCGAGTTCGACCTGCCCGAATACCGTACACGCCAACTGCTCGTACTGAATGACCGGCAACAAGCGGGTGCTACGAAACGAACGGGCGAGCCCCAGCAAGTGGATGGCTTCCAGAACACTGGTTTTTCCGCTGCCGTTGGCGCCGTAAAGAATATTGATTCGGGGGGAGGGGGAGAAGGTCACCGGGTGCAGATTGCGCACCGCGGTGACCGAGACGCGACTTAAGGACATCTAGCTTCTGCTGAACATGATTACAGACGCATCGGCATGACAACGTAGGCCGAGTCGTCGTTGTCGGACTCTTGGACCAGCGCGCTGCTGTTGGAGTCGGACAGGATCAGACGAACCTGCTCAGTGGTCATCACGCCCAATACGTCGAGCAGGTAGCTCACGTTGAAGCCGATTTCCAGGGAGCCGCCGTTGTACTCAACGCCCACTTCTTCTTCAGCCTCTTCCTGCTCCGGGTTGTTCGCCTGGATTTTCAGCTGACCCGCCGCCAGTTGCAGACGGATACCGCGGTACTTCTCGTTGGACAGAATCGCAGTACGGCTGAATGCTTCACGCAGAGCCTGACGGTCACCCAGTACGAGCTTGTCGCCACCCTTCGGCAGAACGCGCTCGTAGTCCGGGAATTTGCCGTCGACCAGTTTCGAGGTGAAGGTGAATTCGCCGGTGGTGGCGCGGATGTGATGCTGACCCAGCACGATGCTGACGTTGCCATCGGGCTCGGTGAGCAGGCGTGCCAGTTCAAGGATACCTTTGCGCGGCACGATGACCTGGTGACGATCCGGCTGACCGATATCCGCCTGCATCGAGCACATGGCCAGACGGTGACCGTCGGTGGCCACGGCGCGAATCACGCCAGCGGAAACTTCCAGCAGCATGCCGTTGAGGTAGTAACGCACGTCCTGCTGGGCCATGGCGAAGCTGGTGCGTTCGATCAGGCGGCGCAGCTTGCTTTGCTCAAGGCTGCACGTCAGCGAACCCGGGCCTTCTTCCACCGTCGGGAAGTCATTGGCTGGCAGGGTCGACAGGGTGAAACGGCTACGACCGGCTTTCACCACGAGCTTCTGCTCATCGACCTTGATGTCGATCAGCGCATCGTTTGGCAGGCTCTTGCAGATGTCCATCAGCTTGCGCGCCGGCACGGTGATGGAACCTGGATCTGCCGGCTCTTCGAGTTGAACACGACCGACCAGCTCGACTTCCAGGTCGGTACCGGTCAGCGACAATTGCTGGCCTTCGACAACCAGCAGCACGTTGGAGAGCACCGGCAAGGTCTGTCGGCGTTCGACGACGCCTGCGACCAGTTGCAGGGGTTTCAACAGGGCTTCGCGTTGAATGGTGAAATGCATGGTCTAGTCCCTTGCCTTAATAAGCTGCGCTGGTCATCAAGTGGTCAGCGTGCGCAGCAGGTTCTTGTAGTCCTCGCGGATGTCCGCGTCGGATTCCTTAAGTTCATTGATCTTGCGGCAGGCGTGCAAAACCGTCGTGTGGTCTCGCCCACCAAACACATCGCCGATTTCCGGCAGGCTGTGGTTGGTCAGTTCCTTGGACAACGCCATGGCGACCTGACGCGGACGGGCGACCGAACGCGAACGGCGTTTGGACAGCAAGTCGGAGATCTTGATCTTGTAGTACTCGGCGACGGTGCGCTGAATGTTATCCACAGAGACCAGTTTATCCTGTAGCGCCAAGAGGTCCTTCAGGGATTCGCGGATCAACTCGATGGTGATGTCGCGACCCATGAAGTGCGAGTGGGCGATCACGCGTTTCAGCGCGCCTTCCAGTTCACGGACGTTGGAACGAATGCGCTGGGCAATGAAGAACGCGGCGTCGTGGGGCAGTTCGACTTTGGCCTGGTCGGCCTTCTTCATCAGAATCGCTACGCGGGTTTCCAGCTCCGGCGGCTCGACGGCGACCGTCAGGCCCCAGCCGAAGCGGGATTTCAGGCGCTCTTCAAGGCCTTCGATTTCTTTCGGGTAGCGGTCACTGGTGAGAATGACCTGCTGACCACCTTCAAGCAGGGCGTTGAAGGTGTGGAAAAACTCTTCCTGGGAACGCTCCTTACGGGCGAAAAACTGAATGTCATCGATGAGCAATGCATCCACCGAACGGTAGAAGCGCTTGAACTCGTTGATTGCGTTCAGTTGCAGGGCCTTGACCATGTCCGCAACGAAACGCTCGGAGTGCAGGTAAACAACCTTCGCGTTCGGGTTCTTCTTTAACAGGTGGTTACCCACAGCATGCATCAAGTGGGTTTTACCCAGACCGACGCCGCCATAAAGGAAGAGCGGGTTGTAACCATGCTTCGGGTTGTCCGCCACTTGCCAGGCTGCGGCCCGGGCCAATTGGTTGGACTTGCCTTCGACGAAGTTCTCGAAGGTAAAGGTGCGATTCAGGTAGCTGGTGTGCTTGAGCGCACCCTCAACCTGCACCGTGCGCTGTTCCGAACGGACAGGGGCCTGTTGCGAGCTCGCACCTGCCATCGGGTCGAAGCTGTCACGGGAAGGTTCTTCCTCGGCGACCTGAACGACTTTCGCCGGGGCGCGCTTCGTCGCAGCAGCGGGAGCAGGCGTTGGCGGACTGGCAGATGCCTGGGCCTGGGAAGCGGCTGCAGCCAAGGGGGCGTTAGGCGCGGCACGCGGTGCCGAACTGCGTTTGCTGCCTATTAATAAGGAGAGCGCTGGCGCCATGCCGTTGCCGTGCTCATCAAGCAGTTCAAGGACGCGACCCAGGTACTTTTCGTTGACCCAGTCCAGCACGAAGCGATTCGGTGCGTAGACACGCAACTCGTCGCCTTCGGCTTCGACCTGTAGTGGACGGATCCAAGTGTTGAATTGTTGGGCAGGCAGCTCCTCGCGCAAAAGCTCCACGCACTGCTGCCAAAGTTCCACTGACACGGATATCCCCTAAGTTGAAAGCCGGTGAGGCAAAAACAAGCGGCCATTGTAGCGACCAGACGCCGACTTATCCACATGAAGGTGGGCTCTCCTTAGGGAAGAATCTGTGCTCCATGCTCAAAAAAGACGACCAATGGTCTGTGCATAAGCTCTGTGGATAACCGAGGTTAAGATCGTTGCACAAGTGGGGGCGAAACTCGGTGGATAACCAGCCTGTGGATAACAGCCCATTCCACACACAGGTTATCCGACAGCGCAGCACAGGCTGAACACTGTTTTCCACGGTAGTTGTCATTCTCTGTACATCAGGTAAAACAAGGCCTGAATTGAGTTATCCACAGCAGATGGCGTGCCTAGCTTTTATAAGCTTTACAGAAAAGCTTTAAATACTTTCCTTTCTAATTCTTATATCTAGGTCCGGATCAAACGCTGAAAAACCTCAGGAATCTATTTATAAGGAAACGTTGGTTGGAAATTGACCTAGAGGCTTGCTTTCTCTAGAATCCCCGGTCTCTTAAAACGGGGGCCATTCCGGCCCGTTGTGGACGAACCAGGTAACACGACAATGAAACGTACTTTCCAACCAAGCACTATCAAACGCGCTCGTACCCACGGTTTCCGTGCTCGCATGGCTACCAAGAACGGCCGTGCCGTTCTGTCGCGTCGCCGCGCCAAAGGTCGTGCGCGTCTGGCAGTTTGATAAGCCGGCACTGGAGGTGAGTCAGGACTTCAGTCGGGAAAAGCGTCTGCTTACCCCCCGGCATTTCAAGGCAGTCTTTGACTCCCCTACCGGCAAGGTTCCGGGGAAAAATCTCCTGCTCCTTGCGCGCAACAACGATCTTGATCACCCCCGTCTCGGGCTGGTTATCGGGAAAAAGAGCGTAAAGCTCTCCGTCGAGCGCAATCGCCTCAAACGTCTGATGCGCGAATCGTTTCGCCTGAACCAGGATTCACTGGTCGGTTGGGACATTGTTATCGTCGCGCGCAAAGGTTTGGGTGACGTAGAAAACCCCGAATTGATTCAGCATTTCGGCAAACTCTGGAAACGTCTGGCTCGCAGCACGCCGGTACCAGCAGTCAAATCCGAAACTGTAGGGGTAGACAGTCCAGATGCGTAAACTGGCACTCGTTCCGATCCAGTTTTATCGCTATGCCATTAGTCCCCTGATGGCCAACCACTGTCGTTTCTACCCCAGTTGTTCCTGCTACGCGTTAGAAGCCATTGAAAATCATGGCCTTCTTCGCGGTGGCTGGCTGACCTTTCGTCGTTTAGGTCGCTGTCATCCGTGGAATCCCGGTGGTTATGACCCGGTTCCACCTATCCCTACCTCCCGTTCTTCTTCGATGGCCGAGTAATCATGGATATCAAACGCACGATCCTGATCGTCGCCCTGGCAATCGTGTCCTACGTTATGGTTCTTAAATGGAACCAGGACTATGGCCAGGCTGCCCTGCCGACTCAGAATGTTGCTTCCAGTACGACTACATCCGGTTTGCCGGACACCGCCACTGGCAATAACGCTTCCGCCAATGACGATATTCCGCGTGCCGCAAGTGATACCAGCGCACCTGCCGAAACGCCGGTGGCCGCCAGCAAGGACCTCATCCAGATCAAAACGGATGTACTGGAACTCGCTATCGATCCACAGGGTGGTGATGTTGCCCAGTTGATGCTGCCGCTGTATCCGCGCCGCCAGGATCATCCGGAAATTCCGTTCCAGCTGTTCGATAACGGCAGCGAACGTACTTATCTGGCGCAAAGCGGTCTGATCGGCACCAATGGTCCGGATGCAAATCCAGCCGGTCGTCCGGTTTATTCCTCGGAGAAGAAGGTTTATCAACTGGCTGACGGTCAGGACCAATTGGTCGTGGACCTGAAGTTCAGCAAGGACGGCGTCAATTACATCAAGCGTTTCACCTTGAAACGCGGCCTGTATGACGTAACCGTTTCTTACCTGGTCGACAACCAGAGCGCTCAGCCCTGGTCCGGTGCGATGTTCGCGCAACTCAAGCGTGACGCCAGCGCCGATCCATCTTCGACCACCGCCACCGGCACCGCGACTTACCTGGGCGCTGCCCTGTGGACAAGTTCCGAGCCGTACAAGAAAGTGTCCATGAAGGACATGGACAAGGCGCCGTTGAAAGAAACCGTTACTGGCGGTTGGGTTGCGTGGTTGCAACACTACTTCGTGACGGCGTGGATTCCGGCCAAGGGCGAAAACAATATCGTCCAGACCCGCAAAGACAGCAAAGGCAACTACATCATCGGTTACACCGGTCCTTCGCTGACCGTTGCTCCGGGTGCCAAAGCGGAAACCAGTGCTGTTCTGTACGCCGGCCCGAAAAGCCAGGCTGTGCTGAAAGAGTTGTCCCCAGGTCTGGAACTGACTGTCGACTACGGCATTCTGTGGTTCATCGCTCAACCGATCTTCTGGTTGCTGCAACATATCCACGCCATTGTGGGTAACTGGGGCTGGTCGATCATCTTCCTGACCATGCTGATCAAAGGGATTTTCTTCCCGCTGTCGGCTGCCAGCTACAAATCCATGGCGCGCATGCGTGCAGTGGCACCAAAACTGGCTGCGCTGAAAGAGCAACATGGCGATGACCGGCAGAAAATGTCGCAAGCCATGATGGAGCTGTACAAGAAAGAGAAGATCAATCCGCTGGGTGGTTGCTTGCCAATCCTCGTGCAGATGCCGGTTTTCCTCTCGCTGTACTGGGTTCTGCTGGAAAGCGTTGAAATGCGCCAAGCGCCATTCATGCTGTGGATTACTGACCTGTCGATCAAGGATCCGTTCTTCATTCTGCCGATCATCATGGGTGCAACCATGTTCATCCAGCAGCAGTTGAACCCGACACCGCCGGATCCGATGCAGGCCAAGGTGATGAAGCTGATGCCAATCATCTTCACCTTCTTCTTCCTGTGGTTCCCGGCCGGTCTGGTGCTGTATTGGGTAGTGAACAACTGCCTGTCGATCGCCCAACAGTGGTACATCACACGTAAGGTCGAAGCCGCCGCTAATGCAGCTGCCTGATTTACACTGTGGATAACCACTCAAAACGCCCCCTAGTGGGGCGTTTTGCTATCTGTCACTTTTGTCTGGATACCGGTTTATGAGCGCTCCTCGTGAAACCATCGCCGCTGTCGCGACTGCCCAAGGTCGTGGTGGTGTGGGCATCGTCCGTATTTCCGGGCCGTTGGCCAGCGTTGCGGCCAAGGCCTTCAGTGGTCGCGAACTCAAGCCGCGATACGCCCATTACGGCCCTTTTCTCAGTGAAAACGACGAGGTGCTTGACCAGGGCATCGCGCTGTATTTTCCGGGACCGAACTCGTTCACTGGCGAAGATGTGCTGGAACTGCAGGGCCATGGCGGCCCGATTGTTCTCGATATGTTGCTCAAGCGTTGCCTGGAATTGGGTTGCCGTCTGGCCCGGCCAGGTGAATTCAGTGAACGCGCCTTCCTGAATGACAAGCTCGATCTAGCCCAGGCCGAAGCCATCGCCGACTTGATCGAAGCCAGTTCTGCACAGGCTGCGCGCAATGCGCTGCGCTCACTGCAGGGCGCGTTCTCGACACGTGTGCATAACCTCACCGAACAACTGATCGGTCTGCGCATCTACGTCGAGGCTGCGATCGACTTCCCGGAAGAAGAAATCGACTTCCTTGCCGATGGCCATGTCCTGAGCATGCTCGACAAAGTACGCGACGAGTTATCCACCGTGATGCGTGAAGCCGGACAGGGCGCCTTGCTACGTGACGGTATGACGGTAGTGATTGCCGGTCGTCCGAATGCCGGGAAATCCAGCCTGCTCAATGCCCTGGCCGGGCGCGAAGCGGCGATCGTGACAGAAATTGCCGGGACTACCCGGGATGTACTTCGCGAACATATCCACATCGACGGCATGCCGTTGCACGTGGTTGATACCGCCGGTCTGCGCGATACCGATGATCATGTGGAAAAAATCGGCGTCGAACGTGCATTGAAAGCCATCAGTGAGGCGGATCGCGTGCTGCTGGTCGTTGATGCCACGGCTCCTGAAGCGCTCGATCCCTTCGCATTGTGGCCGGAGTTTCTCGAAACCCGCCCGGATCCTGCGAAAGTCACCCTGATCCGCAACAAGGCTGACCTGACCGGCGAAGCCATCGCCCTGGAAGTCAGCGATGACGGGCACGTCACTATCAGCCTGAGCGCAAAATCAGGCGGTGACGGCCTGGATCTATTGCGTGATCACCTCAAGGCCTGCATGGGTTATGAACAGACATCGGAAAGCAGCTTCAGCGCACGCAGGCGTCACCTGGACGCACTGCGTCATGCCAGTGCAGCCCTTGAACATGGTCGCGCTCAGCTGACTCTGGCCGGTGCCGGCGAGTTGCTGGCGGAGGATTTGCGACAGGCTCAGCATTCCCTGGGGGAAATTACCGGCGCATTCAGCTCCGATGATCTGTTGGGGAGGATTTTTTCCAGCTTCTGCATCGGTAAATAACGCCCTCCGTTGTCCACAGACAGGCCATTCGAGCCTGTCTGTTTTCTCCTTTTCTTGATCAAACACCGAGTGCCGAGCGAATTCTTTCTGCTTGAGCGGCATTTGTGTGCCCGGATTTTGATCATTCCGACGCTATTCTGTGGATTAAGCCCTGTGAATAACAGCGGTTAAGGTCAGTTGATAACAGGGCTCGAAAACTGAATATAATTGCCTCTGTGGATAACCACCCCTTTCATCCACAGGCTTACACCGGTTATCCAAGGGCCTCATTGGCACATGAACACAGGGTTTTGAATCTCTGTACACATTGAAAACAAAGGGCTGCATCAATCTATCCACAGAAATGTAGCTACATAGAAATAAACATAAAAACAAAGATTTAATAAATTTCTCTCTTTTTAATTTCTATAACCCCGACTTTTCCACAGCTGGTTAATTTTTGTGCAAAGGGTTCTTTAGGAACGGCGAAGTCCCTATACTTGTCGACCAGGTCCAAAAACCTGAGCTCAAACTATTCCTGAATTACCTACTTAAGCAGGCACGAGGTGCGTGGTGGATTTCCCTTCCCGTTTTGAAGTGATCGTCATCGGCGGCGGTCATGCCGGTACCGAGGCAGCACTGGCCTCAGCACGTATGGGGGTGAAAACCCTGTTGCTGACGCATAACGTGGAAACCCTCGGTGCCATGAGCTGCAACCCGGCTATTGGCGGGATCGGCAAAAGCCACCTGGTCAAGGAAATCGATGCCCTCGGCGGCGCGATGGCCATGGCTACCGATAAAGGCGGCATCCAGTTTCGCGTATTGAACAGCCGCAAAGGCCCCGCCGTGCGTGCAACCCGCGCCCAGGCAGACCGGATTCTGTACAAGGCCGCTGTCCGCGAAATCCTGGAAAACCAGCCGAACCTGTGGATATTTCAACAGGCTGCTGATGACCTGATCGTCGAGCAGGAACAAGTCCGTGGTGTTGTCACGCAAATGGGTCTGCGTTTCCTCGCCGATTCCGTGGTGTTGACCACCGGTACGTTCCTCGGTGGACTTATCCACATCGGTTTGCAGAATTTTTCCGGCGGTCGCGCCGGTGATCCGCCGTCGATCGCCCTGGCTCACCGTCTGCGTGAACTGCCATTGCGTGTGGGCCGTTTGAAAACCGGTACTCCACCGCGTATCGACGGCCGGTCTGTGGATTTCTCTGTGATGTCCGAACAAGCGGGCGATACGCCGATCCCGGTGATGTCGTTCATGGGGTCCAAAGAGCAGCATCCGAAGCAAGTCAGCTGCTGGATTACCCACACGAATGCGCGCACCCACGAAATCATTGCCGCGAACCTCGACCGTTCGCCGATGTATTCCGCTGCCGGTGAGATCGAAGGCATTGGCCCGCGTTACTGCCCGTCGATTGAAGACAAGATCCATCGCTTTGCCGACAAGGAAAGCCATCAGGTGTTTATCGAACCGGAAGGTTTGACCACCCATGAGCTGTATCCGAACGGGATATCCACAAGCTTGCCGTTCGACGTGCAATTGCAGATCGTGCAATCGATTCGCGGCATGGAAAACGCGCACATCGTGCGTCCGGGCTACGCGATCGAGTACGACTACTTCGATCCACGGGATTTGAAATACAGCCTGGAAACCAAAGTCATCGGCGGCTTGTTCTTCGCCGGGCAAATCAACGGCACCACCGGTTACGAAGAAGCCGGCGCCCAGGGTTTGCTTGCCGGGACCAACGCGGCGCTGCGTGCACAGGGCAAAGACGCCTGGTGCCCGCGTCGCGATGAAGCGTACATCGGCGTGTTGGTCGACGACCTGATTACGCTCGGTACCCAAGAGCCCTACCGGATGTTCACGTCCCGTGCCGAATACCGTCTGATTCTGCGCGAAGACAATGCCGACCTGCGCTTGACCGAAAAAGGTCGCGAACTGGGCCTGGTGGATGACGCGCGTTGGGCGGCTTTCTGCAAAAAGCGCGAAAGCATTGAGCTGGAAGAGCAGCGTCTGAAAAGTACCTGGGTACGCCCGGGCACCGAGCAAGGCGATGCGATCGCCGAAAAATTCGGCACGCCGCTGACTCACGAATATAACCTGCTCAACCTCTTGAGCCGTCCGGAAATCGACTACGCTGGTCTGATCGCCGTGACCGGTGGCGGCGCAGAAGATCCACAGGTCGCCGAGCAGGTCGAAATCAAGACCAAGTACGCCGGTTACATTGATCGTCAACAGGATGAAATCGCCCGTCTGCGCGCTAGCGAAGACACGAAACTGCCTGTGGATATCGATTACACGAATATTTCCGGTCTCTCCAAAGAGATCCAGAGCAAACTCGGCGCGACCCGACCAGAGACTTTGGGCCAGGCGTCACGTATCCCGGGTGTTACGCCGGCAGCCATTTCGCTGTTGATGATTCATTTGAAAAAACGCGGCGCGGGCCGTCAGTTGGAGCAAAGCGCTTGAGTTCGTTGGTCACTTCGCAACACGCAGAAGAGTTATCCACAGGTGCTCGCCAGCTTGGTGTCACGCTGACAGAAACCCAGCACGCGCAGCTGCTGGGTTACCTGGCCCTGTTGATCAAATGGAACAAGGCTTACAACCTCACCGCCGTGCGTGATCCGGACGAAATGGTGTCCCGTCATTTGCTCGATAGTCTGAGCGTCATGTCGTTCATCGAAAATGGCCGCTGGCTGGATGTTGGCAGCGGTGGCGGCATGCCGGGTATTCCGCTGGCCATCCTGTTTCCAGAGTCCCAGGTGACTTGCCTGGACAGCAACGGCAAGAAAACCCGCTTCCTGACCCAGGTCAAACTCGAACTCAAACTGGATAACCTGCAAGTTATCCACAGTCGCGTCGAAGCCTTCCAGCCTGAACTGCCATTCAACGGGATTATTTCCCGGGCGTTCAGCAGCATGGAGAACTTCAGCAACTGGACTCGCCACCTCGGCGATACCGAAACACGTTGGCTGGCAATGAAGGGCGTTCATCCCGCCGATGAGCTGGTAGCATTGCCGGCAGACTTCCACCTCGATAGCGAACACGCCCTGGCCGTACCCGGTTGCCAAGGCCAACGCCATCTGCTGATACTGCGCCGCACGGCATGATTGGGAACACAAGCAAGAATGGCTAAGGTATTCGCGATAGCGAACCAGAAGGGTGGTGTGGGCAAGACCACCACCTGCATCAACCTCGCAGCATCCCTGGTTGCAACCAAGCGCCGGGTGTTGTTGATCGATCTCGATCCACAGGGCAACGCCACCATGGGTAGCGGTGTGGATAAACATGGCCTGGAAAACTCGGTCTACGACCTGTTGATCGGTGAATGTGACCTGGCCCAGGCCATGCACTACTCCGAACACGGTGGTTACCAGCTGTTGCCGGCCAACCGCGACCTGACCGCGGCCGAAGTGGTTCTGTTGGAAATGCAGATGAAGGAAAGCCGTCTGCGCAGCGCGCTGGCGCCGATCCGGGAAAACTACGATTACATTTTGATCGACTGCCCGCCGTCGCTGTCGATGCTGACATTGAACGCGCTGGTGGCCGCCGATGGGGTGATTATCCCCATGCAGTGCGAGTACTTCGCGCTGGAAGGTTTGAGCGACCTTGTGGATAACATCAAGCGCATCGCTGAACTGCTGAACCCGAACCTCAAGGTCGAAGGCTTGCTGCGTACGATGTACGACCCGCGCCTGAGCCTGATGAACGACGTGTCCGCGCAGCTCAAGGAACACTTCGGCGAGCAGCTCTACGACACCGTCATCCCGCGCAACATTCGTCTGGCCGAAGCCCCGAGCTACGGTATGCCGGCGCTCGCATACGACAAAGCATCGCGGGGCGCCATCGCCTATCTGGCATTGGCTGGCGAGATGGTTCGCCGCCAACGCAAAAACTCACGCATCGCCGCCGCTCAGGCAACTTAAGGAATCCCCATGGCCGTCAAGAAACGAGGTCTCGGACGTGGACTGGATGCACTGCTGAGTGGTCCGACAGTCAGCTCGCTGGAAGAACAGGCGGCGCATGCCGACCACCGTGAGCTGCAGCACCTGCCACTGGACCTGCTCCAGCGCGGTAAGTATCAACCGCGCCGTGATATGGATCCTCAGGCGCTCGAAGAGCTGGCGCAGTCGATCAAGGCACAAGGCGTTATGCAACCGATCGTGGTTCGCCCGATCGGTGGCGGTCGTTTCGAGATCATCGCCGGTGAGCGCCGCTGGCGCGCCAGCCAGCAAGCCGGGCAGGAAACCATCCCGGCAATGGTGCGCGATGTGCCGGATGAAACCGCGATCGCCATCGCACTGATCGAGAACATCCAGCGCGAAGACCTGAATCCGATCGAGGAAGCGGTCGCCCTGCAGCGTTTGCAGCAGGAGTTCCAGCTGACCCAGCAACAGGTGGCCGAAGCCGTGGGCAAGTCGCGGGTTACCGTGGCGAACCTGTTGCGCCTGATTTCGTTACCGGAAGTCATCAAGACCATGTTGTCCCACGGTGACCTGGAAATGGGCCATGCCCGTGCTTTGCTCGGGTTGCCGGAAAATCAACAGGTTGAAGGGGCGCGACATGTTGTCGCACGCGGGCTCACCGTGCGCCAGACTGAAGCACTGGTTCGCCAGTGGTTGAGTGGCAAACCGGAGCCTGTCGAACCCACAAAACCGGACCCGGATATCGCCCGTCTCGAACAGCGTCTGGCCGAGCGCCTAGGCTCTGCGGTGCAGATTCGCCATGGGAAGAAGGGTAAAGGGCAACTGGTGATTGGCTACAACTCCCTGGATGAACTCCAGGGCGTACTCGCACATATTCGCTGAAACATTTACTCATGTAGCGCGCAGTCGGAAATCACTACCTGACAGTTGAATAGGGGCTGAACCGCCCCTATACTCTGCGCGCATTTTGTCGGCACAAATTATGCCAAGTTATTGCATTTCGGCAGCCGACCATTGGAGAGTAAAAGTGATGGAAACCCGCACGCCAAACCGCTTGCCCTTCCATCGTCTGGCAGTTTTTCCGGTGTTAATGGCTCAATTTGTCGTGTTGCTGATCGCCGCTTTGGCGCTCTGGTACCGATATGGAGTCGTTGCCGGGTACTCGGGACTCTGCGGAGGCCTGATAGCCTTGCTACCCAATGTTTATTTTGCTCACAGGGCATTTCGGTTTTCCGGCGCCCGAGCAGCCCAGTCCATCGTCCGGTCATTTTATGCCGGCGAGGCAGGCAAACTGATTTTGACGGCAGTGCTGTTTGCACTGGTGTTTGCAGGTGTGAAGCCACTGGCGCCGATTGCAGTATTCGGTGCCTTCGTGCTGACTCAGTCGGTCAGCTGGTTCGCTCCCCTGCTGATGAGAACAAGACTTTCGAGACCTTAGGGCGTTTGAGGCAACCATGGCAGAAACAACCGCTTCGGGCTATATCCAGCACCACTTGCAGAACCTGACCTTCGGTCAGCACCCTACCGGCGGCTGGGGCTTTGCCCACACCGCAGCAGAAGCCAAGGAAATGGGCTTCTGGGCTTTCCACGTCGATACCCTCGGCTGGTCGGTCGCATTGGGTCTGATCTTCGTTCTTCTTTTCCGCATGGCGGCGAAGAAAGCGACCTCCGGTCAGCCAGGTGCTTTGCAGAACTTCGTTGAAGTATTGGTCGAATTCGTCGATGGCAGCGTGAAAGACAGCTTCCATGGCCGTAGCCCGGTGATTGCACCGCTGGCACTGACCATCTTCGTCTGGGTGTTCCTGATGAACGCCGTCGACCTGGTACCGGTCGACTGGATTCCTCAGCTGGCCATCCTGATCTCCGGCGATGCACACATCCCGTTCCGCGCCGTGTCGACCACCGACCCGAACGCGACTCTGGGCATGGCCATCTCGGTTTTCGCACTGATCATTTTCTATAGCATCAAGGTCAAGGGCATCGGCGGCTTCATCGGCGAACTGACCCTGCACCCGTTCGGCAGCAAGAACATCTTCGTTCAGGCCTTGCTGATCCCGGTGAACTTCCTGCTGGAATTCGTGACCCTGATCGCCAAGCCGATCTCCCTGGCTCTGCGTCTGTTCGGCAACATGTATGCCGGCGAGCTGGTCTTCATTCTGATTGCTGTGATGTTCGGCAGCGGTCTGCTCTGGCTTAGTGGCCTGGGCGTTGTTCTGCAGTGGGCGTGGGCTGTGTTCCACATCCTGATCATCACCCTGCAGGCGTTCATCTTCATGATGTTGACCATCGTTTACCTGTCGATGGCACACGAAGAAAACCATTAAGACCAGTCTCGACTAGTCTGATGTCCTTCCCGGTAAAACGGGAAGGTGCTCCTTACGGGGCATCTGAAACGATTTGTTTTACCGCTTTAATCTAAAAAACCTAAACCATACGACGTAAAAGTCGGGAGGAAAGATGGAAACTGTAGTTGGTCTAACCGCTATCGCTGTTGCACTGTTGATCGGCCTGGGCGCACTGGGTACCGCAATTGGTTTCGGCCTGCTGGGCGGCAAGTTCCTGGAAGGCGCAGCGCGTCAGCCAGAAATGGTCCCAATGCTGCAAGTTAAAATGTTCATCGTTGCCGGTCTGCTCGACGCCGTAACCATGATCGGTGTTGGTATCGCTCTGTTCTTCACCTTTGCGAACCCGTTCGTTGGTCAAATCGCTGGCTAATTACTCGGATCTTCCGGGTAATTTGGTGTGATGGACAACGTAACTGCGAGGTGTTGGCGTGAACATTAATGCGACCCTGATTGGCCAGTCCGTTGCGTTCCTGATTTTTGTACTGTTCTGCATGAAGTTCGTATGGCCTCCGGTCATTGCGGCACTGCACGAACGTCAAAAGAAGATCGCTGATGGTCTGGACGCTGCCAGCCGTGCAGCTCGCGACCTGGAGTTGGCCCAAGAGAAAGCGGGTCACCAACTGCGCGAAGCGAAAGCTCAGGCAGCTGAAATCATCGAGCAAGCCAAGAAACGCGGTAACCAGATTGTCGAAGAGGCTGTTGAAAAAGCCCGTGTCGACGCTGACCGTGTGAAGGTTCAGGCTCAAGCCGAGATCGAACAGGAACTGAACAGTGTCAAAGACGCGCTGCGTGCCCAAGTGGGCTTGCTGGCAGTCGGCGGCGCCGAGAAGATCCTGGGTGCCACAATCGATCAAAACGCGCACGCAGAGCTGGTTAACCAACTGGCTGCTGAAATCTAAGCGAGGGCGATCATGGCAGAACTGACCACGTTGGCCCGACCTTACGCTAAGGCGGCCTTCGAGCACGCTCAGGCCCACCAGCAACTGGCCAATTGGTCAGCCATGCTCGGCCTGGCTGCAGCGGTGTCGGAAGACGACACCATGCAGCGCGTGCTCAAGGCCCCGCGACTGACGAGCGCAGAAAAGGCCGCCACGTTTATTGACGTGTGCGGCGACAAGTTTGATGCCAAGGCACAGAACTTCATCCACGTCGTTGCCGAAAACGACCGTCTCCCGCTATTGCCGGAGATTGCCGCTCTTTTCGACCTGTACAAGGCCGAGCAAGAGAAGTCGGTAGACGTTGAAGTCACCAGTGCTTTTGCATTGAACCAAGAACAGCAAGACAAACTCGCCAAGGTTCTCAGTGCACGACTCAACCGGGAAGTGCGCCTGCAAGTTGCGGAGGACGCTGCCCTTATTGGTGGTGTCGTCATCCGCGCCGGCGACCTGGTTATCGATGGCTCGATTCGCGGCAAAATCGCGAAACTTGCCGAAGCATTGAAATCTTGAGTTTGAAGGGGCAGCAGAGCAATGCAGCAACTCAATCCTTCCGAAATAAGTGAAATTATCAAGGGCCGCATCGACAAGCTCGATGTGACCTCCCAAGCCCGTAACGAAGGCACTGTCGTCAGCGTATCTGACGGTATCGTGCGGATTCACGGTCTGGCCGACGTAATGTACGGCGAGATGATCGAGTTTCCGGGCGGCGTCTTCGGTATGGCACTCAACCTGGAGCAAGACTCCGTAGGTGCCGTTGTATTGGGCGCATACCAGTCTTTGGCTGAAGGCATGAGCGCCAAGTGCACCGGCCGCATCCTGGAAGTTCCGGTTGGTAAGGAACTGCTGGGTCGCGTAGTCGACGCACTGGGTAACCCTGTTGACGGCAAAGGTCCACTGGGCAACACCGAGACCGACGCGGTCGAGAAAGTTGCTCCAGGCGTGATCTGGCGTAAGTCGGTAGACCAGCCTGTACAGACTGGCTACAAGGCTGTCGATGCCATGATCCCTGTCGGCCGTGGCCAGCGTGAGCTGATCATCGGTGACCGTCAGATCGGTAAAACCGCTCTGGCGATCGACGCGATCATCAACCAGAAGAACAGCGGCATTTTCTGCGTCTACGTAGCCATCGGTCAGAAACAATCGACCATCGCCAACGTGGTTCGCAAGCTGGAAGAAAACGGCGCCCTGGCCAACACGATCATCGTGGCTGCCAGTGCTTCGGAATCTCCTGCGCTGCAATTCCTGGCACCGTACTCCGGTTGCACCATGGGTGAATTCTTCCGCGACCGCGGTGAAGACGCGCTGATCGTTTATGACGATCTGTCCAAGCAAGCAGTGGCTTACCGCCAGATTTCCCTGCTGCTGCGCCGTCCACCAGGCCGTGAAGCTTACCCAGGCGACGTGTTCTATCTCCACTCCCGTCTGCTGGAGCGCGCATCCCGCGTTTCGGAAGAATACGTAGAGAAGTTCACCAACGGCGCAGTGACCGGCAAAACCGGTTCCCTGACCGCACTGCCGATCATCGAAACCCAGGCTGGCGACGTTTCCGCGTTCGTTCCGACCAACGTGATTTCCATCACCGACGGTCAGATCTTCCTGGAATCGGCCATGTTCAACTCGGGCATCCGCCCTGCAGTGAACGCCGGTGTTTCGGTATCCCGTGTGGGTGGTGCCGCTCAGACCAAGATCATCAAGAAGCTGTCCGGTGGTATCCGTACCGCTCTGGCTCAGTACCGTGAACTGGCGGCATTCGCCCAGTTCGCTTCTGACCTGGACGAAGCGACCCGTAAGCAACTTGAGCATGGTCAGCGCGTTACCGAGCTGATGAAGCAGAAGCAATACGCACCAATGTCGATCGCTGACATGGCGCTGTCGCTGTATGCCGCTGAGCGTGGGTTCCTGACTGACGTTGAAATCGCCAAAATCGGCAGCTTCGAGCAAGCGCTGATTGCTTTCTTCAACCGCGATCACGCCGATTTGATGGCGAAGATCAACGTGAAAGGTGACTTCAATGACGAAATCGACGCTGGCATGAAAGCCGGTATCGAGAAGTTCAAGGCCACCCAAACCTGGTAAGCCGCAGCGGGAGCCGCAAGGCTCCCGCTTGCTAACCTGATAGGTGTTACATGGCAGGCGCAAAAGAGATTCGCAGTAAGATTGCGAGCATCAAAAGCACGCAAAAGATTACCAGCGCCATGGAAAAAGTGGCGGTCAGCAAAATGCGCAAGGCACAAATGCGCATGGCTGCTAGCCGTCCTTATGCGGAGCGTATCCGCCAGGTAATTGGGCATCTGGCCAACGCCAACCCGGAATACCGCCACCCGTTCATGATCGACCGCGAAATCAAGCGCGTTGGTTATGTCGTAGTGAGCAGTGACCGTGGTTTGTGCGGCGGCTTGAACACCAACCTGTTCAAGGCCCTGGTCAAGGACATGGCGGTAAACCGCGAAAACGGCGTCGAGATCGATCTGTGTGTCGTTGGTAGCAAGGGTGCGGCCTTTTTCCGCAACTTCGGCGGTAACGTCGTTGCAGCTATCAGCCACCTGGGTGAAGAGCCGTCGATCAATGATCTGATCGGCAGCGTCAAGGTGATGCTGGATGCCTACCTGGACGGCCGTATTGACCGCCTGTCCGTGGTGTCCAACAAGTTCATCAACACCATGACGCAACAGCCTACCGTGGAGCAATTGATTCCACTGGTGGCAACCCCGGATCAGAACCTCAAGCACCACTGGGACTATCTCTACGAACCGGATGCCAAGGAGCTGCTAGACGGCTTGATGGTCCGTTACGTGGAGTCGCAGGTCTACCAGGCGGTGGTCGAGAACAACGCGGCTGAACAAGCTGCGCGGATGATCGCGATGAAGAACGCTACCGACAACGCCGGTGATTTGATCAGCGATTTGCAGCTGGTCTACAACAAGGCGCGTCAGGCTGCGATCACCCAAGAGATCTCGGAAATCGTCGGCGGCGCTGCCGCGGTTTAACGGTTCAAATATTCAGAGGATCCAGCTATGAGTAGCGGACGTATCGTTCAAATCATCGGCGCCGTTATCGACGTGGAATTTCCACGCGACAGCGTACCGAGCATCTACAACGCGCTGACTGTACAAAGCGCGGCCGGGACCACCCTGGAAGTTCAGCAGCAGCTGGGCGATGGCGTGGTTCGTACCATTGCGATGGGTTCCACCGAAGGCTTGAAGCGCGGTCTGGACGTTATCGACTCTGGCGCAGCCATCTCCGTACCGGTCGGTAAAGCGACTCTGGGCCGGATCATGGACGTTCTGGGCAACCCGATCGACGAAGCTGGTCCAATCGCTACTGAAGAGCGTTGGGGCATTCACCGTCCAGCGCCTTCGTTCGCTGAACAGGCAGGCGGCAACGACCTGCTGGAAACCGGCATCAAGGTTATCGACCTGGTTTGCCCGTTTGCCAAAGGCGGTAAAGTCGGTCTGTTCGGTGGTGCCGGTGTAGGCAAAACCGTAAACATGATGGAACTGATCCGTAACATCGCCATCGAGCACAGCGGTTATTCCGTGTTCGCCGGTGTGGGTGAGCGTACTCGTGAGGGTAACGACTTCTACCACGAGATGAAGGATTCCAACGTTCTGGACAAAGTGGCACTGGTTTACGGTCAGATGAACGAGCCGCCGGGTAACCGTCTGCGCGTAGCACTGACCGGCCTGACCATGGCCGAGAAGTTCCGTGACGAAGGTAACGACGTTCTGCTGTTCGTCGACAACATCTATCGTTACACCTTGGCCGGTACTGAAGTATCCGCACTGCTGGGCCGTATGCCTTCCGCAGTAGGTTACCAGCCGACCCTGGCTGAAGAGATGGGCGTTCTGCAAGAACGTATCACTTCGACCAAGGAAGGTTCGATCACTTCGATCCAAGCGGTATACGTACCTGCGGATGACTTGACCGACCCGTCGCCAGCGACCACCTTCGCCCACTTGGACGCTACCGTCGTTCTGTCCCGTGACATCGCTTCCCTGGGTATCTACCCAGCGGTCGATCCACTCGACTCGACTTCGCGCCAGCTGGACCCGAACGTAATCGGCCAGGACCACTACGACACCGCTCGCGGCGTTCAGTACGTTCTGCAGCGTTACAAAGAACTGAAGGACATCATTGCGATCCTGGGTATGGACGAGCTGTCGGAAGCCGACAAGCAGTTGGTAAACCGTGCTCGTAAGATCCAGCGCTTCTTGTCGCAGCCGTTCTTCGTGGCTGAAGTCTTCACCGGTGCATCGGGTAAATACGTTTCCCTGAAAGACACCATTGCTGGCTTCAAAGGCATCCTCAACGGTGACTACGACCACCTGCCAGAACAAGCGTTCTACATGGTTGGCGGCATCGAAGAAGCGATCGAAAAAGCCAAGAAACTGTAATCCCGGCGCCCGGCAACGGGCGCTAATTTAGGTTGAGGCAATCAGATGGCTATGACAGTCCATTGCGATATCGTCAGCGCGGAAGGGGAAATCTTTTCCGGTCTGGTCGAGATGGTGATTGCGCACGGTGCACTGGGTGATCTTGGTATCGCTCTGGGTCACGCGCCGCTGATCACTAATCTGAAGCCAGGGCCGATCCGCCTGGTCAAGCAGGGCGGGGAAGAGGAGGTGTTTTACATCTCCGGTGGTTTCCTCGAGGTTCAGCCGAACATGGTCAAGGTTCTTGCCGACACCGTGCAACGTGCTGCCGACCTGGATGAAGCCTCCGCTCAGGAAGCCGTCAAGGCTGCCGAGAAGGCCTTGCATGAACGTGGCGCAGAATTCGATTACGGTTCTGCTGCCGCACGTCTGGCCGAGGCCGCAGCTCAGCTGCGCACCGTCCAGCAGATCCGCAAGAAGTTTGGCCACTAAGGCTGCGCTTGTTGTGTGATTGATTAAAAAGGGTAGCCTCGGCTACCCTTTTTTCTTTTCCGATTTTTAAACCCGGTCGCAGCCGCTGACCACCCAGGATTGGTAGCCAGTCATGTCTCTTGAAATCGTTATCCTCGCTGCTGGCCAAGGCACGCGCATGCGCTCGGCTTTGCCAAAAGTATTGCACCCGATTGCCGGCAACTCGATGCTGGGTCATGTTATCCACAGCGCCCGGCAACTTGATCCACAGCGCATTCATGTGGTGATCGGTCACGGCGCCGATGCTGTGCGTGAACGTCTGGCAGCGGATGATCTGAATTTCGTTCTGCAGGACAAGCAGCTGGGTACAGGCCACGCGGTGGCTCAAGCGGTGCCATTTATTGAATCCGACACTGTGCTGGTGCTCTACGGTGACGTGCCGTTGATCGAAGTCGAAACGCTTCAGCGTCTGCTCAAGCAGGTAAGCCCACAACAGCTGGGTCTGTTGACCGTCGATCTGGATGATCCGACCGGGTACGGCCGTATCGTTCGTGATGGCGATGGCAAGGTCACCGCCATCGTCGAGCAGAAAGATGCCAACGAAGCCCAACGCAAAATCACCGAAGGCAACACCGGCATCCTGGCGTTGCCTTTCGCACGCCTCGGCGACTGGATGAGCCGCTTGTCCAACAACAATGCGCAGGGCGAGTACTACCTGACCGACGTGATCGCCATGGCGGTGAGTGACGGTCTGATCGTCGCCACCGAACAACCCCACGACGCGATGGAAGTGCAGGGCGCCAACGACCGCAAGCAGCTGTCCGAGCTGGAGCGGCATTATCAACTGCGCGCCGGTCGCCGTTTGATGGCGCAAGGTGTGACGCTGCGCGATCCGGCACGTTTCGATGTTCGCGGCGACATTACGGTAGGCCGTGATGTGCTGATCGATATCAACGTCATCCTCGAAGGCAAAGTGATCATCGAAGACGACGTGATCATCGGCCCGAACTGCGTGATCAAGGACAGCACCCTGCGCAAAGGTGTGGTCATCAAGGCCAACAGCCATATCGACGGTGCGATTCTGGGCGAAGGCAGCGATGCCGGTCCGTTCGCTCGGTTGCGTCCGGGCTCCGTGCTGGATGCCCGAGCGCATGTGGGTAACTTTGTCGAGCTGAAGAACGCGCACTTGGGAGAAGGCGCCAAGGCTGGTCATTTGTCGTATCTGGGCGATGCCGAAATCGGCGCGCGTACCAACATTGGTGCCGGCACCATCACTTGCAACTATGACGGCGCCAACAAGTGGAAAACCGTGTTGGGCGAAGATGTGTTCATCGGTTCCAACAACTCATTGGTGGCGCCTGTGGATATCTTGGACGGTGCAACCACGGCGGCCGGTTCGACGATTACCTCAACTGTGGATAAAGCGCAGTTGGCAGTCGGGCGTGCTCGGCAGAAGAACATCGACGGCTGGAAGCGGCCGGAAAAAATCAAGAAGTCGTAAGTTATGCACAGCCCTCTTGCTCGCGATGGACGTGAACGATGACGCTATTTTTCTGAATAGATGCATCGCTTCCATTGCGAGCAAGTTCGCTCCTACTGGTTATCCACAGCTCTTTTTATCGCCTCGCCCTTGACGAAGTTTCACCGATAGGTTTTTATTGCTTTCGTTATCTTTCGAATCGAAACTTATCCAGCATGTCAAAGCGCAATACACCACAACGCCGCCACAACATCCTCACCTTGCTCAACGAGCAGGGCGAAGTGAGTGTGGACGAATTGGCCAAGCGTTTCGAAACGTCTGAAGTTACGATTCGCAAGGATCTGGCGGCACTAGAAAGCAACGGTCTGTTGCTGCGGCGTTATGGCGGGGCGATCACCATGCCTCAGGAATTGGTGGCCGATGTCGGTGAGCCAGTCTCCAAATACAAACAAGCCATTGCCCGCGCTGCCGTTGCGCGAATTCGCGAACATGCGCGCATCATCATCGACAGCGGCAGTACAACCGCCTCCATGATTCCCGAGCTCGGCCAACAACCGGGTTTGGTGGTGATGACCAACTCCCTGCATGTCGCCAACGCTTTGAGCGAACTTGAGCACGAGCCGGTGCTGTTGATGACCGGCGGCACCTGGGATCCGCATTCCGAGTCCTTTCAGGGGCAGGTGGCCGAGCAGGTTCTGCGCTCTTACGACTTCGACCAGTTGTTCATTGGTGCCGATGGCATCGATCTGGTTCGCGGTACCACCACCTTCAATGAATTATTGGGGCTTAGCCGGGTCATGGCTGAAGTGGCCCGTGAAGTGGTGGTGATGGTCGAGGCCGACAAAATCGGCCGCAAAATTCCCAATCTGGAGCTGCCCTGGAGCAGCGTCCATACCCTTATTACCGATGATCGCCTGCCCCTTGAGGCACGGGATCAGATTCAGGCCCGCGGTATCACGTTGATTTGCGCGGCTGTCAGTCAGGAGAAATAGTATGTGTGGCATTGTCGGGGCAGTCGCAGAACGTAACATCACCGCCATCCTGGTCGAAGGCCTGAAGCGTCTGGAATACCGTGGGTATGACAGCGCCGGTGTGGCGGTCTATTCCAATGATGAAAAACTCGAGCGTCGTCGTCGCCCGGGCAAGGTCAGCGAGCTGGAGCAGGCTCTGGCCGAAGAAGCGCTCGTCGGTCGTCTGGGTATTGCTCACACCCGTTGGGCCACCCACGGCGCGCCTTGCGAGCGCAATGCGCACCCACATTTCTCGGGTGATCTGGCCGTAGTGCACAACGGCATCATCGAAAACCACGAAGCCCTGCGCGAACAACTCATAGCCTTGGGTTATGTCTTCACGTCGGACACCGACACTGAAGTCATCGCGCACCTGCTGAACCACAAGCTCAAGGACCTGCGCGACCTGACCGTGGCCCTCAAGGCAACCGTCAAAGAACTGCATGGCGCGTATGGTCTGGCGGTCATCAGTGCACAACAGCCTGATCGGCTGGTGGCGGCACGTAGTGGCAGCCCGCTGGTCATCGGGCTTGGCATGGGTGAAAACTTCCTCGCGTCCGACCAGTTGGCCCTGCGCCAGGTCACTGATCGCTTCATGTACCTGGAAGAAGGCGATATCGCCGAGATTCGTCGTGACAGCGTGCAGATCTGGGACGTGACCGGCAAAGCGGTCGAGCGCCAGTCGGTGCAATACAGCGATGGCGCCGAAGCCGCCGACAAAGGCGAATACCGTCACTACATGCTCAAGGAAATCCACGAGCAACCGTCCGTGGTGCAACGCACCCTGGAAGGTCGCCTGAGCCAGAGTCAAGTCTTGGTGCAGGCGTTCGGTCCACAGGCGGCCGAGTTGTTCGCCAAAGTGCGCAATGTACAGATCGTGGCCTGCGGCACCAGCTATCACGCCGGTATGGTTGCCCGTTACTGGCTTGAAGAGCTGGCTGGCATCCCGTGCCAGGTCGAAGTGGCCAGCGAGTTCCGCTATCGCAAGGTGGTGGTGCAGGCAGACACCCTGTTTGTGACCATTTCCCAGTCCGGCGAAACCGCCGACACCCTCGCAGCGCTGCGTAACGCCAAGGAACTGGGCTACCTCGCCAGCCTGGCCATCTGCAACGTGGGTATCAGTTCGCTGGTGCGTGAATCCGACCTGACCTTACTGACCCAGGCCGGGCGCGAAATTGGCGTGGCGTCGACCAAAGCCTTTACCACTCAACTGGTTGGCCTGCTGTTGCTGACGCTGTCCCTGGGCCAGGTTCGCGGCACACTGGCCAAAGGCGTCGAAGCTACATTGGTCGAAGAGCTGCGTCGCTTGCCGACTCGCCTTGGCGAGGCATTGGCGATGGACAGCATCGTGGAAAAAGTTGCCGAGCTGTTCGCCGAGAAGAACCACACGCTGTTCCTCGGTCGTGGTGCGCAGTTCCCGGTCGCAATGGAAGGGGCGCTCAAGCTCAAGGAGATTTCCTACATCCACGCTGAAGCCTATCCGGCCGGCGAGCTGAAACATGGTCCGTTGGCGCTTGTGGATAACGACATGCCGGTGGTGACCGTGGCGCCGAACAACGAGCTGCTGGAAAAGCTCAAGTCCAACCTCCAGGAAGTCCGCGCCCGTGGCGGCCAGCTTGTCGTTTTCGCTGACGAGAAGGCCGGCATGACCAATGGTGAAGGCACCCACGTCGTACAGATGCCGCACATCCACGACATCCTGTCGCCGATCCTCTACACCATTCCGCTGCAATTGCTGTCGTATTACGTTGCCGTGCTCAAAGGCACCGACGTTGACCAGCCGCGTAACCTGGCGAAGTCGGTGACTGTGGAATAAGTTATCCACAGGTGAATTTATTCACATGAAAAACCCCCGATCAACGGGGGTTTTTTGTTTTCAGAGAACAGGCTCGTCAGTAGCGTTCGGTATTAACGTTGAGGGACCTGACGCTTTTCCCGTCGTGTATCGAGCAAATGCACCATCGCACAGGCATACAAGGTAACCAGAATGAACAGGCCCATGCGGATGGCGAATGCGGTGTAGACATCTTTGCCCGCTGCGCTGTCTTGTACCGATTGGCCAAGCAGAATGATCAGCGTCGCCAGGCTGTTGAGCCAGAAACTCGGCGGTTGCCGGGTGATGGCCAGGCCATAGAGCTTTCGGGCCACCAGCAAGCCGAACAGCAGCATCCACAGAAAGTACATCCACAAGTTGACGAACAGGCTCAGCGCGCACCAGAACAGTATCGCCATCAGGCCGCCCAACAGGGTCGAGCCGAGCAATTCCTGGCCGGCGTTGCGGGCGTTGGTCGCGCAGCTCTGCTGGCCGAGACCGACCGCTTTCATGATGATTGGCATGTAACTGGCCGGGTCAATCATCGCCAACAGGAAGGCTGGCAGCACCACCAGAGTGGCGCGCATTGCCAGCCAACCGCTTTCGGTGGGCGTGAGGGCTGGCTTGGGTTTTGGCGGGGGAGCACTGGCGGGCTCTGGAAACAGAAAGTGGCTGATCGTCAACGTCGTCACGGCCAGGAACAGTCCCTTGACCAGGGCGACGATCACCTCAAGCGCCAGACCGAATTCAGCGGTTCCGGCTGAACTGATCAAAGTCAGCCCCACCACCAGAAAAGTCGCCACCAGCGGGTTGCCGCCGCGCAAGCCATAACCGAAGGCCATGAACAGGCAGAGTCCGACCAACAACACGCCGCTGAACGGGTAATAGCGCAACAGGGGAATCAGCAGCAGGCCGCTCCCGGTGGTCAACATCAGTATCAGGATCAGACCCAGGCTGGCCTTGAACGGCAGTGGCCGGTTCATTGCCGCCAGCATCATCATCGCCAACATCGGCGCGAGGAACGGGATAGGCAGGGCCAATCCATAACTCGCCGCCAGGCACAGCGCCGTGCCGAAGCTCAGGCGCAGGGCGCGCTGGACTCGGGGCGAGCGCTCAATAGGCATAGGACAGCCAGCTCATCATTCGCAGGAACACGCGCCCAAGAAGGTTCAGCGGGCTGTTGTCGCTAGGGAACGCCATGATTTCGGCCTGACCGCCAGAGCGGATGCCCTGGGGACCGGTCAACTCACCGGGCTCGAATTCGATGATGACTTGAAACCGCTGTGCCGGACGCAGCCAGTCGCGGCTGTTCTCTACCGTTGGCAGGCTTCCGGGCGGGGTGGTCTGGCCAACATCGACGCCATAGCCGACGCTGCGAACATGGCCTTTGAAAATTTCCCCCGGGATTGCGTCGAGGATGATCGACACCGGTGTGCCTGGCTTGACGTCGCCCAGGTTGTTTTCGGTCATGTCGGCGCTGATCCAGACATCGTGGATAGCGATCAGGGTCATCACCGGCGCCCCAGCGGCGGCGAATTGGCCGACGTCGGTGCGCAAATCGGTGATCAGGCCGGCCGAGCGGGAGTGGACCTTCGTATTGCTCAAGTCCAGTTCGGCTTTTTCCAGGTTACTGGCGGCGCTGAGCAATTGGGCGTTTTCGTCTCCGCTACCGCCCTGTGTTTCGCGCGCGCGTTGTACTTCGGCCTTGGCGGCGGCGACCTGGCTGATGGACTCTGACAGCGTGGCGCGGGAGATTTCCAGACGACGCAGAGAGATAGTGCCAGGGTCTTCGCTGTACAGGCGTTCAAGCCGCTGGATGTCCTGACGTGCCTTGAGCTCATTGGCCTGGGATGCACGCAGTGACGCTTGCTTGGAGTCGACGCCGGCCGTGTTGGCCCCGACCTGGCGACGCGTCGTCTCGAGGTCGGAGCGGGCGCGATCAACCGCAATCTGGTACTGCTCCGGATTGACCTCAAACAGCAATTCGCCTGCCTTGACGTCCTGGTTATTGCGAACGTGCACCTTGGTCACCCGGCCGGACACCTCCGCCGCCACCGGCACCACGAAGGCCTGCACCCGGGCCTGCTGCGTGTAGGGCGTGTATCGATCGGCCAACAGATACCAGACCAGGCTCAGGATAATCAGCAATACCACCCAATTGACCGCTTTTTTGGCCGGGTCGGCAGCGGGCTCGGTGGCGTTCACATCGGCCTGTTGTGGGCTGTCACTCATGGGGTACCTTCCTTCGGTTCATCGAGCAGATCGCCCCAATCGGTTCGTTGCTGCATCTGTTGGCGGGTCGCCGCATCAATCATCGGTCTGTCGCTGTACCAGCCTCCGCCCAACGCCTTGTACAGGGCGATCAGGTTGTTGACGGCGGTGCCGCGATTGACCAGATAGATATCCTGCTGGGCAAACAAGGCGCGCTGGGCATCCAGCACGCGCTGGAAATCTGAATAGCCTTCGCGATATTGAGCGTTGGCCAGGGTCACCGAACGGTCGGCTGCGATTGATGCTTCGCTGAGGATACGGTCGCGTTCCAGCGCCTTGATCAGGCCGGTTGCGGCATCGTCGGCCTCGCGCGCCGCCTGGCGCACGCTGTCCTGGTAAACAACGATCAACTGCTGCAGGCGCGCGTCCTGCACGCGCACATTGTTGGTGATTCGGCCATGGTCGAAGATGTCCCAGCGAAAGCTCGGACCGCCCACCAGGTCGAGGGTGTCGGAAGCGCCCTTGAGCGAACTGGCGGACCAGACGATGCTGCCCACCAGGCTGACCGAAGGGTACAGATCGGCTTCGGCCACACCGATCAACGCCGACTGTGCCGCCACTTGCAGCTCGGCCGCGCGAACATCCGGGCGTCGTACCAGCAAGTTGGCGGGCACATCCTGCAGCACGGCCGTGTCGAGCAGTGGCACCAGCCCCGTGTTGTTGTTCAGCTCGGGGAATGCACCGGGTGGTCGGCCGACCAGGGTGGACAACGCATTGCGAAAGCTTGCGACCTGGCTTTCAAATTCGGGGATGGTGCTCAGGGTGCCCAGGTACTGGGTCTTGGCCTGTTGCAGGTCGAGTTCGGCTTCGGCCCCGCTTTTGAACAGGCGCTCGGTGATTTCGTAGCTGCGTTTTTGCAATTTGGCATTGTTACGCGCGATGTACAGGCGTGCTTCGGCGGTGCGCAAGGCGTAATAGGTTTGGGCCAATTGCGCGTGCAACAGCACCAGGACGTTTTCATAGTTGGCCTGGGCAGCAAACCAGGACGCGTCGGCCGACTCGATGGCACGGCTGAAACGTCCCCAGAAATCCAGTTCCCAGCCGATATCGACACCGGCGCTGTGTTGCCAGAAGTTCGTGTCCTGAGGGTTCGTACCACCCGATTGATTACGGTCCAGGTACAGGCTGTCGGCGCTCGCCTGTTGCAGTTGCGGATAGCGACCGCTCTGGGCGATACCCAGTTGTGCGCGGGATTCCATGACCCGCAGGCCGGCGACCAGCAGGTCGGCGTTGTGGGCGTCGGCCTCGGCGATCAATTGATTGAGCACCGGGTCTTCGAACACTTGCCACCACTGACGGCTGTCGGGTTGCGTGTGTTTCTGGTTGGTGAGCTCCAGGGCCGGAGTGTTCCAGTGCTCAACCCAAGGTTGGGCTGGCGACTGGAAATCCGGACCCAGCTGTACGCAACCGCCGAGAACGGCGGTGCTACACAGGAGCAACCGGTTGATGCGAGCAAGGCAAGGCATCAAACGCAAACTCCTCAGACAGGATGTTGATCGTTCATTGCCTCGAGTTGCACAGTCTCGCTTACGACCTCGGCCGGTTTGTCATCGACCCACTGCCAGAACAGTTGGTAGCCCACTGCGAGCGCAACCGGCCCGATGAACAAACCGATGAAACCGCCACTGACCATGCCGCCCAGCGCGCCAATCAGAATCACCGGCATAGGCACATCGACACCGCGTCCCAGCATGAGTGGCTTGAGGATGTTGTCGGCCATGCCGGCGATCAGGCTGTAGATACAAAATATGATAGTACCCAGGGTCGTACCGTCGACAGCGAAGACATACGCGATCACCGGAAGGGTTATCAGCACCACCGGTAACTGCATGATGCCCATCAACAGGGCAACCATGGCCAGCAGCCCGGCACCCGGGACGCCCATGAGTACGAAACCGACACCCACCGCGAGCATCTGGATGAAGGCGATACCCACCACGCCCTGAGCAACAGCGCGGATGGTGGCGGTGCACAGTTCGGTGATGCGCGGCCCACGTTCAGGACCGGAAAGACGCGAGGTGATGGCCAGGGCGCTTTTTTCACCGTTTTCGCCATAGGCCATCAGTACACCGGCAATGATCAAGGCACCGATGAACAACAGGAAGCCCACGCCCACGTCGGCCATTTTACCCAACAGGGTCAGCCCGATGGACTTGATGTAGGGCATCAACTTCATCAGTACGCTGCTCATGTCGGTGGCAGCTTGCATCCAGTAGGTGTAAAGCGGCTTGCCGATGAGCGGCAGGGACGCGATTTTTTCGTTTGGCAGCGGAACCTCTAGCGTTTCGGACTTGAGGATCGCCAGGGTGCCTTCAATCGACTCGCTGATCGAGGTACCCAGCAGGTAGATCGGCACCATCAGCAAGGCCAGGGCGACGACCACGATCAGGGTGGCGGCACGACCGTCCTTGTTGCCAACCTTGCGCTTGATCATGGTGTGCAGTGGGTAAAGGGTGATGGCCAGGATCACTGCCCACAGCATGAGGTTGAGGAAGGGGTTGAAGATCTGGAAGCAGAACAGTACCAGCACCGCAATCAACCCGGCGCGAATCAGTACATCAAGAAAACCACCGGACAGTGCTCTAGCGGATATGTCTGTGCGTAACATTGTCGAACTCCTCGCGGTGTCACCAGGCTTGGCCATCTTGCTGCTGAAGTTTCAATTCATCCTTAACAAGTAAATCTTGTAAGTAAAAAGGATGTAAATCCGTTCAGATACCCACGACCAAGAGGGATTGATTTCATCTAGGGAAACAAAAATGGCACCTACTGAAGTTCAATAGGTCTAAGGGTGGTTTTGAGTATAGGGGGCAGTCTAGTTTTCTGCCTCACGAGATAGGCGAAATCGTGATTCCCATGGATAGCGATGCCGAAACCACCCTGTGGAGCGAGCTTGGCGCTGTACCAGGTTCATTTTCTTTCAGGTGGAAGCCCATGGCAGTGGGCAACTTCGGATGATTGCGAAAGGCTGAACGCCCCGCAAGACAATCCTCCTCAATAATTATCAAAAGACCCCCAGTTCGTTTTTTTCGGATGTTTTTTGCGTTCACAAAGCAATGTTGTCGCTCTCGAACAGGTGGCATTTGGGTAGCTCATTGATTTACTTGAGGGTTGTATGCCCAACTAGGTTATTGAAGACCACGCTGAAAAAACCGGCAACTGCGACTGCCCTTTTTTATCCTTAACAAGGACACATCCATGGACCGCTTCCAGGAAATGCAGATCTTCGCGGCCGTCGCCCAGGCGCAGGGTTTTTCCGCGGCAGCGCGGCGTCTGGGTGTGTCGGCGGCGAGCGTTACCCGGGCGGTGGCAGCCCTGGAGAAACGCATCGGCACCCCGTTGCTGACGCGCACCACACGCCGTGTGTATCTGAGTGAGGCGGGTCAGCGGTATCTGGAAGACTGTAGGAGAATTCTCAGCGAAGTACAGGAAGCGGAAGATTCTGCGGCGGGCAGTCATGCGCAACCTCGTGGGCAACTGACGATTACTGCGCCGGTCCTGTTTGGCGAGTTGTTCGTCACACCGCTGATGGTGAACTTTCTGACGCAATTTCCCGATGTTTCGATCAACGCCGTGCTGGTTGACCGGGTGGTGAGTGTGGTCGAGGAAGGCATCGACGTCGCTGTGCGCATCGGTGAACTGCCCGATAGCAACCAGCATGCGATTCGGGTGGGCGAAGTGCGGCGGGTGATCTGTGCATCCCCCCATTTTCTGGACCGTCATGGTCGGCCCGAGCACCCGGAAGCACTGGCACAGGCACCGATGATTGCGACGTCGGCCATCGGGCAACTCAGAAGTTGGCCATTCCTTGATCAGGGTGAGCCCGTGAGTGTCCGGGTGGAACCGCGACTGGTCGTGACAGCGAATCAGGCGGCGATTACGGCGGCGTGTCTGGGGCTTGGGTTCACCCGGGTGTTGTCTTATCAGGTCGCAGGCAAAGTGGCGGCCGGCGAGCTGGAAATCATTCTGGCTGACTTCGAGCTGCCGCCATTACCCATTCACGTGCTTTACCAGGGTGGGCGCAAAGCCCCGTCCCGGGTGCGCAGCTTTGTCGATTTCGCGGTGAAGACACTGCGCGAACATCCGGCGTTGCAGCGTTGAATTATTCCGCTGGGTGAAATAATGGATTGCGTTGGCTGGTTATTCTGTTGATTTGGTTGCGGGCGGAAGATAGGCCCCGTCTCTCCCCTGAACAGCGCCACTCAACCGAGGTGTCGACATGCAACCCATCAAACTCTACAACTTCCCACGTTCGGGTCACGCCCACCGTGTCGAACTGATGCTCTCCTTATTGAAGTTGCCGACCGAGCTGATCTTTGTCGACCTGGCCAAAGGCGAACACAAGCAACCGAAATTCCTCGCCCTCAATGCGTTTGGTCAGGTGCCGGTGATTGATGACCAAGGCGTGGTGCTGGCCGATTCCAATGCGATTCTGGTTTACCTGGCGCAAAAATACGGCAACGGCCGCTGGCTCCCAGCCGACCCGGTCGGTGCCGCCAGGGTCCAGCGCTGGTTATCGGTGGCTGCCGGTCCGATTGCCTTCGGCCCGGCCCGCGCAAGGCTGATCACGGTATTTGGTGCGCCATACAACGCTGAAGAAGTGGTTGCTTACGCCCACACCGTGCTCAAAGTCATCGATCACGAATTGGCCCATTCAACCTATCTGGCTGGCAGCGAGCCGACCATCGCCGACGTTGCGGCCTACAGTTACATCGCCCATGCCCCCGAGGGCAATGTCTGCCTCGACGACTACACCAACATCCGCGCCTGGCTGACCCGCATTGAAGCGCTGCCCGGTTTTGTCGGCATGCCGCGCACGGTCGCCGGGCTGCAAAAAACAGCCTGATACGGCTAACACTGAACATGTGGCGAGGGGAGAAGTCGTAATGGACCATTCACCATGGCATGCCGGCGAAAAACAATTGCAGGTGCACGTGGGTGTTGCCGAGCGCATGGAGGCGTTCGGGCGTAAGGTGATTCGCAATGAGATGCCGGATCAGCACCGCACCTTCTATCAGCAACTGCCGTTCATGTTGTACGCAGCGGTCGATGGGGAGGGGCATCCCTGGGCCAGCGTGCTTGAAGGTGAGCCAGGTTTCGCCCAATCACCGCAGCCCGGTCTTCTGCAACTGAGCAGCCTGCCGGCGGCTGACGACCCTGCACAGCTCACCGAGGGCGCGGCGATCGGTTTGCTGGGTATCGAATTGCACACCCGGCGACGCAACCGCATCAATGGTCATGTTCGTGCGTTATCGACGCAGGGCTTTGGGGTGACGGTGGATCAGGCATTCGGCAATTGCCCCCGGTACATTCAATTGCGACAGTTTCGATCAGTGCCTTTGGCGGACCCTTCGGCCCGTGTCGCTCAACGTTTCAACGGCCTGGATGACGCCGCCAAAGCCATGATCGCCGGAGCGGACACCTTCTTTGTCGCCAGCTATATAGAGGTTGAAGGCGAACGCTCGGTGGACGTTTCTCACCGGGGTGGTCAGGGTGGATTCGTACGAGTGGAAGGGAATCGCCTGACTATTCCTGACTTTGCCGGCAACCTGCATTTCAATACCCTGGGCAATCTGCTGCTCAATCCCCGAGCCGGTTTGCTGTTTATCGATTTCAATACGGGGGACTTGCTACAACTCAGCGGACGGACCGACATCATCCTGGAGGGCCCGCAGATAGAGGCATTCGAAGGGGCTGAGCGTCTGTGGACGTTTGAGGTCGAGCAAGCGGTGCGTCGCCCCGGTGCACTGGCGCTACGTTGGCGCTCTATATCAGAAGCGAACATTGCCCCCAGGGCATTCGCTGAGTAGGGTAGTGCGCAACACGAAAAAGGGCCGTGAGTCAGTGAGTACACGAAACCTGTGGGAGTTTGCTCCCACAGCGGTTGCAGTGTTCAAACCGTTAACGGACATAACAGGCCCTTTCTGCTTTTCAGGGACAGGCGTTTTTCATGGTTTTTCTCACTCGCGCGATCGTCTTGCTTTCGACGCTGGCGCTGCTCAGCGGTTGCGAACGACAAGACGCGCCACCGCTGGATCAACAACTCTACATCTGGCAACGGCAATGGACACCGGCCCATGACGCCGCTCTCAGCGACAGCCGCGCAGACTTTTCGACCCTGCGGGTGCTGGCGTTGCAGGCCTTCCCCAAGGCGGGCTGGAGTCGCGTGCGGATTGATCCGGGAATGCTCAGGCAGGATGGTCGGCCGCTGATTGCGGTGATTCGTCTCGACGGGCAACTCCCGTCGCTGGACCAGGCTGAAGTCACCGCCCAGGTGCAGCAACTGATCAGCGATTGGCAGGCACAAGGGTTGACCCTTTCTGGTGTGGAAATCGACCACGATGCAGGTAGCGCACGGCTACCGGCTTATCGCCAATTTCTTGCCCAACTGCGTGCCGCTCTGCCGGCGTCTGTGCCACTGAGCATCACCGCTTTGCCGGCCTGGCTCGACAGTGCCGAACTGCCTGCGTTGTTATCCACCGTCGACAGCAGCGTTTTGCAAGTGCATGCGGTCAGTGATCCGCGCCTTGGGTTGTTTGACGCCGATCAGGCTCGAAAATGGGCGAATGCCTGGAGTCGCGTCACGACGAAACCCTTTTATCTGGCACTACCCGCCTATGGCGTTGCGTTACTGCCGGGGGGCAGCGGCGCACCGGTTGTTGAAAGTGAAGTCCCCGTTGAACGTGACGGTCAGCGCCGTGAACTGCTCGCTGACCCGCAACAACTGAAGGCACTTGGAGCCACCTTGCGCGCTGATCCTCCCAAACACCTGGCAGGACTGATCTGGTTTCGTCTGCCATTGGCCAACGACCGCCGCGCCTGGAGCCTGACGACGTTGCGTGCGGTGGCCCGCGGTGATGTGCTCGAAAGTCAGCTGACGTTGAAACTATCGGTCGACAACGGCCTCTATGACATCGCCATCAGCAACCAGGGCAACCTCGACAGCGCGTGGCCTGAGCGCTTGACCCTGGCGGTGCAAGGTTGCGATGGCGCCGATGCGCTGGCCGGTTATGCATTGCAACAGAGCCCCGACCTGCTTACCTTCACCCGCCTGCACGACGGTCGAATACCGGCCGGCGGACAGCGCGCCATCGGTTGGGCTCGCTGTGCACACATTGATCAAGGAGGTTCGAATGTTTCCCCGTAACTGGCCGCGTCATCTGCTTTGCCTGAGTCTCAGCCTGCCGCTGGGTTCGGCGCTGGCCTGCGGCCCGGACTTTCCCATGCGCTTGCTGGACAACCGCGAGCAGTCGCTGGCGGAGTTGCCGGAAGGCAATTTCAGCTTCGAGGTGAGTCGCCTCGGGCAGGCGATCGCCGGGCTCAAGCACGCGACGGCCGCGACACTGGGCCCCGGCGATGGCTATGGTGAGACGCCGGGCTATTCCGAACAGCGGGATCTGGCCGAGCAGACGGATTTGACGGCGGAACAGCAGGTACTGGTCAAACAATTGCGTGGCTTGACCGACGCTCGCCAGGTGGAAGTGCAGGGCGCGAGCCTGCCCGCCGAGTTCAGGTTCTATCTGGCCGGGGCCGTGGCGTTCAGCGCGGGTGACCATGGCTTGGCGGCCGAGTATTTCCAGAAAGTGCTGGCGTTGCCGGCGGATCAACGTGCCTTGCGCAGTACTTGGGCAGCCTACTCACTGGGGCGGGCGATGTTCGCGATGAGTTCCGAAGCCGACGCGAGCCCTGATCGACTGGAACAATCGCGCAAAGCGTTCGAGCAGACACGACAACTGAGCATCGATGGCTTCAGTGATCCTTTGGAACTGGGCATTGCCAGTCTCGGCGAAGAAGCCCGGGTAGTGCGCACCGCCGGCGATTGGAACCGCGCCATCGAACTCTATGCCGCGCAAAACCTGCATGGGTCGGCGGTGGGCTACACCTCCCTGAAGCTGTTGATGGCCGATCTGGCGGCAATGCCAGAAGATCAACTGGCTGAACTGCTCAAGGGCAAACCGGTGCAGCAATTGGTGACGGCGTCGCTGATCAGCCGGCTGGGCTGGTCATTCGGCGATCAAGCGCCAAACGAACAGAAAATGATCAAGCTGCTGCAAAACAGCACCCGTGGCAGCCTCGATAACGCCGATCGATTGGCGGCGATGAATTATCAACAGGGCGACTACGCCAGCGCCAAAGCCTTCCTCGAACACGCCGGTGACGGCGGTCTGGCGTGGTGGCTACGGGCAAAACTGGCGCTGCGCGAGGGCGATAAATCTACTGCCGCCGGGGCTTACGCCAAGGCTGCCCAAGCCTTCCCGCAGAATGAGTCCTGGGGCGAACGACGCACGCCAGACTTCGATTACGAAACGGTGCAGCCTAAATGCCGGGTCGAGGGCGAGAGCGCGATTCTGGCGCTGCAACGCGGCGATTACCTGCAAGCCTTCGATCAGCTCTATCGCAGTCAAAGCATCTATTGGTTCGACGCGGCGACGGTGGCCGAGCGCGTACTGACCCTCGAAGAACTCAAACACTACGTCGACACCCAAGTCCCGGCGCCACCGCCGCTCACTCAGCAGGAGCGCGATAACTATGTGCCCCTGCCGGTTGCAGCCAACCTGCGCAATTTGCTTGGGCGGCGTTTGTTGCGCGAGGGGCATTACGAGGAGGCACCGGCCTACTTCGATAACGCCGGTTTGCAGAACAAGGCCAGGTTGTATGGCCAGCAGCGGCTAGCGGCTGATTCGGCATGGTGGCCGACTCGGCGGGCCGCTGCGTTGTTCAATGCAGCGTGGACTGCACGGGAGTGGGGCATGGACATTCTGGGCTACGAATTGGCCCCGGATTACGCCACTTTCGGCGGCAACTATGTTTTGGCAAACGCTGAGCTGAAGGTCGGTCCGCTAGTGGCCGAGGCCGAAGTAAAACGCCAGCAGGCCAGCGCCGCGCAACCGGATGAGCGTTACCACTACCGTTTTGTAGCCACGGCGCTGGCCAACCGCGCGGCGGACAATCTGCCGCACACCAGTCAGGCATTCGCGGCGGTGCTGTGTGAGGCTTCGGGCTGGAACAGCAGCCTGTCCGAGCAAAGTGCGATTTATCAGCGTTATGTCAAAGAAGGGCCTTACGTGGAATGGGCGGCTGATTTTGGTCATCAATGCCCGTATCCCGACTTCGAAAACGCTGACAAACGCTATGTGACGCAAGTGACTGACGGGGCGCGTTCAGCCCTTCGTCCGTACAAGTTGCCCTTGCAGATTGGCGGTGTCCTGGTGGTCGCGGCAGCGGCGCTGTTGCTGATCATTCGTCGCCGCCGCAAGGCGCAGTAAGGCTTACGCCTGTTGAACAAAGGTCAGTCGCACGGCGAAACCGATCAACAGGCTGCCGAACAACCATTGCTGCAAGCGTTGGGCTGAAGGACTGCGTTGCAGCCAGCGGCCCAGTGCAGCACCGATGAGTGCGTAAGCACTGTCGAACAGCAAGCCGACGCCGACCAGCACCACTCCCAGGGTCGCGAATTGTTCAAGCACCGGCCCGGCCTGTGGATAAATAAACTGCGGCAGCAACACTGAGCAAAACAGCAAAGCCTTGGGGTTGAGCAGATTGGTCAGCAAACCGCGACGAATCGCTGTGCTCCAGCGTGTTTTTTCGCTCATGAGCTGATCGGTCAGGCTCGGCAACATCGTGGTTCTCAAACACTGAATGCCGAGCCACAGCAGGTACGCGGCACCCGCCAGACGCACCCCATCGAAGGTCCACGGCGCCGCTTTGAATAATGCCGCCAGCCCCAAAGCCGCCAATGCCACGTGACAACCCCGGGCGATGGCCAGGCCGACAGCCGTGGCCAGTGCTGCGCCCTTGCCCTGGCGGGCTCCGGTTTGCAACAGCAGGATCATGTCAGGTCCCGGCAACAGGTAGACCACTGCCAGCGCCATGAAAAACAGCCCAAGTCCTGCCATGTCGTACCCCATTCGTTGTCGATTCGGTAGGGCCAGTCTAGGGCGCAGAGGCGGGGCAGGTGCTTGCGTAGTTCGCTTCTATTAGGTTTGTGATTGGCATAATCTGCTGGATAACTCAGCTGTAACCATCAGGATCTGCCAAATCATGAAACTGGACGCCTACGACCGCAAAATTCTCGCCGCACTGCAACGGGACGGGCGCCTGAGCAATGTACAATTGGCGGACGAGATCGGGCTGTCCGCGTCACCTTGCTTGCGTCGGGTGCGAATGCTCGAGGAGGCCGGGGTGATTCGCGGTTACCAGGCCAATCTCGATCGCGACGAAGTGGGCCTTGGGCTGACGGTGTTTGTCGGGGTCAAGGTTGAACGCCATAACGACGAACAGGCCGAAGCATTTCGCTTGGCGGTGACGGCGTTGCCGGAAGTGATCTCGGCGTTTCTGGTGTCGGGGGAGTCGGATTTTCTACTGCAAGTGGTGGTGCCAGACCTGCGTGCATACGACCGTTTTCTCACCGGAAGTTTGCTGAAGTTGCCGGGTGTGAGCGACATCCGCAGCAACTTTGCGATTCACACGGTGAAATCGCCGGGGGCGTTGCCGTTGGAGCATTTGCCAACCTGAAAGCAAAAAAATCGCAGCCATCATAGGCGCTGCCGAAGGCTGCGATCTTTTGATCTTCTACATCTGCGTCGCCATCCCTTCGACATTCATCGCCGCCTGGCGCAACGCCTCCGAGCGAGTCGGGTGAGGATGACAAGTCAGGGCAATGTCCTCGGCCGAGGCGCTGAACTCCATGGCAACGCAATACTCGCCAATCATTTCGCTGACGCTCGGGCCCACCAGGTGCACGCCGAGAATTTCGTCGGTGCGCTCGTCGGCCAGCACTTTGGCGAAGCCTTCGGTCTCGTGGTTGATCTTCGCCCGGCTGTTGGCGGTGAAGGGAAACTTGCCAACCTTGTAGGCGCGACCTTCCGCCTTGAGCTGCTCTTCGGTCTTGCCGACGCTGGCCAGTTCGGGTTTGGTGTAGATCACGTTGGGAATCAGGTCGTAGTTGACCTCGCCAGCATTGCCGACGATCTGCTCGACGCAGGCCATGGCTTCGTCTTCAGCCTTGTGCGCGAGCATCGGCCCGGACGTCACGTCGCCAATCACCCACACGCCCGCCGCCTCGGTGCGGTGGCCCTTGTTGGCGAGCATGCCGCGTTTGTCCGTGGCGAGGCCGACGTTTTCCAGGCCCAGGCCCTGTGTATAAGGACGGCGACCGATGGCCACCAGCACGTAATCTGCCTCCAGCAGCTCGGCAGTACCGCCAGCAGCGGGCTCGACGCTGAGCTGGACACCGGAGGTGGATGCCTTGGCGCTGGTCACTTTCGAACTCAACTTGAATTTGATGCCTTGCTTGCTCAGTGACCGTTGCAGTGTTTTGCCCGCTTCGCCGTCAACACCGGGGCAGATTCGGTCGAGGAATTCGACCACCGTCACCTCTGCGCCAAGGCGTCGCCACACTGAGCCCAGCTCCAGGCCGATCACCCCGGCGCCGATCACCACCAGATGTTTTGGCACTTCGCTCAGAGACAGCGCGCCGGTTGAATCGAGGATGCGCTGGTTGTCGATGTTTACGCCGGGCAGGGGAGTGGGCTCGGAGCCGGTGGCGATGATGATGTCCTTGGCGCTCAGATCGGTCTTGCCCCCCGCACTGTCTGTCACCGTGACTTTGCCCGGTCCGTCGATGTGGCCCCAGCCCTTGATCCAGTCGACCTTGTTTTTGCGAAACAGAAACTCGATACCCTTGGTCAGCCCGGTCACGCTTTCATCTTTCTGCTTCATCATTTGGGCGAGGTTAAGGGTGGGTTTGACCTCGATGCCCAGGTTGGCGAATTCCGTACCCATGGCCGCGTCGTAGAGTTCGGAGGCATGCAGCAAGGCTTTGGATGGCATGCATCCGACGTTCAGACACGTGCCACCGAGGGTGGCGCGTCCTTCCACGCAGGCCGCTTTCAAACCCAGTTGCCCGGCACGGATTGCCGCGTTGTACCCGCCGGGACCACCGCCGAGAATCACGACGTCATAGGTGCTCATGGATGTTCTCCTGAATGAAAAGACGGAATGGGTAAAAGTAGTTCGCAGGTAAAATTACGAGCGTAATATGTGTGTTCTGTACCTTTTCGGTCAAGGCTTCGGATTGAGCAATTCTGGATAGCGCGATTAAATACGAAAATTTCACCGCTTTCGTTATATCGTAACGAATTGCCATGTGAGCAAAACCAACGCTGGGGTGATATGCAAGTCGATCTCGATGTGGATGAGGCGCCGGTTACAGGGTTGCCGCGCTTTCAACAGGCCCTTTTTCAGGGACGACGCTTGCGCCAGTTTGCGATTGGCGCAGGCGTGCTTGCAGCGACAGGTGTGTTGCTGGCGTTAGTTGTCGGGCTGTTTGCGCCGCAATCGCTTTGGCCTGCTTTGCTGGTCAATCAGAGCGCGGCTTTTCTGGTGTTGATTGCGGGCCTGCAATCGGCCTGGTGGGTGGCGCAGTGGCGTGAGCGGGCGATGAATCCGGTGGTGCCGGTGGTTGTCATCGATGAACCTGAGGCACCGTCGGATTGGTATGAGCGCTTGCTCGATCGAATCAGTCGCCGCTGGCAGCACGGGGTCACGCAAATCGGCGCCCCCACGTTGTGGCTAGGCGGGTGGGCGCTGCTGGCGCTGTCCGGCGTCGAACAGGTTTGGAACCTCACATTGCCGCCCGCGGCATTGGGCATGTCGGCGACCGTTGGCGCGGCGATTTCGTTACTGCTGGCTTTCGGGCTGCTGGTGCTGGAGCGTCACCTCGCGCAGGAAAATACCGCGCAATGGCCAGAAGCCAATTCGCTGGCGCAACTGACCCGCGTCGCGATTATCAGCCTGGTGCTCGGCGCCGTCTGTTTGTTGTTCGCCAACGAGTCCTCGGTCTGGCCCGTTCGCCTGGCGGTATTGATCGGCCTTTTGCCGGGGTTGGTGGCCGCTGAGTTGCTGTTGCGCGCGGTCCTGTCATTGTTCAGCCCGCGCCGTGAGCGTCTCGAACCCGAGCTGCTGGCCCGCAGTTTTGTCGCCGACATGCTGCGCTGGCCGCCACAACCCTTGCTGGCGTTGCAGCATGAATTGCACAACCGTTTCGGCATCGATTTGCGCCAGATTTGGGCGTTCACTTACATGCGTCGGGCATTCGTGCCGGTGCTGGCGGTGGTGGCGATCATCGGTTGGGCCCTGACCGGCATTCACGAAATTCCGCTGCAAGCTCGCGGCATTTACGAGCGATTCGGTAAGCCGGTTGAAGTATTCGGTCCTGGCTTGCACGCGGGATTACCGTGGCCATTGGGACGGGTATTGAGCGTTGAGAACGGTGTGGTTCACGAGTTGGCGACCAGCGTCGGCGAAACCTCTGCACCCCTTCAGGCCGAGCCCGCCGAAGGCCCGGCACCTGCCATCGCCAATCGCTTGTGGGATGCCAGCCATGTGAACGACAAGTCTCAGGTGATTGCCAGCAGCCGTGGCGACAAACAGAGCTTTCAGGTCGTCAACATGGACGTGCGTTTCATCTACCGCATTGGCCTGAGTGATCAAGCCGCGTTGGCGGCAACGTACAACAGCGCTGACGTGCCGATGCTGATTCGCAGCACCGCGAGCCGGATTCTGGTTCACGATTTTGCTTCGCGCACCCTCGACGGATTGCTCGGCGAAGACAGGGTAGGGCTGGCCGAAGAGATCGGTCGAGCCGTGCAGGCCGATCTGCAAACACTCGACAGTGGCGTAGAGATTCTGGCCACGGTGGTCGAAGCCATTCATCCACCCGCCGGCGCCGCCAATGCGTATCACGGCGTGCAAGCGGCGCAGATTGGCGCGCAGGCGTTGATTGCCCGCGAACGCGGAGCAGCGGCCGAAGCTACCCATCAGGCGCAATTGCAGGCCAGCATCGCTCGCGACCAGGCGACGGCCGGGGCGCGTGAAATCAACGCCAGCGCTCAGGCGGCAGACTTGAAGTTCAACGCCGAACAGAAGGCCTATGCGAGCGCCGGCCAGGCCTTTGTGCTCGAACAATATTTGAGCCAATTGTCCCAAGGCCTGGCCAACGCCAGGTTGCTGATTCTTGACCATCGACTGGGTGGCAGCAGCAATGCGCCGACCATCGACCTCCGTACGTTTACGCCGCCGGTTGACCCTGCGCCGTCGCGCAAAACCGCTCAGCCAGGAGCTGCCAATTGAGCCAGTCCCACACTCACGATCACGATGACCACGCCGGCCACAACCACGGCCATGGCGGGCACCACCACGGTCATCATCACCATCATCACGGTGATCCCCAGGAAGCGGGGCCGTTCCCATGGCGACGCATGGGCTGGGCGGCTTTGCTGGTGGCATTCGCGGTGGCCGCCGCGAGCCTGGTGCAAGTGCGTTCGGGCGAGGCCACGGTGATCACGCGTTTCGGCAATCCGTCGCGGGTCCTGCTGGAACCGGGTCTTGGCTGGCGTTGGCCGGCACCGTTCGAAGCCGCGATCCCGGTGGACTTGCGGCTGCGCACCACCTCCAGCGGTTTGCAGGATGTCGGCACGCGGGACGGTTTGCGCATCATCGTTCAGGCCTACGTGGCCTGGCAGGTGCAGGGTGATCCTGAAAACGTGCAGCGATTCATGCGCGCGGTGCAGAACCAGCCGGATGAAGCAGCGCGGCAGATTCGTACTTTTGTGGGGTCGGCGCTGGAAACGACCGCGAGCAGTTTTGATCTGGCGAACCTGGTGAACACCGACGCCAATCAAGTGCACATCGCCGATTTCGAGGCGCAATTGCGTCAGCAGATCGATCAGCAGTTGCTCACCACTTATGGGGTACGTGTGCTGCAAGTCGGTATCGAGCGCCTGACCTTGCCGTCGGTGACACTCACCGCGACGGTCGACCGAATGCGTGCCGAGCGTGAAACCATCGCGACGGAGCGGACGGCGATTGGCAAACGTGAAGCGGCGCAAATCCGTTCCGCCGCCGAGCGCGATGCGCGAATTGTGCAGGCCGATGCCACGGTCAAAGCGGCAGATATCGAAGCTCAGTCCCGGGTTGAAGCGGCGCAAATTTACGGTCGTGCCTACGCGGGTTCGCCACAGCTTTACAACTTGCTGCGCTCGCTCGACACCTTGGGCACAGTGGTGACGCCGGGGACCAAGTTGATTTTGCGTACCGACGCCGCACCGTTCCGAGTGTTGGTTGACGGTCCGCCGAACCTTGAACACAAGTCCGGATCGCAGCCATGAGTTTGGTTCCACGTGGAACAAATGAGTTGAGCAGTCCGTGGATCCAGGCCGGACGCTTGGCATTTCTTGCCCTGTACGCGGTGACCGTTCTGGCGGCGTTGGCGTGGGCAGTCTCCAATGTGCGACAGATCGATCCGCAGAATCGAGCGGTCGTTTTGCACTTCGGCGCGCTGGATCGAATCCAGAATGCAGGGTTGTTATTGGCTTGGCCACGACCGTTCGAACAGGTGATCTTGTTGCCGGCGGCGGATCGCGTGGTCGAGCGTCGGGTGGAAAACCTGCTGCGCAGTGGGGCCGCTGTACAGGCGGATCGCGTCGCCAGTTTCGCCACGCCCATCAGCGATGCGTTGGCGGGCTCCGGTTACCTGCTGACGGGTGATGCGGGCGTGGTTCAACTTGAAGTGCGGGTGTTCTACAAGGTCACTGAGCCCTATGCCTTTGTGCTTCAGGGTGAACATGTGTTGCCGGCGCTGGATCGTCTTGTCACCCGAAGCGCCGTAGCGCTCACCGCTGCACGCGATCTGGACACCATTCTGGTCGCCCGTCCGGAGCTGATCGGTGCCGACAGCCAAGCGGCAGAGCGGCGTGAACGCTTGCGGGGTGATCTGGTGCAAGGGATCAATCGGCGCTTGGCGGAGCTCACCGCGACGGGGCAGGGGTTAGGCATCGAAGTGGCACGGGTCGATGTGCAATCGAGCCTTCCGGGCCCTGCGGTCAATGCGTTCAACTCGGTTCTGACGGCCAGCCAGCAAGCGGACAAAGCCGTGGCCAATGCGCGAACCGAAGCCGAGAAACTCACTCAGTCCGCCAACGAACAAGCCGACCGCACGCTGCAAGTTGCCGATGCGCAGGCCAGCGAACGGTTGGCAAAAGCGTCTGCTGACACAGCCACGGTGTTGAGTCTGGCCAAGGCGCAACAACAGGGCACCGACCCGCAAATGCTCCTGCGCATTTACCGTGAACGAATGCCGGACATTCTCCGCCAGGCCGGTTCGGTGACGACGGTCGATCCTAAAGACGATTCCCGCCTGATCATTCAGGGAGCTGCACAATGACCGCTCAAACCGCTGCCGCCCCGAGCATGTTGTCTTCGGCAGAACAACGCAGTGCTGCGCGCCAGTTGACCCTGGCAATGCTCGCCTTGGGCTTTTTGGCGCTGGGTTTGATCTGGCGCTGGTTGTCGCCGGAGCAGGCCGGCGTCAGTCAGTTGTTGCTCGGGTTCGCTTCGTTGTTGGTCGCCGTGCCGGTCATGCGCTCAGCCTGGTACAGCTTGCGGTATCCGAGCCTGCACGGCATCACCGATCAATTGATCGCCCTGGCGATGCTTGGGGCATGGGCCACCGGCGATCTGCTGACTGCGGCATTGTTGCCGATCATCATGATCTTCGGCCATGTGCTGGAAGAGCGCAGTGTGATCGGTTCCCAGGAAGCAATTCACGCCCTCGGCAAACTGACCCGTAGCCACGCACGCAAGGTGCAAGCGGACGGCACCATCATCGAAGTCGACAACGGCACACTTCTGCCTGGGGATCTGGTCGAAGTCCGTGCCGGTGATCGGGTGCCGGCCGATGGTCGGGTGTTGTCTGGCCAGGCGAGTCTGGACACTGCGTCCATCACCGGCGAGTCGGTGCCGATGGAGGCGGGTGTCGGCATGTCGGTGTTCGGCGGTGCTATCAACCTGGATGGTTTGCTGCGCATCGAAGTGACCCGCACCGGCAACGAGTCGACCCTCGGGAAAGTCATCGCCTTGATGCAAAACGCCGAGCGTTCCAAGCCGCCGATTACGCGTTTGCTCGAACGTTACGCCGGCAGTTACATGGTGTTGGTTTTGTTGCTGGCGGCAGTGACCTGGTTCGTCACAAACAATGCCCAGGCGATGCTCGCGGTGTTGGTGGCGGCGTGTCCTTGTGCGTTGGTGTTGTCGGCACCCGCCACGGCGATTGCCGGGGTGGCAGTGGCAGCACGGCACGGGATTCTGATTCGCAGCTCAGCGTTTCTGGAAGAGTTGGCCGACCTTACGTCGTTGGTCGTCGACAAGACCGGGACCCTGACCTTTGGCACGTTGCGACTGCAATCCATCGACAGCCCGCTGCAGGATCACGGCCATCTGTTGAAGCTCGCCGCGAGCCTCGGCTCAGCCAGCAGCCACCCGGTGAGTCGTGCCCTGGCAGGGTTGGTTTCCCAGGAACATTTCCTGCTGCTTTCGGACATTCATGAGCGCCAAGGCCTGGGCGTTGTGGCGATGACCGGGCAAGGCGAAGCCGCACTCGGCCGTCCGGAATTGTTCAGTCAGCTGGGCATCACCACGTCTACCGTTCCCGACCACGATGGCCCGATTGCCGGGCTGGCGCTCAACGGTGAGTTTCTCGCCTGGCTGTTGCTGGCCGACAGCGTCAAGCCCGAAGCCCAGTTTGCGCTGAGTGAACTGCGTGACCTTGGGTTGGGTCGGCAGCTGTTGCTGACGGGTGACCGTCAAAGCGTTGCGCAAACGCTCGCCCGTGATGTCGGAATCAGTGACGTCGAAGCGCAGGCCTTGCCTGAAGACAAACTGAACCGCGTGCTCAAGGAAATCGACAGCGGTTTCCGGCCGATGGTGGTCGGTGATGGCATCAACGATTCCCTCGCGCTCAAGGCCGGCGTGGTCGGTGTGGCCATGGGCGCTGGTGGTGCGGATATCGCCTTGGCCTCGGCAGACATCGTGTTGATCGGCAGCGACTTGCGTCGGCTCGGTACCTGCGTGCGTCTGAGTCGTCAGTGCCGTCGGACGTTGCAGGTCAACGTCATCATCGGTCTGGGCTGGACCCTGGCGATTGTGGCCTTTGCTGCCTTCGGCTGGCTCGGCGCCGCCGGGGCGATGGTGGCGGCATTGCTGCATAACCTCAGCACGTTACTGGTGCTGGGTAATGCCGGGCGTTTGCTAAGGTTTCAGGAGCCGTTGCTCAAACTCAAGGACGAAGCCTGAATGGCATCCGGGACCGGCGCTAACCCCCACGTTAAAGGCTTATACGCTTTTTAGAACTGTGGCGCCGGTTCGTAGTCATTTGTAATAAGGGCGCACCATTTTGCGTGTTCACGGCGGCTGAATGGGCGTCGTGAATCCATGGGAAACGGCTATTAATTCGATAGCCCGCGATTTTTCCAACATGGTCTACCCTCTGATCAGACGTCTGAAACAAGGGGTATTCCCATGCTCGCGCATCTACCACCGGCCTTACAGAATCTGCAATTACCGCTTCGCTTGCGACTCTGGGACGGCCATGAATTCAATCTGGGGCCGACGCCCAGCGTCACGATTGTGGTCAAGGATCCACAAATGGTCACCCAGTTCACCCATCCCAGCCTGGACTCGCTAGGCGCGGCGTTTGTCGAAGGAAAACTGGAACTCGAAGGTTCCATCAGCGACGTGATCCGCGTCTGTGATGAGTGGAGCCAGGCGTTGCTCGACGAAAATGACGACAACCAGCCCGTGCGTACCCTCCACGACAAAGACACGGACGCCAAGGCGATTTCCTACCATTACGACTTGGGCAATGCCTTTTATCAGCTGTGGCTCGACAGCGACATGGCCTATTCCTGCGCCTACTTCGAGACCGGCAGCGAAACCCTTGAGCAGGCCCAGCAAGCCAAATTCCGTCATCTGTGTCGAAAACTGCGTTTGCAGCCTGGCGAATATTTGCTGGATGTCGGTTGTGGTTGGGGCGGGTTGGCGCGCTTTGCGGCCCGAGAGTTCGGCGCGAAAGTGTTCGGTATTACCCTCAGCAAAGAGCAACTGGCCCTGGCTCGTGAGCGCGTTAAAGCGGAAGGGCTGGAGGACCTGGTCGAGCTGCAATTGCTCGACTATCGCGATCTACCGCAGGACGGTCGTTTCGACAAAGTGGTCAGCGTCGGCATGTTCGAACATGTCGGGCATGCGAACCTGGCGGAGTACTGCAAGACCCTGTTCGGCGCGGTGAAAGAGGGCGGTCTGGTGATGAACCACGGCATCACCGCCAAACATATCGACGGCCGTCCGGTGGGACGCGGTGCCGGTGAATTCATCGAGAAGTATGTGTTCCCCAACGGTGAGCTGCCGCACCTGTCGATGATCTCTGCCGAGATCAGCGACGCCGGGCTGGAAATCGTCGATGTCGAGAGCCTGCGCCTGCACTATGCGCGCACGCTGGACCATTGGAGCGAGCGCCTGGAGGACAACCTCGATGCAGCGTCCAAACTGGTGCCGGGTCAGGCCTTGCGGATCTGGCGTTTGTACCTGGCGGGCTGTGCTTACGCGTTCGCTCGAGGCTGGATCAACCTGCACCAGATTCTCGCGGTGAAAGCCCATGCCGATGGCAGTCATGAACTGCCATGGACACGGGACGACATTTACATTTAGAGGACCGGTGAAATAAGCCGGGCGACCCGCATGCCGAGGTGTTGCAGGCGGTGGGTCTCCCGGCTTTCTCCTTTGGCGATTTCGTGGGCCTGGGCGAAGTCATCGGTGAGCATCCGGTCCACCTCGGCGGCAAACGCGCGGTCAACCGTCAGCAGCATCACTTCGAAGTTCAGCCGGAACGAACGGTTATCCATGTTGGCACTGCCAATGGCGCTGATTTCGCTGTCGATCAATACCACTTTCTGATGCAGGAACCCGGGCTCGTAGCGGAATACCCGCACGCCCGCACTCACCGCTTCAAAGGCATAGAGACTGGAAGCGGCGTAGACCACGTGATGGTCGGCTCGGGAAGGCAGCAGAATCCGCACATCCACACCGCGCAGCACTGCCAATCGCAGTGCCGCGAACACGGCTTCATCGGGGATGAAGTAGGGGGTGGTGATCCACACTCGTTCCGTCGCCGCGTGGATGGCGTCGACGAAGAATAAGGAACAGGTCTCGTAGGCGTCCGCCGGGCCGCTGGCGAGCAATTGGCACAGCACGCCGTCTTCTGGATAAACCTGCGGCAGAATCAGCGGCGGTAACGCACGTGCGGCCCAGAACCAATCTTCGGCAAAGGATTCCTGCATGCAGGCCACCACGGGTCCACGGACCCGCACGTGGGTATCGCGCCAGGGCGCCAGGGGGGGCTTTTCTCCCATGTATTCATCGCCAACGTTGTGCCCGCCGACGAATCCGAGGAAGCCGTCCACAACGACGATCTTGCGATGGTTGCGGAAGTTCACTTGAAAGCGATTGAGCCAGCCGCTGCGGGTGGCGAAGGCTTTGACCTGGACACCGCCATCGCGCAACGCCTGTACATAACTGTGAGGCAGAGAGTGGCTACCGATTCGGTCGTACAACAGATAAATCGCCACGCCTTCGGAAGCTTTCTTGAGCAGCAACTTTTGCAGGCGTTGGCCGAGGCGATCATCGTGGATGATGAAGAACTGTACCAGCACGGCCTGTTTCGCTTGATCGATGGCTTCGAAAATGGCGTCGAAGGTTGCCTGCCCGTTGATCAGCAGTCGCACCTCGTTGTTGGCCAGGCACGGCATATGGCCCAGCTTCGGCATCGCTCTTAATGAGTCGTATGCGGTGGACGCACGGGCGGTGAGCGCCTCCTCTACCCAGGGGCGCCAGTTGAGCTCAGAGATGGCCTTGCGCATTTCCTCGTTGGCTTGGCGCCTTGCCTTGATATAAGCGTCGAAAGAACTGCGACCGAATATCAGATACGGAATGAGCATCAGGTAGGGCATGAAAAAAAGTGACAGCGCCCACGCAATCGAGCCTTGCGCGGTTCGAACGGTCAACACGGCGTGTATCGCGGCGATCATGCCCAGCGTATGCAGCAGGGCGATGGTATAGCCGAAAATATGCGGTCCGAAGTAATCCATGTGGGGCAGCCTTACTCCTGAAGATTCAGTGCCTAACAGACCATGTTCTGTGCAAAATGTCGCTAATTAATTGGCCCATGAACCGAAGCGAGCGGCTGACGTCTAACGGCCACTATTGATCAGGAGTTACTCGATGAACGTTCGTCTGCTGGGTTTGGCCGTGGCGCTTGGTTTGGCACTTCCTGTGGCAGCTCAGGCGCAAATGCTGCAACCGGGTTTATGGGAATTGACCACGAGCAACATGAAGGTCGATGACCAGAACATGCCTGATCTGCAATTGATCCTCGGCCAGATTCAGAACCAACTCACACCTGAGCAACGTGCGCAGTTGGAGAAGCAGGGCATCACCATGGGCGGCAAAGGGATTCGGGCTTGCCTGACCCCCGAGCAGGTCAAGTCCGACGACATTCCGCTGACGGATCCGCAATCGGGTTGCAAACAGGAAATCACCGATCGCACGGGTAACCAGTGGAAGTTCCGCTTCAGCTGCCCGAAAGCCCAAGGGGCCGGTGTCGCCACGTTCCTGAGCGATCGCGAGTTCACCACCAAGGTCAATGGCACGTTCAATGCCACCGGTCTTCAACAGAAGGGCAGTCTCGAATCTCGTGCCGTATGGTTGGGCCAAGATTGCGGCACGGTTAAACCGCGCGCTTAAAAGCTAGAACGTTCCCCAGTTAAAAAGACTCTCGGCAACGGCGTCATGAGCATGAAGGCTTTCCGCGTGGATGACACGAACATGAAAAGCCTTGATGCCTGGGGAACGTTTCAGCGTCAGGTTCAAGCGCCGTGCAGCGTCTTCGCAGAACATCAGGTTCTGCCCATTGGCCAAGGCAAAGGCTTGTTCATCGGCGCGTTTCACCGCGGTTTGAACGGCTGTGCCTAACGCCGCTTCTGCGTCATTGATGATCGCAATAAACGGTAAATCCTCTAGGTACTCGTCCAGTCTCAAGCGCAATTGCGCCGAGCTACGTTGGCTGTGGGGCGTCGCAATGATGCCCTTGGTCGAGCCCAACCACTGCAAAACATCAGCGTGTTGCAGCGAGCGGTTGGCGAAGTCCTGGACGAATTGCTGCTGAATCAACTGGCGTGAAAGGGCCGCTGAACAAGGGCAGGTTGAGGAATAAAGAAGCTCTGTTTTTAGTTCCACGTGGAACATGTCGTTTTTCAAGCGCGCTTCGATGCTGATTGGATAGCTTTTCCAGCCTTCCAAAGGACTGATCAGCGCTGGCCGTTTCAGCAACAATTCCCCATGTATTTTCAAGTAAGCACTCGCGGACATTCCGGTATGGCTGTCCAGAAAACTGCGCAGCACCCGACGTAATAAATCAGGCGAAAGGGTTTCTCGTTCGAGCAGTTCAAGCGCCAGGTACAGTCGTGACATGTGTATGCCCCGCGCATTTCCATCATCCAGGCTCACGCCTGCGTCGGCTTTTGCACTCAGCCGTTGGCCATCGAATAGAACAGGAAGGGCGATACCGCACATCCCCACCCATTCCAGTGGAAAGGCGTGGGGTGAGGCTTGCGCGGCGATATCCGGCAAAGTCAGCGCATTCATGAGCAGGTCCATCGTAGAAGTTGTTAAGTGTTATAGTATAACAATACAATCGACGATACCTTTTCTTGTGCGAGCTTTCGCGAGGAACATCCTGATGCCAAATCGCCTTCCTGTGACCGTCCTCTCCGGCTTTCTAGGTGCTGGAAAAAGTACACTTCTTAATTACGTACTACGTAATCGTGAAAATCTTCGCGTCGCTGTGATCGTTAATGACATGAGCGAGATCAACATCGATGGCAGTGAAGTCCAACGCGATGTCAGCCTCAATCGTGCCGAAGAAAAACTCGTCGAGATGAGCAATGGCTGCATCTGCTGCACGTTGCGCGAAGACCTGCTGGAGGAAGTCAGCAAGCTCGCCAGGGACGGCCGCTTTGATTACCTGTTGATCGAATCCACAGGTATTTCCGAACCGCTGCCGGTGGCGGAAACCTTCACCTTTCGCGATGAAACCGGGCAGAGCCTCGCCGATATCGCCCGGCTCGATACGATGGTCACGGTCGTCGACGGCATGAATTTTTTGCGCGACTACCAGGCAGCAGAAAGCCTGGCCTCCCGTGGCGAAACACTTGGAGAAGCGGACGAGCGCTCAATTACCGACCTGCTGATCGAACAAATTGAATTCGCCGATGTGATTCTCGTGAGCAAGATCGATCTGATCAGTCGCTGCGAGCGCGAGGAGTTGATCGCCATACTCGAGCGACTCAACGGTCAGGCGGCCATCATTCCGATGGTGATGGGTGAGATTCCCTTGGAGAAAATCCTCAACACCGGCCGCTTCGACTTCGAAAAAGCGGCCCAGGCGCCAGGCTGGTTGCAGGAAATGCGTGGCGAACATGTACCGGAAACCGAAGAGTACGGCATTGCCTCCAGCGTTTACCGTGCGCGTCGACCGTTCCATCCCCAGCGTTTTTTCAGCTTCATCGACGGGGAATGGATCAACGGCAAGTTGCTGCGCTCCAAAGGGTTTTTCTGGTTGGCGAGCAAACACATGGACGCGGGTAGCTGGTCCCAGGCCGGAGGAATGATGCGTTACGGTTTCGCCGGGCGCTGGTGGCGTTTCGTACCGAAGAACCAATGGCCGCAGGACGTGGAAAGTACGGCCGCAATCATGGAGAACTGGAGCGCTGCTGCCGGAGATTGCCGGCAGGAACTGGTCTTCATCGGTCAAAACATCGACTTCGTAAAACTGAATGCCGAGCTTGATAGTTGCCTGCTGACGGAGGATGAAATGGCGCTGGGCGTCGAGGGCTGGAGTGTGTTTGCGGACCCGTTTGGCCCTTGGTATGAAGAGGCCGCCTGATTATCGGTCTGCGCGTTGAGGCGTGAGCCAGGTGCCCTGGCTCTGAGCCTCGCAATAAGGCTTCAAATACGCCGCGTCGCTGGCAACGCCGTAATAGTGAATATCCTGCCGGTAAGGCATATTGGCGACTTGAGCGTTGCTGCAAGCACCGAAGGCGCCACCCGGGCATTGATCGACATATTCCACTGAGACCTTCTGCCCGGGCAGGGTTGGTTGGCAGAAACCATCGGCGAACAGTTTTTCCGGGATATTACGATTTTGCTGGCAGACTTTCACATCAAGGCGTTCAGCCTGACTGTGAACCACGCAGGCCTGGGCCAGTGCTTCACCGCAGGCAAGCGCCCACAGCAACGAAAAAATCCACCGCATCCATTACCTCCTTAGAAAACCTCGACCATGTTGCAGAACATTCCCACGCACGTCATTGCTGGCCCGTTGGGCGCCGGCAAGACCAGCCTGATCAAGCACCTGCTGGCTCAACGGCCGGTCGATGAGCGGTGGGCGGTGTTGATCAACGAGTTCGGCCAGATCGGCCTCGACGCAGCGCTGCTGACCTCGCCGAGCGATGGTATCGCACTGGGCGAAGTGGCCGGCGGTTGCGTGTGTTGTGTCAACGGCGCGCCGTTTCAGATCGGCCTTGGGCGCCTTTTGCGCAAGGCGCAACCGGATCGCCTGTTCATCGAGCCCTCCGGGCTGGGGCATCCGGCGCAATTGCTCAGACAACTGAGCGCGGCGCCGTGGCAAGGGGTGTTGGCCGTTCAGCCCAGCGTGTTGGTGCTGGATGCCCAGGCGCTCGCGGATGGCAAGCCACTGCCTGTGACACAACAGGAGGCGCTGAACGGCGCCGGATTGTTGTTGCTGAACAAGTCTGAGAATCTCGACGAAGAACACCGCACGCAGATTGCCGCTCGACTGCCTGCGCGTCCGATGTATTGGACGCAAAATGCCGTTTTACCCTTGGTTGAGTTGCCGGGTTTGGCCGCTCAGGCCGTGGCAGGTGTGGATAACTTCGTTGCGCCCAAGGGGTTGGCGCAGATGCCTGCGGTTTGGCCTGATCCCGCGTTGCCCATTTGCTTGAGTCAGCAGCAGGACAGCGGCTGGAGCATCGGTTGGCGTTGGCACCCGAGCCAGATATTCGATGCGACGCTGATCGAGTGGTGGCTGTCAGGGCAGGTCTGGCGTCGTGCGAAGCTGGTTATCCACAGTGACGCGGGATGGGTTTCAGCGAATGCAGTGGATAACTCGGCGCTGGATTGGCAGCCCATCGAGTGGCGGCAGGATTCGCGCCTGGAGCTGATTTTCAGTGAGCCGCAGGATGTCGATGTCCTGCAATGCCAGTTGAAGGGGTGCCGTACGACGCCGGGTTAACGGCTCAAGGCCGCCACTTGGTGTGTTCCTGGCGCCACTGGCTCAACTCAATCACTTCGGCTCGAGGCTTCACCACATCAACGACAGCTTCTGTCTCTGCATGCGGCATAGGATAGGGCGCCAATTCGATGTGCGCGCTGTGCGCGCCAAACTGGGTGATGGTGCCGTTGTGGCGGGTTTCGCCGGTCACGGTGAATTCGAAGTTATACACACGCCCCAGACGTCGACGACCGTTGGCGTCTTTGATGAACGCGATTTTTTTCAGAGCCACGTTGCCATCCAGCAACTCGACGCCGAGTTTGCTGCAATGCTGCTTGACCCGCTCCAGCGCCCGCTCGCGCAAGCCGTGGTTGTGCCACAGCCATGCGCCCGCGGTGGCGAACAGCATCAGCACGAAAATATTTCCAAGGGTCAGCATCGACAGGTTGCTCCAACAATAGAGTGTCAGCTTAACTGCGTCGCCGGTCTGTCGTACAGACTGCGTTTAGTCGCATACTGCGCGGCTAGAATTTCAATCGTTTTACGGAAACTCACCGCATGAAACGTACGCCTCATTTGCTCGCTATCCAGTCCCATGTCGTGTTCGGTCACGCCGGCAACAGCGCCGCGGTATTCCCGATGCAGCGGGTCGGTGTGAATGTGTGGCCGCTCAACACCGTGCAGTTCTCCAACCACACCCAGTACGGCCAGTGGACCGGGGACGTGTTGGCACCCCATCAGATTCCTGACCTGGTCGAAGGCATTGCCGCGATTGGCGAGCTGGGCAACTGCGATGCCGTACTCTCCGGTTATCTTGGCAGTGCGGCCCAGGGCCGGGCGATTCTGACGGGTGTGGCGCGGATCAAGGCGATGAATCCCAAGGCGCTGTACTTGTGTGATCCGGTCATGGGCCATCCGGAGAAGGGCTGCAGTGTGCCGGCCGAAGTCAGTGACTTCCTGCTGGAAGAAGCCGCTGCCGTGGCGGACTTCATGTGCCCGAATCAACTGGAACTGGATAGTTTCTCGGGGCGCAAGCCGCAGTCGCTGTTCGATTGCCTGGCGATGGCCCGAGCGCTGTTGGCGCGTGGTCCGAAGGCCGTGTTGGTGAAACATCTGGATTATCCCGGCAAATCCTCGGATGTCTTTGAAATGCTGCTGGTGACGGCTGAAGGCAGCTGGCATCTACAGCGTCCGCTGTTGGCGTTTCCGCGTCAGCCAGTGGGCGTTGGCGACCTGACTTCCGGGTTGTTCCTGGCCCGCGTGCTGTTGGGCGACAGCCTGGTGGCGGCCTTCGAGTTTGCCGCCTCGGCGGTGCACGAAGTACTGCTGGAAACCCAGGCTTGCGCCAGTTACGAGCTTGAACTGGTGCGCGCTCAGGACCGGATTGCCCATCCGCGAGTGCGCTTCGAAGCGACGTCGATCAGTTTGTAATCAGATTTAGGCAAAAAGATCGCAGCCTGCGGTAGCTCCAAGCTGCGGCAGGCTGCGATCTTTTTTTGCTTTAAGCGTCGCCCTTGATCTCTTGATAACGCTTTTCCAGTTCCTGACGAATCTGGCGGCGTTGCTGAGCCTGGATATAGCGGCGCTTGCTCTCGCTGTTGTCCGGTTGCAGCGGCGGTACCTGGGCCGGTTTGCGCTGGTCATCCACCGCGACCATGGTGAAGAAGCAGCTGTTGGTGTGACGCACCGAACGCTCGCGGATGTTCTCCGTCACCACCTTGATGCCCACTTCCATGGAGGTATTACCGGTGTAGTTCACCGAGGCCAGGAAGGTCACCAATTCGCCGACATGGATCGGCTCGCGAAAAATCACCTGGTCCACCGACAGGGTCACCACATAGCGTCCGGCATAACGGCTGGCGCAGGCGTAGGCCACTTCGTCGAGGTATTTGAGCAGGGTGCCACCGTGAACATTGCCAGAGAAATTGGCCATGTCGGGGGTCATCAATACCGTCATCGACAGCTGGGCGTTTCCGGGTTCCATAGCATTCTCACGGGGCAAGGCAACGTTTGAGGGGGGCACCTCTGCGGGTGCCTCAGCGGTTTTTTCAAACCAACAGTTATCGGGACGCCGTGCGCCTGTCCGCCGTCACGCCGAATCGATCTGTTTCCATATATTGCACCGCCTTTCTGCTTCAAGTCGCGGTGTTACCCTGCCAAAAGCCCGGTTTCGAGGGCAATTCCTACGCGGCACGCAGATTTTTACTCGCCTCAGTCAGACCGTTCTTACGGTCGGCTTATGGTCAATGACATCCAGGGAGCGCCACGCCATGCATGCCATCAGTTTTATCCAGGATCTGGCAGTGATCATGTTGATCGCAGGTGTGGTGACCGTGGTGTTTCATCGCCTCAAGCAACCGGTGGTACTGGGTTATATCGTCGCCGGCTTCATCATCGGTCCGCACACCCCCCCTTTCGGGCTGATCCACGACGAAGAGACCATCAAGACCCTGGCGGAACTCGGGGTGATTTTCCTGATGTTCTGCCTGGGCCTGGAATTCAGCCTGCGCAAGCTGTTCAAGGTCGGTGCCACGGCCTTCATCGCCGCGTTCCTGGAAATCGTGCTGATGATCTGGATCGGCTACGAGATCGGTCGCTGGTTCGACTGGAACACCATGGATTCGCTGTTCCTGGGCGCGATCCTGGCGATTTCGTCGACCACCATCATCGTCAAGGCGCTCAATGACCTGAAGCTGAAGAACGAGCGTTTTGCGCAGCTGATTTTTGGTGTGCTGATCGTCGAAGACATCCTGGGCATCGGCATTATCGCTTTGCTGTCGAGTATCGCGGTCAGCGGTACGGTCAGCTCCGGCGAGGTGTTTTCCACCGTCGGCAAGCTCTCGCTGTTCATGATCGTTGCGTTGGTCCTCGGCATTTTGATGGTGCCGCGGTTGCTGGCCTACGTGGCCAAATTCGACAGCAACGAAATGCTCCTGATCACGGTGCTGGGTCTGTGTTTCGGCTTCTGCCTGCTGGTGGTCAAGCTCGAATACAGCATGGTGCTGGGGGCATTCCTGATTGGTGCGATCATGGCCGAGTCGCGACAATTACTGAAGATCGAGCGATTGATCGAACCGGTTCGCGACCTGTTCAGTGCCATTTTCTTTGTGGCGATCGGGCTGATGCTCGATCCGAAGATCCTGCTGCAATACGCCTGGCCGATTGCGGTGATTACGGTAGCCGTGGTGCTCGGCAAGATGTTGTCCTGCGGCCTCGGTGCCTTTATCGCCGGTAACGACGGACGGACCTCGCTGCGCGTCGGGATGGGGCTTTCACAGATTGGCGAGTTTTCTTTCATCATCGCGGCGTTGGGCATGACCTTGCAGGTCACCAGCAACTTTCTGTATCCCGTGGCGGTGGCGGTCTCGGTAATCACCACCTTGCTGACGCCATATCTGATTCGCGCGGCCGATCCATTGTCGATCAAGCTTGCGCACGTCATGCCCGAACGCCTGGGACGGGTCCTGGGAATGTACGGCGAGTGGCTGCGCAGCATTCAGCCGCAGGGAGAGGGCGCCTTGCTGGCGTCGATGATTCGACGGATTTTGCTGCAGGTGGGGGTCAATCTGGCGTTGGTGATTGCGATCTTCTTCTCAGGTGCATTCTTCGCCGAGCGCATGGCTGCTTACGTGCAAGCCTGGATCAGCGACCCGAGCTGGCAAAAAGCACTGATCTGGGGCGGTGCACTGTTGTTGTCGTTGCCATTCCTGATCGCGGCGTATCGCAAGCTCAAGGCGCTGTCGATGTTGCTGGCGGAAATGGGCGTGAAGCCGGAGATGGCCGGGCGCCACACGCAGCGAGTGCGAAGGGTGATCGCCGAAGTGATCCCGATCCTGTCGCTGCTGGTGATCTTCCTGCTGTTGGCAGCCTTGTCGGCCAGTATTCTGCCGACCAACAAGTTGCTGCTGCTGATCGCCATCGTCGCGGCCGCCGTGGCGGCGCTGCTGTGGCGTTGGTTCATTCGCGTGCATACGCGGATGCAGGTGGCGTTGCTGGAAACACTCGACAACCACAAGGAGTCGTCCGGGCATTGACCACCGGCATCGGCTGAATCAGCTTTCCAGCCAGACGTCCCGCGCCCAGTGCCACACCGATTCCCAGGTTTCTTCGGCAATCAGCTCTTCTTCGGCCTGCCAAAGCACCACGGTGCCGTCTTCTTCGACGCAGTAGTAGTCGTCACCGTCCTGGCAGATCGGAATCAGGCTGCGTTCAACGCCGGCATCCCAGGCATTGGCGGCAACGTCCGGCAGATAGGTGTGAGATTGCGGGTCGGTGACGGTCACCGGCTCCAGGCTGCCGTAGACCACGTCGCTGACGGTCAGCAGAAACTCTCTGAAGACGAATGGAATGTCGATGAACAGTTGTTCCTCGATTTCCACCAGCATGTCTTCGTCAGGCAGCTCCAAGGGGACCGGTACCGGTTCGTTGGCTTCACGCAGTTGTTCGATGATTTCTTCCACGTCCGGGATCCTCTTGCTTGAATGGCGCGGTTTATATGGGGCGGTTTATACAGTAGCTTGCTATAGATGCAACCGCGAAATAGAAAACCCCAGCCGAGGCTGGGGTTTTTATTGCAGCAAGTGAAGCGCGGAGGGGGATCAGCCGTTCTGGCGGATACCGGCCACCAGCCAAGGCTGGTTCTCGCCCTGTGCACGTTCCATGTTCCAGCTTTCGCTGAAGGCTTCACCCTGGTCGAAACGTGAAGTTTTCGATACACCGTTGAAGGTCAGGGTAGCGATGGTCTTGTCGGCGCGATCATCCACACCGTCCAGTTGCACATTGAGGTTATCAATGTAGGTGGACTGGAAACCGTCACCCAGGTCGGCACGCTCACGCTTGAGGAACTCGAGCATTTGCGGGGTCACGAACTCGGCAATCTTGTCCATTTCGTTCGCGTCCCAGTGCTGTTGCAGGGACTGGAAGTGATTGCGCGCGGCTTCGATGAAGTTGTGTTCGTTGAACCAGGCCGGAGCGTTGATTACCGGACGAGCGGCGACCGGTGCTGCCGCGCCGCCAAAGATCGAACCGCCAGCCGGCTTCTGTTCGAAAGCTTCACGCTGCATCGGCGGCGCGTAGCCTGCCGGAGCCATTTGTGGCTGCTGCTTGCGGCGACGAGCGGCGATGAAACGGAAGACCAGGAAAGCGATGACCGCCATGATCAGGATGTCGAAGATCTGCATGCCCTGGAAGCCGTCGCCCATGAACATGGACGCCAGCAGGCCACCGGCGGCGATGCCGGCCAGAGGGCCGAGCCAGCGCGAAGCGCCACCGGCCTTGGCAGCGGCGCCAGCGGCACCGGCAGCACCAGCGGTCGCCGCAGCGCCGCCCATGCCTGGAGAAGAAGGAGCCATCTGGCTGGTTTGGTGAGTCGGCGCAGCGCCTGCGCTTTTGCCACCACCGAAGCGCTTGGCGGCATTGACGTCGAGACTCATCGTCAGGCCGATGCACAACGCCATGGCGATGCTAAGAAAACGTTTCATAAAGGGAATTCCCATTTGTGGAAGGCACGCGCGCCATGTTGCACAGGTGAAGTGTTACTGGCTAGCGGCAGAGTGTTTCCGGCTTTTGCCTGACAGGTTGAGTTCAGCTCTGTCGGCGCAAGTGGGCCCGTGTACTTTGGGCTGTAGGACTTGTGATTTAGTTCGGAAGGAAATGATCCCTGTAGGAGCGATCTTGCTCGCGAAAAAACCAAGGGCAGCGCGTTCATTAAGAAAAACGCGCCATCGTTGACGACCTTCGCGAGCAAGCTCGCTCCTACAGAAAGTCTTGTTATATGGCTTCCAGCTTGGCGTAACCCAGCATCAACCACTTGCTTCCTTCGCTGAAGTTCACCTGTACCCGCGCCTGAGCGCCGGCACCTTCGAAGTTCAGGATCACGCCATCGCCAAACACCGAATGCCGTACAGTCTGGCCCAGGCTGAAACCTGTATCCGGAATGGCACTGCCGCCGAACAGGTTGCCGCCACTCATCGACTGGTTGCCACTGAACGGACGACTGACGCTATTGGAAAGCCTTACTTCCTGAATCAGACCTTTCGGCACTTCGCGTACGAAGCGTGAGACCTTGTTGTAGGTTTCACTGCCGTACAGGCGTCTGGTTTCAGCATAAGTCATCACCAGGTTCTGCATGGCCCGGGTAATGCCGACGTAGGCCAAGCGACGTTCCTCTTCAAGACGGCCGGGTTCTTCCAGGCTCATCTTGTGCGGGAACAGGCCTTCTTCCATGCCGACGAGGAACACGTAGGGGAATTCCAGGCCTTTGGCGCTGTGCAGGGTCATCAACTGAATGCTGTCTTCGTGCTCGTCGGCCTGGGTATCACCGGCCTCCAGCGACGCATGACCGAGGAACGCCGCCAGTGGCGTCAGGTCTTCGTCCTCTTCGCTGTTCTCAAAGTTGCGCGCGGCGCTGACCAGTTCCTCAAGGTTTTCTACCCGGGCCTGGCCTTTCTCGCCTTTTTCCGCTTCGTGGTAGGCAATCAGGCCAGACTGCTCGATGACCGTCTGGGTCATCAGGTGCAGCGGCATGTCCATGCACTTGGCGGCGAGGTTTTCGATCAGCTCGATAAAGGCGCCCAGGGCACCCGCTGCACGACCGGTCAGGCCCTTATTGGCCACCAGCAAGCGCATCGCTTCCCACATCGACACATCGCTATGACGGGCATGATCGCGAATAGCCTCGACGGTTTTTTCGCCAATGCCACGGGCTGGCACGTTGATCACTCGCTCAAGCGCGGCATCGTTGCCCCGGCCTTCGAGCAGGCGCATATAGGCCATGGCGTTTTTGATTTCCGCCCGTTCGAAGAAGCGCTGACCGCCATAAATGCGGTACGGAATGCGCTCGCGCAGCAAGGCTTCTTCCAAAACGCGCGATTGGGCGTTGGAGCGGTACAAAATCGCGATATCGCTACGGGAAAGTCCGGTTTTCAGCGCACTTTCGATGGTTTCGACAACGTAACGAGCTTCGTCGTGTTCATTGAACGCGGCGTACAGGTTGATCGCTTCGCCGTCGCCGCCATCGGTCCACAGTTCTTTGCCCATGCGGCCAGTGTTGTTGGCGATCAGGGCGTTGGCGGCTTTGAGAATGCCGGCCGTAGAGCGGTAGTTCTGCTCCAGACGAATGGTCTCGGCATCCGGGAAGTCGTCGGAATACTGGTAGATGTTCTCGATTTTCGCGCCACGCCAGCCGTAGATCGACTGATCGTCGTCGCCGACCACCATGAGGCTGTCGCCACCTTTGGCCAGCAGGCGCAACCAGGCGTACTGCACGGCGTTGGTGTCCTGGAACTCGTCGACCAGAATGTGCCGGAAGCGTTTCTGATAGTGCGCCAGCAGGCCTGGGTGATCGCGCCACAGGTCGAGGGCGCGCAACAGCAATTCGGAGAAATCGATGACGCCCGCACGCAGGCACGCGGCCTCGTAGGCTTCATAGATGCTGCGCATGGTGGCCAGGAACAGATCGCCGCTGGCTTGAATGTGTTGCGGGCGCAGACCTTCGTCTTTCTGCCCGTTGATGAACCATTGGGCCTGTCGGGCCGGCCAGCGTTGCTCGTCCAGACCCAGTTCGCGGATCACCCGCTTGACCAGGCGTTGCTGGTCGTCGCTGTCAAGAATCTGGAAGGTCTGGCTCAGGCCGGCTTCCTGCCAGTGCGCCCGCAGCAAGCGGTGCGCCAGGCCGTGGAAGGTGCCGACCCACATGCCGGCCGGGTTGATACCCATCAACTGCTCGATGCGATGACGCATCTCGGCAGCGGCCTTGTTGGTGAAGGTCACCGACAGGATGGAGTGGGGCGAGGCGTTTTCGACCTGGATCAACCAGGCGATACGGTGCACCAGCACTCGGGTTTTACCGGAACCAGCACCGGCCAGGACCAACTGACGACCCACGGAGGCAGCTACGGCCTGGCGTTGGGCATCGTTGAGGGAGTTCAGCAGAAGGGAGAGATCATCGCGCATCGGGGCATTCTAGGGGGCGGCGACACACCGGGCAAACTTCGCTTCGCTTTTGCCGATGAAAGATCGTTCGGGACGACCGGTCAGTCATTGGCCGCAAGCGTTGACGGGACACGCTCATGGTCTTTTCAGGGGGATCGGGGGGCGAGAATTTTGGCGAATTATTGATCAGATGCAGTTTGGTCCAGGCCCCTGCTTGTGTATGCTCCGTCGACGTTTCGGGCCCATGCTCATCATTATAAGAACAAGAACATTGCCTATGACCCTCAGCTCCGACCTGTCGGGCCCCACTGTGGAGCCCCGGGTTATCCGCAAACAGTACGTCCTGGAAATGGCGGTCGAACGCACGCGCCTGCTGTATCAGGGTTCCTTGTTGCCCACTTTGTTCATGCTGATCAATGGCCTGGTGTGTGCCGGATTGCTCTGGAGCCCGCAGCGCTATTTTCTGGTCAGTGTGTGGTTGATCTGGTTGTTGTCGCTGGTGGCCCTGCGGGTCATTCAGGTCGCCGCTTTTGACTCGGCCATTCCTCACCGTCAGGCCAATCCAATCTGGCGTCGCATGTTCTTGCTCGGTTCGGGCCTGACCGGGCTGACCCTGGCCGGCGCCGGTATCGCCCTGGTACCGGCCGATAACTTCATCCAGCAAGCCTGGGTGTTCGGCCTGATCGGTGCCGCAGCGCTCTCGGCCAGCGTGGCCTACGCGGTCAGCTTGCCGGCCTTCCTGTCCTTTGTCTTGCCCTGCCTGTTGCCGGCCATTGCCTATATGTTTTGGGGCGGTGACGAACAACAGCACGGCTGGGGATGGTTTGGCCTGATCCTGCTCGGCGCGTTGAGCGTAGTGGCCTGGCAAGTCAATCGGGTGATCGATCGTGGACTGTTACGGCGTTTTCAGAACCAGGCGCTGATCGAGCATTTGCAGCAGGCTCAAAACGACAGCGACCAACTCAATCAGAAGCTGGCCCAGGAAATCGACCAGCGCCGACGGGCCGAGGATGAACTGCGGCAGATTCAGATCGAACTGGAAAGCCGTGTCGCCCAGCGCAGCCTGGAGCTGGACGCGGCCAATCAGGCCTTTAGCAAAAGTGAGGCGCGTCTGGCGCTGGCCTTGAAAGCCAGCGAACTCGGGTTGTGGGACTGGAACCTGCAAACCGATGAAGTGCATCACACGCAGATTCAAGAGTTGTTCGGGCTCGAGCCCGATCACGTGACCGCGATGCTACGCCACCTCAAGCCGCGCTTGCACCCCGACGACCTTCCGGCCCTGCGGCGAGCACTGGTCGAGCATTTGAAGGGGCGCAGCGAGGATTATCAGGTCGAGTACCGTGTGCGCCATGGCGCGGGTCATTGGGTCTGGATCGAGGACCGAGGGCGAGCGGTAGAGCGCAGCGCAAACGGCCGGGTGATCCGCATGGTCGGGACGCGCCGCGACATCAGCGTCAGCAAGGCCATGGAAGAGCAGCAGCAACTGGCAGCGACGGTGTTTGAAGCAGCCAGCGAAGGCATCGTGATTTTCGACCCCCAATACGCGTTGCTCGCGGTCAACCAGGCCTTTAGTCAGGTGACCGGTTACGACATCGAAGAGATTCTTGGGCGCAACGTGGTCGAGTTGCCGTGCAGCCGCGACGCACGCCGTCATTACGCAACCATCCATCAGGCGCTGGAGCAGCATGGCAGTTGGCAGGGAGAACTCGTAGAGACCCGTAAAAACGGTGAAATGTATCCACAATGGCTGCAGCTGAATATGGTTCGCGATCCTCGGGGAAGGGTCAGTCATATTGTCGGCTTCTTTGCTGATCTCTCCGCAAGGCGCGAATCTGAAGAACGCATGCGATACCTGACCCATTACGACGAACTCACCGGGCTGGCGAACCGGTCGCTGTTCCGTGAACGGCTCAGCGAGGCGCATCAACGGGTGCGCCAGGGCGGTTATCGCAGTTTGGCGTTGCTGCATATCAATCTGGACCGCTTCAAGTTACTCAATGACAGCCTGGGCCATGAAATCGCCGACCAGTTGTTACAGAAGATGGCCCGTCGCCTGGTCAACGCGCTGCCGGAGGCCGACACCATCGCTCGGCTGTCGGGCGATGAGTTCGCCGTGCTGTTCAACTCTTACGGCAACCTCTCGAGCCTGGCGCGGGTGGCGACACGATTGGCAACCAAACTGCGGGTACCGATCGCGGTCAATGGGCATGAGTTGGTGATCAGTGCCTCCATGGGCATCAGTCTGCTTCCAGACAACGCCCGGGAAATTTCGGCACTGGTCAATCAATCGAACATGGCCATGCAACATGCCAAACATTTGGGCGGTAACAATTTCCAGTTCTATACCGACAGCTTGCAGGCCAGCACGATGGAGCGTTTGAATCTGGAAAACCAGCTGCGTAAAGCCATCGAGGAGCAGCAGCTCAAGGTGTTTTACCAACCGAAACTGTGCCTGGCCACGGGGCGGCTGAATGCTGCCGAAGCACTGGTGCGCTGGGATCATCCGACCATGGGGCGGGTGCCGCCAGGGGACTTTATCGGGCTGGCCGAAGAAACCGGGTTGATTGGTCCGATTGGCGAATTTGTGTTGCGCCAGGCCTGCTGGCAAGCCTGCGATTGGCAGCGCCAAGGGCTTGAGCCGATTCGGGTGTCAGTCAATTTGTCGGTGTATCAGTTACGCCAAGGCAAGCTGGTCAGTCTGGTGCGTCAGGTGCTGGAAGAAACCGGGCTGGCGCCGCACTTGTTGGAGTTGGAACTGACCGAAAGCCAGTTGCTGGACAACGTCGAGCACATCATCGCGACGTTCCAGCAGTTACGTGATCTTGGGGTGAAACTGGCGATCGATGATTTTGGCACCGGTTACTCGTCCTTGAGCTACCTCAAGCGCATTCCTGTGGACTACGTGAAGATCGATCAGGCGTTTATCCGCGGACTGGGGGAGGGCACGGCAGATTCGGCGATCACCCGCGCGATCATCGCCATGGCGCATGGCCTGTCATTGAAGGTGGTGGCTGAAGGCGTGGAGCGAGAGGAGCAGCTCGAGTTTCTGAGGAAAGAGCGCTGCGATGAGGTTCAGGGGTATTTGATCAGTCGGCCGGTCGAAGCGAGGGATCTGGCCGTGCTGTTAGATATGAGTGAAAAGGCCCTGTAGGGCTACATGGAGTGTACGACGCGTGAAATGGGGACATCGAGTTACGCATTGAGCAGGCAAAAAGCCGATTCATGTAGTATAACTACAAGCGTGCTACATCCCCGGCACCTGCCAATAACAAAGAGTCCAGCCCTTTGAATCTGCTGCAACACATCGCCCAGTCTCGCCACCTGTTACGCAAGTCGGAGCTCAAGGTCGCTGACCACGTGCTGCTCGATCCTGCGGCCGTGATGCACAGTTCCATGGCCGACCTGGCCCACAGCGTGGGTATCAGTGAACCGACCATCGTGCGTTTTTGCCGTGCCATCGGTTGTTCCGGGTTTCAGGACCTGAAGCTGAAACTTGCCCAGAGCCTCGCGGCGGGTGCGAGTTTCGGGCAGTTCGCGATCCACGAAGACGATTCGGTCGCCGACTACAGCCTGAAGATCTTCGACACCACCCTGCATACCTTGATGGAGGTTCGCGAGAAGCTCGATCCGCTGGAATTGCAGCGTGCCGTGACGTTGATGTCCCAGGCGCAGCGTGTCGAGTTCTACGGTTTCGGCGCTTCCGGCGCGGTAGCGGCAGACGCCCAGCACAAATTTTTCCGGTTGCTGCTGACGGCGGCGGCGTATTCCGACCCGCACATGCAGGCGATGTCGGCGGTGACGTTGAAGCCGACCGACGTGGCGATCTGCATTTCCCAGTCCGGACGTTCCAAGGATTTGCTGATCACCGCTAACCTGGTGCGCGAAAGCGGCGCTTCGTTGATCACGCTATGCCCGAGCCAGACACCGTTGGCCGAGCTGTCCACCGTCAACCTGGCGATCGACGTGCATGAAGACACCGAAATCTATACGCCGCTGACGTCGCGTATCGCCCACCTTGTGGTGATCGATGTGCTGGCGATGGGCGTCGCCATGGCGCGTGGCCCGAGCCTGGTCAACCACCTCAAGAGCGTGAAGCGCAGTCTGCGCAGCTTGCGGTTGTCGCCCAAGTCGGTGAAAGCGCTGGACGACTGACGTCGTCGTAAGGTCGTTCCGACCTTAATCGCGAGCAGGCTCGCTCCCACCTTTGACCCGATCTCCTGTGGGAGCGAGCCTGCTCGCGATGGCGTCCTCGAATACGCAGCAATTTTCATCAGCCTGTAACACCCAAGCCGCCAAACCGTCATCCCCCACGCCTATCTTGAAACTCCCGTACTCGCCTTGGGAGACTCGAAATGGCCCCTTACGAAGAACGCAACAGCGCTGTCAAAACCCGTCGTCAGCAAGAAGATCAGCGCCGCATGGAATTTCGCCGCGCCATCGAAGATCGCTGTGAACGCCGCCAGCTGTTGGCCGAAATTGGTGACTTTCCTGAATTGGAACTCAATTTCTGGCAGGCATCGCCCTCGACTTCCCGTCGAAACGCTCAACCAGCGCGCTGATCTGAATTCGTTCGCTACGAATAAACGCAAGGAAGGCGTGAGCCACGGGTGACAGGCGTTTTGCCTTGGCCTGCACCAGACACCAACTGCGCATTAACGGAAGCTCTTCGACCGGTAATTCGATCAGTCCGCCGGTTGCCAACTCAAGGTTCAGGGCGTGGCGCGTCAACAGCGCAACGCCCAGGCCTGCCAACACACACTCGCGCTGGGCTTCGGCCGATGAGACTTCCTGAGTCTGGTTGAAGTGCACACGTTTCTCTTTGAAGTATTCTTCGCAGGCGAGCCGCGTCCCGGAACCGGGTTCGCGCAGCAGCAATGTGTAGGGCTCCAGATCCTGCAAGCGCAACGGTCCCAGATGACACAGTGGATGATTCGGAGGCGCCACGGCGACGATCGGATTATTGAGGAAGGGCAAGAATTCCAGCCCCATGTCCTGCGGCACCATGGACATGATCACCAGGTCGTCGCGATTGTCCGACAGGCGTCGAATGACTTGGCCGCGATTGACTACAGTCAGTTGCAGGTTCACTTCCGGGTGCTGGCGTTTGAATGCGGCAAACAGGTGCGGCACGAAATACTTGGCGCTGGATTCCACCGCCAGTTTCAATTGCCCCTGCAACGAGCCCTGCATGTCCGACAGCTGCATGTCGAGGTTTTCCAGGCGCCCGAAAATGTCCCGACTGGCCCGCTGTAACGCTTCAGCGGCTTCGGTCATGTAAAGCTTTTTGCCGACGTAATCGAACAATGGCTGACCGACCAGCTCCTCAAGTTGACGAATCTGTAGGCTGACGGCAGGTTGTGTGAGTGACATTTCGTCGGCTGCGCGGCTGTAGGAACGTAAATCGCAGACCTCGTTGAAAATCTGCAATTGACGCAATGTCAGGCGCATCAATGACTTACGCATTATGTAGGCGCTCGCGTCGCTGGGGATGCCTCAACTATAAGTCTTTACTTATGCATGACCCAATAATTATTCATTTTTGTTAATCCCTTGTGCACGCTAGTGTGGACCTGCGACTAAATTGAAACATTTGGTCACGCGTCGACCTGGGTCTAGCAGGTCGTGGGTACCACCGGCTCAAGGGAAACTCCAAGTGATAACAAAGATCCTGATCGCCAACCGTGGTGAGATTGCCGTACGAATCGTACGTGCCTGTGCCGAAATGGGCATTCGCTCGGTCGCGATCTACTCCGACGCCGACCGTCATGCTTTGCACGTTAAACGTGCAGATGAGGCCCACAGCATTGGTGCCGAGCCGCTGGCTGGCTACCTGAACCCGCGCAAGCTGGTGAACCTGGCGGTGGAAACCGGTTGCGACGCACTTCACCCAGGCTACGGCTTCCTTTCGGAAAACGCCGAACTGGCGGAAATCTGCGCCGAACGCGGGATCAAATTCATCGGTCCATCGGCTGAAGTGATTCGCCGCATGGGCGACAAGACTGAAGCTCGCCGCAGCATGATCAAGGCCGGCGTGCCGGTCACTCCAGGCACCGAAGGCAACGTGTCGGGCATCGAAGAAGCCCTGACCGAAGGCGATCGCATCGGTTACCCGGTGATGCTCAAGGCCACCTCCGGTGGTGGCGGTCGCGGCATTCGTCGCTGCAACAGCCGTGAAGAACTCGAACAAGCATTCCCGCGCGTCATTTCCGAAGCCACCAAGGCCTTCGGTTCGGCGGAAGTGTTCCTGGAAAAGTGCATCGTCAATCCGAAGCACATCGAAGCGCAGATCCTCGGCGACAGCTTTGGCAACGTGGTTCACCTGTTCGAGCGTGACTGCTCGATCCAGCGCCGCAACCAGAAGCTGATCGAAATCGCCCCGAGCCCGCAACTGACCCCGGAACAGCGCGCCTACATTGGTGACCTGTCGGTGCGTGCAGCCAAGGCCGTGGGTTACGAGAACGCCGGCACCGTGGAGTTCCTGCTCGCCGAGGGCGAGGTGTACTTCATGGAAATGAACACCCGGGTGCAGGTGGAACACACCATCACCGAAGAAATCACTGGCATCGACATTGTCCGCGAGCAGATTCGCATTGCCTCCGGCCTGCCGCTTTCGGTGAAACAGGAAGACATCCACCACCGTGGTTTCGCCCTGCAATTCCGGATCAACGCCGAAGACCCGAAGAACAACTTCCTGCCGAGCTTCGGCAAGATCACCCGTTATTACGCACCCGGCGGCCCCGGTGTGCGCACCGACACAGCGATCTATACCGGCTACACCATTCCGCCGTACTACGACTCGATGTGCCTGAAACTGGTGGTGTGGGCGCTGACCTGGGAAGAGGCGATGGACCGTGGCTTGCGCGCCCTCGACGACATGCGTCTGCAAGGGGTCAAGACCACCGCCGCGTACTACCAGGAAATCCTGCGCAACCCGGAATTCCGTAGCGGCCAGTTCAACACCAGCTTCGTTGAAAGCCACCCTGAACTGACCAACTACTCGATCAAGCGCAAACCCGAAGAGCTGGCCCTGGCCATCGCCGCCGCCATCGCCGCCCACGCAGGCCTGTGAGGAATAGAATAATGAGCAAGCAAATCCACGTTACCGACACAATCCTGCGCGACGCCCACCAATCGCTGCTCGCGACCCGCATGCGCACCGAAGACATGCTGCCGATCTGCGACAAGCTCGACAAAGTCGGCTACTGGTCGCTGGAATGCTGGGGCGGCGCAACGTTCGACGCCTGTGTACGTTTCCTCAAAGAAGATCCGTGGGAGCGTCTGCGCCAGCTGCGCGCCGCGCTGCCTAACACTCGCCTGCAAATGCTGTTGCGCGGTCAGAACCTGTTGGGCTACCGCCACTACAGCGACGACGTGGTCAAGGCCTTCGTCGCCAAGGCAGCTGTCAACGGCATCGACGTGTTCCGCATCTTCGACGCCATGAACGACGTGCGTAACCTGCGCGTGGCCATCGAAGCCGTGAAAGCCGCCGGCAAACACGCCCAAGGCACCATCGCCTACACCACCAGTCCGGTGCACACCATAGAGGCCTTCGTAAACCAGGCCAAGCAAATGGAAGCCATGGGTTGCGACTCGGTGGCGATCAAGGACATGGCTGGCCTGCTGACCCCGTACGCCACCGGCGAGTTGGTCAAGGCTCTAAAAAGCGAGCAATCGCTGCCCGTGTTCATCCACTCGCACGACACCGCTGGCCTGGCCGCGATGTGCCAGATGAAGGCCATCGAAAACGGTGCCGATCACATCGATACCGCGATCTCCAGCTTCGCTTGGGGCACCAGCCACCCGGGCACCGAATCGATGGTCGCCGCCCTTAAAGGCAGCGAGTTCGACACCGGCCTGAACCTGGAGCTGTTGCAAGAGATCGGCCTGTACTTCTACGCCGTGCGCAAGAAGTACCACCAGTTCGAAAGCGAATTCACTGCCGTCGACACCCGTGTTCAAGTCAACCAGGTGCCGGGCGGGATGATTTCCAACCTGGCCAACCAGTTGAAAGAGCAGGGCGCACTGAACCGCATGAGCGAAGTGCTGGCTGAAATCCCGCGTGTTCGTGAAGACCTCGGTTTCCCTCCTTTGGTGACCCCGACTTCGCAAATCGTTGGTACCCAGGCGTTCTTCAACGTTCTGGCCGGCGAGCGCTACAAGACCATCACCAACGAAGTGAAGCTGTACCTGCAAGGCGGCTACGGCAAAGCGCCGGGCATCGTGAACGAACAACTGCGTCGCCAGGCCATCGGCAGCGAAGAAGTGATCGACGTTCGCCCAGCCGATCTGCTCAAGCCGGAAATGGCCAAGCTGCGTGCCGACATCGGCGCTCTGGCCAAGTCTGAAGAAGACGTGCTGACCTTCGCCATGTTCCCGGACATCGGTCGCAAGTTCCTCGAAGAACGCGCGGCTGGAACCCTGACACCTGAAGTGCTGCTGCCGATTCCGGAAGCCGGCAAGGTGGCTTCGGCGGGCGGCGAAGGCGTGCCGACCGAGTTCGTCATCGACGTTCACGGCGAAACCTACCGCGTCGACATCACCGGTGTGGGCGTCAAGGCCGAAGGCAAGCGTCACTTCTATCTGTCCATCGACGGCATGCCGGAAGAAGTGGTGTTCGAACCGCTCAACGAATTCGTCGGTGGTGGTGGCAGCAAGCGCAAGCAAGCCACTGCACCGGGCCACGTCAGCACCACCATGCCGGGCAACATCGTTGATGTGCTGGTCAAGGAAGGCGACACCGTCAAGGCTGGCCAGGCTGTGCTGATCACCGAAGCGATGAAGATGGAAACCGAAGTCCAGGCTGCCATCGCCGGTAAAGTCACCGCCATTCATGTGGCCAAGGGCGACCGGGTCAACCCGGGCGAAATCCTGATCGAGATCGAAGGCTGATTTAACAGCCTCGATACAACGCTTTAAACCTCGGGGGGGCATGTGCTCCCCTTTTTTTCGTCCGGGATTTGTGGAGACGGTTTTTAGAAGGTCATCCGCCACTGAGCCGTTGCGCCATGGTCTCGGCTGTCGGTTGCCATCTCGCCATTTACGCCGACGCCCAGCGTCTGTCGCGCCGAAAGCCCCAACTCCAGCCCCGCGTCCACCATCAGGCTGTCCCGATCCAGCGGCGCACCGGAAACGGTGTACTTGCGACCACCCGTGATCAACCGTTGGCGGGTTTCTGTGGCGATCTCTCCGTAGGTATGTTTCCAGCTGGCACTGAACCGTGGCGTCAGTTGCATGCCGTTATCCAGGGTATTGATCTTCGCCAGTCTCAGACCAAAGGTGCTGTTGAGGTTGTTCTGTTCCTGACCATCGACCTTCAACGCCGCCGCGCCGCCTTTTTCCGTGTAGCCATTGCGCTGATAGCGTTGGTAGCCAAGACCTGCGAAGGGCTCAATGCTGGTGTTAGCCCGGCCGAGGTTATAGCCCACTTCTGCAAACGCCTGCTGGGTGCTGGAATCGTACTGACCTTCCAGGCGATCACTGAAACCCTTGAAGGCTACGCGGCGTTTTGTGCTGCCGTCGTGGTTGCTGTAGGTCGCGCCGAGACGCAGAGACATCGGACCGTTCTGACGCAATGCATAGGCCCCCAGATGCCAGCTATCGAGATCACCGTCGAGTTCTCGGCTGTCCATGCGCGTTTGGGATTTGCCGCCGATCAGGCCGATGCGCCACTCGTGGTCGACGGCCCAATCCGTCCCCATGACCAGACCTTGGGTGGAGTGTTTCAAGGTATCGAAGTCACGATCCAGTTTTCCGCCATGTCCCAATGCCTGGAGCCAGACGCGGCCATTGGCTTCGTTACCGGCCGCCAGTTGAGGTGCTCTTTTCCGGCCACCAGAAGCGGCGGCACTGTTCAGTTGGCGCATGGCCGCGAGCATCGAGGCGCTCACGGGAGCGTCGCTGTTCAACGTCACTTTCGCGAGGTTGGGGATGCTGCCGCCGGCCAGTTGTTCGATGGCGTAGGGCGCAGTTTTTTTGTCGGTGGCGAGTAGGGCTGCGACAGCTGCGTTCGTTGGAGTAGCCGTTTTGGGCGCAGGGCTCGTGGGATTTGTCGCAGGCGTTGGTGCCGGGGTTGTCGGAGCTGGATTGGCGGCAATGGTTGGCATTGAAGGGGTGGTCGGCGTCTGCGCTGCGATGGATGCAGTGTCGATTTCGGTCGTACCGGCAGTTACCTCTGAAGTGATGGCGACATTATCGGGTGGCAAATGCGCTAAAGGCTCTGATGGAGGCAACGTGGCTGGCGTTGAATTGGCCAATGCTGGTTCGTTGTCGGTCGGCGCTGCAGAGGGGGCTGGAGTTTGCGCTGTAGTCGGTGATACGGCGGGAGTCTCGACAGTGTCTGCCTCTTGATTGTGAACTACGAAATCCGGGGGCACATCGTCATCAGAGAGCAGGAGGCTCGGTATGTCTTGGTTTTCTTCAATGCTTTCAGCGAGGTTTCGGCCATTATCGTTGGTTGCGAAGATCGCGATTGGTTCGCCATTACGTTCGAAGGTCAGCCCGACCGATTTTGCGAAGCGACGGGGGGTTGCTTTCATGTACGCCAAATCGTTTTTAATGACGCCGAATTCACCTGTGATGCTACCGGCCTTGATGATTGTGTACTGTCGGTTTTCCAGATAATTACCCGGTAGCGCGACGACTTTGAGCGTTGCGCCTTCGATGTTGGCGTTACCGCTGACCTTGATCGTTTCCCCGCCACCGTCGGGAGAGACTTCGTAGGCAAGTACCCCGATGTCAGAAATAACCAGGTCACCTTTGACCCGTGGAGCACCGTTCAATTTATCGACGTTCAGCTGACCGGAGACATCCAGGCTCCCAACACTGCCAGCACCTGCAAAACTGCCCCCCTTCATGACGATCACATCGCCCTTGATATCGCCCTTGTTGAAGAGACTGCCACTCACTAGCGCGCTGCCTTCGACTTTTCCATTGTTGGTCAGGGTGCCGCCTTGCTGTACGAGTACGCCTTGTTTGAAATCCCCCACACTGTTCAGCAACCACGTTCCTTGTGTGACATACAGGCCGTCAAAGTTACGAGTATTGCCCAATTCGCCGCCGCCCTCAGCTGCAGCAAGTTGTATGACGTTTTCGCCTTTACCCCCATCGACCCGGCCTTCAAAGCTAGCTCCATTCCTGATGATGAGGAGGTCATCGCTGTCGCCCAGTTTCAGGGATACGCCTTTTGTTGCAGGGTGAGCCGAATCAACTTCCTTGAGCACCGTGGTATCAGCGGTGATAAGGGCCTGGAGCCTGCCGATGAGGTCTGTCTCTGGAACCTTACCTTGGTGCTCGACCATTTCGCCGGGGATTGTCGGTTCAATGTCATTGGTTGGCTGTTGGGCACTTGAGTATTCAGTGCAACCCAATGCCAGTGCTATGGCGAGTGCCAGATATTTGGGCCGGAATCTGTGTTGAATGTGCATCGAATTTGGTCTCGGTTTAAATGAGGCCAAACTCTAAAAGAGGGGCTATAGGCGCCGATGTCAGCTGCTTCCGGCACCTTTGAAAGACGTATCAGATCGTCGTGTAGAAAATGACTGATGACTTGAGAAGGGCAGTTTTTATCCCTTTGATCTGACGTATTTTCTTACAGCAATTCGAGATGTGCGCGGCTATCGCAGCTCAAAGAGCAGGTCTACCGTACTGCTCGTGCAGTATTCAATACCAAAGGTGATCTGCATTGTTTTGCGTAATTCTCGGCACAAGTTACGCAGGTCTGCATTTTATTGCGTACTTTCTAGTTTTTCACGATTGAGAATGCACTATATTGCAGTTCATGGTTCGGGCGCTGCACAACAATGTGCATTTAGATGCAGGTACCGCTTTATGTACGATCTGACCTTACAAATCTATGAAGCCGGGAACTGGCAGGACGCTATGGTTTTGAGCTTCGACAGTCCTGAAAAAGGATTCGAAAGTCGATGCAGCTTTGGTTATGCGCAAACCTATCTTTTTGATAACTATGAGGACATCGGCACGCCATTCGCCAAAGCGGTGAGTGCGAGGTTTCCCTTGGATTGGGATGGTCGGAGATCCAACGCACCGGCATTTGTGCATGACATTGCACCTGCCGGTGCGGCCAAAAGGTTTCTTCTGGCGCGCATGGGGCGAGACAAGCCTGTTGATGTGGGTGCTGACCTTTTCTTGTTGGCCAGAAGCACTCCGGCGCCGATCGGGAACATGCGGGTAAAAGAATCCGCTGAAGCGATGGACCAACGTGAGTCGATGGGGTTTGAACGGCAGGACGTTATTAGTCGCGATAATCGGTTTCTTGAGTATGCCTATGAGCAGGGTGCTGCCATTGGCGGTGCTACGGGGGCTGGTGGTGAGGCACCGAAGCTATTGTTGACCCAGAACAAGGCAGGTCTTCTTTACCCTGATGCAGCGTTCTGACCGCCATGTAAACCAAACAGGTGTCGAGCGCTTTGCCGTGGAGTCCATCTACTCGCTGGCAAACATCACTACACCGGGTAGTGCTATGGATCACATGGAAGTTATCCGGTTATTGGCAGGGCTTTGGCGTGAAGCGGGGCAGACGGAGCAAATTCCTGATCTTGTAGCCGATTACTTGCGTCGGGATTTGCTCAACAAAATCCTCGGTAACTCGGATAACCATGGGCGCAACATCGCAATTATCCGTGACGTGGCTTCGTTTCGCCTGGCACCGATCTACGATCTGGCGCCTATGGTGATGGACGATGAAGGTATTACTCGGTCTACCAAATGGCCAAAGAATTTAGAACGAGCGGGAGACGTCGATTGGCGTGGTGTGTGCCGGGCAATATCCAACATCGACAATCCGAAAGACCCGTTGGCAGGGTTGAGTGATTTGCAAGACTCTTTTGAGCGCCTGCGTGAAGATGCCAACCATTTTATGGCTCTCCCGGACATCCTGGCAGCGGGCGGATTACCTGAAGTAACCATGAATCATCCGCGAATAGCATTGAAGAATCTGGAGCAACGTTTGAAAGACTGGGGCTTGAAATGAGCATGACCGTTGCCGAGCGCACTTTGCTCATAGAAAGTATTCAAGAGGCGTTAGCTCAAGGCACGCTTGAAGTTGGCGAAGCGGTTCGCCGATTGCGCGTTGAAATCACCGGTCTGCACCAGACGCAATTCGCGAAGATGTGCAAAATTTCGGTACGGACGCTGGTGCATATCGAGCATGGAGAAGGGAATCAGACGCTTAAATCGTTGAATGCTGTATTCAGACCATTCGGATTGAAGATGGGTGTGGTGCGAATTCGGCGTGAATTCAGCTGATCTCTCAAAGATCGCAGTCTTCGGCAGCTAGCTCTCTCGAAGTCTGCGATCTCTCAGGAATCTTATCCTCGGCACTCCACAAGGCCTTTCACCTGCCCGGACGCCGTCTGATTCTCATCGCTCAACCACGTTTCAAACCCGGCGCCAATCGCAGGCCATTCCGAATCCAGAATTGAATACCACGCGGTATCACGGTTCTGTCCCTTGACCACCATGTGTTGTCGGAACACCCCTTCAAAACTGAAACCCAAACGCTCGGCGGCGTATTTGGAGCGGGCGTTGGCGTTGTTGCACTTCCATTCCAGGCGACGATAACCCAGGGCGAAGGATTCCTTGGCGAGCAGGTAAACCGCTTCGGTGCTTTTCGGTGAACGTTGCATCGGCGCGCCGAAAGTGACGTGGCCGATTTCGATGCGGCCTTGGGCCGGGACAATCGACATCAGGCTGAGGATGCCTTGTACATCGCCGCTCGCGCGGTCAATGACGGCGAAGAAGTACGGGTCGCTTTGGGTCGCGTGGTTGTTCAGCCAATCGTTGAATACGCTGCGCTCCGGGAAGGGGCCGTAAGGTAAGTAATCCCACAGTTTCGGGTCGGCGCCCGGGCCTTGCAGGGCTTTGAACAAGCCGTCGCTGTGGCGCGCCGGGTCGAGTCTTTCCAGGCGGACGAAGCGCCCTTCGATCAGTTGAACGCTAGGTGCCGGGACGCCTTTCCAGTCGGCGAGTGAGGTCGACATATTGCTCTCCTTGAACTTTAAATGGCTTTGCGAAACTGGATGAGCCCGGGGCGTTCGGCGATGCGCTCGTAGAGCTGGATCGCGGTCGCGTTGGATTCGTGGGTCAACCAATGGACCTTGCTGCAGCCGTCGGCCTTGGCCGTGGTGTAGACGAATTCGATCAACTGGCGGCCGACGCCGGTGCCGCGGGTTTCTGGCGCTACCAACAGGTCTTGAAGGTAGCAGGAATTTTCGATGGCCCAGTTCGAGCGATGGTAGATGAAATGCACCATGCCTACCGCTTTGCCATCGGCCCAGGCGAGGGCGGCGTGGGTCGGTTCGCTCGGGTCGAGCATGCGCTGCCAGGTGCTTTGGGTGACAGACTCCGGCAATTCGGTTTTATAGAAGGCCAGGTAGGCCTGCCACAGCGGCAGCCAGGCAGCGTGGTCGTCGGCGCTGACCTGGCGGATTTCGATCTGACTCATGTTCATTCCTTGGGCATCAAATGGGCGCAGGTCTGGTCGTGGACGTCGGGGCTGGCGCTCAACCCTTCACGCACGCCGGCGATGTCGGCGGCATTGCGGTTCTGGCTGAGCTTGCGTTTGCCTTCCAGGCGCTGGATCGGCAGGGCAAACCCGACGATAGCCTTGAGCATCCCTTCAATGTAGTCGGCGGGTGCATCGGCGACTTTCCATGGCTGGGCGCGGCTGGCTTCATGACGGTCGGTCAGGGCGCTGACCAGCTTGAGCAAGCGCTCGGCGTCGGTGAACACTTCAGCACTGCCGTAAGCGTGCACGGCCACGTAGTTCCAGGTCGGTACGACTTTGCCGTGTTCAGCTTTGCTCGGGTAAAACCCGGGGCTGACGTAGGCGTCGGCGCCGGCAAAAATGACCAATGCTTCAGCGCCGTTTTGCAGCTCCTTCCATTGCGCATTGGCTTTGGCGAAATGACCGTACAGCGTTCCGTTCGGCCCTTGCTCGGCATCAAGCAGTAGCGGTAGATGGCTAGCCTGCAGGCCTTGCTCACCGTGGGTGACCAGCAAGGCGAGGCGGGTGCCGAGTATCTGTTGCTGCATTTCCTGCAGGTCGTCGATGGCGAAGGCTTTTGGCGTGTACATGGAAATTTCCCCTTGGCGAATGCTTGCATCCTAGGCAGGATATTGGTCTGGTGTAAGAGCCATTTATGTGTAATTTCATAGGTCCATTGAAATGACCAACGAGCCACTGTCCTTGTCATTCAACCCCGCGGGTATCGAACTGGATCGCCGTCAGGGGTTGAGCCGTCAGCTCTATCAAGCGTTGCGGATGCGGGTGCTGGACGGACGCCTGGCCAGTGGCACGCGCTTGCCGGCGAGCCGCGATCTGGCGGCGGCGTTGGCGATTTCCCGAAACAGCGTGGTGCGTGCCTACGATCAGCTCTATGCCGAAGGGTTTATTGAGGGGCGGGTTGGAGACGGGACTTATGTCGCGCAACTGCCTCAGAATGCCTTGTCGCCAAAAAAACTATCCACAAAAGTATCCACAGGCTTTTCAACAGGGTTACCCACAGCCTTATCCACAAAACGGCTTGATTTACCTGTGGATCCATCCAGCAAAGTTATCCACAGTGCTGCTTTAGGGCGCGTTGAAAAACACCATTTGCCCACGCCACCGAGTGGCCCGCTGCGGGCTTTTCGGGTCGGTGTTCCGGCATTTGATCTGTTTCCTTTCGAGGTTTGGGCCAAGCTGAACGCGGCTTTCTGGCGTAAACCGGATTTGCAGCAGCTGTGCTATGGCGACCCGGCGGGTGATGCACGATTGCGCGGCATGATCGCGGCGTACTTGCGCAGTTCCCGAGGCATGCAATGCACGGCTGAGCAAATTGTGATCACCAGTGGCGCACAGCAGGGGATTAGCCTTTGTGCACAGCTGCTGGTGGAGCCGGGGGACGGGGTTGCCATAGAAAATCCGGGGTATCGAGCAGCCGGGCATGCGTTCGCGGTGGCGGGGGCTCGATTGCACGGCGTAACGGTGGACAGCGAGGGCATCGCCTGTACTGAGTTGGCGGCGCTGGGCGATTGTCGTTTGGCCTATGTCACGCCGTCGCACCAGTACCCGACCGGGGTGGTCATGAGCCTGGCACGGCGTCTGGAATTGCTGGCCTGGGCCGAGCGTACTCAAGGCTGGATCGTCGAGGACGACTACGACGGCGAGTACCGCTACAGCGGCGCACCGTTGGCGCCGCTGGCGGCACTCGATCGCAGTGGTCGAGTGTTGTACGTCGGCACCTTTGGCAAAGTAGCCTTCCCGGCGTTGCGCCTGGGATATCTGGTGTTGCCGCCGGGGCTGGTGGACGCCTTTGCGCAACGTCGGGCGGTGGATGTGCGTCATTCCGAAGTGAGCACCCAGGTGGTGATGGCCGAGTTCATGGCCGCCGGGCACTTCCAGCGGCATATCCGGCGCATGCGCCGCGCCGCCTTGAGTCGACGCAATGCCTTGATGAGCGACTGGCCTGTGGATATCCCGGGCGTAGGCAGCTTGCCCAGTGTGGCGGCGGGGCTGCACATGACCGTGCCGGTAGACAATCTGGAGCGCGAACGTGAGTTGGTTGAAAAGGCTGCCAGTGTCGGTGTCGAAATCAATCGACTGAGCAGCTATTGGCTGCCAGATTCAAAGACACCGGAGGACAATCGTGCAGGTCTGGTCCTGGGGTTTGCCGCTGTGCCTGAAGCGGCGATAGCGGCAGCCCTGGTGCAACTGAAAGAGGTATGGCGTGGCCCCGATTAGCCGGCCAGCCGGTGTCAGGTTTTGGGTTCCAGATCAAAAAATACCGCCGGCTCGGTGATGGCGCGCAATACGTAGTCGATGGGCGCCAGGTCCATCAGTTCCTTGCGACGTTCAACACTCAATGTGGCCAAATGCTGATCAGCGATTTTCAGGTGTGCTGCAGTGAATTGCTCTTTCGCAGCCCCAAGCGTGTCGTAGTGAAAGTGCGCCAGCCACAATGGCTGATCCTTGTTGGTGAAGTCGAGAATCCGGTATTCCTCAAAGTAATCCTTGCGTTGTTTTGTCTTGATCCGGCCTTGCTCGTTTTTGACGATCCGTACCTGGTTATTGCTTAGCATCCATTGCAGATAGGCCTGACGGGGATAGCGCTCCTTGAGCATCATGGCGCGGGTTTTGATGCCTTCCTTGCGTAAGCGGGTGGCCTTTGCTCTGAGCTCTCCGGGGAGGGACGCGACGGGAAACGTACCTGGGGACTTGCGCAGGATCTGCTCGACATCGACAGCCATTTGCTCCATCCGGTTCGCTCGTAGATCGAAGAGGTCCTGCATGTCTGCGGGCACTCGCTGGGGTTTAAGGGCATCCTTACGTGTTCGCTCGACGAAGTTATCAACGTCCAGGTTTAACTCATCGCCCTCGTAGACAGTAAGCCTGTCGGTACGTACCGGTAACAAGGCAGGAGCTGCCTTGACGGGCAGAGCCGCTTCAAAATCCTGATCCTCGTTCTGCGACTGTTCAGGTTCCGAAACCTTTGATTTCGCAGAGGCCCGCGGTCGGCTTTTACTGACTTTGCCGGCGAGCCTTGATGGGCCTGCGACGGCGTGTTTGACGGTGGTAGTTTTAGCGGTCGCCTGACTGGGTATCAGTTTGCCCAACTGGTCTTGCCCCGACGCCTTGAATTCGCAGATCAGGCCGCGCACCCGCTCCAATTCGACAGGTTGAACCTGTTCCGGGAAGTCGTTGGGTAAATCCTGCAAGCGCTGTTCGGCATCGGCTAATGTGTCGATCTGAGTGCTTAAGGTTTCGATGCGAATTGCGGTGGTCGTATCGTCTGCTGGTGTTTTCAGGAGTTTTGCCACTTGTCGGCTGGCGGTCGTTGCATCCACGATGACCTTGGCAACAGCTTCGGATACCGGCTCCATATCGATGCCGGCAGCGGGCTTCAGAGTCAGCTCGTAGGACATGGCAATCTGGTTGGCCTTAAGGTCCCACTGTGTGAAAGCTGGCAGCAATCTCTTCATCGCGGATACTTGAGGTATACCGATTTTGCCAACATCAATGAGTCGATCCATGGTTGCGTGGGACAGTTGGAGCTGGGCAATCATCTTGTCGCTCAACTGAATGGCCTTGTTGGCATCGTCCAGCAAGGTCTGCCGTGAAGCGGTTGCCCCAGATTCGTTCGTCAGACGGCGAAGGAGCTCTGCGTAGGTCTTTCTTTTAGCTAAAAACCACAGGCCGATGTATTTTTCCAGTTCACAGGACAGGTTTCTAAAGTCCCGCTCATTGCCACCATTGCTACCAGCCTTAGGCAACGACCTCAGCTCCTCGACTTGCTCCAGAGCCGCCTTGTAGTCCGTGATTTGCTGTTCGAGAAGCGTAAGGAACGAACCCTCTGTTTCTTCTTCGAGCTTTTCAGGAGTGGTTGCCAATTGCTCTTGTGAGTTTTCGAAGGCAGCACGTTTGGTGTCCTCAAGGTTTTTGAATTCCTTTATCGCCTTTTCCAGCTCCTCTTTTCTTGCGAGGTCTTTTTTGCGCTTGGCGTGCAACTGGCTTTTGAGGCTTACCCCGCCGGCACCACCACGCAGCCGCAGGCGCAAGTCCAGATGCCAATGCCCCTGTAGATCATGAATCAATAGAGGACCCGTACGTGCAGGGTTGGCCGGGTAAGCAATTTTTACATCCCCGTCTTCATCTTCAACAACCTTGAACCAGCGCTCGCCGACTTCTGCGAATAGTGTGTCCTCCAGTTGATGCAACGAAGCGTTGCCTCGTTTGAGCAGCGTCAAACCGTCACTCGCCAGATCAGGCATCGGGACTTTGATGCTGTCCAGATATTTACCCAGCGCTGTGGGTGAGCGGCGGGGGATGGAACCGCCGACTTCAAGCGATGAGTAGTGGCTGATGGGCAGGTCGCCGGTGAGGGGCGTGACATTCATTTCTATCGTCGGCGGCGTGACGGGTTCTGGGCGAATGATCGTTTCGGCCATCTCACTTCGTCGTCCTGATTCAGGCGTCACTTCTGCCTTGCGTCTTGAAACAGCTCGATGGGCCAACACCATGCCCAGCATCAACAGCAGGTCACCCATTGCCGACCACTGAGTAAGTTTGTCGCCACGCAAATTGGCATCCTGCGCTTGCTGAATATCGGCGAATGCTTGCCAGACCCACACCGCGACGCCCGCCGCGCCACTGAAGAAATTCGACGCGACGTTGAACACTGCCCACCCGCTTTCGCGCAGCAATGCCCACCTTCGCTCGGCGTTGGATTGCGATTGCCGATCAGCGAGTTCGGCCAAGGCTTTGGCATTGCTCTTGAACAGCACGGAAAACACATCGCCCGTCAATTCATCAGAAGAGAGCCCGACCGGGCCGGCCCATGTGATTGAAGTCCAGGGTTCGGCCAGTATTTGGGTCGACAGCCAAGGCGAAGGCAGGCCGACAGGAAATGCGTACTGGGCATATTTGAAGCTCAGGGCGGTGTCGGGCAGCCAGGCTAGAACTGAGTCACGCAGCTCTCCCGGTTGATGCAGGGCATAAATCAGGTTTTGCTCTGCAGGGAACTGCAGCAAGGGTTTTTCGAACAGCGGGCGATAGAGCAGGCAAGGCCCGACGTCGGTATCGCGTGCAGCGATGATGAACATGTTGGCGACGTTATCGCCGGTATGCCTGCCGCCATGGGTGAAGGTTAGAGGGCGAATGACCACGGGTTGCGGATTGCCCGGCGTGGGGTCGAGCCATGCACGCAGGGTACGGTAGCCCTGTTCATCAATGCCTGCGAGTTGACGAAGTTTGTGCTCCAGCGCCATAAGCGGCAGCAGTACGCGCAATTGCTTGATGTAAGCACTTTCTTGCAGAGCTGACTGAACGTTGTCATCAATCAGCTTGCTCTTGATCAACGTCGGATACGTCTCACCAATATTGACCTGAGCTGCCTTGGCCGTCAGGTAATCGATGGTCAACCAGTCGGGGACTGTGTGTTCATCTGTGAAGCGCAGAGTGGCCTGGTAGGGCGCCTCGTTTTCGAGAGCATATTCACCGAGCGTTTCGGTGTGCCTGTCGAGCGGGTTCGGGAGTGTCAATCCACCCGCTTCGAAGCTGTTGGTGATAGTGATTTCGAGCTTGTCGAGGGGCAGCGCGGCAGCGTTTGTCTTGTTGTCCGCCAGGATCGCTTCACGCATTTTTTGCTGAGCAAAGTCAGTAATGGGCGGGATCTTGTAGAGCGCAGGGTCGGATACTTTGAGCAATTTACCCATGGCCTTGATGGATTGACTGTAGACATCCAGATCCGCAGCCGAGGCATCAGCCAGCCAGTCAGGTATCGCCTCGTCAAGTTGGCTTCGCGCAGGCCCTTGAGGGGCGTTGTGATGCAAGGGTTCTTCCGATGGGTTTTCACCGGTGATGGCACTCAACGTGTCAATTTGCGTACTGATCAGCGCCCAGGCCATGTGGTCGAAAAAATTGCCGTCTGGTTCGAACAAGCGCCATTGCATGCTACGCCTTGCCAGCTCGTCGTCTATCCGTGCAGGCAGCGAAGCGCCGAGTTTTTCCAGTGAGTCGAAGGATTCATAATCGTCTTCTACGGAGTACATCATCACTAGGTTGCGACCTTTGTATTGCCCGGTAATGACGGCTGCGCCGCCGATCATCAGATGTCGGGTGCCTTGCGCGTCGACAGTATCAATGTCGATCAGACAGACCTTGATGTTGGCAACCGTTGGATCCTGCTTTGTTCTTTCCTGTTTATCGGGATATTGAAATACAGCTCGCGCCACATAGCATTGATCGCTGTTCCAGCCGTTGGCGCTATTTACGTCCAGCATTTTTTGCAGCGCGTTGGACAGCTCCTGCCAGCGAGGCGCGCTGTGCCCCTTGTCGTTCCAGAACGCTAACTGGCGCTGGCCAAATGCGACAAACAAAAGAGGCGCGTAGTCGTTGAGCAACTCGCCGATTTCTTCGATGCTGATGTTCAGGTGCACGACGGGCGTGAGCAGCGGCAGGCGGGTCAGGAACTGCTCACCTTCGAAATAGTGGGCGGTGGAGGAGGTGAAGAACTGTCGCACCAACGCCTGGGTCAGCGTTTCGTATTGAATCGGGCCGGCGATCAGTTGATCTTCAATGTATTGCCACTGCGGGGTGCCGATGAGTATCTGGTCGGGATCGAGATCGCGGGTCGGGTAGCGCTCTTTCAAGGCCTGTCGCAGCATTTGCGCCGCCACATCGCTGACGGTGGGGCCTTGTCGGGTTTCGTGGGCCGCAGTACTTTTCTTCGGCAGCGGTGTGTTAGCCGTCTCTGTCATTGTCATTTCCCTGTGACGATGTGGGCGATGGGATCATCGCCTCGGGACATCTACGGTAGGGGAGCATGTACCTGACAGGGTGGTAGATATGTATCGGTTACCTTTCGATCAGCGAAAAACTGTGGCGAGGGAGCAAGCTCCCTCGCCACAGGGTTCAGTGTTGCGCTTAAGTGCATTGCAGTCGTTGTTCACTGGCCGCTTTCAAAGCCCTGCAAAACGTTCACGGCGTTGATGCCGATTTCTTCCACCGCGTAACCGCCCTCCATCACAAACAGTGTCGGCTTGCCGAGGCCGGCGATGCGCTTGCCCATGGCCAGGTAATCCGGGCTGTCGAGCTTGAACTGCGAGATCGGGTCGTCCTTGAAGGTGTCGACGCCCAGGGAGACGACGATGATGTCGGCGCCGTAGCTGTTGATCTCGTTGCAGGCGTGCTCCAGCGCCGCGCTCCATGCCTCCCAGCCCGAACCGGCCGGTAACGGATAGTTGAAGTTGAAGCCTTCGCCGGGGCCTTCTCCCGGCTCGTCTTCATAGCCGAGGAAGAACGGGAATTCGGCTTCCGGATGGCCGTGGATCGAAGTGAACAGCACGTCGCTGCGTTCGTAGAAAATCGATTGCGTGCCGTTGCCGTGGTGGTAATCGACGTCGAGGATCGCGACTTTCTTGTGGCCCTGATCGAGGAACGCCTGGGCGGCGATGGCGGCGTTGTTGAGGTAGCAATAACCGCCCATCAAATCGCCGGCAGCGTGATGTCCCGGTGGACGGCACAGGGCGAATGCACTGCGTGCGCCGCGCTGGATTTCCGCTTGGGCCGTCAGGGCGACTTGCGCTGCGCTGTACGCGGCTTGCCAGGTTCCGGCGGTGATCGGCGCGCCGCCGTCGAAGCTGTAATAACCGAGCTGACCGTGCAGGCTGGTCGGTTTGATCGGTCGCAAGGTGCGGGCCGGCCAGGTGTAGGGCAGCAGATCACCGTCGGTGTTGAACTCGGTCCAACGGGCCCAGGCACCCTTGAAGAAGTCGAGGTAGTCGCGACTATGAATACGCTCGATCGGGTCGCGGCCGAAATCCTTGGGCGCTTCCACCGGGCCCAGATTCTGGTTTTGCACCCTGGCCAGCACATGGTCGGCGCGCGAAGGCATCTCGAAGCAGGGCTTGAGTTGCCCGTCTATCAATTCGCAACGGCCGTGGTGCAGGTGGTGATCGTCCGAGTAGATCGTCAGCATTTCTTGTTCTCCGAAGGCGGATTCGATTGAACACAGTCTTGCGGCATGGGCAGTTTTGGAGAACGGCAGGAAAGGCCAAAAGGGGATCGATACGGCCAAAAAAACTGACCGAAATTCGCCCCTTACTTGTCAGGGCGCGCTCCTACAGTGTTATCCGTGGATTTAGACAATAAAAACTGTCTCGAAACAATAAAAGCTGTCTCAGAGGTTGGGGGCCTTCTTGGGCCTCCAACCTCTGTGCTTTATATTCTTTTTTGTAAAATGGTAAATTAAGCCACTTGGCTGAATCGGAAAACGTTCATTGTCCATTGGGCTGGAATGGACAGTCATTGAGCGCTTTGGTTGATATCCACGATCGTCAGTAGTGGCTCTGACAGGAAACCTGGCCCAAGAATGGTTGGATTCGACGACACCCCAAGAGCGTGCGGACCAGATGGCGCTATTTCAGGGTAAATCATCGGAGGTCTCTGAATGGTTCACGTCGATCGTGTATTTGGCAATGTGCGCAATCAAGGTCGAGCCCTAATCGAACCGGTTGGACAAATCCAAGGTGATGATTATAAGTGATTGAAGTCATCGATAGTCTCCCGTATTGACTGCCAATAAGCGTCTGTTGTTCGAAATGCGAAAAAAGCAATTTTTGTTATTGACCCGAGGCTAGTAATTGGGTTTAGTTGACTAATGCTGAAATCAATTTTGTTTTTATGAGTAAATTCGCCGAGATAGTTGTTCAGATCAACGCAGACATTTTTCCAGTGGATATCACCCTCCAACACATATCCAAGCTCTCTAAGCTGGTTATAAATCGCATGTCGCACATGCGAAAAATTTGCATTGTGCACTTTGCAGTGTAGGAGTTCGCGTACAAATTTTGCATATTTTATGTTAGCGGCTTGGAGTTTGTTTTCATTTTCATTCAGATTAAACGCTTTTGCGCATCCGTGGAAGCTAGAGTTTAAGTGTTTTTTTATAGGAGTGTTACAGGAGGGGCAAATCTCATCTAATGATAGGCCGTGTAGGTCGCAAACTTTTATGCTAGATAACAAGTGATGTCGACGTATGTAACCGACGCCGATAGTTTCTAGGTCGGTCGTGATGCATTGTCTACAAATACGCCATGAGTCACTCGGTGTGATTACTGTCAACGGATTCGTGCTTAACCCAAGTGATTTAGCTAAAGGAAGTAGTGTTGCTGTATCCGCCAGTGTTACAAGAGTGGGATTACTTTCACGAATAAAACACGTCAACGTCTTGCGGTAATTGAATGGCGGTTTGATTTTATATTCTTTACGAGAAAGTCTTCCTAGATTGAATAGTTCCTTTTTTCGCCGGATTACTGACCCGATATATTCGTCAGGAAGTGTTGAAGGTAGTAAATGCAATTTTTGCCTCTAGCAGCACATCAAAAATAAAATTTCTTAAGTTTATTTGTATTTGTGGCTATACATCCTCGGAACAGGCCCATCTGTATGGCTGAGGGGCTGAGTCTAACTAAAGTAGCTGGCGAGCGACAATGTAAGCTTGTTCTTTGTTAAAGCGACCTTCACTGATCGTCCGCTTTTGGCCGTTCTGTGTTTGTCATGACGGGCAAAAGTCGTCACTCTAGGAGCCGTCGGCGGCGTTTTGGGGGTCGCAGGACTACCCAACCTCAAGGACATCAAAATTAAATATACAGAGTTCAATGCGGAGGAAAATGCTCGGAACAGCGCGCCTACCGGAATGCTTCTCAAACACTTGAGACAAGCTTACCTAGGCGAAGGACAGCTACGGGTTGATTGCGATAGACATAAACGAGACGGACATAAACGGCACGGATTTATTGCCTGAAAGTAAATCCGTCCCGTTTCCGCGATTTTGTTTTTCACATTTTAGGTTGTAAAGTCAAGAGAAGACTAACAAATAAAAAACAGAGGTCACTTGCTCACTTCTCGAACTTTTGAAATAATCGAAAAGAAGTGCCACTTCGAATTACCAATCTCAGAATCACGGGAATCTTCAATAGATACTTTCCATCTAAAAGCACCTAATTCTACGACCTCAAAAACCATTTTATTATCTTGAGTAACATAGCGCCCCGCCGCATGAGCCGCTGGAAGCCACTTACCGTCACCAGAAAGTTTTTCGACCATCACAATAGACTCAGCCTGTTTTTTGACTTCAGTCCAAGACAAAATCACTTCTCCCGACGGAGCAGATAGAGACGCACCATCTTTAGGTGAAAGAATCTCTACCCTTTCTTTTGAATCTATGTATTCCTTGTAGAGTTCAGGAGAAAAGTAGGTGGCAACACCTAAAAGTAGAGTACTTACAATGCTCATAGTCCATGAGCGCATAGGTGACCACTCCTTTTTCATCGGAGGATGTACGCATGTTGCCGGCTCCGCAACAGACAGATCAACTGCTGTCTCAAACAACCTTTTTAACTTAAACTCATCTGCAATCAGAATCCATGTTTTATAGCCCGTAACGCTTTTAATAAATACAATGTCGGGTGAAAAAATCAGGATCTTAATAAAATCCAGTTCACTCTTGTTCAGGTCGCGATATTTATCGCTAGAAAATATTTCAAAAAGCGCTAAGCCTACTTCAAAAAGACAATGCACGCTTTCCATTTTTCTTTCGTTATTTCTTTCATCACCGAACTCATAGGCATATCTAGCAAATATGCCCTGGCGGTCGATTAAGATACTGTTTTCATCGACTTGATGATCGATATTTTTCTTCAAGGTATCTTCAATTATTCGAGCCCTCGGATTTCTATGACGAGTTAAGGCCTCAACAGCCACCACATCCGAAATAGAAGCTTCACCTAGGCTCTTTTCATAAACTGCCACTGGATAAATTTTTGGAGAAAAACTTTTATAATCAGACCTTCCGTGTCCGAAGCAAATCACAGAACAAACAGCTTTAACTAGATTGTGAAGCCCCGGATGAGACTCCATATCTTGCAGTACTAGAAGGCTGGCAGCGACTCCTTCACGCTGTACAATCAACTTAGAAACCAGTAAAACAACAACATTGGCTGAGTAAGTATGTATATTTATATTAATGGCTTCTGGCGCGCCAGAACCATTGTCATATTTAAGGGGGAATTTTTTCCCTGAGAAGCCATTGTCGCGCATGGCTGGCTTAATAGCATTATAAAAGACTATCGTTGGATCTAAGGTCTTAGGTGCTATCGGAAAAAATGAAACCCCGCCCATCTTTCTGACAAACATTTTTCCTTGTAGCACATTAAAAAGGCTACAGCTACTTGTATACTCAATGCCGTTTTGCATAGGTTCAACAAGCACCTTCCAAGACAGATGTACCTTAGAAATAAGTCATACCTTCTAAAAAATGGGTCAGGGGGAGAGGAATCGAACCTCCTTCTAAGAAACGCCCAGCATACCCTTGCGTCCCCCCGATTTTGCGACGCAGTTTACATGCATTTTGCCAACGAAAGCGAAGTGCTCCTGAGCACAGGAATCGCATTTGACCTTCAGGTTGCGGAAACGACATAAAAATGCGGAAACGATGACCACCACACACAGGGGCTTTCGCTGCGTCCGAGCTACTCCAGTGAGCGAGCCCTGCCATATAATCCGCACTTTTCCATAATCAGGTAAGTGCCAATGAGGGTTGTCGCTGTAGTTGTCGGGGTTCTCGTTCTCTGTGCCTTGTCAGCATTTGCTGGGCTGACAGCCGGTATAAACCTAAACCCGCAGTCAACAGTGCGATTCGTTCCAGACTGGGGAAGTGTTGGGGATTGGGTGTCGGGAGTGGGCGCGCTGTTGGCGGTTATCGCTAGCCTGTACATGGTCCAACGAAGCGAGAGATTCCAGCTGGCCAGAGACAGTGAGCAGGTTATGTTGACCCAAGAGCCGAGTATGGCATGGCTCACGCTCCACATAGCATGCAAGGGACTGAGGAGCTGCACGGTAATGGACCTCAGAATAGGTCACGGTGGAAAATGTAGCTCATTGAAGCATGCGCTTTCGGATCGGAACAAAGGGGTATTTCCAGCCCGTCTTGAGCCGGGGGAGATGGTCCAACTGGATTGGAGTGGTAGAGATCTCATCCCAACGCTACAGACAATTTGTCATCTTGGTCTGGAGAATACCGAAGGGCTGTATTTTGAAGTTGTGACCGGCATTTCCGTGCATCGTTTTGGCCTCGACACCTTGACACTCGAAGAACTGCAAACCGGGGCCGACGCCTTCGACATATCCCTTACAAAGCGCGAAGACGGACTACCATTTTGAGAGTCTCATAAACAGGAGGAGGCTTACCAAAATCAACCCGAGCCGTGGTTCGAGCATGGGCTCATAACAGAGCTGACCTGGCACGCCTATATGGCCTCATTGGGAAACACATCGATCGACTCCGCATTTGTACAGGTGACATCCACATAGGGGAAACATACGACCACGGATGTGTGACGGTAATTACCGGTGGGAGTCGCAGGCTTCTATACAGATATGGAATCAATCGTAATGTTCGGCGAGAATTTCCGCATGTGCTGTGCCTTCATAGATCAGGGCGTGGTTCGTTACTTTTTAAATCGACGTGATTGGATAGACCAGTTACCAGCGGAAGTTGAAACATGGCGGGCTCGCTTCGCTCACAAGGAAATTGTCTTCGAAATATTCAAATTGGATGAAGAGATGTAGCCGTTCAGAGCGCTTTCGGACGGCTTAGGATGGCTGACTTAGGTCGATTGCTGCCTGTCGCGACAGGCAGAATTCGGCCAAAAACGGTCTCTCAGTTTCTTTGCGAATCAGGGGCAATTTAGTCACCGGTAGAGTTGAAAAAATTGTCCGCAGCGAGCCTGGAGGGTATTTAGAAGTACCCAGGGTATTTTAACTCTCAGGTTATGCCGCAATGATGATATTCGATATGTCGTTATAGCGCTCATAGAACGGGTAATGATCGTCAGCTAAGGCGAAATTACAGGCTATGCATTCATCCCCTACAAGCTCCAATGACAAAAGCTACCATTAAAGTAGCTTCTGCCAGCGACAACCTATTTTTTTGAGGACTTGCTAGGTTTCAAGTCGGGTTTATTTCCCGGCGTGTCTTTATTGTCACGACGACGCTGATCAAGTTCACCGGTTGACTTAGCAATTGGCTTTGGGCCTGGTTTAAGCGCCATAACATTTCTCCTTGATGTTAATATTTATTTGGGTTGTTGCAGAATCATCTTATTGGTACTGATGAATACTTTCAATAGACATAAGACGCTTGATTTTAGCTATGTGAAAAATTGAATTAGCTTTGGCAGCATCTACTGGTTATCTAACGGTAGGCCAGCTTGTTGGTTTACGTCCATTGGTGCGACGTTGCAGGTAGCACAGCACGTCCAGAGTCATTCGAGCATCGCCCCGGGCGCGGTGGGCGCCGACCTCCGGCCCCGCATTCGCTGGCGGCCTCGATCAGCTTGATCCAGCGCCATTGCCAGCCCTGGCGCCCTTCTACCCATTCACCATTCCATGAGGCATACAGCAGCATTGCGCAGGCGGTAGTCAGCTCCGGGGGGGTAGTCCGTGGCGCTTGCGGGTCAGCGACAATAGGCGCCGATCAAAGGAGACGCTGTAAGCCACGACCGTTCACCCCGCGACGATAGCCGCATATTGCTCAGCCACCTCTGGCCCGGTCAATGCGGTGGCCATCATGTCGTCGGTGATACCCATGAATCCATGTGAAATCGTGCACGGTCTGAGACAACCAGACCAAGGCCTCCTGGCAAGAGTATCGGCAGGCCCTACCTGATGTTCACGGAAAGTCAGAATAGTTAAAAGGACTATAGTGGTGTGAGGGAAAATGGGGTCAGGTATGTACTCGTCCACTGCGAAATTTCGCTGTCAAGCCGCTAGCACCCCGAGATTGAATGACTGCTTCTGGCCGCTCGCTGCATGTCACGACGGACGGGAGTCGGCCAAAAGCTGCCTGTCACCACTGCCCACTTGCGCCGCCACTATCGGTGGGCGCTCCTTGAACTTATCGTTGTGTCAACTCAGCTTGGGGTAATCCCGCCACTGGCATCCTAACCGCCCAAGGGAATCGTTTGGGATCGCCCTGCTCATACTGGTTAACTTCGAGAAGAGGAAGATTACGTTTGTCGTAGAGCGTACCCAACCGCAGCGTGAGACTCGCGGGTGCCGCCAGAAATAGAGAGATTTCGGTGACACCTTGCTGAGCCAGAGACATCACAGTATCTAGAAACTGCTGCGCGAGCTGCTGCTGCTTCGTCTCGGACCAGTGCGAACTGGTATTGCGCCCTTCCAACTCCAATTTGATGATTGGAACGCCAGTTTCAACAATACGCACATCAGCCTCAAGGACATCGTATGAAGCAGACACGCAAAGCGCCACTCGCCTCACAGCCGCGTTGGCAGCATCCAGCCCTGTAACAACGAAACGTTTGCCATCATCTTCATCGGCAAGCGCGCGCCACGCATGCTGTGTCCGATCCCAGTCCATGATGAACGTTCTGGACTCATCATCGACAATCACACCGAGTAGAAAAAGAAATGGTACCGGGGCGAGCCCACCGAGCACGAAGGAGATATCCGACCTGTCCAGCCCATCACAACGTCGGGCGATATCATCGGGCAGACTAGCGAGGCGGCGTATTGCCGCATCAGGACTGACGATTTGACCATCTACAACGCCTTGCCTTAGATCTATTATCACCTGTTCGCGCCGTCCCGGTATTGAGGAAGGGACTGCCGATGCCAATGGTTGCCCCTGCCAATCTCGCAACCCTCTCGCCTCAATGACGATGGCTTTCTTGCGACTCTCCTGACGGATGTCGCGAATGATCAGGAGCCCCCCCAACAGGACGATGAAGCTCGCGATGACGAACACCCCCCAACTTAGCGCGCCAGTGCTGCCAGCCGAATCCCAACTGAAAATAAAGGGTCCATGGGAGGTGGGAATAGTTACACCGACCGTGAGCCCTACAAGAACAACAGCAAAGAGTGGCACCCCAATTTTTACTAGTGTCACACCCGCTGATCTGCGCCTGAAGATCCAGTCAATGAATGACCGCACAAAATAATTCATCAACGTTATTACTCCAAAATATCGACTGGCGAAGGGTTAGCGCTTCGGCAAAACAGGGTGCAGGAGCAGGAAATTCTGCGCCACCAGCGCAACCTGACGATCAGCAATACAGCGAACTCGATTCCCCGTTCCCCCTCAACCAAATCGATCATTGAAGCAACGTCCTGAGTGCTCGGTGTTACGGCAAACCGAGGATGGGAATGCCACTCTCCCAAGTAGTTGAATCGATCGTATTGATGGCCCGTCTCGTGAAAGAAGGCACTCAGTGCTTCAGCATGGGCCTCCGAACTACGGACGAAATGAGCGCGCCCGCCAGTCTGACTATCAATCGATAAATCGACGATCCGAAAATGACCTGGCGCGATCTGCTCCCCCATCAGCACACCACCAATTTCCCGGCTACCAGCGGCTCTCAGCGCCCCTCGCAATTTGCCCTTCACGTGATCAGCGATCTCAACCTGCATCGTTCGCTCCGGCTAACAGGTCGGCTACAAATTGGCTTAAAGCCTCGGAATCACCTGCCTGCGCCTCTGTGTCCCAGCCATCGCTTGCCCCGAGGTCGATTGGTCTCACGTCGAAGGGCGCGGTGAATATCCACCTATCAGCCATTCCGATTAGGTAGGCGGAAAAAGGGAAAATCGTCGCGTCGGGGCGGGCAAGAAGGTCAATGGCAAAACGAGACAAGTGTGCTGCAATAACAGAAACATCTGCGTCATCAGCAATCAAAGGCGTCCCTGTACCATCAACCACCGAGTAAGGCTGTGAGGTGCCGTCTTCAGGCCACGCAATAGCCTGTTCCGCGTACCAGGCCTCGATCCGCTGCCGGGCTGTGAGAGGAGTCGGGTCTATCCCAGGCCGTAGGCGAACGACAATGCCACCAGCCCCGCCACCGAATACCTGAGCCCAGCACATCTGTTTCTTCGCCCTACGTGCAATGGACGCACATAGGTTGAAGACCGCCGGATCAGCGGTGGCATCTATGATCAAATCACAGTCCGCGATGTACCCCATCGTCGCAGAAGTTGCCCCACTACTCTCCTGTCCACCCAAGACTGTAGAGCGGCTTAGAACTTCGCACTCATTGCTGACTTCCTGAAGCCGGACTGTTAGTGCTTGCGACTTATGCATCCCAACCGCTCGCCAGTCGAGCTCGTTTCGGACCAGGTTGCCTGAGGCAAGCACGTCTCCATCTACGAGTACAAACCGACCGACACCGGACCGGGCAAGGTGCACAGCGACTTTAGACCCGACGGAACCACAGCCAACCACTGCGACTTTCGCTGCTTTGAGGCGAGCGTACTCTGGGTCGAGGCGCACGCCATCAAGCTCAGCAAAGACTTGGTCATAGATGAGCAGCTTCCGAGATCCAACTTCACCGAAGACCATTGGGACCACGATGGCAGTGCCATTAAAGATGATGACCCCTATAAAGCCAGACGCTTGCAATAGCTCGGCGACCAAAGATTCGAAACCGTGACGTTCAAGTAGCGCCACCAGATCGTCGAGCGTTTGGCACTCGATTGGTGCGCCTTCAGGCAAACGGACCACCTTAGCCGCTGATGAACTAGCCCCGTATCCACGCTTATTCGGCTCGACCCATATAGAAGCATCTGCGGAACCAATACGCGAAAGTTGGGCCGCAGCAACACCGGCGAAATAGTGTTCCTGAATTTCAGCATCGACCACCTGTCCCTCTCCGACCATAGACAAGCCGGCACATACGTTGCGCGAGTAGAGGAAGCGAAACACTGCGCTTCTCGCCCGCTGAGCCGGAAGGGTTCGGTGCTCAGAAAGTGCATGTTCACCGGTCTCATGCTCGGATGACAGCAAGCGATAAGCACTTTCAATCATCATGGCGCCCGTGATTTCTGGCGTCCAATTGTCAGGACGGTACTGCAAACAAAGCTCGCCAGATGCACCGTATTGATGGCCCGACAAACGAACTCCATCCCGCGGGACAACCGAAGGAGTTGTATCCGGAAAAAACTCGGGGTAGGTGAGTGTTAACGGAATTATCCGCTCACCGACTTGCAGATCGAAGTCAGCAGCAATCTGTAAGTCGGCCGCAAACCGCCAGGTTATGTTCACGAGCCATGGGTTCTGATCGGCCAAGTCCGAAACTGCGGTACGTTCGGACTGCGCACGTCCGGGCTGCTCCGCCCACCAAATCAAGCAAACCCCCGAGGCGAAGTAGGCTCCCGACGAGTGTTCGGAAATACCGGAGTGCTAGCGGCTGCAGAACCGACTGCGGCCGCGGCCGTAGCGGGATGTAGCATGGTTCCTGGAGGTGGCCCGAGTCGTAAGGCAGCTCTGTCCGCCACCGCTCCCATGCGGGGTTGAATGCTTTCGATCAAGCGACGTCGCTCTACTTGTCCCGCAAGCGTTTCGAAGTCCTGGCGGGCCTGTTGCAGCCACTCAAAGAATGCAAGTTCCCGTTCAGGATGCTCAGGCCACTTATCTGCAAAATTTTCGAGGGGGTCAGAAGGATTGCGAATGATGCAATGATTTCCATCATGCTCAATGAACTGGTCCATTCGCGAAAGGATCGAGTAAAGAGCATCGGCGATCTTTTCTTCGCCGTTGTATGCATGAGCGGCAAGCGTGGTGATGATGATCGAAATAGGGCGCTCGTCGTACCGCCCTTCAAACATACCGTCACGGTGGCGCTTCAGGATCATGATGGCTGACTGAAGCGGCGTCCGAATCCTGTAGTCCGGAATATCCTCTACGCTAGCTTTGATAGATTCCGCCAGCTCCCGCCTACGCCGTTCGAATAGTTCGCCCATCCGCTGCCTGAACCACTCGGCATATCCTTTAGGGTTCGAGCGCTGCCAATCATCCGAGAGCACCTTATAAACAGGTGACTCGATGTCGGTGATAACCATTGCTGTCTCAGACCATTTCAAGTCCAATCCGCGAGTTTCAAGCAACAGGCGCTGGCGGGCTGCGTTGGGGACAGAGGGAACGATATCCATATGGAACTGAGCACCATCCGCATAGTCTAGGACCCAGCAGCGGCGCCCTTCGCGCACGGGCTTAATCATGCTCTGAGCGTTGCGGTAGGCTTTTATCTCGTCGCCAACCAACGTTTTCAGTTCGCTCTGAGTAAGATCCTTCGTTCCGAGGGTGCGAAGCAAACAGACAGAATCGACGTCGTACTCCTCCTCATCATTCAAAGGACGAATCGCCGTACCCAGCCGAAAGGACCCCTGCACGTAAACCTGCGGATCGTACTTGACGACGGTGGACTCTGGACGGTGGAGCCAGTCACCAAGTGACGCATAGCTACGGCGCGCCTGCTCGTATCGTGATTCACTGATTGCAAGCTCGTCCGCTAGCGCGGCGAGAAAATCTTCGGCGGTTTTCGTCGGCATCTTCCTATCCTCCCTGATTTGGTCAGTGTTCTATCATCAAAATGCCATCTTCGATTAGAAGCGCGATGGTGCATAGTTGTCCAGCATGTTGACGCTTCCGCCGAATTGATCCGCTTGCCGATGCAACACTGACCCACATCCGACCGGAGCAACTTCAGCACAGCCAATGGTTCGCAAGGAATAAGACTGGGTCAATGAAATCTCAGCAACTGGGGGTCAATTTGGCATCGGCCTCAACAATCTGGTATCACCGGGCCGCCTTCCAGGCCCTCCTCGGTGACACCTGTCCAACGAGTAGAAGGAGTCCACAGCGACTTCATCGTTGCACGGTCAACCCCCGGAAGCAGATATACCTCATCGCTGAGTTGCTGGAGTGTGTGCAAATAATTTTTGTCGTAGATGCTTCCCTCTGGATTCACTACGGCAATGCGCACAGCATTCCCAAGACCGGCCAGTTCCTGGCGATGCTCAAGATAATTGACGATGTAAGGATGCTCACGCGGGATCATCTTCTCGAAACTGGCATTGAGCGTCACATGTGTCGCCTGCCATGCCAGCAGAAGTGTCGCGGCCAGGCATAGCAGCATAACCAAGGCACGATGGTTAAACAGCGCACGCTCCAGTACGGAGCCAGAGGCGCTGTCGAAATCGTTGAGACTGCCTGTAGACGGAGGGGGGGAGGTCTGTACGTGCATGGCTCAGTCCGCGATCTTGGTGAGGGAGGATGGCGCTACGCGCCGCGCGCCGGCCACACCAACAGCGACTAGGGCACCATCGGCTGTGTTTGTAACGGCGGTCAAAGGGAGTCCTTCGGATATGGGTAATTGCATTGATTTGACCACTTGTTTGCATTCGACTTGACCAGTCAATTGCATTCGACTTGACCACCCGTTTGCAATCGACTTGACCAGCGATGGATAACGTATTTCTTCGACCAAAAAAGCTTGGCACACGCTTGCCTTGGAGCTAGACAGGGCTGAAATGATGCCAAAGCCCACCGCCTTTGATGGTTGTGTCGCATTCACGGTGCAAATTTTTGCACTTGTTTGATCAGTGGGGGGCCGAATCGATTTTCGCTGCTGCGAGCGGGTCTACGCCACGATGGACCTGTCCAATTTGTCGAAGCATGAACAGTAGGTCGGCTCACTCAAAGACTGCTTCGGACAGTCCTGGTGATACTTGATGGAGTGAGGTTCTGTCATCGAGATGCTGCTGAGCTTATCCATAATTTCTGATACAAAAATCAGCAATCCCCTGGGGGTAATTTGCAAACAGCGCCAACACTCTACTCCATGCTCATACCCATCTCTGGGCTCAAGGTTCCTAACCAAGCGACTAGGCAAAGTATGATTATTGCTAGCGTGAGCTCTACAGCCATACTGCGTCGCAAAGCATTAACAGCTCCAGTGTATTGACCGCCCTGGATCGATCGTTCTAAAAGTGGGCTCAAGTGAAAGCGGTTCAACGTAGCTAATGCCATCATTACTGCAAACAGTGAAACCTTTAAACTAAGTAATACACCATAAGTACTGAGCGTTATCCCATCAATTGTTGGACCTACAATGAAAAGATAATTCACAACGCCCGAAACACTTAGACTCACCACGATCACTGCACCAGCCAATTCAAACTCAGTAAGAGCTCGGGAGAGAATTCGTAACTCTTGTTCACCATTTAGAATTTTAGTATGCAGCAGTAAAGCGAATGCGGCCAGTGCTCCCATCCAGCCGCCGGCTGCCAAAAGGTGAAAGATATCGCTAATGAAATGCATATAACGAAGATTGCCTTCGTCCATCGCGCCATGGCCTGTCCATGCCAAGGTAGCGAGCGCAATGGCACCAGCCAGAGTAACGACCCAAAGGCTGGAGGTTGGGAAGCGTTTGTTGAGATTGACAGCTATACCTGCCAAAACAAGCGCTGCAATTCGGACCATCCAGGTGAGCCCGACATCGGTACCAGTAAGCACCATTTCGAAGATATGTTGGCGAAGCTCCGTAAACTCTGAAACGCCGCTCATTGCTTTCGCAAGCAACAACATAGCGGCAAAAGACAGAAGTAAACCACCAACAACGGTGCTGAAAAGGAGCGACTCAAAATTCAAGACTGCGCCGGATACCCGCTCCTTTCCCCTGAGGCTGTACAAACCAAAAATAGCCAATCCAAAAAGCAGCATCAGGTCCAGATAAAGAGCTAAGCGAATCAGGATATTGATTGAGTCGCTCATGAATCATTTCACTTTGAAAGAAAAGTTACCGGTGATCGGATGAGTGTCCGAAGAGACTGCACGCCATTCAACTTTATAAGTACCAGTGGTCAATGGAGCCGCCGGTGTGATGACCATCATTTTCGGATCATCACCGCCCGAGACCCCAGCCTTGACGCCCATGGGGGAATTCGGCATGCCGGGCATGTCGGTCATGATCAGTTTTGCACCTGAGAACTGAGTCGTCAGGTTCTCCGAGAAGTGCAGCTCGATCTTGGCAGGTGCGACGGAGGTCGAACCTTCCGAAGGAGTGGAAGAAAGCAGTTTCGGATGCGCTTGAGCAACCCCGCTCAGAAGTAAGCCGGCGGTAAGCGCAACAGCTACGGTGGTAGCTTTAAAGAAGGACATGCAAGACTCCTCACAGCTTGAGCTGTTGATTCGAGGTTTGGTTGGGGAGATCTGTTTTTACTTCTCGACTCTTATAAAAACCAGAGACGGAAATCGAGCGTATGTCGCGTCCTGGTAAGCACTGCACTCAGGGAACAGGTCAAGACTCCCACGCCACAGTGCTGGTACACGATGCCACATGAGAACAGACCGTTCGATTACAATTCAGTAAGCTTGGGATGTGCCACACTTCGCAGGCTAAACGCTGCCCTGGGTTTAAGCGCCTTTCAGGCCGACGCCAGGGAGCTCCATATGGAAGGCTGTTTTTCCATTGGATGAGGTGCACCAGATCTTGCCCTCATGAGCTTCTATGATCGACCGCGTAATTGACAGTCCCAGTCCGGCATTGCTGGGGCTTCCTTCGCGTCGTGCCGGATCTACTCGGAAGAATCGATCAAAGAGCTTTTCTAAGTGCTCGGGGGGGATGACAATCCCTGGGTTTTCCACCGTCACTACTGTGGACGTACTTCTCTCTTTGATATCGACACTGATGGTCCTTCCCTCTGGGGTGTACCTCAAAGCATTCGAAAGCAAATTCGAAATGGCTCTGTGAATCATCAATACATCGCCCCGTACACTTCCTGCTCCTGAAACAGCCAGGTTGATGTCGCGTTCATCAGCCAATAGGCGGTAATACTCAAGCAGTTTCTCCACGACCTCCAGCAGGTCGATCTGTTTGTTTTCAGGCTTGATTAACCCGTTGTCGGACTTGGCAAGGAAAAGCATGTCGTCGATCATTCGCGACATTCGCTTCAAGTCATCGAGATTCGAATACAGATTGTCTTCGTAGTCCTCAATATTCCGTTTTCTAGAGAGCACCACCTCTGTATGAGTCATCAAATTGCTGACTGGGGTACGCAGTTCGTGAGCAATGTCTGCTGAGAAATTTGATAACCGCACAAACGCATCATCTAGTCGGGACAGCATCGCATTGAACGACGATACCATCTGTTGCAGCTCTTTTGGGACCGGCCCCAGGGGGATACGATCCTTGAGTGATTTGGCTGACATCGACGCCGCGACCATGGTCACTTGATGGATTGGACGCATACCACTGCGTGCAACCATCCAGCCTAAAGCGGCACTGACAAGCGCACTGATCGCCAGCCCGATCCAAAACCATCGCTGGAGGGTCTCGAAGAAGGCCATATGATGAGTAACATCAAGGATCAAGATTACGGTCAACGGCTTGTCATGACCATTGACCATCGCTTGTGCTGTCAAACCACGGAACATGTGCTTTTGGTCTTGCCATTCCCATACAGTGTTGGTTGTCACCGAGAGGAACTCTTTCGGAACCTTCATGGGCTGGGGATCAGCGAAAAGTAGTTTATCGTCGACATCCAGAATTAGGGCCGTCAGGTCACGGTGAGCCCCAAGCAACGCTTGTAACTCGGGCTTTAACTCGTTGAATTGATCGATATTTTTCAGCTCTCCCAAAATTCTTTGAGTTGAGTGAAGCTTTTCGTTCAGGGCCTGCTGATCCAGCATTTTGAAGTGGTGCCGGCTCAGGTTGTTGAAACCGAGGCCGGCGATGGTGAGCACAGCCGTTACTGCAAGCATGAACATCAGGCTCATGCGCGTAGTCAGGGATAGACGGTTCATTCCGATTCCGAATCTGGTGCATCGAGCATATAACCCATACCTCGCGAGGTCTGGATCAGCTTGACCTCAAAGCCATCATCAATCTTCGCCCTGAGCCTGCGCACCGCTACCTCAATTACATTGGTGTCGCTGTCGAAGTTCATGTCCCAGACTTGCGAGGCGATGAGCGACTTTGGTAGCACTTCGCCTCGGCGACGGAGCAGTAGTTCCAGGAGTGCAAACTCTTTGGCCGTAAGATCTATGCGTTTGCCTGCCCGAATGGCCCTGCGTTTGAGCAGGTCAACGTCAAGATCGGCAATTTTCATATGAGTTTGCGAGGGCATGCCGTGACCACGGCGGAGCAGTGTCCTGACTCGAGCTAGCAATTCAGAGAATGCGAAGGGTTTGATGAGGTAATCATCAGCTCCGAGCTCAAGACCGTGGACTCGATCTTCAACACGATCTCGTGCCGTCAGAAAGAGTACCGGAACGTCCTTTCCTGACAGGCGTACCCTCCGAAGGACTTCCCATCCATCCATCCCTGGCATCATGACGTCCAGAATCAGCAGGTCATATGCTTCGCTTAAAGCATGTTGAAGAGCCTCAGTGCCGCTGGTGTAACGATCGACATTGAACCCAGCCTCGGTAAGACCCTGCTGCAAATAGATACCTATTTTCGGTTCGTCTTCGGCAATCAGAAGTCTCATAGAGGTGGCTCTCAAAATTGTCATTGGCTGAGTTTGCATCGAATTCGTCGAGCCAACCAGAAACTGACAGAAAAGTAATCTTGGCCTCAGGTGGACGAAGATGGTCAGGATGGAGCACAACGATCCAACATCCTCTGAATAAGCCTGACGCAAACAAAGACCCTACCTGGACCGTCTCCCATAGCACAGACCTGGAGTTTTCCAGCAATGTACCAGGCCACTATCAATCAGGAATGGTTGGCCAGTTTGAAGTGAAGTAAAGCTTGGATTGATTGATCGAGATCATAGCCTCAAGGCGAGCGTGGACTACTCTCAGACGCAGATGCCACTGCAACTCTGGGCAGGACAATAGGAGCAAAGTCATGGCTAACCATCGGCATTCGGTTGAAAACGCTGCTTCACCTTTCTGGAGGAGCAAAACAGGTGTAGTGCTGATCATGCTGGTTGCAATCGGGGGTTTTTACGTGGTCCGGGAACACTTCGGCCATGTTTCACCTTATCTCCCCTATTTGATTCTGTTGATCTGTCCGTTGATGCACTTTTTCGGGCACGGGCACGGGCACGGCGGTCATGGACGACACGGAAGTTCGGAAGCCAACAAGGACGAAAACGGAAACTAACCATGTCTGACGCCACGGATCACCGCGACCAAAATCACGCCCATTCGGTAAAGTCCTCCGATGATGGAGGTCTACATGATCCAGTGTGCGGTATGGCTATTACTCGGCCGAGCCCGTTCAGTGAGCTTTATGAGGGACAGGCATATCAGTTTTGCAGCTTGAAATGCCAAGAGAAATTTCGAGCAGAACCTCAACATTACGCTGCTGATCAGTCTGATAGCCATCCCTCTAGTCACATCGAGCCCTCGGCTGAGCCACAGTTGGGTACTGAATTCACTTGCCCCATGCACCCTGAGATACGACAGCCAGGCCCTGGCACTTGCCCGATTTGTGGAATGGCATTGGAACCGGTCATGCCAGGGTTGGAAGAGGAGGAAAACCCCGAACTCAAGGATTTTGCCCGTCGTTTTTGGTGGTCATTGCCATTAACTGTGATAGTGACTCTGCTCGCGATGGCGGGACATTCATTACAACTCTTCCACGGAACCCAACAGAACTGGGTGGAGCTGCTTCTTGCAACCCCGGTGACTCTCTGGGCTGGTTGGCCCTTTTTTGTGAGGGGTGTAGCCTCTATTCGGCTTCGCAGTCCAAATATGTGGACCTTGATTGGCCTGGGTACAGCGGCTGCTTATCTTTACAGTATTGTAGCCACGCTCTTCCCCCAGAGTTTTCCCGCCAGCTTCACGCAAGATGGACGCATCGGGGTCTACTTCGAAGCCGCAGCAGTAATCATCTCATTAACATTACTTGGGCAGATTCTTGAGCTCAAAGCCCGATCGCAAACCTCCGCTGCCATTAAATCTCTTCTGGGGCTCTCACCCAAAACGGCACGCAAAATCAACGCCGATGGCCAAGAGGAAGATATCCCGGTGACCCATGTCCACAAGGGTGACCACCTCCGGGTAAGGCCAGGTGAAAAGGTGCCTGTTGATGGTTTAGTACTGGAAGGCGAAAGCGCAGTCGACGAGGCGATGCTGACCGGCGAGCCAGTACCAGTAATGAAGAGAGCTGGAGATAGCCTGATCGGCGCCACGCTCAATACACATGGCAGTCTGGTGATGGAGGCGCAGAAAGTTGGCGCCGAGACGGTGCTATCGCAAATCGTGCTGATGGTAGCTCGTGCTCAACGCTCCAAAGCCCCCATGCAACGCATGGCCGATGTCATCGCCGGCTACTTTGTAATGGGTGTCATCACAATTGCGGTACTGACTTTTCTGGGGTGGGGTTTTTTTGGTCCTCAACCCAGTTGGGTTTTCGGTCTGATCAATGCAGTGGCCGTGCTGATCATCGCCTGCCCCTGTGCATTAGGGCTCGCGACCCCCATGTCGATCATGGTTTCCTCGGGTAAGGCAGCCAGCATGGGGGTACTGTTCAGGGATGCCAGTGCCATCGAGAACCTTTGCAAGATCGATACGCTGATCGTCGATAAGACCGGCACCCTGACAGAGGGGCGTCCGGTATTCCACAGTGTAGAGGCCACAACGCCTTTCGACCCCAATGATGTCCTTCAATTGGCTGCCAGCCTCGATCAAGGCAGTGAGCATCCTCTGGCTCACGCAATTGTTGATCACGCCCGAGCTGAAAACCTTGTATTGAGCAAGCCTGAATCGTTCGAGTCTGGATCTGGAATCGGAGTCAGCGGCATGGTTAGCGGCAAGAAAATCCAAATGGGTAATACCGCCTTGATGGAGGAGGCAGGCGTGAGTATCAGCCCTCTCCAACATCGTGCGGAGCTGTTACGACTTGAAGGTATCAGCATCATCTATGTGGCTGTCGACGGAGTGCTGGCTGGATTGCTCGCGGTGTCAGATCCGATTAAGCCAACCTCCAAAGAGGCCGTCACTAAGCTCAAGGCTGACAATGTAAAAATCATCATGGCCACTGGCGACGGACTCACCACGGCACGAGCTGTAGCCAAGGAAATGGGGATCGAAGAAGTCCACGGCGAAGTGAAACCTCAGGACAAGGAGCGTCTGGTCGCGGACCTTCAGCAACACGGTCGTCGGGTTGCCATGGCTGGCGACGGTATCAATGATGCGCCTGCCTTGGCCCGAGCAGATGTGGGCATCGCCATGGGGACAGGGACAGACGTCGCGATGAACAGTGCACAATTGACCTTGGTTAAAGGCGACTTAATGGGAATTCTTCGAGCGCGTGCTCTTTCTGTCGCAACAGTAAAAAACATGCGGCAGAACCTTGGTTTCGCCTTCCTCTACAACGCGATGGGGATACCACTCGCTGCGGGCCTATTGTATCCACTGACCGGACACCTGTTATCACCAATGGTCGCGGCCCTCGCGATGAGCGTCAGCTCCGCATCCGTCGTTTTCAACGCATTGCGGTTGAGAAACGTCCGTATAGATTGAGGCCCAGGCATCCATTCAAACTAGGATGTAAAGAACTCTTGACCTTCCTATCGTGGCAACGTTGATGCTGTTCCTGCGGCTAAAAAGGCCGCTCACCATGAGAGGAATAACTATGTTCGTCTTGAATGTTTCAGGCATTGCTTGCGGTAGCTGTGTCAGCAAAATCACCAAAGCTATTCAGTCGTTGGATAGCGAGGCTGCTGTTTCAGTGGATCCTGCTGCTGGCAAGGTCAACGTTGAAAGTATCGAAAGCCCAGAGCGAGTCCGTGCGGCTGTTGAAGCGTTGGGTTTTCCTTCCACGGTTAGTGCCTGAGACGGTGATCTTGCTCCGCGTTAATGCCCTCATGCATAAGCTCTCCATGCCGCATTTCAGATGTGAGCGCAGGTCTCGGCGGTCAACTCAGCCCTGCGCTCACGAGCGCTATTCTGCCGATGAGCAATTTCCGTCGCACCCAGCATGTGTATCGAAATTAGCGAGTTTATGCTCAGGACATAATTTTGCTAATTTCCATACACTAAGCATCGCGGCAGTAGAAAACACGCAAGGTGTGTTTGGCAGACGCTTACAAACTTAGACTACTCCACCCCATTTTATAACTTGAAGCACACGGCTAACTTGCACGGCTCCGCGCTCAGTTTTGCAGAGCATTATGGGTTTACTACCACCGAGGGCTTGATTCGGCTTTGACATCCAGTCGGTGGCTGCTTGTCTGCTGTCGCAGACCTCCTCAGCCAAGTGACAAACAGCCGCAATTCGATCTAGTCGTCCGGACGCAACAGGATCAAGAGGCTTTTGTTGACGCCTATGTCGTTTGAGCGTGGAGGTCGAAATATTGAACAACATTTCCAAGCTACTTTCCTGAAGAGCAAAGTTCGCACAAAGGGCTTGAAAAAGTTGAGAGGGAAGCCCTTCACTGATCTGGAGTAATCGTTCCGATTCATTGAGAAAACCTCGATTTGCGCTGAAGCTCCAAAACATGGCAATCAATAAATCACGCGCTTTTTCTTCCTTTTTTGTTCGGCGTCGAGTGGTCGTTGTAGTGGTCATCACGACTCCATCAAACCAATTGGGTTTTTCTATCGCAAAGGCAACATATGGGCGCTGCGTTTAGGTTGCCTCGTGAGCTCTTCGTCCTGCCCCTCTGCACTGACCATCTACCGTGCTGATTGGGTTGAAGTAAAAGTCGCTTACCCATGGACCGACTGTAACGTGGGGCCCTATTGACCAGCAAATTGCATTCCCACCGGCCGCCCATTTGCATTCGCATCAATGCGGGAGTTCGGAAGGTGACTTGGCCGGATGCTTTCCCTGTTTCAACGTACGCAGACGATTGTTCAGGAAGAAAAGCGCAACCTTACGCACCTGTAATGTTCACCTAAGGTTCCTGACAGGGAACGACGGTTAAGGTGGCACCGAGCCTTGAGCTCAGCCCCAAAACCATTTTTCTCGATGTGGATTTAATGGGGTAACTGAAAACTCATCCAAGGATATCCAAATGAAATCTATGAAAACCCTGTTTGCCATTGCAGCTTTGACCGTCTCTTCCCTGGCTATGGCCGCAGGCGGTGGTGATCGGGCATTTGAACGTATGGAGGCGGCCAGAAAGGACTCGATGGAGTCGTACCAAATTGCCCAGAAGCAAGGCACTCAGCTCCCCGTAGCCGAGAGCAAAGCTAAAGCTGCCGACCACACCAGCTGCTGATCCATTTGGCACATACCCAAGCTGACAGAAATGTAATCACCCTGATAGTTAAAGTGTGGCAATTTCTAAGCTCGTCTGCCGTATGAGTGTTGTCAATTTCGGCGGCGGGCAAGGCTCAGGAAAGATGCTAGAAGAACTCCAGAGAAGTTGCCCCCGAACCGATAAGCGAAACGCACAAAGTGCTTCGCACGGCTTTCTTTTTGACTGAGTGGACATAAACGGCATGCATTCCAAAACCTCTAGGCGGACCTTCGTCAAAGGCCTGGCCGCTGGTGGCATTCTCGGCGGTCTCGGCCTGTGGCGTACCCCTGTCTGGGCAGTAACTAGTCCCGGTTTCCCGAACGTATTGGCCGGCAATGAATTTGATTTGTTCATTGGCGAAACTCCAGTGAACATCACAGGCTCGGCGCGCACGGCGATGACCATCAATGGTTCTTTGCCGGGACCGCTGCTGCGCTGGCGTGAAGGAGAAACGGTCACGCTGCGGGTGAAAAACCGACTGGACCAGGACACCTCCATCCATTGGCACGGGATCATTCTGCCGGCCAACATGGATGGTGTACCCGGCTTGAGCTTCCACGGTATCGCTCCCGATGGCATGTACGAGTACAAATTCAAAGTCCATCAGAATGGTACCTATTGGTATCACAGCCACTCTGGTTTTCAGGAACAGTCAGGCGTCTACGGTCCAATCGTGATCGATTCGAAGGCGCCAGAGCCATTTCAATACAACCGCGATTATGTGGTGATGCTGACCGATTGGACTGATGAAGATCCTGGTCGCGTGTTAGCCAAACTCAAGAAACAGTCGGACTACTACAACCACCACAAACCTACCGTCGGCGACTTCATCAACGATGTCAGCGAGAAAGGCTGGTCCGCGACAGTGGCGGATCGCAAGATGTGGGCCGAAATGAAAATGAACCCCACCGATCTTGCAGACGTCAGTGGGGATACTTACACCTACCTCATGAATGGCCAGGCCCCTGACGGTAACTGGACCGGTATTTTCAAACCGGGCGAGAAGCTGCGACTGCGCTTTATCAACGGTTCGGGAATGAGCTATTTCGACGTTCGTATCCCAGGCTTGAAAATGACCGTGGTGGCCGCCGACGGCCAACACGTCAATCCGGTCAGCGTCGATGAGTTCCGCATTGCCGTGGCAGAAACCTATGACGTAATTGTGGAGCCTGTCAGTCAGGAGGCCTACACCATTTTCGCCCAGTCCATGGATCGAACCGGATATGCCCGCGGAACCCTGGCAGTACGCGAAGGGCTCAAAGCTACTGTTCCCGCGATCGATCCACGTCCTCTGTTGACCATGGATGATATGGGGATGGGAGGAATGGATCACGACAATATGGCAGGCATGGATCACAGCACAATGAAACCGGGCGACATGGCCGGTATGGACCACAGCAAGATGATGGGCATGGATCAGGGCGATATGTCCGGCATGACCGGTATGGATCACAGCAAGATGACGGCCATGGATCAGGGCGATATGCCCGGTATGAACGGTATGGACCACAGCAAGATGACTGGCATGGATCAGGGCGATATGTCCGGCATGGCCGGTATGGACCATAGCACGATGGCGGGCATGGGCGGAGGCGCTATGCAGTCTCACCCGGCATCCGAAACCAACAACCCGTTGGTTGATATGCAAGCCATGAGCACAGCGCCGAAGCTAAACGATCCCGGCATTGGCTTGCGGAACAACGGCCGTCGAGTTCTAACGTACTCTGACCTTAAGAGCACGTTCCAGGACCCGGATGGTCGCGTGCCCAATCGCACCATTGAGCTGCACTTGACCGGTCATATGGAAAAGTTTTCCTGGTCATTTAACGGCATCAAATTCTCTGATGCTGAACCATTGCGCCTCAAGTATGGCGAGCGTCTGCGCATCACCTTGGTGAATGACACCATGATGACCCACCCCATCCACCTCCACGGTATGTGGAGCGACCTGGAGGATGAGAACGGCAATTTCATGGTGCGCAAGCATACGATCGACATGCCGCCAGGCACTAAGCGTAGCTATCGAGTAACAGCTGATGCGCTGGGACGCTGGGCTTATCACTGCCACCTGCTGTTTCACATGGAGATGGGGATGTTCCGTGAAGTACGGGTTGATGAGTAAAGGAGACGGGATATGACCCAAAAACCAAAAAAACGGATTGAGATCATGACCTGGAAGCTTCTACGTCCGACGCTGATGGCACTGACGGTCTCCTTCAGTGCCGCTTTTGTTGGTTTGGCCAGTGCCGCTGAAGAGATGGATCCGTCGATGACTATGTCTTCGGGAGCGGAGTCGAAACCGGCCGCACCTCAAAAGCCAATCCCCGCCAAAGACGGCCAGATGGATCACTCCAACATGGATCATGGTTCGATGGAGGCGATGGACCACAGCAATATGAATCATGGCCGGATGGACCAGGGTCAAATGGAAGGCATGGATCACAGCAAAATGAATATGGATACTGAGGCGACCAGTACGAGTCGAACGCCAATCCCCGTGTTAACCGAGGCTGATCGTAAAGCGGCGTTTCCGCCTCTTGCAGGTCATGGTGTTCATGACAAAAAACTCAACTCTTTCATCCTCTTGGACAAGTTCGAATACCAGGATGCGGATAACGGCAGCGTTCTGAATTGGGAAGCCAAAGGTTGGATCGGCGGTGACGTCGATCGTTTATGGCTGCGCTCGGAAGGTGAGCGCACCAACGGTGTGACGGAAGACGCCGAGCTCCAGGCGCTTTGGGGGCACTCAATCGGTCCATGGTGGGATGTTGTTACCGGCGTGCGCCAAGACTTCAAACCAGGCTCACCGCAGACTTGGGGTGCCTTCGGCATCCAAGGCATGGCCCTCTACAACTTTGAAACTGAAGCCACCGCATTCATCGGCGAAAACGGCCAGACCGCCGCTCGGCTGGAAGGTGATTATGACATTCTGCTCACCAATCGCCTGATCTTGCAGCCTACCGCTGAAGTGAACTTCTACGGGAAAGACGATCCTCAGCGCGGTATTGGCTCTGGTTTGGCCAATACGGAAGTGGGTTTACGGTTGCGCTATGAGATTGTCCGCGAGTTTGCGCCCTATATCGGGGTGACCTGGAGTCGCTCTTATGGCGAGACTGCCGACCTCGCTAGTGATGAAGGAGAAGATACGAACGAGGCGCGATTTGTCGCCGGTATTCGGATGTGGTTTTAAGAAAGCAGCGCCCATGCCCATGATGAGGACGCTGCGCCTTCTCAGGGTGAAGATACCAAGCCAGGCCATCCTCAGGTTGTGAAGGCTTCACATGATGCCCAAGCAACTTCGGCCGCTCAGCCTAAAATTCGTACCCATGCTGATGGGAAGGAGCACCCCCCATGCGAAATAACTTTCTTCGTCCCAGCCGGGCACTTCGCCTCGCCGCATTCGCGGCTCTGTTTATCAGTTCAGTTGGTCATGCAGCAGAGTCGCTGACGATCGACGTCCATCGTGATGCGAACTGTGGATGTTGCAAGAAGTGGATCCAGCACCTTGAAGCTAACGGTTTCACCGTCGTTGATCATGTAGAAACCAATATGAGCACGATCAAGCAAGACTTGGGCGTTGTTCCGCGTCTCTCGTCATGCCACACAGCAGTGGTCAACGGAAAATTTGTAGAAGGCCACGTACCTGCTGAGCAAATAGTTGCCTTGAGCAAACGTGATGACCTTATAGGGATTGCTGTGCCGGGTATGCCGGCAGGCTCGCCTGGTATGGAAGTCGATGGAAAGCAGGATGCTTATCAGGTGATCGGTCTGAGCAAAGCCGGTACTGACCAAGTGATCGCTGAGTACCCGGCAAACTAATCAGTGTTTGGCGGCTCTGCCGCCTTTATGACAAGAGGGAGCATAGGGCATGTTGACCTACAGACGCTATTTGGCTGGTTCTCCTGATAGATACGTATTTGTACAGCCAATTTTCAGCGTCTAGACTCCCTCGCATGAGACGCTATCTGCGGTGTTGCCTCATTCTCCTGATCAACTTGGCGCTTCCCTTGAGTGGGATGGCGGGCATTCAGTCACCGCTAGAACCTTGCCCCATGAAAACCATGATTATGATGAGTGAGATGAACCAGGACTGCGGCGTCGACATGAACTGCTCCGTCGATCATGGTAAATGCTGCAATCCTGGCCAGGATTGCAGGAGCGCCGTTTTGCTACAAGTGTCGTTTCGGAAACCTGTCACTCATTTGTCCAGTCCACAAATGCTGACAACTTTCAACGATTCCCTGCCTATTCATGCCCCGTCGAGAGTTTGGCGACCGCCTCGCGCTTGATTCCTGTACCACACTGAATCTCATCCTGCTTTGGCGCGGGATGGCATATCTGTGCGCATGTTTAACGTGGCGCGCAGTAGATCCTCACAGGAATCGTGAGCATGAATTCCAAGTGTTACTGCACTGGTTGGCCCCTCTTGGTCGCCTTGGTGGCAAGCATTCTGGCATTGCCCAGCCTTGCTGCGCCCCTAACACTCGACGAAGCCTTACGCTTGGCTGAAAACAACGCCCCTTCACTGACCGCTCAAGCTGCTAAACAGCAAGCAGCCCGTAGCGCAGCCATTCCAGCCGGTGAACTACCCGATCCGAAGCTCCTGCTGGGCGTACAAAACTATCCCATCAGCGGCCCTGAGGGTGGGCACCTGAAGCAGGACCCCATGACCATGCAGATGGTCGGGGTCATGCAGGAGGTACCCAACCGTGACAAGCGTAAAGCACGCATTGAAGTTGCTGAGGCGTCCGTAGCGCGAGCTGAGGCCGAAAGCCGTTTCGAGCGACTGAACGTTCGTGAGGCCACGGCATCAGCTTGGATCAGCAGTTACTCCGTCGAACGGAAAGAGGCGCTGTTTCAGGATTTTTACCGGGAGAACCGTCTATTGACTGATACCGTTCGGGCGCAGATTGCCGGTGGCCGAGCTCAACCTGCCGATGCGATCACGCCCAAACAGGAGGCGGCTCAGTTGGCGGAACAACAGGACGAGCTAATTCGTCTACGTGCGAAAGCCCGAGCGGCACTCAAGCGCTGGGTTGGCCCAGCGGCCAATGACAAGCTCGTCGGCAGCTTTCCCGATTGGCCCATCGATGCCTCAAGTTATTCCCAGAAGCTGCAACAGCACTCTGCCGTGGCGGCTTCCGCTTCAATGACTCGCGAAGCGCAGGCCAAGGTGCGTGAAGCCGAGTCGGAAAAGCAGTCCGATTGGAGTTGGGAGCTCGACTACCAGCACCGCGACAGTCAGTTCGGCGATATGGTCAGCGTGCAATTTACTTTCGACCTACCACTGTTCCCCGACTCTCGACAAAACCCGAAAATCGCCGCCAAACACGCCGAACTGAATCAGCTGGAGGCGGAGCGCGAAGCTCTTGTACGTGAAAAGACCCAGCAACTGGAGGACGATCTGGCGGAGTACGAGCGTCTGAACCGTGCCGTGCACCGCAGTCAGGACAGCTTAATACCGCTGGCCAAGGAAAAAGTGGATTTGACTATGGCCAGCTACAGCGCAGGTAAAAGCGACTTGGCAGCAGTCATTACGGCTCGACGTGCGCTTATCGAAACCCGCCTCAAACAGATCGACTACGAAGAACAACGCGCCCTCACCAGTGCTCGCCTGTATTTTGCTTATGGGGATACCAAACAATGAGCACTCGAATCTGGAAAGGGGCTTCACTGGCAGGTTTTTTGATTGCTTTGGGCGCTATCGGAGGTTACTGGATCTCTCACCAGCGCATGAGTGCAACGCCTGAAACAACTGCTGAGCAAGCACCTAAAACGCAAGACGAACGCAAAGTTCTGTATTGGTACGATCCGATGCAGCCACAACAGAAATTCGATAAGCCGGGCAAGTCGCCCTTCATGGATATGGAGCTGTTGCCCCGATACGCTGATTCCTCGGCGGACAATGCGGCCATGAGCATCGACCCTGGCCTGACCCAGAATCTCGGCTTGCGCTTGGCCACCGTCACCCGTGGACTCCTTGCTTCCAGTCTGGACGTGGTGGGTGCGCTAGCATTCAACGAGCGGGATGTCGCGGTCATTCAATCGCGTACTGCCGGCTTTGTGGAGCGGGTGTATGCCCATGCTCCAGGCGATGTACTCAAAGCCAATGCGGCGTTGGCCGATATCCTGGTACCCGAATGGGCCGCTGCTCAGGAAGAGTTTCTCGCACTCAAACGCATCGGCGATGCCGACTTGCTGGCGGCAGCACGACAACGGCTGCGTTTGACCGGGATGCCAGCGACGCTGATTGCTCAAGTCGAGCGAAGCGGCAAGGTTCAGCCGATCTTGACACTCACCAGCCCCATCAGCGGTGTGCTGTTAGAGCTGAGTGTCCGTTCAGGTATGACTGTGGCCGCCGGCGTGACTCTGGCTCGGGTTAATGGCTTGAGTAGTATCTGGCTAGCGGTGGCTGTTCCAGAGTCGGAGACTGGATCGATCATCGTCGGGCAAGCGGTCGAAGCACGTTTGCCAGCCTTTCCGGGGAAAGTACTCAGTGGCACCGTCAGCGCGATTCTGCCCGAAACCAATCCAGACAGCCGGACCGTGCGCGTGCGGGTTGAATTGCCCAATCCTGATGGGCAACTGCGGCCGGGCATGACAGTCCGGGTGCACCTGAATCGTTCGACAGATCAAAGCGTATTGTGGGTGCCGAGCGAGGCAATCATCCGCACTGGCCGACGTGTCTTGGTGATGCTCGCTGAAGGCGCTGGCCGCTACCGACCTGTAGAAGTGCAACTCGGGCAGGAAAACGAAGGCAAGACAGTGGTATTGAAGGGGTTGGAAGAAGGTCAGCAGGTAGTCAGCTCAGGGCAGTTCCTGCTCGACTCGGAGGCCAGCCTCAAGGGGCTTGTCGCGCCGACTCTGGAAGTTCCGCCATCCACTGCCGCAGCTGCCGCCTTGCATGAGGCCGAAGGCCAGATTGTCGAGATCAACAACCAAGACGTGACGCTCGCCCATGGTCCATTCAAAACGCTGGGCATGCCAGGCATGACCATGACCTTTCCATTGGCTGACCCTGTTCTCAGACAAGGACTTAAAGCGGGGGACAAGGTTAGGATTTCACTGCGTCAAACCGATGATGGTTTGCGCGTTGAACGCCTGGAAAAACTAGGGGGTCAGCCATGATTGCCGCCCTGATCCGCTGGTCAGTAGCCAACCGCTTCCTGGTACTGCTCGCCACGCTGTTCGTCACGGCCTGGGGTGTCTGGGCGGTTCAGAGCTCCCCCATCGATGCATTGCCAGATCTTTCCGATGTTCAGGTGATTATTCGCACTCCTTATGCGGGGCAAGCGCCGCAGATTGTCGAGAACCAGGTGACCTACCCACTGGCCACCACCATGCTATCGGTGCCAGGGGCCAAAACAGTTCGCGGCTATTCCTTTTTCGGCGACAGCTTTGTTTACGTGTTGTTTGAAGACGGTACCGACTTGTATTGGGCTCGCTCACGGGTATTGGAGTATCTGAGCCAGATACAAAGCCGTCTGCCGGCCAGCGCCAAACCGGCTTTGGGTCCGGATGCTACGGGGGTGGGCTGGATCTACCAGTACGCACTGGTGGATCGCAGTGGTGGGCACGATCTGGCGCAGCTACGCGCACTACAGGATTGGTTTCTCAAGTTCGAACTCAAGACCCTGCCCAATGTGGCGGAGGTCGCCACTGTGGGCGGCATGGTCAAGCAGTACCAGGTGCAGCTCGATCCGCTCAAACTTGCCAGTCAGGGCATCACCCAGGCGCAGGTGGCCGAGGCTATCGGTAAGGCCAATCAGGAAACCGGTGGTGCGGTGCTGGAAATGGCGGAAACCGAATTTATAGTGCGCGCTTCCGGTTACCTGAAGACACTGAATGACTTCCGTGCGATTCCACTCAAGCTTGGCGCTGGTGGTGTACCAGTGACCCTCGGCGACGTCGCGACTATCCAGATGGGGCCGGAAATGCGTCGCGGCATCACCGAACTCGATGGCGAAGGTGAGACCGTCGGCGGCGTGGTGATTCTGCGCAGTGGCAAGAACGCTCGCCAAACCATTGCTGCGGTCAAAGCCAAACTTGACGACCTGAAGAGCAGTCTGCCAGCCGGAGTAGAAATCGTCACCACCTATGATCGCAGCAAGCTGATTGATCGTGCCGTGGAGAACCTTGGCTACAAACTGCTTGAGGAATTCCTCGTCGTCGCGGTGGTCTGCGGGATATTCCTTTGGCATTTTCGCTCATCCCTAGTGGCTATCATCTCTCTGCCGGTGGGGGTGCTGATTGCCTTCATCGTTATGCGCTTCCAAGGGATTAATGCCGACATCATGTCGCTTGGCGGGATCGCTATCGCCATTGGCGCCATGGTCGATGCCGCCGTGGTGATGATCGAAAATGCTCACAAAAAGATCGAGGCCTGGCACGCGGCCCACCCGGGGAAGGAACTGAAGGGTGAACAACACTGGCATGTAATGACCGAATCGGCGGCCGAGGTAGGGCCGGCACTGTTTTTTTGTCTGTTAATCATCACACTTTCGTTCATACCGGTGTTCACACTGGAGGATCAAGAGGGACGTCTGTTTGGTCCTTTGGCCTTCACCAAGACCTACGCCATGGCCGCTGCGGCCGGACTATCGGTAACCTTGGTGCCAGTGCTGATGGGCTACTGGATTCGTGGACGAATCCCCAGAGAGGAGCAGAACCCTCTGAACCGCTGGTTGATCAGGATCTATCAACCGGCCCTGGACGCGGTACTGCATCGTCCGAAAATCACCCTGTTGGTCGCGCTCTTGGTCTTTCTCAGCGCGCTATGGCCGGTCTCTCGCTTGGGCGGCGAATTCCTCCCTGCGCTGGACGAGGGCGATTTACTCTATATGCCTTCGGCCCTACCGGGGTTGTCGGCGCAGAAGGCCGCGCAACTGCTGCAACAGACTGACCGCATGATCAAAACCGTGCCAGAGGTCGAACATGTCTTTGGCAAAGCCGGCCGCGCTGAATCCGCGACCGATCCAGCCCCCTTGGAGATGTTCGAGACCACCATCCAATTCAAACCACGCGAGCAGTGGCGCCCCGGGATGACCCAAGAGAAGCTGGTGGAAGAACTGGATCGAGCGGTGCGAGTCCCGGGGCTGACCAATATCTGGATACCGCCCATCCGCAACCGCATCGACATGCTCGCCACCGGTATCAAGAGTCCAATCGGGGTAAAAGTTACCGGTCCCAACCTCACGGAGATCGATGCAGTTACTCAGGCAGTCGAGCGCGTGGCGAAGGACGTGCCTGGGGTCAGTTCATCTCTGGCCGAACGATTGACGGGTGGGCGTTACATCGATGTGGATATCGATCGTAAGGCAGCTGCCCGCTACGGGTTGAACATCGCCGATGTGCAGTCGATCGTGGCCGGTGCTATTGGTGGTGAAAACGTCGGGGAGACAATTGAAGGGCTCGCACGCTTTCCGATCAACGTGCGTTATCCCCGAGAATGGCGCGACTCGCTCGGTGCATTGGAGCAGCTGCCGATCTACACCCCTTTGGGGAGTCAGATTACCCTCGGAACAGTAGCAAAGGTCAAAGTCAGTGAAGGGCCTCCGATGCTCAAGAGCGAGAATGCACGGCCTTCCGGCTGGGTGTACATCGATGTGCGGGGCCGGGATATTGCCTCGGTGGTCGCCGACTTGCGCCGGGTCGTCGGTGAGCAGGTCAAGTTGCAGCCAGGCATGAGTTTGAGCTACTCCGGGCAGTTCGAGTTTCTAGAGCGAGCCAACGCACGGCTCAAGTTGGTGGTACCGGCCACGTTGCTGATCATTTTCGTACTGCTCTACCTGACCTTTTCCCGTTTCGACGAGGCCTTGCTGATCATGGCCACCCTGCCATTCGCTCTTACGGGTGGCGCATGGTTCCTCTACCTATTGGGATTCAACCTGTCGGTGGCTACCGGCGTCGGTTTCATTGCTCTAGCAGGTGTGTCTGCCGAATTTGGCGTGATCATGCTGCTTTATCTGAAAAACGCCTGGGCCGAACGCGAAGAGGCAGACGACAGTACCGAGCGTGGGTTAATCGCCGCGATTAGCGAAGGCGCCGTGCAGCGTGTTCGACCCAAGGCTATGACCGTGGCGGTCATCATTGCTGGTCTGTTACCAATCTTATTGGGCAGTGGTACCGGTAGCGAAGTGATGAGCCGCATTGCCGCACCTATGGTCGGTGGCATGATCACTGCGCCTTTATTGTCTCTGTTTGTCATCCCTGCGGCCTATCGTCTGATGCGCCGTCGACACCTATCTGCTGAACCCACCAACACTTTAGAAAAGATCGTATGAAACTGACCCTGATTGCAGTTTCTAGCACCGTAACTGAAGACGACGGAGGGAGTCATGCTCGATTACTTCGCTTTGGGCCTCTTAATATTTGTCGGTTTGGTTTTGTTTTACGGAATCCTCATGTTGCATGACATCCCCTATAACATCGCCGTGAGCCGCAATCACCCTCATCAGGATGCGATCCATGCGACTGCTTGGGTAAGCATGTTCACCTTACACGTGCTCTGGCCGTTTCTGTGGATTTGGGCAACCTTGTACAGGGAAGATCGAGGGTGGGGTTTCAGCGATGGACAATCGCCGAAAAACCATGTCGTTCACCTGGAGCAACAGATCACAGACCTGCAACAGCGCATTGAGCGCCTGGAAGAGACAGCGACGTCGCCAAAGGCATCGGCTAATTCTGAAGAGGGCATCTAAGCTCCGCTCGCTCGCAGCAGGTATTCCATACCGATTTCGCACCAGACGATCTGCGCTTGGCGCAGTTGTAAGGTATCGATGCCGAGCCCAGCCCAAAGCTAGGGGTGATCCAAGATGAGTTTTGAACTTGGTCGTCACCCCTCGCTTGCTTGACTTCGATCAATGTTTCTATTTCTTTGCAAGCTAGACTGAAAATTGTTACGACGTAAAAAGTCGAGGAAGTACTCCATGTACTGGTTCCGCCGTCATCGTCAAAGCCTATTGCACCTCACCCTCGTGGTGTGGGTGTTGGCTGTGGCGGTAATGGCAATCCAGGGTTGTCTGGTGCAGACAGGTCACAATGTAGCTACGCCACACACTGCCGAGCAGTATTTGCAGCCTGATCATGTTCTCCACGCCAATGGTTGCCTCCAGACGTGTGAGGACGTTGCCACGGCGATTAAACCTTCATCGCAGATTCCAGTATTAGACCCCATCAACTGGGTAGTCCTTTTGCTGTTAACTGCGGCAGTACTCCTACTTATCCCAGAAGAGAAATTCTCCTTCGCCGCTCTTCAACTGAAGCGCCCCGCACCGCCGGGGAGGCCAGCCCGCCTGACTTTCGTTCGTTCCAACGATTAACCCCAATTTCAAAGTGGCCGGCACCGGTCGCTCTGTCTTGCTGCGCCGCTTTTTTGCGACTCAGTTGTTCCTGCTTACCCTTCACAATCTCCGGAGCTCATCATGCAAGCAATTTCCAAATTGGTTCTAGCCACGATTTTGGCAAGCAGTGCGTTCATGGCCTCTGCCGAAGATGCGCACCACCCAGCCGACGTACCAAGCAACTCAGCCGAGAATACAGCACCAGCACCAGCACCAGAGTCGGCGGCCATGACTCAAGCTATGACCGATCAAATGCAGAAAATGCAGGCTGCACATGACAAAGCAGCGGCTGCAAAGACTCCCGCCGAGCGCCATGCGGCCATGCAAGAAGGCATGAAAACGATGAAGGACAGCATGGCCATGATGAGCAAACATCATAGCGCAATGGGCTGTATGAACATGTCTGGGGATAAGAACAGTGGAGGTATGGGGATGATGGACATGATGATGAAAATGATGGATCAGCAGTCAAACATGATGAACATGCCAATGACTAAGTGAAGGTGACCCAGATGCAACGACGTACCTTTCTCGGCGGGATGGCTGTAGCAGGACTGGTAACTCCTTGGTTGCGCGCCTGGTCGGTCGAGACCATGGGCTCCCCGTCGTCGCCTCTTGGGCTGCCATTGCTGGCATCAGAGTCACTGCCCAAAGGTGGTACTCTTCGGGAACTCACCAAACTGACCAACACCAGCAATCAGCCAGGCAACTTCCAAGGCAAGCTGATCGCTGCACCTGTAACGCTGCCGTTTATCCCCGGTCATGCTTCGACCGAGTTCTGGGCCTATAACGACACTCTGCCCGGTCCTTTGATTGAGCTATTTGAGGGGGACACGGTGGAAATCACCTTCGTGAACCAGCTTAAACAGCCATCCACTATTCACTGGCATGGCTTGCCAGTGTCGCCGGAGCAGGACGGTAACCCGAAAGACCCAGTGCCACCCGGCGGAAGCCGTATCTATCGTTTCAATCTGCCCGAGGGTAGTGCCGGTACCTACTGGTACCACCCTCATCCACACCAATATACCGCCGAGCAAGCCTTCCGTGGACTGGCTGGGGCTCTGGTGGTCCGATCGCGCAAAGACCCACTGATCACACTGCCGGAACGACTGTTAGTGATCTCTGATCTCAAACTGGACCGCTATGCTGCCATTGCACCAAATGAAGAAAACGACTGGATGAATGGTCGCGAAGGTCAGTTCGCCTTGGTCAACGCCCAGCGTCAACCGGTATTGCCATTCGATACAGGAGGACGCGAGCGTTGGCGCGTTTGGAATGCCTGTAGTGCCCGATATCTACAACTCACGCTGCCCGGTAGTACGCTGACTCTAGTAGGAACGGACGGTGGTTTATTGGAAGCTGCACAGCCAGGACTGACCGAATACTTACTGGCGCCCGGCCAACGGGCCGAACTCATAGTCGACGCCAGTAACCGTCGAGACAAAGCAGAGCTAATTGCTAATGTATATCCACGGGGCAAGATGGGTAATGTGGCGCCTGATCGAATCATCCCCCTGCTAACAGTTGATTTTGCAGCCGTCACTTCCAAGGTACAGGCAGACTTGCCTGCCCATCTTGGCTCAGTGGACGACCTTGGCCCGACGTCAACCTCTAAGCAGGTAGTATTCAGTGAAAGCATGAGTATGGCCAATGGTCGCCATAGCGTTCAGTTCCTAGTCAACGATCAGGAATACGACATGCAACGGATCGATCTGACCAGCCGAGTCAATGAAGTGGAGCTTTGGGAAATCGTCAACCGCAGCGACATGGACCATCCCTTTCACCTACACGGCACCCAATTCCAAGTAGTTGAGCGCGAGTTTGAGGGAGTGGTCACGCCCGCTCCATTCCGTGCATGGCAGGATACGGTCAACCTGCGCGCGAATGAAGTCGTACGTATTAAAACAGTACAGCGATGGCCCGGCTTACGCATGTTTCACTGCCACATCCTCGAACATGAGGCAATGGGCATGATGGGACAGCTTGAGGTGGTTTGAGCGGAGACAACAATGTCGTCATAGGCAGAACATTCGTCAGATTCCAACAAGCCGGAGAAGTTTCGAGTTAGGCAGGTATTGGCTTGATCATTTCCGCGAAGCAGGTTCATCGACCGCTGATATCGATAAACTGCCGCGCAGAAATAGCCATCCCAAATTACTCCGGCTCAAGCTCTTGACGTTGCACTCACCGGACTATCGCTTGGTATAAGTGCGCACGCATTACACCCTGCCAAGCGGTTCCCAATTATGAGACTGAGTGACAATTACACATTGGCATGTAGCTATCGCAGTCATAAGGCGGAAGGCTCGAACGGCCGGCATAACTATGTTCAGCGTTGCAACCTACGAAATTGACAGCACTTTACCTACTGAAATGGCTACGAAATGGAGGATCGCTAAGTCCGAGAAACGCTATCTGGGCCGTCGTCAGAGAACAGGAGCTCAGTAACCAACCAGACGCCTAGTACCGGCGGTAGAGGTCCATGTTTCTCCTCAACGAGATACAGCTCGGCTTTCCGGCGCTCCTCTAATTTGCCAGCGAGCCAAATATCACTCGCAGCGGGGTAATGACGCAGCAGGCCTTTGGCACGAAGTCGTAAGGATTCGGGCACGCTCGCGTCATGGGCAAGATCCTGTAGAAATCTCTCTGTCTGGACAACGCTACGGGTACGCTCATGTACCTTAGTCATAAAGATTTATCGCTCCTGTTAAGTCGCTGAAGCAGCTGCGTCCGTCGGCGCAGACTAAGTGCGCATTATTCAATCAGAAAACACTCAGCAACTGATGTCGAAAGTGCTGCGAAAAATTTACGGCGAAGGTCGACTCCAATCGAAACTCATCAGGTGTTAAATCACCAACCTGATATTTTGACTCCAAGTATCCAGAGCTATTTATCTCGAAATATTCATCAGGATCCTCAACATTTAACTCCTCACCACGGGCTTCTTTTGCTGGGACTTTAACCTGGATACAGACTGCTGAATCCTCGGGTAGATCATCGGCAAGTCGCTGCGCATAGCGTTGCAGTAATGGCTCGGCTAAAACATAAAACCATGCTTGATCATCAGACTCCCCTATCCGCCGAAGAACTCTTCCCAGTACTTGTCGAAAGTGCAGTTCGGTGCGAATGCGACTCAGATAACAGCAGACCTGAAGCCGAGGAATATCTGTACCCTCACTAATCATCCCAACTGAAATTATCCATCGACAATGACTATTTCTAAAACTATTTATTATCTGCTGGGCATCCGGCGTTTTGTTTGTCACGACGCAGCAGATTTCGCCCTTTGCCTTTAACTCTAAAGCTATTTGGTGAGCATGTTTAATATTTGTGGCAACTACCAAGCCTGCCGCATCCGGCTTCTCTTTTCTGACATCGTTAAGTTTTTCGCATGCCTTGCTCAATAGCTGACAGAGAATGTCATCGTGGTAAAGCAGGTCCTCGTAAGAAACGGGAGATTCGTCTAAAAGATTTGCAATGCTAGGAAACAGCCTAACCGAACCGTAATTATCCCCGTCCTCCATAAGGCGTACCTCTTGGTTATCCATTAAAACGATGCGAGGTGACCGGCAAACGCGATCGGTGATGGCCTCTTTAAGCCCATAGCGGTAATCACAAATCAACTCACCTTCCGGGGTTGAATACCGTGCCAGAGAAATAACATTTTGATCGGAGCGCCAAGGTGTACCCGATAGCGCCAGAGTGAACGCTGCACGGTCCTGTACACGCTGAATGATCTGTTGCCCCCACGAATTGCTTGATAGTGAGTCGTGCCCCGCGCAGTGATGAATCTCATCGAAAACAGCAAAAACTCGATACTCATCAAAAAGCTTCCAAAAGGCTTCCTCTCGATATTCCATCGCTTGATAGGTGCAAGCAGCACCAATTGCTCCTAACAAACCATCCAGACGCCGACCGAGCACTTTAGAAAATGTAGTCCGGAAACCCTCTACTACCTGGCATGAAGGTGCAAAGCAGAGAATCAGATCAATCTTGTCGCGCTCCAGAAGACGGCTTGCCAATTCTGCCGCCATTCGGGTCTTCCCAGCGCCCGGCGTCGCCTGACAGAAAAGATGAGGGCTAGAGATATAATGGTTCAGAGCCGTATCAATGCACCTACTTTGCCAATTCCTCAGTGATCCATTCATCATGATGTGAGTGTGTTGACGCGGATGCCGATTTGACCCACTTGCCGACGCAAGACTACCCCACCTCCAAATCGGCAAAAATCCTGCCCAGGTAATGTTTTTCGAGGAATCGGACTGGGTCAGTGACATCTCGGCATCTGGGTAAATTCGGCGTCAGCGCCAACACACAGCCCTTCACGACAGGCAGCTATCGGCCAGGATCGGGGGCTGCATATGGGCCCAAAGACTCGTGTGGCAACGGTTCTCCATTTAGCGCAGCCATGATTTGGTCTAGAACCTCAACCTTGGCGTCAAGCATTCCGCAGACGTGGTAAAGATCGGCCAATACGCCGAGTAATGTTTGAACATCATGCTGATAACGAACTGGTGTCAGGGTTATCGTGCCGTCCGGTTGTTTTTCCATATTCAGCTTGTCACCGCAGGTCAACCCGATAGCCGCCAGAAGATCGTCAGGCAAAGGTATGATCAGATCGCCAGTTACATCATCAGTGTTTTGGCAGGTAACAATCCATCTGCCATTTTCAGAGAGTGGTGTCGGGTTCATTATTTTCCCCTAGGTGATCACATGACAGAGAAAATTACTGTTCTTGGCCCAGTGGATTACTTGGATAGCTGGGAAATGGTGGAGGCCTTTTTGGCTGATGCGTATGAGACCGGTGACGCTGCTTCGATTGCCGAGGCGATAGCGATTGTTGCACGCGCCAAAATTCGTATCGATGAAGCGGAAGAAGCACAGAAGCCATCGTCATGTTCGTGACAGCGTTTTTCTCGCACGCAAGAAATTCGGCCTGACCAGTCTGACTCCCAGCACCCAAGGGAGCTGATTTCTTGTACGGAGTCTCCGCAAGACTTGCCGGCGAAGGCTGAGCCCTCAACCTGGGTAAAGGCATTGATAGTATCGACGTTGAAAAAGCTATGGTACTTGGACGAGTTCTGCAGACGCACAAGTTTGGCTCGGGCCTCACCTTTGACAGTGCTGTTGATTTTCATCTTCGGATGCCTTGGCGTGATTAATGGCATTGTTGTGAGGCCATGCCTGACTGCAAATCAGATCACCCGAGGCCGCGCGTGCTGACGAAGCTCGCTGAGGGTGTCGCTCATCAAATCAAAATGGAATAGAAATCGAGCGCTGCCTGGCAGTGGTGGTACGGACGTGTTTGGTAAGGCGCGTTTATCTCAGGCTTATCAGGTCTTTGACGGTGACATTCTGTCGCGTGCCATTTCCGAGCAGGACATACACCGAGTTTTTAGTGAGGAAAAAGCTTTCCTCGTAGCTCAACTGGAATGAGCTACGCACCCAGTCACCGGGGTTGAAGCGGCCTTGGCTGTCGAGCACAACGTTTAGCGCATAGACCATCACCGGTCCCAAACCACGGGCACGAAGTGCTTCCAGCGTGGCAACTCACCAATTCCACGGCCACAACGATTTAGCTGTCTCGATAGCGGGGAACAAAACGCCACGCAAGGTGCACTCACCTACCGTGCTGCAACGCAGGAACCACTATTGATGAGGTTCACACTAGGTCATCCAACAGACCATCTTCGCGTAGAAGGTCAACTATCACCTGTTCCTCGATCGTATAGACACCGCGAGAAGTTTTCCAGACCAGTTTCTTTTCCTGCAGCGCCATGAGCGCTAGCTTCACCTCTGGCACTTCGACCCTCGGCTCGCTTGGGGCTATGCCAGCGTTCGTTATCGCTTTGGTATACAACTCCATAGTCGAAGATTCGAAGGGCGCGTAACCCTCACCCTTTGCACCCATGACACAAATGACGGCAGACTGGATCGGTGTGAGGCTATGAATCACCATCTTAAGATCCGCATTGAGCGCTTCCGCTTGCGCTCGGACAAGCTCGGTAAATCGCACCAGGATGGCTTTAGGGCCCACGGTGAGATCGAAACGGATACCGTCTGCGGCTGCGCTGAGAATTTCGGGGCGATAACCACTCTCTTGAAACAACTGGAATACATCTGAAGGGTCGAGATTATTTGGAAGGTCAAGCGCCTTGCAATACCAGTCAATGAAGTCTTTTTCCAACATTGGGAGCTGCAGCATTGAGGCCCCAAAAAACGCCTCATCGCTGCTATTGCGAAGCATGGCAAGCTTGTTTTGGTTTGACCCGATGCAAACGATGCGAAGACCATAATGTTGGGAGCGGTTAAGTTCGTCCCTGGCCGCCTTTAGCGCAAAGAGCGTTGCGACGCCTTCGTCTGTCGTGATCGCATGTTGAGTTTCGTCGATTATCAGAACAATGAGTTTTTTCGCCTTATCGGACAGCGCTTCAAATGCCTTGGTGAGACTGATTTCTTTCCCGAGCCCAATTTTGTTCACGTTGAAATTCACGCGACCGACACGTACCGCTTCCTGCCTGGGAGCTATCGCCAATCGGCTCATGAGTTCTTTGTCACGTCCAATAGCTTCTCGGAGAGTCTCGGCTATGACAGCTCCTGGCTCTGCCGTCAGGTCCTTCCAAAGATCGGCATACAACACAATAGCTCCCGCCTCTTTCAAGGCAGGCCTCAAATCTTCGCGGGCGAAAGTGGACTTTCCGGTTCGGCGTGGCGCTGTCAGGAAGACACCTGACGCAGCAGCACTGCCCACTGCCACTTGCGTTATCAGCTTAGTGAGCCGTGCAGCCAGCGCCCGGCGGCGGTAAAAATTTTTCTGGGACATGGCTGGCCCTTGATGAGATCTATAGGGAATAAAAGCGTTTGAAGCCTAATTTGAGCGGGATTCAGCATCGCGTCCAGCCAGCGTTGAGAGTAGCCCGCTACCTTTGAAGACGCTTAGGATGGAACTGGCGACCTGATCATACCTTTGCCTAACGATCTGCTGGCAGCTATGGGGTTTGCGCTCCCTCTGATGGCGACTTTCCGCAACGTAGGTAACGTGTTTGTGCAAGCAGCCACACTCGATCATTTCTATATAGCCATGCATAAATGCCTGGTATCTCTAGGCGAATGCTTTTTGCGCTAGCGCCTGAATGGGCCAGGACGGTGTCATGCCATTTTGATCGATGTTCTCGAAGGGCCGTCTGCTGGAGCTGCTCAGCCCGCAATTTCAGTATCGTTGGGGCCGAGCTGGGCAATCCATTGGCAGTGCAAATGGGTTGCCCGAACTTGGCAGTGATTGAATCAGTAGAGTCACCATTCATAAGGCGCTTTAAGGCAGGGTCACGAATCTCCGGCTTGAGCTTTTCGGGTCTACAGAGAGTGTTTTCACTTGGCAGCTCATCGGTCATTGGTGCAACTGTCACAGCCAGGGGGGCCTCCTGCTGCGTGATGGGGCGCTCCGGGGGCTGGAGTAGACCTTCTAGCCGGTCATAAGCTTCGATGAACGATTCCAGTCGACCAAAAAGCCAAGTGATTATCGTTAGGTGCTTAAGCGGAGTGTAATAACCACAGGGATTACGGGTGAGCTGCTTGAGGACGGCTTCTGCGCCCTGCGTCGTCGTGGGCAGAGTATGGAGAGGAGCGTAGGTCTGAAGCAGTGATGCGTACTCTGAGAATGAGGTTGCGATCAGCGTTCTATCTTGGCCGGTGATGCACAGTCGGGTTAATGCATTCTGATAGACGGATCTCACAATCATTGGGTTAAAGCGCCTGGACATCGCGTAGCTCGCAAGATCCAACACACCCTTTCCTAATCGCTGAAGTGCTTCGTGAACTGCGGTAGAAGGTACTGACGCTGTCTGCGGCGCAAGAACATCGTCGCAAGGTAAAGCGAAGTGAAGACGTCCAGGCCATTGGTAATTCACGGCGCTTTCTCGTAGCACCAACCCGTGAATAGGGCACAGAACTACCCCAGGGTATTGGTGCGATAGGTGCCAGAAAGCTACCCGATGGATGTCTAGATCCGTAGCCATGCAGGCTGTGCAGGCTTTCAAAGGATGCTCTGCACCGAAACGCCCAGCTAGAAGTCCCAAGCGATACTTGATCGCCCCAATATCAGCTTTCTCCGCGCTTTGAACCAGTTCTGGGATCTGCTGATCCGACTGAAATGGAAAAAATAGTGGGAGAATCGTGTGTTCCCTGATGATCGATGTCGGATCACCCCATGCCGACGGTGCTTGGGTTGTTAGGGCGCCAAGATTCCGAGGAAAGTCCAGTGTGGTGGTGCCGTGATGACGGCTGAACAGCCAATCTAATGTGTCTGAGGTTTTCAAATTCCCCAAAAATTTATGCTGACGGCAACAAAGACTGTAGAGCGTCTCATCCTCGAACCATCGGACGAATAAGTCACGCGATTGACCGGCTGAACTATTCACGATTATGGCCGTTAACGAACCACACTCATGGTAAACACTTCGCCTTACTTTGCGAAGTGCTCTGTTAGCACTAAAAACAGTAGTGCCGTTACTGTTAAGTTCGATCCGCTATTTTGACAATGAATAGAAGAATTCGGTAACGATGGTGAGAGTGCAGAGGCACGCATCCAGAATGAAGCCGGAGTGGCTTTTGGTTGTCATCGAATAATTTTAAGCGGTACCATATTTCGTTTTACCGAAGAATTTAGTTTTCCAATCGTTCGTTTGTACCACGGGATCTCGAAGTTTGTACTACGCAGATCTCACATTCGTACCACAGACCTTTATATCGCCCGTGCTACGGGAGTGCTAATTGATAGCGGAGTTAAAATGAAAACTTAGCTAGTTCTACAGCTAGAAATCAGATAGACAAAGGCCCAAGTGCTACCTTGGGCCCTTGTGGATAAGTCAGAATTGCGCCCTGACAAATCCATTGTCTATTCCATACATGTGGGACGTCAAGTCTTGCACGACTTCGTTCGTCCACAAGTTGGTACGCGTTATCCACAGATACACGTGTGCTCAGCTGCCCGCTGGATAAGGGGTTCGTCCAACACCATAGCTGTTATCCCCAGCTAACCGTGCGTAGACGTTCCTATAAGACATTGGATTAGTAGTATGAAATTTCAGGATAAATTTACCCAGATCATGAGCCGTCAGAGTCGGTTCGAATGGGGAGATGAATACATTCCGTCAACATTGGCGGTCCCACGTGAAGCGCCCAAGGGCTCGCGCATAAGCAAGCTTAACAGTGCAAAGCTGGGCCGTGCGTTGCATGCTCTGTCGACACCCGAACGGGTGTTCGCACAACTTGCGCTTTGTCATCCAGACCTCCTTGATATCCACGAGCAAAAAATGCTGTGGCCTTTCAGCGCGGGTCATCCACTTCGAGGTCACCCGCTGACGAAAGGAACCTTTCCGGCGTCTGTACGTGGAACAGTAGAGATAGCCAAGGAAATAGGGTTCAAGCACCACCTGTTCGTGTACGAAGGTGTAGATGGTAGACGCCAGAAGATCCCTTTTCCCTACCAAGGGGACCTTCTCATATATATGAAGGGTCATGACGGCATCCCCTACGCCGTCAACTGGACGGTCAAAGACCGTGAGGAAGCATTTCGCGAGAGAAGATATTCGAAACCAAAAACACCAATCCAGCAGAAGAAAGATCGCGATCATGGTGAGTTGCGGACTGAGCTGGAGAGAGCCTACTACGCCAGCGCAGGAATCAGAACGGTGCAGGTTTCCCTAGATAGGGTAGAACCTGAGGTCATCGCAAATCTTGATCTGCTTTTCGTCGTGCACGACATCCCTCTGAGCCATGATTCGGCATTGCTCAATGAATTCAGCGCAGAAGTAATGGAGGCAGTTCTAGCGGGAAATCCGGTCGCGTATGTGGCGATACAATATGGAAAGCGCTGGGGTAGGCGTGATCAGTTTCTTACTAGAATCTATCAGGATATTTGGAATCAGAAACTTCCCATAAATTTTTTCGAAAACATTCATGTCGACCGTCCATTTAACACCGACGGAGGGGATCTATTTTCAGTCTATGGTTCGCTCTTTGAAGAGTCGGCGCCATGAGGATGGGGTCTCGAATCATTGCGCCTGAGGGATTTCTCTGTCTCTCCAAGGACGTTACATATCACTTTTTAAACAGTAATGGCAACCTCAACAGGGTTCGACTAGTGCTGTTTAGTGATGACGGTAAGATGTTGGGCGCGAATTTAATTACCCTAACCAGGATCGAATTTGAAGATGCGCTCGAGCATGGATTATTGTTGGAGGACGGTACTGTAGACAAATTTCCTCCTTGGCTTTCGGGCATTCAAGGTGTTTCTATCCAGCAGTTGGAAAGCCGAAGGCATTCTGCAAAAGAAACATATGATCAAAAGGTTAATAAGCGATATGCGGCCATATCCGATCTTGTAGGACGACGGGATGAAATTCTATCGTGTGATGATCCTGACGCATTTATTAACGCGCACGCTAAATCGATGCGTCCCGTGCAGAATACAGTGCGACTGAGATTATGGTTCTACACGTATATTATATTTGGAAATAACAAGTGGGCGTTAATGCCCCCCTTACATCGCATTGGCGGTTGGAATCGCCTTGATCCGGCACGAAAAAATAAGCTGGGCAGCCCTTCGCGGAAAGGTAAGCACTATGGGTATCACTCTGATGCCGAAATGAGGGAAAAGATAATAGAAGGATTTATAAAATATAAATCTATTACCAAGACATGGGAGAAAGTCTATGGTGATGTGGTTACCAAAATTTTTGGATGCAAATCATTTTATTTAAATGGCTCTATGCAATTTCAGCACCCTGAGGGCAAGGCTTTTCCCACGTTCAATCAGTATAGGTCGCACGTTAAGCGGTACTTTAGCCCGCGTGATCTTTTATTCGAATTAAAAGGCCAACACAAAGCAAAATTAAAGTTGGGTGCCGCGGGAAGCTTTGCTGATAGCATTACCAATATATATCAGCGCGTTGAGTTTGATGGATATTATATATCTGACAAGATCAGTGGGGTTATAGAGGGGAGCGCGATAGAGAGCTTTTGTGTAGTCCGTGCTGTATGCGGTTTGTCGGGTGCCATACTGGGTATAGGCTTTGCCGAGTCTAAAGAGAATATGGATGCTTACAATATGGCGCTGTTTTGTATGGCTATAGGTAAAGTTAAATATTGTGAGCTCTTCGGTGTTGATATAGAACCGTGGGAATGGCCAGGTGATGGGCTTTCAGGCGGCATCATATTTGATCGAGGGCCCGCTGCGTGTTACCCAAGTAAGCCACATGTCAACTGGCTGAAAGCTCACGAGTGTACTCCAAGTTACTCTGGACAATCCAAAGGAATCATAGAATCTTCTCATCGTAGGGATAAAAAATTATTAGGTCAGCCTTCGTATAAGCATAGCAAGTTTAATTTCGTTGAGATGTGTCGGCGGGAGATTGTGCAGGCAATAGAAGACAATCGTTGTTCAGATGCGTCCCGCCGGATGAACGACGATATGTATCGAGCCGGTGTCAAGCCCACCCCTCTCGGCATTTTCAATTATCACGACGGTATTGGTCGTAACTCGTGTATCAGCATGGAGTTTGATACGGCGGTAAGATCATTTCTGAAAGCGTGTCCAGCATGTATAAAAAAAGATGCAGTCTATTTTTACGGGCGGAAATACAGAACTCCAGAACTAGAGGCTAGTGGAGTATTCGATTTGGCTGCAAGGAGCGGCGTTATTAATGTCAGTGTCTTTGTGATGGCGATGTGTGTTAGGCATATATGGGTTGAAGTCAATGGGGTTTTGTACGAACTAGACTTTGTCCGACCTGCTAGTGCGCACCCAGGGATGGCGGACACTACATTGCGGGGTCTACAGGAAATTGACCAATTGCGACGTGATGCAAATGCGGATCATAGGGAAGAAAAGCCAGCAATTCAGCAATTCTACGGACAAAAAATCAAAAGCCTGACCGAAAAAGATCGGGATGCTGGCGAGCGAAAACTTGGGAGACCCCCTAAAAACGGAGCGGCTGAGCGTGATACGGCAGACTATAAGCGATTTCAAGGAAAAACCAAATGAACGTACAAGTAAGAGCGCGTTTTGACGATTGTTTGGACTTGGACCAAATCAGAGCGCGGGTAACTGTAAGGCCTCAACCACTAATTGAGTTGAGCGGTATTGATCCTCTTATTGCTGCAGAACTTATGGAGGAGTCTTTAAAGAATATTTACGTGCCTAACAAATTTTCACTGAGTTTCATTAAGGAAATGTTGGGTCGGGCGTCTCTCCATAATGCAGATTTATTTAAAAGCGAAACCGAGTATGTCTCCAGAGTTTACAATCCTCCCGAAGTAGAGAAATTTCCAGTATGTTTAACTGGTTTGGCGGGAATCGGCAAGAGTCAGACTATTGCAGCTTTGAGAAAAGTCTGTCCACCGGCTATGGATTTTAACTGCAGTCATTTCGAGGGGGCGATCGAGCTGATTTCTCATTGGTATGTCAGTGCCAGAGGAAAGTCTAGCGGTAAGCAACTGTTGTTAGACGTTGTGTTGGGCGATCTAGAGGCGGGAAAAAAAACGAACGTTGCAAAGTTACTCGTTGAAAGTCGGCGGCGAGCAAATCTATACGGCGTCTCACTCGCAATGCTTGACGAAACTCAGCACATAACCGGCTCCGGCGCATCTAAGGTAACTGACATTCTGTTGACGATGGCTGCTATCGGTCTTCCAGTAATATTCGTTTCTAACTACAGCCTCGTGCATAAGCTAATTCGCCGAAATAGCGAAGATAAGCAGAGGCTCCTCTCGGAGCCTCGGATCATGCTGCCTGATCATCCTGAGAGCCAAGACTGGAAAGATTATGTAAGTGAGTGCATTCGGGTCTGCAATGGGCAGATTCAAGTCGAGACAAATGACCTGATCATAGAGCTTTACCGTTCTACTTTTGGGATTAAGCGGCTCGCTGTACAACTCCTTAAGCTCGCTTACATAGAGTGTCGCAGCGCCGGCAGAGAATCTATAAAACTTGCCGATATAAACAAGGCATATAAGTCTAGTGCGTATTCAAGCAATTCGAAAGAGGTCGAAGAGCTAAACCTTCAGTCTCTGCAGCCTCGTACGACTGGTATTCATCTGGATTTGCGGTGTCCATTCGATCTTCCAATCGATAGAAATTCCAATGTTCTGAACTTTGCTCGTGAGGATCGAGACAATCGCGTGAACGCAGCCGTCTTTGACTCATCCCTTAATGAAAAAGAGCGAATGGCGATGAAGCATATCGGCCTGTTGCCTGGTGACGTTGCACGATCTAGTAAGCAGGTCCGTCGTCCGCCGGTACCGAAGGTTTCAGATGAAGAAATGACAAAGTCTTTTCTCGAAATCGTCGACTCATTAAAACCGACATCGAAGCCTAATAAACCTAGATGACGGCGCCACTGCGATACCTTGTGTCCAACCAGGATGGAACGGAAGGAAACAGAGATGCGCGATGAAAAAAAGCCTTAAAATTCAATTGGTTAATGGCGGGAGACAGTTTTTATTCCCTAGAGCATTATGATTAGGCAGTTTTTGTGATGATTGAGACAGTTTTGCCGCGTTGGTTTTCGGGTCCTGAAACCCGTGTAATACGGGGGCTTCGCAGGACAGTTTTTATTATCTAAATTCATCCGTGTGGGCGGAACTGGCTCGGCGCCACACCGCTCCAGCGCACAAACGCATGGCGAAAACTCGCGGTCTCGCTGAAGCCCAAAGCCTCGGCGATTTGATAGATCGGCAGCTGATCCTCACACAACATTTGCTTGGCCTGCTCGAAACGCAATTCGTCGAGCAATTCCTGATAGCTGCAACCCAGATCCTTGAGATGTCGGCGCAAGGTGCGCGCTGAGCAGTTCATCTGCTCGGCCAGCCCTTCGAGGCCTGGCGCGGCATTGAGCTGTGCGCTGAGCAATTGCCGAATCCGCCCCAGCCAGGCCTGACGTCCGGTGAACTCTACATTCTGTTTGCGGCAGCGCTCGGCCATCGTTTGATGGGTGATGATATCGGCCAGTGGCAAGGGTTGATCGAGCCAGCGTTTGTCGAAAGCGAACGCATTGTTGGGGCCCTCGAACTGCAGCGGGCAATTGAAATGCTCGGCGTAGGTCGCTTCGTAGTCGGGCGCGGTATGTTCGAAACGTGCGGCGAGCAAGGGCAGCGGGTGGCCGAGCAAGTCGTCGCAGGTGACTTTCAGTGAAACCAGGCAGAACTCGGCATTGAACACCGCCATCGAGGGGCTTTCACGATAATCGGCGGCAGAGAACCAAACCCGTTCGCCATCTTCTTCCAGGCTCAGCTCGAACACTGTTCCCAATAGCGCCGGATAGCGCATCGCCAGACGCAAAGCGTCACCGAAGGTGGCACTGGTGAGCAGGGCGTAACCGAGCATGCCGTAGCAGGAGACGTGCATCCGCCGGCCCAGTTCCAGGCCGATATCGCGTTTGAGCGCGACGGCGTTGGCGCAGACCTGCATCTCTTGATTGGTGGTGATGTGCGTGTCGGCCCGGCTCAGGTCCGCCGCACTGATACCGCTGCCGGCCAGCAGTGCCTCGCTGGACAAACCCTCGGCCTTGAAGGTGTTGAGGATCAGCGAAACGGCGTTGAGAGTGGTGAGGTGGGAGTGGAGCATGAGTACTTCCAGCCTTTGGGATGCTGGAACACGGAGCAAGTTGTGTGCCGAGACTGGTTGGGCTGGCATCGATCCTGTAGGAGCGGGCTTGCCCGCGATTGCGGTGTGTCATTCACGAGAATGCCGGATGTGCCGCCGTCATCGCGGGCAAGCCCGCTCCCACAGGTTTACAGGGTGTCAGGTCAATTCAGTTCGCCGCACAGGTCCAGTTCGACAAGTCGCCGTACTTCCTCTGTATCAAGCCCCGCACCCAGCAGAGCATGCAACTTGCCGAACGCCGCTTCGCGGGTCATGCCGCCACCCGACAACACGCCCACATCGCGCAAACGGCTGCCGGCCTCATACACATCCAGCTCGACGCCTCCTTCATGGCACTGCGTCAACGCGACCACCACCACACCCTTGTCCCGCGCACGGCCCAGGCTGGCGAGAAACTCGGGGTTGTCGCCCGGCCCGGTGCCGCTGCCGTAGCACTCCAGCACCAGACCCTGGATGCCGCTGTCGACCAGGCCATTGAGAATCCCGGCGCTGATGCCGGGAAACAGCGGCAGCACTGCAACGTTCGCCAGCTGTTTGGGTTGCTGGTAGTTCAGCTGTTGCGGCATCGAAGACACTTTCACGCCACCACCCTGGCGCTCCAGGCGCTTGAACGGATGACGACCGAAACTGCGGACCTTCGCGCAATGGGTCGGGTCAAGCAGCTCGCCGTGAAAGTACAAGTGAACGCCCGGCGCCAGGCCTTGGCCAAGGGCAACCAAAGCGCCGCCGAGATTTTCCCAGGCATCGCTGTCGGTCACGCCGGCCGGCAGCATGGAGCCGGTGAAACACACGCGAGCATGCAGGCCGAGCAACTGGAAACTCATGGCGGCGGCGCTGTAGGCCAGAGTGTCGGTGCCATGCAGGATCAGCACGCTGTCGCAGCCTTGCACATCCACCGCATCGACCACTGCTTCACGCAATTGCTGCCAATACACCGGCGTCATGTTGGCGCTGTCGATCAGCGGCGACATCTCGCGAAAGCGCCACTGCGGTACAACCAGTTCAGGCTGACTGTGCAGGTAATCGCGCATCCGCGCTTCGAAACCGGACGCCGGGGCCAGGCCATGCGCGCTGGCTTGCATGCCGATGGTGCCGCCGGTGTAGAGCACCATGACGTGCTGGGCGGCAGGGTAGGTCGAGGCATTCATGGTGGATCTCCGAAAAAACTGAAACGGCTTGAGGCGGAGCATGACGCTGAGCGTCAGCCGTGTCACGTCGTACGGTACCGAAAAAAAAGCAAAAAAAAGGGCCTGGAGAATGATCTCCAGGCCCTCAAAAGGTGAGAGGTGTCTAGTCCCTCGACCTGGTGAGCGGTGCTACAAGTAACGCGTCGGTTCAGGCTTTGAGCGGAACCAGACGCGGAGCAATCATGTTTTCCGGGCGCAGGATGTCGGCGAGCATGGCTTCGTCGAGCAGACCTTCTTCGCGCACCAGTTCCAGCACGCCGCGGCCGCTTTCAAGGGCGAGGCCGGCGATACGGGTGGCGTTTTTGTAGCCGATGTACGGGTTCAGCGCGGTGACCAGGCCGATCGAGTGCTCGACCAGTTCACGGCAGCGGGCTTCGTTAGCGGTGATGCCGACGATGCAGTGCTCGCGCAGCATGTCCATGGCGCGTTGCAACAGGCGGATCGAGTCGAAGATCTTGAAAGCGATCAGCGGCTCCATCACGTTCAGTTGCAGTTGGCCGCCTTCGGCTGCCATGGTCAGGGCCAGGTCGTTACCGATGACCTGGAACGCTACCTGGTTCACGGCTTCCGGGATAACCGGGTTGACCTTGCCTGGCATGATCGAGCTGCCTGGCTGACGTGCCGGCAGGTTGATTTCGTTGATGCCGGTACGCGGGCCGCTGGACAGCAGGCGCAGGTCGTTGCAGATCTTCGACAGCTTGACCGCGGTGCGCTTGAGCATGCCGGAGAACAGTACGAAGGCGCCCATGTCGGACGTGGCTTCGATCAGGTCGGCCGCCGGAACCAGCGGTTGACCGCTGATCAGCGCCAGGCGCTGTACCGCCAGCGCTTGATAACGCGGGTCGGCGTTGATGCCGGTGCCGATCGCGGTGCCGCCCAGGTTCACTTCAGTCAGCAGTTCCGGGGCCAGCGTCTTCAGACGGGCCAGGTCTTCGCCCATGGTGGTGGCGAAAGCGCGGAATTCCTGACCCAGGGTCATTGGTACGGCGTCTTGCAGCTGGGTACGACCCATCTTCAGGACGTGGTTGAATTCCTGGCCCTTGGCCGCGAACGCCTGAATCAGGCTGTCGAGGCTGGCCAGCAGCGCGTCGTGACCCAGTAACAGACCCAAGCGGATTGCCGTCGGGTAGGCGTCGTTGGTCGACTGCGCCATGTTCACGTCGTCGTTCGGGTGCAGGTATTGGTATTCGCCTTTCTGATGGCCCATTGCTTCGAGCGCAATGTTGGCGATCACTTCGTTGGCGTTCATGTTGGTGGAAGTACCGGCGCCACCTTGAATCATGTCGACCACGAACTCTTCGTGGAAATCACCGCGGATCAATCGTGCACAGGCTTCGCTGATGGCAGCGTGTTTGGCTTCGCTCAGATGACCCAGCTCGCGGTTAGCGTCGGCAGCGGCCTGTTTGACCATTGCCAGGCCCACAACCAGTTTCGGGTAATGCGAAATCGGAACGCCCGAGAGGCGGAAGTTGTTCACCGCTCGCAGGGTCTGGATGCCGTAATACGCTTGAGCCGGTACTTCGAGGGCGCCAAGCAGGTCGTTTTCTGTGCGGAAAGATGCAGCGGAGGACATGATAGAAATCATCTCGATATGAACCCGGTCTATGCCGGAACGCTGCGAATGCTAGGCTCGTGGAGATTTTTGGGCCAATGCTGTTAAACACTAGGCTATGCATATTCGGCATAATGCCCGTGTGACGCCGGATTGACGGCGAGCGTGTGACCTAAATTGGTGCGTGTCCGGGAGGACGTGATGAATCTGGAAAGCAAATGGCTGGAGGACTTTAGTGCTCTGGCTGCCACCCGCAGTTTCTCCCAGGCGGCTGAACGACGTTTCGTCACGCAGCCGGCGTTCAGTCGGCGCATCCGCAGTCTGGAGGCAGCGTTGGGGCTGCAGTTGGTCAATCGCTCGCGCACGCCGATCGAGCTGACGGCAGCGGGGCAATTGTTTCTGGTCACTGCCCGAACCGTGGTTGAGCAACTCGGTGAAGTGCTGCGCCATCTCCATCACCTGGAAGGCGGGCAGGGCGAAGTGATGCAGGTCGCGGCCGCGCACTCGCTGGCGCTGGGTTTCTTTCCGCGCTGGATCGCACAGCTGCGTAACGAAGGTTTGAACATCGCCACACGCTTGGTGGCGACCAACGTCGGCGACGCCGTGCATGCCCTGCGCGAAGGCGGATGCGACCTGATGCTGGCGTTCTATGACCCGGACGCGGCGATGCAGATGGACCCGGAAATTTTCCCCTCGTTGCACCTGGGGCACACCGAAATGCTGCCGGTCTGCGCGGCGGATGCGGATGGCAAACCGCTGTTCGATCTGGAAGGCGAGGGCAGCGTGCCATTGCTGGCCTACAGCGCCGGTGCGTTTCTTGGCCGTTCGGTGAACATGTTGTTGCGACAACGGGCATTGCGCTTCACCACCATCTACGAAACTGCCATGGCCGATAGCCTGAAAAGCATGGCCCTGGAAGGTTTGGGCATCGCCTGGGTACCGCAACTTAGCGTGCGCGCCGAACTGGCGCGCGGTGAGCTGGTGGTTTGTGGTGGGCCGCAATGGCATGTGCCGCTGGAGATCCGTTTGTATCGCTGCGCACTGGTGCGCAAGGCGAATGTGCGGTTGCTCTGGCGCAAGCTTGAAGGGGGCGCGGCGAGCTCTGCTGTATGAGGGCGAAATCCTCCTGGCCACGCGAGTGGCCTGGATCCAGCGGCGTTGTCGCAATCCTGTCTCAATCGTACTGACCGAGGTAACGGCGAATATTGTCCTCATTGCTTTGGCTGAAGCGGGCGCCGATACCGTCAGCGGTTGCATGCATGAGCGACTTGGCGGGTCCGTAGTAAGTCGTGATGTCGCCGCTGTCCTCATGGCTCGCACCGAGCATGTGACCCAGTTCGTGGGCCGCAGTGAAATAGTCCGTGATCGATGCGACTGCGAAAGCGCCTGGACTGGCAGCCACCCCCAGGGTTGTTTCGTTAATGATGTCGCGCGTTAACAGCATGTATTTGTGAATGGCATTTTCGAAACTACCGTTAGTATTTTTTACATAAAGTACGACTTCGGCATTAAATTTTTTAAGAAGGTGCTGAAGATCCTCGGTTTTGTAATCGATGCTGCTGATGCCAGGCGCGTCTGAAGGTTTTATGAATTCGGTATTCATGTCGCGACCTGAAATTACGGTGATGTGGTCTTCCAGCCAGTCAAAGTAATGACTGCAGAGCAGATTCAGGTTTTGGTCTTTCAGATCTTCATGCAAAAAAACGGTTAAGGTAATCGGAAGTAGCGGCATCAGTGATTCCTTTCTATGGAAGCGCTATATCGACAAGTCAGAATTTCAAAATGGGTTTTGGTGTCGGTTGTTGGCGGTACTTTGACTATGCAAATTTGTTGAGGTGTTCGCGAATGTTTTCCCTGTTCTTGTCACTGTATCGATAGGCGTTTCCGCGCACGCCTGAGAACGAGTCCGACAACATGATCGAATCGTGCCACCAGCCGTCATAGATGACTTCGCTGTCTTCATGTGTTGCGCCAAGCATGTGTCCAATTTCATGTGCGGGAGCGCGGACGGATGTGATTGCTGCAATTGCACAGTGCCCTTTGATTTCGGCGTATCCGAGTGTCACTGCGATAAGTCCGCCTGCCGTTGCGTTGATGTTGTTTCGAGTCAATAAAAGGACTTTGGTCAGGTTCGACTCATACTCGCCGGTTTGCGTCAGGCTTATATACCAGTCTTGTATCAAGTCTCTCCAGCCATCCAGCGATGCCGAAGCGTCTTCGTTCCTGAAGTTGTACTCTGCCAGTTTCGGTACTTCATCGTGATGAAGCATATAAAACCGGACATCCCGCCCGGAAATGGATTCGAGCTCTGGTTTTAGCCACGAAAAATAATCGGCATATAAAGCAGCTTTTTGATGGTTTTGAAGGTCTTTATGAATGACGATCATTATCGAGATGGGTTTTTTCATGTTTTGAACTTCCTGTTCAGTTACGTATCAATGTCATTGATAATTATCTTGGTGTAAGTCTTCTGGCAAGTTTCAAGTTGTTTTAAGTTATTTAAGGTGTTCGATATTTACTGATCCAGAAAATCAGGGAAGTTCACGATCGGCCGGCATTCGATTGACTGACTTGATAGTCAGGAAATACCTGTTTTTTGCCCGTATGACAGATGGTCACCACAGGGGCTGTTTATCTGCTTCTTTGAGGTATACTGCGCGGCCTTCGGCCGGTTACGACCGGCCATAATTTCGTACAATCAAGCCACGCATAATGCGTGGCTTGTTGTTTTTTGATGCGCCTGCGGGCGCCCAGAGAGAAGAGGCACGACGATGAGTGCATTGGTTGGCGTGATCATGGGCTCCAAGTCCGATTGGTCCACCCTTAGCCACACCGCCGATATGCTGGAAAAGCTCGGCATCCCTTACGAGGTGAAAGTGGTTTCTGCCCACCGCACCCCGGACCTGCTGTTCCAGTACGCTGAAGAAGCCGAGGCGCGTGGCATCGAGGTGATCATTGCCGGTGCCGGTGGCGCGGCCCACTTGCCTGGCATGTGTGCGGCCAAGACCCACCTGCCGGTGCTCGGTGTGCCGGTGCAGTCGGCGATGCTCTCGGGCGTCGATTCGCTGCTCTCTATTGTGCAGATGCCTGCGGGCATTCCGGTCGCCACCCTGGCCATCGGCAAGGCTGGTGCGATCAACGCTGCCTTGCTGTCGGCGAGCATCCTGGGCGCCAAGCACCCGCAGTTCCATGAAGTGCTGAAAACCTTCCGTGCTGAGCAGACAGACAGCGTCCTGGAAAATCCAGACCCACGCATCGCCTGAGGTTGTTGACGATGAAGATCGGTGTAATCGGTGGCGGCCAGTTGGGTCGCATGTTGGCGCTGGCGGGCACTCCGCTGGGCATGAACTTCGCTTTCCTCGACCCGGCGCCGGACGCTTGCGCGGCGGCGTTGGGCGAACACCTGCGTGCCGACTACGGCGATCAGGATCACTTGCGTCAACTGGCCGATGAAGTCGATCTGGTGACGTTCGAGTTCGAAAGCGTTCCAGCCGAAACCGTGGCGTTCCTGTCGCAGTTCGTGCCGGTTTATCCGAGCGCCGAGGCCCTGCGCATCGCCCGCGATCGCTGGTTCGAAAAGAGCATGTTCAAGGACCTGGGGATTCCAACCCCGGCGTTCGCCGACATCCAGTCCCAGGCTGATCTCGATGCCGCCGTGGCTTCCATCGGCCTGCCGGCCGTGCTCAAAACCCGCACCCTGGGTTACGACGGCAAGGGCCAGAAAGTCCTGCGCACCCCTGAAGACGTCGTCGGCACGTTTGCTGAGCTCGGTAGCGTGGCGTGCCTGCTGGAAGGCTTCGTGCCGTTCACTGGCGAAGTCTCGCTGATCGCCGTGCGCGCTCGAGATGGCGAAACGAAGTTCTATCCGCTGGTGCACAACACCCACGACAGCGGCATTCTCAAGCTGTCCGTGGCCAGCACCGATCACCCGCTGCAAGCCCTGGCCGAAGACTACTCCAGCCGTGTGCTCAAGCAGCTGAATTATGTCGGCGTGATGGCGTTCGAGTTCTTTGAAGTCGACGGTGGCCTGAAAGCCAACGAAATCGCCCCGCGTGTGCACAATTCCGGGCACTGGACCACCGAAGGCGCCGAGTGCAGCCAGTTCGAAAACCACCTGCGGGCCGTGGCCGGTCTGCCGTTGGGTTCGACGGCCAAGGTTGGCGAAAGCGCCATGCTCAACTTCATCGGTAAAGTACCGGACACCGAGAAAGTCGTGGCCATCGCCGATTGCCATCTGCATCATTACGGCAAGGCGTTCAAGGTCGGCCGCAAGGTCGGTCACGCCAACCTGCGTTGTGCAGACCGCGAGACGCTGGCCGCGCAGATCCTCAAGGTCGAAGCGCTCATCGCCGAATAGTTTCATGTGGCAGCGGTGGAACCATTGAGGTTGCACCGTTCTCTGATGGCAGGATGCCAAAGTCTGACTAGGCTTTGGCTAGGACTCAGCCAATTCAATCAGAGGGAAATGCCATGGGAATTATCGGAACCATCTTTATCGGCTTGATTGTCGGCCTGCTCGCGCGGTTCCTGAAACCGGGCGATGACAACATGGGCTGGATCATGACCATCCTGCTCGGTATCGGCGGTTCGCTGGCAGCCACCTACGGCGGCCAGGCCCTGGGTATTTATCATGCGGGTGAAGGTGCCGGCTTCATCGGTGCACTGGTAGGCGCTGTTGTATTGCTGGTGATCTACGGCCTGGTCAAAAAGAACTGATTCAAGTGACAAACCCTCTCGGCCGTGCAAGCCGGGAGGGCTAGAATGCTCGGCGATTTCCTTATCCTTGCCGAGCACCTTCATGCGCCGTCTTCTGCTGACTTTTCTATTACTGGGTGCGGGCCTTGCCCATGCCGGCGAGCTGCCGGAAACCGACTGGCTCGACCTGATGCCCAAGTCGGACCAGAAAGCCCTCGAGGCCATGCCCGAAATCGATCACGACTCGCCCGAAGCCACTGGCACCTTTACCGAAAAGGGTGGGATGAAGCAGGCCAAAGGTTTGCCGGCGGTGATGTATTCGACCAAAACCGTTGCGTCGATGAACGACAAGAACATTCGTATCGGCGGTTATCCGGTGCCGCTGGAAACCGACGCCAAGGGGCACAGCACATTGTTCTTCCTCGTGCCGTATCCGGGCGCCTGCATCCATGTGCCGCCTCCGCCGCCCAACCAGTTGGTGCTGGTGCGGTATCCGAAAGGCTTGAAGCTGAACGATATCTACACGCCGCTGTGGGTGACCGGTACGTTGAAGGTCGAGAAGGTCAGCAATGATCTGGCTGATGCGGCGTATGCGCTGGATGCGGCGAAGGTCAGAGTCGTGGAAGAGTCGGATTTGTAAAAGTACTGTAGGCGCCGGCTTGCTGGCGATAGCGATCTTGAGGGCGCCATCGCCGGCAAGCCGGCGCCTACAGGTTTACAGCGGTTTGCTGCCGATACTCACGCCAAGGGTATGACTGGCACCCGGTGCCAGATTCACCACATCACCCATCACGTTCGCCGTCTCGATGCACAGCATGCGTTGCCAGCCATCGTCAGCCATGTCGCTGAACGCGGCGGCGCGAGCGATCCATGGATTCCAGATCACCGCCGAACGCGAGCCGCTGCTGGTGAGTTCGATGCGTCGTTCCCATTGCGGATCAACGATGCTCAATTGCGCCGGCGTGTCGAGGTAGATGCGGTCGGTTTCGCCGGCAAAATGCAGGTCACCGCGCTGGGTGACAGTTTTCCAGTCGTCCAGGGTCTCGATGTAGTTCAAACCATCGAGGCCTTCGACATGCACCTGGCGCACATCACTGACGGCGAAATAACTGTGCAGCGCCTGGCTGATGCTGACGGTTTCAGCGCCCTGGTTATGGCTGGTCAGGCTGATATGCAGTTGCTCATCCAGACGAATGCTCAGCTTCAAGTCCACCTGGTGCGGCCAGCCTGGCAGGCCACCTTCGGGGTAGGGCAGAAGGAACTCGATCTTCAGGCTTTCGCCTTCGGCTTCGATGCCGCCCAACTCCCAGTCCATCGCTCGCACCAACCCGTGAGCCGGCGGCGCTTCAGCGCTGACGCGCATCGCCTGGACACTTTGCGGATTGCGCGTCAGGTTGCCAAACCACGGCCAACAAACTGGCACGCCGGCGCGGATGCTCTTGCCGGTCTTGAACACGGCCTCGTCATTGAGCCAGATCAGCGGCGGCTCGCCCGCCAGTTGATAACTGAGGATGTGCGCGCCTTGCTGGGCCACCAGTAATTCGGCCTGACCGTGGCGGATACGCCAGCAGTTCAGTTCATCCAGTTTTACCGCTTCAACGTTGGGCGTGTTCATGGGACAGCTCTCGATCAGGAACAATGACGACTACAGACCGCAAAACAAACGCCAGGTTTAGAATCGCCTTCAGCGAGCCCTTGCTGGAACCGAGCGGGTGCGACCGCTGCCATCGATGGCGACGAACACAAACACCGCTTCGGTCACTTTACGCCACTCGCTGGACAACGGATCGTCGCTCCAGACTTCAACCATCATCTTGATCGAGCTGCGGCCGATTTCCAGCGCCTGGGTATAAAAGGAGAGCTGAGCACCCACCGCCACCGGCACCAGGAACGCCATACGGTCGATCGCCACGGTGGCGACGCGCCCGCCAGCAACCTTGCTGGCCATCGCCGTGCCTGCCAAATCCATCTGCGCCACCAGCCAGCCGCCGAAAATATCGCCGAAGCCATTGGTTTCGCGAGGAAGCGCGGTGATTTGCAGGGCCAGGTCGCCTTGCGGGATTGGATCTTCTTGTTCGAGCTCTATCATGCCGGGGGTGCCTCTGACCCGTGACTCTTCGTTGGTACTGCTGGTGGTAGCCGTCTTCGGGAAAAACGATTCAGCACCGAACATACTACGTTCGTCACGTTTTCCTAAGGCGTCTAAAGGGAAACTCTGCGAAATCGGCTGGCCTCGGTGAATGAGGCCAACGACGTCTTCGCACAGCAACCCCTCGAAAACCGGAGCAGGCTGCGAGTATATCGGTCGGTAGACTCCGAGACGACCGTCCGGTTCTCATTTTGACCGTCAAAAACGCACCTCTATGTGCTTTTTCGAACAATTTGCTATCGTGCCCGACCTGCCCAAGCCTCTACCAGCGTTGTTGAGGTTGCAAATCCGACTATAAGAGAAGCCCTTGCCATGACCCCAGCGCCCTCGAGCATCGCGCAACCCGAGCAACCCGCACGTCCATTGACCGGCAACGACTACAAGACGCTGTCGCTGTCCGCTCTGGGCGGTGCGCTTGAGTTCTACGACTTCATCATCTTCGTGTTTTTTGCCACCGTGGTGGGCAAGCTGTTCTTCCCGCCGGACATGCCCGAGTGGATGCGCCTGATGCAGACGTTCGGCATCTTCGCTGCCGGTTACCTGGCGCGGCCGCTGGGCGGCATTGTGATGGCGCACTTTGGCGACCTGCTGGGTCGCAAGAAGATGTTCACCTTGAGCATTTTCATGATGGCGGTGCCGACCCTGATCATGGGCCTGTTGCCGACCTATGCGCAGATTGGCCTGTGGGCACCGATCCTGTTGCTGTTGATGCGGGTGATTCAGGGCGCGGCGATTGGTGGTGAAGTGCCGGGGGCGTGGGTCTTTGTTTCCGAACACGTGCCGCAGCGTCACATCGGTTACGCCTGCGGCACCCTGACCAGCGGCCTGACGGCGGGGATCTTGCTGGGTTCTCTGGTCGCTACCGCAATCAACAGCATTTATACCCCGGTGGAAGTGGCGGATTACGCCTGGCGGATCCCGTTCCTGCTGGGCGGCGTGTTCGGCCTGTTCTCGGTGTACCTGCGTCGCTGGCTGCACGAAACCCCGGTGTTCGCCGAGTTGCAACTGCGCAAGGCCCTGGCCGAAGAAGTGCCGCTGCGTGCGGTGCTGCGTGACCATCGTGGCGCCATCGCGATTTCGATGCTGCTGACCTGGTTGTTGTCTGCCGCTATCGTGGTGTTGATCCTGATGACCCCGACCGTTCTGCAAACGGTCTATCACTTCTCGCCCACCACGTCCCTGCAGGCGAACAGCGTGGCGATCGTATTCCTGAGTTTTGGCTGCATCGTTGCCGGCGCACTGGCCGATCGCTTCGGTGCGGGACGCGTCTTCGTCTTTGGCTGTGCGGCGTTGCTGGCCAGTTCCTGGACCTTCTACCACAGCCTGGCCGACCATCCCGACTGGCTGTTCCCGATGTACGCCCTGACCGGTCTGCTGGTCGGCACCATCGGCGCGGTGCCGTACGTGATGGTCAAAGCGTTTCCGCCGGTGGTGCGCTTCAGCGGTCTGTCGTTCTCCTACAACGTGGCCTACGCGATTTTCGGCGGCCTGACGCCGATGGTTGTCAGCTTGCTGCTCAAGGAGAGTGCAATGGGCCCCGCTTATTATGTGGCGGTGCTGTGCGGGGTCGGGATTGTGGTGGGTGCGTATCTCTGGAAGAAGGGTCGCTGATTTCGACTTTTTCATTGTCTGTACCGGCCCAATCGCCAGCAGGCTGGCTCCCACACTTGGCATGCATTTCAACTGTGGGAGCCAGCCTGCTGGCGATTGAGGGCGGCGCGAATCATCCTGCAAATAACCGAATGCTGGCCTTTCATCCAATTGTCATATTTCAGCCATAGAGTGTTCACACGGCCTGCTGATACTTGGCCCCGACTTAACACACCCTATCTGCTAGGAGTAAGGCATGAAACTGAAGCGTTTGATGGCGGCAATGACTTTTGTCGCTGCTGGCGTTGCGACTGCCAACGCGGTTGCCGCTGTTGACCCTGCTATCCCGAGCTACACCAAGACCACTGGTGTGTCGGGCAACCTGTCCAGCGTTGGTTCCGATACTCTGGCCAACCTCATGACCCTCTGGGCTGAGAACTACAAAAAAGAATACCCGAACGTAAACATCCAGATTCAGGCCGCTGGCTCCGCCACTGCGCCACCTGCGCTGACTGAAGGCACCTCCAACCTGGGCCCGATGAGCCGCAAGATGAAGGACACCGAACTGGCTGCCTTCGAGCAGAAGTACGGCTACAAGCCAACCGCTATCCCGGTTGCCGTGGACGCCCTGGCTGTTTTCGTTCACAAGGACAACCCGATCCAGCACCTGACCATGGAACAAGTCGACGCGGTCTTCTCGTCCACTCGTCTGTGCGGCGCTAAAGCCGACGTGAAAACCTGGGGTGACCTGGGCGTGACCGGCGACCTGGCCAACAAGCCGGTTCAACTGTTCGGTCGTAACTCGGTATCCGGCACTTACGGCTACTTCAAAGAAGAAGCCCTGTGCAAAGGCGACTACAAGCCAAACGTGAACGAACAACCAGGTTCGGCTTCGGTCGTGCAGTCGATCAGCTCCTCGCTGAACGGCATCGGTTACTCGGGCATCGGCTACAAGACCGCTAGCGTGAAGACCGTGCCTCTGGCCAAGAAAGGCAGCCAGGACTTCGTCGAAGACACCGAAGAAAACGCCCTGAACGGCAAGTATCCTCTGTCGCGCTTCCTGTACGTCTACGTCAACAAAGCCCCGAACAAGCCTCTGGCCCCGCTGGAAGCCGAGTTCGTGAAACTGATTCTGTCCAAGCAGGGTCAGGAAGTTGTGGTGAAAGACGGCTACATCCCACTGCCGGCCAAGGTTGCTGCAAAAGCACTGGCTGACCTGGGTCTGAAAGAAGGCGGCCCTGAAGTCGCAAAAAAGTAAAACCCTGAGTCCGGGCTAGTCCCGGACTCTGTAGGAGCCGGCTTGCTGGCGATGGTCATCCATCCGCAGAAAATGTGTCGGATGTACCATTTTCGCCAGCAAGCCGGCTCCTACACCCCCAAATTTCTCTATCCGCTGCTGGCTACCCCCAGCGGCGGATTTGTCGCGTCACTGCACTGTCATCTTTCTGTCATACAGGATCGCTAGGGTGTGCGAATGAATGATCTGGCCAATTCCAACATGACTACTAATCCCCCCAAGCGGATTGATTTCAATACGCCTGAGTTGCAACGCAAGCGCCGCATCCGCGCGCTCAAAGATCGGCTGACTCGCTGGTACGTCCTCGTGGGCGGCCTCGCTGTTCTCGGCGCGATCACCCTGATTTTCTTCTTCCTTGCCTACGTCGTTGCGCCCCTGTTCCAGGGTGCCAGCCTGACGTCCAAGGACGCCATCACGCCAGCCTGGATGCAAGACGCCGGCAAGCCGTTGATGTTCTCCCTGGAAGAGCAGAACCAGGTGGCCATGCGGGTTTCCGACAAGGGCCAGGCATTGTTCTTCGATATCGACAGTGGCGCCGAACTCAAGCGCGTCGATCTGCCTGTTCCGGCCGGTACCACCGTAACCTCCATCGGTAAAGACCAGCCAGGGCAACCGTTGGTAGCCGTGGGCTTGTCCAACGGCCAGGCACTGGTGTTCCGCCACACTTACAAAGTCAGCTACCCGGACGGCAAGAAAACCATCTCGCCGGCCATCGAGTATCCGTATGGCGAAGCGCCAATCGCGCTGAACGAAGCCGGCGGTGCCCTTGAGAACGTCAGCCTCAACGCCAACGATTCGACCCTGATGCTGGTCGGCTCCACCGGTTCGCAACTCAATGTTCTGTCGCTGACCAGCGAAGAAAACATGATGACCGGCGAAGTCACCAACGAGCAGAAGCGCATCGACCTGCCGCAAATGACCGAGCCGGTGAAGAACATCTTCGTCGACCCGCGTCAGCAGTGGCTGTACGTGATTAACGGGCGTGCCCAGGCCGACGTGTTCAGCCTGCGCGACAAGAGCCTCAACGGGCGCTACAAATTGCTGGAAAACGCCGACGCTGAAATCACCGCCAGCACTCAACTGGTGGGCGGTATCTCGCTGATCCTTGGCGATTCCAACGGCGGTCTGGCCCAGTGGTTCATGGCGCGTGACCCCGATGGCGAACAACGTCTGAAGCAGATCCGTACCTTCCAGATGGGCACCACGCCTATCGTTGAAATTACCGCCGAAGAGCGCCGCAAGGGTTTCATTGCACTCGACGCCTCCGGCAAGCTCGGCGTGTTCCACAGCACCGCCCACCGCACTTTGCTGGTGGAGCCGGTTGTTGAAGGCAAGGGTGTTTTCGGTCTGTCGCCTCGCGCCAACCGCCTGATCGTGGAAGCCGGTGGCAAGCTTCAACCGCTGCTGCTCGACAACCCGCACCCGGAAGTCTCGTGGAGCGCGTTGTGGAGCAAGGTCTGGTACGAGAACTACGACGAGCCTAAGTACGTCTGGCAATCGACCGCCGCCAACACCGACTTCGAACCGAAACTGAGCCTGTCGCCGCTGACCTTCGGTACCTTGAAAGCGGCGTTCTACGCGATGCTGCTGGCCGCTCCGCTGGCCGTTGCGGCGGCGATCTACACCGCGTACTTCATGGCTCCGGGCATGCGCCGCAAGGTCAAGCCGGTGATCGAGCTGATGGAAGCGATGCCGACGGTGATCCTCGGCTTCTTCGCCGGCCTGTTCCTCGCACCGTATGTGGAAGGGCATTTACCGGGCATCTTCAGCCTGCTGATGCTGCTGCCGATCGGTATTCTGGTTGCCGGCTTCGCCTTCAGCCGCCTGCCTGAGTCGATTCGCCTGAAAGTCCCTGATGGCTGGGAAAGCGCCTTGCTGATCCCGGTGATCCTGTTCGTGGGCTGGCTCTCGCTGTACATGAGCCCGTTCATGGAGAACTGGTTCTTCGGCGGCGACATGCGCATGTGGATTTCCCACGACCTGGGCATCACCTACGACCAGCGCAACGCACTGGTGGTCGGTCTGGCCATGGGCTTCGCGGTTATCCCGAACATCTACTCCATCGCCGAAGACGCCGTGTTCAGCGTGCCACGTGGCCTGACCCTGGGCTCTCTGGCCCTCGGTGCGACGCCGTGGCAGACGATGACCCGCGTGGTGATCCTCACCGCCAGCCCGGGCATCTTCTCGGCACTGATGATCGGCATGGGCCGTGCGGTCGGTGAAACCATGATCGTGTTGATGGCCACCGGTAACACCCCGGTCATGGAAATGAACCTGTTCGAAGGCCTGCGCACCCTGGCCGCCAACGTTGCGGTGGAAATGCCCGAATCGGAAGTCGGCGGCAGCCACTACCGCGTGCTGTTCCTCTCGGCGCTGGTGCTGCTGTTGTTCACCTTCATCATGAACACCCTCGCAGAACTGATTCGTCAGCGTCTGCGCAAGAAATACTCGTCGCTTTAAGCAAAGGTAGAAGTCTGTGAAACAGAACTCCCTGAAAGGATGGTTCAAGAGCGGCGCCCCCGGCGTCTGGATCAGCGGTGGCGCGGTGTCCATCGCGGTCATCATGACCATTGGCCTGCTGGCAGTGATTGCCGTGCGCGGTCTGGGTCACTTCTGGCCGGCGGACCTGATCCACGCCAGCTACGACGTACCGGGCCAGGCTAATCACCTGGTCATCGGTGAAGTGGTGCAGAAAGAAGAAGTGCCACGTGCGCGTCTCAAGAGCGCGGGCCTGCCAGTGCCGGACCAAGGCCCTGAGTTCATGACCCGCGAGCTGATCAAGGTCGGCAACCGTGACTTGAACGGCACCGACTTCACCTGGATCGTCGGCGAATGGCTGACCAACCAGAAGACGCCACCTGAGCTGATGGCTATCGAGCGTCGTGAATGGGGCAACTTCTACGGCTACCTGGTCAACGTCAAACAGGATGGCAAGGTCATCGCCGAAGGCGAGGCATCGTGGCCTGAGCTGCAAGCGCGGATCGACCGCGTGAACGGGCTTGCTGCGCAACTGAAGTCGCTGGAAAAGACCGACATCGGCGCGATCAACGCCGGTCTCGAACGTATCCGCCTGCACACTCGCAAACTGGAACTGGAAGGCAAGCTCGATGCCGCCGCGCAAGCGGACATGGAATCCGAGCGCGCCGAGCTGAATGCGCGTTATCAGGACGTTGAAGCGCGCTTGGCCGATCTGCATGCGCAGTTCAACCGCGACAGCCTGACCGCCCGCGACGCCAACGGTAAAGAAGTCGAAATCGGCCTGGGTAAAGTGGTTCACGCCTACCAGCCGAACGCCATGGGCACGTTCACCAAGATCGGTTTCTACTTCAGCAAGGTCTGGGAATTCCTGAGCGACGACCCGCGTGAAGCGAACACCGAAGGCGGGATTTTCCCGGCGATCTTCGGCACCGTGATGATGACCCTGATCATGGCGATGATCGTGACCCCGTTCGGCGTGCTGGCGGCGGTGTACCTGCGTGAATACGCCAAGCAGAACGCGTTGACCCGCATTATCCGCATCGCGGTGAACAACCTGGCGGGTGTTCCGGCCATCGTTTACGGCGTGTTCGGTCTGGGCTTCTTCGTTTACGTGCTGGGGGGTTCGGTCGACCGTCTGTTCTTCCCTGAAGCATTGCCGGCACCGACTTTCGGTACACCGGGTCTGCTCTGGGCTTCGTTGACCCTGGCGCTGCTGGCGGTGCCGGTGGTGATCGTGGCGACCGAAGAAGGTCTGGCGCGGATTCCTCGCACCGTGCGTGAGGGCTCGCTGGCCCTGGGCGCGACCAAGGCTGAAACCCTGTGGAAGATCGTGCTGCCGATGGCCAGCCCGGCCATGATGACCGGCATGATCCTCGCCGTGGCCCGTGCCGCCGGTGAAGTGGCGCCGCTGATGCTGGTGGGTGTGGTGAAACTGGCGCCGTCGTTGCCGCTGGACGGTAACTACCCGTACCTGCACCTGGACCAGAAGATCATGCACTTGGGCTTCCACATTTATGACGTCGGTTTCCAGAGCCCGAACGTCGAAGCCGCACGACCGCTGGTCTACGCCACGGCGCTGCTGCTGGTGCTGGTGATCGCGACGTTGAACCTGTCGGCGGTCTACATCCGGAACCACCTGCGCGAGAAGTACAAAGCGCTGGATAGCTGATCAACCCTGTAGGAGCCGGCTTGCTGGCGAAGGCATCACCATGGTGAGCCTGCTGGACCGAGTTGCCAGCATCGCCAGCAAGCCGGCTCCTACAAAGAATTGTGTAACCCGCGGGCACGGCCCGCGGTCTACTGAACCGAATTTGTTAGCACAGGGAGCCTCCCATGCAGCACGAAACACATACCCACGGCATCAACATGTCGGCGCTGGGTCGCGACAAGCAGAGCCTGAACCTCGAGCAGGAAACCGTAGCCATCGAAGTGCCGGGCCTGAGCCTGTTCTACGGTGACAAACAAGCGCTGTTCGACGTCAGCATGAACATCCCGAAACAGCGCGTGACCGCCTTCATCGGCCCGTCCGGCTGCGGCAAGTCCACGCTGCTGCGGACCTTCAACCGCATGAACGACCTGGTCGATGGCTGCCGCGTGGACGGGGCGATCAACCTGTACGGCAACAACATCTATCGCAAGGGCGAAGACGTGGCCGAGCTGCGCCGTCGCGTCGGCATGGTGTTCCAGAAGCCGAACCCGTTCCCGAAAACCATCTACGAGAACGTGGTCTACGGCCTGCGTATCCAGGGCATCAACAAAAAGCGTGTCCTTGATGAAGCCGTTGAGTGGGCGTTGAAAGGCGCGGCACTCTGGGAGGAAGTCAAAGACCGTCTGCACGAGTCGGCACTGGGCCTGTCCGGTGGTCAACAGCAACGTCTGGTGATCGCCCGCACCATCGCCGTAGAGCCGGAAGTGCTGCTGCTCGACGAACCGTGCTCGGCACTCGACCCGATCTCCACGCTGAAAGTCGAAGAGCTGATCTACGAGCTGAAATCCAAGTTCACCATCGTCATCGTGACCCACAACATGCAGCAGGCCGCGCGGGTTTCCGACTACACGGCGTTCATGTACATGGGCAAACTGGTGGAATTCGGTGATACCGACACCCTGTTCACCAATCCGGCGAAGAAGCAGACCGAAGACTACATCACGGGCCGATACGGCTAGCCGAACAGCCGCCAGCTACAAGCTACAAGCGGCAAGATAGAAGCGGTGCGATTTCAGGATTTATACATAACTGCTTGAAGCTTGCAGCTTGAAGCTTGCAACTTTCGCGGAGCGAAAAAGATGATTAGTAAAGAAGGCCTTACCCACCACATTTCCGCGCAGTTCAACGCCGAACTTGAGGAAGTGCGCAGCCACCTCCTGGCGATGGGCGGGCTGGTCGAGAAGCAGGTCAACGACGCGGTGACCGCGCTGATCGAGGCCGATTCCGGCCTGGCCCAGCAGGTGCGCGAGATCGACGACCAGATCAACCAGATGGAACGCAACATCGACGAAGAATGCCTGCGCATTTTGGCCCGTCGTCAGCCGGCTGCGTCCGACTTGCGTCTGATCATCAGCATCTCCAAGTCGGTGATCGACCTGGAGCGCATCGGTGACGAAGCGACCAAGATTGCCCGTCGCGCCATTCAGTTGTGCGAAGAAGGCGAAGCGCCACGCGGTTACGTCGAGGTTCGCCACATTGGCGACCAGGTGCGCAACATGGTTCGCGATGCATTGGACGCGTTCGCCCGTTTCGACGCCGATCTGGCATTGTCGGTGGCGCAGTACGACAAGATCATCGACCGCGAGTACAAGACAGCCCTGCGTGAGCTGGCGACCTACATGATGGAAGACCCGCGCTCTATCTCGCGAGTCTTGAGCATTATCTGGGTGCTGCGTTCGCTGGAGCGCATCGGCGACCACGCGCGCAATATTTCGGAGCTGGTGATTTACCTGGTGCGCGGTACCGACGTGCGACACCTGGGCCTCAAGCGCATGAAGGAAGAAGTTGAAGGAACCAGCGGCGAAACCGCTAATGTTCCGGGCAAATCTGACGATAAGTAAGGTTGCCCACGTAAAGCGCCCGGCCTTTTGGCCGGGCGTTTTCGTTTGCGGCTCACGAATTCGAAAAGCAGCACCCCGCGAACGAAAAGTCCGGCGTGACTGAAGGTTTTTGGCAAAGTGCCATCAGCAAAGCGGTATGCTGGCCGGGATTTTTTAAAGGGGTTTTGGATGAGTAAGGTCAGTGTGTTGGTCGTGGACGATGCCTCGTTCATTCGTGACCTGGTGAAGAAGTGCCTGCGCAACTATTTCCCCGGCATGCGGATCGAAGACGCGGTCAACGGCAAAAAGGCGCAAGCCATGTTGGCCAAGGAAGCGTTCGACCTGGTCCTGTGCGACTGGGAAATGCCCGAAATGTCCGGCCTTGAACTGCTGACCTGGTGCCGCGAGCAAGACAACCTCAAAACCATGCCCTTCGTCATGGTGACCAGCCGTGGCGACAAAGAGAACGTCGTCCAGGCAATTCAGGCCGGAGTTTCCGGCTATGTCAGCAAGCCGTTCACCAACGAGCAGCTGCTGACCAAGGTCAAACAGGCGCTGCACAAGGTCGGCAAACTCGATGCCTTGACCAACATCGCCGCCACCAAGACGAGCCCGGCCTTTGCCAACGACTCCTTGAGCGCATTGACCGGTGGCAAGCCTGCCGTGGTTGCAGCACCTTCCGCCGCGCCTGCCCGTGGTTTGCTCAACAGCCCTTCGGTCAAGGCCCCGGTGGCCGCCGCCGCCGGAGGAGGGCGTGGTCAGGGTCAACTGCGGTTGCCCAATGGCATTCAGCAATGCGTGATCAAAGCCTTGAGCCTCAAAGAGGCGTTGTTGTTGGTCAAGCGCACCGAGACCCTGCCGCAAATCCTCGACAGCGCCGTGCTGGACCTCGAGCAAGGCGACAACGCTGAAGTCGCCCGTCTCAACGGCTACCTGCACGCGGTCGTCGCCCACGAGCCAAAACCTGACAGCGACTGGCTGCAATTGACCTTCCGCTTTGTCGATCAGGATGCGCAGAAACTCGACTACATCTCCCGCCTGATTGCCCGAGGCACGGCGCAGAAACACTTCATTCCAGGCGCTTGAGGTGTGTCGCCTGATAGGCCCCATTGTCGGATCGCCGCGTGGAGCGAGCTCGCGATGGGGCCATCACGGCTACCGCACATCTGCTGAACACGCGTTCTGAAACATCTGCCGACTAGCCGGGTCCATTGCAGCTGCTAGGCTGAGTTCCAGGCCTAACTCGACAGAGCCTTTGCCCATGTTCACGCGCCTGCTGTTTTTATGTGGCCTATTCATGGTCGCCACCTCGGCCGTGGCGATGACCATCTACAAGTCCAAAGACGTCTACGGCGTGGTCACCTACAGTGACCGCCCCAGCAAAGGCGCCCACGTGTTCGTTTTTCGCGATCGCATGGAGGAGCACCTTGAGCGCCAGGTACGTCTGATCGTCATGAAGAAAAACGGCGTGCACAGTGTGTACGTGCGCAATGACCTGTATGCGCCGGTAGAGGTTGAATTGAGTTTCGCCGGGGTGAAGAACGCCAGCGGGGTGCCGAAGCGAACAATTCGGCGGGTGATACCGCAACGTTCCAGCGTTCGTCTGGCGCAGCTCACGGCGACCAATGCTGGAAAGCCCCTCGCGTATGTCCCGACGTTCAAATACTCCCTGGGCGACCCCTCAGGGCCCATGGTGGGTTATCGGTATCCATTGCCCTGGCGTGGCGGGCCGTTCCGGATAAGCCAGGGCGCCAATGGCCCCTACAGCCACTTCGGCCCCAAGAGCCGTTATGCGATAGACATTGCGATGCCTGAGGGCACGCCGATCATTGCCGCCCGAGGCGGGGTGGTGGTGAAAACCGAGAACAGACAGCGCGGGCGCGGCAGCGATGCATCCGGCAATTTCGTGCGGGTGTTGCACGAAGACGGGACCATGGGGGTTTACCTGCACTTGAAGAAAGGCTCGGTAAAGGTTCGAGAAGGGCAACAGGTGGCGGTGGGCAGTGCCTTGGCGCTGTCGGGCAACACCGGCAACAGCACCGGGCCGCATTTGCACTTTGTGGTGCAGCGCAATACCGGGCTGGGGCTGGTATCGATTCCGTACCAGTTCAACCAGCCGGTGAGCGCACTGCCCAACTTTGCGTTGGGCAGTAGGAGCCGGCTTGCTGGCGATGAACGATAACGCGGTATCACATGACACCGCGGCGCACCCATCGCCAGCAAGCCGGCTCCTACAGGTTCGCGAAAGACGTCAATCCAGCATCAACACCTTGGCCAGAACGATCTTCGGTCCTTTCATCTTCTTGATGATGATCCGCAAACCTTCGACTTCCAGCACTTCTTCCTCTTCCGGAACCCGTTTCAGGCTTTCGTAGACCAGCCCGGCGAGGGTTTCGGCTTCGACGTGGTCGAGGTCGATGCCCAGCAGGCGCTCAACCTTGAACAGCGGCGTATCGCCCCGTACCAGCAGCTTGCCCGGTTGATAGGCGAGAATGCCGCGTTCGGCCTTGCGGTGTTCGTCCTGAATGTCGCCCACCAGCACTTCCAGCACGTCTTCCATGGTCAGGTAGCCGATGATGTTGCCATCGGCCTCTTCGACCACGGCGAAGTGCGAGCCACCCTTGCGGAACTGTTCCAGCAATTGCGACAGCGGCATGTGCCGCGACACACGCTCCAGCGGGCGGGTCAGTTCAGCCAGGTTGAACGACTCCGGGATGTGGTCCAGGGCTGCCAGTTCCAGCAGCAGGTCCTTGATGTGCAGCAGGCCGACGAACTCCTGGCGCTCGCTGTCGTACACCGGATAACGGCTGAACTTGTGGCGACGGAACATCGCCAGAATTTCCTTGAGCGGTGCGTTGAACTCCAGGGTCACCAGGTCTTCGCGGGAGTTGGCCCAGTCGACCACTTCCAGCTCGCCCATTTCCACTGCCGAAGCCAGTACGCGCATGCCTTGGTCACTCGGGTCCTGGCCACGGCTGGAGTGCAGGATCAGTTTCAGTTCTTCACGGCTGTAGTGGTGCTCGTGATGCGGGCCGGGCTCACCCTGGCCGGCGATGCGCAGAATGGCGTTGGCACTGGCGTTGAGCAGGTAAATGGCCGGGTACATGGCCCAGTAGAACAGGTACAGCGGCACGGCGGTCCACAGCGACAGCAATTCGGGTTTGCGGATGGCCCAGGATTTCGGGGCCAGCTCGCCGACCACAATGTGCAGGTAGGAAATGATGAAGAACGCGGTGAAGAACGACACGCCCTTGACGATCTCGGCCGACTCGACGCCGACGGCGCTCAGCAACGGCTCAAGAATGTGCGCGAAGGCCGGCTCACCGACCCAGCCAAGGCCCAGGGAAGCCAGGGTAATACCCAGCTGACAGGCCGACAGGTAGGCATCGAGCTGATTGTGCACGGTGCGCAGGATGTGCCCGCGCCAGCCGTTCTGTTCAGCGATGGCCTCGACCCGGGTCGAGCGCAGTTTGACCATGGCAAATTCCGCCGCAACGAAGAATCCGTTGAGCAAAACCAGGATCAAAGCAAAAAGAATCATGCCGAAGTCGGCGAAAATGGTAGCGAGGGTCAAACCAGGGGAAGGGTCCATGATGGAGTTTTGCGGGTTCCGTGTAATTCAAAAGGGAAGAAAAAATCGCGCCTGAAAGGCAGGCACAAGTCAGCCAATGTAGCGGCTGACTTGTCGATTGCCTAGTGGCGCGTGCTGGCCGGTATCAATCCGTGGTGCTGATAAGCCGGGATCGAGTGACCTGGGCCGGTGCGAAATGGCAGGTAAAGGTGCTGCCGTGACCGGGCACGCTGCTGATTTCCATCCGCGCGCGGTGGCGCAGCAGTACGTGCTTGACGATTGCCAGCCCAAGGCCGGTGCCGCCGGTGTTGGAGTTGCGGCTGGAGTCGACGCGATAGAAGCGTTCGGTCAGGCGCGGCAGGTGTTTGCTGTCGATACCGATCCCGGAATCCTGCACGCTCAGGTGTGCACCCTGGTCATCGCCCCACCAGCGAATGCGGATATTGCCTTCGGCCGGGGTGTACTTCACCGCGTTGAACACCAGGTTGGAAAACGCGCTACGCAATTCGGCTTCGCTGCCCTTGAGCAGAATCGTCGCATCGGCTTCCAGGGTGATGCGCTGGTTTTTCTGCCCCGAGAGCTGTTGGGCATCACTCTTGATCGATTGCAGCAAACCGTCGATGGGCACGGGCTGGTTGTCCGACGGGTAATCGGTGGCTTCCAGTTTGGCCAGCAGCAGCAAATCGTTGAGCAGTGTCTGCATGCGCCCGCCCTGTTGCTGCATCTGCTGCAGGGCTCGGGTCCAGCGCGGGTTCACTTCCTCGACGTTGTCGAGCAGGGTTTCCAGGTAGCCGCAGATCACCGTCAGCGGCGTGCGCAGCTCGTGGGAGACGTTGGCGATGAAGTCTTTGCGCATCTGTTCCAGCTGATGAATGCGCGTGACGTCGCGTACCAGCATCAGGTGCTCGTTGTTGCCGTAGCGAGTGATGTACAGCTGGATGCGCACGCGGTCGTTGGTCGGCGAAGGGATTTCCAGCGGTTCGGCGTAGCTGTCCTGCTCGAAGTATTCTTTGAAGCGCGGATGGCGCACCAGGTTGGTCACCGGTTGGCCGCTGTCTTGCGGGGTCTTGAGGCCCAGCAGGGTTTCGGCGGCGCGGTTCCACCACTCCAGGTTGCCATCGGAGTCGAGCATGATCACCGCATCTTTCAGCGCGGCGGTGGACTCCTGAACCCGGTCGATCACCGCTTGCAGGCGGCCGCGCACCCGTTGGTCGCGGCGTTGCAGGTGATAGATGCTGTCGAACACCTCGCCCCACAAGCCGTAGCCGTCGGGTGGCGCTTCATCGGGTTTGTGCAGGCGCAGCCATTCGTGCAGGCGCAGCAACTGTTTGAGGGTCCAGGCCAGGTAGATTCCCAGGCCAACGGCAAGGCTCCAGCCGTAGTAGCCGGTGATCAGGCCGATCACCAGGCAGGCGGTGACCAGTAGCAGCATGTGGCGAATCAGGGTGCCATGCCAGTTTTGATTCACGGAAAATTTGCGTCCTTGTCAGCGAGTCTGGCGGTCGGATCAGGCTTTGGTCGAGAACCGATAGCCAGTGCCGCGCACGGTTTGTACCAGATTTTCGTAAGCATCGCCGAGGGCTTTGCGCAGACGGCGGATGTGCACGTCGACGGTGCGCTCTTCAACGTAAACGTTGCCGCCCCAGACCTGATCCAGCAACTGGCCACGGGTGTAGGCACGTTCCTGGTGGGTCATGAAGAATTGCAGCAGACGGTATTCGGTCGGGCCCATCTCGGCAGGACGGCCGTCGATGGTCACGCGGTGGCTGATCGGGTCCAGCAGCAGGCCACCGACTTCAATCGGGGCCTCGCCATCGGTCGGGCCGGCGCGGCGCAGCACGGCCTTCAGGCGTGCCACCAGCTCGCGAGGGGAAAACGGTTTGGTGATGTAGTCGTCGGCGCCAACTTCCAGGCCCTGGATCTTGTTGTCCTCTTCACCCTTGGCGGTGAGCATGATGATCGGGATGTCCCCGGTCAGTTCATCACGCTTGAGGCGTCGCGCCAGCTCGATGCCAGACGTGCCGGGCAGCATCCAGTCGAGCAGGATCAGGTCCGGTTTGCGGTCGACGATAATGGCATGGGCCTGCTGTGAGTTCTCTGCCTCCAGGCAGTCATAGCCGGCCATTTCCAACGCCACGGCGATCATTTCGCGAATGGGCGCTTCGTCATCGACGATCAGAATGCTCCTGCCAACCATGCCTTAATCCTCTTGTCATTTAACTGTCTTGCGCCGCATTAGATAACGGAATTATTGCAGTCGTGTGACAGTATTTTAGCCGCCCGGTGATTGGCTGGATCCTGAACTAAGCTTTAAGTCCGAATCCTGACAACCACAAAGGAAGGTTTCCATGACACAACACGCGCATTCCTTTAAAGCGTTGCTACTGGCGGCCGCGCTGCTGTTGCCTTCGATGGCCTTTGCTGGCGAACCGGCGATGATGAAAGACGGCATGATGACCGACCATAAAGGCATGACCTTGTACACCTTCGACAAGGACACGGGTGGCAAGTCGGTGTGCACCGGGCAATGCGCAGAAAACTGGCCGCCGCTGAAGGCCGAGGCGGGCGCCAAGCCTGAAGGTAAATGGACAGTCATCACCCGTGACGACGGGACGATGCAGTGGGCTTACGGTGGCAAGCCGCTGTACTACTTCGTCAAGGACAAAGCGCCCGGAGACATGACGGGCGACAAGATGAAAGACGTCTGGCACGTCGTCCGCGAACATATGTAAATCGCAAAATGATCGCAGCCTTCGCAGGCGCTGCCGAAGGCTGCGATCTTTCAACGGTCACCGCAACGCATAATCCAGCACAATCCCGGCAAAAATCGCCAACCCCGCCCAATGGTTGTGCAAAAACGCCTTGAAGCAACGTATCCGGTCCTTGTCGCGGGTGTACCAGAATTCCCAAGCAAAGCAGCCCGCCGCCGTCAGCAAGCCGAGGTGGAACCAGCCGCCAAGGTCGAACTTCGACCCCGCCAGCAACAGGCAACCCAGCGCCAACCCTTGCAGGGTCAGGATGATCACGCGGTCCGCCTCGCCAAACAGAATCGCGGTAGATTTCACCCCGATCTTCAGGTCGTCATCGCGGTCGGTCATCGCGTAATACGTGTCGTAACCCACCGTCCACATCAGGTTGGCGATCCACAGCAACCAAGCGACAGCTGGCAATTCACCGGTTTCTGCGGTGAACGCCATCGGCATGCCCCAGGAAAACGCCGCGCCCAGCACCACTTGCGGGTAATAGGTGTAGCGCTTCATGAACGGGTAACTGAACGCCAGCGCCAGCCCGCCCAGCGACAGCCAGATCGTGGCGGCGTTGGTGCACAGCACCAGCAGGAAACTCACGCCCATCAGCAGCGCAAAGAACACCAGCGCTTCTTTGGAGCTGATCTTGCCGCTCACCAGCGGGCGTTGCTCGGTGCGTTTCACGTGGCCATCGACCTTGCGGTCGGCCCAGTCGTTGATCACGCAACCGCCTGCGCGGGTCAGCACCACGCCGAGGACGAAAATCACGATGTTCGCCAATGAAGGCGAGCCCTTGCCGGCAATCCACAACGCCCACAGCGTCGGCCACAGCAGCAGGTAAATGCCGATCGGCTTGTCCATGCGGGTCAACTGAATGAAATCCCACGCCCGTGGGTTCAAGCGGTTCAGGGACTTGAGCAGGCTCTGGTACATCAACGGTTCTCCGGTTGGACGCCGGCGGCGTTCCACAGGGTCGGCAGGAAAATTTCAGCCACCAGGATGCTCAACGCACCCCGATCGAAACGCGAACGGCGGCCCCATAATTCAGGTGCCCGCACGTCGCTCGGCAACCACGCTTGCGGGTAATGGCAAACCTCAATGGCCTGGCGCTGGAACGCCCGGTCGCAAAACAGCAATTCGCCCAACGAGCGGCTGCCCAGTTCATCCATGTGCAAGCCGTCGCCTTGCAAGGCACTGCGTGATGCCACGCTGCGGGCGAACACCCACGTTTCGCCATGACCACGCAAATACACCTCGCGCACCCAGCCTTCACTGCCTTCGGCCAGGTCCAGCGCAGCGCATTCATCGGTGCGCAGCGGCTGCCAGCCTTCGAACAGCGGTGTGACGCTGAAGGCATCATTCGACAGGTGAATAAGGCGTCGGGTCAGCGAGCCTTCGTCGAAAAGCCAGTCCAGAATGGGGGCGTCGGGAAGGCGCGCCAATCGGCTGCGGGAAAGCCAGAGCGGGGCCGGGGAGGGGGAGTCTGTGTGTTGCACAATGAGTCATTATTGGCAGCAAATGAGGCGGCGAGCTTACCATGTCAGCCACCGATATTGATTCAACGGCCCGCCGTTGCGCCGAACAGGCTTGCATCTGCCGGGCTCGATCAGTACAAAACGCCCTGAGCCGGACGGCAGCGCTTCAACCATCGACCGTTCGCGCCGGCAAAACGCCTGAAACCTGAGGAAGTACCTGAATGAAAAAGTGGCAATGTATCGTCTGCGGCCTGATCTACAACGAAGCCGACGGCTGGCCGGATGACGGCATTGCGCCTGGCACTTTGTGGCAGGACGTGCCCGAAGACTGGCTGTGCCCGGACTGCGGCGTGGGCAAAATGGATTTCGAAATGATCGAAATCAACTGATCAAACATTGGGAGTTAGGAATGAACGCACCTGTCGTAATCGTTGGCACCGGGCTCGCTGGCTACAACGTGGCCCGCGAGTTTCGCAAACTCGATAGCGAAACCCCGCTGCTGCTGATTACCGCCGATGACGGGCGCTCCTACTCCAAACCGATGCTCTCCACCGGTTTTGGCAAAAACAAAGACGCCGACGGCCTGAGCATGGCCGAACCCGGCGCCATGGCTGAGCAACTGAAGGCCGAAGTGCGCACCCATACGCGCATCAGCGGCATCGACCCGGGCCACAAGCGCCTGTGGATCGGCGAAGAAGCGGTGATCTACCGCGACCTGATCCTGGCCTGGGGCGCCGAAACCGTGCGCGTTCCGATTGAAGGCGACGCCGCCGATAGCGTGTTCCCGATCAACGACCTCGAGGACTACGCCCGTTTTCGCGCCGCAGCGGCCGGCAAACGCCGTGTCTTGCTGCTCGGTGCCGGCCTGATCGGCTGCGAATTCGCCAACGACCTGACCTCGGGTGGCTACGAAGTGCAACTGGTCGCCCCGTGCGAACAAGTCATGCCGACCCTGCTGCACCCGGCCGCCGCCGCCGCGGTGCAGGCTGGCCTCGAAAGCCTTGGCGCACGTTTCCACCTCGGCCCGGTGCTCAATCGCCTGCAAAAAGTGGCGGACGGCCTGGAGGCGCACCTGTCCGACGGCCAGGTGATCCCGTGCGACGTGGTGGTCTCGGCCATCGGCCTGCGCCCACGCATCGACCTGGCCGCAGCGGCGGGCTTACAGGTCAATCGCGGCGTGATGGTCAACCGCCACCTGCAAACCTCCCACGCCAACATCTACGCCTTGGGCGACTGCGCCGAAGTCGACGGCCTGAACCTGCTGTACGTCATGCCCCTGATGAGCTGTGCCCGGGCGCTGGCCCAGACCCTCGCCGGCAACCCGACCGCCGTGACCTATGGTCCGATGCCAATCACCGTGAAAACCCCGGTGTGCCCGTTGGTGGTTTCCCCGCCACCACGGGGTGCAGAAGGTATTTGGACCGTCGAAGGGCAGGGCGCCGACATCAAGGTTTTATGCCGCGATGCCTCGGGCAAACTGCTCGGTTATGCCCTGACAGGCGCGGCCGTGATGGAAAAACTGGCCTTGAACAAAGAGCTTCCGGCTCTGTTGGCGTAAATACTGGTCGTTCTGTCGGAATCACCCCCCTTTTGCCCTAACAATGGCCGCGTCGATACTGGCGCGGGGCCTCGCTGCGTGCCATCCTCACTCCCGTCTGCCGCAGAGTAGAGCACCTGCGGCGCTTTGGGCGCTGCTCCGCAGAGAGCAGCACGGACATAACAACAACAAACCGTCAAAGGGGCTTCACTCATATGCGTAAACCAGATCTCGCCGCCGCCATTGCTGAAAAAGCAGACCTCACCAAAGAGCAAGCCAACCGCGTTCTCAACGCCGTGCTGGAAGAAATCACCGGCGCCCTGCACCGCAAAGACAGCGTAACGCTGGTGGGCTTCGGCACCTTCCTGCAGCGCCACCGCGGTGCCCGCACCGGCAAAAACCCGCAAACCGGTGAACCCGTCAAAATCAAGGCCAGCAACACCGTAGCGTTCAAGCCAGGTAAATCGTTGAAAGACAGCGTTAATCCGTAAGTGATATCCACCGCTCGCGTATCGCGGGACGGCATTAAAAATGGGCACGCCAATCAGGTTGGGTGCCCATTTTTTTGTTTCTGGTTCAGCGGATCAGCCCGCCTGGCCTTGTTGCCTGGCAATGATCGCGGCCATTTCGGGTTCATTCAGATGATCCAGTGCCTGCTCTATCAACAAATGCACCCCGTCGGCCATGCGGCTGACCGCCAACGCAATGGAGCGGCGTGAGCCATCCACATCATCTGCGAGGCCGGCGGCGATGGCGCTGATGGACAGCAAATCTTCTGATGCGTTGGCCAGGAGTGCTTCAGTGTTGATGCCCGGGCAGACGCTGAAGAGTTGGCCGTTGCGCTTGGGCGGTTTCTTTTCTGCCGGTGGAATGTGAGGGTCGAGGGCGCGTTCGGCGGCTTCGTGAAGCTTGTGGGAGTCGAGGGATTCGTAGGGCGATGCCGGATCTGTTTCCGGCGGATTGGGTGTCACCTTGAACATGTTTGCAAACTCCCTGAATGGAGCCGCAACCGCCTCGCTACTAAACGAAGTGGGTGGCGGCTGTACGCAGGTTAGTAGACCGGGGGAGTTAGCAAACCGGCGCACCCGAAGGCGCCCTACGCACAGCCACCATCAAGTGCAGGCCTATGAGCCTGACTGACGAGAACGCTATGCACCTTGCTAACAACCCATGGCTACTAAACCCGATCACTGATAGGCAGTGACGGGGATCAAGTTACTGAGCTGCGCCAAGGCGCACAAGCCGGCGGATTCTGGCGCAACTGTAGGCAATGGCACAAGGTGTTGTGGCTTTCATGAAGTAACTATGAAGGCCGCTAAACAAGGTTTATCGGGTTGTGTTTTCTGGGTGTAGGAAGAGCGTTTTCGCGTGATGAAACCGCCCAAAACATCGAGGAAAAATCCGACGTTTTGCCAGGGTATTAGCAGCGAAGAAGACCAAGCCCAAGGCTTGATGGCGGTCAGCAAGACCGAGTGATACTCATCGCGGAAAAACCCGCGATGGCGTCAGTACAGGCAACGATGGCGGGGGGGGTTAGATCAACCCTCCCTCATCTTCATCAATCAAATGGCTCAAGCCTCCCAACGCTTCACGGGCCTGGGTTCGGTCCATGAGCTTGGCTTGTGCCGCCGGCGGCAGGTCGGTGACGCGGATTACACCTTTCTGGGTCAGCACCTGAATCAAGTCGTCGAGTACCCGGATCATTTCCGAGTCGCTTCGCTTGAGGTGGTTCAGGCTGTGCTCAACGGTTTCGTTGGCGTACCAGGCCTGGATTTCATGATGGTCGGCCGACAGCGTTTCCGTGGCCTCGGCATAAGCCGCGGCTTCCACGCGAACCAATTGGCCTTGCGCATCGCGTTGCACGTAAAACATTGAGCATCCCTCAGAATGAACCAGCGTCATGCTGTCAGCAGCATAGGCCAACTGCACGCCAGTATGAGGCGCGCCGACGAAATCGTCATCGGGCCTTGATCACAAACGTGACGGCCGCCCCACAAGGGGCGGCCGTTATTCGTGCATCAGCTGTTGTTATGGTCGACCTTAATGGTCGGGTCGCTACCGGCAATCAGGTTGTGCAGGTTGGCGGATGACCAGTTGTTGCCTTCCAGTTTGATCGTCACGTCCGGCGTAGCGGCGGCTGCGTTGCCCGAGTTGAACTGGCCTGTGCTGCTGACTTGTAGTACGCCAGCGTCCGTGATCTTCAGGAAGTTGTCGATGGTGCTGCCGGTTTCACCCTGCAACAGATCGCGCAGGTCGATGCGATCGCCTTGGTCGGCGTTGAAGTCCTTGATCACGTCGTTGCCGGTATCGCCTGCTTTCCAGACGAAGGTGTCGCCACCCAGGCCGCCGATCAGGGTGTCATTGCCTTTTCCACCCAGGAGAACGTCATCGCCGGTACCACCGAGCAGAATGTCATTGCCGGTACCGCCGTCGAGAGTGTCGATGCCACCCTGGCCAAAAATGATGTCGTTGCCGGCACCACCCAACAGCGTATCGCCGCCATCATGAGCGCCAGACACATCGAACACGTTGTAATGCTCGGTGATGTACTGGTGCACGTTGCTTGGGGTGACTTGGCTGGTCTCGGCGCCGGTTTGCAGGCCGACGAAAGACTGAAGCGCGGTGTAGCCCTCACCGGTTACGCCATTGAAGCTCACCAGGTCGCCGAAAATCAGGTCATTGCCTTCGCCGCCGCTGATGGTGTCATTGCCCGGCAGTGTGGCCGCGCTGTGGCCAAGAATCGCGTTGGCCAGATCTGACGGGTCGATGTTGGCCAACGGCTTGCCAGCGGTGGTGTTGTACGGGGCCAGTTGGTTTTCGTGGACGCTGTTGTTCAGCCCGATGGCTTGAACAGTGGAATTGGCAGCGGCCAGTAACGCAAATGCCGCTGCCGCATGGCTGGCAGAGGTACTGACAGAGGAAAAACCACTGTTGTAGGACAGCTCGTAGGTGCCATCGCCTTGCGCATGAATTGTCCCATCGAGCAAGGACGATGACCATTTGCCTTTGTTGTTTTGGCTCCATTTGTACACATTGCCGTCGGAATCGATCAACGTACGAACGACACCTTCGATCTTTGTGGTGAACACATTGCCTGGCTGGTAGTTAACAAATTTCAACAGCCCGTCTAGCGTCGCGTCCGGGGTGCTGTTTTGTTTTTCGTGGTAGTCGACGAGGACCGGGTTGACCTGTTCATTGCTGGTGTAAGCGGTCGGCTCACCGTCGGTAATGAAGTAGGTGAGGTTGATCGCATTCGCGTTGCTCATCGCATCGGCGCTTTTGAACCAGTTGGCGGTGGTTTTGAACACGTCCTCGTAGTTGGTGTTGCCACCCGATTCCATGTTCTTGAGAATGGACTTCAATTGATCCAGAGCGCCATTTTTCGACAGGTCGACCGCAACCGATTCCCTGACCGTCGAATCGAAGTCCACGAGGAAGACTTTCACGACGCCCGGGTTGCCGTCTTTCGACGTTGCACTGGCAATCAGCGAGTTAAACACCGCTTCCAGGGATTTCTTCGCCGCCGCCATGGAGGCATCACCCATACTGCCCGAGCTGTCGACCATGAACGCGATGTTGTAATTCTGGCCCGGTACGACCGACAGCCCACCGATGTCGGCAACAATGATGTCGTTGCCGTTGGTGCCGCTGAAATTGTCATCTCCTGCTGTGCCAGTGACCGAGTTATAGACCGCAGGATTAATCGTGATCGGAATTTGAGTCGTATTGCTGGCCGAATCACCCGTGCTTTCGGTCGAGACTGCCGTAACTGTCAGCGTGTTGGTGCCGGTGGCATACGGAGCCGGCGTGTAGCTCAGCTTGCTCACATCCCATCCGTTGAGGTTGACGACAGCGTTGCCGGTCGTGCCGGTAAAGGTATGGATGCCGTCGGTCAGCGTCGCACCGACCGGGATGCCGCTGATCGAGGTGATGGTCTGGGTTTCAGAGCCATCCGTATCCACGGACGTAACCTTCAGACCCAACGCAATGCTGCTGTTCTCGGCCACCTGAGTCGTGGTGGCGGTCACGATCGGTGCATCGGCAACGGCGGTCACACTGATGTCCAGCGTCGCAGTCGAACCGGTGCTGGTGATGTAGGTCACCGTCGGAACCTTGCCGCTCCAATTGCTGGCAGGGGTAAAGCTGTATTCACCGTTGGCACCGAGCGTCAGCCTGCCGACGTTGGCGATGGTGGCCGTGCCCCCTGCTGTGTACTCGATGCCACCCACCGTGAACTTGGCAACGCTGAGAGCGTTATCCACATCGCGGTCGTTGGTCAGTACGTTACCGGTCGCGACCTTGTCCTCAAGGACAAAGGTGACATCGGCAGCCAGCACGCTCGGGTCATCGACCGGCGTGACGTTGATGTTCAGCGTCGAGGTGTCGTTGGTGCCTGAACCGTCGGTGACGGTGTAGGTCACGGTCGGCACGGTGCCGTTGTAGTTGACGGCTGGCGTGAAGGTGTAGGCGCCGGTTGCAGCAATGATCAAGGTGCCGACGTTGGCGATGGTCGCAGTGCTGCCGGCGGTATAGGTGGTCGAACCGATGGTGAAGTTCACCACGCTGACCGGGCCGTCGACGCTGGTGGTGTCGGCGAGGACGCTGCCGGTGAGGGCGGTGTCTTCCAGGGTCGAGTGGTTTTCGTTGGCGTCGGTGAAGCTGTCGTCGACCGGCGTGACGCTGATGTTCAGCGTCGAGGTGTCGTTGGTGCCTGAACCGTCAGTGACGGTGTAGGTCACGGTCGGCACGGTGCCGTTGTAGTTGACGGCTGGCGTGAAGGTGTAGGCACCGTTCGCGCCGATGACCAGCGTGCCGACGTTGGCAATGGTTGCTGTCTGACCGGCCAGGTACTGAGTGTCACCAATCGAGAAGTTGAGCACGCTGACCGGACCGTCGACGCTGACCGTATCCGTCAAAACGTTACCGGTGGCCGTACTGTCTTCGTTGATCGTTACCGATTCGTTGGCATCGAGGAAGTCATCGTTCACCGGCGTGACGCTGATGTTCAGCGTCGAGGTGTCGTTCGTGCCTGAACCGTCAGTGACGGTGTAGGTCACGGTCGGCACGGTGCCGTTGTAGTTGACGGCTGGCGTGAAGGTGTAGACACCGTTCGCGCCGATGACCAGCGTGCCGACGTTGGCGATGGTCGCTGTCTGACCGGCCAGGTACTGAGTGTCACCAATCGAGAAGTTGAGCACGCTGACCGTACCGTCGACGCTGACCGTATCCGTCAACACGTTGCCGGTGGCGGTACTGTCTTCGTTGATCGTTACCGATTCGTTGGCATCGAGGAAGTCATCGTTCACCGGCGTGACGCCGATGTTCAGCGTCGAGGTGTCGTTGGTGCCTGAACCGTCGGTGACGGTGTAGGTCACGGTCGGCACGGTGCCGTTGTAGTTGACGGCTGGCGTGAAGGTGTAGGCGCCGTTCGCGCCGATGACCAGCGTGCCGACGTTGGCAATGGTCGCTGTCTGACCGGCCAGGTACTGAGTGTCACCAATCGAGAAGTTGAGCACGCTGACCGTACCGTCGACGCTGACCGTATCCGTCAACACGTTGCCGGTGGCGGTACTGTCTTCGTTGATCGTTACCGATTCGTTGGCATCGAGGAAGTCATCGTTCACCGGCGTGACGCCGATGTTCAGCGTCGAGGTGTCGTTGGTGCCTGAACCGTCAGTGACGGTGTAGGTCACGGTCGGCACGGTGCCGTTGTAGTTGACGGCTGGCGTGAAGGTGTAGGCACCGTTCGCGCCGATGACCAGCGTGCCGACGTTGGCAATGGTTGCTGTCTGACCGGCCAGGTACTGAGTGTCACCAATCGAGAAGTTGAGCACGCTGACCGGACCGTCGACGCTGACCGTATCCGTCAAAACGTTACCGGTGGCCGTACTGTCTTCGTTGATCGTTACCGATTCGTTGGCATCGAGGAAGTCATCGTTCACCGGCGTGACGCTGATGTTCAGCGTCGAGGTGTCGTTCGTGCCTGAACCGTCAGTGACGGTGTAGGTCACGGTCGGCACGGTGCCGTTGTAGTTGACGGCTGGCGTGAAGGTGTAGGCACCGTTCGCGCCGATGACCAGCGTGCCGACGTTGGCAATGGTTGCTGTCTGACCGGCCAGGTACTGAGTGTCACCAATCGAGAAGTTGAGCACGCTGACCGGACCGTCGACGCTGACCGTATCCGTCAAAACGTTACCGGTGGCCGTACTGTCTTCGTTGATCGTTACCGATTCGTTGGCATCGAGGAAGTCATCGTTCACCGGCGTGACGCTGATGTTCAGCGTCGAGGTGTCGTTGGTGCCTGAACCGTCGGTGACGGTGTAGGTCACGGTCGGCACGGTGCCGTTGTAGTTGACGGCTGGCGTGAAGGTGTAGGCGCCGTTCGCGCCGATGACCAGCGTGCCGACGTTGGCAATGGTTGCTGTCTGACCGGCCAGGTACTGAGTGTCACCAATCGAGAAGTTGAGCACGCTGACCGGACCGTCACCGCTCGTGGTGCCGGTCAGCACGTTACCGGTGGCCGTACTGTCTTCGTTGGTCGAAACGTTTTCGTTGGCGTCGGAGAAGCTGTCGTCGACCGGCGTGACGTTGATGTTCAACGTCGAAATGTCGTTGGTCCCCGAACCGTCAGTGACGGTGTAGGTCACGGTCGGCACGGTGCCGTTGTAGTTGACGGCTGGCGTGAAGGTGTAGGCACCGTTCGCGCCGATGACCAGCGTGCCGACATTGGTGATGGTCGCTGTGCTTCCAGCGTTGTAGGTGGTCGTGCCGATGGTGAAGTTGAGCACGCTGACCGGGCCGTCAACGCTGCTCGTGCCACTTAGGACGCTGCCGGTGACGGCGGTGTCTTCCAGGGTTGAGACCGATTCGTTGGCGTCGGTGAAGTTGTCGTTAACCGGTGTGACACTGATTTTCAGGACCGAAGTGTCGTTGCTGCCCGAACCGTCGGTGACGGTGTATCTGACCGCCGGGACCGAGCCGTTGTAATCGGCATTCGGAGTGAAGGTGTAGGTCCCGTTCGCCGCGATCACCAAGGTGCCGATCTTGGCAATTGTCGCCGTAGTGCCTGCCGCGTAAGTGGTTGAACCGATGCTGAAGTTGAGCACACTGACTGGACCGTCAACGCTGCTTGTGCCGGTGAGGACACTGCCGGTGAGGACAGTGTCTTCCGGTGTGGAGACCATTTCATTGGCGTCGGAGAATTTGTCGCTGACCGGCGTGACGCTGATGTTCAGCGTCGAGGTGTCGTTGGTGCCCGAACCGTCGGTGACGGTGTAGGTAACGGTCGGCACGGTGCCGTTGTAGTTGTCGGCCGGGGTGAATTTGTAGGCCCCGTTCGAACCGATCACCAGCGTGCCGACGTTGGCAATGTTTGCTGTTTGACCCGCCACGTACTGAGTACCGCCCACCGTGAAGTTGACCACGCTGACCGGACCGTCGACGCTCGAAGTACCGGACAGTACGTTTCCGGTGGCCGCAGTGTCTTCATAGATCGTTACAGTTTCGTTGGCGTCGGTGAAGCTGTCATCCACTGGGGTGACGCTGATGTTCAGGGTCGAAGTGTCGTTGGGGCCGGAACCGTCAGTGATGGTGTAAGTAACGGTCGGTACGGTGCCGTTGTAATTGGTGGCCGGGGTGAAGGTGTAGTCCCCATTCGAACCGATGAGCAGCGTGCCGACGTTGGCGATGTTTGCTGTTTGACCCGCCACGTACTGAGTGCCGCCAACCGTGAAGTTGACCAGGCTGACCGGGCCGTCGAAGCTCGAAGTGCCATTCAGCACGTTACCGGTGGCCACGGTGTCTTCCAGGGTGGAGACCGTTTCGCTGGCATCGGTGAAGTTGTCGTTGACCGGCGTGACGTTGATGTTCAGGGTCGAAGTGTCGTCAGCGCCCGAACCGTCGGTGACGGTGTAGGTGACGGTCGGCACGGTGCCATTGTAGTTGGCGGTCGGAGTAAAGGTGTAGGCCCCATTCGCACCGATCACCAAAGTACCGACGTTGGTGATGGTTGCTGTTTGACCAGCCTGGTACTGAGTGCCGCCAACGGTGAAGTTGAGCACGCTGACCGGGCCGTCGACGCTCGAAGTACCGGACAGCACGCTGCCGGTAGCCACGGAGTCTTCTGGACTGGAGACGGTTTCGTTGGCGTCGGTGAAGTTGTCGTTGACCGGCGTAACACCGATGTTAAGCGTAGTGCTCGATCCCGTGTTGGTGGTGTAGGTCACCTGCGGAACGTTGCCATTCCAGTCGGCGGCCGGTTTGAAGGTGTAGTCGCCGTTACTGGCGATGATCAGCGTGCCGACACCGGCGATGGTTGCGGTCTGACCCGCCGTGAAGTTGCCCTTGACGCCCTGCACATTGAAGCTGGAGACGCTCAGGACATTATCGACATCCTGGTCGTTGGTCAGCACGTTGCCAGTCGCGTTGTGGTCTTCGTCGACGGTGATCCTGTCAGCCAGCAGCACGCTGGCGTCATTGACGGCAGTCACGTGTACCACCAGTGGCAATGAGGTGCTGGCGCTTGGTGCATCGCCGTCTTTGGCGGTGGCAGTTACGGTCAGCGCGATGTCGCCATTGAAGTTCGTCGGCGGTGTCAGCTTGAGCGTGGCCAGGTTCCAGCCCGTAATGTCCACCGATGTCGAGCCGTTGGCGGCATCGAAGGTGTGGGTCCCGTCAGTGAGTTTCGAGCCCGCCGGCAAGCCGTTCAATGTGAGCGTCAGTGTTTCCGAACCGTCGGCATCATTGGTGTGAGCCTGAATGGTCGACAGCAGAATCGCGTTGTCTTCAAGGCCAGAATTGAGCACTTGAGTGACATTGATGTTGTCCAGCACACCGCCCAGGCTGTTGCTGTCACCGGCGCGGAACTCGAGTTTCTGGTTGCCATCGGCAGTGACCGGAACGTTGAAGCTGTAGTGCTGCATGCCGGTGGTCGAGGTGTTCAGGGTGCCAATGAGTTGGCCCCCCCAGTACACATTGATGAGCGAGTTATCGATGCCGGCACGCGGTGCATAGTCGAAGGACACGTTATAGGTAGTGCCGGCCTTGGCATCGATGTTGGTATAGAGGTTGCTCGCATCGCCGGAATTGCGCTCCAGTTCGATGACCTGGTTATTGCCGCCGGCACCGTAGACGCTGGCCTGGCCGATTTCGACCTTGCCACCGGCGTTATCGGTGTGCCAGACGCCGTTGCCGAGCTTGCTGACATCGATATTGGTATAGGAGCCATTCACAGCGACTTCCTGGAAGTCGGTCGATGCAACGACACCGCCACCGGTCAGTGACAGGCTCGGCATATCGGTGACTGGCGCGACAACGATGGCGCCGGTCGCCGAAGAAGCGGAAGGCATGCCTGCATTGTCGGTGGAGCTGTAGGTGAAGCTGGTGGTGCCACTCCAGTCGCCAGTAGGGCGGAAGTAAACCGTTGCGCCGTTGGCGTTTGCAGCGATCACGCTGCTGGTGGACAACGCGATGGTTCCGGCGGCGTCTGCGTAGAACGTGCCATTGGCCGGCAGGCTGCTCAGGGTGAAGTGGTCGACGTTGCCATCAATGTCATTGCCGCCGAGCTGCACGGCGATCAAGTGATCTTCATCACCGCTGGCCGAAGTGGAGTTGACGGTCGGAGCGTCGTTGACGGGGTTGACCGTGATGTCGAGCGTACTGACAGATTGGGTGTTGGTGGTGTAGCTGATCTGTGGAACGTTGCCGTTCCAGTTCGCGGCAGGGGTGAAACTGTAGTCGCCGTTGGTGGCGATCGTCACAGTACCAACGCCGGAAATCGTCGCGGTTTGGCCTGCGGTAAAGAAACCAGGGACGCCTTGCACGGTGAATGTTGCGACGCTCAGTGCGTTGTCGACATCGCTGTCATTGCCAAGCACGTTGCCGGTTGCAGCGTGCTCTTCATCGACAGTGTTGGTGTCGCCGAGCAGGACGCTCGGATCGTCCACCGGCGTGACGCCGATGTTCAGGGTTGAAACGACGTCAGTGCCGGAACCATCTGTGACGGTGTAGGTGACGGTCGGTACTTCGCCGTTGTAGTTGGCGACCGGGGTAAAGGTGTACGCACCGTTGGCGCCGAGCACCAGGGTGCCGACGTTGGCGATGTTCGCGGTTTCACCGGCCTGGTACTGAGTACCCGCAACGGTGAAGTTCAGGACGCTGACCGGGCCGTCGACGCTGGTGGTGTCGGTGAGAACGCTACCGCTGACCGGGGCGTCTTCGTTGGTGGTCACGTTTTCGTTGAGGTCGGTGAAACTGTCGTCAACCGGCGTGACGCCGATGTTCAAGGTCGAAACGACGTCAGTGCCCGAGCCGTCGGTGACGGTGTAGGTGACGGTTGGTACTTCGCCGTTGTAGTTGGCAACCGGGGTAAAGGTGTACGCACCATTGGCGCCGAGCACCAGGGTGCCGACGTTGGCGATGTTCGCGGTTTCACCGGCTTGGTACTGATTGCCCGCAACGGTGAAGTTCAGGACGCTGACCGGTCCGTCGACGCTGGTGGTGTCGGTGAGAACGCTACCGCTGACCGGGGCGTCTTCGTTGGTGGTCACGTTTTCGTTGAGGTCGGTGAAACTGTCGTCAACCGGCGTGACGCCGATGTTCAGGGTCGAAACGACGTCAGTGCCCGAGCCGTCGGTGACGGTGTAAGTGACGGTTGGTACTTCGCCGTTGTAGTTGGCAACCGGGGTAAAGGTGTACGCACCATTGGCGCCGAGCACCAGGGTGCCGACGTTGGCGATGTTCGCGGTTTCACCGGCTTGGTACTGATTGCCCGCAACGGTGAAGTTCAGGACGCTGACCGGGCCGTCGACGCTGGTGGTGTCGGTGAGAACGCTACCGCTGACCGGGGCGTCTTCGTTGGTGGTCACGTTTTCGTTGAGGTCGGTGAAACTGTCGTCAACCGGCGTGACGTTGATGTTCAGGGTCGAAGTGACATCATTACCGGAGCCATCGATCACGGTGTAAGTCACCGTCGGCACCGTACCGTTGTAATTGGCGGCCGGGGTAAAGGTGTAGGCGCCATCGGCGGCGATCACCAGCGTACCGACGTTAGCGATGTTGGCTGTCTGGCCGGCGTTGAAGGTGCCATTGACGCCGTCGATGGTGAAGGTAGCCACGCTCAGGACGTTGTCGATGTCGCTGTCGTTACCCAGCACGTTGCCGACGGCTGCGGTGTCTTCTGCAATGGTTTGAGTGTCTGCAGTCAGGACGGTCGGATCGTCGACTGCCGTCACGGTCAGATCCAGCGTGCTGGTCGACCCGGTGTTGGTGGTGTAGGTGACTTGCGGTACGGCGCCGTTGTAGTTGGCTTCCGCGGTGAAGGTGTAGTTGCCGTTCGCGCCGATGGTCAACGTACCAACGCCGACGATGGTCGCGGTCTGGCCCGCGGTGAAACCGCCCGCCATGCCGGCGACAGTGAAGCTGGCGACGCTGAGCGGTGTTTCGGCATCGCTATCGTTGCTCAGCACATTGCCCGTCGCGACGCTGTCTTCGGCCAATGTGCCGGTATCAGCGGTCAGTACGCTGGGAGCGTTAATGAACGTGGTGTCCTGATTGCCGATATCGAGCGTAGTGGCGTCGGCCGCGGAATCAGGGCCGCCAGTCGGGAACCCGATGGTCGGGTCCACGCGGCCAGCCGTGGCGTCGAGCATCACGAAGCTGTGACCACCGCCGGCGGCACCACCGCCAGAGCCCGAAGCCGACGGACCGGCTGCGGTGGCTTCCAGGTCTTTTGTCGGGTCAGCGCCGGCAACGATGGCTTGTTGCAGTTCTTCAACCGACGGTGCGGCCTGCGCAGTGGCTTCTGCCAGATCAGCGCTGGAGTCGGGTGTAGAGGCGCTCCACTGAGTGTCACGGCCCAGGTCGATGGTGCGGCCATCGGCCAGTTCCAGGGACACGGCACCGGACAAACCGGTGTCGATCTGGTCGCCGACGGACAGGCGGTCGCCTTCAACGAGAATGCGGCGGATGCCCTCTGGGGACACCACGAAAACCTGACCAACAATGCTTTTGACGATGGCAACAACACTGCTCATTGAAGACTCTCCGGGTGTCATGTTCAGTTGGGCTTCCATGGACCTGATGGCATCGCGCCGATCGGCCTGGATTGACTATTGCAAAATAAGTGCACAAATTTGACGCGGTTATTAGTCAATAAATTGGCTATATCTTTTCGCGATTAACTTTATGCCAAAGTATTGACCTTCTTGTGAGCATCCTAAACAATCGTCCCAGTAATGTCACATTGATATTTATGTGGCGACCCTGTCCTCAGTGTGTGATCCAGTTCCTCTTTTGAAACTTCCGACATACGGTCATTACGGTTGCCATCTTCCGATGCAGCGCTTTCTTTTGCTGTGATTCAAGACAAGAAGTCCCGGGAAATACCTACCATGCGTCCGCTTCTGTTCATGGCTATACCCTTCACCCTCGCAACCTCTTTTGTTCAAGCTCAATCCTTGCCTCAGGCCATGCAACAGGCGCTGGATGTCCATCCAGAGGTCCAGGCCGGCGTTAACAGCCGACTGGCCGCGGATTATCAATTAAAGGCTGCGAAGGGCGGATATCTGCCAAGGGTCGATGTACTGGGCGGTTATGGTCGCGAGGGGACTGATTCCGTTACCACGCGCACCGATGGCAGTAACAACCACTGGGAAACCCTGAACCGCAGCGAGTCAAGTTTGCGTCTCTCGCAAATGGTTTTTGACGGTTTTGCGACGTCCAGCGAAGTAGGGCGTCAACAAGCCACCGTTAACTCCCGTGCCTACTCGCTGCTGGGTACGTCCGAGCGCACCGCGTTGACCGTGGCCCAAGTTTATCTCGATGTGCTGAATCGCCGCGAGTTCGTCCGTCTGGCCGAGGACAACCTCAAGAGCCACCAACGTATTTATGACCAGATCCAGCTGCGCACTCAGCGTGGCGTCGGCAGCGGTGCCGACCTTGATCAGGCCGAAGCGCGTATGGCCCAGGCTCGCAACAACCTGCTCACTGAGCAGACCAACCTGGCCGATGCGGAAACCAACTACCTCGCCGCGGTTGGTCAGATGCCCGATCAACTGGAGCGTCCTGCCAATTTCATGGCGCTGTTGCCGGCCAACCTGAACGAAGCCCGCGCGCAAATGCTGGAAAACAGCCCGATCCTGCGCTCGGCCGAATCCGACATTGCAGCGGCCGAGAAGCAGTACGAAACCGCCAAATCGACGTTCTACCCGCGTTTCGATGCTGAATTGGGCCGCACCGCCGACAACGATATCGACGGTCAGAATGGCCACAACAACGAATGGCAAGCCATGCTGCGCATGCGCTTCAACCTGTACGCCGGCGGTAGCAACAAGGCCGATCTGGAATCCAAGTCCTACCTGTCAAACCAGGCGCTGGACATCCGTAACAACGCCCTGCGTCAGCTCAATGAAGAGCTGGGCCTGGCCTGGAATGCCCTGAACAACGCCAATGCCCAGGTGCCGATTGCCCAGCAGTACGTCGATCACAGCACCGCGGTGCGCACGGCTTACCAGCGTCAGTTCAGCCTCGGTGAGCGTACTTTGCTCGACTTGCTCGACAGCGAAAACGAGCTGTTCACCTCTTCGCTCCGTCTGGCGCAGATCAAAAATATTCAGTTATTTACTCAGTACCGAATCAAGGCGACCATGGGCGAATTGCTCAAGAGCCAGGGCGTAGTCGCGCCGTTGGCATCCGTTGTGCAGAACGACATGAAGCCCAAGGTGCAGCTGCCTGGGATGAATTGAGTTGTCCCTTTCCAACTGTATAAAGAGTGTCGAGCGTGGAATCAGAAGTCAGTCGGGTTAATCTCAGCCATGATCCACGCGCGTTGCATGATGATCCGCTGCTGGATGGTCTGCTCGCTTTGTGCATGTTGCACCAGAAACCCGCCAGCGCGGCCATGCTCACAACGGGCCTGCCGCTGCCCAAGCAACGCCTGAGTGTCGAGCTGCTGCCCCGTGCAGCGGCCCGCGCCGGCCTGCAAGGGCGAGTCCTGCAGCGCAAGCTGCAAGACATCCCGGCGATTGCCATGCCTGCGCTGTTGCTGCTCAAGGACGGTCGCAGTGCCGTGCTTCTGGGTTGGCAAGGCGAAGACCAGGCGCGGGTGCTGCTTAGCGAAAGCGACGGCGGCGAGTCCCTGGTCAGCCGCGAACTGCTGGCCGATGACTACACCGGCCAGGTTTTTTTCGCCCAACCCCAGCATAAATTCGATGTGAATCACGGCACGCTGATCCCGCGGGCACGCTCGTGGTTCCGCGACACCCTCAAGCGTTCACGCTGGCTGTATGCCGACGCCATCGCGGCGAGCCTGCTGATCAACATCATCGCCATGGCCGCGCCGCTGTTTGTGATGAACGTCTACGACCGCGTGGTACCGAACCAGGCTGAAGCCACCCTGTGGGTGCTCGCCCTGGGCATCACCGGTGCCTACATTTTCGACCTGATCCTGAAAAGCCTGCGCAGTCTGTGCCTGGATCTGGCCGGCAAGAAAACCGACCTGATCATCTCGGCGACGCTGTTCGAGCGCATCGTCGGCATGTCCATGAAATACCGCCCGGCGCGGGTCGGCAGCTTTGCCCAGAACATCCATGAGTTTCAGAGCCTGCGCGACTTCCTCGCCTCCTTGACGCTCACCAGCCTGATCGACCTGCCGTTCACGATTCTGATTTTTACCGTGATCGCGATCCTCGGCGGGCACCTGGTGTGGATTCCGGTGCTGGCGTTCCCGATAGCCCTGGTCATCGGTTATGCCTTGCAGAAACCGCTGGTGGCGACCATGGAGCGTACCATGGCGCTGGGGGCCGAGCGTCAGTCGAGCCTGATCGAAACCCTCGCCGGCCTGGATGCGGTGAAGGTCAACAACGCCGAAAGCGAACGCCAATATCAGTGGGAACAGACCATTGGCACCCTCAGCCGCCTCGAGCTGCGGGTGAAAATGCTTTCGGGTCTGGCGATGAACATCACCTTGCTGATCCAGCAATTGGCCGGGGTGATCATGATCGTCTTCGGCGTCTACCAAATCATCGCGGGCAACCTGAGCATGGGCGGGCTGATTGCCTGCTACATGCTCAGCGGCCGCGCGCTCAGTCCGTTGGCCTCGCTGTCCGGGCTGCTTACCCGTTATCAGCAAGCGCGGGTGACCATGACCTCGGTCGATCAAATGATGGAGTTGCCGCAAGAACGCAATTTCGAAGAGCGCCCCCTCAGCCGCAAAGTGCTGCAAGGGGCCATTGAGTGCCGGCAGCTGAACTTCACGTATCCCGAACAGCAGAACCCGGCGCTGAAGAACATCAACCTGACGATTCAGCCAGGCGAAAAGATCGGCATCATCGGCCGTAGCGGCTCGGGCAAAAGCTCGCTGGCGAAACTGTTGGTGGGCCTGTACCAGCCGGACGACGGCGCGTTGCTGGTGGACGGTGTGGATATCCGCCAGATCGACGTCAGCGAACTGCGCTACAACATTGGCTACGTCCCTCAGGACATCCAGTTGCTCGCCGGTACCCTGCGCGACAACCTGGTGTCCGGTGCGCGCTATGTCGAGGATGAGCTGGTGCTGCAAGCGGCAGAACTGGCCGGTGTCCACGAATATGCGCGTTTGCATCCGAAGGGTTATGAACTGCAAGTCGGCGAACGCGGGCAGAACCTTTCCGGCGGTCAGCGACAGAACGTCGCCCTGGCCCGTGCGCTGTTGCTCAACCCGCCGATCCTGCTGCTCGACGAACCGACCAGCGCCATGGACAACACCGGTGAAGAACGTCTCAAGCAACGCCTGGCGGCGGTGATCGAAAACAAGACCATGGTGCTGGTGACACACCGGGCATCGCTGTTGTCGCTGGTGGACCGACTGATTGTGATCGATCGCGGGCAGATACTCGCCGACGGCCCGAAAGCCGCGGTGATGGAAGCGTTGAAGAAGGGGCAGATCAGTGTTGCTTAAGTCGGGTGTCAAAGATTCGATCCGCCGCTACTTCAAGGGCTCCGCTTCGCTTCAGGGCCAACCGCTGCCAGAGGTCAACAAGGCGTTGATCGAGGACGCGCCTCGGGTGGTGCGGCTGACGATCTGGGCGATCATCGCGTTCTTCGTGTTCCTGATGCTTTGGGCCAACTTCGCGGTGATCGACGAAGTGACCAAGGGCGACGGCAAGGCGATTCCATCGTCGAAGATCCAGAAAATCCAGAACCTTGAAGGCGGTATCGTTGCCGAACTGTTCGTCAAGGAAGGCCAGATTGTCGAGGCCGGAGCACCGCTGATTCGCCTGGATGACACGCGTTTTGCCTCGAACGTCGGCGAAACCGAGGCCGACCGGCTGTCGATGCTGTTGCGGGTGGAACGCCTGAGCGCCGAGGTGGATGACCGCCCGCTGAATTTCCCGCAGGACGTGCTCAAGGCTGTGCCCGGGCAGGCCCAGAGCGAAGAGTCGCTCTATATCAGCCGCCGTCAGCAGTTGCACGACGAAATCGGTGGCTTGCAGGAGCAGCTGATTCAGCGTCAGCAAGAGCTGCGCGAATTCACCTCCAAGCAGGCGCAATACCGCCAGCAACTGGGTTTTCAGCGCCAGGAAATCGGCATGTCCGAGCCGTTGGTGGCCCAGGGCGCGGTTTCGCCGGTGGAAGTGCTGCGCCTCAAACGTGCCGAAGCAGAGACCCGTGGTCAGCTCGACGCCACGACCCTGGCGATTCCTCGGGCCGAATCGGCGATCAAGGAAGTGCAGCGCAAGATTGACGAAACCCGCGGCAAATTCCGCAGCGAGGCGCTGACCCAGCTCAACGAAGCGCGCACCGACCTGAACAAGGCCCAAGCCACCGGCAAGGCCCTGGAAGACCGGGTCAGCCGTACGCTGGTGACCTCGCCGGTGCGAGGCATCGTCAACAAGTTGCTGGTCAATACCATCGGCGGGGTTATCCAGCCAGGCAGCGACCTGGTGGAAATCGTGCCGCTGGACGACACCTTGCTGGTGGAGGCGAAGATCCGTCCGCAGGACATCGCGTTCCTGCACCCGGGGCAGGAAGCAACGGTGAAATTCACCGCCTATGACTACACCATCTACGGTGGTTTGAAGGCCAAGCTCGAACAGATCGGCGCCGACACCATCACCGACGAAGACAAGAAAACCACGTACTACATCATCAAAGTGCGCACCGAGCGCAGCCACCTCGGCAGCGATGACAAACCCTTGCTGATCATTCCGGGGATGGTCGCTTCGGTGGACATCATCACCGGCAAGAAAAGCGTGCTGAGTTATCTGCTCAAGCCGATCATCCGGGCGCGCGCCGAGGCGTTGCACGAGCGGTAGATCTCCATTGAGGCGACTGGCCTCATCGCGAGCAAGCTCGCTCCTACAGGAGTCAGTGGAAACACAGACCTACTGTAGGAGCGGGCTTGCCCGCGATGGCGTCCGTGAAAACACCACAACCCTGCCCAAAAGTGACCAATAACGTCACGCCTCAAGCGAACCAGTCCGTTAATAATCGCCATATCGTTATTCGCTAACGGTATTTAAATTTCAGTTCTTATATCTATAAAGTCAATCTCCTGCGTACCTGCCGACCAATCGGCGCGCCGCACGACACGAACCAACACGGGACCTCCGTGAGTTTCTGATCGACGCGCGCGCCTTTGAGCGTGCCGTGCGTGGGAGTGATTTATGTCTGCAGCTTCAGCATCGCCAAGCATCGCGCCACAATTTTTCGACATCCGCCCGTTCGACGGCGCGGTAGGCGCCGAGATCATCGGTCTCGATTTGTCCCGTCCGATCAATGATCAGGACTTCGCCCGCATCCACCGCGCGCATCTGGATCATCACGTGGTGGTGTTCCGCGACCAGCGCATTACCCCTGAGCAGCACATCGACTTCAGCCGCCGTTTCGGTGTGTTGCAGATCCACGTGCTCAAGCAGTTCCTGCTGGCGGGGCATCCGGAAATCCTCATCGTTTCCAATATCGTCGAGAACGGCCAGAACATCGGCCTGGGTGACGCCGGCAAGTTCTGGCATTCCGATCTCTCCTATAAGGAATTGCCGAGCCTGGGCTCGATGCTGCATGCCCAGGAGTTGCCCTCCGAGGGCGGCGACACGCTGTTCGCCGACATGCACAAAGCCTGGGACAACCTGCCGCTTGCGTTGCGCAAAGCGGTGGAAGGTCGCTCGGCGGCGCACTCCTACACGGCGCGTTACAGCGAGACCAAATTCGAAGGCAATTGGCGCCCGACCCTGACGCCTGAGCAACTCGCCCAGGTCGCTGAAGTGGTGCATCCGGTGGTGCGTACTCACCCGGAAAACGGCCGCCAGGCGTTGTTCGTCAGCGAAGGGTTCACCACCCGCATCGTTGGCCTGCCGGAAGACGAGAGCCAGCAACTGCTGACCGAGCTCTACGCCCACAGCGTGTTGCCGCAAAACATCTACCGCCATCAATGGCAGCCCCATGACCTGGTGTTCTGGGACAACCGTTCGCTGATCCACCTCGCCGCCGGATGCCCCAGCCATCTACGCCGCAAGCTGTTTCGCACCACCATCCAGGGCGACGCGCCTTTCTGATTTGTCGGAGATTTGATCATGACCAAACGTCTTCCATTTGCACCGCTGGCCGCCGCTATCGGCCTGGGTTTCAGCCTGATCGCCGGTAGTTTGGTGGCGCCGACCGTGGCCCACGCCGAAGGTGAAATCCGCATTGCCGAACAGTTCGGCATCGTTTATCTGCTGCTCAACGTGGTGCGCGATCAGAACCTGATCGAGAAGTACGGCAAGCAGGAAGGCATCGACATCAAGGTCGACTGGACCCAGCTCTCCGGCGGTGCAGCGGTCAACGATGCGTTGCTCGCAGGCTCGATCGACATTGCCGGTGCCGGCGTCGGCCCGCTGCTGACCATCTGGGACCGCACCCACGGCAAGCAGAACGTCAAAGCCGTCGCCTCCCTGGGCAACTTTCCGTACTACCTGGTGAGCAATAATCCCAAGGTCAAAACCATCGCCGACTTCACCGAGACGGACCGCATCGCGGTTCCGGCGGTGGGCGTGTCGGTGCAGTCGCGCTTCCTGCAATACGCGGCCGCCAAGCAGTGGGGCGACAAGGAGTTCAACCGCCTCGACAAGTACACCATTGCCGTTCCGCACCCCGACGCAACAGCCGCGCTCTTGGCCGGTGGCACCGAGCTGAACGGGCACTTTTCCAACCCGCCGTTCCAGGATCAGGAACTGGCCAATCCCAATGTGCACGTGGTGCTGAACACCTATGACCTGCTCGGTCCGAACTCACCGACGGTGTTGTTCGCCACCGAGAAATTCCGTAATGAGAACCCGAAAACCTACAAGGCGTTTATCGACGCGCTGACCGAAGCCGCGCAATTTGCGCAGAACGACAAAGGCGCGGCAGCCGACACTTACATCCGCGTCACCAAGGCCAAAATCGACCGCGCCGCGTTGCTGAAAATCATCGACAACCCGCAGTTCGAATTCAGCGTCACACCGAAAAACACTTACCCGCTGGCCGAGTTCCTGCACCGCGTCGGCGCGATCAAAAACAAACCGGATTCATGGAAGGATTACTTCTTCCAGGACGCCAAGCCGCTGCAAGGGAGCTGACCGACATGAACGCCCCTTTGCAAGGCCACACGGTCAGCAAACCGATCACGGCAGCCCAAGCGCTGCTGTCGGTCGATAACGTCAGCCTGGAATACCGCACGCCGCAGCGTGTGGTGCGGGCGACCCATCAAGTCAGTTTCGAGATCGACCCGGCGGACCGTTTTGTCCTGCTCGGCCCGTCCGGTTGCGGCAAGTCAACGTTGCTCAAAGCCGTCGGCGGATTCATCCAGCCCGTGGAAGGCGAGATTCGCCTACAGGGGCAAACCGTCCACGCACCGGGACCGGACCGGATCGTGGTGTTCCAGGAGTTCGATCAACTGCCGCCGTGGAAAACCGTAAAGCAGAACGTGATGTTTCCGCTGCTGGCGTCAAAAACCCTCAAGCGCAAGGAAGCCGAAGAACGGGCGCTGCACTATCTGGAGAAGGTCGGCCTCGCTGCGTTTGCCGATGCCTACCCGCACACCTTGTCCGGCGGCATGAAAGCGCGGGTCGCCATTGCCCGGGCGCTGGCGATGCAGCCGAAAATCCTGCTGATGGATGAACCCTTCGCCGCCCTCGATGCCTTGACCCGACGCAAGATGCAGGAAGAACTGCTACTGCTCTGGGAAGAGGTGCGCTTCACGCTGTTGTTCGTCACGCACTCCATCGAAGAAGCATTGGTGGTGGGCAACCGCATCCTGTTGCTGTCGCCGCATCCGGGGCGGGTGAGGGCGGAAGTCCACAGCCATCAATACGATTTGCACAGCCTTGGCGGCGTGGCGTTTCAGGAATCGGCGCGGCGCATCCATCGGTTGTTGTTCGATGAAAATCAGTCACCGCAAGCCGAGCACGAGCTGGATTTCGCCGACATCCGCATCGCTTATTGAGCCAGTTGAGAGGAGGGTCCGATGAGCCATTTATCATCCCCGCGTGAAGAGTTCGAAACGCTGTTGCAGCCACTGACCAGCGTACCGCTGGAGCGTGAACTGCCGCTGGGCCAGCGCCTGTGGCAACAGGGTTGGCTGCGCAAAAGCCTGATCCTGATTTTGCTGGCCGTGTTGTGGGAGGCGGTGGCCCGCTATCAGAACAACGACTTGCTGCTGCCAAGTTTTGTGCAAACCGCCTATGCGCTGTATGACGGGCTGCTCAGCGGCGAGTTGCTGGGCAAGGTGTGGATCTCGCTGGTCGTGCTGCTCAAGGGTTACCTGATCGGCATTGTCCTGGCGTTTGCCCTGACCACGCTGGCGGTGTCGACCCAGTTCGGACGCGACCTGCTCAGTACCCTGACCTCGATGTTCAACCCGTTGCCGGCCATCGCGCTGCTGCCGCTGGCGCTGCTGTGGTTTGGACTGGGGCAGAACAGCCTGATTTTCGTGCTGGTGCATTCGGTGCTCTGGGCCTTGGCGCTGAACACCTACGCCGGATTCCTCGGCGTCTCGGAAACCCTGCGCATGGCCGGGCGCAACTACGGCCTCAAGGGCATGCGTTTCGTGCTGTTCATCCTGATCCCGGCGGCACTGCCGTCCATCCTCGCCGGCCTGAAAATCGGCTGGGCCTTCGCCTGGCGCACGTTGATCGCGGCTGAACTAGTGTTCGGCGCCACCAGCGGCAAGGGCGGGTTGGGGTGGTACATCTTTCAGAACCGTAATGAGCTGTACACCGACAAGGTGTTTGCCGGGTTGGCCGTGGTGATTCTGATCGGGTTGCTGGTGGAGAATCTGGTGTTTGATTCGCTGGAGCGGGTGACAGTGAAGCGGTGGGGGATGGTGCGGTAATCTGAGGGATTGTTTCTCTATTTCCTTTGTCGGATTGTTGTCGACGCGGGGAGACCGTCCATCCGATTCAAGAGCTCTTGCCGACGTTGAGGTAGATATCTCGGGGGGGAGGTCCCAAATACGCCAATGGGCGTTGGAGTAGGTGAACGAATCTGAGCATTGTTTGCGTCAATCAATGGCGTCGTAAACAAGGTCGGATCTTGTCTAGAGTACATTGGAGCTTTTTCACCGGCTGATGTAGGTATTAGGGTTGCGCGATTAAGTGGGTAAGGAGGGGGCGAAGGTGGCTTAATTCTAGTTGCGCCGCTTTGTGGATAAACATCGAAGTAGGCTGGAGGACTGTTTGATGGCCTGCTGAATGGAGCCTCATGCCACCCGAGATGTCTGAAGTTTGCTCGCATTGCCCGATAGCCTAGAAAGGTTGAGGCTGTACCCGAAATCAAACTTGTAGCGGTGAGTGCTTGAGATACCTGAGGCGGGACTGTCAGATATTTTGTGTGCAGGCCGGTAACGGCCTGCCGTTAGGCAGGCCATTCTTTTACCAGGCTGGCCTGATAAATCGATCTCCGTACAGAATCGCGAATTGATTCATCGCACTTTTCCAGTCATGGGCCGCTGAGCCCCAGTTTGCTGTGATGTTGCGCAGCCCAAGCCAGATCAGTTTTGTCGCCGCA
>NZ_FYDO01000046.1 GCF_900187615.1 Pseudomonas sp. Irchel s3f7 | reverse complement strand
TGAGCTCAACCAATGTTGGCCAGAAGCCAAAGATGGCTTCCTCGAATAGGCCTTATACATAGATGCAACCGGGTAGCAGTGTTTAAAAAGCAGGTAGACAGTGGGGGCGAGTCCATACATAGGAGCGGGCTTGCCCGCGATGAGGCCGGCCCATCCAACATCGATGTCCGCAGACCCACCGCCATCGCGAGCAAGCTTGCTCCTACAGTAGATTTCGGTTGCTTACAGATTTTGCGTACACCCACAACCCTGTAGGAGCGAGCTTGCTCGCGATGAGGCCAGCCCATCCAACGTCGATGTCCGCAGACCCACCGCCATCGCGAGCAAGCTTGCTCCTACAGTGAATTTCCGTTGTCCGCAGAGCTTGCGTACACCCACAACCCTGTAGGAGCGAGCCTGCTCGCGATGAGGCCAGCCCATCCAACATCGATGTCCGCAGACCCACCGCCATCGCGAGCAAGCTTGCTCCTGCAGGAGCTACGGTACTCCGAAGATATCGATCAGCTCATTGAGAAACGCGCTCACCAGATCCCGCTGGCGCGCCGAGTGACGCACCGCCGCATGAAACCCCACCTCATAACGCAGCAGCTGCGGATTCAACGGATGCAATTGCCCCAACTGTTCATGCCTGGCCGCGTAGTGCTGCGGTAAAAAACCAAGGTGTTGGCCCGACAGGATCAACAGCGCCGCGCCGTCCATGCTGTCGGTGAGCACGGTCAGGCGTTCGATTGAGGTGGGGGCGGGCATTTCCGGCAGGGGATGGCTCGGCCAGACCCAGTCAAATGTGCTGACATCCGCACGGGTCAAGGCGCCCGCCCGTTCGGACAGCGGATGCGATGGTGCGCAGTAGGCGATCTGGGTTTCCTCGAACAACGGGACGTAATCGATGTTGGGCAAACGGTGCCAGAAGTAACCGATGGCCAGGTCGATGTGGCCGTTGATGATTTTCTCTTCCAGCAACGACGACGACAGTTCGGTGAAGTGAAAATACAAGCCTTCGTGCCGGGCCCTCAGGCGCGCAATTGCCAGGCCGATTTTCTTGTTCGCGACCGGGTCGATCTGCCCGAGCAGGCCGATGTTGATGTTGCCCGAGACTTTACGGTTGATGTGCTGGACTTCGACTCGAAATCCTTCAGCCGCGGCCAGCAGACGGCGAGCTGCCTCGATGAATTGCTCCCCCTTGGGCGTCACCGAAAACCCGCCGCGCCCGCGCTCGCACAAGCGAAAACCAACCCGCGCCTCAAGCGTGGCCAATTGCGCGCTGATGGTCGGTTGCGAGGTGTTGAGGGCGGTTTGTGCCGCCGAGATCCCGCCCGCCTCAACGACGGTCAGAAATACCCGGATCAAGCGCAGATCCAGTTCCGTTACAGTTCCCAGCATGGTCGCTCCCGATGCGCGTTACATAGGTCTTTATCTATGTGAACAGTGTGCCTGCGATATTTTATCGCTCTGTTCGACGGCCTACATTGCCGTGAAAGCAGCGTCATCGTCAGATTTTTCTGGAGTTTCACCTGATCCAGACCTCGAAACGAGCGCAACGCCCACAAAAACAATAAATAACTGCATAGGAACAATCGTATGTCAGGTTCCCCAGTGTCTGCGCACGCCACCGAGGCGAGCGGCGGGTTGGCCATCGAAGGCCATTCCATCGACTACATTCCGGAAAACGAGCGTCACGCCAAACTCAGCAGCCAGGGGCCGTTCTGGTTTCTCGGCAACTTCCATTTCTTCACCATCTCCATCGGTTTCGTCGGCCCGAGCCTTGGCTTGTCGGCGATGTGGACCCTGTTGGCTGGCGCGCTGGGCATCATGTTCGGCACCATCTTTATGGCATTTCACGGTTCCCAAGGGCCGGAAATGGGCCTGCCGCAGATGATCCAGTCCCGCGCCCAGTTCGGCTATCGCGGGGTGATCCTGGCCTTGATGGCGACGATGTTTGTATTTGTCGGCTTTAACGTCGTGAACATCTCGCTGATCATGAACGGCCTGGAACACGTGTTCGGCATCGACCCGACCATCGTCGCCGTGACCGTGGTACTGATCGGCGCGTTGTTATCGATCTACGGCCACGACCTGATGCACAAGGCGTTCAAGTGGGCGTTGCTCGCGACCTTGCCGCTGTACGCGCTGGTGACCATCGCCCTGATGTTCGGTGCAGGTTCCGAAGGCGTTACCCCGGCGACCGATCTCGGTTTCAACTGGGTCGCCTTCGCCACGCTGTTTGCCATCGGCGCCAGCTACAACATTTCCTATGCGCCGTACGTGTCCGACTATTCCCGTTACCTGCCGAAAAATACCAGCCGAAAAAAACTCATCGCAGCGGTGTTTATCGGCGCCTCGTTGTCGGGCAGCTGGATGATCGGTCTCGGCGCGTGGCTGGCTCAGGAGTTGAAAGCCGCGGATGCGCTGGTTGCGTTGAATCAGGTCGGCTCGTCGATGGTGCCGGGGCTGGGCAATCTGCTGGTGATTGTCTCGGTGCTGGGCTTTTTGCCGATCATTGCGCTCAACACCTACAGTGCCATGTTGACACTGCTGACCGGTGTCGACTCGATCCGGAAAATTACCCCGACACCCCGCGCCCGCGTGCTGTCGATCAGTGTGATCAGCCTCATTCTGCTGACCTGCGTGCTGTCGATCAAAGGTGACGGCATCGCCCTGTTGAACACCTTCCTTGTGTTGTTGTTGTACTTCCTCGTGCCGTGGACAGCCGTGAATCTGGTGGATTACTTCTTCGTGCGAAAAGGTCGCTACGCGATCCCGCATTTCTTCACGCCGAAGGGCATCTACGGCGCCTGGCAATTTCGCGGCATCGTTTCCTACCTGATCGGCTTCGCCGCCATGGTGCCGTTTTTCTACATTTTTGACGCCGCCGCCGGCAAAGAGGTCTTCGTCGGTCCACTGGCACGAGTGCTGGAAGGCGTGGACATCGCTTGGCTGGTGGGGCTGGCGGTCTCGGGCCTGACGTATTACCTGCTCAGCCGCTCGCTTGACCTGGTGGCCGAACGTCGAGTGATCGATGCGCTGACCGAGCAAGATATTGTCGCCATGACCCATTCATCTGCGGAGGCAGGGCGTTGAACAGCACGAAAAATACCGTGGTTGCCTGCTGCCAACTGGCGCCGAAAATAGGCGACCTGGCCTACAACCGCACACTCACCGAGCGTGCGATTCGTCAGGCGGCCCATCAGGGCGCCCAAGTCGTAGTGCTGCCCGAACTGGTGCAGAGCGGCTACCTGTTTGCCGATCGTGAGGAAGCGCTGTCTTTGGCGGAAACGGTCGATGGGCCAACGTTGCAGTTGTGGCAAGGGCTGGCCTGCGAGTTGAACCTGGTGATCGTTGGCGGATTCTGCGAGCGCCTGGAAGGTGACGGACTGGCCAACAGCGCAGCGATGATCGACGCCAACGGGCTGCGGGCGGTGTACCGCAAGGCGCATTTGTGGGATGCCGAGAAGGACCTCTTCACCCCCGGCGATGCCGCGCCCCCGGTGGTTGAGACAGTCCATGGACGCCTCGGTATGCTGATTTGCTACGACCTGGAGTTCCCCGAATGGGTTCGTCTGCCCGCACTGGCTGGCGCTGACTTGCTGTGCGCCCCGGTCAACTGGCCCGACGGCCCGCGACCGCAAACCGAGCGTCCGGCCGAAGTCCTGCGGGTGCAGGCCAATGCCTCGGTCAATCGTATGTTCATCGCCGCGTGTGACCGTTACGGTCACGAGCGTGGTGTCGGTTGGGTGCAGGGCTCGGTCATTGTCGACGCCGACGGTTATCCGTTGGCCGGGCCGGCAGAGCAGGGCGGCGAGCAAATTTTGCTGGCGACGCTGAATCTCGCCGAAGCGCGCAACAAGCGTATCAGCGCGGGCAATGATCTGCATAAGGACCGCCGACCCTCGTTGTACGGGCTGAACAGCGGTTTGTAACTGCTGATGTCAAAGTGAGCTGGACCCATTCCCGGGCCTATGGCATCGTCCAGACGATAAAAAACAAAAACCATGCAGTGAACGGGATCGCAATGATGGAGGAGGGGATCAAGGCCGGTGACAGCACGTCCATGGCCACGCTGAAGGCGTTCAATCGCTGCGTGTTGCACGTTGGACGGCTGGCGCGGGAAAGCGGTGCATCGCGGTTTATCGCCGAAGGCTTGCAGGCCTTCGGTCAACTGGTGCCGTTCGCGTCGGCCTGGTGGGGCGAGATGTCCACAGCGGGTCCCAATGTTGCACCGCAGAGCTGGATGCACGGCAGCATCAACCTCCCCGAATCCTTTGCCGCTGAATGGCATCCGGTCGCGGCCAACGATCAGTTCTCCCATACCACCCTGAGCCAGCCCGGCGAGGTGGTGCGTGATATGGGGTTCAACGACCCGTGCGAGGCTGTCAACGATTTCGCCCGGCGCTACGATCTCTACCACTTGATGAGCATCACCTTTGAGTTGCCCGAAAGTGGCTTGATGTTCTTCGTCTGTCTCTACCGCGGCCAGCATGAACAGCATTTCGATGAACACGAAGCCGAGCTGTTTTCGGCGTTCTGTGATCATCTGTTCCAGCTGTGGCGGTTTCAGGTGCAGGACATGATCCGCTTCGATACCGATGATGGCGCGAGCGACTTCGGCATTGCGCGCCTGGACGGCAGCTTGCTGTATGTCGGTGCGCGGTTGTGCGCGGCGATTCAACGTGAACTGCCTGGCTGGAATGGCTCGATACTGCCGGTCGAAGTCGTCTCGCAGTTGCAAAAAGCACCTTGCGTGGTGCGTCTGGGTCGTTGCGCGTTGACCCTGAGCCCCAACGCCGAGCATGTCATCTTGTCCCTCGAAGCACCGTCGCGGGCCGAAGGCCTGGCGCCTCGGGAGCGCACGGCGGCGATGTTGTTCGCCGCGGGTCACTCCTACAAGGAAATCGCCAAACTGCTGTCCCTGAGCCCGGCGACCGTGCGTACTTATCTGCGCAATTGCTATTTGCAGCTCGGCGTGAAAAGCAAGGTTGAACTCGGTTCAGTCCTGCGTTCGCCCGGTTCGCTGATGGAGTCTGCGCGCCGCGATTAATCGCGTTATTTCAACTATTTGCCTCACCCCTCCTCATTTGCAGAGGTCCATTCGAGCGCTGCGCCCTATAGGGTAGGCCCTGTCTATCAGGGGCTTGTGCAGTCGCTTCGGGCCGCTTCAAAACAATAAGAACAGGGGTGAGGCATTTGAGACTTTCCAGGCTTTTTGTTGCCGTCGCGGCGACGACGGCATTGTCCGGCATGGCGTTGGCGGCGACTCCCGCCGACCTGGTCATGCGCAATGGCTACGTCTACACCGTCGATGGCCAGAACTCCGTGCAGCAGGCGATTGCGGTCTCGGGCGGCAAGATTGTCTATGTCGGCAACGACGCGGGCCTTGACGACTACATCGGCAAACAGACGCAACTGATCGACCTGGGCGGGCGCATGCTGATGCCGGGCTTCGTCGATGCGCATATGCACCCGGGTGACGGCGGTCGCGCCATAACCTTGTGCGACCTGAAATACCAGACCCTGACCCGTGCGCAGTTCCAGGCGAATATTCAGGCCTGCCTCGATGCCGACAAGGACAAGGGCCCGGACGTGTGGCTCGAAGTCGGCAGTTGGGACCGCATGGGCATGACCGGGCTCGACGGCGACGCCGACAAATCGACCCTGGACGCGCTCAAGACCAAACGCCCCATTCAGGTGCGCTCCACCGATTTCCACACCATCCTGACCAACTCCCGGGGCCTGGAAGTGGCCGGGATCAGCAAGAGCACCGCCGACCCAGAAGACGGCAAGTACCGCCGTGACAGCGCCGGCAACCCGAACGGCATCTGCGAAGACGGCGCCGCCGAGTCGATGGCCGCCGTGGTGCCAGCAGCCACCGAAGCGGAAAAACTCAATCAGATCCGTGCCGCCCTCGACGCCATGCGCCAGCAAGGCATCACCAGTTTCTTCGACGCGCTGTCAGGACCGGAAAATGGCAAAGCCTTCACCAGCCTGCAAAAGTCCGGCGAGCTGACTGCCCGGGCCTTGCTGGCGATCAAGCTTGACCCCGCAGCCGCCATCGCCGACCCGGCGAAAACCATCGCCGAGGCCAAGGCACTGGCCAGCACTTACGATCAGGGCGAAGTGAAGGTCGCACCGGGCGTGAACATGCGTCACGTCAAACTGTTCATGGACGGCATCATCAATGCCCCGGCAGACACCGGCGCCATGTTGAGCCCCTACCTGAGCAACACCGGCTCCGAGGCAGCACCGAAATGGACGCCGGGGCACAACGTCGGCGAGCTGTATTTCCCGCCGCAAGTGCTCAAGCCATTGTTGCTGCAAGCGGTGCAGGCGGGTCTGGATCCGCACCTGCACGCGACCGGTGACCGCGCAGTCCGTGACTCGCTCAATGGCATCGAGTACGTGCGCCAGCAACTGCCCGGCAACGGCTTTCGCCCGGCGATCACCCATGCCGAGTCGGTCGACCCCGCAGACTATCCGCGCTTCAAGGCACTCGACGTCACCGCCAACATGTCTTTCCAGTGGGCCCAGCAAGCACCGTCCACGGTCGACGGCACCAACGAACACTTGGGCGCCGCACGTTTTGCGCGCATGGAACCCTCGGGCAGCATCGCCCGCGCCGGTGGCCGAGTGGCGTATGGCAGCGACTGGCCGGTCGATCCCCTCGATGAGTTCCTGGCGCTGAAAGTCGGTGTCACTCGCTCCGGCGATCCGACCAACCCGCACAGCTATGGCCTCAAGTACGCAGGACGGTTGAACGCCGACCCGGCGCTGTCGCGCAGCGATGTGCTGCGCAGCATCACGCTCAATTCCGCCGAACAGTTGAAACTGGACAAGGTGGTCGGCTCGCTCGAAGTCGGCAAATTCGCCGACCTGATCGTGCTGGACAAGAACTTCATGCAGGTGCCCGAGGAAGAACTCGGCCGTAACCAGGTGCTGCTGACGGTGGTTGGCGGCAAGGTCGTGTGGGCCAAGGCACCGTTTCAGGGGACTGCGCCGCAAGTCGCTTCCCAGTCTGTCATTTCCCGATCCGCCCAATAAAAAACCAGAGAGCGTTCTGATGCGATTGATTCCAAACCTGTTGGCCGCTGCGTTGGCCATCTCCTCGGTGCCGGCGATGGCCGCCGCCGACCTGGTGTTGTTCAACGGCAAGGTCTTCACCGCCGAGCCTGGCCAAGGCCTGGTGCAAGCCGTGGCAGTCCAGGACGGCAAAATTCTTAAAGCCGGCAGCGATGCCGAAATCAATGCCCTGGCCGATGCCAAGACCCAGCGCATCGACCTGGCGGGCAAAGTCTTGATGCCTGGCATGATCGACACCCACAGTCACCCGGTCTCGGGCGCTTTCGACAGCATGAAAGCCAACCTGCTGGACGAGGTCAAACCCATGCCGGAACTGGAGCAATGGTTGATCGAAGAGGACAAGGCCGGGCGTGCCCGGTCCGGTGACGTGATCAGCGTGGCCGGGGTCAGTTCGGCCTATTGGGAGAAAGCCCGTGAACTGGGCAAGGTGTTCAACCAGGGACGCTGGGCCGATCAGCCGATTGTGTTCAGCGGCATCGACGGCCACACCGGCTGGGCCAACAACGCGATGCTCAAGCGCTTGAACATCGACGCGGCGCTGGTGAAAAGCCTGCCGGAGAAAGAGCGCGGTTACATCGGCCATGAAGCGGACTTCACCCCTAACGGCTACTTTGCCGAATCCCGCTGGGACGTGGTGCGCAACGGTGTTCCGGCACCTACCCCGGAAGCGATGCTCAAAGCCGCTCGCGAGGCGGTGAAAATCAACAATCAATACGGCGTCACGGCCTGGATGGACGCGGCGGCGAACGGCGGCAGTGAGGATTCGCTGTTCGATTTCCACGCGACCGCGGAAAGTGTCGGCGTACTGCCGCTGTACAAGGAGCTGTCGCAGAACGGCGAACTCAGCGCCCACGTCGCCGCGTTGATGGTCACCAACCCGAAAAGCAAACCCGCCGACCTGGAAGTGATTGCCACGGTGATGAAGCAATTCGAAGGCGTGCCTAACCTGACGTTCCCCGGTGTGAAGATATTTGTCGACGGCATTCTCGAGTTCCCGGGACAAACGGCGGCGGTTGTCGTGCCGTACAAGAACAGCCACAAGGACGGCCAACTGCTGACCGACCCGGCGCACTTTGGCGAACTGGTGGTGGCGGCGGAAAAACGCGGCTGGATCATGCACATGCACGCCGTCGGCGACCGCGCAGTGCGTGAGGCGCTCAATGGCGTAGCGTATGCGCGCAAGCTCAGCCCGACGCCGGTGCCGCACAGCGTCGCGCACTTGCAATTGGTTAATCCAAAGGAGTTTCCACGCTTCAAGCAACTGGGCGTGATCGCCTCGATGCAACTGCTGTGGGCCACCGGCGAGTCTTACACCGTCGAACTGGTCAAGCCTTACATCAGCGCGTTTGCCTACGGTTACCAGTATCCCGCGCGGTCCTTGCATAACGCCGGCGCGATGATTGCCGGTGGCAGCGACTGGCCGGTGTCGAGCGCTAACCCGTTCAACGCCATCGCCCAGGCCAGCACGCGCAAAGGGCCGTTGGGTGTGCTCAATGCCAAGGAAAGCATCGACCGCCAGACCATGTTCTACGCCTACACCATCAACGCGGCGAAAGCCTTGCGCCTGGAGCAGCAGATCGGTTCGCTGGCACCGGGTAAACAGGCTGACCTGATCATCCTCGACCGCGATGTGTTCAAGGTCAGCGATGACGAACTGTTCGAAACCAAAGTCCTGAAGACCTTCTTCGCCGGCAAGCAAGTCTACGCCCCCGCGTCCTGACCTGCGTACACCCGACACCTGTAGAAAACGGCCAGCCCCTCGTAGCGCGAGGGGCCAGGCTTCGCCATGCCTGAAATTCCCCGTACGTCATAACAACAAGAGAACTGTATGAACGCATTTTCAGCATTGACCCTCGCGACACTGGCACTGATCCCCCTGACCAGCCAGGCCCTGACCCTCAACGATGATTTCAGCCTGGAGATGACCCTGGGCGTCGTCAGCGATTACCGCACCCGGGGCATTTCACAATCCCTGGGCGATCCGGCAGTGCAGGGCGGGGCTACGTTGTTGCACAGCAGCGGCCTGTACATCGGCGCCTGGACTTCCAGCGTCGATTTCGGTGGCGGTTACGACACCCGGCAGGAACGTGATTACTACGCGGGTTACTACTGGCAGGCGACGGATGCGATCAGCCTGGACCTCGGCTACATGAAGTACGACTACCCGAAAAACTCCGAATTCAACCTCAGCGAGGTGTACGCGGTTCTCGACGTGTACGGCGTGAAGCTGGGTGCCTATTACTCAGAGGACACGCCAAATTTCTTCGGCGAGGACCAGGACACCCTTTACACCTACCTCAGCTACAAAATCGACTTGCCGGCCGAAGTCGGCCTGGACCTGCGCTTTGGCCGCAACGATGTAAAAGACCCGGCGTTCTGGACCGCCAGTGGCGATAACCGCGAGTCTTACTACGAGTGGGAAGCCAAACTGACCCGCGACTTCGTCGGTGTGACCTGGGGCTTGAGCTACGTCGACACCGATCTGTCGAAAAGCGAATGTTCCGGCTGGTACGGCTATGACGACCTGTGCTCGGCAACCGTTGTCGCCAGCGCTACCAAGACGTTCTAAGTCCTTTTCCTGACAACAAAAACAGTTCCACAAAGGAAACACCGTCATGAGTGCGCAACGAAGTCCGTTGTTCGAGTCCCGCTCGATCGATTTCATTCCCGAGGCCGAACGCCACGGCAGCCTCTACAGCCAGTTCACCTTGTGGCTTGGCGCCAACCTGCAAATCACCGCCATCGTCACCGGCGCTTTGGCCGTGGTGCTGGGCGGTGATGTGTTCTGGTCGCTGATCGGTTTGCTGATCGGGCAAGTGCTCGGCGGTGCCGTGGTGGCGCTGCACGCGGCGCAAGGGCCGAAGCTGGGATTGCCGCAGATGATCTCCAGTCGTGTGCAGTTCGGGGTGTACGGCGCGGCCATCCCGATTGTCCTGGTGTGCCTGATGTACCTCGGCTTCAGCGCCACCGGTGCGGTGTTGTCGGGGCAGGCGATTGCGCAGTTGATCAGCGTCAGCGACAGCGCCGGCATCCTGATTTTTGCGGCGTGCATCGCCTTCCTGACGATCTTCGGTTACCGGGTGATTCACCTGGTCGGGCGGGTGGCCAGCGTGCTGGGCATCATCGCCTTCGTCTACTTGTTCACCCGGTTGCTGACCCTCAACGACATCGGCCAATTGCTCGACAACCGTCATTTTGGCTGGAGCACTTTTCTGTTGGCGGTGTCGCTCTCGGCGTCCTGGCAGATCGCGTTCGGGCCCTATGTGGCGGACTACTCGCGTTACCTGCCGAGCAGAACGTCGTCATGGAAAACCTTCGTCGCCGTCGGCCTGGGCACCGTGCTCGGGGCGCAGGCTTCGATGGTGCTGGGGGTGTTCGCCGCTGCGTTGGCGGGGGCGAATTTTCGTGGGCATGAAGTGGCGACCATCGTCGGTCTGGGCAGTACCGGCGTGATCGCGTCGTTGCTGTACCTGAGCATCGTGTTCGGCAAGGTCACGGTGTCGACGCTCAATGCCTATGGCAGCTTCATGTGCGTGGCGACCATCATCAGTGGTTTTCGCCGTCGCCTGGAAATCACCGCCGGGCAGCGCATGCTGTTTGTGCTGCTGATTGTCGCGGCGTCGACCACCGTGGCATTGCTGGGGCAGTACTCGTTCCTCAGCTCATTCAAGTACTTCATCCTGTTTTTGCTGACGTTCTTCACACCGTGGAGCGCGATCAACCTGGTGGATTACTACTTCATCAACAAGGAGCGTTACGACATCCCGGCACTGTCCGACCCGAACGGGCGTTATGGTCGCTGGAACGTGCTGGGGATCAGCGTGTATGTGATTGGCGTGTTGATTCAGCTGCCGTTTGTCGACACCCATTTCTACTCCGGGCCGATGGTCGCGCAGTTGGGTGGCGTGGACATTTCGTGGATTGTCGGGCTGCTGGTGCCGGGTGTGATGTATTACGCGCTGGCCAAGCCGTCGATGAGTGCGGTGGTTGCTGAGTGGGGTTGATACCCGCATTTGTGGCGAGGGGCTTTTGTGGCGAAGGAGCTTTTGTGGCGAGGGGGCTTGCCCCCGTTGGACTGCGCAGCAGTCCCATATTTTAGGGCCGCTTCACGCCCCAACGGGAGCAAGCTCCCTCGCCACAGGTTCAGCGCTCAGGCAGCTTCCAGCGCTCACGCATCTGTTCGTACTGCCCCTCAGGCAGTTGCACCAGCACCGGGGATTTGCTCGGGTCCAGCCAGTCGAACAGCTGCGCGATGTTCGCCGGGTCCATGGCCGTACAGCCACGGGTCGGTGCACTGGGGCCACGCCAGATGTGAAAGAAAATGCACGAGCCGGCAGCGGGAGAGGCCGGCGTGTTGTGCTGGATGACGATGCCTTGGCGGTACAACTCATCCGATCGGCGCATCCGTTCGGATGAGTTCCAGTCTTTGTCGACGACGGCTCCGTCGACCAATTCGTTGTAGCGCGCCGAGTCGCTGTCATCCACGCATTCAATGGTTGATGTCAGGGCGAGGTAAGGCAGTTTTGTCTGCGTCGTGGTGGTATAGCCGAACGCCGTTCCCAGCTTGAACATCCCGGCCGGTGCCTTGCCATCGCCTTCCTGCTTGACCGGTCCCTGACGGGATTGAGTGTCGAGCAGTCCTTTACCCCAACCCATCCCGTTCTTGCCAAGAACCACCGCGAACGGTGCTTCGAATTTTTCGAAAGTCTGCCCGTGCCGTTCATAGCGCTGGGCAATGCCCTGGATGTCACTCCAGTGTTTGCTGGTGACCACGATGAGTTGGTCGCTGCCGTCGAGTCCCTGGGCCATCGCGGCCAATGGAAAGAGCAGCGCCAACAGGGTTTTGATCAGCGGGTTCATGGCTGCAACGGCGTAATGGGGAAGTCCATGACGTCCGGCTTCGGCGTATTCCCGCTGTACGTGAAGTGCCACCACTCAGCGGAGTAACCGTTGAATCCTTCTTTCGCCATCGCGCGGGTGAGCCGCTGGCGATTGGCTTTGGCGGTCGCATTGATCTGCGCCGAATCCGTATGCGCCCGTTCATCGAAGCAATCAAAACCGGTGCCCATGTCCTGCGCACCATCTTTCCAGCGCTGGCCGTAAGGCGCGGTGCAATCGACCGGAGTGGCGGAAGGCGTCCAGGTCTCGGCGGGCGGGGCGCCGGGGCCGGTCAGCGTCAGGTCAACGGTGTTGCCCCGGGAATGATTGGATACGCGAGCCACGTAACCCAGGCGCCAGAAGTCTTGCTTGTCGACCCGAGGATAGAACTCGGTCTTGAGCGGGTCACCCGGCTCGGTGGCGAAGCGCCCCATGTCCGCCACCGCACGGGTCGGTCGATAGCAGTCGAACACCTTCAAGCCGTAACCCTCGGCTTTCAACGCGGTTTGCACTCGGGCGAGGGCCTTGGCGGCGTCCACCGACAACAGGCACTCCGGCGCCTGATAACCCTCGAGCGCATGCCCGGTGAAGTTGTGGGCGCTGGCGTAGCGGATGTCCTGCTCGATGCCCGGATCAATGGCGCGCAAGTACACCATGTGCTCGGGCTTTGGCGCGTCGGCCATGCACGGTGCGGCGAGGCTCAGGCACAGCATCAACAGACAGGGTGAACGCGGCATCGGGAACGGCTCCATGCATGAACAGTCTGTTCATGATGGCTTGAAACCGTCGGCACCTCCATGAAGTTGTTGATCGGCATGGTACGACGAGCGCACCAGCGGCCCGGACGCTACGTTCTTGAACCCCATCCGCGTGCCTTCCTCGGCGAACCAGGCGAACGTGTCCGGATGCACGAAACGCTGCACCGGCAAGTGGCTGCGCGACGGTTGCAGGTATTGGCCGAGGGTCAGCATGTCGATGTCGTGCTCGCGCATGCGCTGCATGACTTCGATGACTTCGTCGTCGGTTTCGCCAAGGCCGAGCATCAGGCCGGATTTGGTCGGCACATGCGGCACTGCGTGTTTGAATTTTTGCAGCAGGTCCAGCGACCATTCGAAGTCCGAACCTGGTCGTGCAGCTTTGTACAGACGTGGCACGGTTTCCAGGTTGTGGTTGAACACATCCGGTGGCTCAGAGGCGGTGATCGCCAACGCGACGTCCATGCGCCCGCGATAATCCGGCACCAGGGTTTCCAATTGGATGCCGGGTGACAGCTTGCGGATTTCTCGCAGGCAGTCGACGAAGTGCTGGGCACCACCGTCGCGCAGATCGTCGCGGTCTACCGAGGTGATTACCACGTACTTCAGGCGCAGCTCGGCGATGGCCACAGCCAGGTTCATCGGTTCGTTGATGTCCAGCGGCTTGGGCCGGCCATGACCGACATCGCAGAACGGGCAGCGGCGGGTGCAGATGTCGCCCATGATCATGAACGTCGCAGTACCACCGGAAAAACACTCGCCGAGGTTAGGGCATGAGGCTTCTTCGCAGACGCTGTGCAGCTTGTGTTTGCGCAGCAGTTGCTTGATGCGGTCGACCTCCGGGGACACGGGGATGCGTACACGAATCCAGTCGGGTTTGCGCGGCAATTCCTCGGTGGGGATGATCTTCACCGGGATCCGCGCGACCTTTTCCGCGCCGCGCAGTTTGGTGCCGATTTCTACTTTGGCCGGGCTCTTGCCGGTCGATTCGACAATGGCATTCATGGTGATTTCCTTGTACGCGAACGGGAGGGTGATTTGCCCTGATGCTTCCTGTAGGAGCCCGGCTTGCCGGTGATGACATCCTTCAGGGCGCCATCGCGGGCAAGCCGGGCTCCTACAAGAGCGGGTCACCGCGTGGTCAGTCGCGGTAGACCGGGAAGTCGGCACACAGGGCGGCGGCCTGCCGGGCAACATTGGCTTCGATATCGGCATCGCCCAAGTGATCGAGGATGTCGCAGATCCAGCCCGCCAACGCGATGCTCTGCGCTTCCTTGAAGCCACGGCTGGTGATCGCCGGCGTGCCGATGCGCAAGCCCGAAGTCACGAACGGCGATTGCGGATCGTTGGGCACGGCGTTCTTGTTCACCGTGATGCCAGCACGACCGAGGGCGGCGTCGGCGTCCTTGCCGGTCAGGCCCTGGCGGATCAGGCTGACCAGGAACAAGTGGTTGTCGGTACCGCCGGAGACCACGTCATATCCGCGCTCGATAAACATCTGCGCCATGGCCTGGGCATTGCGGATCACTTGCGCCTGATAGGTCTTGAAGCCGGGTTCCAGCGCTTCCTTGAAGCACACGGCCTTGGCCGCGATCACGTGCATCAGCGGGCCGCCCTGACCACCGGGGAACACGGCAGCGTTGAGCTTTTTCTCAAGTTCAGGATTGGCCTTGGCCAGAATCAAACCACCACGCGGGCCGCGCAGGGTCTTGTGGGTGGTGGTGGTAACCACGTCGGCGTAGGGCAGGGGATTGGGGTACAGACCGGTCGCCACCAGCCCGGCAACGTGGGCCATGTCGACGAAAAAGTACGCGCCGACTTTGTCCGCAATCTGACGGAAGCGCGGGAAGTCCAGGGTCTTCGAGTAAGCCGAGAACCCGGCGATGATCATTTTCGGTTTGTGCTCAACGGCCAGGCGCTCGACTTCGTCGTAATCGATCAGCCCTGTATTGGTATCGATGCCGTATTGCACCGCGTTGTAGAGCTTGCCGGAAAAACTCACCTTGGCACCGTGGGTCAAGTGACCGCCGTGGGCCAGGCTCATGCCGAGCACGGTGTCGCCGGCTTGCAGCAGGGCGAGATAAACCGCGGCGTTCGCCTGGCTGCCGGAGTGCGGCTGGACGTTGGCGTAATCGGCGCCGAACAGCTGTTTGGCGCGGTCGATGGCCAGTTGCTCGACCACATCGACGTGCTCGCAGCCGCCGTAGTAACGCTTGCCCGGATAGCCTTCGGCGTACTTGTTGGTCAGGCCGCTGCCTTGCGCTTCCATCACCCGTTGGCTGGTGTAGTTCTCCGAGGCGATCAGTTCGATGTGGTGTTCCTGGCGCGCATCCTCGGCGTTCATCGCCGCCAGCAGTTCGTCGTCGTAGCCTTTGATCTGGTCGTGCTTGCTGAACATGGTGTGGTCCTTTTTCGGATTCGGAAATGGGTGGGGGCTTCAGGCGTCGGCGTGTTCTGCAGTCAATTGCTCGTAGGCGTCCTGAACCAGCAGTTCGCTCAAAGCTTCAGGATCTGCGGGTTTGAAGCGAAAGAACCAGCCTTCGCCCATCGGGTCTTCGTTGACCCGTTCCGGGGTGCTCTCCAGCGTCGTATTGATCTCGACCACTTCACCGTCCAGCGGCATGCCGATGCTGCTGGCGGCTTTTACCGATTCCAGTACCGACACTTCTGCGCCTGCATCGAAGGTGCCCAGTTCAGGCACTTGAACGAACACCACATCCCCCAATGCTTGCTGGGCAAACACCGTGATGCCGACGGTGACCAGGCCATCGGCGTCAAGCCGCAGCCATTCGTGATCGACTGTGAAACGCAATTGGCTCATCTCAGTTCCTTATTATTTTTGGACGCATTCAGGGCTCGTGGCAGGGCAACGAGCGGAGCTGAGTTTGAGTTAGCAAGGGCGGTGCCAAGGTTGATTAGTTGTTTTAAATCAATGGCTTGATGTTATCTCGTTAAGTGCGCACCATTTCATTTGTATTGAAATCAATACAGGCAAGCAGGGCTGTAAGCGCAGACACCGTAAAGGCGGCTGGGAAGGAGATTGTCTTGATTTCGCTACGCTGTATCGATTTTCATACGAGAAGTGCAGGCGCAACACAGTCTCCTGTAGGCGTGAGCCTGCTCGCGATGAGGGCGTGTCAGTTGAAATGTATGTTGACTGTCAGGCTCGCTCCTACAGGGGAATGTGATCCGGCAGATCACTCAGGGCTTGGCGGGAATGCCGTACTTGCGCAAGCGAATCGCAATCGCGCTATGGGATGTCTGCAACCGTGCAGCCAATAATCGGCTCGACGGATAGCTGCGATACAGCTGCTCCAGCAGGTTCTTTTCAAACCCGCCAACCGCTTCTTCCAGGCTGCCGACTTCACCGTCGTTTCGCCGTTCGACGGCCGTGCGGGCGATGTCCAGGTCGTCGATGTCCACCAGCGGGTTTTCGCAAATCGCCGCTGCACGGAAGATCACGTTTTGCAGTTGCCGCACGTTGCCCGGCCAGCGGTTGCCGAGCAGGGCGCTGAAGGTGCTCGGTGCCAAACGACACGGCGGTCGCTGGATCTGCGCGCAGGCCTGCTGCATGAAGTGATTGGCCATCAACAGGATGTCGTGACCGCGTTCGCGCAGCGGCGGCACTTGCAGGTTGAGTACATTGAGGCGGTAGAACAGGTCTTCACGAAAGCGTCCTTCGGCGACCATTTTTTCCAGGTCGCGGTGGGTCGCGCTGAGCACCCGCACATTGACCCGAACCTCCTTGTCGCCACCGACCCGACGGAAGCAACCGTCACTCAAAAATCGCAGTAATTTGGCTTGCAGATACGGCGACATCTCGCCGACCTCGTCGAGAAAAACCGTGCCCTGATCGGCCAGTTCCAGCAGGCCGAGCTTGCCGCCCCGTTGTGCGCCTGTGAAGGCGCCGGGCGCATAGCCGAACAGCTCGCTTTCGGCCAGGCTTTCTGGCAATGCCGCGCAGTTCAGTGCCAGGAACGGTGAGTCGTGGCGAGCGCTGACCGCATGGCAGGCACGGGCGACCAGCTCTTTGCCGGTGCCGGTTTCGCCTTGAATCAGCAGCGGCGCATCAAGGGCCGCCACCCGTTGCGCGCGGGCCTTGAGTGCACGGATCGGCGGCGATTCGCCCAGCAGAGCATCGAAGCCTTCGGCATGGTCATGGTGCAACGCTGACAGGCGCTCGCCGATGCGGTTAGGTTGATACAAGGTGAGCAGGGCGCCAGCGTCGGTGACGGGCATCGCATCGAGCAGCAAGGTCTGGCCGCCGAGGCTGACTTCGTGCATGGGCAGGCGGAAATGCTGGTCGATCAACGTGCGCTGCAATTGCGGATCATCGAACAGCGCGGTCAGCGATTCACCGGCCGGTTCACGACCGCACAGGGCGATCAGCGCCGGGTTGGCCAGCAGCACATGGCCGCGGTCATCCACCGCCAGCACCGGGTCGGAACTGGCGGCCAGCAACGCGTCCAGTTGCAGGCGCCGACGTTGCCCCGGAAGGATGTCGACCATCGTCACCGCTTGCACGCCGCGCACATCGAAAAGCGCCTCGCGCAATTCCTCCAGCACCTCGGCACCGAGGGTCGGCGCATCGATGTAGACATTCGGCGGCACCATTTCCACGGCGTCCAGGTTGAAGCTGCGGCCACCGAGCAGGGCCAGCACTTCCTGGGTGATGCCGACGCGGTCGATGAAGGTGACGTGGATGCGCATGACGGGCCTGCAAGGTTGGCGAACTGAAATCAGTATGCCCGGCAAAATTTGAATTTGGCGAGTGTCACATCACGGCTGGCCGGTTTTACGGGTGCTGGTGGCCAGGTCCTCAAGGAACGCTTGCAGGATCGGCGGCGGTGCCGTGCCACGTCGGGTGATGACATCGAACGGCGATTTCAGGAGCAGGCTCGTCGGGGCCAACTGGTGCATCTCGCCGTTCTTGACCCACTGGGCGGCGAAGTGCTCGGGCAGAAAACCCAGGTAGGCGCCGGAAATGATCAGGATCGCGGTGGCTTCGATGTTGTCCACGGTGGCGGCCGCCTTGCTCACGCCTAGGTGTTCGAGGTCGTGTTGCTGCATGTAGCCGCGCACGACGATCCGTGCTGCAGCGACTTCTTCGAGCAGTTCCTGGCCTTCCGCCTTGTTGCCATACAACGGGTGTCGCCGTCCGCAATACAACCCCAGCGCTTCCTGATACAGCGGCGACTGCAACAACCCGGGCACATGGATCGGGAAGTGCCCGATGGCCAGGTGCAAGCGGCCGTCGAGCACCCGTTCTTCCAGTTCCGCCGGGGTGCCGACGTACACGTTCAGGTGCACGTCATGGCCCCGTGAAACGAAGCGCTGAGTGGTGCGCGGAATCGGCGAATCCGGATCGGTGATTGTGGTGTCGATGATGCCCAGGTTGAGCTTGCCGCTGATGTGCTGCTTGAGCACGTCTGCGTCCATGCAGAAGTTTTCCACCGCCGACAACAGGCGCTGTGTGGCTTCGTGGATCGCCACCCCTTGTTCGGTCAGGCGAAAGCCGCTGCGCCCGCGCTGGCACAGCTTGACCCCAAGGCGGGTTTCCAGATGGGTCATCTGTTCGCTGATGGTCGACTGCCCGGCGTTCAACGCGGCTTGCGCGGCGGAAAACCCGCCGCAGCGGACAATCGTGGCAAACACTCTGAGCAACTTCAGATCGACATCGTGCAGTTGAATCACCTGGAACCTCCCGCCTGTGGATGCATCGGTAATGCCGATATGAGTATCTGATGTTTAGCATTTTTTCCACGAAAACCTGCGCCCATAGTCTTTCCAACGACGGTCGCCTTGCAGTCCGTCAAGCCGATAACAAGAAGTGGAGAGGCTAGAAATGTCGAACAACGGTTATGAATCCGGTCGCCTGAACCTGCCATTCGTGGGTCATTGCACCTTTGGCAAATCCCCGGTGTGCACCGATTGGGATGCACTGGATGCCGACGTCGCGGTGCTCGGCGTGCCCAACGACATGGGCACCCAGTGGCGCTCCGGCGCACGCTTCGGACCTCGCGGGATTCGTGAAGCATCGACGCTGTTTTCCTTCGGCCACGCCGGCGCCTACGACCACGAAGATGACGTGATGTACCTCACCGCCTCAGACGTGCGCATGGTCGACGTCGGTGATGCCGACATCGTCCACACCGACATGGTCACCAGCAACAAGAACACCGAATACGCCGTACGCAAGATCCTCGACGCCGGTGTGATGCCGGTGGTACTCGGCGGCGACCACTCGGTGCACGCGCCAGTGATCAAGGCCTTTGAAGGCCGCGGTCCGATCCACATCATTCACTTCGATGCGCACCTGGATTTCGTCGACGAACGCCACGGCGTGCGCTACGGCCACGGCAACCCGCTGCGCCGCGCTTCGGAAATGAATCACATCGTCGGCATGACCCAGATGGGCATCCGCAACGTCTCGTCGTCCAACCGCGACGACTACGAAGCGGCTCATGAAGCGGGTTCGAAAATCCTCTCGGTACGCGACGTTCGCCGTCTCGGGGTCGAAGGTGTGCTGGCGCTGATCCCGCAGAACATCAACTACTACATCACCATCGACATCGACGGTTTTGACCCGTCCATCGCCCCCGGCACCGGCACTCCGAGCCACGGCGGTTTCCTCTACTACGAAGTGCTGGAAATCATCCAGGCCCTGGCGAAACGCAGCAAAGGCAACATCGTCGGCATGGACCTGGTGGAAGTGGCACCGGTCTACGACCCGACCGGCATGACCTCGATCCTCGCCGCGCAACTGCTGCTCAACAGCATCGGTTTCATCTTCCACGAGCGAGGCAAGGTGCGCGCGGCCGCCGAGAGCGAAACCGTATCAGCCTGATCATCGAAACCAGTGACCCGGCAGGCTCTGACTGCCGGGCAGAGAGAATAAAAATGGACACGATCGTCAAGAGTTACCTGCAAAAATTCGGCGTCAGCGAAGCCACCCAGACCTTCCTCAGCAAGGTCCAGAAAATGTTCATCGGCGGCGCCTGGGTCGAAGCCAGCGACGGCCAGACGTCCGATGTGATCGAGCCCTCGACCGAAGGCCTGATCACCCGCATTCCCATGGGCACCACCGACGACCTGGACCGCGCCGTGCAAGCCGCTCGCGCCCAATTCGACGGCGGCGCCTGGCGTCAGGCCAAACCGGCCGAACGCGAGCGCATGATGCAACGCCTGGCTGACCTGATCGAACAAAACGCCGCAGAGCTCGCTGAAATCGAATCCATCGACATGGGCAAATCGGTGGCCTTCGCCAAGGACGTGGACATCCAGGGTACCGTCGATACCCTGCGTTATTTCGCCGGGTGGGCTACCAAGCTGCACGGCCGCACCGTCGAGCCGTCGCTGCCGGGCAATTACCTGGCCTATACCCGCAAGGAAGCGGTCGGCGTAGTCGGCGCCATCGTGCCGTGGAATTTCCCGCTGCAAACCATGGCCTGGAAGCTCGGCGCAGCGCTGGCGACCGGTTGCACCGTGGTGGTCAAACCCGCCGAACTGACGTCGTTGTCGGCCCTGCGTTTTGCTGAACTGGTGCAGGAAGCGGGCATTCCTGACGGCGTGATCAACATCGTCACCGGGCGCGGCAGCGTGGTCGGTGCGGCCATGGCTACCCACCCCGGCATCGACAAACTGACCTTCACCGGCTCGACCCCGGTTGGCCAGACGGTTGGCCGCGCAGCGCTGGATGACATGAAGCGTCTGACCCTCGAACTCGGTGGCAAATCACCGGTCATCGTCTGCGCGGATGCCGACATTCCGGCCGCTGCCCAGGCAGTCGCCAACGGCGTGTTTTTCAACGCTGGGCAGGTATGCGACGCCGGTACACGGGCCTATATTCATAGCAGTGTCTACGACGAATTCCTGCGCGAGCTGATCGCCTACACGCGCACCCTGAAAATGGCTCCGGGTCTGGATCCTGACTGCTTCATCAGCCCGCTGGTTTCCGCCCTGCAAAAGCAGCGTGTGACCGAGTACATCGAGACCGGCAAAGCCGAAGGCGCCGAACTGGTCTACGGCGGTCAACCGGTCGATGGCCCTGGCTTCTTCGTCGAGCCGACCATTTTTGCCAACTGTCGCAATGACATGCGCATCGTCCAGGAAGAGATTTTCGGCCCGGTGCTGGTCACCGCACCGTTCGACGATGAGGAAGACGCGCTGGCCCTGGCCAACGACTCGCCTTACGGCTTGGCGGCGGCACTGTATTCCAACGACCTGGGCAAGGTGCACAGCCTGATTCCGCGCTTGAAAGCAGGCTCGGTCTACGTCAACGCCCACGGCACCCTTGATCCGTCGATGCCGTTCGGTGGCTACAAGCAGTCCGGGTTTGGCAAAGACCTGGGCGCCGAGCAACTCGACTACCTGCTCGAAACCAAGGCGGTGTGGATCACGCTGCCAAGCTGACACGCCCCGACAATCAAAAGGCATCTGCAACAACGCCAGGTAGGCATGGGCAACACTGAATTTGTGGCGAGGGAGCTTGCTCCCGCTGGGGCACGAAGCGGCCCTGAAAATGGGACTGCTGCGCAGTCCAACGGGAGCAAGCTCCCTCGCCACAGGGGAGTCGTTCACCCGAAAGAACGCGGTTCTCTCGTCATGATCTTCCAACAATAAGAGTCCATCATGAACACTAACGCCAAGTCCGCCACGAGCGTGTCTGCCCTCGACGAAAAGTCTGTCGTCGAGGGGCATTCGATTGATTTCATCCCCGAGAACGAGCGCACCGACAAGCTGGCCAGCCAAGGCCCGTTCTGGTTCCTCGGCAACTTCACCTTCTTCACCATGACCATCGGTTTCGTCGGCCCAAGCGTCGGCCTGACCGCACTTTGGACCACACTCGCCGGCACGCTGGGCATCATGTTCGGCACGCTGTTCATGGCGTTTCACGGCTCCCAGGGTCCGCACCTCGGCCTGCCGCAGATGATCCAGTCCCGTGCGCAGTTCGGTTATCGCGGAGTGATCCTTGTGCTGCTGGCGACGCTGTTCGTGTTCGCCGGCTTCAACATTGTCAACCTGGTGCTGATGATGCAGGGGCTGCACACACTGTTCGGGTTCAACCCCGCCGTGATCGCGGTGGCGGTGACCATCCCGGCGGCGGTGCTGGCGATTCTCGGCCACGACTGGATGCACCGCAGCTTCAAATGGGCGCTGTTTCTGTCATTGCCGCTGTATGGCCTGGTAACGGTGGCGGTGGTGATGGGCTGGGTGCCGGATGCGGCGCTGCCGGCACTCGCAGAAGGCGAAGTGGCCCGTGAGCCGCTGGGTTTCAATTGGACCGGGTTCATCGCGCAGTTTGCGGCGGCCGCCAGTTACAACATCGCTTATGCCCCATACGTGTCTGATTACTCGCGCTACCTGCCGAAGAACACTTCCAGCGGCAAGCTGATCGCCGTGGTGTTCCTGGGTGCTTCGTTGTCCGGTGCGTGGATGATTTCCGTCGGCGGCTGGCTCGCCGATCACCTGCATTCAACCGACGTGCTGGTGGCCCTCGGGCAAGTCGGCAACACCGTGTCGCCGTTGGTGGGTACGGCCGTCGTGATCGTCACCATCCTGGCGTTCCTGCCGGTGATCGCGATGAACATCTACAGCGCCAAGCTGACCACGCTGACCTGCGTCGACTCGATCAAGCACATCGAACCCACCCGCAAGGCACGCATCTTGGCGATCGGCTTTGTGATCCTGCTGCAACTGGGCGTGGCTCTGAGCATCCAGAGTTCCGGCAAAGGCCTGTCGGTGCTGGGGATCTACCTGGTGGTGATGCTGTACTTCCTGGTGCCCTGGACCTCGGTCAACCTCACCGACTACTTCTTCGTGCGCAAGGGGCGCTACGCCATCCCGCACTTCTTCATGCCCCACGGCAACATCTACGGCAACTGGGGCCTGCGCGGCATCGCGGCGTATGCCATCGGTTTTATCTCGATGATCCCGTTCTTCTACATCTTCGACGGCGTTGAACAGCGCGAAGTGTATGTCGGCCCGCTCGCCAAGGCGCTGGGCAGCATCGACATCGCCTGGCTGGTCGGGTTGATCGTCTCGGGCGTGGCGTATTACTGGCTGAGCCGCTCGATCGATCTCAAACACGAAGAAGTGGTGATCCAGCAGATTGAGAAAAACTCCCCGCAATACACCACCGGCGACACGCTGAGCCACAAACAGCAGCCACTGCCGGTATTCACTGAATCGACGGTCGGGAGATAACGATGACCACGCAAAGAATGACCACGCAAAAATACGACTACATCATCATTGGCGCAGGCTCGGCAGGTTGTGTGTTGGCCAACCGCCTGAGCGAAGACCCGGCCACCTCGGTGCTGGTCCTGGAAATCGGCGGCAGTGACAAGAGCGTAGTGATCCAGATGCCGAGCGCATTCTCGATCCCGATGAACACCAAGAAGTACAACTGGCGTTATGAGACCGAGCCGGAAACCCACCTCAACGGCCGACGCATCCACTGCCCACGAGGCAAGGTGCTGGGCGGTTCGTCGTCGATCAACGGCCTGGTGTACATCCGTGGCCATGCACTGGACTTTGACGAGTGGGAATCCCTGGGTGCCGAAGGCTGGGGCTATCGCAATTGCCTGCCGTACTTCAAGCGCGCAGAAAGTTATGAATCGGGTGGCGACAGCTATCGCGGGCAGACCGGGCCGCTGCACACCACCAATGGCAACCACATGAAAAACCCGCTGTACGGGGCCTGGGTCGAAGCCGGCGCGGAGGCGGGCTACATCAAGACCGAAGACTGTAACGGCTACATGCAGGAAGGTTTCGGCGCGATGCACATGACCGTGAAGAACGGCGTGCGCTGCTCCACGGCCAACGCCTATCTGCGTCCGGCCATGGGACGCCCGAACCTGACCGTGATCACCCACGCGATGACCCGTCAGATCCTTCTCGAAGGCAAGCGTGCGGTGGGGGTCATGTACGACCACGGCGGCCAGACGCATCAGGTGTATTGCAACCGCGAAGTGCTGATTTCATCCGGTCCCATCGGCTCGCCGCACCTGCTGCAACGCTCGGGCATCGGCCCGGCGGCCGTCCTGCGCAAGGCCGGGATCGGCGTGCGGCATGACCTGCCGGGCGTAGGGGAGAACCTGCAGGACCATGCCGAGGTGTACATCCAGTTCGGCTGCAAGGAACCGGTGACCCTCAACAACAAGATGGATCCGCTGAGCAAGCTGATGATCGGTCTGCGCTGGCTGCTGTTCAAGGATGGCCTGGGCGCCACCAACCACTTCGAGGCCGGTGGTTTCATCCGCTCCGAGAAGGGCCTGCGCTGGCCGGACATCCAGTTTCACTTTCTGCCGGCAGCGATGCGCTACGACGGCAACAAGCCGATCAAGGGCCATGGCTTCATGGTGCTGACCGGGCCGAACAAACCGAAAAGTCGTGGCTATGTGCGGGTGCGTTCGGCCGATCCGTACGAGCATCCGGAGATTCGCTTCAACTACCTGGAGCGGGAAGAGGACCGTGAAGGCTTCCGTCGTTGCATTCGCCTGACCCGGGAAATCATCGGCCAGAAAGCCATGGACCGTTTCCGTGACGGCGAAATCGCTCCGGGCGCGCAAGTGACCAGCGATGAAGACCTCGACGCCTTCGTGCGCGACAACCTGGAAAGCACCTACCATCCATGCGGTTCGTGCCGCATGGGTGAAGACGACATGGCGGTGGTCGATTCCGAGTTGCGTGTGCGCGGCATCGCCGGGCTGCGGGTGATCGATTCGTCGGTGTTCCCGACCGAACCGAATGGCAACCTCAATGCGCCGACCATCATGCTCGCCGAGCGGGCATCGGATCTGGTGCGTGGCGCACAGATGTTGCCGTCCGCGGATGTACCGGTTGGGTTGGTCGAGGGCTGGGAAAGCAGCCAGCGCACCTCACTGCCGGGGCGCAACGTGCGCGTGTAACCCTTGTAGGAGATGGCTTGCCGGCGATGGTGGCCGGCCTGACACACCGATTCGTCTGGTTCGCCAGCAAGCCGGCTCCTACGGGTGATCTTCGTCGGAAAATATTACGTCGTTGTTCCGTTGCCATTGCTAGTCTGTAATTCCTTGAGACCGCAATGGAGCATCCTCATGGCTATCCAGGCCCTGCGTGCCGACGCATCGCATATCGATCAAATCGCCCCTTTGTTTGACGCCTACCGGATGTTCTACGAACAGCCGTCGAACCTGGCGCAATCGCGTGCCTTTATCGCCGAGCGTATCGCCCGGGATGAATCGGTGATTTTTCTTGCTCAGGACACGGACGGTGAAAACCTCGGGTTCGTCCAGCTGTTCCCGACCTTTTCGTCCATCGATGCCCATCGCACCTGGCTGCTCGGTGATCTGTTCACAACACCTGCTGCCCGGGGCAAAGGCGTCGGCTCGCTGCTGATGAACACTGCCCGCGACTTTGCGAAGCTGGCCGGCGCCAAGGGCATGACCCTGGAAACCGCCACCGACAACCTCACCGCCCAGCGCCTGTATGAATCGCTGGGTTGGGTGCGTGACCCCGGTTATTACACTTATGCCCTGGACTTGAAGAAAACCTGAGCCATCAATCCTGTTCGCCGAACACCGGCCGCATGAACGAACGCTCGTAGCTGAGGATGAATTTCCTGTCCTCGGCGTATTGGAAGGCGGCGATGCAGTCTGGATCGTTCATGGACTGCCGACGGTAATGTTCATACGTCGCCAGGCTCGGGAAGGTGAACAGTGCCAGAGCGATGTTGTTGGCGCCTTCGGATGGCAGGAAATAGCCGTGGTGCTGGCCGCCGAATTTCTCCACCAGGGGAATCCACAACTTGCCGTAATGCTCGAAAGCGTCGAGCTGGTAGGGGTCGAGCACGTATTTCAGGTAGCACGTCACCATTGTTTCGTTCCTTGATCAGGTTGTTTGGGCAGCCGTCACTGTAATCAACGGAACGTGCAATCGACAATTATTGGTGTATGCCCGGTGATCCTTTGTAGGAGCGAACTTGCTCGCGATGGTCGCCAACGATTACGCGTGCTATCTGGCTGGACGCGGCGCATCTGAGTCCATCGCGAGCAGGCTCGCTCCTACAGGGGGGCGATTTGAAGAAATTGCGGGCAAAAAAAAGCTGCCTTAAGTGGCAGCGGAAGATAAAGCACGCATTTGATGGGCCGAGTATGGCGCCCGGTACATGACAATTCGATGACGGAAAAACAATTGAGGTGATGCCTGGTGCTGTCATCTGGATGTCATCGAAGCAGTGGCAAGATCCTCGCAAACCGTCTTGAGTGTCCGGTGACCCCAAACCTGCCGGCGGATGAATTTGCAAGGAACCCCCTATGAAAAACGCCCCCCTGTTTGCCGCCATCGACCTGGGCTCCAATGCGTTTCGCATGATGATTGGCCAGTCGGTACGGCGGAACCAGCAGATGGTCATTCAGGAAGTCAGAACCCTGCGCGAACCGGTGCGGCTGACGGAGGGTTTTCAGGGTGGGGCGCTCGATGAACTGGCGCTGGATCGCGGTTGGCAGGCGCTGGCGCGATTCGGCAAGAAACTGCGCGGTTTCGAAGCGGTTCGCGTGCGGGCCGTGGCGACCAGTGCAGTGCGCGAGGCGGATAACGCGCCGCTGTTCCTGGCCAGTGCCGAGCGTCACCTGGGGTTTCGCATTGACGTCATTTCCGGGCATGAAGAAGCACAACTGGTTTACGCCGGCGTGGCCCACACGCTGCCGGATGCGCAAAGCACACGGCTGGTGGTGGACATCGGCGGCGGCTCGACGGAAATGATCATCGGCCGTGGCGACCGGGTGCTGAGCACCGAGAGCATCGCCATCGGCAGCGGAACCTTTGGCTCGCGGTATTTCCACGGTGGATGGATCATGGCCGAAGCGCTGCTGGAGGCGGAGCGCGTCGCCACGTTGCAGTTCGAACCCGTCGCCCGTCATTACCGCTCGATGGGTTGGCAGCAGGCGATTGGTTCGTCAGGCACCGCGCGGATGCTGGCCAAGGTGCTCAAGGCCAACGGCTTGAATGATGAAGGCCAGAACGGCATCACCTACGGTGGCCTGTTGCGCCTGTCGTTGCGTCTGCTGGAAGTCAAACACGTCAAACACCTCAAGTTGGCAGGCCTGCCCACCCATCGCATGAGCACATTGCCCGGTGGGCTGGTGGTGATGCTGGCGGCGTTCAAAGTGTTGGGGATCACGCACATGATTGCGTCTGAGCCGGGGCTGCGGTTCGGCGTGCTGCATGGATTGATGAGCAAACCTCGGGGCTGATCGACGAGCGCATCAAGGAACTGGGAGGCTGACGCGGGGAAACCCAGGCCCGTGTCCGCACCATTGATTCAGGCAGCGATCGAACTCATTACCTCCCGAACCAAAAGGTAACCCCTCTAGGAGCGAGCTTGCTCGCGATAGCAGTGGGTCAATGAATAATCCGTTGTCTGATACGCCCTCATCGCGAGCAAGCTTGCTCCTACAGGTTTGGCGTTCACCTGACCGTTTTGGATATCCGTAGCCGTCATGTTCCAATAGCCAGCAATCGTAGTCTGGAACCGGAACATGAAGAACATCGCCGCATTGATCCTCTCCTCAGCGCTTGTGCTCAGCACTCCCGCCCTCGCTGCGGGCGATGTACAGGCCGGGGAGAAAGTCTACAAGCGCCTCTGCAGCGGCTGCCACCAGATCGGCGAATCGGCGCGTGCCTTCTTCGGCCCGCAGCTCAATGGCGTGATCGGTCGCCAATCCGCCGTCACCACGGACTACGTGTATTCCGATGCGATGAAATCCGCCAACCTGGTCTGGAACCGCGAAACCCTGATCGCCTACCTCGAGGCGCCGAAGAAAGTCGTGCCTGGCACTCGCATGATTTTCTGGGGCCTCAGCGACCCGGAAAAAATCGAAGACCTGCTGGCCTACCTGCAAACCTTCCCGGCCCAAGGCCTACGATCTACTGTCCGAGCTCTACCCGGTCCGTGAAGTGGTGCAGCTCAATATTCGGCGGGCGGGGGCGGCATCCACTCTGTGACCAGTCATCAGCCGCTGGTCTGATCGGTTGCCCTCAATTTCCGGCAACACACAAAACCGTAGGAGCAAGCTTGCTCGCGATAGCGGTGGATCAGTCCATAAAGATGCAAACTGACCCCCCGTCATCGCGAGCAAGCTTGCTCCTACAGGGGGCTTTGGTGGGTCAGGCTTTACTGGCTTTCAGATAAGCCCCCAACCGTTGCCCCATTTGCTCGCCCAACGCCTGCAACCCGCTCAGCGGCCGCACCATCACTTCAAACTCGACAATCCTGCCCTGTTCATTGAAACGAATCAGGTCGATGCCCTTCAGTTCTTTCTCGCCCACCTTGGCGCTGAATTCGAGAATCACGCTCAAGCCATCCCCGGTTGCCAGCTCCCGGTGATAAGTGAAGTCTTCGAACACGTTCATCACCGTGCTGAGGATCATCGACACCACCGGCGCGCCCGGATACGGCGTGTGCGCCATCGGTGAGCGGAACACCGCTTGCGGGTCCAGTAGCTCGGGCAGGGCGCTCAAATCCTTGCGGCTGATCATCGCGTGCCACTGCTCGAGCGTGGCGGCGACGTTGGGATTGAGGTTCAGTTCAGACATGTTCAACTCCTGTTTTTATTGTTTTTTGCTGCGAAAACGCGGGTGGATGACCCTTTCAGGCTTGTACGCGGTGCTCTTGAGTTCATCGCGAGCAAGCTCGCTCCTACAGTGATTTGGGAGTCGATCGCGGAGCCGTCAGCCCAGCAAGCGTTCGATCTGCGCCAACTCCCAGGTGCTGAGCAGGCTCACCGGGTCGGTGCCGAACCGCTGGCCGTTGTCGAGCGCCCATTCGCGCCCCTCCGGGCTTTGCCCGTGCAGGCAGTGGCGCAGGTGTTTGTCGTCGACATCAAGGACCAGGCGCCAGCCGTCGATATCGACCCGCACATGACCAGATTCCGGCGATTGATCGACACGTTCGAAAGCGCGAATACCCTGGGCGGCATCGCGCAACTGCTGATAAATCTCGCGGGCGGTGAGGGCGGGCACGGCTGTCTCCGGTGTGAAATCGGGGACGCACAGGATAGACCAGTCGACCACGAAAAAGCCCGGCTGATGAGGCCAATACTGTTCACTTAAGAAAATCTCGAAACGTACTAAAAACTGTGGCGAGGGAGCTTGCTCCCGCTGGACTGCGTAGCAGTCCCCTAATTGGGGGCCGCTGCGCGCCCCAGCGGGAGCAAGCTCCCTCGCCACAGGGTTGTCACAACGCATTCAAGCCGCGCTGATCTGGCTGACACTGGTGATCTGCCCATTCCACACCATTTCGTAATGCGCGGTTTGCACAATCGATGTCACCGGTCGCGGCGTCATCAACGCCCAGCAATCACTGCCCGGCAGGCGCACCGAGTGATAACGCAAACCGGGGCAACCGGTTTTCCTGACCTCCCGCCCAAGGCGTCGGGAAACGCTGTAATCCTCCGGCGCATACACCGGATCCGTCATCGGAAGGGCGGTAGCATCCTTCATCCCGGCATCGACAAACGCGCAAGACAACCCACGGAACACAAACCGCTCATAGTTCAGACTCGGCACCTTCGACCAGTACAGACTCTGGTGATGCCGCACTTCGGCTAGTGCCGCTTCCATCGAGTCCGCCAGGTACAACACTCCAAAACTGCCATCACTGAACCGTGAACCTTCCGGGTTCACATGGGTAAACGGCGCCGTCGCATAGGAACAACCCGTGATCCCGAACGGTATCTCGCGCCGCGGAATCAACTCCAGCTGACCCACCTCATTCCTCAACCGCGGATTGGTCAGCGCCTGAATCTCGAACAACACTTCAAATTCATCCGCATCCGCCACGTCATCGAACAAGGCAATCGGCGGAAACTTCGAGTTGACCAACCGATAAGCCTGCAACACCTGCCCGGCAAACGTCGCCAACTCACCCAGCTTCACCATTGCGCGCCCCGCAACATGTCGATGCGGCGGAAGGTTTCATACAACGAAACCATGTCGCCCTGCGCCATGATTTCCAGCGGACTACGGCCATTGAAAAACTCATTGTCATTGGCCATCGACGCAAAGCCGTAAACGTTGTCCGGGTTATCGAACACCAGCCGCAACGTCCCATGAATATTCAGCACGAAACTGATGCGCTGCATCTGATCCGCATCCAGCGCCACCGCCCACTCCACCTCCCGCTGCCGCGCACGGGTGTAAGTGCTGCGGGAAATGCGCAGGATGCGGCAGGCTTGATCGCCGGTGGCTTTCCACTTTTCCAGGATGTTCACCGCGGCACGCAGGCCGGTGACGCATTGGTTTTTGGTGAAGGATTGGGGTTGGGCTTGAGCGACGACTGGCATAGTCATGGGCCTCTTTGTGAATCTATAGATTTCAATGTAGTTATATTGAGTCTACAGATCAAATTTTCAGTGACCAGTGGACTGGGTGAGCACAAACAAAACGGGCGCCTGTTGAGGCGCCCGCTTTCATTTACTCCGCAGCCTGCGCCCGCAACCGCCGCCCGATCACATCCATCAAATCACAACCATCGCGCAACGGAATGACCAGCAGTTTGCAGAAGTCCTCAAGCACCACCGTGTCGCAACCGAGTTCGGAGCGATAGGCGATGTTTTCCAGCACCTGTGTGACCGTGCGAATACGGTAATCCGCCATGGCTTGCAGGACGTCGAGTGGGGCTTGGGTGTCGATGAGCAGGGAGGCCGGAACCAGGTCGATTCCGGTGAGGGGCATGTATCTTTCCATAGAAGAAACTCCGATCAGTGCAAAGGTTGACTGTCCCTCATTCGTCGCCAAACGAATGGGTGACAGCTGTACGCAGGTTGGCGAACCGGGATCGGAAAACCGGCAGACCCGAAGGTCTCCCGCGCACAGCTGCCATAAAGACAGCTTTGCGAAGGTGCAACAGCATCTGCAAAAAAGCACAGTGCTTTTGCATCCGATCGAACAGGTCGCCAAACCTGGTCGCCATTTGGGCGACGGGGCGGACTATAAGCTTCATCAAGGTCATGGGCAAGGTGAGGAATTCCGAGGCTGACGTAAGATCTGCGCTGATGAAACCTCAGACCTTTCACATAACGTCACTGGAAATATAAACACAGACCTGAGATGGTCTTCGCCCCGTGGTTTCAGTCACCCACGCTATCCTTAATCATCGCTCCCGCCGTCGAGATGGATCCTCCCCAATGCAAACCCCGAACCCCCAGCGCCCCCTCTGGAAAACCTACCTGTTTTTCCTCGCCCCGATGGTGCTGTCGAACTTTCTGCAATCCATGTCCGGCACGGTCAACAGCATCTACATCGGCCAGATGCTCGGCACCCAGGCGCTGGCGGCGGTGTCGGGGATGTTCCCTATCGTGTTTTTCTTCATCGCCCTGGTGATCGGCCTTGGCGCGGGCGCGGGGGTGTTGATCGGGCAGGCGTGGGGCGCACGGGAGACGCATCTGGTGAAGGCGATTGCCGGGGCGACGTTGTTGTTGGGGGTGTTGATCGGGTTGGTGGCAGCGGTGGTAGGGAGTGTGTTTGCGCGGTCGGCGTTGGTGGGGTTGGGGACGCCGGCGGATGTGCTGGACGATGCGGTGGCGTATGCCCATGTGATGTTGTGGATCATGCCGTCGCTGTTGGTGTTTGTGTTGTTCACGCAGTTGCTGCGCGGGGTCAGCGATACGTTGTCGCCGTTGTTGGCGCTGGTGGTTTCGACGATTGTTGGGTTGGCGCTGACGCCGGCGTTGATTCGCGGGTGGTTGGGTTTTCCACCGATGGGGATCCAGAGTGCGGCGATTGCCGGGCTGGTGGGTAACCTGGTGGCGATGGGGCTGCTGGCGTGGCGCTTGCTTGGCAAGGGCCATCCGCTGGCGCCGGACCGTGAGTTCTTCGCGGCAATGAAGCTGGACATGGTGATCCTCGGCAAGGTGCTGCGCATCGGGTTGCCCACCGGGTTGCAGATGGTGGTGCTGTCGCTGTCGGAGCTGGTGATTCTGGCGCTGGTGAACCAGCACGGGTCCCAGGCGACGGCGGCGTATGGCGCGGTGACGCAGATCGTCAATTACGTGCAGTTCCCGGCGCTGTCGATTGCGATCACGGCGTCGATCCTCGGTGCGCAGGCGATTGGGGCGGGACGCATTGAGCGCATCGGACCGATTTTGAAGACCGGATTGATGATCAACGTGTGTTTGACCGGTGGTCTGGTGGTGCTCGGATACTTGTTGTCGAGCTGGTTGCTGGCGTCGTTCCTCACCGAAGAGGCGACGCTCAACATGGCTGAGCACCTGTTGCACATCATGCTCTGGAGCCTGTTGGTGTTCGGTTTCCAGGCGATCATCGGCGGCATCATGCGTGCCAGCGGCACGGTGATGGTGCCGGTGGCGATTTCCATCGTGTGCGTGGTGGGTGTGCAGTTGCCGGCGGCGTATCTGCTGGATGCGAAGTTCGGGTTGCAAGGGGTGTGGATGGCATTTCCGGTGGCGTATCTGGGGATGCTGGCGTTGCAGACGCTGTATTACAAACTGGTGTGGCAGCATCAGAAGATTGAGCGGTTGGTGTAGGGGGAGCAAAGGGGCGGATAATGTGGGTAGTTGCTAGGTGTGGCGAGGGGGCTTGCCCCCGTTGGGCTGCGTAGCGGGGGACTGTCAGATATTTTGTGTGCAGGCCGGTAACGGCCTGCCGTTAGGCAGGCCATTCTTTTACCAGGCTGGCCTGATAAATCGATCTCCGTACAGAATCGCGAATTGATTCATCGCACTTTTCCAGTCATGGGCCGCTGAGCCCCAGTTTGCTGTGATGTTGCGCAGCCCAAGCCAGATCAGTTTTGTCGCCGCA
>NZ_FYDO01000008.1 GCF_900187615.1 Pseudomonas sp. Irchel s3f7 | reverse complement strand
GTTGATGAATCGGTGCTGATCTACAACGCGGAGCGGCCACATCTGGCCTTGAAATACAAAACGCCCGATGCAGTGCATCGGGCGTTTTGAGACTGAAACAGGTGTAAACCTATTTCAGGACTAGACAAACAATGGAGCTTATTGTCGTAGCCTCAGAAACGAAGGCGGCGCAGTGCTCACTGTCACTCCAGTTCGTATTCATGCGCAAACGTGAGAGCGGGGGGAATCAATTTACTGGCAGGACATAACAATGGAGAGCTCTGAAGTTTAACTCGAAGCGTTTTTTGCCTGATCTTCTGAGCTGTTGAGATAGCGTGTGATGACTTCAACCGCACGATTGAGGTGATGCTCAAGTAACTTCACCGAGCGTTCGAAATCCCTGTCTTCGGCAGCCTGCAATAGTGCCCGGTGATCATCCTGGGATAGTTTGCCCAACCCCATGGCTTCAAGATTGAAACGCAGGAAACGCTCCTCTTCATTCAACCCGTCTTCGACCAGTTTCAACAGGCGGCGATTGGGAGCCCGGCAGTAAAGCTTCATATGGAAGAGTCGATTGAGCCGGCCGATCTCCGTGTAGTCGTGCTCGACCTCCAGTGCGTCTATGTATCGTCGAGCCTGTTCAACGTCCTCGTCCTCAAGCAGCGGAATGGAGAGGCGCAAGGCTTGCGATTCCAGCAGGATTCGCAGCGCGTAGGTCTCCACGGCATCACCCTGGACCAACGGTGCGACGATAGCGCCTTTATGAGCGATCACGCTGAGCAGGGCTTGTGCTTCTAGCTGACGCAAGGCTTCGCGAACGGGCATGCGGCTGACACCGAACAGATCGGCAAGATCCTGCTGTCGCAGGGCAGTACCACAGGGAATGCGCCCGTCGAGTATCGCCGAGCGCAGGGTTTGTTCGATCACCGAGCGTGCCAGATGTGAAGGAATCGGCCCGTTGACCTTGATACTGCTGAGAGGATTGGGCTTCTTTGTCACAACAACGCACCCTGATTAACAAATTGTTTTGGATCCAAAGGACACTAGTGACTGCTTGGTGGCTTGTCAAACAGGCGTCCATTGCCTTGATTACAGTTTAGCGCGGCGCCGATGATCTCATCGTGCCATTGTTTTTTTCGGGTCTAACCTTCACCATTCAAGAGACTCCCTCCTGCCCACCCTGGATGTCTCGCATTGGCGGTACGTTTACCGATCCCCCGGATTTTAAGCTGGTTGTGCAGCGCACTGCTGCTGGCTGCTGCGATGCTGGGCAACCTGAGCGCCGACTGGGATTTTTCCGTGATCAGCCGGCGAGCGCAGGCATTGTACGGACCTCTGGGCGAAGGTCAGCAGCGCATCAACGATTGGCAGTATTTGTTGGCCAGCCAGAAGCAGATCGGTGAGCTGGAACAACTCAATGTCGTTAACCGCTTCTTCAACAAACAGGTGCGGTACGTCGAAGACATCGACCTGTGGCACGAGGTCGACTACTGGGAAACGCCGATCGAAGCACTGTGGAAGGGCGCCGGCGATTGTGAAGACTACGCTATAGCCAAGTACTTCAGCCTGCGCCATCTCGGCGTACCCAGTGAAAAATTGCGCATTACATACGTCAAGGCACTGACCCAAAACCGTGCGCACATGGTGCTGACCTACTATTCAACCCCGGAGGCCGTGCCGCTGGTGCTGGACATCTTGATCGACGCCATCAAACCGGCCAGCCAACGAACGGATTTGCTGCCAGTCTACTCTTTCAATGCTGAAGGATTGTGGCTACCGGGCACCAAGGGAAACAAGAAGGTCGGTGATACCAAACGCCTGTCGCGTTGGCAGGATGTGTTGAAAAAAATGCAGGCCGAAGGTTTCCCGGTCGAGACGACTCACTAGGAGCATGCGTTCAGATGTCATTGTTCAAACAGCTGTTGATAGCTATCTGTCTGTTCCTGGTCGTTGCCTTCACCGGCAGCTTCATGGTCAGTCTGGAGAGCTCGCGCACTCAGTACGTCAATCAGTTGCGCTCCCACGCCCAGGATGCAGCGACAGCCCTGGCGCTGTCACTGACGCCGAACATCGACGATCCGGCGATGGTCGAGTTGCTGGTCAGTTCGATTTTCGACAGCGGTTACTACGCGAGTATTCGTGTGATCGACGTCAAGACCGATCAGCCTTTGGTCGAGCGCACGGGTATCCCGGCAGTCACTAACGTACCGGAGTGGTTCGTCAAACTGATCGGCCTGGAGCCGGCCGGTGGCGATGCGATCGTCAGTCGTGGCTGGGAGCAGGCGGCGCGGGTCGAGGTGGTCAGCCACCCGATGTTCGCAGTTGCCAAATTGTGGCAAAGCGCATTGGGTAGCCTTGGATGGTTGCTGCTGTGCGGTGCGGTCAGTGCCGGGCTCGGCGCGCTATTGCTGCGCCAGCAATTGAGGCCGCTCGATTACATGGTCCAGCAATCCCACGCCATTGCGCGGCGGGAGTTTCTCAGCCTGCCGGAGCTGCCGCGCACCCCCGAATTGCGGCGGGTGGTGCAGGCCATGAACCAAATGGTCGAGAAGCTCAAAGCGCTGTTCCAGGAGCAGGCCGAGCGCAGTGAAAAACTGCGGGCCGAGTCCTATCAGGATACGTTGACCGGGTTGGCCAATCGGCGTTATTTCGAGATCCAACTGAATGCGCGGGTGAGCAATCCGGAACAGGCCAGCTCCGGTTATCTGCTGCTGTTGCGGGTCAAGGACCTGGCGGGCCTCAACCAGCGTCTCGGTGGTCAGCGCACCGATGAGGTGCTCAAAGCGGTCGGTGAGCAACTCTCTCGCGAGTGCGCCAAATACCCGGAAACCCAGAACCTTGTGACCCGTATCCGCGGCGGCGAATTTGCCGTACTGGCGCCGGGCCTGGTACGCGAAGAAGCACTGCATCTTGCACAAAATCTCGACACTGCCTTGGCCAGTCTTCACGCCACCGGAGCCACGGATGTGGCGTCCGTTGCCTCAATTGGCCTGGCACCATTTGCTCACGGCGACTCACCGCAAGCCGTGCTCAGCCTCGGCGATCAGGCGCTGGCTCAGGCTGAAAGCCAGGGTGAGCAGAACTGGGCATGCCTGGAACACAATCTATCGGCCAGCGTCGGCGACGATCACCATGCCTGGCACAGCATGCTCGATCAGGCGCTGACTCAGCGGCGTTTCGAGTTGTATTTCCAACCGGTCGTGGCGGCCCAGGACACGCAGCTGGTGCTGCATTACAAAGTGTTGTCGCGACTGCTCGACGAACACGGTCAGACCATCCCCGCCGGGCGTTTCCTGCCATGGCTGGAGCGCTTTGGTTGGACGGCCCGACTGGATCAGTTGATGCTCGAGCGGGTGCTTGAGCAAATGAGCGAACATGACCAGTCGCTGGCATTGAACCTCTCTTCGGCGACTCTCACCGACCCTCAGGCGCAGAACAAAGTCTTCGAGCTTCTGCGCACGCATTCCAACCTCGGTCCACGCTTGACCCTGGAAATCGGCGAAGAGCAATTGCCCGAGCAAGCGGTACTGGAACAACTGACCCGCCGTCTGCGCGAACTCGGTTTCTCATTGAGCCTGCAACGTTTTGGTGGGCGTTTCAGCATGATCGGCAACCTGGCGCGGTTGGGGCTGGCCTACTTGAAGATCGACGGCAGCTACATACGGGCGATTGACCTAGAGAGTGACAAGCGTCTGTTCATCGAGGCGATTCAGCGGGCCGCACACAGCATTGATTTGCCGCTGATTGCCGAACGGGTCGAGACGGAAGGCGAGTTGTCGGTGATTCGCGAGATGGGGTTGTATGGGGTTCAGGGGCAGTTGTTTGGTGAGCCCAAGCCCTGGCAGTAAGTCGTTACATCTGGTGGTCGGTCATACAGCCCAACTGGAGAAATGGATGCTTTATTCAACCCGCATAGTTTTTATTCACGGACTGATCGGCCCACTCAATAAAACCTTTTTGATGGATGGAGCGCAGTCTACGCAAATGCTCGCTCCAGACATGCTCGGCTACGGCTCCTTGGCCGAAGTCGATCCTGCAATGATTAGCCTGGATGCCCAAGTCGAGTATCTGCACAAGGAAATCGATGCAGTCTCTGCAACACATGACCGTTGGTACCTCGTAGGGCATTCGGTCGGTGGTGCAATTGCTGCACTTTTTGCCGCGACATACCCAGATCGCGTGGAAGCCGTGATAAGTGTTGAAGGCAACTTCACATTAGATGACGCTTTTTGGTCACAAAAGCTGGCAAAGATGCCTCTTGAAGAAGTCCAAGCCAAACTGGTGGAAGACCGTTCAGAACCCGAGAAATGGCTACATGGCGCTGGAGTAAAACCCACCGAGGCAACCTTGTTGGCGGCTGCAACCTGTCTTTCGTTTCAGCCGGCAAGCACACTTCAGCAAATGGCAGCTTCAGTCGTTGATATCACGGGCAACCCTGCCTACCTGAAAGGAATCGAAAGCTGGGTTGATAACATTCCGCTCCATCTTATTGCAGGCGAGCGATCAGCCAAGGGATGGCACATTCCGGCCTGGGTCAAAGAGAAGGCCGCGTCATATCGAGAAATGAAAAACTGTGGACACCTGATGATGCTTGAGGATGCCCACCAATTTTCATCCGCTATATCCGCCATCATCGAAAAAAGCTAAAGCTTCTTTGAATCGACAGTAGCCTAGAGACTTCTTGGGCTGACTTGTTTTTTGGTGTCTCGCTCAAACTTTAAGTTGTGATGTAATACTGGAAATAATGTGTTGCAATAACTCTACTTGGGCTTGTTTTTAATTGTTTCTACAGTGCCACTAATGCAGTGGCATATTAATTAATTTCTCCATGTTGGCGAACTTTCAGAAGCGTCCTACATTTTTCGTGTTCTGTTTTTGTCATGCTTTGTCGCGGCTTCGGCCACCGGGAACAAGCGCAGTTGAAATCCAACTGATATATGACCGTACTTCTATAAAGGCCATGGATGTCCTACTCAGGCAAACTTTCCGCTCATTACCTTGCGCTCGCAAAAAATCCTGTTTCCGATGAGCATTTTGCGGGTGAGGACGTTCGTTTTTCAAACGAGTTTGAGGCATTGGAATGTGAGTTGGCTAAGGCAAGCTCCATGCACGAGACCGGTCAGGTTGACTGGTTGAAAGTATGCGAAAACAGCGAAAAGTTGTTGCGCACTCAGTCGAAGGATTTGCGGGTTGGCGTCTGGTTGACCTGGGCGTTATACCAGCGTGAATCGTTCCAGGGGCTGTCGGCTGGTCTCGGTTTGCTGCACTACCTTTGCGAGCATCATTGGGTGGATGTTCTCCCCGAAAAATCCCGAACCCGTTCCGCGGCGATCAGTTGGTTGCTCCCGCGTCTTGAACAGGTGTTGAACGAAAACGTGGCAGTAAAAGAGCAACTGCCACTGTTCCGGCGTTTGGTAGAACATCTGGAAGGCCTTGATGCGGCCTGCACCAAGCATCTGGGCGACGATGCACCGTTGCTGCTGCCGGCTTCTCGCCGCCTCAAGACAATGGTCCAACGCGCTGCTGACAACTCCTCGGAGCCTGGCGTGATGGAAGTCGCGGTGGCCCAAGTCAAGCAGGCTGCGGCGCAGTTGTTTATGCCAGGGGCAATTATCGATAACGAGAAAGAGGCTCACAAGGCCCTGCGAGCGCAACAGGAAAATGCCCGTCCGTTGTGTGCATGGTGGCTCAAACAGAAAGCCACCGACCTACGCGCTCTGCGCCTCAATCGAACAATGCTGTGGTTGCCGATCGATACAGTGCCTGAGCGCAATGCAGAGCAAATAACCGTTCTACGCGGGTTACCGGCAGACAAGCTCAAGGAATATCAGGAGCGTTTCGGGCAGGCCAAGTACGCCGATCTGTTGGTGGACCTGGAAGCGAGTCTGGCGAAGGCACCCTTCTGGTTCGATGGCCAGCGGATGGCCTGGGAATGCTTGCAAGAATTAAATGCCGAAGGGGCAATGCGCGAGGTGGAAATTCACTTCGCACTTTTGATTCAGCGATTGCCCGGCATCATCGAATTACGGTTTCACGACGGCGCTCCCTTCGCCGATCCGGCCACCCGTGCCTGGGTCAGCGCCAGTGTCATGCCACATCTGCAACGCACCCAGTCACCGCACAAGGTCATCGTCAACGACACTCTGCCGGACTGGGAGCGGGCCTTGGAAGAGGTCATGCCAATCTTGCGCAAAGACGGCCTCAAGGTTGCGGTGCAATGCTTCAAACAAGGATTGCAGACCGCCCATGGCGGACGGGCGCGGTTCTTCTGGCAGTTCGCCATGGCGCGGCTTTGCTTCATGGCCAAAAAATACGAACTCGCAAAAACCCAACTTGAATCGCTCGACCAGGCACTACAAGGCTCAGGCCTACACGCCTGGGAACCCGCCCTCGCACTGGATGTGCTGCATTTGCTGCATGGCTGTTGTGAATTGTTACCGCAGAACCATGCAGTACGTGAATGCAAGGAAGAGGCGCATCGCAGGCTGTGCAATCTCGACCTCGAAGTAGTACTCGAATAGGCCCCTGGTCCCCATAACAGCAAGGAGAAAAGTCATGGCCAAAGAAGGCTCTGTCGCCCCCAAGGAACGCATCAATGTCACCTTCAGGCCCACCACAGGCGGTGCCCAGGAAGAGATTGAACTGCCACTGAAGCTACTGACCATCGGCGATTACACCCAGCGTGTGGATGAACGCAAGGTCGAAGAGCGCAAACCGATCAGCGTCGACAAAATGACCTTTGACGAAGTGCTCTCCAAGCAGGAGTTGAGACTGACGTTGAGCGTACCGAATCGCCTCCAGGAGGGGAGCGATATCGACGAACTCGCAATGAAACTGCAGATCAATTCGATGAAGGACTTCAACCCGGCAAGCGTGGTTCAGCAAGTACCAGAGCTGAGAAAACTGATGGAGTTACGCGATGCACTAGTGGCTCTCAAAGGTCCGTTAGGCAATGCCCCCGCATTCCGCAAAGCCATTGAAGACGTGCTTACCACTGACGAGTCCCGTGATCGTGTACTCGTTGAGCTGGGCCTGAGCACCACAGTCCCGAATGCTTGAGTCTCCATCAGCCAAGGAAGCCAATTATGAGCACTAACACAGCGCATCAGCAGAGCAGCGAGATCGGTGAATACAGCATTCTTGACAGTATCATCGCCGAAACCCGCCTGACTCCGAATGATGAGGCCTACGATATCGCCAAGCGTGGTGTATCGGCATTTATCGAAGAATTGCTCAAGCCGCAGAACAGAGGCGAACAAGTCAAAAAAGCCATGGTTGACCGCATGATTGCCGAGATCGATGCGAAGCTCATACGGGAGGTGATATCGCCAGCCAGTTGATCGTCACCAGCCTCGCCGAATTGCCATTTCCCAATGATTTCGATGAACGCCTCAAAGGTATACGTCAGTGTCTGCACTGGCTCAACCGTCGTTTGGGGCAGGAGTTGACGGTCACTGCCGCGAGCAGGGACAGCATTATGGGGAGTACCGTGGTGGCATTGCTGGTGGAAGGCCATCGCGCAGCCTGCATCTGGGCGGGCGATAGTCGTTGCTATCTGTGGCGCGGGCAGCGGCTGTACCAGCTGTCCAGGGACCATTCGTTGCAGCAGCAATTGATCGATGAACAACGGATGAGTATCGCTCAGGCTCGTGTACATCCATCTGCCCAGGCTCTGACCCGTGCAGTTGGGGCAATGGAACATCTGAGGCTGGATGTGCTCGAGCTGAAGGTGCACCCGGGCGATATGTTTTTGCTGTGCAGCGACGGGTTGTACCAAGAATTGAGCATTGAAACACTTAGTAGTGCCATGAGCCTGAGTACGCCACAGGTGGTGATGGAGCGGTTGTTCAAAGATGCATTGCGTGGTGCTGCTCGAGACAACCTGACTGCCGTGGTGATCCGTCAGTGAACCAACTCAAGTTGCCATTCGATGATGCTTCGCACTGCAAATCACAAACAAGTAGCCTGACTTACTTTGCCTTCTCCAGCTCAAGCAGGAGCGAACCTTCGTTATCGCCAACAAAGTCTCAGGTAGGGGAAATGCCGGAGGTGCTCGCAGGTCGTTATCGAATCGAGCGTTCGCTGGGGGCGGGCGGAATGGGCAGGGTTTATCGGGCAAGGGATTTGTTGGGCGAGCAATTCAATGATCCTGATCCATACATCGCCTTGAAAGTTCTCAGCGATGAGTTTGCCGAATCACCGGACGCCAGCGCCTTGCTGTTCAGCGAATTTGCACTGACGCGGCGACTGCACCATGAAAACATTGTGCGCGTGCACAGCTTTGGAGTGGACACGGACTGTAAGCGCGCCTTTTTTACCATGGAACTCATGCGTGGTCTGACTTTGGACAAACTGCTCTGCGAGCGGCCACTCGGAATGCCGTGGAAAGAGTTGCGCTGCGTGGTGTTGTCGCTGCTCGATGCTCTAGCCAGTGCTCACGCTGCCGGTGTACTTCACGGCGACATAAAACCCGGCAACGTGATGCTCAGCGATGAACGTATACGCCTCTTTGACTTCGGCCTCGGTCAAGCGCAAGACGGGACGTTATCCGGATTACCCCATTTGAGTCGCGAGCGCTTCAACGCCTGGACGCCGGGGTATGCCGCCCCCGAACTGTTGGATGGTGAGTCGTTATCGGCCAGTGCGGACATCTACGGTGTTGCCTGTATGGTCTATGAGCTGGCGTGTGGAAGGCATCCATTTCATCGCTTGTCCTCGACCCTTGCTCGCGAGCAACGTTTGGATCGCCACCTTCAGGCGCCCAGGCATCTACCGTCGTATTGTTGGCCTGCCTTGCGCACAGCGCTGGCGTTACACGCGACTCAGCGCGTGATCAGCGCCAGTGAGCTGGTTGAAGCAATGCGCGTCAAACCGTCCTGGCTGCACAGACTAGCATTTCGCTAGCGCGATGTTCGTGACTTGGTAGTCATCATGCAAGAAAACAACTTCATCGTCTTCTAACGTAACGTGATAGTGGCGTTATCAGGCGAAGTCGCTACACTGCCCCGGCCGTTCATTTTTCTCTTGAGGCTGTGCGCATGAAATTTCGTTTTCTGCTGTGGATGCTGGGTTTGTTGATGGGTAAGGCCAGCCGGTCCAATCCGGCGTTTCAGCAGCAGTTGGGTGACAAGGATCTGGTGTTTCAACTGCAGACCCAGGACGGGAAAGTGGCGCGACAATTTCGGGTGAAAGATCAACGCATCACCAGTCAGTCCGGTGTACATGCCGAGCCTGCGTTCGCGATTGCCTTTAAAGATGCCGCGTATGGCTTCGCCACGATGCAGGCGAAGAATAAGCAGTTGGCGTTCATGACGGGGATTCAGGACAAGTCGATTCAGATCAAGGGCAACCCGGCGCTGGTGATCTGGTTCCAGGGGCTGACCAAGTATTTGAAACCGAAGAAGGCCAAGCCTAAGGCTTGAGGTTTTTAACTAGCCCTCGGGATTCTCGTCGCCGGAGGGGGCGCGGCTTCAGTTGTCCGATTCCGGAGGCTCGCGGTTAGCGATAGTTTGAGCCCGGTATGTCTTGTAGATCTGCTGGACTTCCGGGTTATCCAGGCTTTCGTAGGTGATGCCTTCCTTGTCCAGGCCATCCAGGCCTCTGATGCTGCTGATGGTCGCTGGCCACTCGTCCCGACTGGCGATATCGACTACGAACGGTTTCAGGTAATGATCGAGATGCCTCTCGCGAGGTTCTCGAATCTCGTCACTGAGTGCGCGCAGGTAGTCGTCTTTGGTTGATTTTGACCAGTCGATCGCGAACCGGGCCCGATAGCAGAGTTCCATGAAGACCAAGAGGATCGTGCGCCCATTGCCGTCGAGGAACGGGTGTGCGAACGCTAACTGGCCCATCACTTCGCCAGGGCGATCTCTGAAACGCTGATGGTTTGCCGCCAGCGCTAGCGCATAGTCGACGGACATCTTGATGGCGTTCGGGTGCTCAAAGACAGTGGCACGCGGATCGCCGTGCAAGCCTTTGAAGACTGCCAGATGAGGGACCAGTTCGTTCCGGTCTTTTCCTGCCCAGGGATAAAAGCCGGAGAAGAGGATTTCATGAACGTGGAGCACTGACTTGTAATCGATGGGGTTCTTTTTGGCCAAGTAGGCCAAAGCGTCTTCGATGCTCAGTTCGAATGCAAAATGCTCTGACTCTTTGACGTCAGTGGGATCTTTGAGCTGTAGCGAATTTTGAAGGTAGCCGGCCGTTTCGAAATCGCCGAAAGGATCAAACGTCATGCGCTGCGTTTCTTCGAGCGCCTCTCCTGAAGATAACGCCCTTGGAGCGCCAAGGCTTCTGACTTGCTCAGTGCGCCTTTTTTCTTGAGATTGACGAGCAGCTGTTCAACGCCATCCAGCACGACGATATCACCGGCCAGGCAAGTAATGGTCACGGCCATACGACTCATGCCGTCGGGTTCGGCAGTGATCTTGTGGTCCTTGGCAAGCTTGCGGACTTGACTTGCAACACTGACAGCCGCTGTTTGGGTCATCGGAAAGCCCTCTGTTTGCGCTCAAATCATAGCAGCGCGCATGCTTTCTGTCGTCGCTGGCTCGTCGGCCAACGCGCTCATGATTGGGATTCAGGGCAAGTCGATTCAGATCAAGGGCAACCCGGCGCGGGTGATCGGGTTCCAGCGGCTGACCCAGTATTCGAAGTCGAGCAGGCCAAGCCCAAGGCTTGAGGTCTTTCAGTTAAACCGCATTGGTTTCATCGCGGGCAAGCCCGTACCCACAGGGATCATTTGAATCCTGTAGGCGTAAGCTCGCTCGCGATTGCTTTTAGGCCTGTGAGAACTGCGAAGCGAGTTCGCGCAGCAGCACTTCGGCTTCGAGCACTTTGCTGACCACGTCTTCGGCTTTGGCGCGGGTCAGGCCGAGGCGTTCGAGCAGGGCGTCCGGGATGTCTTCGTCCGGGCCGGAGCCGATGCCACGGCTGCGCAGCAGGCGCACGGACAGGCACACCAGGTTCGGGTATTCGGCGAAGTCGCCGTCGTAGGCCGGGTCGTGCTGGAAGCGCAGGGCGGTGGCCAGTTCTTCGGGCATGTCCCAGAAGCGCATCAGCCACGAGCCGATCTGTTCACGGCTGATGCCCAGCAGGTGTTGCTCGATGTAGCTGTGGCACAGGTGCGGGTTGACCTCCAGGTGGCGGCAGATCAGCGAGAAGTGCGGCGGGAACACGTGGGCCAGCAGCAAGTAGCCGAAGTTGTGCAGCAGACCGGCCAGGTAGGTCAGGCCGGCTTCCGGACGCTGGGCGCGCGGCATGGCGCGGGTCAGGCCTTCGATGACGGCGGCGGTGTAGATCGATTGCTGCCAGTACGGCGTGGAGTGTTGCGGGTGGTCCTTGGGCAGGCTCAGGGTTTTGCCCAGGGCCAGGCCCAGCGCGAGGTTGATCACCAGATCGAAACCCAGCACACGCACGATGGCGTCTTCCACCGAACGAATCTTGCCCGGTGAGGCGTAGTACGGCGACGCCGCCCAGCTCACCACTTGTGCCGCCAGCGCCGGGTCGGTTTCGACCACGCCGGTGATGTCGTCGATGGTGGCGTTGGGGTCGACACGCAGCTTGATGATTTTTTGCGCGGTTTCGGCCAGCGGCGGGATTTCGATGGTCGCTTCCAGGCGCTGCTGGATGCGTCGTGCAGTGAACGCTTGAACGGCTTGGGTGATTTCCTGGCGGTCGTCATCGGGACGGTCGAGGTTCGGCCGAATGCTGGTCAGGTTTTCGCCGAAGTTGGCGGCGCTGGCCTTGGTCAGCATGGTCTTGAAATCTTCGCTGGCGATTTCCAGCAGCACGCCCGGCTCGCCCGAGTTGACCAGCAATTTCGGTTCGCGCAGCAGGCTTTCGTCGTACAGGCAGGGTGCGCTGGTCAGCGCCGGCAGGCCCGGCAGCAGGCTGAGGTTGTGCTTGCCCAGCATTTTGACCAGGCGCTCGTTCGGCACCGCCGTGAGGCGGCGACCGGTGAGTTCGGTCAGGCGATTGAGGTCCAGCAATTGGCTCTGCGGGAACAACACCATCAGCGCACCAACGCTATCATCGAGCAGAACAGCCTGGACCTTGCGCGCGGCGTTGAGGCCGTGATGGTCGAGGACTTCTTCGTGGGCAATGCCCAGCTTGCCCAGCATCAGCCGAATGACCGACGGAGCGTGCGGGGAAGCAGGTGCGAGGGCAACTTCGGTCATGGTCTGTATCCGGACTAAAACAATTGCGGGAGTATAACCAGCTTGATTAGCGCCATGCTTCAGAAACTGAGGCGGTGCTCACACTTGACCGTATTGCTGCCCATGGCGCAACCAGCGGTCAAGTAGCGGGCTGACGTGGTCCGGCCAGCGCTCCAGCAAGGCTTGGGCAGCGTCGCGCACGGCGGGCAGCAAGTCGGCGTCACGCATCAGGTCGGCGACTTTGAATTGCAGCAGACCGGTTTGCCGTGTGCCGAGCATTTCACCGGGGCCGCGCAGTTCGAGGTCTTTTTCGGCGATGACAAAACCGTCGTTGGTTTCGCGCATGATGCCCAAGCGCTGACGGCCGATCTGCGACAGCGGCGGATGGTAGAGCAGCACGCAATGGCTGGCTGCACTGCCCCGACCGACACGGCCGCGCAACTGGTGCAGCTGCGCCAGACCCAGGCGCTCGGGGTTTTCGATGATCATCAGGCTGGCGTTGGGCACGTCCACGCCGACTTCGATCACGGTGGTTGCCACCAGCAGTTGCAGGTTGCCGGCCTTGAATTCGGCCATCACGGCGGCTTTTTCCACAGGCTTCATGCGGCCGTGGATCAGCCCGACTTTCAGCTCGCCGAGGGCGGCAGTCAGGTCTTCGTAAGTGGTTTCCGCTGCCTGGCAGGTCAGCTCTTCGGACTCTTCAATCAGCGTGCACACCCAATAGGCCTGACGCCCTTCGGCACACGCGCTGCGCACCCGCTCGATGACTTCGACACGCCGGGTGTCGGTGATCAGCACGGTGTTGACGGGGGTCCGGCCGGGCGGCAATTCGTCGAGGATCGAGGTGTCGAGATCGGCGTAGGCGCTCATCGCCAGCGTACGCGGGATCGGGGTGGCGGTCATGATCAACTGGTGCGGACACATACGTCCGCCGACGCCTTTTTGCCGCAGTGCCAAGCGCTGTTGCACGCCGAAACGATGCTGCTCGTCGATGATCACCAGTGCCAGGTTCTTGAACTGCACTTCGTCCTGGAACAGTGCGTGGGTGCCGACCACCATCGGCGTGCCGCTGGCGATTTGCTCCAGCGCGGCGACGCGGTTCTTGCCCTTGAGCTTGCCGGCCAGCCATGCGACTTCGATACCCAGCGGTTCGAGCCAACGCTTGAAGGTGATGAAGTGCTGCTCGGCGAGGATCTCGGTGGGCGCCATCAATGCGACTTGATAGCCGGCCTCCAAAGCCTGAAGCGCGGCGAGGGCGGCGACCACGGTTTTACCCGCGCCTACGTCACCTTGAATCAACCGCAGCATGGGCTCGTGCTGGCTCAGGTCGTAGGCGATTTCGTTGCCGACCCGATGCTGGGCGCCGGTCGGACTGAAACCGAGGTTGGCCAGGTATTTGGCCGGTAGCCGCGTGGCTTTCGGCATGGCGGGCGCGCGCAGGGAACGCATGCTTTCGCGCAGGCGCTGCTGCGACAGTTGATGGGTCAGCAGTTCCTCGAACGCCAGGCGGTGTTGCGCCCAGTGATGCCCGAGGGCCAGTTCATCGACGTCGGCATCGGCGGGCGGGTTGTGCAGGTAGCGGATCGCGTCGGCCAGTGGCGCCAATTGATAGTCCCGGGCCAGCTCCTTGGGCAGCCAGTCGGGCAGGCTGCTTGGGCCGAGCAGGGTGAGGGTCTGCATGCACAGCTGGCGCAGGCGTTGTTGGGTCAGGCCCTCGGTCAGCGGGTAGACCGGGGTCAGTGTTTCATCCACGGGCGGCGGTTCGTCGCCGGTGATGGCGCGGTATTCCGGGTGGTAGATCTCCAGCCCCGAAGCGCCGGGCCGGGCCTCGCCGTAGCAGCGAACCCGCGTGCCGCGTTTCAGGCCTTCTTTCTGCGCGTTGCTGAAATGGTAGAAGCGCAGGCTGAGCCCACCGGTGCCATCCTGCAGCCGAACCACGAGGCTGCGACGACGGCCCATGACGACATCGGCACCGCTGACGGTGCCTTCGATCACGGCGTCCTGCCCCGGCCGCAAATGGCCGATCGGCACCACGCGAGTGCGATCCTGATAACGCAGCGGCAGATGAAACAGTACGTCCTGGAGGTTCTCCAGGCCGACCTTGGCCAGTTTCTCGGCCATGGCATCGCCGACACCCTTGAGTGCCGTCACCGACACTTGCGACAACTCGCTCATGACCGCTGCTTAGCCCGCAGCGACCTGTGCCGCTGGCTTGGCCACCGAACACAGGCGAATGGAGTCAGCAAGGATTTCAATCGCCTTCGGACGCGGGAAGCTCGCACGCCAGGCAATCGCTACGGTGCGGAACGGCACCGGTGCCGAGAGTGGGCGCACTTCGATCACGCCGGGGGCGTAGTGATGGCTGTCGACTGCCGACAACGGCAGGATCGAGATGCCGAGACCGGACGCGACCATGTGGCGAATGGTTTCCAGGGAGCTGGATTCCACGGTGGTGTGTTTGGCGCCGTCGTGGCCCTTGGCCAGGGTCGGGCAGGCTTCGAGCACCTGATCGCGGAAACAGTGACCTTCGCCGAGCAAAAGCAGGCTCTTGTCGTTGAGCAGGCTGGCGTCGATGGATTCCTTTTGTGTCCACGGGTGTTGGGCTGGCATCAGCACGTAGAACGGTTCGTCGTAGAGCTGCAAGGTCAACACGTCGGCTTCATTGAACGGCAAGGCGATGATGATCGCGTCGAGTTCGCCGTTGCGCAGTTTGTCGCGCAACACGTGGGTAAAGTTTTCTTCGATGTACAACGGCATCTGCGGGGCGACCCGGTGCAGTTGTGGAATCAGATGCGGGAACAGGTACGGGCCGACGGTATAGATTGCGCCGACTTTCAGCGGGGCGGTCAGCTGGTTCTTGCCGGCCTGAGCCAGTTCGCGGATGCCTTGGGCCTGCTCCAGCACTTTTTGCGCCTGGGCCACGATGCCTTCACCGACCGGGGTCAGGCGCACGGCGCTTTTGCTGCGCTCGAAAATCAGCACACCGAGTTCGTCTTCAAGCTTTTTCACGCCCACCGACAGGGTTGGCTGGCTGACGTGGCAACGCTCGGCCGCGTGGCCGAAATGCTGCTCTTGGGCGAGAGTAACGATGTAGCGTAATTCTGTGAGGGTCATAGCAAGCGTCCATGAAGTTGCGGGCCAAGCATAACGGCTGCAATCGATAGACGCACGTTATCAGACGTAGGAGCAAGCTTGCTCGCGAAAAACCTGAGATCACCGTGGGGTGTCAGGCTTCAAGCGTAATAGTTCGCCTTCATTCGCGAGCAAGCTCCTACAGCGGTTCAGCGGTGTTTACCGCCGGCGTTTTTCCAGCGAATAAACAAACGGTGCAACGATTTCGATGGAGCCGTTGGTCAACATGTCGGCCGGCGGCTTGGGCAGCGGTTGGGCGCGACGGATCATTTCCAGGGTGGCCCGGTCCAGATCCGCGGTGCCGGAGGCGCCAACCAGCTCGAACGACAACACATTGCCTTCACCGTCGACCACGAAGCGCAGACGGTTCATGCCTTCCTTGCCCCGTGCCTGTGCACTGGCAGGGTACTTTTTGTACTTCTGCAAGTGTGCCAGCAGCGTGCCTTGCCAGCTGGCCTTGGCCGCCAGTTGAGCGGGCGAAGGGCCTGGAGCAGGCTGAGCGGATTTTTCCGTCGGCGCCTGAGTCTGCTGTGTTTCGGCCGGTTTCTCTTCGGCCGGTTTTTCCTTCGGCGGCTCAGGCTTCTTTTCTACCGGCTTGGGCGGCTGTGGCTTCGGCTTGGGTTTGACGGGCTTGGGCACGGCAATTTCAGCTTTCGGCGCTTCGGCGAGCTTCGGTATCGGCAGTTCTTCAACCGGAGCCGGTGGCTGCGGAGGTGTGACGACTTTCGGCGGTGCTGGCGGTGGCGGGGCAGGAACGGGGGCCAGTTCGACCATCATTGCCTGGGGAGGCAATTCGATGGGCGGGCGGGCGGACCAGTTCAGTGCCAGCGCGATGGCCAGCGCGTGAACGCCCAGCACCACGGCCAGGCTACCGCTGTAACGCGTCAGTTTATGGCGCGTCGTGATCATTTCTTGGCTGCCGTCTCGAGTCCGACCAGACCCACTTTCAGGTAACCGGCGGAGCGCAGGTTATCCATCACGCTCATCAGGTCACCGTAATCCACGCCTTTGTCGGCCTGGAAGAAGATCGTTGTGTCTTTCTTGCCTTGAGTCCTGGCGTCGAGGATGGCGCCGAGTGTTTCGGCCTTCACTTCTTCTTCGCCGAGGAACAGGCGCTGGTCAGCCTTGACGCTGAGGAACACCGGTTTTTCTGGTCGTGGCGCCGGTTTGGCGGTGGACGCAGGCAGGTCGACCTTGATGTCCACGGTGGCCAGCGGGGCCGCCACCATGAAGATGATCAACAGCACCAGCATTACGTCGATAAACGGCGTAACGTTGATTTCGTGGTTTTCGGACAGATCGTCGTCTGCCCCTTCCTTCAAATGCAGGCCCATGGCCGATTACCCCACTTTCACCATGTGCGGTTGCGAGCTGCTGCGCTCAGGCTGGTGGTCGAGGTCACGGCTGACCAGCAGCAGGACCTGCGCCGACGCGTCGGACACCTGGGCTTTGTAACCGGCGATGGAGCGGGCGAAAACGTTGTAGATCACTACGGCGGGAATCGCTGCAACCAGACCCAACGCTGTGGCCAGCAGGGCTTCGGCGATGCCGGGGGCCACGACGGCGAGGTTGGTGGTCTGGGTTTTGGCGATGCCGATGAAGCTGTTCATGATGCCCCACACGGTACCGAACAGGCCGACAAACGGCGCGGTGGAACCGATGGTGGCGAGTACGCCGGTGCCGCTGCTCATGTTGCGACCGCAGGCTGCAACCAGGCGCTCAAGGCGGAAGCTGACGCGTTCCTTGATGCCTTCTTTCTCACGGCTGCTGGCGGACAGGCGCATTTCTTCCAGGGCGTCATGCACCAACAGGTTGGCAAGTGTGCCTTCCTTGGCCGCGGTAGCGCTGGCTTCTTTCAGGGTGGCGGCTTTTTTCAGGTGGACAATTTCGGTGCGCAGGCGACGCTTGGCGCCCATCAGCTCAAGGCCCTTGGCGATCCAGATGGTCCAGGTGATGATCGAAGCGATGGCCAGGCCGATCATCACGATTTTCACGATGATGTCGGCGTTCTGGTACATGCCCCAAGGCGACAGGTCATGAGCCATGCCCAGGGTGTTGTCGGCTTCGAGGACTTCCGGCACGTCTTCACCCAGGGCGTCTGCCGGTACGGCTTGTGCTGGATCGGTCGCGGCGGGGGAGGCGTGATCGGCCGCAATTGGGGCCGAGGCGGCTGCCGGCGTGGCGGGCGCCTGAGCATCAGCGAAAGCGGCGACTGGCGCCAGCATCAGGCTGAGCAACAGGGCGGCCACCGCGCTCCAGGCGCGAGGTCGATTGGTTGGCGAAGCGGAGAAATGATTGCGTGTCATGCTGGGCCGGACCTGAGAGAAAAAAACGGATGATGTTCTTCCAGACCTCGAAAGCCCGAGAACAAAAGTGGGGCTTATTATTGCAAGTAATTCTTGTTAACAAAAGTAATAGAGTATCTTTTTTTCCTGCATTGCTAGCCGCTCGTCTATTGCCGGCGCTAGTCTGTCCGTTTCCTAGGGGAGTTTTCTGATGTCCGCGCCTTCTGTTTTGATCGCCGGTTGCGGTGATGTCGGCAGTCGTCTGGCCACCCAACTGCTGAGTGCAGGGTGGGAAGTTCATGGCCTGCGGCGCGACGTTTCACGCTTGCCCGAGGGGGTCATCGGCGTTGCCGGTGACTTGTTCAACAAGGATTGCCCGGACACCTGGCCAATCGGCGCGGTCGACTACCTGGTGTACTGCGCGGCCGCCACCGATCACGATGAAGCCGGTTATCGTGCGGCCTATGTCCAGGGCCTGGAGCATGTGCTGGAGTGGTTGAACGACTACGGGCAGGTGCCCAATCGCCTGCTGTTCGTGTCCAGCAGCAGTGTCTATGGTCAGCAGGAGGGCGAGTGGGTCGACGAGACTTCACCGGCTGTGGCCAGCAGTTATTCAGGGCGTGTGATGCTCGAAGCCGAGCAGGTCGCCCTTAAAAGCGGTATCCCGTCCAGCATCGTACGTTTGACCGGTATTTATGGTCCGGGCCGCGAATGGCTGCTGACACAGGTGCGACGGGGGTATCGCGTGGTAACCGATCCGCCGTTGTATGCCAACCGTATCCACGCCGACGACGCCGCAGGATTGATGGCGTGCCTGCTGGAGGCGGATCGTCGTGGCGTGGCGCTGGACGATTTCTATATTGGTGTCGACGACACGCCAGCCGCACTGGCGGATGTGGTGGGCTGGTTGCGTGAGTATCTGGGTGTGACGGAATGGGCCGATGACGCCAGCGTGCGTCGTACGGGAAGCAAGCGATGCACCAATGCGCGGGCAAAAGCGTTGGGCTGGACGCCGACGTATCCGAGTTTTCGCGAGGGGTATGCGGCGATTCTTGAGGGGCGTTGCTGATTTCCTGACAACCCGCACATTGTAGGAGCCGGCTTGCTGGCGAAAGCGGCGTACAACCAACATTGATGTTGAATGTTACGACCCTTTCGCCAGCAAGCCGGCTCCTACAGTGGGCTCAATTCAAGCTCGGATCACTGCTTTTCCAGCAACCACTTGCGATCACCCGTCGTGAACGAAGGCATTTCGTCCGCCTGGGCGGTGTTCACCGTCTGGAAAATCTCCAGCGCTTTACCCTTGCGCGCAAAGATCCAGGCATTGCCCTGGCCGTTGAGTTGCAGCCACATGTTGTCGTTGCCGCCGCTCATGGATGCGCAGTCGCCAGCCAGGCACAGCGCATAGCGATCACTGCCCGGCAGGCCGGTCACCTGGCCGTCGGCCTGGAATTGCACCGTGCCGCCTTCACCGGGGCCACTGACAATGGTCCAGCTGCCGCCCATGTAGGCTGAATACAGCGCACGTTCGAAGGTGGCACCCATCGGTGCGCCATCCGGAACCGGGGTCTGTGCGCGGTCGAAGACTTGTTCGGGCTCGTTGTCGCTGGCGGACTGACTCAGTTGTTTGCCGTCACGCTTCAGTTCGCTGGCCGAGCTGCCATAAAAGTCGACTTTCCAGACACCGGACTGTTCACCCAGCAACTGGCCTTCGACTTTTTCAAAACCATTGGTGTAACGGGCCTGGCCGGCCTTGGTGTTGATGTCCCATTCCAGGTTCGGGCCATAGGCCTGGAGCGCTTCACGCAGGGGAACGCCTTTGGATGCAGCGTCGATCGCTACCTGGTTGATCCAGGTACCGCTGATATCACGGTCGGCAGGGTCGCTGGCACATCCGCCCAAAAACAGGGCGAGCAGCGAGAGAGCAAGCGCTTTGCGCATGGGTGGAATCCTTTCAGACTTTCTTTACAGCAGAGCAGTCGGCGCAGCCCTGGGCTGCGCCGTACGCATTACTCGATGACCAGGATGGCATCCATTTCAACCTGCGAACCCTTTGGCAGGGCTGCAACGCCGATGGCGGCGCGGGCTGGGTATGGCTGGTCGAAGTATTTGCCCATGATCTCGTTGACCTTGGCGAAGTGGCTCAGGTCGGTGAGGAAGATGTTCAGTTTGACGATGTCCTTGAACGAACCGCCGGCAGCTTCAGCCACGGCTTTGAGGTTCTCGAACACCTGGACGGTCTGGGCTTCGAAGCCTTCAACCAGTTCCATGGTTTTTGGGTCCAGAGGAATTTGACCCGACATGTAAACGGTGTTGCCAGCCTTGATCGCCTGGGAATAAGTGCCGATGGCGGCCGGGGCTTTGTCGCTGGTGATAACAGTCTTGGTCATGAATAGCTCCTTAAGGGGTGGGTCAAGCGCGCATGCGGGTGATGCGGATCACCCCGGTCAGGGCGCGCAGTTTCTTGATCACGCGGGCCAGGTGCACACGGTCGTGAACGCTGACCACCAGTTGGACCACGCTGATGCGACCATCGCGTTCGTCCATGCTGATTTTCTCGATATTGCCATCGGCGGCGTTGACGCTGCTGGCCAGCAGGGCGATCAGGCCGCGCTGGTGTTCCAGTTCGACGCGCAGTTCGACGTTGAATTCGCCGGTGACATCCTTGGCCCACGAGAGCTGGATGCATTTTTCCGGGTTGTGGCGGATTTCGGTGATGTTACGGCAGTTGTCCAGGTGCACCACCATGCCTTTACCCGCAGACAGGTGACCGACAATCGGGTCGCCCGGGATCGGCGTGCAGCACTTGGCGTAGCTGAGCACCAGGCCTTCGGTGCCACGGATCGCCAGCGGGCCTTCCGGACTTGGCAGCTGTTCGCCTTCGCCCAGCAGGCGGCGGGCGACTACATAGGCCATGCGATTGCCCAGGCCGATGTCTTCGAGCAAATCTTCGATCAACTCCAGACGGTACTCGGCGAGCATCGCCTTGATGCGCTCGGCCGGGATTTTTTCCAGCGAGCTGTCGAAGCCGTTGAGGACCTTGTTCAGCAGGCGTTCGCCCAGGCTGATGGACTCGGAGCGGCGTTGCAGTTTCAGCGCATGGCGGATGTGCGTGCGCGCCTTGCCGGTGACCACGAAGTTGAGCCAGGCCGGGTTAGGCCGGGCGCCCGGGGCGCTGACGATCTCGACCGTGGAGCCGCTTTGCAGCGGTTCGGACAGCGGCGCGAGGCGACGGTTGATCCGGCAGGCGATGCAGCTGTTGCCCACGTCGGTGTGCACCGCGTAGGCGAAGTCGACCGCGGTGGAGCCTTTTGGCAGCTCCATGATCCGGCCCTTGGGCGTGAACACATAGACCTCGTCCGGGAACAGGTCGATCTTCACGCTTTCGATGAATTCCAGCGAATTGCCGGCGCGTTGCTGCATTTCCAGCACGCCTTTGACCCACTGGCGGGCGCGGGCGTGAGTGCCTTTCGGCTGTTCGTCACCGCTGGATTTGTACAGCCAATGAGCGGCGATGCCGTTGTTGGCCATCTCTTCCATTTCGCGGGTGCGGATCTGGATCTCGATCGGAACACCGTGCATGCCGAACAGCGTGGTGTGCAGCGATTGGTAGCCGTTGGCCTTGGGGATCGCGATGTAATCCTTGAAGCGCCCCGGCAACGGCTTGTACAAATTATGTACAGCGCCTAACACGCGGTAGCAGGTGTCGACCTTGTCGACGATGATCCGGAACGCGTAGACGTCCATGATCTCGTTGAAGGCCCGACGCTTGCCGCGCATTTTCTTGTAGATGCCGTAGAGGTGTTTCTGGCGACCGCTGACCTCGCCCTGAATGCCATCGATGGCCAGGCAGTGACTGAGGGATTCTTCGATCTTGTTGACGATTTCCTTGCGGTTGCCCCGGGCGCGTTTGACCGCCTGGTAGATCCGCGCGGAACGCATCGGGTGCATCGCCTTGAAGCCGAGATCTTCGAATTCTATGCGAATGGCGTGCATGCCCAGCCGGTTGGCGATGGGCGCATAGATTTCCAGGGTTTCCTTGGCGATGCGCCGGCGTTTTTCGCCGGACAGCACTTCCAGCGTGCGCATGTTGTGCAGGCGGTCGGCCAGTTTGACCAGGATCACGCGAATGTCGCGCGCCATGGCCATGGCCATTTTCTGGAAGTTTTCGGCTTGCGCCTCGGCCTTGGTCTCGAAGTTCATCTGGGTCAGTTTGCTGACCCCGTCGACCAGTTCGGCCACGGTTTCGCCGAACTGCGCTTGCAGCGCTTCCTTGGCAATACCGGTGTCTTCGATCACGTCATGCAGCATCGCAGCCATCAGGCTCTGATGGTCCATGTGCATGTCGGCAAGAATATTCGCCACCGCAAGAGGGTGCGTGACGTACGCCTCACCGCTACGGCGGCGTTGGCCATCGTGGGCTTGTTCGGCGTAGAAATACGCTCGGCGGACCAGATTGACCTGGTCGTTGCCGAGGTAGGTCGATAAGCGATCGGCGAGGGCGTCTATGCTCGGCATGATGTCTCCTGCCGCAAGCTGTAATCCCGCGCCGTGCTACGTCGACCAGGCATAGGCTTAGACGGCCTCGTTGGACTCGTCCTCGAACGCTGCGAACAGCGGTTCGTCTTCGACGATTTCTGCGTTGGCGATGAACTCGTAGCTCATCAGGCCTTCCGCGATTTCACGCAGGGCTACAACGGTAGGCTTGTCGTTTTCCCACTGGACCAGTGGCTCTTTGCCGCCGGTGGCCAGTTGACGGGCACGCTTGGTAGAGAGCATGACCAGCTCAAAGCGGTTTTCCACGTGTTCTAGGCAGTCTTCAACGGTTACGCGGGCCATGGTATTCCTCGGAGCGAATGCAATATGCGCGCTGCCCGGTTGGGCGAGCGGACTCGACAGTTTAAAAAATCACCAGCGTTTAGGGAAGCGCTGATTTTTTGACCAAGCCCTCCAACGCGCTACAAGTGCCAATGTAAAGCCCCTGCAGCGGTTTTGGGAAGAGCTGTTTAGCCGAGCAATTCAGCCAGCAATTTGCCGAAACGTTGCTGCTGGCGTTTCTGAATCAGCTGATTGGCGCGGAAAATCGCCTTCAAATCGTGCAGCGCATGGGCGAAATCGTCGTTGATGATCAGGTAGTCGTAGTCGACGTAGTGGCTCATTTCGCTGACGGCTTCGCGCATCCGGCCGTCAATGATCTCGTCACTGTCCTGGCCGCGGTTGGTCAGGCGCTGGTGCAAGGCTTCAAGTGACGGCGGCAGAATGAAGATCGAGCGAGCCTGAGGCATCAACTTGCGCACCTGCTCCGCACCTTGCCAGTCGATTTCCAGAATCAGGTCGTGGCCTTGATCCAGGGTCTGCTGCAAGTGGCTTTGCGAGGTGCCGTAGAGGTTGCCGAACACTTCGGCGCGCTCGAGGAAGTCCCCGTGCTCGATCATTTTCACGAACTGTTCGCGTGCGACGAAGTTGTAGTTCACGCCGTCCACTTCGCCCGGGCGCATGGCGCGGGTGGTGTGGGAGACCGAGACGCGGATCTCCGGATTGGCGTCGGTCAGGGCCTTGACCAGGCTGCTCTTGCCCGCACCCGAGGGGGCGGAAATGATGTACAGGGTGCCGGTGCTGTGGGTCATGTCGGGGTTGCCTTACTCAATATTCTGTACTTGTTCGCGCATCTGCTCGATCAACACCTTGAGGTTGACCGCAGCCTGGGTGCTGCGCGGGTCGAAGGCTTTGGAGCCCAGTGTGTTGGCTTCGCGGTTGAGCTCCTGCATCAGGAAGTCCAGGCGCCGCCCGGCCGCGCCACCGGACTTGAGCACCCGGCGAACTTCGATGATGTGAGTGCTCAGGCGATCCAGCTCTTCGGCGACGTCGCTTTTTTGCGCGAGCATGACCATTTCCTGCTCCAGGCGCTGCGGGTCCATTTCGGCCTTCATGTCGGCGAAACGATCGAGCACTTTCTGGCGCTGGGTGGCGAGCATTTGCGGAACGAGTTCGCGCAGGGTCACCACGTCTTCTTCAATGGAAGTCAGGCGTTCGTTGATCAGTCGGGCCAGCTCCGAGCCTTCGCGCTCGCGGCCGGCCTTGAGCTCTTTCAAACCCTGATTGAACAGCGCCAAAGCCTCGGCATTCAAGGCTTGCGGGTCGGTTGCGTCACCCACCAGCACGCCGGGCCAGGCCAGCACTTCGAGCGGGTTCAGCGCTGCCGGGTTCTTGATCAGGCCGGCAATGGTTTCGGCGGCCGCGACCAGTTGCGCGGCGCGCATCTGATCCACTTGCAGCGCTTTGCCGGTGTTTTCTTCAGTGAAGCGCAGGGTGCATTCGAGCTTGCCCCGCGATACGCCTTGGCGCAGGGCTTCACGCACGGCGCCTTCGAGGTCGCGAAAGGACTCCGGCAGGCGCAAGTGCGGTTCCAGGTAGCGGCTGTTGACCGAGCGCAGCTCCCAGCTCAGGGTGCCCTGAACGCCGGCTTTCTCGACGCGGGCGAAGGCGGTCATGCTGTGCACCATGGAGGTACCTCGCAATGCAGATCGGCGCAGAACTGGCGTTCCGGCAATCCGCTATCAATGAATTAAAGCCGACTGGCAGCAAAGGCGCAGGATTGTAGCGCAGTGGCGCCGATGCGCCCAAACACACGGTGTGACAAACGGCTGCAGGTCGTCGGGTGTGGGCTGTTCAGCGCCTTCGCTCGTCAGAGGATTTTTTTAGAAGTGCCCAGGCGTGGCTGGCGGCTCTATAATGCTCCGCAGTTTTCCGTCCCCGTACAGGTATCCCTTATGAAACGTCCAAGTGGTCGCGCTGCCGATCAGCTCCGCTCGATCCGCATTACCCGCAACTACACCAAACACGCCGAGGGTTCTGTGCTGGTCGAGTTCGGTGACACCAAAGTCATCTGCACCGTCAGCGTCGAAAACGGCGTGCCGCGTTTCCTCAAAGGTCAGGGCCAAGGCTGGTTGACCGCCGAGTACGGCATGCTGCCGCGCGCCACCGGCGAGCGTAACCAGCGTGAGGCGAGCCGCGGCAAGCAAGGCGGCCGCACTCTGGAAATCCAGCGCTTGATCGGCCGTTCCCTGCGCGCTGCGTTGGACATGTCCAAACTGGGCGACGTGACCCTGTACGTCGATTGCGATGTGATCCAGGCCGACGGCGGCACGCGTACTGCGTCCATCACCGGCGCCATGGTTGCACTGGTCGACGCCTTGAAAGTGATCAAGAAGCGCGGCGGCCTGAAAGGCGGCGACCCGCTCAAGCAAATGATCGGTGCCGTGTCGGTCGGTATGTATCAGGGTGAGCCAGTGCTCGACCTCGACTACCTGGAAGATTCGGCTGCCGAAACCGACCTGAACGTCGTGATGACCAGCACCGGTGGCTTCATCGAAGTCCAGGGCACCGCCGAAGGCGCTCCGTTCCAGCCGGAAGAGCTGAACGCCATGCTGGAACTGGCGAAGAAAGGCATGAGCGAAATTTTCGATCTGCAAACGGCTGCGCTGGCTGACTGAACGGATTGTTCCATGCAAGGAGGACGTTATGAGTGATGAGCAACTGCCACTCCCCACGCCGAGCCGTGAGGTTCGCCAGTGGGCCATGTTTTGTCACTTGTCCGCCTTGCTGGGGATCTGGATTCCGTTCGGAACGCTGATCGGCCCGCTGATTCTCTGGCAGATGAAGCGCGAGATGGATCCGTTCATTGATGCGCAAGGCAAGGAGGCGCTGAACTTTCAGATCACCGTTGCCATTGCTTCCACCATTTGCTTCCTGCTGATGGTGGTAATTGTCGGGTTCTTCCTGCTGGGTCTGGTGGCGATCGGTGCTTTGGTGCTGACGATTATTGCCGGGGTGAAGGCCAACGAAGGGTTCCCCTATCGGTATCCGTTCACCTGGCGGTTGATCGTAAGCGCTCCATAAACCCCACCGACTTCAAGATCGGTAACGCGCCTAGCTAGGCGATGCCGGCGAGCAGTTCCACGGCAACAGCGCTTCGTAATCTTCAACCGAGGTCGCCAGTGGTAGTCGTTCTAATGTGTGGCGCAGCCACGCATAGGGCTCTTGGTCGTTGGCTTTGGCAGTCTCGACCAGGCTGTAAAGTTGAGCGCTGGCCGTCGCGCCTTTGGGTGTGTCGCTAAACAACCAGTTCTTTCTTCCGATGACGAAGGGCCTGATCGCACGCTCGGCGGGGTTGTTGTCGATCGGCAAATAGCCTTCCTCGGCGTACCGCTCCAGTTTGTTCCAGTTACTCGCCAGATAGCCGATGGCCTTGCCCAAGGCGTTCTGAGACGTAACTTGTGGCTGCGTCTTTTCCATCCAGCTTTTTAACTGAGCCAGCACTGGCAGGCTTCGATCATGACGGCCGGTTTTACGATCGTCGTCGCACGCATCCTTCAGATCACGCTCTACGCCATAGAGTTTGTTGATCAGGTTCAGTGCGATATCAGCGCGTCCCGTCTTGCCTTTCGGCTGCACTTTTTGCGCCTCAATAAACTTGCGCCTTGCGTGCGCCCAGCAGCCCAAACGCTCGACTCCGGCCTGCGCGCCCAACGCGTTATAACCGGCGTAATCATCGGTCATCACATAGCCACGATAGCCATCGAGCAGGCGTGTCGGCACCTCCTGCGCACGGCTGGTGGCGTAGTCAAAAAGGATCACTGGTTTATCTGGCGGGCCGCCGGTTTGCACCCACATCCAGGACTGGCTGCTTGGGTCTCGGTCAGGCTCTTTCAACACCTGTACCCGTGTTTCATCGCAGTGGATAACACGGCTGCCCAGTAGGCTCTCGCGCATTAAATTCAGCAGCGGTTGGAAGTGTTCACCGCACTGGATAACCCAGCGTGCCAACGTCTGGCGCGGGATATCGACGCCATGGCGGCCCAAGACTTTTTCGAAACGGTGAAGCGGTAGTCCATCGACGTACTTGGTGGTCAGCAGCATCGCCAGAACACTTGGGCTGGCCATGCTTTTTTCAATCAGTTGAGCCGGCTTGTCAGCAGTGACCGGCGCCATCTCGCAGTCGCGGCAACCGTAAACTTTCCGAACGTGTCTGATCACACGGATCTGCATCGGCACGATTTCAAGCTGCTCGCTGACTTCTTCGCCAATCGTGTGTTTGCGGCAGCCGCAGACGCACGTCAGTTCATGTTCGGGAAGTTCGTGGATGATCTCGATGCGCGGGAGATCGGCGGGCAGAGGCTTGCGTTTGCCGCGGCGCTTGGTCGGGGCAACGACCTCTTCATCTGAGATTTCGTCCACAGGCTCAACGACGCTTTCTACTTCATTGAAGAGGGCCAGTTGCGGCGTTTCCGCATCAGCTGTTTGCTCGGACTTACGTCCGAACAGACGCTGAAGCAGGAGGGCATTCTGTTCTTCTAGCCGAACAATTTTTCCCTTATCCAACTGACGCTCGTCAAGCATCTGCCCAAGCATTTTCTTGAGCAGAACGGGATCATCTGGAAGATTTTCGGGCAAGGAATTCATGCCCTGGATTATACCGAATCAGGCTACGAATCGCGGCGTCAAAACTTGATGAGGACGGTTGCGCCAGAGGTCAAAGCCATCGAGCATCCAGTTGAGTTCCTGGACGGTCAGAACGATCGCCTCGTCGGTGGCGTCAGGCGATGTTTTGAATCGTTCGGACTCGAGGCGCTTGAGCCAAAGGCAGAAGCCGTTGCGCTCCCAATAGAGGATCTTTACTCGGTTACGGTGGCGATTCAGAAATACGAAAAGCACCGGGTCGAATACGGCGACTTTAATATCCAGCTCGACCAGCGCAGCCAAGCCGTCGATGGATTTTCGGAAGTCGACCGGCTTGGGGTACAGATACACTTTTTCGACTTTGGCATCGGGTCGCATCATGGCGAGCTGGCTCCTGAAGGAATCGGGAGCACAGCATCCGGGATCAGCTAAGCGCTTTGAATGTGGGGTTTATGGAGCGCTTACGGTTGATCAAGTAAGCCAGGCGTCAGGTTCAAAAAAATGCCCCGACTTGTCGGGGCATTTGTATTTCTGATATCTCATTTTTCAACGAAAGTGTATTTACGCTTCTTACACTTTTAGTCACAACTGCAAAGCGTTGATACCGCCCATATGCTTGGCAATAAGACTGGGTGATTGTTAAAGTTCCACCAAGTCATATTCCTTAGAAATATTTCGATATATTCAGACCATTGACGGATCCTGAAACTAAAAATAATCAGCGTTGAGTTTAATCAGCCTGTTCGAGAGGCGTGTCCAGGTAAATAGTTCGCCCCTGAATGAATGTACAAGAATATCCCAATGGTTCAGCTTGATTTTTATGGAACACTTGTAGCCGCCTCTTTAGTCCTGCTTCTGGGTCGTGGGCTTGTTTCACGAGTCGGTTTTTTGCGTGCCTACAATATCCCCGAGCCTGTAGCGGGCGGCCTGGTGGTTGCCCTGGTTCTTTTGGGTTTGCGCCTTCTTGATATTCAAGTCCAATTTGATACCTCGCTGCAAACTCCCTTGATGCTCGCGTTCTTCGCCACCATTGGCTTGAGTGCCGACTTCGCCAGCTTAAAGAAAGGCGGGCGCGTGGTGGGGGTTTTCGTACTGGCGGTCACCGGCCTTCTGGTGGTTCAGAATGCCATGGGCATCGGGCTCGCAACGGCATTTGGGCTCGATCCCCTGATGGGCTTGCTGACAGGCTCGATTACCTTGGCGGGTGGTCACGGTACAGGTGCCGCGTGGGGGGCGACGTTCAGTGAGAAGTACGGTCTGGCTTCCGCCACTGAGCTTGCAATGGCCTCTGCGACGTTTGGCTTGGTGCTGGGCGGTTTGATTGGTGGGCCGGTCGCGCGTTTGCTTATCAAGCGCATACCAGTCCCGGGTTGCGGTAATCAAGATAAGCCAAGACTGCCAAAGGGCTTTGAACAGCCGAACAAAGAGCGCTCGATCACACCCTTTTCGTTTATCGAGACACTCGCGCTGATCGCCGTCAGCTTGCTGGCGGGTAATCTGTTGAACGGTGCACTCCGAGAAACCGCCTTTGAGTTGCCGACATTCGTTTGCGTATTGTTCGTGGGCGTTCTTTTGCGCAACGGACTTTCAGCGCTTGGCTTGTATCAAGTATTCGAGAAAGAAGTTTCTGTGTTGGGGAATGTCAGCTTGTCGCTGTTCCTGGCAATTGCGCTGATGTCGCTCAAGTTGTGGGACCTGGCTGCGCTGGCTTTGCCGTTCTTCGTTATTCTGGCTATGCAAACGCTGGTCATGGCTCTGTTTGCGATTTTCGTGACATTCAGAGTGATGGGCAGTAATTACGATGCGGCGGTATTGGCGGCAGGGCATTGCGGCTTCGGACTGGGTGCCACTCCGACGGCCATCGCCAACATGCAGGCAGTGACACAGCGGTACGGTCCTTCGCAGATAGCGTTCCTGGTCGTGCCGATGGTGGGGGCATTCTTCATCGACATCATCAATGTCATCGTGATCAAGTTGTACCTCACGCTGCCGTTTTTCGGCGCTGCTTGAAGTTCTGATCACTGATTGCGGCTCATAAAAAATGCCCGTATCTCGCGATACGGGCATTTTTTGTCTGAGCGGTTTCTATTCGCTTAGATAGTCAGCGTCCAGTCGTAGTCCACGATCAGCGGTGCGTGCTGCGAGAACCGCGGCTGACGTGGCAGGCGTGCGCTGCGTACAAAGCGGCGCAGGCCCGGGGTCAGCAGCTGATAGTCGAAGCGCCAACCAAGGTTGAGCATTTCGGCCTGTTCGTTATCCGGCCACCAGCTGTACTGGTCGCCTTCACGGCTGACTTCGCGCAGGGCATCGACATAACCCATGTTGCCGACAATCTCGTCCATCCAGGCCCGTTCAGGCGCCAGGAAGCCCGGAGATTGCTGGCTGTCGCGCCAGTTCTTGATGTCCAGCTTCTGTTGCGCCACGTACAGCGAGCCACAGTAAATGTACTCGCGGCGTTTGCGCCGCTGCTTGTCCAGGTACTTGGCGAAGTCGTCCATGAGCTTGAATTTCTGATTCAAGTCTTCATCGCCGTTCATACCGGACGGAAGCAACAAGGTTGCAATACTGACTTTGTCGAAATCTGCTTGCAGGTAGCGCCCGTAGCGGTCGGCCGTCTCGAAACCGAGACCGCTGATGACTGCCTTCGGTTGCAACCGCGAATACAAAGCCACACCGCCTTGGGCGGGAACTTCGGCGTCGCAGGCATAAAGGAAGTATCCATCCAGTTGGAAGGCTGGATCGTCCAGTTCAAAGGCGGAGGCACGGGTGTCCTGCAGGCAGATGACGTCGGCATTCTGTGCCTGCAGCCAACTGAGCAAACCTCGCTCGACTGCGGCCTGAATACCATTGACGTTCACACTGATGATCCGCATAAATGGCCCCAAAAATCGCGTGCGTGTATGATACACGGCGTCTACCTAATTAGCTAAATCCGTGGTATTTGGGGTTTTTTACATGCAAGCGTATCAGCGCGATTTCATTCGTTTTGCCATCGATCGCGGCGTTTTGCGCTTCGGTGAGTTCACCCTGAAGTCCGGGCGCACCAGTCCTTACTTCTTCAATGCCGGCCTGTTCAACTCGGGTTCGGCGCTGGCGCAGCTGGGTCGTTTCTACGCCGCAGCCATTGCCGAAAGCGGCATTTCCTTCGACGTTCTGTTCGGTCCGGCCTACAAAGGCATCCCTTTGGCGGCGACCACTGCCGTCGCGTTGGCCGAGCATCATAACCGTGACCTGCCTTGGTGCTTCAACCGCAAGGAAGCCAAGGCCCACGGCGAAGGCGGTAGCCTGGTTGGCGCACCGTTGACCGGTGACGTGCTGATCATCGACGACGTGATCACTGCTGGCACCGCCATCCGCGAAGTGATGCAGATCATCGCTTCCCAGGACGGTGCCAAGGCCGCCGGCGTGCTGATCGCCCTGAACCGTCAGGAGCGTGGTAACGGTGAGCTGTCGGCGATCCAGGAAGTGGAGCGTGACTTCGGCATTCCGGTGATCAGCATCGTTTCGCTGAACCAGGTGCTGGAATTCCTGGCAGATGATCCGCAACTCAAGCAGCACTTGCCTGCCGTTGAAGCGTACCGCGCGCAATTCGGCGTCTGACGCAGCCTTCGGCAGCTCCTACAGGTATCAGGACGCAAAAAAAGACCCCGGTCAGCCAGGCTGAACGGGGTTTTTTCATGCCTGCTGTTTTTTTGCGCCGCCAGGTTTATCGGTATCCGGATACGGATCTTTTACCGCATCACCTTGGCCGGTCAGAATTTTCCAGCCATGGCGGATGTGTGGGGTTTTGCGCATTTGCGGGCAGGGCGGCATCGAGGTTTTTGCCTGATTCGAATACTGATGACCGCAGTCCACGCACGCGTAAGTGCCTGCTGAAACATCGCTGCCGTACGGCACGTAGTCTTTTTTCATGGGTCGTTCTCCTGTGGATAGAGAGAAGATCCTAGGCAGATTGTTTCTTTCCCGATGTCAGACATTTCGCTGTGATCGGTCAGGCATTTCCTGTGCGCGTAAAAAAGATCGCAGACTTCGTCAGCTCCTACGGACTTTTCGTACACCTGAAAAGACTCTGTTGTAGGAGCCGCCGAAGGCTGCGATCATTTTTGTGATTTTGAATCATGGACGCTTGCGATTGCTGATCAGGGTGCCCACACCGGTGTCGGTGAAGATTTCCAGCAGGATCGCGTTCGGTACGCGGCCGTCAATGATCAGCGAGCTGCCCACGCCGCCTTGCACCGCTTCCAGCGCACAACGGATCTTCGGCAGCATGCCGCCGTAGATGGTGCCGTCGGCGATCAGGTCGTCGACTTGTTGAGTGGTCAGGCCGGTCAGGACCGTCCCCGACTTGTCCATCAGGCCGGCGATGTTGGTCAGCAGCATCAGCTTTTCGGCTTTCAGCGCTTCGGCCACTTTGCCGGCCACCAGGTCAGCGTTGATGTTGTACGACTCACCGTTGGCGCCAACGCCGATAGGCGCGATCACCGGGATGAAATCACCCTTGACCAGCAGGTTCAGCAGGTCGGTGTTGATCCCGACCACTTCGCCGACGTGGCCGATGTCGATGATTTCCGGAGTCGTCATCTCCGGCGTCTGGCGGGTCACGGTGAGCTTTTTCGCGCGGATCAGCTCGGCGTCTTTACCGGTCAGGCCGATGGCGCTGCCGCCGTGACGGTTGATCAGGTTGACGATGTCCTTGTTGACCTGGCCGCCCAGGACCATTTCCACCACGTCCATGGTCGCGGCGTCGGTGACGCGCATGCCATCGACAAAGTGGCTTTCGATGGACAGACGCTTGAGCAGGTCACCGATTTGCGGACCACCACCGTGAACCACCACCGGGTTGATGCCCACGGCCTTCATCAGCACGATGTCGCGGGCGAAGCCGGTTTTCAGCTCCTCGCTTTCCATCGCGTTGCCGCCGTATTTGATCACCAGTGTCTTGCCGACATAGCGGCGGATATAAGGCAGCGCTTCGGACAGGACCTTGGCGGTGTTGGCGGCGGCTTCGCGTTCGAGGGTCATTCAGGGCTCCGGGTGAATCAGAACGGTAGTTGGAGATCAGGTGCAACACGCTTCAACTGGACTTTGAAAACGTCCTTGATGCGTTGCAATTCAGCCTCGTCATCGGCCTCGAAACGCAGCACCAGCACCGGTGTGGTGTTGGAGGCGCGCACCAGGCCCCAGCCTTTGGCGTAGTCGACTCGCACGCCGTCAATGATGGTCAGGTCAGCGCCTGCGCCCCACTGTGCGTCGTGCAATGCATCAATGATGCTGAATTTGCTCTCTTCGGTCACATGGATATTGATTTCCGGCGTAGAAATATCGTTCGGGAAGGTCGCGAATAGCTCTTCGGCCGAAGATTTTTCTTTGCTGAGGATCTCCAGCAACCGCGCAGCGCTGTAAATGCCGTCGTCGAAACCGAACCAGCGCTCTTTGAAAAAGATGTGCCCGCTCATTTCGCCAGCCAACAGGGCGCCGGATTGTTTCATTTTCTTTTTGATCAACGAATGACCAGTCTTCCACATTAACGACCGGCCGCCGTATTCCTTGATCAGGGGAAACAGGCGACGGGTGCATTTGACGTCGAAGATGATCTCGGCGCCCGGGTTGCGCGCCACGACGTCGCGGGCGAACAGCATCAGCAGGCGGTCCGGGTAGACGATGCTGCCGGTGTTGGTTACCACGCCGACGCGGTCGCCGTCGCCGTCGAAGGCCAAGCCGATGTCTGCGTTGGTTTCCTTGACCTTGGCGATCAGGTCGACAAGGTTTTCGGGCTTGCCCGGGTCCGGGTGGTGATTCGGGAAGTTGCCGTCCACTTCGCAGAACAGCGGGATGACTTCGCAGTTCAGCGCTTCGATCAGTTGCGGGGCGATCACGCCGGCCGCGCCGTTGCCGCAGTCCACGACCACTTTCAGGCGGCGGGCCAGTTTGATGTCCTGGACGATTTCGGTGGAGTAACGGTTGAGAATCTCGACCTGGGTGATGCTGCCCTGGCCGCTGCTCAGGTTGTTGGTCTTGAGGCGGTCGTGCAGGGCCTGGATCTGTTCGTTGGCCAGGGTGTCGCCGGCAATGACGATCTTGAAACCGTTGTAATTCGACGGGTTGTGGCTGCCGGTCAGCATCACGCCGGATTTACCGGCCAGCACGTTGGCGGCGTAGTACAGCGCCGGCGTCGGCACCAGGCCGACATCACTGACGTGGCAGCCACTGTCGGCGATGCCCTTGATCAACTGCGCGACCAGTTCCGGGCCGGACAAGCGGCCATCGCGACCGACGGATACGTTTGGCTCGCCCTGGGCCAGGCTTTGGGAGCCGACGGCGCGACCGATCCAGTAAGCGGTTTCAGCGTTCAGGAATTCAGGGACAGTGCCGCGAATATCATAGGCGCGGAAAATGCTGTCGGGGAACTTGGGTGCGATTTTGGCCGGGGTGTTCATCTGTGGAAGTGCTCCATCTCGAAAGTGGCTGGACAGGTCGCCGAAACATTTGGCGACACGTTCAAACTGAAGGTATGACGGCGATTTCCATGGAGAGTTCGTGGTGCGAAAGGGCCATGACAGCGACTTCTTCGACTGTTTGGGTGGCCAATGCCTTGATTTCAGGCGGTCAAACCTTTCAGTTGAGCAGAGCACAATGGATCTTTATCGAATCAACGGGTGCCGGTATGGCCGAAACCGCCGGTGCCGCGCTCGGTTTCGACAAACTCTTCAACCATTTCGAAGTGAGCCTGTACCACCGGTACCAACACCAGCTGCGCCAGGCGCTCGCCAACCGGCATGGTGAACTCGGTCTGGCCACGGTTCCAGCAAGAAACCATCAGTGGGCCCTGATAGTCGGAGTCGATCAGGCCCACCAAATTACCCAGCACGATGCCGTGCTTATGGCCCATTCCCGAGCGTGGCAGGATCAGCGCCGCGAGGTTCGGATCACCGATGTAGACCGACAGGCCGGTCGGGATCAGCACGGTTTCACCCGGTTTGATCACGGTGTCTTTGTCCAGCATGGCCCGTAGGTCGAGGCCGGCGGAGCCTGGCGTGGCGTACTGCGGCAGCGGGAATTCGGTGCCGATGCGGGGGTCGAGGATCTTGGCTTGCAAAGCGTGCATGTAAATTAAACCTGGTTCAGACGTTCGGCGATAAAAGTGATCAGCTGGCGAGCAATCTTGCTCTTGCTGGTCTGGGCGAAAACTGTGGCGTGTAGCTCACGGTCGATCACGCTGCAGGCGTTTTCTTCGCTGTTGAAGCCAATGGTCGGGTTGGCGACATCATTGGCGACAATCAGATCGAGATTCTTGTCTTTCAACTTGCGGGCAGCGTAATCGAGCAGGTGTTCGGTTTCGGCGGCGAAGCCGACACTGAAAGGACGGTCGGGACGTGTGGCAATGCTGGCCAGAATGTCCGGGTTGCGGACCATTTGCAGGACAAAACCGTCGCCGCTTGTAGGGTCTTTCTTGAGTTTTTGTGGGGCGACGACTTCCGGGCGGTAATCCGCGACCGCTGCCGAGGCGATGAAAATGTCGCACGGGATCGCGGCTTCGCACGCGGCGAGCATGTCGCGGGCGCTGACCACGTCGATGCGCGTGACGCGGTCCGGCGTCGGCAGATGCACAGGGCCGGTGATCAGAGTCACACGGGCGCCGGCTTCTACCGCGGCTTCGGCCAGGGCAAAGCCCATTTTCCCGGAGCTGTGGTTGGTGATGTAGCGCACCGGGTCGATGTTTTCCTGGGTCGGACCGGCGGTAATCAGCACGTGTTTGCCGGTCAGCGCTTGACGCTGGAAGCAGTCGGCCGCGCATTGCGCCAGATCCGTGGCTTCAAGCATGCGCCCAAGGCCCACATCACCGCAGGCCTGGCTGCCGGACGCCGGGCCGAAGGCCTTGATGTCGCGGCTTGCGAGGGTTTGCAGGTTGGCTTGGGTGGCCGGGTCGCGCCACATGGCCTGGTTCATGGCCGGGGCAACAGCAACGACGGCGTCTGTGGCCAATACCAGCGTGGTCAGCAAGTCGTCGGCAATACCTTGGGCCAGTCGGGCGATCAGGTCCGCAGTAGCGGGAGCGATCAGCACCAGATCGGCCCATTTGGCCAGCTCGATGTGCCCCATGGCCGCCTCGGCCGCCGGGTCCAGCAAGTCCAGATGCACAGGGTGCCCGGACAGTGCCTGCATGGTCAGCGGGGTGATGAACTCCGCGCCGCCACGGGTCATGACCACGCGCACTTCGGCGCCTTGGTCGATCAGGCGGCGAACCAGGTCGGCGCTCTTGTAGGCAGCGATGCCGCCGCCGACGCCCAGAACAATGCGTTTCCGATACAGCCGCTGCATAGGCCTGCCTTTCATTTCGTTGATGACTGCATGGCGATACCCCCTCCCCAGGAGTGAAATCGCCCGCAAAAAAGATGGGCTACGATATCACAGCGACCGCTACGGAACAGCGGCGCCCACAGACAGGGAGGTGCTATGAGTATTCGCGATTGGCCGGCGGCGGAACGGCCGCGGGAGAGGTTGCTGGAACAGGGCTCGGGAAGCCTGTCGGACGCTGAATTGCTGGCGATATTTTTACGGACCGGCGTAGTGGGAAAAAGCGCCGTGGATCTGGCTCGACACCTGTTGCATCAGTTTGGCAGCTTGCGCTCACTGCTTGAGGCCGATCAGGAAACATTCAGTAAGCAGTTAGGCCTAGGGCCAGCGAAATTTGCTCAGTTGCAAGCAGCTCAGGAGATGAGCAGGCGTCATCTGGCCGAACGTGCGCGTCAGAAGTCGGCACTGGAGAACCCTCAGGCGGTGCGTGACTACCTGAAGTCGATGCTGCGCCACGAGCCACACGAGGTGTTTGGCTGTCTGTTTCTCGATTCCAGGCATCAGGTACTGGGGTTTGAAACACTGTTTCGCGGCTCCATCGACAACACTAGCGTGCACCCGCGAGAGGTGGTCAAGCGAGCCTTGGCCAACAACGCAGCGGCACTGATCCTCTGCCATAACCATCCGTCGGGCAACTCCGACCCCAGCCAGGCAGATCGGAAACTGACCAAACGACTGCAAGATGCTTTGGGCCTGATCGATGTGCGAGTACTCGACCATTTCATCATCGGCGACGGTGATCCGCTGTCGATGGCGGAGTATGGGTGGATGTAGGAGGTACACGCGGACTTTGTAGGAGCCGGCTTGCTGGCGATGAGGCCATCGGATCCAGCTTAGGTGCTGAACCTGACGACGCTATCGCCAGCAAGCCGGCTCCTGCACGTTGTGGGGTGTGGCGGTTACTTCAGGTCAACCTTCGAGTAGTCCTGCCGCCCGAACGGGCTCACTGAATAACCCTCGACATCCTTGCGCGTCAGGGCGAAGGCGGTCGGATGCGCCAGCGGCAACCACAATGCCTGCTGCTGAATCTGCGTCTGCGCCTGTTCGTAAAGTTTGGTGCGCACACCTTGCTCGCCGGTGGTCTTGCCGGCGCTGATCAGCTTGTCCAGGTCTGGATTGCAGTAGCGGGCGAAATTGGTGCCGGACTTGAGCGCGGCGCAGGAAAACTGCGGCGTGAGGAAGTTGTCCGGGTCACCGTTGTCGCCGGCCCAGCCCATGAACAGGATGTCGTGCTCGCCGGCCTTGGCACGGCGGATCAGTTCGCCCCATTCGATCACCCGAATTTCGGCCTGGATGCCGATTTCCGCGAGATCGGCTTGCAGCAGTTGGGCGCCGAGGCTTGGATTGGGGTTGAGCAGGCTGCCCGACGGACGGGTCCAGATCGTGGTCTGAAAACCGTCCTTGAGCCCGGCCTTGGCCATCAATGCCTTGGCTTTCTGCACATCATGGGGGTAGCCCGGCAAGCTCTTGTCGTAGCTCCAGGTATTGGGCGGATACGGGCCATTGGCGGGCTCCGCGGTGTCTTCGAACACGGCTTTGACGTAGTTGGCCTTGTCGAAGGCGAGGTTGATCGCCTGACGCACTTCAGGCTTGTCCAGCGGTGGATGCTGGCTGTTGAGGGCGACGAACGCGGTCATGAAGGCGTCAGTTTTTTCCACTTTCAGCGTCGGTTCTTTCAGCGCGGCTTGTACGTCCAGCGGTTTGGGCGACAGGGCAATCTGGCATTCGTTACGGCGCAATTTCTGCAAACGCACATTGGCGTCCGGGGTGATGGCGAAGATCAGCGGATCGACGGAAGGTTTGCCACGGAAATAGTCGGCGTTGGCCTTGTAGCGGATCGAGGCGTCTTTCTGGAATCGAGTGAAGACAAACGGGCCGGTGCCGATGGGTTGGCTGTTGAGTTTCTCCGGTGTGCCGGCCTTGAGCAGTTTGTCGGCATACTCGAGCGAATAGATCGAGGCGAAGCCCATGCTCAGGGTCGGTAGGAACGTCGAGTCCGGGTGGTCGAGCGTGAAGCGTACGGTCAGTGGGTCGAGGGCGTCGATCTTCTTGATCAGCGCAGGTAATTGCATCGATTGCGCATGCGGGAAGCCGCTCTGGGCAACCTTGTGCCATGGATTGGCGGGATCGAGCATGCGGTCGAAGCTGAAAATGACGTCTTCGGCAGTGACATCGCGCGTGGGGGAGAAGTATTCGGTGCGATGAAACTTCACCTGCGGGTGCAACTTGAAGACGTAGATCAGGCCGTCAGGGCTGACCTCCCAGCTGTCGGCGAGACCGGCGACCACTTTGCCGCTGGCGGTGTCGAAGTCCACCAGGCGGTTCATCAGCACGTCGGCCGAGGCATTGGTGGTGGTCAGCGAGTTGTATTGCACCACGTCGAACCCTTCCGGACTGGCTTCGGTGCAGACGCTCAGGGCGGCGGCCTGGGCCAGCGGGCTCAGCAATAAAGGGGCAAGCAACAGCGGTAGGGCAGCGAGGCGCATGGTCGGATTCCTTTACAGATCGAAGGCCCATCTGCAAGTGCAGTCTGGAAAAGGCTTACCCTAGTGGGCTCTATTGCAAATGACTATCTCCTTTTTCATTTTCGGGGGAGTATGGCGCCTGATTTTGCTGTGCAGTGGTTCTGGATTGGCCTCGATTGGCAGGCTGGTCGATTCTCTGCGACGAGTGGTCGACATCGGCGATAGCCTTTGTCCAAAGCCCTTGGCGCTCGAAAAATGGGCTTTTTGTTAATTCAACGCACAGCGAATGTTGTTGCTCTCTAGTCTTTCTGGTATAAAGCAGCGCTCTTTTCTAGGGGCCCGGTTCCTTCGTTTGTAGGTGTAGCCGGTAAGACCCTTAAAGAAACGCGGCGCCTGGCGCCAAATGACTGAGAGATTAAGCGGCCAACCCATGCCGGGTTGGGCATGTGGTTTAGAGGGCTGAGGCATGTCTAGAGTCTGTCAAGTTACCGGTAAGGGTCCGGTGACTGGGAATAACATTTCCCACGCAAACAACAAAACCCGTCGTCGTTTCCTGCCGAACCTGCAGCATCACCGCTTCTGGGTTGAAGAAGAGAAACGTTTCGTGCGTCTGCGCGTATCTGCCAAAGGCATGCGTATCATCGACAAGCGCGGCATCACTGTCGTTCTGGCCGAAATCCGCAAAGCTGGCAAGATCTAAGGGAGCTAATCATGCGTGAATTGATTCGTTTGATTTCGAGCGCCGGTACTGGTCACTTCTACACTACCGACAAGAACAAGCGCACTACTCCGGACAAACTCGAGATCAAGAAATTTGATCCGGTTGTTCGCAAGCACGTGATCTACAAAGAAGGCAAAATCAAGTAATTGATTTTTCCCTCTTACGAAAAAGGCCCGTATCGCGAGATACGGGCCTTTTTTGTTTTTGCGCCTTACGTCAGGGCGAAAGGATCAGCCGAAGTAAATGGAAATGATGATGTCCTTTTCGTTGACGTTCAGGTTGATGCGTTCTGCGCGGGAGTCGTAGGTCGCGACGTAGTTGCCCCACGGGCGAGTAGGGCGACCGGTTGTGTCTTCGACCTGTTGGCGCAGTTCTTCGGAGTAAGGCGAGCCGACAATGGAGTTGATCAGGTCAAGTACCTGCTTGTCGGTGTAGGTGGTTGCGTTTGGCATGTTGCTTCCTTGCGGTGAGTGATCAATCGAGGCGCTTCGTCCTTCGAAGCGCCTGTGAATGATCCAACCGAAAAGGCTGCCTGGTGCGGTATATAGTTATTGCGAATCTCAGGCTTTCTGTTCAAACGCCACGTAGATCTTGCGGCACGGCTCCAGCACTTCCCACGTCCCTTTGAACCCGGCCGGGATTACGAAACGATCGCCCACGCGCAAGGTCTTGGCGTTGCCCTCGCTATCTCGCAGCACCGAAACCCCCTGCACGATTTCGCAGTATTCGTGTTCGGTGAAGTTCACCATCCATTGCCCGGTTTCCGCTTCCCACACCCCGGCGTTCAGTTGGCCGCACGGGCTGTTGTAGTGGTTGTACAAGGTTTGCTCAGGATCGCCCTTGAGCACTTTGGCCGCGTCTGGGCGGTAGCGTTCAGGTTCGGTGGTGGCCTGGCTGAAGTCGACGACGTTCTGGATGTTCATTGTTGTTATCCCCCGTAAATACGGCGCGAGTTGGTAGGTCAGCCCAAAGTCTATGTTTATTAAAATGAACATCGCAAGGCCGTTTGCCGGTGTTGTGTCAAATATATTGAAACTTCACCCGCCGCTGGTTTAGGGTGACGGTTGCCTTGGGCCGAAAAAGCAGGCTGGCCGGGCAGAATTCCTGACAGCGCCCGCGAAGAACGCGGGTGTCGTATTCAATAAGAGGAGGACACTCGCATGACCACCCTGACCCGTGCCGACTGGGAACAACGTGCCCGCGACCTGAAAATCGAAGGTCGCGCCTACATCAATGGCGAATACACCGATGCCGTCTCCGCCGAGACCTTCGAGTGCATCAGCCCGGTCGATGGCCGTCTGCTGGGCAAGATTGCCAGCTGTGATGCCGCCGACGCCCAGCGCGCTGTGGAAAACGCCCGTGCCACTTTCAACTCCGGTGTCTGGTCGCGTCTGGCACCAGCCAAGCGCAAATCCACCATGATCCGTTTCGCCGGCCTGCTCAAACAGCATGCCGAAGAGCTGGCCCTGCTTGAAACCCTGGACATGGGCAAGCCGATCAGTGACTCCCTGTACATCGACGTTCCAGGCGCGGCGCAAGCGCTGAGCTGGAGCGGTGAAGCCATCGACAAGATCTACGACGAAGTCGCAGCCACTCCGCACGATCAATTGGGTCTGGTGACCCGCGAGCCGGTAGGCGTGGTTGGCGCCATCGTGCCGTGGAACTTCCCGCTGATGATGGCCTGCTGGAAACTCGGCCCGGCACTGTCCACCGGCAACTCGGTGATCCTCAAACCGTCGGAAAAATCCCCGCTGACCGCCATCCGCATCGCGGCGCTGGCCGTTGAAGCCGGCATTCCGAAAGGCGTGCTGAACGTGCTGCCAGGTTACGGTCACACCGTCGGCAAGGCCTTGGCCCTGCATAACGACGTCGACACCCTGGTGTTCACCGGTTCGACCAAGATCGCCAAGCAACTGCTGATCTACTCCGGCGAATCGAACATGAAGCGCGTCTGGCTCGAAGCCGGCGGCAAGAGCCCGAACATCGTGTTCGCCGATGCGCCGAACCTGCAGGACGCTGCCGAAGCTGCTGCCGGTGCGATCGCGTTCAACCAGGGCGAAGTCTGCACCGCCGGTTCGCGCCTGCTGGTGGAGCGTTCGATCAAGGACAAATTCCTGCCGCTGGTGATCGAGGCCCTGAAAACCTGGAAGCCGGGCAACCCGCTGGACCCGGCGACCAACGTCGGCGCGTTGGTGGACACCCAGCAGATGAACACCGTGCTGTCCTACATCGAATCGGGTCACACCGACGGTGCCAAGCTGGTGGCTGGCGGCAAGCGCATTCTGGAAGAAACCGGCGGCACTTATGTCGAACCGACGATTTTCGACGGCGTGAGCAACGCGATGAAAATCGCCCAGGAAGAAATCTTCGGGCCGGTGCTGTCGGTCATCACCTTCGACAGCGCTGAAGAAGCCATCGCGATCGCCAACGACACGCCGTATGGCCTGGCCGCTGCAGTCTGGACGACCGATATCTCCAAGGCGCATCTCACCGCCCGCGCCCTGCGTGCCGGTAGCGTGTGGGTCAACCAGTATGACGGTGGCGACATGACCGCTCCGTTTGGTGGTTTCAAACAGTCCGGTAACGGTCGCGACAAATCGCTGCATGCGTTCGACAAGTACACCGAGCTGAAGGCGACCTGGATCAAGTTGTAAGCCGTTAGGGGGCCTGTTGTAGAGCAGGCCTCCAAACGACACAGATTCCTTGTGGGAGCGAGCCTTTGTGGCGAGGGAGCAAGCCCCCTCGCCACAAAGGCTCGCTCCCACAGTGCTTTGTGTTGCACATAAAAATATCCACAGGAGCGTGGTACATGCGTTGGGCGACGTATTTCGCCGTGTTGGCGTCTGTCTTGAGTGTTGGCCTGGCCCTGGGGGTCAGTATGCCGCTGGTGTCGTTTCGCCTGGAAAGCTGGGGCTACGGCTCGTTTGCTATCGGCGTGATGGCGGCGATGCCGGCCGTTGGCGTGTTGCTGGGGGCGAAGATCTCGAGTCACCTGGCGGCGCGTTTCGGCACGGCGAATCTGATGCGCCTGTGTCTGTGGGCCGGGGCGGTTTCCATTGGTTTGCTGGCGCTGCTTCCGAGCTATCCGATCTGGCTGGTGTTGCGGTTGATGATCGGGGTGATCCTGACCCTCGTCTTCATCATCGGTGAAAGCTGGATCAATCAATTGGTGGTCGAACAATGGCGCGGACGGTTGGTGGCGCTGTATGGCAGCTGCTATGCGCTGAGTCAGCTGGCCGGGCCGGTGTTGCTGGGCTTCATCGGTACCGATCACGATTATGGTTTTTGGGTGGGCGTCGGATTGTTGATGAGCGCGCCGTTCCTGTTGTTCGGTCGAAGCGGCGCGCCCAGCAGCGAGGCCAGCAGCGTGACCCTGACCGACTTGCTTGCTTTCTGTCGTGGCCTGCCGGCGATTGCCTGGGCGGTGTCGCTGTTCGCGGCGTTCGAAGCGATGATCCTGACGCTGTTGCCGGTTTACTGCCTGCGCCAGGGCTTCACCACGGAGATCGCTTTGGCGATGGTCAGCACGGTGGTGGTCGGCGATGCGATCCTGCAGTTGCCGATTGGCGCCTTGGCAGATCGCCTGTCGCGGCGTGCTTTGTTCACCGGTTGTGCGGTGGTTCTGTTGGTGTCGAGCCTGGCGATTCCGATGCTGATCGATACGCTGCTGATCTGGCCGTTGTGGGTGTTGTTTGGCGCCAGTGCCGGTGGGCTGTTCACCTTGTCGCTGATCCTGATCGGCGAGCGTTATCGCGACGATGCGCTGGTGCGGGCCAATGCGCACGTCGCCCAGCTCTGGGGGATCGGATGCCTGATCGGGCCGTTGCTGGCCGGTGCGGGCAGCCAGTGGATCAGCGGGCATGCGTTGCCGTTGTTGATGGCGGTCGGGGCCTTGGGTGTGTTGATTGTGGTGTCGCGGCAAGGGGCGTTTGGCACGGCCGCAGAACCAGCCTGAGGAACAACAAACTGTGGCGAGGGAGCTTGCTCCCTCGCCACAATGGATCATTGGCTGGTTACAACATCTTCTCCAGGCCGACGGTATTGCTCAGCCAGGCATTGAATCGCCGCCACCAGTCTGCCGGCTCTCGGGTCAGGGTATGCGTGTTGCCGTTGTCTTCGGTGGTCCACACGACCTGTTCGTTTTCCAGTTTCACCTGATAACTCAGGGCTGGCGCCATGCCTTGCATCGCCAGTTCGCGGACCTTCGCGGCCAGTTCCGGGCTGTCGACCAACACGCCGACTTCGGTGTTCCACAAGACCGAGCGCGGGTCGAAATTGAATGAGCCGATGAAGGATTTCTGCTGGTCGAAGATGATCGCCTTGCTGTGCAGGCTCGAATCGGATTCGCCGTAGGATTTGGTGGAGAACAGGCGAGGTCCGCTACCGCTTTCATCGCCGGGCTGGCGGCGCAGCTCGAACAGCTGCACGCCGTGTTCCAGCAGGGCCTTGCGATAAGGCGCGTAGCCACCGTGCACCGCCGGTACGTCCGTGGCTTCCAGCGAATTGGTCAGCAATTTCACCGAGACCCCGGCATCAGCCCGTCCGGTGAGGTACACCAGGCCCGGTTGTCCCGGTACAAAGTAGGCCGAGACCATGATCAGTTCTTTTCTGACGCCATCGAGTTCCGGCGCCAACTGTGTGGTCAGCAGCAAATGCGGATCAGGTTCGCCGTCGGCCAGCACCTTGCTCGGCGCATCCCACAGCGCCTGATTCCAGGCCCAGATCAGTTCCTGGCGCCAGGCGTCCAGGCGTGGATGTGTGGTGTAGGTCATCAGGTGCTGATAGAGCGCGTGATTCTGTTGGCGCGATTCGGCCAGGGATTTTTCCAGTCGGCTGCGGGTTTCTTCAAGGTCCTTGGCCGTCGGTTTTTCCGACAGGAACTCCTCGATCGGCTTGCTCAGGGCGCTGTTCCAGTACTGGTCGAAACTCTGTCCCAGCTGCTCGGCGACCGGGCCGACACCGAGCAAGTCGATGTCGGTGAAGTTCATGTTGGTCTCGGCATCGAAATACTCGTCGCCCAGATTGCGCCCGCCGACAATGGCCATGCTGTTGTCCGCCAGCCACAGCTTGTTGTGCATGCGTCGGTGTTGCCGTGACAGGTTGAGAAACCGCCCCAAGGTTCGCGTGACGCCGGTGCTGCGGCCCAGATGCAAGGGATTGAATACGCGGATCTGGATCTTGGGATGGGCTGCCAGGGTCGCAATGGTGCGGTCCTGGCCGTCGCTGGTCGTGTCGTCGAGCAGAATGCGAAAGCGTACGCCGCGGTCGGCGGCCTTGAGCATTTCATCCACCAGCATGCGTGTGCTGATGCCGTCATGCACGATGTAGTACTGCAAATCGATGCTGCTCTGAGCATGGCGGATCAGTTCGGCCCGCGCAGTGAAGGCTTCAGTACCGTCAGACAACAGGCGAAAACCCGATTGCCCCTGATAAGGCGCGGCTTGCGCCTTGACCGAGCGACCGAACGCGGAATCCGTCGCCGGCAGTACCTGGCTCGGTTGAACCTGAAGGTCGAAGTTGGCACAACCGCCTAGAAACGAGGCAAGTAGCAGAAGAGCAAGCAGGGGCTGTCTGGCGCTCACGTAGGCTCGTTCCGATTGGCGGCTGTTGGCATATGGACGCTGGTTTTCCGAGAAAAGTCAGTCGGTCAGTCGTGCGCTTTCTGCCAGCAACTGGATGGCGGTTGCGCCGACCTTGCGCACCGCTTCTTCAATCAGCGGTGTTGGTTTGGCAGCGTAGTTCATGCGCAGGCAATTGCGGTATTTGCCCGAGGCGGAAAAAATGCTGCCGACTGCAATCTGTACGCCTTGGTCGTGCAGGGCACGATTCAGTTTCAGCGTATCGAAGCCGTCCGGCAGCTCGACCCACAACATGAAGCTGCCTTGGGGGCGGCTGGCGCGGGTGCCGGCCGGGAAATAGCGGGTGACCCAATCGAGCATCATGTCGCGATTACGCTGGTATTGCGTGCGCATCCGCCGCAAATGCGGTTCGAAATGCCCGCCCTTGAGGAATTCGGCGATAGCAATTTGCGGTTGCGGCGCCGTGGAGCCGGTGCTGATGTATTTCATGTGCAGCACCCGTTCCAGATAGCGGCCGGGCGCGACCCAGCCGATGCGCAGGCCCGGCGCCAACGTCTTGGAAAACGAACTGCACAGCAGCACGCGACCGTCCTCGTCGAAGGACTTGATCGTGCGCGGGCGCGGGTAGGTGTAGGCCAGCTCGCCATACACATCGTCTTCGATGATCGCGACATCAAACCGCTGGGCAAGCGTCAACAACGCACGTTTGCGCGACTCGGGCATGATGTAGCCCAACGGGTTGTTGCAGTTGGGGGTCAGCTGTATGACTTTGATCGGCCATTGCTCCAGCGCCAGTTCCAACGCTTCGAGGCTGATCCCGGTCAGCGGATCGGTCGGGATTTCCAGGGCTTTCATGCCCAGGCCCTTGAGGGTCTGCATGGCGCCGTGAAAGCTCGGGGAGTCCACCGCCACAATGTCCCCCGGTTCGCAGATCGCCCGAACGCTGGTGGACAGGGCCTCATGGCAGCCGGTCGTCACCACCAGATCGCTGGCGCTCAACTGGCAGCCGGAGTCGAGCATCAGGCGGGCGATTTGCTCGCGCAGTTCCAGGTTGCCGTGGATGTTGTCGTAATACAGACCGGGCATGTCCTGCCGCCGACTGATGCGCGCCAGATCGCGCAGCAGCGGTTTCATGGTCGGCGAGCTGATGTCCGGCATGCCCCGGCCCAGTTGCACCACGTCTTTGCGTGGCACTGCGCGAATCAGCTCCAGCACCTGATCCCACTGGGAAATATCCACCGGACGCTGGGCCGGGCGGCCCACTGCGGGCAGATCGGGCAATTCTCGACAGGCCGGAACGAAATACCCGGACTTGGGCTTCGGCATCGCCAGGCCGCTGTCTTCCAGCACCCGATAGGCCTGCTGCACCGTGCTCAGGCTGACTCCATGCTCGACGCTCAATGCCCGCACCGACGGCAGCCGGTCACCGGGGCGATAGAAGCCCTGTTCGATACGTGTGCCGAGCAATTCGGCGAGGTTGACGTAGAGGGTCATGGCGCAGCCTCGGTGTTGGTGATTCGGTAGACCAGTACAGATGACGCAGAAATACGCCATTCAGTCGCAAAAACGGCAAATCTGTATGGAGTTAATACAGTTTGTTTGAATCTGTAACGATTTTATTCGCCCGCGCATCATGGAACCTCTGGCTACCCAAGTAAACAGGAGCAACCACCATGAACGGCTTGAGCGATGTGCGGCTGACGTTACACAGTCAGGAACTGGAGACCGGGCAGAAGGACACTGCGCGCCATGCGCTGATGCGTAACGCGTCGTCCGGCCTGGGTCGCTGGGATCTGTTCTGGCAGCGTCTGCACACGCGCAGGGCGTTGCTGGCGCTGACGCATGATCAGCTCAAGGATATCGGGCTGACACGGGAGCAGGCGCGGGAGGAAGGGTTGAAGCCTTTCTGGCGGATCTGAGTTTTGCAGTGTTCTTGTGGGCCTCTTCGCTGGCAAGCCAGCTCCTACAGGTTTTGCGCGGAACCTGTAGGAGCTGGCTTGCCAGCGAAGGCGCCGGAACTGCCACAAAACAATCTTTCAGACCAACTCTTTCAGCCGATGCCACAACATCCCCAGCGCCAACAGCGGCGAGCGCAGATGCTTGCCACCCGGGAAGGTGATGTGTGGCACCTTGGCGAACAAATCAAAACCACCGCCGTGCTGCCCGCTGATGGCTTCAGCCAGTAGCTTGCCGGCCAGGTGCGTGGCATTCACACCATGACCGGAATAGGCCTGGGCGTAATACACGTTCGGCTGGTCATTGAGTCGGCCGATCTGCGGCAGGCGATTGGCGCCGATGCCGATCATGCCGCCCCACTGATAGTCGATCTTCACGTCAGCCAATTGTGGAAAGACTTCGAGCATTTTCGGCCGCATGTACGCAGCAACGTCTTTCGGATCGCGTCCTGAGTAATGACAAGCACCGCCGAACAACAGGCGTCGGTCCGCCGAGAGCCGGTAATAATCCAGCGCCACCCGTTGATCACAGACCGCCATGTTTTGTGGCAGCAACGCGTGGGCGAGCTCTTCACTCAAAGGCTCGGTGGCAATGATGTAGCTGCCCGCCGGCAGGACTTTGCCGCTGAGTTCGGAATTGAGCCCACTGAGATAAGCGTTGCAGCCCAACACCAGCGTCTTGGCGCGAACCGTACCTTGGGCGGTATGGACCTTGACCTCTGGACCGTAGTCGATGCGCGTGACAGCCGATTGCTCAAACAGCTTCACCCCCAGTTGCTGCGCAGCGGCCGCTTCGCCCAAGGCCAGGTTCAAAGGATGCAGATGCCCGGAGCCCATGTCGATCAAACCGCCGACATAACGCTTGGAACCGACCACGGTGTGCATTTCATGGGCTTGCAGCAAACGGGTCTCGTAGCGGTAGCCGAGACCGCGCAGTTCTTCGGCATCTTCGGCGAAGCCTTCGAGGTCCCGGGGTTTGTTGGCCAGGTCGCAGTAACCCCACGTCAGGTCGCAAGGGATCTGAAAACGCTCGACGCGTTGGCGGACGATTTCCACCGCTTCCAGGCCCATGAGTTTCATCTGCCGAACACCGTCGACGCCGATGATGTTGGCGAATTGATCGAGGCCATGGCCGACGCCGCGAATCAGTTGCCCGCCGTTGCGCCCGCTGGCACCCCAGCCGATTTTATGCGCTTCGAGCAGCACCACACTCAGACCGCGTTCGGCCAGTTCAAGGGCCGTGTTCAACCCGGAAAATCCCCCGCCGACCACGCAGACATCGGCCAGCACTTCGCCTGTCAGCGCTGGATATTCTGGCTGCGGCAAACTGCTGGCGGCGTAGTAAGACGCGGCGTGTTGGTGGCTTGGGGCGGGCTGTTGAGCACGGGCATTCATGTGCATGCTCCTGATTTTTGTGTCTGGAAAATTTGCAGGAGCATAAGCCGGACGTTCCTGAGTGGGCAACATTGGTCGGCTAGCGCTGTCTGGATCGGGTTTTTTGCGTCAGAATCGCGCTCTATTCCGCCTTCGGTTACCGCTTCAATGAGCTGCAACAGTCAGACAATTCGCACCTTGCGCCAACAGATTCCCTCGTTCGAGTGCGTCCCCGGCTGCCATGACTGCTGCGGGCCGGTGACCACCTCGCCGGAGGAAATGTCGCGTCTGCCGCGCAAGACTCGCGCCGAGCAGGATGCGGCGATGGATGAACTCAATTGCGTTCATCTGGGTCCGAACGGTTGCACGGTGTATGAAGAGCGGCCGCTGATCTGCCGGCTGTTCGGGACCACCAAAACCTTGCCGTGCCCGAATGGGCGCGGGCCGGTGGAACTGATTCATCCGCGGGTGGAGAAGCAGGTGTTCGAGTACATGGCCTCGAACCGACAGGTGTTGGTTTAGACCCTCGAACCGAGTTTTCCGCATCGCTAGCAGGCTAGCTCCCACAGGGTGCGAGTGAACCACGGATTTGTGTTCACCACCGAACCTGTGGGAGCCAGCCTGCTGGCGATAGCAGCACCACAAATGTCAGTCCGGAATCGGCAGGGTCAGGCTCTCTTTCACCTCTTCCATCACGATGTAGCTCTTGGATTCCCGCACATGCGGCAGCTTGAGCAGAATGTCGCCCAGCAGCTTGCGATACGAAGCCATCTCGGAAATCCGCGCCTTCACCAGATAGTCGAAATCCCCTGACACCAAGTGGCATTCCAGCACGTGGGGCAATTTCAGCACCGCACGGCGGAACTCCTCGAACGTATCACCGGACTTGTAATCCAGGCTGATCTCGACGAACACCAGCAAACTCCCCTTCAGGTGCTGCGGATTGAGCCGGGCGTTGTAGCCCATGATGATCCCTTCGCGCTCCAGGCGCCGGACCCGCTCAGTACAGGGCGTGGTCGAGAGCCCGACCTTTTCTCCAAGCTCTGTAAAGGAAATCCGCCCGTCCGCTTGCAGGATCCGCAGGATATTGCGGTCGATCTTGTCCAGCTCACGTTTGGTCTGAGTGTTGGTACGCATAGGGGATGCGCCTCCGTGAAAAGGGTTTTTGCCGAGAATTGTCGCCAAATATAGGCGCTTATATAGTGAAAAGCACTGGCAAATCTTTTTTACACTGCGCGTATCTAAAGCTCTCAATAACAAACGTCAGCGGTTAGCCGCGATGAGGGATATAAAATGCGCGTCATGGTCTTGGGTAGCGGCGTCATCGGTACCACCAGTGCTTATTATCTGGCCCGTGCCGGGTTTGAAGTGGTGGTCGTGGACCGGCAGCCGGCTGCCGCGATGGAGACCAGTTTCGCCAACGCAGGGCAAGTGTCGCCAGGCTATGCCTCGCCGTGGGCTGCGCCGGGCGTGCCGCTCAAGGCTATCAAGTGGCTGTTGCAGCGCCACGCCCCGCTGGCGATCAAGGCGACTGCGGACATCGATCAGTACCTGTGGATGGCCCAGATGCTGCGCAACTGCACCGCCAGCCGTTATGCGGTGAACAAGGAGCGCATGGTCCGTCTGTCCGAGTACAGCCGTGACTGCCTCGACGAACTGCGTGCTGAAACCGGCATTGCCTACGAAGGCCGCAGCCTCGGTACCACCCAACTGTTCCGCACCCAGGCTCAACTCGACGGCGCCGCAAAAGACATCGCCGTGTTGAAAGAGTCCGGCGTGCCGTTTGAACTGCTCGACCGTGAAGGCATTGCCCGCGTTGAGCCGGCACTGGCCAGCGTCACCGACATCCTCGCCGGTGCCCTGCGCCTGCCGAATGACCAGACTGGCGACTGCCAGATGTTCACCACCAAGCTCGCCGAGATGGCTACGAACCTTGGCGTGCAGTTCCGTTTCGGTCAGGACATTCAGCGCCTCGACTTCGCCGGTGATCGCATCAACGGCGTGTGGATCGACGGCAAGCTGGAAACCGCCGACCGCTACGTGCTGGCCCTCGGCAGTTACTCGCCGCAACTGCTCAAGCCGTTGGGGATCAAGGCGCCGGTGTACCCGCTCAAGGGCTACTCCCTGACCGTGCCGATCACCAACCCGGCGATGGCCCCGACGTCAACCATTCTCGACGAGACCTACAAGGTCGCGATCACCCGTTTCGACAACCGCATCCGTGTTGGCGGCATGGCCGAGATTGCCGGTTTTGACCTGTCGCTGAACCCGCGTCGCCGTGAAACCCTGGAGATGATCGTCAACGATCTTTATCCTCAGGGCGGCGATCTGGCCCAGGCCGATTTCTGGACCGGCCTGCGTCCGACCACTCCGGACGGCACCCCGATTGTCGGCGCCACCCCGTTCAAGAATCTGTTCCTGAACACCGGTCACGGCACACTCGGCTGGACCATGGCGTGCGGCTCCGGTCGCTTGCTGGCTGACCTGATGGCGAAGAAAAAGCCGCAGATCAGCGCCGAAGGCCTCGATATTTCCCGTTATGGCAAAAAAATTCAGGAGTCTGCAAAGCATGTCAGTCCAGCGCCAGCTCACCAATGAGCGCATGAGTCAGATCGTCACCCATAACGGCACGGTGTACCTGGCCGGGCAGGTCGGCGACGACATGAACGCCGGGATTGAACAGCAGACCCGCGAAACCCTGGCCAACATCGAGCGTTTGCTCGATCTGGCCGGCACCGACAAAAGCAATCTGTTGTCGGTGACGATTTACCTGAAGGACATCGACGCGCATTTTGAAGGCATGAACGCGGTGTGGGACAAGTGGCTGCCAAAAGGCGTCGCCCCGGCCCGCGCCACCGTCGAATCGAAACTGTGCGAACCGGAAATCCTGGTCGAGCTGTCGGTTGTCGCCGCTCTGCCATAAGCTTTCAGACAGATCCCTCTCCCGGTGCTGCCGGCGGTTTACGCCACCAGTCAGCGCCGGTTTTTCTTCCCGATGACCCGACCAGAAGTCTGCCGCCATGCGTCCTGCCCGTGCCCTGATCGACCTTCAAGCCCTGCGTCACAACTACCGAATCGCCCGTGAACTCACGGGGGCCAAAGCCCTTGCCGTGATCAAGGCCGATGCCTATGGCCATGGCGCCGTGCGTTGTGCCCAGGCACTCGAAGCCGAGACGGACGGTTTTGCGGTAGCGTGTATCGAAGAGGCGTTGGAGCTGCGGGCGGCGGGCATTCGTGCGCCGATCCTGTTGCTGGAAGGTTTTTTCGAAGCCGATGAGCTGGCGCTGATCGTCGAGCACGATTTCTGGTGCGTGGTGCATTCGCTGTGGCAACTCGAAGCCATCGAGAAAGCCTCACTGAACAAACCGATTACGGTGTGGCTGAAGCTTGATTCGGGCATGCACCGCGTGGGGCTGCACCCGGCGGATTATCAGGCGGCCTACCATCGACTGTTGGCCTGCGGCAAAGTCGCGAAAGTGGTGCTGATGAGCCACTTTGCCCGTGCCGATGAACTGCACGAGCAGGCCAGTGCCGATCAGGTGGCGGTATTTGAAGCGGCGCGCAAGGGCTTGTCCGCCGAGGTCAGCCTGCGCAACTCGCCGGCGGTGCTCGGATGGCCGCAGATTCCGAGCGATTGGGTGCGCCCAGGCATCATGCTCTATGGCGCCACACCTTTCGAAGAAGCCAACGAAGTAGCATCGCGCCTGCAACCGGTCATGACCCTGGAATCGAAAGTGATCAGCGTGCGTGAATTGCCGGCCGGCGAACCTGTCGGTTACGGCGCCAAATTCATCACTCAAAAACCAATGCGCATTGGCGTCGTGGCCATGGGCTACGCCGACGGCTACCCGCGTCTGGCACCGACCGGCACGCCAGTGCTGGTGGCAGGGCAGCGCAGCCAGTTGATCGGCCGGGTATCGATGGACATGCTCTGCATCGACCTGACCGATGTGCCGCAGGCCGGTCTGGGGTCGACCGTCGAATTGTGGGGCAAAAACATCCTCGCCAGTGACGTGGCCATCGCCGCCGGCACCATTCCTTATCAGATTTTTTGCAACCTGCGCCGGGTGCCACTGCTCTATTCCGGGGCTTAGTGCCAAACGCGGCGGACCGGAAGTCGCCTCGCTGAACAGGATTCAGGTCAAAGTGTTGTAAATACTGAACGCTGTCGCCATGATAACGCTCACTATTCCAACAATTGAATCCTGGAGGCGCAAGCTTTGGACGTCGGTGAACGACTGCAATCCATCCGTAGGCTCAAAGGCCTTTCCCAGCGTGAACTCGCCAAACGGGCGGGGGTCACCAACAGCACGATTTCGATGATCGAGAAAAACAGCGTCAGCCCCTCGATCAGTTCGCTGCGCAAAGTGCTGGGCGGAATTCCCATGTCCATGGTCGAGTTCTTTTCCGAAGAAATCCTGCAGGAGAAACCGACTCAGATCGTCTACAAGGCCAACGAGCTGATCGATATTTCCGATGGCGCGGTGACCATGAAACTGGTCGGTCGGGCGCACCCGAGCCGGGCTATCGCATTCCTCAATGAAATTTACCCGCCAGGCGCCGACACCGGTGACGAGATGCTCACCCACGAGGGCGAGGAAACCGGCATTTTGGTCGAAGGCAAACTGGAGTTGGTGGTCGGGCAGGAAACTTTTGTGCTCGAAGCCGGCGATAGCTACTACTTTGAAAGTACCAAGCCACACCGTTTCCGGAATCCGTTCGATGCGCCAGCGCGACTAATCAGCGCAGCCACACCGGCGAATTTCTAAGAGAAGCGGCGTCCTGTCAGCCTCGCAGAGGCGGTCAGGCGGCTTTTCCGCCGCCGCCTAAGACCCCTTCGACTTTGGGGTTGTTTCAGTGCGACGGGCTTACCGCTATACTTGCGCCCGCCTGCGAACCGTGGCCGTAGGCGTGACTAGCCACCATTGAGGGTGAACGCGTGAATCTAATTATGAAAATGCTGGCTGTACCAGCAACCGTATTGGCCCTATGGGCTGCCAGCGCTCAAGCTGCGACCAACGACGAAATTGCCAAACGCCTTGAGCCGGTCGGCCAGGTCTGTGTGACAGGTAAAGAGTGCAAGGGCATGGAAGTCGCCGCTTCGGCTGGCGGCGGCGGTGGTGCCAAGGCACCTAAAGATGTTATTGCCAAGCATTGCAACGCTTGCCACGGCACCGGCCTGTTGGGCGCGCCGAAAGTCGGCGACAAAGCGGCCTGGAAAGAACGCGCCGATCACCAGGGCGGCCTCGACGGCATCCTGGCCAAAGCCATTACCGGTATCAACGCGATGCCGCCTAAAGGCACCTGCGCCGACTGCTCCGACGACGAGCTGAAGGGCGCCATCAAAGAGATGTCCGGTCTGTAACCAGCCCGCCTCTTTCGCGAAGAAGCCGCTTTCGAGCGGCTTTTTTGTGCCTGCGATTTTTGTTGCTTACCGTAGGAGCGAGCCTGCTCGCGATGGTCGTTAACGATAACTTGGCGAACCTGAAACCCCGCGGCGTCTGAGAGTCCTTCGCGAGCATGCTCGCTCCTACACGGTTTTTGTGTGGGGCGATGGTTTTTTACAGGCTGTTCAATGCAGCAAAGACCCGGCAAGCTCGGTCCAACCCCATACCATGGAATGCGAGGGAGGTTCGGATGGTTCAGTTGTGTACTATCGAACAAGCGGTCGATGACGTTCTGGCGCGGTTGCCGGCGCATATTCACATGGGCCTGCCGTTGGGATTGGGCAAACCCAATCATTTCGTCAACGCGCTGTATCGACGTATCGCCCAGTTGCCCGAGCGGCGGCTGACGATCTACACCGCACTGTGCCTGGGCCGTCCGTCCTTGGGCGATGGCTTGCAGAAGCGTTTCCTCGAGCCCTTCACCGAACGGGTCTTCGGCGATTATCCGGAGCTGGATCTCCTCGCCGACCTGCGCCGCGACAACCTGCCGGGCAACATTCACATCCAGCAATTTTTCATGCAGCCCGGCAGCCTGCTCAACAGCCCGCCTGCCCAGCAGGATTACGTCAGCAGCAACTACAGCCACGCGGCGCGGGACATCAATGCGGCTGGGCTGAACCTGGTGGCGCAGTTGGTGGCCAGCCATGCCGAGCACCCTGATCGCTTGAGCCTGAGCTGCAACCCGGACATCACCCTCGACCTGTTGCCCATGATCGCCAAGCGCCGCGCCGTCGGGGAAACTATTCTGCTGGTCGGCCAGGTCCACAACGATCTGCCCTATATGCCGGGCGATGCGGAGGTCGGCATTGATACGTTCGACCTGCTGATCGACGAGAAAGACAGCACCACACTGTTTTCCACGCCCAACATGCCGGTAGGTTTTCAGGACCATTTCATCGGGCTGCACGCCAGCACCCTGGTGCGTGATGGCGGCACGCTTCAGATCGGCATCGGTTCGATGGGCGATGCGCTGACGGCAGCGCTGTTGGCCAGGCAGACGGAAAATGATGGCTACAAAGCTTTGCTGGCGGATGTAAATCTCAGCCACTGGGCGCAGTTGATCGAGCGCGAAGGGGGCCTCGAACCTTTCGCCAAAGGCCTGTACGGTTGCAGCGAAATGTTCGTCAACGGCTTGCTGATGCTGTCCGACGCCGGAATCGTGCGGCGCAAGGTCTACCCGGATGTTGAAACTCAACAGCAGGCGAATGCCGGCACCCTCGACGAAGCGGCAACCGATGGCATCTCGGTGCACGGTGGCTTCTTCCTCGGGCCGCGCAGCTTCTACGAACGCTTGCGTGAGTTGCCACAGAGCAAGCGGCTTGAATTCAACATGACCCGCATCAGCTACATCAACGAGCTCTACGGCCAGGAAGAACTCAAGCGGTTGCAGCGTCTCGATGCGCGGTTCATCAACACGGCGTTTACCGTGACCTTGCTCGGCGCCGCCGTGGCGGATCAGCTGGAAGACGGACGTGTACTTAGCGGCGTGGGCGGGCAGTACAACTTCGTGGTGCAGGGGCATGCACTGGCAGGCGCGCGCTCGGTCTTGTTGCTGCGCAGCTGGCGCGAATCCGGCGGCGACGTCAGCTCGAACATTGTCTGGGAATACGGCCACTGCACGATCCCCCGGCATCTGCGCGATGTCGTGGTGACCGAGTACGGCATCGCCGATCTGCGCGGCAAGACCGATGCGGCAGTGATCGAAGCGTTGCTCAATATTTGCGATTCACGCTTTCAACAGGGATTGATCGAGCAGGCGCAAAAAGTCGGCAAGTTGCCGAAGGGTTTTCAGCTTGATCCACGTTTCAGTGATAACCGACCGGAGCGCTTGCAGGGCATTGAGGCGCGGCATCCGAATCTGTTTCCGGAGTATCCGTTGGGTTGTGATTTCACCGACGTGGAGCGGGATGTGTTGCGGGCGCTGAACTGGCTCAAGAGCAAATTCAAGCTGAGTGAAGTGCTGGAGTTGGGCAAGGCAGCGCTGGATGCGCCGGAGCCTGGGGCGTTTCCTGAGCATCTGGAACGCATGCAGCTGAGCAAGCCGGAAGGGTTGAAGGAAGACTTGTATCAACGGCTGTTGCTGGCGGGCCTGAAAGCCACCGGGCAATAACTGCCCATCCCAAAACCAACTGTGGGAGCTAGCCTGCTAGCGATTTCAGTCTGTCAGTCATGAAGATTGTGACTGACACGACGCCATCGCTAGCAGGCTAGCTCCTACAGGGGGGTTGCGGTGCGGCTTTATTCGATGAAGGTCACAACACCGTCAGCCAGCGACTTGACGCGGGCCAGCGATTCAACGCGATAACCCTGCGAATCCAGCTCCGCACGCCCGCCCTGGAACGACTTCTCGATCACGATGCCCAAACCGGCGACGGTGGCGCCAGCCTGCTTGATGATCGAGATCAGCGCCTGGGACGCCTTACCGTTGGCCAGGAAGTCATCGATGATCAGCACGCGGTCGCTGCTGGTCAGGTGACGCGGGGAAATCGCCACGGTGCTTTCGGTCTGCTTGGTGAACGAGTAGACGGTCGCCGACAGCAGGTTTTCAGTCAGGGTCAGGGACTGGTGTTTGCGGGCGAAAATCACCGGCACACCCAGGTTCAGACCGGTCATGATCGCCGGGGCAATGCCCGAGGCTTCGATGGTGACGATCTTGGTGATGCCCGAATCCTTGAACAGCGTGGCGAATTCGTCGCCGATCAGCTTCATCAGGGCCGGGTCGATCTGGTGGTTCAAAAAGGCGTCGACCTTCAGGACCTGGTCGGAAAGCACGATGCCTTCTTCGCGAATTTTCTTGTGCAGGGCTTCCATGAAGCTGTCCTCTGTTGGCGCTTTGTGCGCCCTAAGGTTGTAAAAAAGTGGTCAATTCTAGCGCTTTAACATCGCGCGTATATCCGCCAATGCGCTATTGCCCCGCACGGCTTTGACTTCGGTCGGTGTATCGTCGTTGCCTTCCCACGCCAGATCGTCCGGCGGCAGCTCATCGAGGAAGCGGCTGGGCGCGCAATCAATGATCTCACCATACTGCTTACGCTTGGCGGCGAAGGTGAACGCCAGCGTTTGACGTGCGCGGGTAATACCCACGTAGGCCAGGCGGCGTTCTTCTTCGATGGTGTCGGCTTCGATGCTGGAGCGGTGCGGGAGGATTTCCTCTTCCATGCCCATGATGAACACGTAGGGGAATTCCAGGCCTTTGGACGCATGCAAGGTCATCATCTGCACGCCTTCGGCGCCGTCTTCTTCTTCCTGCTGACGTTCGAGCATGTCGCGCAGGACGAGTTTGCCGATGGCGTCTTCGACGGTCATTTCGCCGTCTTCGTCTTTTTCCAGGGTGTTCTTCAGCGCCTCGATCAGGAACCAGACGTTACCCATGCGGTAATCGGCGGCCTTGTCGCTGGAGCTGTTGGTGCGCAGCCAGTTCTCGTAGTCGATGTCCATGACCATGCTGCGCAGGGCTGAAATCGGGTCTTCGCCCGCGCACTGCTCGCGCACCCGGTCCATGAAACGCTTGAAGCGCGACAGGCGATCGGTGAAGCGGCTGTCCAGATGCTCGCCCAAGCCGATTTCATCGGTGGCGGCGTACATCGAGATCTTGCGTTCGGTGGAGTAGTTGCCGAGCTTTTCCAGCGTGGTCGAGCCGATTTCGCGGCGCGGTACGTTGATCACCCGCAGGAAGGCGTTGTCGTCGTCAGGGTTCACGATCAGGCGGAAGTACGCCATCAGGTCTTTGACTTCCTGACGCCCGAAGAAGCTGTTGCCACCGGACAGGCGATACGGCACCTGGTGATGCTGCAACTTCAGCTCGATCAGCTTGGCCTGGTAGTTGCCGCGATAGAGGATCGCAAAGTCGCTGTACGGGCGATCGGTGCGCAAGTGCAGGCTGAGGATTTCCACGGCCACGCGCTCGGCTTCGGCGTCTTCGTTGCGGCAACGGATCACGCGGATCTCGTCGCCGTGACCCATCTCGCTCCACAGCTGCTTTTCGAATTCGTGCGGGTTGTTCGAGATCAACACGTTGGCGCAGCGCAGGATGCGGCTGGTGGAGCGGTAGTTCTGCTCCAGCATCACCACTTTCAGGGACGGGTAATCGTCCTTGAGCAGCATCAGGTTTTCCGGCCGCGCACCCCGCCAGGCGTAGATCGACTGGTCGTCGTCGCCTACCACGGTGAACTGGTTGCGTTTGCCGATGAGCATTTTCACCAGCAAATATTGGCTGGCGTTGGTGTCCTGGTATTCGTCGACCAGCAGGTAACGCACCTTGTTCTGCCACTTTTCCAGGATGTCGGCGTGCTCTTCAAACAGCTTCACCGGCAGCAGGATCAGGTCGTCGAAGTCCACCGCGTTGAACGCCTTGAGCGTGCGCTGGTAGTGGGTGTAGACGATGGCAGCGGTCTGCTCCTTGGGGTTGCGCGCGTTTTCCAGGGCCTGGGGCGGCAGGATCAGGTCGTTTTTCCAGGCGCCGATCATGTTCTTGATCTCGTCGACGCCGTCTTCGCCCGAGTATTCCTTCTGCATGATGTCGGTCATCAGGGCTTTGACGTCGGTCTCGTCGAAAATCGAGAAGCCCGGTTTGTAGCCCAGCCGCACGTGTTCCTTGCGGATGATGTTCAGGCCCAGGTTGTGGAAGGTGCAGACGGTCAGCCCGCGGCCTTCGCCGGCGCGCAGCAGGGTGCCGACCCGCTCCTTCATCTCGCGTGCGGCCTTGTTGGTGAAGGTCATGGCGACGATGTACTGGGCGCGGATGCCGCAGTTCTGGATCAGGTGCGCGATTTTGCGCGTGATCACGCTGGTCTTGCCGGAGCCTGCGCCGGCGAGCACCAATAGAGGGCCGCCGACGTAGTTCACGGCTTCTTGCTGCCGGGGATTGAGTCGGGACATACGTAAATTCAGAAGTCAGTCACGAAATGGGCCGGCATTTTAACAGGCTCAGCGAATTGTGCTGCTCTGTCCGACTTGTGACGTACAACGCTTTCTGTATTTGCCGGTTTTGTTACTTTCACGCAGGATGCGCAATAAATTTGCGGCTAATGTTCGTAATTCCAGATACAAAGACCGCGTTTTGATAATTGATGTCATTGCCATTGGTTATCGGCACGGCATAATGCCGGTCGCCTACATCTTTGCAGAGTCTAGGGAGCTAGCTTGTCTACGCCTGTCGAACCCTTGCGTTTGCTGTTACTGGCCGAAGAGCCAGCGTGGGCAGCGTTGTTGCGCGAGTGTCTGGCTCCGATGGGGAGCACGGCCGTGCTTATCAGTGCGCCGAGCTGGGACTCGGTCAGCAGTCTGTTCGATGACAACCGCAGCGCGGTGTTATTGACGATCCCGGCACTTCAGCCGGCACCCGGCCGTTGCAATCTGCCGACGGTGTTGCTGCTGGATCACGAGCCCCAGACCCCGCCCGATGGCGTGAGTGACTGGTTGGTGCGCGATCTGCTCGATCACGGCATGTTGCGCCGTTGCCTGCGCCATGTGCGCGAACGTGGCGTGCTGGAAAACACCCTGCAACGCCTGGCCGAGCAAGACCCGCTGACCGGCATCGCCAATCGCCAGGGTTTTCAGACCTTGCTGACAGCGCGGCTGGCGGAAAACGACGGGCGCGGTCTGGCTCTCGGTCACCTCGACCTCGACAATTTCCGTTACGCCAATGATGCCCTCGGTCATCAGGCCGGTGACCGCCTGATCCTGCAAGTGGTGGCGCGGCTCAAGAGCCAGCTTGAGGCCGGCGATCAGTTGGCGCGCCTGGGCAGTGATGAATTTGCTCTGCTGATCGACACTCGTCGCGCTCCCCAGCGTGCCGAGTGGATGGCCGAGCGCATCAGCGAAGCATTGGCCGAGCCTTATTGGGTCGATGGCGAAAGCCTGCTGATCGGCTCCAGCCTGGGCATTGCCCATGCACGGGCCCAGGCCGGTGCGGACCCGCTGATGTGGCACGCGCACATCGCCATGCAACAGGCCAAGAGCACCCAGGGCTGCACCTTTCACATTTTCAACGAACGCATCAACCGCAATGCCCGCAGCATCGCCGACCTTGAAAGCGAACTGCGCCGGGCGTTGCGTCGTGACGAACTGGAACTGCATTACCAGCCACGGCTGAACCTTGAAGACGGGGAGATCGTCGGCCTCGAAGCCCTGGTCCGTTGGCGTCATGCCGAGCGCGGTTTGCTGCCACCGAGTGAATTCGTGCCGCTGGCCGAGCAAAGCGGCCTGATCGTGCCGCTGGGCTACTGGGTGATTTCCCGGGCGTTGCGCGACATGCAGGCGTTGCTTGAACTGGGCTTGCCGCCGCTGCACATGGCAATCAACCTGTCGTTCCGCCAGTTCCAGGACAGCCAGTTGCTCTCGACCCTGAGCCGTTTGATCGCCGAACGCGGTGTCGAGGCGCAATGGCTGGAATTCGAATTGACCGAAACCGCGGTCATGCGTCGCAGCGATCTGGTCAAGCAGACCATGGACGCCCTCGGGCGCCTCGGTGTGCGCTTCTCCCTCGACGACTTCGGAACGGGTTTTTCGTCGTTCGTGCACCTCAACAGCCTGCCGATCACGCTGCTGAAGATCGACAAGAGCTTTGTCGGCGGCATGGAGCAGCGCGAGGAGAACCGCAAACTGGTCCACGCGATGATCAACCTGGCGCACAACCTCAACCTCGAGGTCGTGGCTGAAGGCGTGGAAACGCCGGAGCAGCTGGATTTGTTGCGCGGGTTTGATTGCGATCAGGTGCAAGGGTATTTGATCAGCAAACCGTTGCCGCTGGCCGAGTTGGTGGAGTACCTGACGTTCGACGCCAGACAGCAGCCGATGATGGAAATCGTTAGTTAAGGCGCCACAAGTCACCTGTAGGAGCTGGCTTGCCGGCGATGATGGCCTGACAGCCAGCGATGATGTGACGGTCATCGCTATCGCTGGCAAGCCAGCTCCTACAGGGATCTCAGTCTGGCTGAGCGACTGTGAAACCGTTCCGTTGCGCTGGCTCGCGCTCGATCATCCGTTTCATCTTCCACTCAAATCCAAGCGTCAGGCTCACCGCCGCGCACGCCAGCCCCAGCGCCAAACCCCACCAGACGCCGGTCGGTCCCCAGTTCAGGTGAAACGCCATCCACCAGGCCGCAGGCGCGCCAATCAGCCAGTAGCAACCCAGGCCGACGAGGAACGTGGTCTTCGCATCCTTGAGCCCGCGAATGCAACCCATGGCAATGGTTTGCACGCCGTCGAACAGCTCGAACCACGCGGCCACCGCCAACAGGCTCACCGCCAGACTGATGACTTCGCGGAAGGCCGGGTCATTGTGGTCGAGGAACAGACCCACCAATTGATTCGGCAGCAGCCAGAACACCATCGCGAAACACAACATCGCCACCGCGCCGAAGACTATGCCGACACGGCCAGCCAGGCGTGCGCTCAACAGTTGCCCGGCGCCGTAGTGCTGACCGATGCGCATGGTGATCGCGTAAGAAATCCCCGCCGGCACCATGAACGCCACCGACACGATCTGCAGGGCGATCTGGTGCGCGCCCAGTTGCGTACTGCCCATGGTGCCCATGCACAGCGCGGCGAAAGCAAACAGCCCGACTTCCACCGCATAGGTGCCACCAATCGGCAGGCCCAGGCGCCACAGCTCCTTCAGGTACTGACGGTTGAGTCGCGATAGACCCTGGCGCAGCGGATAGTCGTTGTAGGCCGAGTGCCGACGGATGTGCCACGCCAGTGCCAGCGCCATGAGGTTGGCGACAATCGCCGTCACGAGCCCGATCCCCATCAGCCCCAGTTTTGGCAGGCCGAACATGCCGGTGATCAACGCATAGTTGAGCAAGAAGTTGGCGACCGTACCGCCCACGCTGATGACCATTACCGGTGTTGCGCGGCCGATGGCACTGGTGAACCCGCGCAGGGCCATGAAGCTCAGGTAACCGGGCAGAGCGAACGGCAGGAAGATCAAAAACTGACCGGCCGCGTTGACGTTGGTTTCGGTTTGGCCAAACAGCAGCAGGACCGGTTTGAGGTTCCACAGCAGCAGGCCGGCAACCAGTGCCATCAGCCACGCCAGCCATAACCCGGCCTGGGTCAATCGGGTCGCTCCGAGGATGTCGCCGGCACCTTGCCGGATCGCCACCAGGGTGCCGACCGCGGCAATCACGCCGATGCAGAAAATCGACACGAACGAATAGGTCGCCGCACCGAGCCCGCCACCGGCCAGCGCCTCGGGACTCAGGCGCGCCATCATCAATGTGTCGGTGAGGACCATCAACATGTGCGCCAACTGCGAGGCAATCAACGGCCCCGCCAGCCGCAGGATGGCCCAGAGTTCAATACGCGCTGGATGCTGCATGGTCATCACGCTCGAATATCAGAGAGAACAGGAAAGCGTCGATTCTCGGCGCTTTGCGGGGATTGCACAAAGGGATAAAAAGGATAGATGGCATGATTCAAACTCATGCTGAATAGTTTCTGCTAGGGTTGGCGAGTCCCGCTGTAGGAGCATTCCTGATGTCACGTCGTCTTCCTCCCTTGTATGCCCTGCGCGCATTCGAAGCGGCGGCGCGGCACAGTTCGTTTACCCGCGCCGCCGAAGAACTGTCGATCACCCAAAGTGCGGTCAGCCGGCATATTCGTACGCTGGAAGATCATTTTGCCTGCCGCTTGTTTCACCGCAGTGGCCGCAACCTGCAACTGACCGAGTCGGCCCGTTTGCTGTTGCCGGGTATTCGCGAGGGTTTCACAGCCCTGGAGCGGGCCTGCAACACCCTGCGTGCCGAAGACGACATCCTGCGCATGAAAGCCCCGTCGACCCTGACCATGCGCTGGTTGCTGGCGCGCCTCAGCCGCTTCCGTCATCTGCAACCGGGCAACGAAGTGCAATTGACCAGCGCCTGGATGGACATCGATACGGTGGACTTCAATCACGAACCCTTTGACTGTGCCGTCATCCTCAGCAACGGGCATTTTCCTCCGGACTGGGAGACGACTTTCCTATTCCCCGAAGAGCTGATTCCGGTGGGCGCACCGAATCTTCTGAAGGATCAACCGTGGGACGTTGCGCGCCTGGCCAGCGCCGAGCTGCTGCACCCGACGCCGGACCGCCGTGACTGGCGCAAGTGGCTGGAGCGCATGGGCCTGACCGATCAAGTCTCGCTCAAGGGCGGGCAGGTGTTCGACACACTGGAACTGGGCATGATTGCTGCCGCCCGAGGCTATGGTGTGTCCATGGGCGATTTGCTGATGGTGGCGGAGGATGTTGCGCAGGGACGTCTGAGTTTGCCGTGGCCGACAGCCGTCGCCAGCGGTGAGAATTATTACCTGGTCTGGCCGAAAACCCGCCCTGGAGGTGAACGTTTGCGCCGCCTCAGCGTTTTCCTCTTGGGTGAGGTTCGGGCCATGGAATTACCGGCGGTCGAGCACCTGAGCTGAATCGATGTGGCACTGTGGCTGTGACTGCCTAGGGGCTGGAAAGCCTGGCGCAGACTTGCGGCATGATGTTGACCGGTTTCGTTGAGGCGCCTCTGAGATAGCCATCGCGAGCAGGCTCCAACACTGTATTTGTGATCGACACAAACCCTGTGGGAGCGAGCCTGCTCGCGAATGGGGTCACTTCATTTCAGCATGCTCCCAAGCTAATCACACTTGGCATTGCTGGATAATTCCTTGCTTGCCTGTTTCAACTGGTTGCCCAGTTCAGCCGCGTTGGTGCTGTTGTAAACCCGGCCGCCGGTGTTTTCAGCGATGCAACGTGACGGGCCGCCAACACCGATTTTCACCACGTTGACCCGCAGGCGCGGTTGTTCCCTGGCGATTCGACGGGATACCGCGCAAACGTCCTGCCCGCAACCGTCTTCTCCGTCGACAAACATCACGATAACCGCATCGTTATTGCGCCCGTCGACGGTACTCGCCGCGTGGGCCAGGCTGTCGGCCAGCGGTGTGCCATCGTCGGGAACCAGACCTCGAATCCCGTTGATCAGCCTCGGGCGGTCGCCGAACCTGAACACACCCCGGTCCGGTGTTCTTTCGCAGCCGGCGAAGGTGATCAGGCGTGTGTCGATCTTCGGGTCCAGCCCGTTGATCATGCTGGCCAGCGAGTCCTTGGCGACGTCCATGCGGCTGGGTCTGGCGGTGAGCCGCATGGTGCGGTTCGGGTCCAGGAGCTTGTTGAGGTCACTACCGAAGAACCAGTCCTCGTCGGCTTTCACTGACTTGATGTTCAAGTTCATCGAACCCGAGGTGTCGAGCACCACCACGAATTGCGGGATCTCTGAGTTCGGCGCATTTTTACGGCATGCGAAGTTGTCCAGCGTTGGGGCTGGTGGCGGGGCAGCCACTACCGGTTTGGGTGGTGGAACCGGTTTGGGTGGCGGGATCGGCTTGGGTTCCGGTGCTGGTTTTGGTGGCGGGACCGGCTTGGGTTCCGGTACTGGTACTGGTACCGGTTCTGGCGCGGGTGCTGGTACCGGAGCAGGTTTCGGTTCCGGTTCCACGACAGGCTCGGGAGCAGGTTCAACCGGTTTCTCAACCGGCGTCACCACTGGCGCCACTGGCGCGACAGGCGGAACCACAACAACCGGCTCACGGTGCAGGAACCACCAGAGCCAGAGCGCCAGAAGCAGCAGCAACAACGCGAGCAAGGCCGCCGCGATCCACCAGCCTCGACGCGATGGCGGCACGACCGGAGCGAGAGGTACCACCGGCGGCACGATCGGTTTGGGCGGACGCAGGTTCCAGCGCACCACCAAAGGCTCACCGTTGAGGCTGTAGAGTTTGTCCAGCTCAGGCGCGCCGAGCAGGCTGCGCAGGTCATCCGCTTCCGTCGGTTGACCGCGTTTTTGCAGTTCGTCCGCCAGCTGTCCAAGGGACGTCTGTCGCACTTCATAGGTTTCCAGCAACCGTCGTTGCGCGTCCTCGTTGAGGTCGGCATAGGGCGTGGGTTGGCCGCCCAGTTCGGTCCACCATTCCAGCACGTCGCCGCTGCCCATTCGCGGGATGGCAAACAGACTGGCGACGGTCGGCGGAAAGTGTTTCTGGATGAGGGCGACTTTGGCTTGCAGCGTACTCATCCCCTCCGATGTGGCTTGCGCATCCCTGATGACCCGCTGCATGACGACGATTCCTGAAAAAGTGCAGGCATCCGTCGGGATGCCCTGCGGGGTGAAAAGTTACTCTTCGTAGCCGAGGCTGAATTGCAGCTGATTGACCTTCTTCTGCAACGTTTTCAGCTCTTGCTGCTTGGCCGCCAGCGTCGCTGGGGTTGATTGGGTCGTTGGCGCCGCTTGCGAAGCCTTGAGCTGCTTCTCGAGGTCGGCAATTTGCTTCTGCACCTGGGCTTCATTGCCACGGCGGGCCTTGAGCGAGGTCAGCAGTTGCGCCAGCGACTGATTCAGCGCCGCCTGGGATTTCTGCTGGCTGGCCAGATCGGTCTTGGTGCTGAGTTGTTGGGCCTGAATGTTCTCGTACACCTGATGGAACATTGCGTTTTGCTGGCGGGACTCGCTCAGGGCCAGTTCCTTCTGCTTGACCTGATCGCTGTAACCACCGGAGTAGTCGCAATTCATCTTGGTCAGCATGCTGCTGTCGCGATTGGTTGCATCGCACTCGCCGGGCGCGGTCGCGCAACCGCTCAGGGCCAGGACGGCGGTGATAACCACCAGTTTTCGTAGCGTCATGTGCTTAGCCCAGTGTGATTGCGGAGCGTTGGCTGTACAGAGCATCGACTTCCTTCTGGAGGGTGACGACTTTCTGGTTCATTTTCTGAATGTTCATGTCCACCTGCCTGATCTCGGCGCTGGTGCCTTGTGAGCGCTCGGCGTCTGCCACTTTGCTGTACTCGGTGACTTTGGTACGCATGTTGGCAAGGTCTTTACGCAGGCGTGCGATGTCCGAATCGATCCCGGCGATTTGCGCCTGAGCCCTGGACTTGTCGACCCTCTTGTTGGCGATGTCCTTTTTGATCTGGGCGATTTGCGCCTGGTCATCATTGATCACTTGCTGAGCGGTCGCGGTACGGGCGATCACCTTCTGCGTGTCTTGCTCGACGTCGCTGTTCATTTTCGCCAAACGGGTGGTGGTGTCGGCGTATTCGGCGCGACGTTGATCCAGGTAATAGTTGGCGCCCATGGCCACGCCGCACGCGGTAATACCGGCGGCGACGACGCACACGGTTTTGTTGTTGCTGTTGGACAGTGCGCAAGCGAGGATGGCGACACCGGCGCCGACGGCGCAGGCCTGGTATCCGGACTTGCTGAAGAAATCTGCGTCATTGCCCTGGGTCAGGCGCGGGTCGGCACCGTCGCCCTCGCCGAGCATGGAGCTGCCAGTGTTGGCGCAACCGGTCATTAGCAGGCTGCCGGCGACTACGAAAGCGATCTGTAGCTTGAAGCGAGTCCAAAGGCTGCGCGACATGGTGAAACTCCTACATAACGGTGTTGACGCGTTGTTATTGAGTGACGGTTTTGCAGCTGGTCAGCCAGGCTTCAGTGTCGATTTTCTGCTTTTGCAGGAACGCCTTCTGATTGGCCCAGTGGGTGCGCAAGTAAGGCTTGAGGTCTTGCAGCTGTTTGTTGCGGCTGATGATTTCTTCCATCACCGGGACTTGCGTTTCAAGCAGTGGCTGGCCGTACAAGGTAGCCGATTCCACCAGGCTACTGGCGTAGTAACGGCTGAGTTTGTGCAGGCGATCCTTTTGCTCTTCGAGCTTGCCTTTACGCATGTCGCAACTGGCGTCTTTGTCCGCGCCTTCGCAATTGAGCTTGTAGTTTTTTTGCAGGAAGTCCACGTACTGGCCATCGTCGAGCATCTTGGTGCACAGGAAAGCACCCAGGTTGAGGCTGGCACGGATCGCCTGGTCGCGGGTTTCTTCCTGCTGCTGGTTGCTGGCACGCAGCTGGCTTTCCAAGGCCTTGAGTTTTTCCTTGAGCGCTTTGTCTTCGACGCCCGAGGCGAGGCTGTTCAGGGATTGTACGGTGCCTTTGTCGGCGGATTCGGGGTCCTTGCTGCCGGTGCCGAGTTTCTTCCAGCTGCTTTCGATGCTGGCGACCCGTTCGCGAGAGGTGAGGGTCGGTGAGACCATGACCAAGCGCAGGCCGGTGGTCTTGTTTTTCACCTGGCCTTCGGCGTTGTAATACGGCTCTTCCTGGCGCAATGCCGTACGCAGGTCGGCTTGCGCGGTCAGGTAGTTGCCGCCACGGACGACGTAGCCGCCGGCCTGACCGTGCTGGCGGTCGAGTTTGTTCAGGCGAAACGGCTCGAACATCATTTCGTCGACGTTACCGAGCATGTCATGCAGGCCCAGCGAGTTGGGCTTTTGCAGACCGGTCAATTGCACTTTGCCGTTGGACGATTGCGCCCCGGCGAACCACTCGTAGGCGTTGATGCCTTCAGGCATCGGGTAGTGCGTGTCGCGGAATTCAGCGGCACTGACTTCCAGCCCGCCGCGTGCGGCGAACTCCCATTCGACTTCGGTTGGCAGGCGCAGAAAGCCTTGCGCGCCGTCTTCCTTGGGCAGCTTGCCGGCGGCGTTTTTGCGCAGCCACAGGTTGTACTTGTCGGCGGCGTCGATGGCTTGCACCCAGCTCACCGCCGTTTGCGGCAAGCGCATCTTGGTGGCGGCGGTGGGGCAGGTCGCTTCGGTCAGCGCGGCGTATTGCAACTGACTCATCTCGTACTTGGCCATCAGGTAGTAGCGGGATTTGTCGTTCTTGGCCCCGGTAAAACTGCCGGCGATAAAGGTCGGACGGGTCTGTTCGACATAGCCGTATTCCGCGCCGTCCTGACCGATGTTGATCGGGTAGTCATCCAGGGGGCCGGCGACCGGAATGAACACCTTGCGAAACACCATCGAGCCTTCGCAGGGCATTGGCAGCACCACGTCGGCGGCGTCTGGCATCGGGTTGTAATACTTCGCTTCCCAGCCTGCCGCCGAGGCGCAAAGCACGTAGCCGAGGCTCAGGGGCAACAGCAAGCCAAAACGTTTATAGCTCACGCAGACTCTCCGCAGGTTGGATGTTGATGGCTCGCAGGGCGCCGATCGCGGCCACCCATGCAGCGACCAGGAAGGTCAGGAGCAGGGCGGCAACGCCATGCCAAGCGGTAATGTGGCAAACGAAGGTGCCGGTCGCCTGGCTGTTGCCGAGCAAGTAGTCGAACAAATGACTGCCCACAGCATAAAACCCCAGCCCGCCAATGTAGCCGGCAAGGCTCAGCACCAGCGCTTGCAGGACCACGAAACCGCCAACGGCCCGGCGTTTGAAACCCAGCAGGCGCAGGACCGCCAGGCTTTTGCGTTTACGGTCGATGTTGGCCAGGAACGCGCCCACCATCGACGCCACGCAGCCGATCAGTGCCGCCATGGCGATTACACCGAAGATCAGCCCCAGCACATGGTTGATGGCTTTGACGTTGTCGATGTCGGCCAGTCGGCTGGAGGTTTCGATGTGTTGTTCGTTGAGCCAGTGTTCCAGCGGTGCGACCTGATCGATGTCGCGCGCATAAACGCGGGCGCGGGCATACAACGGTTGCAGATTACCCTGAGGCTTGCCGGTGTCAACGCCGAACCCACTGACCTGGTAGCCGTCGCGAAAGCGCTCCAGATCCAGCAGCAGCGGCGGGGCGACAAACCCGGCAGCGCGACCGAAGCGGGCACCGTCGAGCACGGCCAGTACCGTCAGCGTCATCTCGCCACGTTCATTGACACCGTCCAGGCGGCGCAAGGCCCGCATCTGCACGCTGTCGCCTACCTTGGCCTGCAAGCGTTGCGCTGCGCTGGCGCTGAGGATCACTTGATTGCCGACGGGGTTGAGTGACGCCAGGTTCAGTTGTGGGTCGCCCGGCTCGGTCGCGATGATTTCTGCGCCTTCGACAAACCGTTGCATGCCAATCTGCAAGTCAGCCTGGGTATTGAGGGAGCGGGTCTGGCCGAGGGCAAAACCGGTCTCGGGGCGCTGGCGCAAACGCTCGATCCAGGCCGTGTCGTAATTGCCGTTGCTGAGCATTTTCACTTCAAGGTTGCGCGGGTCACGCAGCAGTTCGTCCTGCAGCTGGCTGACCACCCCGTGTTTGAGCCCGAACAGCAGCAATAACGGTGCGATCACCGCCACCAGGGACGCGGCGATGCACAGCGAGACCTTGCGGTCGTGCCAGAGGTCTTGCAGCGCCAGTGAGCCCAGCAGGTGCAAGCGATCAGTCCATCGGTTCAAACAGAGTCTCTCCCTGGCGGCTGATAGCGCCGAGTCGCGGCAAGCCGAAATCTTTCAGCAAGGCCCAGTCATGGGACACAACGAGTGCGCTCAGGCCCATGCTCGACACCAGGCTCAGCAGCAACTCGAACAAACGCCGGGCACTGTGAGGGTCGAGCGCGGCGGTCGGCTCGTCGGCCAACAGCAGCAGCGGTTCATGGGCAATTGCCCGAACGCAGGCCACGCGCTGGCGTTCACCGATCGACAAGGCCTGTGGTTGTTTATCCAGCAACCCTTGCAGGCGCAACACATCAACGGCGTGGTCGATGTGCTCGCTCTTCGCCGGCATCCCGAGCAAACGGCGCGGCAGGCTGATGTTGTCCCGCACGCTCAGGAATGGCAGCAAGCCGCCGCTCTGCAAAATGAATCCCAAATGCCGTGAACGCACCGCTGCCAGAGCAGGCTGGTCGTCAGTCGCCAGCAGATGGGCGATATCCTGAGCGGGCGCCGCGCCCAGTCGAAAGCGCTCGAGTTCCACTGGCGCGAGCAACAGGCCGATGGCTTCGAGCAACGTGCTTTTGCCACTGCCGCTTTCGCCGGTGATGGCGAGGATTTCCCCGGCGCCAACCTGCAAGTGCGGCAATCGCACGTGATGAGCCTGTGCGCCTTCACCACGGCGCACCAGCAGGTTCTTGATATCAAGCATGGGCGTCTCGTTAAGGCATCATTTCCAGTGGTACGGGGTAGACGTTATCCCGCGCATCGCTGTCCTTGGCCAACGCTACCCAGCGGTCGACATCGGCGTTGTAACGCTGGTAATGCCGCAGTTTGGTGTTCAGCGTGCGGATGAATTTCTCTTGCGCCAGACCGTCCCAGCTCTTCCAGGTCTCTTCATCCAGGTTCAGCACTTCACTGTGATAAGGCAGGTCTTCGAGGTATTCGCCGAGGACGCCCATGTCCGCCAGTTTGGCGTTGCCGTTCTGTTTGAGCTGATTGGGATCGGCGCCCATGGTCGCCGCCACGGAACGCAGGCGATCGAACATTTCCGTCGGCGAAATCAGGCCTTCGTTGGCGGCATCGAGAATCTGCTTCATCACGTCGCTCAAGTCGCTGAGCTGGGATTTGGTCAGCAGCACCCGCACATCGGTGGTCGGAATGTTCTGCTTGATCAGGTCGCGGTCAGTGATCCACGCCTTGAACACCGGCGGGGCCTTGCTGTTGGTCTTCTCGCCGAGGTAGGCGAGTTGCATGGCGTGGCCGATCAGCGCCGCGTCTTCGAGCATTTTCTTCTCGGCCGGGTCCTGCTTGGCATTCGCCGCGCTGCCGATGGCGTCCTCGCCCATGTAGGCGGCTTTCACCTGTGTCGTGATCGCACCGGCCAGGGCGTCAACCTTGCGCCCGAATTCTTGCACATCCCCAGCATTCACCGGGTAGTACAGCGAGGTATTGGTGCCCGGGTAGGTCGACAGGTTCTGGTACTGCGCCTCGGCCTTGGCGTGGTCCTTGGCCCCGGCCGGGGTTTTCAGGTGCAGGGTGTAAATCGCCACGCCCGGGTTGGCGGCTTCCATACGCACCTGTGAGGCACTCAAACCGGTCTTCGACAGCTTGTCGTCACCTTCGATGGCGCCCGCGTCAGTGATCAGCACCACGTAGCGCGCGCCGAACTGGTTCCAGTCGACCTTGTCGATGCTCTCCATGACGCCAGCAAACGAGTCTTCATCGAAACTGCTGCTCGACACGGTAGCCTGCTTGAGGTCGGCGATTTTGGCGAAAAAGTCGGCGCTGTCTTTCACCCTGGTAGGGTCGGCGTACATTTTGGTGGTGTATTCCAGCCCAGGTACCGCCTGGGTGTTGGAGCGGAAAGCCACCAGGCCGAATTTGACCTGCTTGCCGAGATTCTGCGCTTCAATCTTCTGGTAAACCTTGCGGATCGCCTCGCGGGTGCGGTCGATGTAGGGGTCCATCGAAATCGTCGAGTCGATGACAAATACCACGGCCGCACTGAATTCCTTCAGCTGGTTGGCCTTTTTCTCTTCGGCTTCCTTGCTGCCGGCAGCGCTGGTTGCAGCACCACCCTTGGCGCTCTTGTCATCCGGCTTGCTGACGGAGGCGACGTTGAGCAGGCGCGTGCGGAAACCGCTTTCGGTCATGACTTCTTCGCCACTGAGCACCGGCAGCAGGTAGAACTGCTTTTGCAGGTCGACGAAGTATTCAGGTTCTTCAGCCAGTACGCCCGGTGCTTGCTGGCCCTTTTTCAGCGTGGCCCGCAGCGGCGCGACTTTGCTGACCGGGTCCGGTGCATCAAGAATGCCTTCGACGGTGGCGCGGTCCTTGAAGAACAACAGCCGGTCACGGTTGGCCGGATTGGTGAAGGCCAGCGTCAGCTGCATCTTCCAGTCGGTGGTGCAGCTTGCAGGCAGCCAGCCAATGGTTTTGCCATAGCTGTCGGGGCCGACTTTCAGCCATTCGGCGTTGCCTGCTTGCGCGCGCTCGTACACATAAAAGCGGCTGAAGACGGGTTGTGCGTCACCTTCGGTACCGCCCGCCGTCGGGCTGGTCTTGCAGCCCGGCGTGGTCAGCACGCGTTGAAACAGGGTCTTTTTACCGGCCTGGATCAGCGGTTTGTCACCGGCCTGGGACAGCGGGCTGATGCACAGTGCGAGCAAGGCGGCACCGCTCAGCAGGAATCGACTCATGGGCGAACGGATCACTTCTGCAACTCCTCGAAGCGCTGCTTGGCTTCGGTGTTGTTCGGGTCCTGGGTGAGGATGGTTTCGTACCAGTAGGCGGCGGTGGCGTTGTCCGCGGTCGGGAAGCACTCGCTGGCCTTCAGGTATTTAGGGTCGTATTCGCGGGCATAAGCATTGGCGATCAGCGTGTCACCGGCCTGGGCACGGTTGGCGTACAGACGCTGGGCGACGCCGCAGTGTTTACCGGCCTTGGCCTGGTTGATGATCTCCAGCAACCTGGCGCTGTCGGGGGCCGCCTTGATGCAGGTCTGGACGAAGGTCAACTCGGGCAGACTGTTCATGCTGTCGAGGGTGCAGGCTTGAGCATCGGCGCCGGCGGGTGCGGCGGCAGTGGCGGTAACCGCAGGGGCCGGGGTGCGTTTGTAGAACCAGAATCCGGCACCCGCTGCCAGCAACAACACCACAATCAACAGACCGATCAGGCCTTTGTTGCTTTTCTTCACCGGTGGAGGCGGCGGCGTGTAGGCGGGCTCGGTGAGCACCGACTCCAACTCCACTTCGGGTTCGGCGGTGGACAAGACCAGTTCAGGCATGTCCGGGATCTCCGGGATCTCCACCGGTGGTACGCTCGGCGTCGTCAGTTCGGCGCTGCCGTAGGTCGAGCGCGTCTGGCCGCCGGCCGTGGACGGCAGCAGCCCAACGCCTGGGCGAACCACGCCTTTATCGGCATGACCGTGGTTCTGTTGGCGCAGTTCGATCTGGAATTGCGAATTGGCGCCGCCTTCCAGCAGCGGGTCGACCACGTTCGGGCCGACCTGCGTTTCCAGGGCTTCGTCGTTGGCCGTGAGGTTGAAACGCGAGACCTTGAACCAGAATGGATTGTTGCTCCAGGTCTTGTGGTCCTGGAGGTAAAAACCGTCCTGGTTACGCTGAATGGAAAACTCCAGTTGTTCCTCGTCACCCTGCCATTTCTTCACAGTGAGGCGGGCCTGGCCAGGCACATTGGGCTCTAACGCGAGCAGGTCGACACGAATGGGCATTGCTTATCTCGCTGCGAAGGCTGTGAGCACTTGGCCCAGCCGTTCGTTCTGTTCAGGGGTGATTTCTCGTCCGGCACCATGGCCGGCATTGTCCTGCGTGATGTAGGCCAGGCCCGAGAGCCAGTCGCCCAGATACCGCTGCGCCTGATTCGCCGGTTGCGCCGGCAGCACGGGCACTTGTCCCGGGCCAATGTCGGTGTAGAACGAAAACAATGGCTCCTTGGCCCCGGCGCGGCTGTTTGGGCGCTCGCTCACCGGTTTCTGGAGGTAGCCGAACCAGGACACGTAATCGCGCAGCACCCGTTGCACTTCCAGTACCTGGCGCTCGACCAGTTGATCGCGCCGCGCGCCGCTTTGTGCACGTTTGAGGACGGCGCGGCTCAGTTGCCCCGGCAAGTCCTGGCGATAACCGGCGGTGATCAGTTCATCGACCACCGCTTCCAGCAAGGCCTTTTCCAGCCCCAGCAGGTTGAGCAGGCTTTGCCGGGTGGTCAGTTCACGCAGGTGTGCGATCCAGGCCTTGAACGCCGCTTTGGCGAAACGGTGCTCGTTGCTTTGCAGTTCGGGCGCCGGGGTGCCGGTTTTGCTGCTGACGGGCGCTTCGTGGCTGAGGTCGTCACTGAAATCGAAATTGAAACCGGCGTCGTTGCCATACAGGCTCTGGCTCGGTGTCGGGGCGACCGGCTCTTTCGCGGCCGGCACGTCATCGGTTTCGTACACGCCGCTGAGGTACAGGTCGCGGACCTCTTCGCTCGGTATGTCGAGTTGATCGATCAATTCGCCAAGTACTGCCGGACGACGACCCAGGCCTGTCAGAATCATTTGCGCCTTGGCTTTCTTGGCGGCTGCGGCGCTGTCGTCGTCGGCGTGGTACCAGGTGCTGAGGCCGTGAGTGGTCAGACCTTCGAGGCATTCGCTCAATTGCTCGCGGATGCGCTGCAATTTGAATTCGATATTGGCCACGCCTTTGAAACTGCCGCTGAAGTGGCTGATGCCACCGTCATCGTTGCGCAGCATTTCTGCCCAGGCGTTGGCCGGGTTCTTGATGTGTTTGCACACCAGGGCGTTGCTGGCAAAGCTGGAACCCAGTGCGTCGACACGTTCTTGATAGATGGCGTTGAGGCCGGTTTCCGCGCCGGTCGCGTCTTGCCCGATGAACGCCGCGTCCATACGCGGTTTGCGCACCAGGTAGGTATTCTGGAACGGTGTGCCGGCCCAGTCGTTCATCCAGCTCAGGCTACCGAAGCGCTCCAGCATGGTCAGCTTGACCATGCCGTTCCAGCTCTCGTCGTACTGATCGGGTGTCAGGCTGAGGGAGTTGGTAATGCGCAGGTCGAGCATGGTCAACGCCCAGATCAGCCCGGTGTCGCGCTTGCTGCGAGCGGCCGAGTCGGCGCCCTGGGTTTTTTCGATCCAGCGGGTCAGCACCGGGCCCACGTCGTTGACGTCGCTTTGCTTGGTCGAACCGGTGCAGACCACCAGTGCGTTCATTTCCTGGTTGTCGGTGTAGCGTTCGAACAGATAGGCGACCTTGCCGCGAAGGATCAGCTGGGAAACGGAGTTGTCCTTGGCGGTGGATTGCGGGTCGTTGGAATTGGCGATCTCGTGCAGTTTCTGGCGTCCGCGATAACCGGGGAAGTCCAGCAAGTCGACCTGATTGACGATGTCATCAACCGGCGCTTCGATCAGGGGGAAGGTCATTTCGGCGGTCAGCGCCGCCAGTTGCGCGACAGGTATCGCCTGACTGTTTTGCAGGCGATCGCCAACCAGCGGTCGAACATCGATCGGCAAGTCCTGCGGGCTGCCGAAGCGTTCGAGGATGTCGACGTTCATGATGCTGTCGCGCTGGCTGTATGTGTCGTTTTCGAAACTCACCAAGGCCTTCAACGGTGCGAACACGGTCTCGGGCAGACCCAGCTTGTGCAGCGCGCCGGCCAATTGCTGGTACACGCGCGTCAACTCGCTTTGCTCGCCCCAGAGAATCGAAAACAGCTCGGCCCGTTCCTGGAAATTCAGGCGTGGCGCCAGTTGCAACGCTTTGGGCCAGTACAGGTGCTCAAGCTTCTTCACCGAGTTGCGGAAATTGTCACGCAGGTAATCCCACAGCGACACCAGATCGTCGGCATTGACCCCCGTTTGCAGCGGGCCGGTTTCGCGGCCCTCGAACGGTTTGAGCGCGCGCTGGATGCGTTCTTCGTCGATCTCGTAGGAAATCCGTTCAAGGTCGAAATCCTTGAACCAGGCGTTGGCGAGAATCTTTGCCAGCTCGATTTCCTTGAACAGCGTGAGTTCTACCGGGAAGTCCTTGTCCTGGCTTTCCGTCGCCCGACGGCTGAAGCGCGTTACCAGGCCGGTGGCTTCCTTGCCACCACCCACCGGGTTGATGTGCTTGATGAAGTCCAGGCGATGGTCGCCGAACTCGGTCTCCAGCTTGCCGTTCTGACCGGCGGCGAGGGCCGAAATCAGGTAGGACTTGCCAGCCTGGGACAAACCGAAAAAGCCAATGGTCATCGGCGTACAGGCCACGCGACCGAGGCTTTGGGCCAGGTTGCGGGCGCGGTGCAGGCGGATGTTCAGGTTGTCGGCTTCGCTGTCCAGACGCGGCGCATTGCCGCGCGTCTGGCCTATCCAGTCCAGCGCCTGACCGGCGCCTTCATAAACAGCGGCCCAACTGGCAGAGAGCTGAGTTTGATCGGGGGTCAGGTCATTCATTTGCGTTTCACACTTCCACTGTCGAGCCAGTACTTGGTCTCGCTCAGGCCGGCGTCGAGCATGGTGTTGAGTTCCAGTTCGAGGTCGCTGCGCGGGTTGAAGTTGACGTTGTTGCTGTTGGATTCGATGTCGCGGACCGAGAGGCGGTCGCTGACCAGATCCTGTTTGCGTGTGTATTTGTCTGCCGGTTTGACCTCGAACCGTACCTTGAGCAGCGGCGCGCTGCCGTTTTCACCGATTGCCCGGGAAAACTTCTCCCGACCGGCCTTGGTGAACCGCAAGGTGTACAGCGGCGAGGCGGCCCAACGGTCGGTGGCCAACTGGCGGAAACCGAGGCGCAGGTCACCGCGCATTTCCAGCTGTGGTGTGTCGGCGCCGTCGCCCGTGCCGATTTCCGGCAGCTTTATTTTGTAGTCTTCGGACTGGATGTCGCGGTACAGCACGTCGGCATCCTTGATCACGTTGTTCAGGTCGATGACGCCGATGTGCTTGACCGTCGAATACGGCTTGAGCGCCGATGCCCGGAAGTAGAAGTTCGGCACGCTGTGGTTGGCGCACAACAGGCAGAGCATGGCGCCGACCGAGGCGGTGCTTTTCGGGTCGTCGATCCGGCCGTTCTTGTGAAACGGATACCAGCCGCCGGTACGGTAGTTTTGCAGCGCCAGAATACGCCCCGGCGGCAGCGGCAACACCTTGCGAATGAACGCCTGGATGCCGGGCAGGCGCGAAGGACGGCCGGTCAGCAGCAAAACATCACACGGGTAATGCGCGACCACTTCACACAGCGCACCAAGGATCTTGGTGATGTTGATCTGATCATTGAGGAACGCGGCGTGGAGCTTTTGCAGGTCGAAGCTGATCGGCGCGGCATACAGGTCGAAACCGCTTTGACCGCCGACATCGCGACGCACGGCGGCATTGACGTAGTCCAGCACGGTCTGGCTGATTGCGTTGTCACCGAGCAGTTGGCGGTAGCTTTGCGGGGTGACTGCTTGCGGGACCTGCGGATCGTAATGCTCGTACGCCTTGAGCAGTGCCAGGCCCAGCGGGGCGAACACCTGGAGGTTCAATTGCTGGCGCAGGATCATGTCCTGGGCGCTGACCGATTCATCGCCACACAACCGTGACATCAGCGAATCCGCAGCTTTCACGCCAGCGTTCTGCAAGGCTTTTTCGAAACTCGGCAGGACGAAGTCCTGAATCACGTCCAGCAGGATGTCGTCACCGGCCACTTTGAAACCATCGCGAAAACGCTGTTCGGGCACGATGTGCACGTTGCTGCCGCTGCCGGTATTACCCGCGCGGTCGAGGCGATAGTCGGTGATCACCAGGTCGGTGGTGCCACCGCCGATGTCGATGGTCGCGAGGGTGATGCGTTGGCGGTCGGCCTTGTCCGGCCGGGCGATGGTGTCGAAAAACTCTTCCGGATGACCGGCGAAGTTCTCGTTGACCTCGGTGTACAGGTACACCAACTGGCCGCAGGACGCTTCGTCCCATTCCACGCGGATACTCGGGATCGGCGTGCGTGGGCTGACGGCCTGATCCTGATGTGGATCTTCCTCGCCGGCATGCCAGCCGAGGCTTTTCCACACCAGGCCGATGGCTTGCAGCATGCGTTCGTTGAGGATGCTGCGCTCGGCCTGCGGCATGCCCGGCGGTACGGTCAGCGTGATGCTGTTGAGTTGGCGCGGCACGCGGGTGTGACCCTGGCGCGAACGCTGGGCCGGGCTGTTGATTTGCGACAGCGCCTGGGCCAGCACTTCGGCGAGCATGAAGGTCATTAGCGAGCTGCGTGAATAACGCGGCATGAACACCGGCAGACGATCGTCTTCTTCGAGGCTGTATAGCGCCTCGCCGGTTTCGTTGATCAGGTGCGAGAACGGCGCGGCGGTGGCGTACGGCTCGTTGTCGGTCTTTATGTACGAGCAGTTGAAACGCCAGCCGTGGCCATAGGCGTTTTCGTCCCACAGATAGCGTTTCGGGCTGGACAGGCCGGTGGAGCCTTCGGTGCCGCGACGACGACTGGCCAGACGACTGGCCTCATTGCCGACGCGGGCAATCGTCGCCCATTGGAACGCATCGTGACGACCGCTCTTGACCGAGCAGTGGTCTTTGCCGAAATACGCCTGGGCGAACTCCACGCGGCTTTCAAACGGCAGGTTGTAGGTGTGTTCGGGGGTGATCAGGTCACGCAGTTCCAGCACGTAATTCTGCTTCAGTCCGGAGCCGGCCTGACCGTGGTTTTCGATCAGGATGCCGCAGGTGCGCGAGTTGCCGACGTCCAGCACCAGGTCCACTGGAATCGGTTTGACCAGGCCATTGCTATCGTTGGCGACCACTTTCAGCTCAGGGATTTCAACTTTCGCCCGGGCTTTCGACGGCTGGGCGGATGACGGTTTGCTCAACAGGCTGAGCAAGTTGAGGTAGTGCGCCAGGTGATAGTTGGCACGGATATCGATGTCCAACTCTGCGCGCGAACGGTGGGCATTGCCCTCATTGAACACTTCCAGCAACCACTCGTTGACCCACGGCTGTGCCAGAAACCAGCGGGTTTCGCTAGCCTTGGTCGCCAGTTTGAAAGATACGCCGGAGCTGATGTCTTCTTCGTTTGGCGCCAGATATGCAGTGCCGTCACGCTTGGGCATCACACGGCTGTCGAACGCCATCGTCAGGCGGTGGGTGTTGCCGTCGATGTCGGGAGTTGCCAGTTTCACCAAGCGCATGCGCGACCAGTTGGTAGGGCCTTCGTCGAAGCGATGCGGCGGCATGAAACGGAAAAACGGGGTCGGCAGCCAGATACCGTCGAGTAAATCGAGGCTGCTTTTCATGTCGACGCTGAACGCAGGTTTGGCCTTTTCGACCTTTTCCGGTTCGGGCTCGTAGAAAAAGAAGTCTTTCTCTTCGTTATACGCCAGGCGGCAGATCAGCCCGCTGATCATCGGTGCGAACTCACCCGCCGGTTCCTTGCGGGGATCCAGGCGCAGGGCGAAATCCATGAACTGGATGCCGGTGTCGCTGACCAGCGTGACGGTGTCTTCGAATTGAGTGACTTCAGGCAACATGTCGGGTTATTCCGTTTTTATTCGGCCACTTGCCGCATGGACATGGGGAATTGATCTTTTCCGTAACCGCCGGTGCAGTCCGCGACCGTGGTCGCCCCTGGGCGGCAGTTGACCTTGGGCATGTCGTAAGTGCTGCCATCGCCGCAAACGGCCTGGCCCTGACTGTCGATGGCCAGGCTGCCACCCTTCATAGTAGCGCTCACCGGCCCACTGCATTTCGAGCCGTCGGCCTGGTGTACGGTGACTTGGCCCTTACCGTCCTTGAGCTGGTATTCCAGACGCAGCGGTTTGCCGGTTCGGCGGTCCTGTATCCCGGCGCCTGCGTTGTACTGGCCGTCGAGGAACTTGGCGGCTCCGTCGGCGACGTCTGGTGGGATGCTCAGGGGAGGGCCGGCTTTTGCGGCGGCGGATTTTTCTGCCTCGGGCGATGTGACATCCGGCGGCGCGGTTTTGTTTTCGGGGGGGGCGGCTTTGTTTTCGGCTGCCGGGTCTTTGGCCGGGTCTTTGGTCAAGTCGGCGGGTGCTGCGTCAGCCTCGTTACCCTCGACGCCCGGCGTTTCCACACCCTGTGTTCCGGGCACGACGGTGCCGGTTCCTGTGGTGGAGCCTATAACGGTGCCTGTCACAGGAACGCCATTGAGCGTCGTGACATTGCCGGGCAGTTGCGGCTCTTCCAGTTGTTTTTCCACCGGAACGATGCCCTCAGGCAGCAGGTCCACAGCCACTAATGGAATCGGGACGCAACCGCGCAGGCCGAGCAACAGCCACAAAAGCAGCAGCAGGAGCGGCAGCAGCAACAGCCACCACCACCAGCGCCGCCACCACGGACGGGCAACTACCGGCGCAACAACAGGCGCTTCGACCACGGGTGGCAGCGTGAATGCGGGCGGAACTTGATAGAGGCAGTGCAGGGGATCGCTAATGCCGCTACCAGCATGCTCGAACCCCCAAAAGGTCAGCACCGGTTTGCCTTGCACCAGATAGACAAAATTTTCGTCAGGGAAATGAATCACTCGCTTGAGTAGCTTGCCAAAGACGGCTTTGTCGCCTTGCTGCTGCTCACCGGAATCAGTGACCAGGAAACGCTGGCTCAATTCCTCGAGTGCAGTCTTGAGGGCTTCAAGTTGGCGGCGGGCAGGGGCGCGCTCTTCTTCGGTCGCGCTGCTCCACGGGATCACATCGCCGTCGAGGGCGCTGTACCAATCGATCTGGTTGCCGAGCTCATCGCTTTGAGGAATGGCCAGATGATCGACCAAATCGGGGTTCTTGCGGCGAATGGCTTCGCGCAATTGCAGGGCTGCCCGGTAGACCGGTTGACCTGTTTCGCCGAGGGCAGTGAATGACCCGCTCTTACCGCTGCGTAATAGTGCCCCGCGCATTCAAACTCCATACGATCCGTTGCGCAAAAATGACAGACAAATGCGTCTGTACTTGCTCCTGCAATTAGCGGGCGACCTTAGTGTCATCATGACATCGCCGTCAATCTGCCGGAGCTTCAACCGTATGAGACTAACGTAAGCGTGCGGAGGTTGCATAAGGTCAATTTTAATTGGCTTGGGAAGGCTCGGGCGTAAGCTTTATTAAACCTGATGAATCGTTTCATTCGTCATGATTGGAGTTCACCGCTCAAGGACGTGGATCCATTTTTCATCGAACTCAACGGTCGTGGCGGTCTGGGCTGGAGCGCCCGCATCAGCGGCCACTCGATTGAGTGCCGAAGATTGGGTGAAAGAGCAGATCAGTTGGTGCTCGGCCGATACTGCAGCGCCTCAGCCAGATGATCGCGGGTGATGCCTTCAACTTGCTCCAGGTCCGCCAGGGTCCGTGAGACTTTAAGCAGTCGATGGGCCGCTCGCAGCGACAAGGTCAATCGCTCACATGCCGTTTCCAGCCAGGTTTCGTCGGCTGTGGATAACTTGCAGTGTTCGCGCAGGCCCGGCAGATCAAGGAAAGCGTTCGCGCAGCCCTGGCGTTTTTGTTGTCGCTCTCGGGCGTTGGCAACCAGCACTGCGGCTGTTGCGGTGTCATCACCGGGTTTCAGCGCAGGGTTCAACGCTGTGGCTTCCCGAGCGACGGTCAAGTGCAGGTCGATTCGGTCCAGCAGCGGTCCCGACAGTTTGTTGCGGTAACGCTGGACCATGTCCGGTGTACAACTGCATTTGCCGCTGGGCTCGCCAAGATATCCACAGGGGCACGGGTTCATCGCGGCAACCAATTGGAAACGGGCCGGGAAGCGGACACGATCCTTGGCGCGGGAGATTACGATCTGACCGGACTCAAGCGGCTCCCTTAACACCTCCAACACCTTGCGATCGAATTCGGTTCGTCGAGAAATAGAACGCCATGATGGGCGAGGGTTATTTCACCGGGTTGCGGTTTCGAGCCGCTGTCGGCTTCCTAAATAGCTGCGAAAGCACTAGGCTAGAGGCCGTGAGATGCGGTTTTTGATTGCGCAAATAGATGCGAAAAACTTTCAAATTGGATGCGACAGGATTGAAAATGACTCGAAATAGCTGCGACCAACCTAAACAGGTCCGTCCTATCAAGCCGACACGTCGCAGCGTTTCAGGTTTCTTGCCGTTTCGCGGCACAGGTGGCGTGTCGTACGAGTCACTGCTTGAGCGCGACTTCTTAAAGCGAATGAGGTTTTCTCATCGGGTCGAGTCAGTGGTTGCCCAGCCAGTCCGCGTCGACTTTGTTGATTCACGAGGGCGCGATTTGACCTACACCCCTGACTTTCTGGTGCATTACCGCCAGCCGGCGGGCGTTAACTACATGGACTACATCAGGCCGATGCTGGTCGAAGTGAAGCCCGCTTATGAGTGGCGCAATAACTGGCGCACCTGGCTTGGGAAATGGAAGGCAGCGCGCCGCTACGCCCGGGAAGAGGGCTGGACGTTCAGCATCTATGACGAGTCACGCATCCGTGGGTTGCCTCTCGATAACATCACGTTCCTGGAACGTTTCGAGCGCTTGGACTTTGATCGTGAAGACATTGAGATGGTCCTGAAGACGCTTCAGGAAATGGAATTTGCGCCCGTGCACTATCTCTTGGCTCGCCATTTCAAAGGCGTGTATCGAGATCGTGGTGTCGCGCTGTTCTGGCACCTTATCGCTACTGGCCTGGTGGAGTGTGATATCACCGAGCCGCTGAATGAATACCTTGAACTCTGGGTGGCTACGCCATGAACATTTATGAAATCGACACGGATGAGCACTTCACCCCATTCGAACCCTCCAGAGAGCGTGTCTTGGTCGAAGTCGGGGAAATGGTTAGCTGTGACAAGCAAATCTTTCGAATCGTCCAGCTACTCGACTTTCAGAACGTCGTCGGAGTAGAAGTCGAGACCGGCCGTAGCGTCTCGCTCCGCATTTCCGAACTCCAACCTGTCGCGCAAGACCGAGTCGACGGCCTGTACGTGAACTACGACATCTCGACGATCAGCTCGGATGAGTGGGCAATAGCGCAACAGCGGTTCTCAGCCATCAAGCCCTTACTGCGCGATTCGATCTTGCCCAGAGCGAGCGTAGAGGAGAGAGCCAAAGAAGTAGGTGTTGATACTGCCACTCTCTATCGGTGGCTGGATCGGTATCAAAGTTGGCACGAAGTGCTTGCGCTCGTGCCGCGCAAGCGGGGTTGGCAATCCGGTAACAGCCGATTGACTGCACAAGCCGACAAACTCATTGATGAAGTGATCGAGCAGCACTACCTGACGATTCAGCGGCGAACTGTCCAATCGACCATTGCTGAAATCGAATTACAGGCCAAGGCTAAGGGAGTTAAGCCACCCAGCGCATCCGCTATCAGGGCAAGGATCAAGCGCATCCCTGAGAAGATCAAGCTGCGTAGACGTGGATATGCTGATCAAGCTCGTAATCGGCATACACCCTCAGTTGGTAAGTTTCCAGGCGCCGATTACCCGCTGGCGGTCGTTCAAATTGATCACACCCCGATTGATCTGATCATTGTGGATGATCGGCATCGCAAGCCCATTGGTCGTCTGTGGCTAAGCCTAGCGATTGATGTGCACTCGCGCATGATCACCGGCTATTACCTGGCCCTTGAGGAACCTTCCGAAATTTCCGTCGGCATGTGCGTTGCCCACTCTATCCTGCCAAAAGAGGCTTGGCTGAATCTTCACAACGTTCGCGGGGAATGGCCAGTGTGGGGTTTCCCTCGAATGGTCCATACCGATAACGGGCCTGACTTCCAGGCAGAAAACTTCCGTCGTTCGTGCGCAAATTACAATATCGAAAACCAATTCCGCCCAGTAAAGCGGCCCAGATACGGCGGCCATATTGAACGCCTGCTCGGTACTTTCATGAGAGAGCTACATGAACTGCCGGGTACTACGCACAGCAGCGTGCCTGATAGAGACGGCTACGATTCCGACAAGCATGCTGCACTCACGATGGGTGAGTTTGAGGAGTGGCTGGTTCGAACGATCATTCTGTATCACAACCGACCCCACTCAGCGCTTTACATGAGCCCTTCGCGCAAGTGGCATTTAGGTTTCTTCGGGAGCCGTGAAGCCGATGCGTTGGTGAGCATTCCGCCTCGACCTGCGGATCCTCTTACGGTGCAGCTGGATTTCATGCCCTCGTACCGCCGGACCGTTCAACATTATGGCGTCCAGCTGGATGTCTACTATTACTCGGAGGCATTGCGTCACTGGATCGGTACGACGGATCCAGTGACTGGTCAGGCGCGTAAATTTGTATTCAGACGGGACCCTCGCGACATCAGCGTTATCTGGTTCTACGACCCTGTCCTGAAACAATATTTCCGGGTGCCGGTGGCCAACCAGGCGTTCCCGGCAGCCACCTTGTGGGAATTCCGAGCGGCCAAGAAACAAGCTGTTGATGAAGGTCGAAAGCACATTGACGAGGCGTTGATCGGCAGATTGATTTTGGAGCGTCGCCAGATCGTCGATGGGTCATCCGCAAGCACTAAGAAAGCGCGTCGTGAAGCTCAGAAGCACAAGGTACACAGCAAAAATACGACCCCGGCGCAGCCTGTCAAAGCGCCTATGCAAGCCATGCCTTCCATCTCTACAAGCGAAGGGTTACTGCTTGATGATGTTGATCTGATCGGTGATATCCAATGACTGAGTACGCACATCTGCACGCCGATTTCAGGCCAGTGCTGCAACTATCAGCTCGGGAGCGTATTCGCTTCATGGGTGAACCTCGGTGGATCGGCTACAAGGCAGCACATCACATATTGGATAGCCTTGAATGCCTGCTCGAGGCGCCCAAGCGCCCAAGGATGCCGAACATGCTCATTGTCGGTGATTCGAACAACGGGAAAACGACGATCGTCAGGCATTTCGAGAAGATGCATGGGGAAGGTTATGTGGACGAGAACTCGGAGGCGGTGCGACCGATCATCGTGGCCGAGGCACCGCCCTCTGCTGAGGAAAAGGACCTATACATCGCCATCCTCGATCGCATGTGGATGCCTTACAGAACGACCGATTCAAAGGTAACGCTTCGGTTTCAGGTGATCCACGCGCTGCGCGAGCTCAAGGTACGCATGCTGATCATCGATGAAGTGCACTCAATGCTCACCGGCTCCGCTATGAAGCAGCGTGAGGTTATGAACGCGCTAAAAATGCTGTGCAACACCTTGGTAATCCCGGTTGTTGGCGTAGGAACTCCGGACGCTGTGCAGATCCTGCACCTGGACCCGCAGCACGCAAGCCGGTTTGATGTCATCAAACTGGAAACGTGGAAGTTAGACGCCGAGTTTCAGCGAATGCTGAAAGCTTTCGAAGCCGTGCTGCCGTTGAAAAAGCCGTCGGCTATCTACAAGCCTGAGCTGGCTCAGCTGATCCATTCCATTTCAGGCGGCAACACTGGAGACCTGCACGGTCTGTTACTCGAGTGCGCCACGGAAGCCATCAATTCTGGGAAGGAATGCATTGATCGGCAGCTGATTGAGGCTAAGTCGTGGAAGCGACCTACACGTGGCATCAGGGAGCGCGTTGTCTAAATCCTCGTTGGCCACTTACTCCCGAGATGTTGCCTGATGAGCTGTTCTCTTCCTGGCTAGTGAGAACAGCGCATGCCCATAGGTGCTTGCCCAGCACGTTGACCGGCATCGTTTGGCCTGGTGCTCAAGCGTGGAAAGTTGACCTTGATCGTAGGCATTCCTGGGCAAACATGGAGGTCTTGTCCAGCATGACCGGCCTCCAGGTCCCCTCACTCCTGGCCTCTACGCTTTGGCCTGTCGTGCAAAAATTTCACCCTAACGGTGTAGCTGAGCAGACAGCGCATCTGCCCTGGATTTTGCCGCTTGGTTGTCGGAACCGATCTCACGCAGGCGGGCTGCTCTGCTGTCCTTATTGCATGACGGAAACTGTTCCTCATTATCTTTTGCAGTACCGCCTGGCGTGGCACACAGTCTGTCCTCGCCATCGCACTTTGCTTATTGATCGGTGCTTGCGGTGTAGTTCGGCCCTCCAGCCAAATCGCCTTCGTCCTGATCGACCCTTATCCGTGTGCCACCAATGTGGCCAGTCATTGGCTGACGTTTCGCCCGAGCCCGTTGTGAAATCAGCTTTGGCGTTTCAGAGCTTTGCGGACTCAGCCACCCAATCGGCAGCGCTTTACGGTCTGACGTCATTGAGCTTTGCGGAGTGGATGTGCATTGCTCGGGTCATGGTCAGCTTTCTCAAGAACGTAACGCGCAATCCTACGACCAAATCGCAACTGTTCTGCCAGGCGATGGGTTTGGATCTTTCACATCTGAAGTCATCGTCTCTTGGATTGCCTTTCGAATACGCAACGCCTGCCGAGCGTGCTGGGTTGTTGGGGCAGGCTTGGGTGATAATGCAGGCAGGTCCGGAGCGTTTCCTGGAGCTTGCGGGTGAGGTTGAGTTGCCTGTGACGATATTTCCGGTCCGGGGGATTGGAGGATCGCCGATTCTCGCGCAAATGGTCTCGGTACTCGTGCAGCACACTCGACACCAGTCAGGTCGACCAAGTCGCAGGCAGACACGCGAGCCCCTCGAAGTTTGGCGTATGTGGAATCGATTGCAGAGAAGGACGCATAGAAATGGCATCTCATGACACACCCACTCCGCCGGGCTGCCACGGCTGCGGCGGCGAGATGGCCAAAGCCAAGAAGGTGCATGCGAACAAGCGCTACTGCGAGACATGCTACGCACGGCTCTTCAAACGGCGAATGTGTTCTAGCTGCGGGCACTTCGCTCGACTTCCGATTTTTGATCAGTCGGCACACTGCTCAGCCTGTGAGCGCGCCGGACCTTGCGTACGATGCGCAAAAGTGGATTTTAAAATAGGCCTACGTACTCAATACGGTCCAGTGTGCAAGCCGTGTCGCCCTTATTTCAACGTCCCGGAGCCATGCGAGGTGTGCGGCAGGCTTTCCCAGCGACTGGCTCGGAGCAAGTCGACAGGACTGCGTAGATGCCCGAGTTGCAGTGGCCCTGCGAAGGGGACTTGTCCACGCTGCCGGCGTCATCGCGTATTAATCAGTGGACAGGACGGCTCCACTGCTTGCGAACCTTGCACTGTTGCGATCTCCCACCCGTGCGATACATGCGGCAAACAGATGCCTGCTGGTCGCGGCCGCGAATGCGAAATATGTGAGTGGCTACGCGTTTTTCATAAGCGGTTAGCGATCAACGTCAAAGGTTTCAGCAGTGACCACATCACTGAGCTGTTCAGTCAATTCGGGGAATGGTTCCTAGCGAGTGTCGGGGCACATAAAGCTGCGCTGAACATCAACGTTCACTACCGCTTTTTTGCAGTACTCGACTCGAACTGGAGTGCGGCACCTTCCTACGAACAACTCCTGCAGCATTTCGGTGCGGCGGGGCTGCGCAAGGCCGAAAGTCCAATGCGGTTTTTGACAGAAACTGGTGTGGTTACTGTCGATGTGCAGCTGCGCGATGAGCACACAGAGCATCGTCGTCTTGCGGCAATTTTGTCGGAGCCTTCCAGCAGATGGTCGGCTCAGTTGCTTAACGAGTATGTCAGCGTCTTAAAGGCGAAAATGGAACAAGGCCTTACAGATCTGCGGTCAGTCCGGTTAGCCGCCCGCGCCGCCGTTAACATGCTCGAGAATGCTCAACTGAAGTTGGGGGAGTTGCCGACTCAGAAGTCGTTACAGTCTTTCTGGCGAGGCTCACCAGGCCAGGTTGCGGCAGTCGCTGGTTTCATCGGCCATTTAAATAGGCGTCACGGACTCGAACTGCAAGTGAAGCCTGACCCGCGCTGGTTGTCTCAGGCAAGACGGCAAAAAGCAGAGCGTGAGCTGGTGGCAATGTTAAGTGAAACTGCCGAGGGTGACTTCGAGGGACGCTGGATCGTGAAGGCGCTCGCCTATTTTCACGATGTAACGAGGGCAAGTCGGAAAAAACTGGTTTTCCAGCGGCAGGACTACCGAGACGTCGCTGGCTACAGCGTTACCCATGAGGAGAAAAATCTTTGGGTGCCGTCAGCTAGCAGTTACCGGCGAGGCGAGCATCCAGGATGAGTCAATCCAGCGTCACTCCCATTTCCCTAAATACGTTAATCAAACGGCTTCGATAAAGTACCGTTGCATCCCTCTGGTGATGCTTGAAGATCTTGGCGTTGGGCGGGAAGTACCTGTGCATGTGTATGAATCTGCCCATGACGTATCGCACCCGGGAGCAAATCTCCTTGACGAATTCTTCAAACTCTTCGGGGCTGTGGACGTGTGACCTCATGAGCACGCCAGAGTATTCAGCCTTGTTAGGATTGATCGGCTGAACCTCGAAACAAAAGTAGTTTTTTCCATCTATCACAATGCGCAGTACCATTAATCCCCGACACTTACCGGTTTTGCGATCCAGGTATACCCATCCTAGGGCAGATTTGTTCTCCGGTTCCCAATCAGTTGTTGGCCGCAACAAAATGGCCCTCGGAGGACCCTGATCCCGGAACTTCGGAGGTGTGTACCAATTCACCTTCGTCACTCGACCTGGGTTAGCCGCCATGATCGATCGGAATGCATTCCAGATGTCATTAAGGAAGCCATGCGTTTCGAGTTCGACATCGACATCGACATCGACATCGGGATCGGCGACATGCTCTAGCTTGCCGATGTTCTTGCCGGAACCGGTTTCTTCTCCGGATGAATGCGAGTTCGCCTCTGAAGGGCGCGGGCCGAGGCGCCCACGGTTGGCTTTGATCACTTCCTTAATTTTTTTAACTTTGCGTTTTTCGCCCAAAGTTTTGAAAGGTGGCGTTTTAACGATAACGGTTTCGGAGTGGTTGTCTGGCTCGGCGTGGGAATGCTCAGTTAAGAATTCTTCGGCCTCGGCCGTTCGGACCGGCCTGGGGAGCACTATCCGTCCACCATCCTCACCTTCGCTGCTGTCGAAGTTCTTGCGCTGCCATTCAATTTCTTGCCCGGCCGGTTGAGAGGAGCCAATCAGATTTAGGCACAGGAAGGTATTACCGTTATTGATCCATCTGCCTCGACACTGGAGCTGCCCTTTGCCCCGAAACCAGGGGGTCGCCTCCATGAATATCTGCGACAACGGATCTTGCGACGTAAATTGTGCATTCACGTGCTTGATACGGTCTTCTGTGTAATCGTCGTAGAGCAGGTGCGCGAGAAAAACCGCATCATAGTTGCGCATTTTCCTGGATGGCCTGACTAACCATCGATGCTCGTCACGTCGCTCATCATCATAAAAAACGGATTTAACGTCGGACCAACGCAACGTTGCCAAGGCTCGGCAAATTTCCATATTCCTGACGTAAGCACGCACGAAGTATTCAGTGCATGGAATGAGCAAATTCTTGTTGCCACCCAGCTTGAAGTCGATCACGCGAGAAAGATCGTGCCGGTACTTCAGAGGGTATTCGTCATGATGGAAAACGTTAGCCCTATCTTGCTTTAGCAAGTCGGCTCTTGACGTCAGCGACCACCCTGACTCGTTGAAGTCCACGTCAAATATCCGTGCGGGTGAGGCTAGATTCGTATCGGAGATACATTTGCCGTTACGCCAAATGGTGCCTTTTCGATAATGAGGCAAGCTGCTGAGTGGCACTGTGGCCGAAGTCCAGGGGCCTGGCACATCGTTGAACAGCTGTCTGAAATGCACCTTGGCTAAAGGGATAGTTCGGGTGGGCCTTCCTGGGCGAATAGGACCGTACCACCAGACCAAGTGATCGCCTTTGAGGCTTTCGACAGAGCTATCGGGATGCCGGAGATTAGCGCGAGAGTACGACAAATCAATGCGTTGAAGCTGTCCAGCCAAACCGATACTCCCGTCATGTTAGATCGCCATGATTAAGAGTCTACCGGTTTGCTTTCTCTCCCGCGACGCAAAAGTGGCGCCTATTTGATGACGTTTCGCGGCCTGCAAATTTGGTAACGCTTTCCAATTCAAAGGATTGGCTGGAACGCCTTACGAAGCTTTTCCCTTTGCTCTTGCCGATACTCCTACAGCTTTCAGGTTGGCGCCGTTAAGCCTTCTTTCAAAATATACAGCCATGCAATTCACGCTGTATCGGCTTCGCCGGCAGAGGTCTGGATTTCACTACGTGCTGCTCACGATCTGTCAGGTCCTAATGTGCCCTCGCGAGCTTGATTGCAAACCGCACCCCACCTTCGACGTTCTTGACGTGAACGTCGCCACCCATCTTTTTTACATACTGCTTGGCAACGAACAGCCCTAAACCCTGATGTTCACCGTCCAAGTCACGGCTGCTCACGCCGTACTCGAAGATTTCGTCAATCAAATAAGACGGGATCTGTGGCCCCTGATTACCCACCTCGATTAGAACCCAGCTTGCGTCGGCGAACACCTTGAGGGTGATTTCCGTGCCCTGATTTCGGAACTCTTTGGCGTTATTCAAGATTGCGGTCAGTGATGCTTCCAGCATGTCGCCGTCGGCACTGACATACAACGAGCCGGAAGAATAAGCAAAGGTAATCCCCTCACTGGATTCGGCGGCGTTTTCCAGATACTCAACCACGTTTTCTTTGGTGAGGTGGCCCCGAGATGCGCTAATCGCTTCCTTGGGGCCGAGCGACTTTCCGGAACTCGGCGCCGTAGGGTTACCGGAGAGCATTTTTAAGGCATAGGACATTCGCTTAAGGCTCTTGGCACTGGGATCGTCGGGTTTATTGTGACGTATCAGCAGCTCTTGCAAGGGGGACTTGATTTCATGGCCAATGGCGCGAAGGATATCGCTTTCATTCTTGGCGTTCTCCAGCGCCTCTCGCCCATATGTGGTAATAGACTTGTGCAAATCTTCAATACTGGCCCATAGCACGCCCACTTCGTCATGCTGGTTTAAGATCAAATACGGTAACTTGAAATCATCCGCATCCGAGTAACGCCCTCGCATATAGATAGTGTTACGCCTGACCTTGTTCAGAGGTGCCAGTACATAGTGGTGAATTGCGAAACCACTTATCACCAGGAGAGTGCCGAGGATCGCTGCAAACGCCAAAATTGCTTTTGCTGCAGCGCTCCACCCGCCTAATACCAAGGCAGGGTTTCCGCTCAACTCTATCCTGCCGCCATTGGAGAGTACGACGGCTTTCTGAGTAGCAATCGAAGGCGTCACCAGCTCAACGACTCTGTTGGCCAAGCGTGCCAGCGCAGAGCGGCTTTCATTGCGGCCACCGTGGTTACCGGCAAACACTTCGATAGGCTCACTTCCGGGAGAAGCAATGAAGCGAAGGCTTTCTCCTGGTGACAAGTACTGCGACATGGACTCAAAAGAGAATACAGGTCGCTCGTTGGTTTCTAGGCCATTCATGAGTATCTGGCCTTGCCCGTCACCGATAGGTCCAAGCAATTTCAACGCGACTCTCGCCTGAGAAATGTCTTCAGGAGGCCAGATGGTCTGCGTCTCCGGAGCTTCGAGGTAAGCATACAAGGGTAATTGAAGAATGAACTCGTAGCTGCTGACCGCTCCTTCAGGGGTCAGGTGAGCCAGAATACGACCCTTGATATCGCGCTCACGGGTAAAATCATCTGCCCCTTGCTTGGTGGTTTTGAAACCAGCAATGCTCCACGCTGGAGAGAACAGCTTGGCGGTCGAAGCATCCGCTCGGCGCACCGGATCGAAGGTGGCGACAAAGTGGCTGGTGCGCCCCCGTGCGGTCACCGCCACGCTGAAGTGGTGTGCCGTGAATGGGGATTTCGCATAGGTCGGTGAAGTCAGCTCGCTGTCGACATGAAACGTACCGCGAAGGTACACCAGTGCGCCATAATCGCGATTTTCTAACACCCCAGCGCACAGCTGATCACGTGAATCCTGCAGGGTTTTGAAGCTGCAGCCTAGGAGCGGCTTGAGATCTTCGACATGGCCTGGAATGACATTGATAAACTCAAGAGGCAATTTTGCCACGGGTACACCGTGTCCATCTGAAGACTGCTCTCCGAAGTTAGAAAAGGCAATGTCACCCTCCAAACTTTCGAACTCAGCCGTGACACGTTGTAACGTCCTCTGAATGGCTGCCTGGTATTGCTGTGCTACTGAAACATAGCTGAACCGCAACACTGCAATCGTGCCAAAAAACACCAGCAAGACCATGCCGGTCATAATGCCCACGATCAGCACCCGAGCCTTGGCTCGGTAAAGATTACCTTTTAACTTGCTTAAGGATTGACGCAGTCTTGCCATTGCACACCTTTCATCCTGATTACAACGACATGATCCGGCGACTCACCCACCTCCTCGAAGGCGTCACGTATATTCTTAACGTGTTGACGAATAGCTTCAGGGTTACGGCCTGATTTCACCAACTCGAAAAAGTCGGCATATGGGACATAAGAGCCTCGGCGTTCGTAGAGCCGCCAGAGAATATTCTTGGCCGTCTGAGGGATATTCAACGCTTTATTCTTGAAGCGCATTCTTGTGGTGGATTGGTCGTATGTAATCAGCGCTTCCTTATCCTCTACACTCGGCCCAGTCTGGGTCCTGAGCACCCGTAGTGCCAGTTCGACAAACTCTTGACCGTCCGGAGGAATGGGTTTTTCCATATAGTCCCAAACATCCAGTTGGCGCATCACACCACGATACAATGAGGCATCAAGTCCGGAGACCACTATGACCGGTGACTTGTGGTTACTTATATTTGTTCGCAGTATTCCAACACCAGCATTTTTCTCCGGCAGCAACTCGATGTCCAATACAATTAAACTAAAATCCGTTTCTACAATCGCCTTCTCGGCGCTTTCTCTATCAAAGAATTGATGAACTTCAATGTCCTTGGCAATGCTCTTGCAAAACCCAGCAAGGGCATTATTCGTGTCAGGAGAATCTTCAATGATTGCAATCTTTTTCATGCTTTTTACCTCGTGCGCATAATGGGCTAGGGTATCAGCTCTACAACCCCCACAGCTCCGCATCAACGTGAGACTTTGCTCACGTTTGAGGCTGAAAACTTGCATTGGCTAGCAAAAACCTCGCAACGCAGTGGTGGAACAAGCGCCCGGTAATGGATCCAATTGTTGGCGCCTAGCCCACTAACGACTCCTTGCGTAGCCTTCAGTTCAAGCCAATTACGGCCCACAACATGCGCCATTACCGCGCTTGTTCATTAATTCGCAACTGATCCGAGGTTCACATGGCTGCACATTATGAGATTTTCCGCTCCTCCCAGAACAACCAGTTCTACTTCCACTTGAAAGCGCCGAATGGCGAAATCATCCTAGCCAGCGAGGGGTATATCCAGAAATCCGGCTGCGAGAGCGGGATTGCTTCCTGCAAAGCGCATTCGCCGTACGATCAGTACTACGATAAACGCGTCGCACAGAACCTGCGCCCGTACTTCGTACTGCGTGCTGCGAATAATCAGATTATCGGCACCAGCCAGACCTATAGCTCGGCCTACGCCCGCGACCAGGGGATCGTCGCAGTAAAGACCTATGGCTCGACCGCCACCACCATCGATCTGACCTAATGCTCTGAACGGGCCGCATCATTGCGAGCGGCCCTTCGACTCCTCCAATTACATTTCTGTCCGGAGCCAATCATGACTAGCTTCACCGTGTCGTATGACCTCATAAAAAACAAAGACTACAAGCTGTTGATCGATGAACTCAAACGTCTCGGGGCGCATCGCTCGCAAGAGTCCTTTTGGCTGGTGGCCTATAACGGCACCGCAAAGGGCTTGCATGACCACCTCAGGAATTTCATGGATGGCGACGACAAACTCTGGGTATCCGAGCTGACGCGCAACCATCACTACGCCCAAGCCAACAGCGGCACCAATGCCTGGATCGCGCAGAACCCGCCTGCCCGCTAGTTAACTGCGGATTGCGGTTGTGGCGGTAACAAGCCTCGACGGATCGGGGCTATGGGCGCTCTGTACGTCAGCCCGCCTAAGTCGCAACGGTTCGAGTTCTACTGGTGTAGAGATATTGATTGATCGGCCCACGCGACACCCATACCCGTCGCAAAGTCATTCGGGTGGCCTTATCAATATTGTTGGATCGCGGGAGATAAAGACGTTCGCAAGCCCGGGCTGCGTCTGGGGTTTCTGAATCAACAGTCGTTTGCACGCCGACCGTACCAGTTGCATCTATTGCGAAATGTCACACCTGCATCGCCAGCGGCCGGCGCCAATCAGTAATCTGATTGCACCAAAAGCCCTGACGGGCTTTCAGCAGATTTACAAGTAAGCGTAGCTCCTTGACGGTCGGTCCCGGCAGGTCAGCCAAGTCCTCTCGGCACTCCACTGTCTCGCTCATCGGCAATGCGCCGATTACCTGTTTACTTTGTCTTTCGGCATGCGCAGACACACCACGGCAGCCATGACCAACGCTACAGCGATGGCCATTCAGGGCATAGTCAGTCGAGGCTGTAGCGTCCTTGACCCATCCGATCAAGTGAGGGCTGGTAAACCCTGCCAGATTGCCGAACGGGCGAGAGTCGCCAAGTTACCGCGTGCACAGATCTCCTCTGGAAAGCATATCGTTATCTCGACAAGCGATGCGGATGGCTTCATAGGGAGATTTGGAGCGAGTCAGGATCCAGTAGTTGTCGACCACTATGTAGCGTAAAGATTCTTCTTCGTTTCTGAGTGCTACAAATTTGAGTGTTTTATCGAGATAGCTGAGCAATCTGTTTTTAGGTGTTACCTCGTACGTAATCTCAAAGATGGCGGCTTCCAACTGCAGATAGTCACGGCTATTGAGGGGCGGAAGCCTGAATTTATGAGTGTCCCTAGCGGATATTGTTTCACCATCCAGCTCATGGAATTCGATGATCGGTATCGTGCTGATGTTTCCCCCAGGCATCACCAGCCCGCCGTCCTTGGATTGTGCGTAAATGTCTTTGGTGGTTTTCGCGATTACTGGCTGATCGGGATAAGAGATTTTGAATTTCTCAACAATTATGTCAGCGGGCGAATCATTGATTAATGAAAAAACGTAAGAGCGCCCGTACGGCTTTTCATAAACGAGCTTGGTGTCACTAATAAGAAAGCTGTAGGCCGTTGCGACGATCACACCGAATGCGCCCAAGCTTGAAAGAATTGTAAATGTACGGATGGCGATTTCTTTAAATCTCTTGCGGCCGTTGGGGCGTTTAAATCTTGCCTGCTGTTTCATTTTGCTCTCTGATTTCAGGTGCTTGCTGCGTCGCAAGCGTCTGGTTTGCGCGATTACGCAACCGTGATGCCAATGTGATATTAATACGCTTGGCCGCAGTCGAGAACCCTGCTCGGCGCAAGCCATTTGCCAATGATCAGAGGATGAATTGGTGCTGTTGAAAACGGATTTTGAGGCGGACTGGATCGTTGAGATGCGGCGGATCATGGAAGAGCACTGGGCGATGGACCTTGCTTCTGCGAAGACCGAGGAATTGGCCGCGCTGTTTTTCCATGCCAGAACACGCAGAGTCGAGCCAAGGCCCAGGGTCGTGCATTTATCTAATGCCTTCGTCTGCCCACTTGAACACGAAACAGGGTGGGCAGAGCTCAAAGTTAAAATAGAAACCGGTGAGGACCTGTCGCCGCATCTGAGCCTGAAAATTGAAGACTTCAAAGGCAAGGATGGACTGCTACTGGATTGGGGCATTTACCACTTCCATCTTGGACGGGCGCAGCACGCAAAAAACAAGAGCTTCGTCGAGCGCACGGGTCCACTGGTCTTCGGTTTTCCCACTGATGATGCATTCCATGCGGTAGGCATCTATCAGCACGGTACCTGGTCGGACAGTTCGGTTATTGAAACGCTGCATGCAAACTGGCCGCACCTAACGCGGGCAGCAAGGATGCAGGGCAGTGGCATGTCTCTCGGTCAGCTTTATACCGATGAAGACAGAGAGATGCTGAGGGCCGCCGGTATCAATCTCATCACCCCGCTATCGGACGGTTCCCTTCTATATCCTCTGGGAGGCGGGTATTCAGGCACTGGGGTTTCCGCCCAAGCGGTGACAGACGCCGAGTTAGAGCGACAACGAATTCATGGCCTTCAGCACCTGATCCACGACCGAGCGGCTGAAGTTGCGCGGGCTCTTAAGGCTGAGGGTTATACCGGCAACAAGGAGGTGGTTGGGCGTTTGAACTTCGGTAATGGCGTTCAGTGGGTTTCATTCGACGGGTTTCGCGTCTGCTTTGCTGTTTAACAAGGTGAGGTACCGCGCTGGAAAGCTGGCTCCAGAGATTGATGCGTCGGCAGACGTTGCAATTTCTGCGGTATCGACTTAAATTCAAACATCAAATGTACGATTTTCTTACCTTGGAACCATCGAAATGAAAGACGGCATTGAGAAACACCTTGGCCAGTTCTGGGATAAGCGTGCGCTCGAAATCGTTGATGACCCGCTGTCAGTTGATGACTTGGGTGCGCCGATGGAATCGGTCATGGCTATCGAAGCGCTGGTTGAGATCGGGAAAATGTTGAAAGTCAAAATCCCGGTGGATGTCGTGATCCGCAACGGCGGTTACGAAACCAAAGAACAGTTCGTCAAGCTGGTCACGTCAGGAATCCTTAAGCACCTGAAGGAAAAAACCCATGCATAGTTCGTCGGTGGAGGATCAGGACAGGCTACGCCTGGCTGAGCGCCTGCGAGATGCTCGGGAGTATGTGGGGCTTTCCCAGGATGAGGTGGCTCATGCACTCGGGGTCTCCCGCCCGGCGGTGACCAACATCGAGTCGGGCAACCGCAAAGTGGAGGCGACGGAGCTGAGCAAGCTCGCCAAGCTCTATCGCAAGTCTATGGAGTACCTGATGACCGGAAGAGACCCGGCGCCTTCCGGCCCCACCCAGCTCGCGTTTCTGGCCAGAGCAGTAAATGGACTTTCGCAGCAGGATATTGATGAGGTAGCTCGCTTCGCCGAGTTTCTCAAGCACAAGGGACAGTAAATGGGCTTCCGCGATGTTGTTTTGCGAGCCGCACAGCGTGCGGTCGAGGTCATCAATGAGAGCGGTGCGATGGCCCGCATCGAGCAGGACGGATACACGCGAATAGACCCTTTCCAGATCGCTGCTGATTCTGGGGTGATGGTCATGCTGCGCCCCATGGAGAAGCTGCTCGGGGCATTTCTGAGTGATGAAACGCCTGGAATATTGGTCAATGTGGATCGCCCAGCAGGCTTGGTTCACATGACCTGTGCCCACGAGCTGGGTCATTTTTTCATGGGGCACGGCAGCAGCGCCGACGAGAAAATCTATTACGGTTCTCAGGCTGCGCTCGTCGAGCAGGAAGCGGATCAGTTCGGGTACAACCTGCTGGTGCCTCGCAAGCTGATCGTCAAAATCATGCAGCGCAAGCAATGGACCAAGCAGGCGCTGTTCCGGCCTGACGTCCTTTATCAACTGGCGCTACGCATGGGGGTCAGCTACGAAGCGGCGGCATGGTCGCTCAGCCGGCATGGCGTCATGAGCGCTGATCAAGTCCGGGAAATGTTGCGGACCAAGCCCGCGATGATCAAGAAAGCGCTGCTCGGCGACCGTTTGGTGGATGCCCGCAAAGAGGTGTGGCTGCTCGACAGCGATGATCGAACTTCAATCCTTGAGCCTCGCCCGGATGACCAGCTGGTTGTTCGATTGCCAAGCCGTGCACCGTCAGGATATCTCTGGGAAGCCGATTCCGAAGAGTTAAAGGCGCAGGGATTTCAGCTGGAACCGTTGACCGTACCCTCGACGCCTTCAGTGGATAAGTCGCCGGTTTTCGGCGGTACAGAGATGATGGACTACCTCCTCACTGGCGGAAGGACCAGCGATTCAGAGCCCGTAGGCGTGCGGCTCTCGGAGCGTGCGCCATGGGATGCCTCGAGCTCAGCCACTGATACATTCAGCTCATGCGCCAAGTTTGAGTCGTTGAATCTCGGGCTGACACCGCACTCGCGTAAGCAGTTGCTCAAGGACGGGCTAGCGTGATCGTCCCTAAGGTGTTGCTCGATGGCTTCGGTTCGCAAGCAAGGCCTCAGGGGCGGCGTCCGACCTGCCTGGCATTTGCATTATCGGATCTGAATCGATCGAAATCGCCCGCCGATTTGAGTCCTGAATACCTTTATCGGGCGGCCGCCATTTTGACACCGGGTTGGGCGCCGGGCGGCGGAATCACTTTCGATGCGATGCGAGAGGCATCTCGTGTCGGTCAGCCTGAGGAAGCCGCATTCCCCTACTGCTCTGAAGAGCCTTCGCTCCCAATTCCCGATCTGCCCTCGGGACTTCAGCATTACGGTGACTTATTGCAGTGCGTATCGGCTGACCCTACCGATATCGCCTATTTTATAAGTGCCGGTCAGCCGATCGGATTGGGTCTGCGGGTAACGCCTGAATTCTTCAAACCTAAAGGGGGCCTAGTGGCTTTCGGTGATCAGGTCATGCCAGGACTTCTCCATGCGGTAGTCGCTATTGGCGTGGGGCATGAAAATGGAAATAGTGCGCCATGGTTCTACGTGCGCAATAGCTGGGGCCCCCAGTGGGGTGTAGACGGACACGCCTGGATTTCAGGCGCCTATGTAAGCGCGCATGCCGAATGTGCTTTTGGAGTAGAGAATGGCAAAACTGATCGCATCTGAAAGTTTGGGGCAGGCTTGGGTGGCTGCGGCGCGACATCTGGCGGGATGCAAGCAGCGCAAGGATCGGAATTTGATCCTGGAAATCAGCGCTCCTCAGAAGCTGGGCAAGGATGATCTGAAAATCATCAAGGCTGTGGATGCGGCGTTGCGCAGCAGTCGTGAGGACCTGAGTGTCGAGACCGTGGCGGGCACCATTTTCCCCAATGGGTTGGCCCGACGGTTTTCTCGTCCCGAGCTATACACAAATTACTTGGCGTTGCTGGCCAAGGGCAAAAAGCGCAGTTCGTGGGGCACGTATGCTCAGCGCATGATGAGTCGTCCGAGCCGAAACGGTACAGGGGCCATTAACCCATTGGACGACCTGATTGAGCGTCTGCTTCAAACGCACAACGGTACCAAGTACCAATCGGCGTTCGAGCTGGGGGTCAGTGATCCCGATATTGATCTGGCACCGCCACTCGACGGACATGGGTATGAATTACCGGTGTTCGACCCATCTCGAGATGCAAAACCCCTCAACGTCCCTTGCTTGAGTCATCTGAGCTTCAAAATTACAGATGGCAAGCTGGATCTAACCGCGATCTACCGCTCTCAGTGGTACTGCCAGCGTGCGCTGGGCAACCTTATCGGGTTGAGCCAGCTTCACTCGTTTGTGGGTAAGGAATCCAAGTATGAATGTGGAGTGCTTACCTGTATCGCAACACATGCGTATTTGGATACGGAGACCTTTGGCAAGGTAGGTGTCACCAAAGATCTCTTGGCTTCTCTACCTGGTTGAAAGCAATCGTTAGAGCAGCCAAGCCTAGCGACTTCGCCAGCAGATGTTTGGATGATAGGTGATTCCAAGGAGTGCGATTGCAATGACCCAAATGCGTTCGGGATGCGAGGGTTCTGGCTGGATCGGCAAGGCCGAAGCCCCCATAGCTCTCTAGATCAATTTGCCCAGGGTGTGCTTGGCTTTCGCTAATGGCTATGTCGCCGTATGCCTATTTTAAGGACGTGCTCACAAGCTTGCCGGCGCAGCAGGAGAGTGAAATCGATCATTTGCTGCCGCATAAGTGGCAGCCGGTTTAATCACGCAAGGCTTGATGGCCGGACGCTTACGTTTTAAGGCTCATCATAGTCATCAGCGGTGATATGCGTAGGCAGGTCTCCTAATGCCACAGGCGGCATCCAGCCCATCGCCGATATGCACTCCATGCATGCCGGATCAGGTCCGCCTTCCTGATTGATTGGTTGAAAGACCCGCTGCATCGATCCACACACGCTGCACCCATTTTGCAGTTCCTCCTCCCTCAGAAGCACGACCAAGGCTGCCTCTCCCTGCTCAAAAGGGGGTATGGACCAGTGCGTTACCCCCCAACTCCTCGCGTCCTCGACTGTTGTTGTCCTTAATTGATACGACTGCGTGAACATGAACGGTTGCCCCTTGGGTATCAGTCCCTGCTCTGAAGAAAATTGCACGATGTCCGACAATCGTCGTCGTGTTTCCTCATCGAAGTCTTGACCGCTTTCGTGTGCTTTTTCCAGCGCGCCAAGGGCAAGGGACACCTGCCTGTTGTTAACAGCCTTGGCGGCAATGGCACTTGTCTTAGCAGCTTTCTTCGCCGCCTTTTGCAGCTCAATCTGGATGAGTGGAGTAGGCGCAAATTCAGTCTGCCCTTTTTTCAGATTGCATGGCCCGCACGCCGGCATCCAGTTTTCATATGAGTCGATGTCGAATGAATCCTCGAGGCCGAATATCGATCGAGTAATCCCAAATTGGACGTCATCCTTGAGAAGCCGCTCGGGCAAAATGTGATCCACTTCCATTGAAGTGAGGTCCAGTGGGCGGCCGCACATGTAGCACTTCATACCGTGGTTTAGAAATATGGCGTACCGTTGGGCAGTGGTGAATTTATACATCGACATTTGCAATCCCTATCGTTCAGGCAGCGTAAATGCTGGGCTCCATTGATGATCCATAGCCTAGCTTGAATACTCTGAAGCCAACGCTCGCGGATTGGGAGTCGCCTGTCGCTCCCTTATCTACTTCCTCACCTTTCTCAAGAATTTGGTAGAAACATAACTAAAGAACTCTTGGCTTCTCTACCTGGTTGAAAGGAATTGTTAGAGCAGCGAAGCCTGGCGACTTGCTTGAGAAATCAGGGGGCGCAGATCGTAGAGTTTGGCCATCCCTGCGCGGAAGTCACGGACTCCCCCGTAGCTCGGGTGGCGAATGGTTTCTATGGGCAGGCCAAAGCGCGACGCATAGTGCGCGGCGTCCTGACCAATCGCGATAATCTTCCTGATTCTAAGCCAACTGAACAGCTCGCTATTGAGCTCATCCACCAACGCCAGCTCTTTTGCGCTGAATTTGCGGTTGGTGAATGGGTTGCCTGGCTCATGCGGATGAAATGGGAAAACATTCCACAGCAGGGGAGGAATATCGACAGCCTTCAGGACGGCCCAAATCTCCGCAGCAGTACGTTCGGCGATTGCTGGGCCCCGGGTCGCCTGTTGCGACTCGCATCCTGGATAGACGCGAGTCATCTCGGAAAGGTGGAATTCGTCGGTAAGGGCCAGTCCGGTCCGTCGCCCTCCGCGATAACCTAGATCGCGCCCCATCCAAATGGTGTCGGTGCCTAGATCTGATACGGCCTGAAGATAGGTTTTTAGGTTTTTCCGGCGAGATGCGGCTGCTCCCACGCGATCATGCACAGGGCAGGTGTCTGCGTACGGGTTGAACACATTGTCGAGGCTGAATTCAGACAAGGCCTTTACGAAGGATGTAGGGGTCATTGCGTTTAGGCCTCTTTGAGGGGCTTGTGGAAAGTCAGCGTCCCTTCAGTGATGTTGACTACCACCGAGCCTCCTCGATGCTCGCGCAGTTCGCGGAACATTCTGAAACCTTCGATGATGGCAAGCTCCCACTGCCAAAGCTTGCATCGCTCAACCTCGTAACCCCGAACCATCCCTTGGATCTGCTTGAGTAGGCCGTAGTCGAGACGTCCAGGTTGAGTTGCTGCGTAGTAGTCATATTTTTTCGCGTGATCGAAAATCCAAGTGGCGATGCCTTCTTCAATGATCGCTGCGCGAGCGCCATCGTCGTTCTCATCCTTAGCGGGGTCGGATTTCCGTTTGCGCTTGAGCAGTGCTCGCAACACTGGTGACCAACCCAGATACGCCACATAAGCCAAATGGAAGACATCGTGGAAGCGATAGTCGTCAGGCTCGTTGCTGTTGTCTGTAAGGCGGTCACCGATATAGACGCCATTCAGGCGCTGAACCACATGCTTGTTCTGGCCTTCGCCGCGTTCGATGAATTCGATAGTGAATTCGCGCTCGAACTGCTCATGCTCCGGAAAACCTTCATCGAAAAGTGGAAATTCACGCTTCTGTTCACTTGGCCAGCGACTGGCCGTTTTTTCCAGGTTTCCCAAGGCCACATCTTCAAGGTTCAGGTTGAAGCTGGAGCAGGTCTTGGCGAGCTCCGACAACAGCTGTCCGAAATAAGCCTCGCGTTTGGGTGGCGCCATACTTGCCAAGCTGGCATGCGACATTTCAGCCAGCACACCGGCGCTTAGCGCAAGCTTACCCAGCTGCGTTGGGCGGGGGATTGTATCCTCATCGCGCTGTGTTTCGATAAGACCGTCTATCTGACGAAACGTAATCGGCGGCGCGGGAGCTTTCTTGCTTTCGCCGAATTCATCGCGAAGGACAAGGATGCAGTGCTCCCCGAGAGCGTCGGCGGGGATTTTCAGAAGGTGCGCCGCAATGGTCAAGTACCACAGCGCGTCGCCCAGTTCTTCTGCGGCCAAGTCGTTTTGTGCGGCCTGCAAGCGGTCACGACCTGCTTTTTTTACAGAGGAAAGTAAGCCACCAATCTCGCCAAAGTATCCGAAGCGAATGTATTGAAGGCTATCGGCATCGTCCTTGAAGCGCATGCTCTCCCGCGCTTTGAGCATGTACTTGGCTACGGTAAGTGCCACCGGACGCGGTTGAGGTACTGGCGCCATCAATCCTCCTTGATCATTTTTAAGCTATTTCATGCGAGTGCCAGCACCTGCTGTCGTAGCACTTGCTGCCGTAGCTCCATCTTCAGCTGCTTGCAGCGACCGACGATTGTCTCGCGATCGGCGTCGATTGCTCCCATTGTCAGCGCGCGTTCACGCACCGAAACGGTCACATCGTAGTGCGGGTAACCCTTGGATTGGAACCAGCTTTTGCGCAGGCCCAGTCGAGAGGCGAACGAGTGAAGCTCATCCAGAGTATCCGCTGCCAGATGGCACCAGAGCTTGCCCCGCCACAGGATCTCTTCTGAATCCACGTAGACCGCCATTCTGCTCGCCTTCTGTGAAAATATATGCAAATATTTTGCACATTATGGGAAAAAAATTCAACTCCTCATCCGATGTAGCCTTTGTTGGGGCGCAGATCCGCCAAGCTCGCTTGGGTCGTGGTCTAACGCTCGTAGATCTCGGCCGTGCGGTCAATGTTCATCATTCTCAGATCTCTCGCTACGAGCGGGGGCAGATGAGTAGTGTCGGCAAAAATTTGCATAAAATATGCACATTTCTGCAAATTAAAGACGATCCGCGTGAGTATTCAACCGGTACCGCGAGCTTGGGGCGAAAGGTGGACGAGCTGCTTCGAGTTGCGCCAGGGTGTGAACCGGCAGTGACGAAATTGGTAGAAGCTTTGGAGGAGCTCATCGCCGCGGCGCTTCCCGCAAATACGTCTGCGAGCAGCTCTGTGTCGGCAGTCGATTAGCACGCATTAATGCTCCCAGCGCCCGCTTATCACCTTGGTTGTGAATTTCTAGGGGGGCAGCGCGGTTGATTGCGTTGCGTCCTTGACCGTGCGTAGGACCAGTACGAAGATTGCAGTCGTAGGGAGCCAGCCTAAGAAAACCACAGGTATGTAAGTATCCTGGCTGTTTGTTGGCTGATCGCAGGTCTAACTTATGAGCACGTCACGTAAACGCCCAAACCCTTGGCAGAAGACAGGTGCGACAGCTCGCATCGAGAGTTTGAGGCGGGTTGTAGCGAAGTCCAATCGCACGGATGTATAGATGCTAGATCGACTGGCGGCATGCACGGTGTCGCTCGAGCCTGCAGGACCTTTGGCAGGTAAAGTCGCCAGCGGCTTGGCGAATGTGTGCTCGGAATAGGCTGATTCTTTCAAATTTCCTGGAAACGCATCCTTTCGAGAGCCAGTGCTGTTATGCCCATTCCCGCAGTCATCTTCGACGCCTTCGGCACCCTCATAAAGATCAGTAAAGGCAGTAGCCCTTACCGAAAAATCCTGAAAATCGGGATCGAGCAGGGTCGCCGCCCTCAGCCACACGATGCGGAATGTATCCTGTCTTTGCCTATGGACTTACGCCAGGCGGCTGATTTCTTCGGGATTAGTGTCGATCCCTCGCTGATGGTTTGCTTGGAGTCAGACCTCGTCCGCGAACTTGCCGACATCCAGGCCTACCCGGATGGCATTCATGCCGTTCGACTGCTGCAAGAAGCAGGCGTCAAGGTAGCGGTCTGTTCAAATCTCGCGAAACCTTACGCAGCGGCTATTGAACGTCTATATCCAACACTCGATGGATACTCCTACAGCTTTGAGGTGGGCGCCGTTAAGCCCTCTTTCAAAATATACAACCATGCGATTCACGCTGTATCGGCTTCGCTGGCAGACGTGTGGATGATTGGGGATTCTAAGGAGTGCGATTGCGATGGCCCAACTGCGTTCGGGATGCGAGGGTTCTGGTTGGATCGGCAAGGCCGAAGCCCCCATAGTTCTCTAGATCAATTTGCCGAAGGTGTGCTTGATTTTTGCTAATAGCCATGCCGTTGGCTGGGTAATTGCACTGAGTTGATCATCCATCTACATCGGACTTTCCCGGTACGTCCCGTAACCATGAGCGGCAGAAAACGGCCCAGAGTGTGTAAAAACGCTGAACCAAAATTGAAGTCTGCGCTTCTATGCCAAATCTGAAATTTATTGGCTGGTTGGCAGACCTGGATTTTGCGTAGAAACGCGACTTTCAGTTCTACTTTGGACACCAAGCGCGCTGAAAAACGTTTTTACACACTCTGGGCCAGTAGCAGACGGTTGGCCTTAAAAAAATCAGGCGTGACTTCAGGAAACCGGCAGCAAAAAAAGCGCGACCAGCGATCGCATGTGATAGTGACGATCAGTTTGGCACGTTATCCAAATATGGGGCGTCGAAGGTATTGCTCGATCAGATCCTCAACTTCATTGATCGAGTTGTAGCCACCTTGAAAGTTCTGATTCAGCGCACTGAGCTGTAACGTCCGACCATCTTCGACAGTTACGTGGCCGGTACCTTCGTGGCCTCGACCAAGCTTTGTTAGCGAGAAATGTCTCATAGCGCTCTCGAAGAACACGCAGAACTCATCTGGCACTAGGCATGCTAGCTGCCAATCTCCGAAGCTATAGCAGGCATTCTCGAGTGAAATCCCTTTCCCGGAGAGAAACAAAATTAGCTCTTCAGATAAGGACCAGGCAGGGTCTGCGAAGAGGGTAATATCCATTTTGTTCAACTGAGACAGTTGATACATTGCATTGGCTGGTCCGTCTGAACAGTCCATACAAGCGATGGAAAATGGCAGGCGACCAAGAGCTATGCCGGCTTCTACCTGAGGGCGAGGAAAACAAAGAGCGTTATCCAAGTACTGCTGAGTCGGAGCAGAAAGACCCGATGCGTCAAAGAAATTTGCCACAACGGAAGACCAAAATGCCCCGCTCGGGCCAACTAAATATGCGGTGATAAGGGGGCTATCAATCTTTCTGGTAACTGTTCTATCACCGGCGGCACCAAGAATTGTTCCAGTAGCGGAAAATCTCTTAGTGCTCTTAACGTTTCCCCCAAGTAGCTTCGCACCTGCGTCTTTCAATGTAGCCATCAGCCCAGCTTGAAAACCACGAACGAAAGAAACGGCGGTATCGTCAGGCAATTCCATTGATACAAGCATGCCGATCGGCCGGCCCCCTGATGCAGCAATGTCAGAGAGGTTTATTGCTGCGGTATAGCAGCCCCAAACCTCTGGCGAGGCTTTGCCGAACCAATCTGCAACAGGTGTTGGGCACGGATCCATTGACCACAGCAGTGTACCCTGGGGAACTTGGATAAGCGCACAGTCGTCATTTTGCGAGCTTTGATTCGCAGACACGTCAGGCAAAATTACCTCCTGGAGGAGGCGAATTTCACCGAGATCAGAAACGGTTTGCTCTAGCTGCTCCATATTTTGGCGCCCATTTTTTGCAGCCCAAGTAAGGTCCATATCGGTTCCATTTCCGACATGCTGCTCAGCCCAAGCACGACTAAAAAAAGACTGACAAAATAGTGGCGCTCCGCAGATTTATGTTCGTTTTCCATATACTCATTACAGTATTGGTTCAGCAACTCATTAGCTGAGTTTCGAACAACTCTTAAGCAAGTGTAGACACGAACGAGTGCATCTTTTTGAAGCTCATGAAGTTCGCCTAGATTGAGGAGGAAGCGCTTGAACTCTTCCACCTCTGGAAGTTGCAACCCGTGGTCACATAGGAAATCTTCGAACCGCTCATAGGCGGCTACAGAAAGATGCAGCGAGATTTTATTTTTCTTTGTTAAGCCAGCCAAAAACTCATGGAGCAGCATAAATTTCAGCGTAGCTTCCATAAGGACAAAATCCTTGGCTGGATGCCCGTAGTTTACCCATCCAAAATCAATCAGCTCCGTCCGGGTGGGATCCTCAGAGTTGACCATCAGGTTACGAGCGTGTAAGTCTCCATGAACAAGATACGGTACGATCTTGAAATTGAACTTTGCTAGAATATCATCATGATATTTAACTATTTCTTGCGCAACCTCCTGAAGACCGATGTTAGTCACCTGCCCACCTCGCATCGCTTTTAGGCGTTCAAGCGGCATGGCAGATCGCTCCACGTACCTTTTATAGTCGCTATAAAATAGATACTCCTCTGGATCTGTTGGATTGGGATTTTTTCCTATAAATTTGAACGCTGAAACAAGAGCACTTTCACAACTCTCCGTGCTGGCATCGCTCAAAAAGAAATTGCGGAATTCTATGTGATTGCCAACCCGCGCCAGATCGCAGATCAGCATGCCAAGGTCTTTATTAAGTAATTCGAATTTCGTTACTGCAGTTGCCATTTGAGCCGTACTTGCTTTGAACGCAGACGCATGCTCTCTTTTTGTATTTTTGATATTTTGAAATTTCGCAATGAAACGCCTGGGGTAATCTAGGTTCTTAATTCTTACATCAAGATAAAACACTTCGCTGCCGCTTTTACCAGCCCGCTCTACCGGAAAGAGTGTTACGCTGTCGAGCTCTATTTCATCTGGTGCGTCGTCTAAGTATCTTTTTGTAAATTCAACCATGAGGTGCTTACGGTCTGCTAAATCTTCGTGATGCTGCTTTAGATTCTCTTTAAATCGATACTCGAATTTTATCAAAGATTCGACATTTTGCACGTCGGGAGTCATGGATTAACTCCTTCCAGTGACTTCAGCAGGGATACTTCTCGACCAGCCTTTCGCCAATCCCATTCGCCAATCTCCAGTGCTGCGGCGACCTTCTTTCGAAGCGTTTGGCTAGGGAGGGGTTCGGTGAGGTTCCAGCTTGTAAATCCGTGTTCAGCACTCCCTATCAATGCATAGGATTGCTTATGAGGAATGCCCTCATAGAGCAGCTCCAATGACGCGCTTTCGAAGCGGCTAGTGCTTTCAATAAAGCTGCGGCCATTGATGTGTCCTGCATTTGGTAAGACGTGCAGATGCGCATGGTAAATCCCGCATCCTCCATCGCTAGCGCTCAGTGCACCATGTTCAAAAAGAAGGCTGTCACTGAGCCGCCGCCCTAACGCTTCATGGGCAGAGTTAAGCAAAACTGTCAGCTCGAATCCTGCAGACACGATTCGGCCGCGGGCCTGAGCCAAGGTACAATCATGATCTCGCGGAACTACTAAAAAGTGCCCCTCTACAAGCTGGCCGATACAAGGGAATGCAACAAACGATTCAGTTTCTGCTATGACCCTACTACGGAGCTCCGGGTACAGCCGAGCAAAATTGGTGTCTCGGCCTCCTTGCAGTTCACGACAAAAAACGCAGTCATTTGGCATTACGTACTCCTTTCAGCCCACATGTTGATGAGAGGCACTTTCGGCCGATGATTCTAATTCGATTCCAATGACCTCGATTATATCCCCTCCCACTTACTCTAACCGAAAGCCTTTTAGCTCATGCTGCACAACGCCTACGCATTGCTATCGAAACAGCCAGGGTGAGTTTTGGGCAGCGTTTCAGGGTGCTGCACCATCAAAAGGTGCTCCCCTCGCAAGCTCATTTGTGTCGCGTTTGAAAAAAAGATAGGCCGGGGATGTCTACCTTTCAGGGGCAACCTAACGCTACCAGTTAGGTGTCTACAAAACCGAGGCGATCAGTATCCCGAGAACACAGCCATAACGGTGTGAGCATCATCGGGTCGCTTTGATAGGCATCCTTCCCCTATTCCGGTAGTCTGCGGATAGGGTAAAACAGAAGCGAAACCGTCATGTGGATTAAAGAATTCTCCATCGAAAACATCAAATGTTTCGAGCAGCAGACCTTGAAGCTCGATCAGGAGAATACTCCCTACCAGTGGATTACATTTCTCAGTGAGAACGGCTGCGGTAAAAGCACAATTCTGCAATCGCTCGGCTTGCTACTTGCCGGGCCAGACAGTATCCCCAGCCTGCTGCCTCGTCCCACTGGCTGGCTGCGCGATGAAAAGATGGCGGGTAAAATATCTATTCGAGTTCACCAAGGTCCTATGGATCCAGGGGACTTTGGCGAGGAAAAGCGTCGACGCGTTTTCGCCTACAGCTACCATATTACAGGTGACCGGGCTGTCACAATCCGGAACAAGATCCACACCGCACCGGGTGTTCACGAAAACCCGGATCGGGCTTTGAGCTGGCTTCGGCAGAACGCATTCACGAGCAAGGGGCAAGGTTGGTTCTGCGCAGGTTACGGACCTTTTCGACGACTTACTCGCTCTCATCAGATCATTGTGCCGACCCTGGAGCCGCAAGCTCGGCATAACAACTTCATCAGCCAATTCCAGGAAGACGAAGCGCTGGCGGTTTTTGAACGCTGGATGGTCTACCTGGATTATCGAATTGCTAAAGACGGTCATGAAAAAGATCGCAGGACCTTGAAGTACGGTATAGAGGCCATCGACAGTCTCTTACCGGATGATGTCCACTTTGATTCCATCTCCTCCGAAGGACGCATCCTCTACAGCGTCAATGGAGAAAAAGTACCCACGCTCTCGCTCAGTGATGGGTATCGGAGCATCTTGGCGTTTGCGGGCGATTTGGTCTGGCGCTTGCTGCTAGCGTTTCCTGAGAGCAAAAACCCAGCTCACGAGCAAGGCGTGGTGCTGATTGACGAGTTGGACATCCACCTGCATCCGTTGTGGCAAAGGGATATTGCCCTCAAGCTCAGATGTGCGTTCCCCAAGCTTCAATTCATCGTGACCACCCACAGCCCCTTGGTCGCCGCAGGCGCGGGCGAAGATGCGTTAACCGTTAAGATTTCGAAGGGCGACAAGGGCGCTACATTCCATCCAGTGGATAACCTACACAAGCTATCCGTAGACAAGATATTGACTACAGAGGCGTTTGGCTTGGTGTCAGCATATTCGCCACAAACCAACGAAAAAATGGAACAGTACTCCCAGTTATTCAATAAACCGGACAAAACGCGTGCGGATAAGGCCGCTCTGAAAAAGCTCCAGCCCCAGATCAAAGATCTTACGAGCGTCCCATCTGGCGCTCAGGAACTGGATCGGAGAATTGATAAACTCCTGGCGAGCTTTATAGATGATCAAGCTTAAGCGACCGTTAAAACCCAAAATTCTCAAGCAGAATGAAACGACTTGGACGGCTGATTACCTAGCAGCCAAGGCATCTGGTGATACTGACGCGATCGACGCTGCAGAAAGGAAATATCGCCATAAAGAAATCAAGAATGCCTTACGCGACATGCACCAGCGTAAGTGTGCCTTTTGTGAATCTTTCATTGAGCATGTTTCTTACTCCCATATCGAGCACTTTAAACCTAAAAAGCGCTATCCGAAAATGCTAGTCAGATGGAGCAATCTCCTGCTGGCTTGCGGTGTGTGCAACGGGACGGCCTATAAAGGTGACAAATTCCCGACTGCGGCTCAAGATGGGCCTCTTATTAACCCGGCTAACGAAAATCCTGACGATTTTCTAACCTATGTATTTGATCCTGTGGCGAATGTAGCGCTGATCGGTTACAAACATCCCCGAGGGAAAACCACCATTGATACTCTAGGTCTAAATCGTCCAGATTTAGCAAAAGACATTCGATGCCAAGTTGTCAAAAAATTATTCGCCTTACGAAAGATTATTGATCAGCCGAACGTTGAGGACGATGTTCGACAGCCCATGCTAGACATCTTGTTCGAAGCGGCTGACAGCGGCCAACATTACTCCGCGTTTGCAAAGGCGTTGCTACCCTGAATGAATTGCTCCGGCTTTCTTTGACACTGTTCAGCCTAAATGCCGTCCTAACATGAGAAGCTCAACCAGCGGCGGCTTCTGGCCGATTTCTGCCCGTCGCGAGGGGCAGAAAACGACCCATTGCTGCCAGTCGTGGCTGGCAGTCAATGATAGATTTTCAGGAAGGCTTTACATTCAATGCACCTAGGATTTGATCAGCTACGCTTGGTGTAAGACAAACTTCAAGGATGATGCTGTCCAACTGGCTAACCCAACCTCTGAAGGTGGCTCGAATTTGTCCTCGCGTGCTCAAGCACAATCTATTTCTTTGAATAAATACCCTCCGACCGTTTGCACTTGCTGACGGGATTAGACGAGGCTTCAGATGGCGCCCGTTAGAAAACATTGGCACTCTGTCGTCGTTCGATGGGAATCGGAGGCCCAATCTGAGTGCCTGAAAACGCTGGCACCAATCGATGACCGTAGGGCGAGTTGTCGATGCTCGCTGTCGACTTGAATCATCTGGTGACGCGTTTATAGTGACTCGAAGGATGAACAGGAGCGGCCCGAGTGGGATGTATGAAAAGGAGGATGTTGGCCGCGATTCTGGCTTTCAGCTCATCCCATGTCCTGGCCGATGAGTGGCAGGTATTGACGCACAGTACCGGCCTTGAGGTGTCCCGTACGAGCGGGAGCCTGCGCGGCTTGCCACATAGTGGGAAGCGCGCCTTCTACCTAGAGCTGGTACGAGCGTTGTTGTCAGAGCTCGGCGAGCCTATGGAGATTACCGAAGTGCCACTGGCTCGAGGCCTGGCGCTGGTACAACAAAACGAAGGCATTGCCTTTTTCAATGTAAGCCGAACGGCGGACAGGGAATCGACCGTCAATTGGGTAGGGCCGATTTCCAGCGAAACGGATCGGCTATATGAAAGCGCCGAACATCCAACCGGAATCAAAACGCTATCTGATGCTCGCCATTTACCCGTCTGTGTGCTGAACCACAACGTGGATGATGCTGCCCTTGTGAGCCAAGGTTTTACTGCCATCATCCGTAGCAATAGCTATTCGGGCTGCTTCAAGATGCTGCAAGCGGGCAGAGTGCTGCTTGTAGCTTCATCGATATGGGGCTTACAACATAAGCTGGCCGAAGCCAAGGTCTCTGCCTCTGCATTGCGTCTAACGCCGGTGACGATCCTCACCTCCGATGGATACATAGCACTGTCCAAAAGCACACCTGGTTCGGAAGTGGCTCGATGGCAACGGGCACTCGACCAGATCAAACAGAGCGGCAAGTATGACGACATATTGAGTCTTTATGCGGATTGATCGGGCTGTACGAGATCTATCCTGCCGAGAAGAAAGCAGGCACAAAGGAAACGACTGATCTGAACTGATTTAACCGGTCGCGCATTTCACCAGAAAGGCTCGAGGATGCAGAATCTTGATGTTTATTGCTCCGTGTATCGACGACCAGCGCCAAAAAAAGCCTTTTAAATTGGCCTGTTGGTACTTCAATATCAACTTCAAACCATAGTGGGTGGCTCTGGTCATTGTCGACAAGCTAGGTGGGCTCTGGCGATCACATTCTTAGGTGTATTGTTTTACAACATGAGGATCTGCGAGCTACCCGGCTCAAGGTGCGAATTCGTGTTTACCTGAGTGACCGCTATTGGCCGATGACTGCCTGTCGCCACGAGTCGCAATAGACAGAACTCTGTCGATCATGTTGACTAAGCATGCAGACAAAATCCGATGGAATCGGTGGTCAAAGCCATTGCAATCAGTCGCATTTAATTCGAAAAATTCGCATCTATTTCCAAAACCTACAGCCGCCGCCGACCAATGCCGGCCCGGAAGCGGAATGGTGGGGTTGGCGGAATGGTCTTTGCGGCCATTGGCTCAATGGCACGCAACTGGTAACGGATTGAATGGCTGCGACTTCAAGAGCTTCATTTTCGGCCAGCGGTGGAAGCAAACCCGGTAAACGACTCGCCAACAGCGTTTTCCCCGTCCCCGGCGGTCCGCTGAGCAAGAGGTTGTGAGCCCCCGCCGCTGCAATCAGCAAAGCGCGCTTGGCCGAGAGTTGGCCCTGCACTTCATTCAAGTCAGGATAGGGTTTGCTGGCATAGAGCAAGCCGTTGGAGACATAAGGCTCAATCGGTGTATGCCCATTGAAATGCGCAACGGCCTCAAGCAGATGATCCACCGCAATCACTTTCAGTCCCGAGGCCAGGCACGCTTCCTCGGCGTTAGCTCGCGGCACCATCAACCAGCGCCCGGCCTTGCGTGCCGCCAGCGCCGCCGGCAGAACCCCACGAACCGCCCGCACTGCGCCCGAGAGCGCCAACTCCCCAAGGCATTCCACATCATCGAGCGTCAACGTCGGCACCTGCACACTGGCCGAGAGAATCCCCAGGGCAATCGCCAGATCGAACCGTCCGCCATCCTTGGGCAAATCCGCAGGCGCCAGATTCAAGGTGATCCGTCGTGCCGGAAATTGCAGCCCCGAATTGATGATCGCGCTGCGTACCCGGTCTTTGCTTTCCTTCACGGCGGCCTCGGGCAAGCCGACCATGGTCAGCGACGGCAGGCCGTTGGCCAGGTGAACTTCTACGGTGACGGCAGGCGCATCCACACCCACCTGGGCGCGGCTGTGGACGATGGAGAGGGACATGGTCGTTCCTTGAAATGACGGGAGCCGCTTCCTGCGGTTTTTTCAAGGGTAGTCATAAGTGCCGGTATCAGAGGCTGCAAACCTTCGCAGAATGTTGCTGAACGTCCAGCGCCTGAAAAGCTGCACGTAGTCCATTTCCTAAAGTCTGGAGGAACAAGGGGGGTGAGGTTGTCTTTATGAGCACTCGATATACACTGAAGATTAATGCATAACGTTAAGCTTTAAATTCTGATCGTTAGCTTTAAGTGTTCTGAGACCGAGTACCTGTTTCGCAACGGTAAGACCCGTATGTGGTCAGCCATTCTGAGTGTCGTGGAACGAAAGATGACGATGCTTGATGCCGCTGCGGTGCTGATAGACCTTCGATCCCCGCCGGGCAATCGCTTAGAGACATTGGAGGGAAATCGAAAAGGTCAGCACAGCATCCGCATCAACGCTCAATGGCGAATTTGCTTCATCTGGGGGCCTAACGGACCAGAGAATGTCGAAATCGTCGATTATCACTGAGGTGAGTAATGACTAAGAATGGTATGCGCCCGGTACACCCTGGCGAGATCCTCAAGGAGGAATACCTGGAGCCCCTGAGCCTTACGGCTGCAGCATTGGCCAGAGCGTTGAGCGTTTCGACGCCCACGGTGAACGATATCGTGCTCCAGCGTCGAGGCGTCAGCGCTGATATGGCTCTACGGCTATCTATCTGCCTGGACACGACCCCGGAGTTTTGGCTGAACCTGCAATCGACCTACGATCTGCGTAAAACCGAGATCGAGCGAGGGGCTGCGATCCGGGATCAGGTTGAGCGGCTTCCACACTGCGCCTGATTGTGCCAAAGATTGATTGAACCCCACGTCAGAACTTGGGGTTTTTTGTCTTCAGAGTGCGTGAAAAGATCGCAGCTTTCGGCAGCTCCAAGTGAAGCGCAAGGTCGTTCCGACCTTCAATCGTGAGTAGGCTCGCTCCCACAGGGATCGTAGTGTTATTCGGTTGGTGGAGTGAGCTTCGCTTCAAGCTCGGCCACTTTCGCTTCGAGGCTTTCCAGCCGGGCGCGGGTACGCGCCAGCACCACCATCTGACTATCGAACTCTTCCCGGCTCACCAGATCCAGTTTGCTGAAGCCGCTCTGCAGCAACATTTTGAACTGACTTTCGATTTCGGCTTTCGGCAGCGGGGTGTCGCCGCTGAAGAGGCGGGAGGCGGTGCCGGTGAGGGCGTCGAGGAAGTCTTTGGGCGCGAGCATGGGCGATGTCCTGGTAACGATGGCGGGCAGTGTATCACGCAGTGTCTATAGTGAATTTCGTGGGTAGGGGATGCACGCTTTTCGCGCATGGGGACGGACGGTCGCGCACCGTTGTTGTGCGTATCGCGCCGGGTGTTGCGGCGAAGTCGCTGCCATCTGCGGGCAAAGGCTTGAAAACAATCGTTTTTGTGGAGATGGCAAGGTTTCTGCTTAGACGCTAGTGACCCATGCACTGATGCAGTCGCTGTGACGAATGCAGTGCGCCAAGCGAAGCGGGGGGAGTGTTTCGTGAGGGGCGTCGGACGGGCAGGTCAGGGCCGACGATGCGTTACAAAGCCAGGCACTGCGCTTAGACTTGAGACGGGTTTGTTTTCCTGGGGCAAGTCCACCTATTCGGGAGAGAGTTTTCATGAAGCTAGTCACTGCCATCATCAAGCCGTTCAAGTTGGACGACGTGCGCGAGTCGTTGTCCGAGATCGGCGTGCAGGGCATTACCGTTACTGAAGTCAAAGGCTTCGGCCGGCAGAAGGGTCACACCGAGCTGTATCGCGGCGCGGAATACGTGGTCGATTTCCTGCCAAAGGTGAAGATTGATGTCGCCATCGACGACAAGGATCTGGACCGGGTTATCGAGGCGATAACCAAGGCGGCCAACACCGGCAAGATCGGTGACGGCAAGATCTTCGTGGTCAATCTGGAACAGGCGATTCGCATCCGTACCGGCGAAACCGATACCGACGCGATCTAAGCCGCCACAAACCCAACGCCCCAGGAGAAAACAATATGACTCTGCGTAAATTCGCAGGGCTAGGAGCCCTGTTGTCCATCGTCATGCCCAGCCTTGCTTTGGCGGCAGACGAAGTGGCGGCCCCAGTCCTCAACTCCGGCGACACCGCCTGGATGTTGACCTCGACAGCCTTGGTGCTGTTTATGACCATTCCCGGCCTCGCGCTGTTCTACGGCGGCATGGTTCGGTCGAAAAACATTCTTTCCGTGATGATGCAGTGCTTCGCCATTACCGCTCTGATCAGCGTCCTGTGGGTCATTTATGGCTACAGCATCGCGTTCGACACCACCGGTATGGAGCAGGGCGTCGTCAACTTCAACTCGTTCTTCGGCGGCATGGGCAAGGCGTTCCTTGCGGGTGTCACGCCGGCCAGCCTGACCGGTCCGGCAGCGCTGTTCCCTGAAGCCGTGTTCATCACCTTCCAGATGACCTTCGCGATCATCACCCCGGCGCTGATCGTCGGTGCGTTCGCCGAGCGGATGAAGTTCTCCGCGATGCTGATCTTCATGGCCATCTGGTTCACCCTGGTTTATGCACCTATCGCGCACATGGTCTGGGCCGGTAACGGCGGCCTGATGTGGGACTGGGGCGTGCTGGACTTTGCTGGCGGCACCGTGGTGCACATCAACGCCGGTATCGCCGGTCTGGTGGCCTGCCTGGTACTGGGCAAGCGCAAAGGCTTCCCAAGCACCCCGATGGCACCGCACAACCTTGGTTACACCCTGATGGGCGCGGCCATGCTGTGGATCGGCTGGTTCGGCTTCAACGCCGGTTCCGCTGCGGCGGCCAACGGCACCGCTGGCATGGCGATGCTGGTGACACAAATCGCAACCGCCGCCGCTGCGCTGGGCTGGATGCTCGCCGAGTGGCTCACCCACGGTAAACCGAGTGCACTGGGTATCGCTTCGGGTGTGGTTGCCGGTCTGGTCGCCGTTACTCCGGCTGCCGGCACCGTTGGCCCGATGGGTGCGCTGGTGATCGGTCTGGCTGCGGGCGTGGTCTGCTTCTTCTGCGCCACCACCCTGAAACGCAAGCTCGGTTACGACGATTCCCTGGACGCCTTCGGTGTGCACGGTATCGGCGGTATTCTCGGCGCGATCCTGACCGGTGTGTTCGCTGCACCGTCGATGGGTGGCTTCGGCACCGTGACCGACATCGCCGCACAAGTGTGGATTCAGTGCAAAGGCGTAGGCTTCACGGTGATCTACACCGCGATCGCCACCTTCGTCATTCTCAAGGTGCTGGACGCGGTCATGGGCCTGCGCATCACCGAAGAAGAAGAGGCTGTCGGCATCGATCTGGCGCTTCACAACGAGCGCGGCTACAACGTGTAAGCATGCGTACAAAAAATTTGCCCGGCTTGCCGGGCATTTTTTTGTCTGGAATTTGTCGTTGAAGGCTGAGCTGAAAGGTTTTTTCCTACAGGTTTGATGGTGTTTGCGTCGGGTGATTTTGTACGGCCAAAGGCTTACAGGATTGAAGGAATATTAGGGCCTTTGTTTTTTCCCAGAGCGCGCTAGAATGCGCCCCGAACGTGCGGAGAACTGTATGTGGCAACAGACTCTGATTACCCTGCGGGCGAGGCCCCGGGGCTTTCATCTGGTAACGGACGAGTTACTCGCCGGTTTGCCTGAACTCAAGGCATATCGGGTCGGTCTGTTGCACCTGTGGCTACAGCATACCTCGGCCTCGTTGACCATCAACGAGAACGCCGATCCGGCGGTACGTCGCGACTTCGAACGATTTTTCAATCGTCTGATCCCACAAGGAACAGACGGCTATGAGCACAACGACGAAGGCCTGGACGACCTCCCGGCGCACTTCAAAGCCAGCGTGCTTGGTTGTCAGCTGAGTTTGCCGATTTCGGCAGGTCGACTGGCAATAGGGACCTGGCAAGGCGTTTATCTGGGCGAGCACCGCGACCATGGCGGTGCCCGTAAAGTCCTCGCCACCGTTCACGGTGAAGGGGCGTAACCGCTGGTCACCAGCGGCTGTTGATTTTTTTCCGGCAACCTTCGACAGAAGGCAAAGCTGGGCTATAACTAATCTGCTTTTCGCAAGTCATGAGGTAGAACATGAGCGACGATGATCTGGAAAACGACGACCTCGAAGTAGGCGACGAAGACGAGGCCGAAGAAGGCCTGGAAGCAGCGGCGGAAGACGTTGCTGACGACGATGGCGGTGACGACACCCCGGCCCCGGCTGCCAAAGGCAAAGCCAAGGCTGCGGTATCGGTCGATGAACTGCCGAGCGTCGAAGCCAAGAACAAGGAACGCGATGCTCTCGCGCGGGCCATGGAGGAGTTTTTGGCCAAGGGTGGCAAGGTGCAGGAAGTGGAGGCCAATGTGGTCGCCGATCCGCCCAAGAAGCCTGATAACAAGTACGGCAGCCGGCCTATCTGAGCCTGCTTTCTGCTTGCTGAAAAAGCCCGCCGTCGCTGCGGGCTTTTTCGTGCCTGAAACAAAACCCTCAGGCCTGACGCAATTTCTGTAGGAGCCGGCTTGCTGGCGATGGCAACAAGTCAGTCTATATCGATGTTGAATGATAAAGCGCAATCGCCAGCAAGCCGGCTCCTACAGATTCGATGTTGCGCCGGTATTCCATCGCGTTAACAGTGTCGGCAACTCGGTCAAACTGCGGATTTCTGCGTCTGGTAACCGGTCCGCTTCCCAGACCTTCCCCGCCGGGTTGAACCAGATCGCCCGCAATCCAGCCTGCTGCGCACCGGCAATGTCGTCACCGGGATGATCGCCGATGTGCACCGCCGTTTCGGCCGTTGCACCTCCGCGTTGCAGAGCCTCATGGAACAGTCGTGCATCGGGTTTGGCGATGCCGATGTCTTCGGCGCACAGCGCAAACTTGAAGTAATCCGCCAGTCCCAGGCGACGCACATCGGCGTTGCCGTTGGTGACCACGCCGAGGGCGTAATGGTTGGCCAGCGCTTCCAGGGTCGGTTGTACCTCGGGGAAGATGTCCAGTTGATGCCGGGCATGCAGGAACACTTCAAAGCTCTTGTCCGCCAGATCCGACGCCTCGCCATGTCCGTAGCCAGCGCCTTCCAGCGCGTGGAACAAGACCCGGCGACGCAGCGCACTGATGCGGTGCTTGAGGCTCGGTTCGTTAGCCAGCACCCGTTCGCGGATCGACCACAGATGCTCTACCGGCACCGCCCCCAGATTGGGTGCGTGCTCGGTCAGCCATTCACGCAAAACGGCTTCGGCGCTGACGATGACCGGGGCGGTGTCCCACAGGGTGTCGTCGAGGTCGAAGGTGATCAACTGAATGCTCATGAATCGTCGCCCTTAATGCGTTTGGCCCGTGGATGGGCGCTGTCGTAGACCGTGGCCAGATGCTGGAAGTCCAGGTGGGTGTAAATCTGGGTGGTCTTGATGTCCGAGTGGCCGAGCAGTTCCTGTACCGCACGCAGGTCCTGGGAGGACTCCAGCAAATGGCTGGCGAAGGAGTGCCGCAACATGTGCGGGTGCAGGTTTTGCCCCAGTTCGCGTTCACCGGCAGCCTTGACCCGCACCTGAATCGCCCGCGGGCCGAGACGCCGGCCTTGCTGGCTGATAAACACCGCATCGTCCGCCGGATTGGCCATGGCCCGCAGTGGCAGCCACTGCTCCAGCGCCTCGCGAGCCTTTTTGCCAACAGGCAGCAACCGGGTCTTGCTGCCCTTGCCGAGCACCTGGACCATACCGTCAGCAAGATCGAGTTGATCGAGGTTGAGCCCCGTCAGCTCAGACAGGCGCAGGCCCGAGGAGTAGAACAACTCCAGAATCGCCTGATCCCGGCGAGCCAGAAAGTCATCCTCCACACCCCCTTCCAGCAGTTGCAGTGCGCGGTCGGTGTCGAGGGTTTTCGGCAAGCGTCGTTCGCCTTTCGGCGGCGCGAGGCCGTTGGCCGGGTCGTGGTCGCACAGGCCTTCGCGGTTCAGGTAGTGATAGAGCCCGCGAACGGCCGACAGCAAGCGCGCCAGGCTGCGGGACGATTGACCTTGGGCGTGAAGGCGGGCGATCAGGCTGCGCAGGCGCTGGATGTCGAGCGCTGTCCAGCTGTCGATGTTCTGTTTGACGCACCAGCCCAGCACTTTGTCGAGGTCGCGGCGGTAGGCCGACAGCGTGTGCGGCGACACCTGCCGCTCACTGCGCAGGTGTTCGCAGTAAGCGTCCAGTTGCCGTTCCATGCTCAGCGTACCGAGCGCAGGGAGCTGTTGACCCGTGGCAGCACGCGGCCCATGACTTCGGCGATGTAACTCAGGAACAAGGTGCCGACCGAGCTTTTGTAGTGCTGCGGGTCACGACTGGCGATGGCCAGGATGCCGTGGATGCCTTGATGGCTGATGGCGACGACGGCGGTGGAACCGATCTGCTTGCGCTGCTCTTCGCCGAACAGGAAGTCCAGTTCATGCTCGCGCAGGCTGCCGCTGACGCTTTTGTCTTCGGTGAGCAAGCCGCCGATGGCTACTTGTGCTTCGGCGTGGGTGGCCCAGCGGCCCACCGGCATGGCGTTGTCGCCGAGCAGGATGAGGCTGACAAAGGGCACCTGGAAGTCCTGGCGCAGGCTGTCTTCGACGCAAATCACCACGTCTTCCAGGCTGGCAGCATCCATCAACGCGAGGATCAGGCGACGGGTCTTTTCGAACAGGCGGTCGTTGTCGCGGGCCACATCCATCAAGTGCGAAAGGCGATGACGCAGCTCAATGTTGCGGTCGCGCAGAATGGTCATCTGGCGCTCCACCAGCGATATGGTGTCACCGCGCCGATGGGGGATGCGCATCGCCGGAAGCAGTTCTTCGTGCTCGACGAAGAAATCCGGATGAGCCTCGAGGTACGCGGCAACAGCCGCCGCCTCCAGGTTCTCGGACGCTGATTCGTCGGCTTGTTGTGCGGGTGCCTGAGGCTTATCGGTCATGGATTTCGCTCACTCAAAGACGCACTTGTCCTTCATATACGCGGACTGCCGGGCCGGTCATCATCACCGGTTGGCCAGGGCCTGCCCATTCGATGGACAGACGCCCGCCGGGCAGGTCGATCAATAGCGGCGAATCCATCCACCCCTGGCTGATCGCAGCCACTGCAGCGGCGCAGGCACCGGTTCCGCAGGCCTGGGTTTCCCCGGCCCCGCGCTCCCAGACACGCAGCTGCGCACGGTTGCGGTCGATGACCTGGAGAAAACCGACATTGACCCGCGCCGGGAAGCGCGGGTGATGTTCGATTTTCGGCCCCAGTTCATGCACCGGTGCATTGTTGATGTCGCTGACCCGCACCACGGCATGGGGGTTGCCCATGGACACGGCGGCCAGGTCGACCGTTGTGCCGGCGACATCGAGCTGATAGCTCAGGGCCTGCTCCGGTGCCTGGAACGGAATATCCGCCGGTACCAGGCGCGGGGCGCCCATGTTGACGCTGATCTGGCCGTCGTTGCGCACATCCAGTTCGATGACGCCGCTTTTGGTCTCGACGCGGATCTGCCGTTTTGCGGTCAGGCGCTTGTCGAGTACGAAGCGGGCGAAACAACGCGCACCATTGCCGCATTGCTCCACTTCGGAACCGTCGGAGTTGAAGATCCGATAGCGGAAATCCACGTCCGGGTTGCTCGGTGCTTCGACGATCAGCAACTGGTCGAAACCGATGCCGGTGTGCCGATCGCCCCATTGCTTGGCATGCTTGGGCAAAATATGCGCGTGCTGGCTGACCAGGTCGAGGACCATGAAGTCATTGCCCAGGCCGTGCATTTTGGTAAAACGCAGCAGCATGGCTTACTCCGGCAGCAGGCTTTCGCCAGCAAACAACTCGGCTACCGTTTCACGGCGACGCACTTCGATTGCCTGATCACCGTCCACCAACACTTCAGCGGCACGGCCACGGGTGTTGTAGTTGGAACTCATGACAAACCCATAGGCGCCGGCCGAATGCACGGCCAGCAGATCGCCTTCTTCCAGCGCGAGCTGACGGTCCTTGGCCAGGAAGTCGCCGGTCTCGCAGATCGGGCCGACGATGTCGTAGGCGCGGGCAGCGGTGGTGCGCGGGCGCACGGCAGTGACGTCCATCCAGGCTTGATACAGCGCCGGGCGGATCAGGTCGTTCATGGCCGCATCGACGATGGCGAAATCTTTGTGCTCGGTGTGCTTGAGGTACTCGACCTGGGTCAGCAGCACGCCGGCATTGGCGACGATGAAGCGGCCCGGTTCGAACACCAGCGCCAGGTCGCGACCGTCGAGACGCTCGCGCACAGCTTTGATGTAGTCGGCAGCCAGTGGCGGCTCTTCGTCTTTGTAACGCACACCCAGGCCACCACCGAGATCGATGTGGCGCAGATAGATGCCGCAATCGCCGAGGCGGTCGACCAGGCCCAGCAGGCGGTCGAGGGCATCGATGAACGGCGGCAGGGTGGTCAGTTGCGAACCGATGTGGCAATCGACACCGACCACTTCCAGGTTCGGCAATTGCGCAGCACGTACGTACACGTCTTCGGCGTCAGCGATGGCGATGCCGAACTTGTTCTCTTTGAGACCGGTGGAAATGTACGGGTGGGTGCCGGCATCGACGTCCGGGTTCACGCGCAGCGAGATCGGCGCGCGAACGCCCAGTTCGGCGGCGACCACTTGCAGGCGTTCGAGCTCGTCGGTGGATTCGACGTTGAAGCAGTGCACACCGACTTCCAGGGCGCGACGCATGTCGTCACGGGTCTTGCCGACACCGGAGAACACGATCTTGTCGGCGCTGCCGCCAGCGGCCAGTACGCGTTCCAGCTCACCACGGGAGACAATGTCGAAACCGGCGCCCAAACGCGCCAGGACATTCAGTACGCCCAGGTTGGAGTTGGCCTTGACCGCAAAGCACACCAGGTGCGGCATGCCGGCCAACGCATCGGCGTAAGCCAGGTATTGGGCTTCGATGTGCGCGCGCGAGTAAACGTAGGTCGGTGTACCAAAGCGCTCGGCGATGGCAGACAGGGCAACACCTTCCGCGAACAATTCACCGTCACGGTAGTTAAAAGCGTCCATGATGTTCCCTTATTGGTAGACGTCGTGCTTGTGTGCCTTGGAAGCAGGCTGCTGTTGCGACGATTTGGCCTGCTCGACAGGGTCCATGTTCTCGTCGGGCAGGTACAGCGGGCCTTTTTGACCACAAGCCGACAAGAGACAGGCAACCGCGACGAGCGCAGCAAGGGAAGAGATCAGGCGCTTCATGGCGAAATCCTTGAAAATGCATTAATTGCGCCGGAGTATACCGGCCACCCGACAGCTTGCCTATGCAACGGCCCACCCGTCCGGCGGGGCTTGGCTTGATGTTGGTCGGCAGGATGCAATCCCACAGGTCGTTATTCTTTGCAATCGACAAGACTCGCCCGTATCTTGCGGCGCTTGAGCCTGATCAGACAATTTTTGAGGTTGCCGCAATGAGTTTGACTGAAGCCCGTTTCCACGATCTGGTCGATGAAACCCAGGAAAAGCTGGAAGACATCTTTGACGACAGCGACCTGGATGTCGATCTGGAAAGTTCGGCCGGTGTGCTGACCGTCAAGTTCGAAAACGGCAGCCAGTTGATCTTCAGCCGCCAGGAGCCGCTGCGTCAGCTTTGGCTGGCAGCCGTGTCCGGTGGTTTCCACTTCGACTACGACGCAGAAAGCGAGCGCTGGATGTGTGACAAGAGCGAAGAGCAACTGGGCGAAATGCTCGAGCGCATCGTCAAGCAACAGGCTGACGTCGAGCTCGATTTCGAAGGCCTGTGAGATCGTGACCCAGCCAGCACCCGCCCGCCCGCCCAAGCCGCTCTACAGCAATGTCAGCCCGGCGGTCCCGTCGCCGTGCAGCGGTGTGTGTCGGCTGGATGAGCAGAAAGTCTGCCTGGGCTGCTTTCGTCATGTCGAAGACATTCGCGAATGGCGCTCGGCTGATGATGCGCGTCGTCGGGTGATTTGCGCGCAGGCTTCGCAGCGCAAACAGGGCTCCGGGCCATGACTTGTATATTTTTTGAGCTGTGATAGTGTCCGGATACGCCTCAACCCATCGAGGCTCGTGAAAACCCCGCCTTCTTCTGGCGGGGTTTTGCTTTTTTCGTGCAGAAGAAAGGAGTCTGCCCTGATCATGACCGCACCTTCCATCACCCTTACCCGTCTGGACGTACAACGTCTGGAGCGCCTGATCGACAGCCTGGACGACACGCTGCCGGGCGTTATCGCGTTGCAAACCGAACTGGATCGCGCCGATACGGTGGTCGGACACGATGAAGTGCCCGCCGATGTCGTGACCATGAACTCCCGGGTGCATTGCCGTGAAGAAGGCAGCGGCAAGGACTATCACCTGACGCTGGTCTACCCGAAGGATGCCAACGCCGACGAAGGCAAGATATCCATTCTGGCGCCTGTCGGCAGTGCGCTGCTGGGTCTGAAGGTCGGTCAGCACATCGACTGGCCGGCTCCCGGTGGCAAGACCCTGAAGCTGACCTTGCTGGAAGTCGAATCGCAACCGGCCAATGGTGGCGACTTCCCGGAATGACCCCGTCAGACCTGATCGAGCGCCTCGTTCAGTGCGCGCTCCAGGTCGGCTTTGTATCTCAAGTACAAATGAGTGGAACTTTGCGCATCACCGAGCAGGCCTGACAGGTCGAGATCGGTGATGTAGCAGCGGTAGCGTTCGGTTTCCCGGCGCTGCCCGACGATTTCCCGGGCGACCACGCTGAACAGCTGGCCGCCGTGCTCAAGCTCCGAAAACTCCCGTTGATTGCAATACAGCGTGACCTGCACCTGATCGGGTGCGGCCTTGCCGATGATCGCCTGGACATCGTAGAACGGTTTATTGACCGGGGTTTGCGGTGTAGGTCGGGCTTCAATCCGGCGTGCCCGTCCCGGACCCGACGGCAACAGTTGGCAATACAACGTGTCCAGGTTCAGGGGCTGGGTTGTTTCCATTGGCAACGAGGCTTCGCGCCGATACTGGATCGATTGCAGGAAGCGCTGCAGCGGCACCAGCAGGCTTTGTTCGTCGTGCCAGGGCAAACGTTGCTGCCACAGGGCATTGAATTCATCCAGCACGTACACATCGGCCTGATCTTCATTGACCCGGTAGAACACTTGAATGCATTCCGGCTGACCTGTCGGCAGGAACAGCGCGAGGTCGTGGTCTTCCAGCGCATTCGGATCCAGGTGCAGCGGACTGAACCGCTGCCGTTCTTCGCCCAGATACTCGACCAGCGCCGGTAACGTGGCCAAGGCCATGTGCTTCACCTGGCCGGGCACCAGTTCCAGCACGTGGTAATGCTGTTGGACCTGGATCAGGTAACGGTGATTGAGCTGGCTCAGCAGCAGGTTCTGCGCGTTCTCGAGAATTTCTTCCACGCGTTGCGCGATGAATTGCGCGCGGTTGTGGCAGAAGCAACGCACCCGCAGCTTCGGTCGTTGTGATCCGACTGGCAGGTTGTTGAGGTAGTCGCACAGGCAGTCGAGCAGAGCGTGGGGACCGTCGTAGCGGCTGACCAGCACTTCGTTCCAGCTGTTGAGCGTGACCTGATCCAGGGTCAGTACGAGGTTTTCCCTGACACCGGCATAACTCAGGGAGTCGGTGCGTTCGGTGGTCATCAGGATGTTCAGGTCGCGGTGATGCTTGAGCGGATCGATCCCGATGTTGACCAGAATCAGCACTTCGCTTGGCACGCTGGCCCGCAGCAGTGGTTCCTCCGCGACAGTGGCCAGGGGCAGAGCGATGGACTGCTGGAGGCTGCCGAGCAAGTTGAACAATTCGAACTCGCTCAAGTCGCTGGTGCCGGGGTGCAGAGCCAGGCGGGTGCTGCTGTCGATCACGCCGTTGCGGTGGCACCAGGTCAGCAGCTCCAGCAAATGGCGGCTGCGTTTGATCGGCGCGAAATGCTCCCATTCCAGTGCTGTCAGGCTGCCGTTATACAAACCCCATTGATCTTGCCCCGGCTCTTTTTTGTTCGGCGCGTGCACCAGCGTCAGGGTATCTTCGGCCAGGTCCGGAGCAATGCCGGGGTTGATGATTTCGACTTTGCCGGCCTTGCGCTCGAACGCGGCATACAGGCGTCGCCCCAGGATACTGAGATCGCGTTTGTTGATCCGGCTGACCGTTTGTTCGTTGCGGGCGAACTGAGTCAGGAAGCGGTAGCTGTAATTCAGTTCGCTGACCAAGGCCCGCCGCTCAGCGCCGACCTGGCGGACTTTCCACTGGCTGCGACTGTCGAGCAAGGCCAGTTGCCGTTGGTCCCAATGCCATTCACGCGCCAACCGTTCAAGCAACGCGCGTTGCCAGCCCTGGGTTCGACCGCTGGTGCCGGTCAGTTTGCGATTGACCTTCAGATACAGCGCACGGCGCACCAACTCCAATCGTTCGGGTTCATTGCGGGCAATGAGGTATTCCTCGATGCGCCGGTAAACCACGACGTACGGGTCGAGTTCGTCGAGGTCGAGATGGTTGGCAAACACCGCTTGCTTGAAGCGCAGGCTCAGGCAATGAACCCTCGGGTGTTCGCTGGCGTAAACCTCGGTCAGCAACAGCTTGAGCACCGACTTGTAGGGCGATTCGATGCCCTTGAACAGTTGCCAGAGCCCCGCGCCGATAAATTCGCCGGGTGGTATGAACGCCAGATGCCCCAGGTCCAAGGTTTCGTCGGCGCGGATGAAACGTTTGGAAATCAGGGTGTGGGTGTAACGGTCGTAATTTGACTCTTCGTAGACCGGCACCAGCCACCAGATCGGCGTACGCCCGGCCAGCCAGATCGCGGTGCGATAAAACTCGTCCAGCAACAGATAGTGCTGGGTGGTGCCGCAATCTTCCGAACTCAGCTGGGTGTCGCGCTCACCGCGAATGAAGCGCACCGGATCGATCAGGAAGAAGTGCGCCTCGGCGCCCTGACTCGCCGCCCAGGCTTCCAGCAGCTGACATTTTTTGCGCAGCTCCGCGAGTTCGCTCTCATTCAAATCCGATCCGTGGCAGACCCAGACGTCCATGTCGCTCTGATCGGCTTGCGCCAGGGTGCCAAGGCTGCCCATCAGGAACAGGCCATGAATCGGTCGCGGCGGATTACTGCCATGGCGTGGCTTGTAGGAAAACGAGCGGGTCAGGCGCTGGGCTTCGGCCAGGAGATGGGCGTCCGGCTCGAAATTCGACAGCCCGGCCGGTGTGCTGCCCGAAACGTAACCTGGCAATAACGGGTGATTGACGTGGAAAAACAGCGGCAGCAGGGTCAGGACTGCTTGCTGGCGGGTCGACAACCCTTCCATGGCCCGGCCCAGACGGCCTTCGTTGAGTTTCAGAAAGCGTGCGCGCAGCTGGCTCAGAACCTTGCGGTCGATTCCCTCGTCCAGATCGGGGCGGATTTCATGGTTGCGGGTCATGTCAGCTCAAACCGGCTCGCAGGGCGCGGACGTGGGGCTCTTCGGATGAGGGGCAGTTTAGCGCCTAGAGCCGAGGACTTTTAAGCTGATTTTGTTTTTCTGACGTCAGATTTCTATCGGTTGGCGACAAAAAGTCAGGCGAGTGCCCGCGGAAATCCCTGGGACGGGGTTTCCGCGGGCGATGCGGCGGAATTCAGGCAGTTTCTACGGCGTTGAGAATGGTCAGCACGGTTTGCACATTTTGCGCGGCGTCACGACCCAGGCTGGTCAGGTAACCGCCATCAGGCTGGTCGGTCAGTTCTTTTTCAAAAAGGCGTTTGGCGGCGGCAATGTGTTTCGGGGCAGCGGTCTGATGAATTTTCAAACCTTCCTGGGAACTGTCCAGGTTGAAGAGTGCGAGGACTTCCAGTTCGGCAACCAACTCAGGGGTAAGCGACATAAGGACTCCAGACTTTCTTAGGAATTGGACGACAGCGCCCCTAAGGTGAGCCCACTTTCGCGGCATGTCCAGTGCTCGCGACAGGGTTTTTTCGATGGGGGCAGCGTTCCCCGGCGGGAGGCATATCACTGGGGTTGGATCAGTGTAGTCGCGGGCTGACAGGCAGCAGGACGGATTGGCAACAAATTGTGTGGGATAGGCATTTTGTGGCGAGGGAGCTTGCCTGTGGCGAGGGGGCTTGCCCCCGTTCGACTGCGCAGCAGGCGCAAAGCTTTTGGGGCCGCTGCGGCGTTCCGACAAGCGCCCTCGCCACAGTGATCGCGTCGATGCTTACTTCTTTTCCGGCGGCAATTCTGGCAATGCGCGCAGCGCTGCTTCGTACCATTCGGTATTGAACGCGCGGTCTTCTTCGAGGATCGCGTCGATTTCTACCGCCAGAACGTGAGCCATCAGATTGAGGATTTCTTCGCGCTCGTAACCCACCAGGGTCAACTTGTTGAACGTTGCCTTGGCCGCTGGCGGATTGTCGCTTTCGATCTGGTTTTCGATGGCCTGGATCAGGGTGCTTTCGGCGAACTCTTCTTCGTCGTTGTCGATATCGGTTGGCTCGCTCATGGCAGGCTCCTTGGGGAAAGGCGGCCAGTTTACCCGCATTCAGCCGCGTGATGCTGCTGGCAAGAATCCCCGCAGCGTTCTATAAACAGGCACCGCCCACCCCGCACGGCCTGGAGGCTTTGTGATGATCAAGCTTTATGGATTCTGCGTCAGCAACTACTACAACATGGTCAAACTGGCCCTGCTGGAAAAAGGCCTGCCCTTCGAAGAAGTGCCGTTTTACGCTGGTAACAGCCCTGAAGCGCTGGCCATCAGCCCGCGCGGGAAGGTCCCTGTTTTGCAGGTAGAGCAGGGCTATATCAACGAAACCAGCGTGATGCTCGAATACATCGAACAAAGCCAGAAAGGCACGCCGCTGCTGCCGAGCGATCCGTTCGAGCGCGCCCAGGTTCTTGCGCTGGCCAAGGAAATCGAACTGTACATCGAGCTGCCTGGCCGGGCCTGCTACCCGGAAGCATTTTTTGGCATGACCGTGCCGGACGCAATCAAGGAAAAAACCAAGGCTGAATTGCAGCTCGGTATGGCGGCATTGGGCAGGCACGGCAAATTCAGCCCCTACGTGGCCGGTGACAGCCTGAGCGTGGCGGATCTGTATTTCCTGTACAGCGTGCCGTTGGCTTGTGGGGTCGCCAAGAAGCTGTTTGACATAGACCTGCTGGCCGACATGCCGGCAGCCAAGGCGTTGCTGGAGCGTCTGGGGCAAAACCCGAACGTGCAGCGAGTGGCGGCGGACAGGGAGGCGGGCATGCCGGCGTTTATGGCGATGATTGCCGCCAAAAAGTAAACGAGCGGTCGGGGCCAGTGGGGGTGTCTGGAGATTTGTAATCTTTTGACCTACATGGCCCGGGCCCTTGCCTGACAGCGAGTTGAGTCAATGTCGTCGTATCAGGCAACAAACGGGCACTTTCGGGATTTCAGGCAGTGTTTACCTTGAGCATCCAACCTGCGAGGTCAAGGAGACCCCGATGCTCAAGCTCTACGGTTTTGCGGCCAGTAACTACTTCAACATGGTCAAGTTGGCGCTGCTTGAAAAAGACGTGCCATTTGAAACCGTCCCCTTCCATGGGTGCCAGAACCCGCAAATTCTCGCCGTCAGCCCGCGAGGAAAAGTGCCGGTCCTGGAAACGGAACAAGGCTTTTTAAGCGAAACCGACGCCATCCTTGATTTCATCGAAGAGACGCAGCCGGGCATTGCGCTGTTGCCCACAGACCCGTTTGCGCGGGCGGGTGTGCGGGCCTTGGCCAAGGAAATCGAGCTGTACATCGAATTACCGGCGCGAGTTTGTTATGTCGAGGTTTTTTTCGGTGGCAGGCCGACACCCCAGGCCTTGAAGGACAAGGCTGAGAGGGACTTGCTCAAGGGATTCGCTGCGCTGAAGCACCGTGCGCAGTTTGCGCCGTATGCCGCGGGGGAGCAGTTCACGTTGGCCGATCTGTATTTTCTTTACAGTGTTGATCTGGCGGTAGACGTTGGAAAGCGCTTGTTCGGTATCGACTATCTGGCTGACATGCCTGGCGCCGGGGCTTTGCTGGAGCGCCTCGCAGACAACCCCAACGTACAAAAAATCGCGGCCGACAGGCAGGCCGAAGCGCCTGCCTTTCTGGAACGGGTGCGGGCAGTGGGAAACACGAATCGTTGAAGGCACCGAGCCCGATGGATATGGCCATCGGGCTCAGGCGTCATCGTCGTCTTAGCGGCTGGCGAGCAGCGCCTGGCCGCGGGCCACGGCGGCCTTTACTTGCGCCGGTGCAGTGCCGCCGATGTGGTCACGGGCGTTGACCGAACCTTCCAGGGTGAGTACGGCGAACACGTCCTGATCGATCTGGTCGCTGAACTTGCGCAGTTCTTCGAGGCTCATTTCTGCCAGGTCCTTGCCGCTGTCCACACCGTACTTCACGGCGTGGCCGACGATTTCGTGGCAATCACGGAACGGCAGGCCGCGACGTACCAGATAGTCAGCCAGGTCGGTGGCGGTGGAGAAACCACGCAGGGCCGCTTCGCGCATCATGGCGTGCTTGGGCTTGATCGCCGGCACCATGTCGGCAAAGGCGCGCAACGAGTCGCGCAGGGTGTCGGCGGCGTCGAACAGCGGCTCCTTGTCTTCCTGGTTGTCCTTGTTGTAAGCCAGAGGCTGGCCTTTCATCAGGGTCAGCAGGCCCATCAGCGCGCCGAACACACGACCGGTCTTGCCACGTACCAGCTCCGGCACGTCCGGGTTTTTCTTTTGCGGCATGATCGAGCTGCCGGTGCAGAAACGGTCTGGCAGATCAATGAACTGGAACTGCGAGCTGGTCCACAGCACCAGCTCTTCGGAGAAGCGCGACAGGTGCATCATCGCAATGCTGGCGGCCGAGCAGAATTCAATGGCGAAGTCGCGATCGGACACGTTATCCAGCGAGTTGCCGCCGACGGCGTCGAAACCCAGCAGTTGCGCGGTGTATTCACGGTCGATCGGGTAGGTGGTGCCGGCCAGTGCAGCGCTGCCCAGTGGCATGCGGTTGGTGCGCTTGCGGCAGTCGACCAGGCGCTCGTAGTCGCGGCTGAGCATCTCGAACCACGCCAGCATGTGGTGGCCGAAGGTCACCGGTTGTGCGGTTTGCAGGTGAGTGAAGCCCGGCATGATGCTGGCGGCTTCGCGCTCGGCTTGCTCGAGCAGGCCTTTTTGCAGGCGGGTGATTTCGCTCAGGATCAGGTCGATCTCGTCACGCAGCCACAGGCGGATATCGGTAGCGACCTGGTCGTTACGGCTACGGCCGGTGTGCAGCTTTTTACCGGTCACGCCGATGCGGTCGGTCAGACGCGCCTCGATGTTCATGTGAACGTCTTCGAGGTCGATGCGCCAGTCGAACTGGCCGGCCTCGATTTCGCCCTGGATGGTGTTCAGGCCATCGATGATGCTGTCGCGCTCGGCATCGGTCAGCACGCCGACCTTGGCCAGCATGGTGGCGTGGGCGATCGAGCCCATGATGTCGTGGCGATACAGGCGCTGGTCGAAAGTGACGGAGGCGGTGAAGCGGGCGACGAAGGCGTCGACGGGTTCACTGAAGCGGCCGCCCCAGGACTGATTGGTCTTGTCAGTGCTCATGAATTCGCTCGTATCGGCTTGAAGTAGGAAGGCGTGGAACGCTGGCGCGGATAATAACAGGGTTGCCAATCCTGTCGCTGACACTGGTCGACACGTTTTTTCCGGGGGCGCGAGCCCAAGCCAGGGTGAGGCCCGGGCAATTTTGCGGGATGATATTTTTCAATTGATCAATATCGCTCCTGCAACCGTCTACAGTTGGACAGTAGGATCAGCGCACTTCTCGGTGCGGAGGCTGACTACTATTAAGACGAAGGGGTGTTCATATTGCGTATCAGCAAACCCTGTGGCGGTGCATCGCCGATGCGAGCCAGGGCCGCCAATTGCCCGGCAGATGAAAATTTAGCTGTCGGACTCGCGGCACTTTTTGACGCTCGGGCTAGTCTTAGCGTGGATCGCGGTGACGGACGTCACTTCACCTGTCTACGCTATCCTTGTGCGAGACTCACGCAGGAATCCAGCGCAATATGAATGTCCTGATCGTTGATGACGAACCCTTGGCCCGCGAGCGCCTGAGCCGAATGGTCGGCGAGCTGGAGGGATACAATGTCCTGGAGCCAAGCGCCACGAATGGCGAAGAGGCGTTGGCACTGATCGACAGCCACAAACCGGATATCGTTTTGCTCGATATCCGCATGCCAGGCCTCGATGGCCTGCAAGTGGCTGCACGACTGTGCGAACGCGAAACCCCGCCCGCCGTGGTGTTTTGCACGGGCCCCGATGAATTTGCCGTGGAAGCCTTACAGGCCAGCGCCGTAGGCTATCTGGTGAAACCTGTGCGAACTGAACAATTGCATGATGCGTTGAAAGGAGCCGAGCGTCCCAATCGCGCCCAGCTCGCGGCCCTGACCCGCCCTGCTGCCGAAAGTGGCAACGGCCCGCGCAGCCATATCAGCGCCAGAACCCGTAAGGGGATCGAACTGATTCCCCTGGATCAGGTGGTGTATTTCATTGCCGATCATAAGTACGTGACCTTGCGTCACGAGACCGGCGAAGTCCTGCTTGATGAACCGCTCAAGGCCCTCGAAGACGAATTCGGCGACCGTTTCGTGCGAATCCATCGCAACGCATTGGTTGCCCGTGAGCGTATCGAACGATTGCAACGCACACCGCTCGGGCATTTTCAGCTGTTCCTCAAAGGCTTGAACGGCGATGCGTTGATCGTCAGCCGACGCCATGTGGCCGGCGTGCGCAAAATGATGCAACAGCTTTAATTCGCTGCCCGCAGGCGAATTGCACACCCGATTGCCGGACATCCGGGGCCAGGGAGGCCGCGCAGTATCTGATACAAGTCAAAGTGGATTGGGCTGAGCTGTTATTATCCGTCATATCTATTCAGTACGGATTGATCCATGTCCTCTCGCGAAATCCGCATCGCCACCCGCAAAAGTGCGCTTGCCCTGTGGCAGGCCGAATACGTCAAAGCCCGTCTCGAAGAAGCCCATCCGGATCTTCTCGTGACCTTGGTGCCCATGGTCAGCCGTGGTGACAAGTTGCTCGACTCGCCGCTGTCGAAAATCGGCGGCAAGGGCCTGTTCGTCAAGGAACTGGAAACCGCGCTGCTGGAAAACGAAGCCGATATCGCCGTGCACTCCATGAAAGACGTGCCGATGGACTTCCCTGAAGGCCTGGGTCTGTTCTGTATCTGCGAGCGTGAAGACCCGCGCGATGCCTTCGTCTCCAATACCTACGCCAGCCTGGATGATTTGCCTCAAGGCAGCATTGTCGGCACGTCGAGCCTGCGCCGTCAGGCCCAGCTGCTGACCCGTCGCCCGGATCTCGAAATCCGCTTCCTGCGTGGCAACGTCAACACCCGCCTGGCCAAGCTCGATGCCGGTGAGTACGACGCCATCATCCTGGCGGCGGCAGGTCTGATTCGCCTGGGCTTCGAAGATCGCATCACCTCGGCCATCAGTGTCGATGACAGCCTGCCGGCTGGCGGCCAAGGTGCGGTGGGCATTGAATGCCGCAGCGCCGACAGCGAAATTCATGCGCTGCTGGCGCCGCTGCATCACCAGGACACCGCCACTCGCGTCACCGCCGAACGCGCCCTCAACAAACACTTGAATGGCGGCTGTCAGGTACCGATTGCCTGCTACGCCGTGCTTGAGGGTGAACAGGTCTGGTTGCGTGGTCTGGTGGGTGATCCGAACGGGGGCAAGCTACTCAGCGCGCAAGCCCGTGCACCCCGTGAAGCTGCCGAAGCATTGGGCGTGCAAGTGGCCGAAGACCTGTTGAGTCAGGGCGCCGGTGACATTCTCAAAGCAGTCTATGGCGAGGCAGGTCACGAGTGACCGGTTGGCGCTTGCTGCTGACGCGTCCTGCCGATGAGTCGGCGGCGCTCGCCGATTTGCTGGCCGCGCAGGGGATTTACAGCAGCAGCCTGCCGCTTTTGGACATCGTGCCATTGGCGGCCACTGGCACAATACTCCAGGCGGTTCAGACGCTGGATCAATACAGCGCGATCATTGTGGTCAGCAAGCCAGCCGCCCGATTCGGTGTCGAATTGTTGAACCTGCATTGGCCTCAGCCTCCGCGCAACAAATGGTTCAGTGTGGGGGCCGCGACGGCGCAGATTCTTCAGGCTCGGGGGCTGGATGTGAGCTTCCCGGCAGAGGGTGATGACAGCGAAGCTTTACTGAAACTTCCTCAGTTGCTCGAGGCCATTGGCGGCCCTGATCCGCGAGTGTTGATAATGCGCGGCGAAGGCGGGCGCGAATTGCTCGCTGAGCGTTTGCGCACGCTTGGTGCTAGTGTCGAGTATCTGGAATTGTACCGCCGCGACCTGCCGCAATACCCGCCGGCAGCACTGCCCGAAAGAATCGAGGCGGAACGCCTGAACGGGCTGGTGGTCAGCAGTGGACAAGGTTTTGAGCACCTGCATCAGTTGGCCGGCGATGCCTGGCCGCAATTGGCGCAGTTGCCGTTGTTTGTACCAAGCCCCAGGGTTGCCGAGCTGGCACGTGCCGCCGGGGCCAAAACAGTTGTGGATTGTCGCGGCGCGAGTGCCGCGGCTTTGCTGACGGCGTTACGGGAGCATCCCGTGCCCGTTTTCTAATGCAAAGGATGGATACGTGAGCGAAACAGCCTTGCCTAAAGATGACGTGCGGCCGGTGCCTGATGCACCGGTTGATGTACCTGGCGATGACATGCCGCCGCCTGCTGCCGTGCAGCGCCGAGGCAACGGGCTGGCAATCGTCGCACTGTTATTGGGGGCCGCCGGTGTCGCGGTCGGTGGCTGGGGTGTCTGGCAGGTGCGCCACCTGCAGGCCAATAATCAGCAGCAGTTGAGTCAGGTGCAGGCATTGAACGATCAGGCGCAAAGCTTGAAACTCAATGAGGAGCGACTGGCTGCGCGTCTGGCGCAATTGCCTTCGGCCGATGAGCTGGAGTCGCGCAGCCGCCTGGTGATTCAACTTCAGGGCGATCAACAGCGCTTGAATCAACGACTGGAAACGGTCCTCGGCGCAAGCCGCAAGGATTGGCGTCTGGCCGAGGCCGAGCACCTGTTGCGTCTGGCCAGCCTGCGACTGTCCGCCTTGCAGGACATCAGCAGTGCGCAGGCGCTGGTGCAGGGTGCGGATGAAATTCTGCGCGAACAGAATGACCCGGGTTCGTTCGCCGCCCGCGAGCAAGTGGCCAAAACCCTGGTGGCCTTGCGCAGCACCGAGCAACCGGATCGCACCGGGCTGTTCCTGCGTCTCGGTGCGCTACGTGATCAGGTCATCAGCCTCACCGAACTGGCTCCCGAATATAAGGACCGCGGCGATTCGTTGCTCGGCCTGACCGCCGATGGCGATGGTGCCAGTCGCTGGTCGCAATGGTGGGATCAGATCTCGCGCTACATCCGCATCGACTTCAATGCCGACAAAAATGTTCGACCGCTGCTGGCCGGGCAGGGCCTGAGTCAGGTTCGTCTGGCCCTGAGCCTGGCCCTGGAGCAGGCGCAGTGGGCCGCGCTCAACGGTCAGGCCGCCGTGTATACCCAGGCGCTGGATGAAGCGCGGGACGTTCTCAAAGGCAACTTCAACCCGGATAACCCGCAAAGCAAAGTCATGCTGGAGCAGGTGACCGAGTTGAGCGCGCAGCCGGTCACGGTGATCACGCCTGACCTGACGGGTACGCTGAGTGCAGTTCAAGGGTATCTGGAACGGCGCAACGTCAATGCCGAGGACTCCATCAAGCCGCTGCCAAAACCTGCCGCGAATGCTGTGCAGGAGGCCACGCCATGAAACGCCTCTATGTGATCGTGTTCCTCGTGATCGCTGCCGCCGCGGCATTGGGGCTGGCGATTGCCGAGCACTCCGGTTACGTGCTGGTCGCCTACAAGTCTTTCCGATTCGAGTCCAGCCTGTGGGCGACTCTGGCACTGGTGGCGGTGCTGTGGCTGGTGATCTGGGGCATCAAGGCGCTGGTCGAGCTGGTAATGACCTCCAGTGGCGTGGTCAACCCGTGGTCTCGGCGCAACCGCAGCCGTCGGGTGCAGGTCGCAATCGAACACGGCCAGCTGGATCTGGCTGAAGGTCGCTGGGCGAGTGCGCAACGTCATCTGTTTCGTGCCGCTGAAGCCGAGCGCCAGCCGCTGCTTTACTATCTCGGCGCTGCCCGGGCCGCGAACGAGCAAGGGAATTACGAAGAAAGCGACAACCTGTTGGAGCGCGCACTTGAGCGTCAACCCCAGGCCGAGCTGGCCATCGCATTGAATCACGCACAGTTGCAGACCGACCGTGGCGACACTGAAGGCGCCCTGACCACTCTGCAAGCAATGCGCGAACGTCATCCACATAACGCGCAGACCCTGCGTCAGTTGCAGCGCCTGCACCAGCAGCGGGGCGACTGGTCGGCGGTGATCCGTCTGCTGCCGGAGCTACGCAAGGATAAAGTCCTGCCGGCCGCCGAGCTTGTCGAACTGGAACGCCGGGCCTGGGGCGCGAACCTTTCCCTGGCAGCACAGCGGGACGAGGACGGCGCGGTCGGCCAACAGTCACTCGATCGCGCTTGGCAGCAACTGACGTCGGCACAGCGACAAGAGCCGCAACTGGTGCTGGCCTATGCCGAACAGTTGCGACAACTGGGTGCCCAGACTGAAGCCGAGGAAGTCCTGCGTACGGCGCTAAAACGCAACTACAGCAGTCATCTGGCGCGTCTCTACGGACTGGTTCGCGGCAGCGATCCGGCCCGTCAGCTGCAGGTTGCCGAAGGCTGGCTCAAGGATCATCCGACGGACCCAAGCCTTCTGCTGACCCTTGGCCGGCTGTGTCTGCAAAACAGCTTGTGGGGCAAGGCTCGGGATTATCTGGAAAGCAGCCTGCGCGTGGAGCGCAATCCGGAAGCCTGCGCGGAACTGGCGCGGCTGTTGGCGCAGATGGGTGACACCGAGCGCAGCAATCAGCTGTTTCAGGAAGGTCTGGGGCTGCTGGACGAGCGCTTGCTGGCGGCTCCACTGCCGGTACCGGTTCGCGCCTGAAAAGCGCGCATTTGCAGCCACGGGCGAAGCCTGCGCCAGTGGCTGCCATCGTGTCAAAACCCTACGATTTTCACTTTCCTGGGGTGTCTTCAGCAAAGTCCTACAGAGCCCTACGTTTAATCCCCTCGAATGCGTCGGGATTTCCCTACACCTGTGGTGAAGTGTCTCTGGCAATCAGCCTTGAAAGCCTGCCGCGCTTTCCTCTACCGTAACTGTCTGTCTCAACTGTTACGGAAAAGCCATGATTTTGGCCCGCTCACGCTCCTTGTTTTTCATGGCTTTCATCGCCGGTGCCCTGGCGTTGGGCGGCTCCTATTATCTGGAATATGTGATCGGCCTGCGATCCTGCGGTTTGTGTCTGTTGCAGCGTTTTTGCCTGGCGCTCTTTGCCGGCGTCTGCCTGATGGCTTCAATCCATGGTCCCGGTCGCGTCGGCAATTGCCTCTATTGGTTGCTGGCCCTGGGTTGCAGCCTGGCGGGGACCACCACGGCATGGCGACAAGTGTTGCTGCAAAGCAGTCCATCAGTTCATCCAGGGGTGTGCTCAACCAATCTGGCGGAGCTGTTCGCCAGTACGCCTTGGGTGCCTTTAGTGCAGAAGATGTTCAGCGGCACGGTCGATTGTGTGGAAATTTCCTGGACGCTATTCGATTTGAGTATCGCGGAGTGGAGTCTGCTGCTCTTTATCGCCGTGATGATTCTGGCTGTTTCCCAGTTGTGGCGCCTGGTCTGGAGCCGCTGCCTGCGACCGCTCAGCGGCGAGTCGTCGCACCGGGCTCTTATCAGTGATTAAACACTTGTATGAACTTTATCGCCTGAGTACCTTGAAGCCAGTGTCGCGCGGGCATAATCTGGCCCGCACGTGTCATTGGAATTACGTTGCTCGATGACGCTATGCCTGACCGCCCACCGACGTTACAAGAGGCGAGCGGGCGTAGAGCATCTGACCCCCAAGGGAAGAGAGATCACCATGCTCGAAAGTTGTCAGAATGCTCAGGAACGCTGGGGCGGAGTGCACCTGCTGATCGACCGCTGGTTGCAGGAGCGAAAAGAGCTGATCGATGCATACGACAAGCTCGGTGCAAAGCCTGAGGCGCTGAGCGAGAATCGAAAGCCCTTGCAGGAGTTCTGCGGCGTGCTGGTCGATTACGTGTCTGCCGGGCATTTTGAGATCTATGAGCAGCTGACGGGGGAGGCCAAGGCTTTCAACGACAAGCGTGGCCTGGAACTCGCCGAGACGATCTACCCGCGTATCGACGTCATTACCGAGAAGCTTCTCGCGTTCAATGACCTTTGCGATGAAGGCAAATGCGTCGCCGAGAAATTCAAGGAACTGGGCGGGCTGTTACACGAACGCTTTGAGCTGGAAGACTGCCTGATCGAAGTGCTGCATACCGCACACAAGGAAGCCGATTCGGTTCAAGCCTGAATCGCTTCCCGCAAGACCTGAAAACGGTGCGCCAAGGCGCACCGTTTTTTGTGCCCGCGATTTAACGGGTGGCGCCACGTAACTCGACTTCGAACACCAAGGGTGTGAACGGTGCGATCACGTCACCGGCACCCTCGGCGCCATAAGCTTGCGACGAGGGAATCACCAGTCTCCACTTTGCCCCAACCGGCATGTTTTGCAGCGCGCTACGCCACCCGGCAATGACGCTGTCGAGGCTGAACCATTGTGGTTGGCTGCTCTGGTCGAACACCGTGCCGTCGGGTAAGCGACCGATGTACAACACTTGCACCTTGCCGTTCGGTCCTGCCTTGGCGCCATCGCCCGCAGTCAGTTCGGTCAGCAACACGCCATCCGCCAACTCACGCACGCCGGGCCTGGCTTTTTCTTCGGCGAGAAAACGCTGCTCTTTTTCCAGGGCTGCTTCGCTGCGCGGTTCGGCCGATTGCATGGCAACCCGAGCTTCGTGCTCGCTCAGTATCTGTTCGATCTGCTCGTTTTTGGGCGCCAGAGGTTTGCCTTGATAGGCTTGTTGCAGGCCCTCGACCAACGCCTGAAGTTGCAGGTCGGGAACCTCTTGGCGCAAGCGTTCACCCAGGCTCGCACCCAGGCTGTAGGCGAGATCGTGAGCCTCGTTTTCTCGTGTGCTTTCGGCGGCATGGGCCACGGAAAAAAACACGCACAGCGATAAAAAAAAGTAGCGCGACATGGGCACTCTCCGACCGAAATTGCGAACGATTATGCCAGTGAGAATGCGCGCAACGGTGAACTGCTTTTGCATCGGCACAGAAGTTTTTCTGTCCTTTGCAACGCAACGCTTTCGATAGTGTCAACATGCCCTAGCGGCGGTTGCAGCAGAGGTCTAGTATGAGCCGCAACTCACTTCAGCCAGGAGGTAAACCATGTCGGCCACCAAGAAGCCAGTAAACACTCCGTTGCACCTGCTCCAACAACTCTCGAGCAGCCTGCTCGAGCATCTTGAAACCGCTTGTTCCGAAGCCTTGGCTGATGCTGAAAAATTGCTCGCCAAACTGGAAAAGCAGCGCGGCAAAGCGCAAGAGAAACTGCACAAATCCCGCATCAAATTGCAGGACGCCGCAACAGCCGGCAAAGCCAAGGCACAAGCCAAAGCCAAAGGTGCAGTGGGCGATCTCGAGGAGTTGCTTGATGCGCTCAAGGATCGTCAATCGGAAACCCGCGCCTACATTCTGCAACTCAAACGCGATGCTCAGGAAAGCCTGAAACTGGCCCAGGGCGTTGGCCGTGTGCAAGAGGCTGTCGGCAAGGTGTTGACCCTGCGTGCGGCCAAACCAGCTGCTGCGCCTGCAAAGAAAGCAGCCGCCAAACCGGCTGCTGCAAAAGCACCGGCCAAGCCTGCTGCGAAACCCGCTGCTGCCAAGCCAGTAGCGAAAACTGCCGCCGCCAAGCCAGCTGCAAAACCTGCCGCGAGAAAACCCGCTGCCAGCACTGCCAAACCAGCGGCTAAAACCACCGCGGCGAAACCTGTTGCTGCACGGTCTGCTGCTGCAAAAGCTGCTGCTGCCAAGCCAGTCGCCGCTAAAACTGCCGCCGCGAAACCAGCGGCAAAAATAGCTGCAAAACCGGCCGCTAAACCTGCTGCCCGAACCGCTGCCGCTAAACCTGCAGCCAAACCTGTTGCGGCCAAACCCGCTGCCAAGCCAGCGACCAAACCCGCTGCCAAAGCACCGGCGAAACCAGTCGCTAAAACGGCTGCTGCGAAACCCGCCGCTGCCAAGCCTGCGGCAAAACCAGCAGTGAGAAAGCCAGCTGCCGTCAAGCCAGCCACAGCACCTGCGGCCAAACCGGCGACCCCGGCTCCAACCGCAACACCTGCCTCGGCATCCACCCCATCGACAGCTACGTCAGCACCCACGCCGGCGTCTGCTCCGAGTGCAGCAGTGACCTCCCCAACCAGCGCTTCCTAAGTGCCGGTTACCGCGACGCGCAGCTGATGCAGCGCGTCGCGGTCCAGGTGGGCGGCGCCAGCCGTCACGCCTTCAAGCCAGACCGAGAGATCGGTTGCCTTATCCTGCGGCCAATTGTGTGCCGATCGTTCCAGTCGCAATAGCAGATGTCGCTCGGCTTCCAGCTCCAACGCCTTCACCTGTTCACGCAAAGCATGCAAATCGACGTCGTCCGTAGCCGCCGCTTTCCACTGCGTGCGCAAGGCTCGTAACGGTCGAACCACGTCGGCGTCCCAGGACTCGGCCACAGTGCGAAGTTGTTGCAAACGCTGTTCATTGCAGGCAACTCCTCGCTGGCCCAGCCAAGCGGCGCACAGCAGCAGGCAGACGTTAACGCCCGCAGACTGCAATTGCAGGCACGCCTGTTCAACACCCGGTCGGGCGTAAGTACTCAGGGAAAAGCTCCACAGGTCAGAGGACATAGTGCTACTCGCGCCAGTTGCGAGCGAAGCTGGTAGACTCCGCCGCCATTATGATTCGACTTCAGAACCTGACTTTACAGCGTGGCCCGCAACGTCTGCTAGAAGACGCCGAGCTGACGCTGCACGCCGGCCAGAAAGCCGGCCTGATCGGTGCCAACGGCGCCGGCAAATCGAGCCTGTTCGCCTTGCTTCGGGGTGAGCTGCACCCGGACTCGGGTGACTGCTTCCTGCCGGCCGACTGGCGTATCGCCCACATGCGCCAGGAGGTCGACACGCTCGAACGCCTGGCGGTCGACTACGTGCTCGATGGCGACCTGCGCCTGCGTCAGGTGCAACGCGACCTGGCGGCAGCCGAAGCGGCCCACGACGGTGCCGCTCAGGCCCGCCTGCACTCCGAGCTCGATAGCGCCGACGGTTACACCGCCGATGCCCGTGCCCGCAAGTTGCTGGCCGGTTTGGGGTTCACCAACGAGCAGATGGATCGCCAGGTAGGAGATTTCTCCGGTGGCTGGAGGATGCGTCTGAACCTGGCGCAGGCCTTGATGTGTCCTTCGGACCTGCTGCTGCTCGACGAACCAACCAACCACTTGGACCTCGACGCCATCATCTGGCTCGAAGAGTGGCTCAAAAGCTATCCCGGCACCTTGATGCTGATTTCCCACGACAGGGACTTCCTCGATGCCGTGGTCGATCACGTGGCTCACGTCGATCAACGCAAGATCACCTTGTACCGCGGTGGCTATAGCGCCTTCGAGCGTGCCCGTGCCGAGCGTCTGGCCCAGCAACAGCAGGCCTACGAGAAGCAACAGGTGCAACGTGCGCACATGGAAAGCTACATCGCCCGCTTCAAGGCCCAGGCCACCAAGGCCCGTCAGGCCCAGAGCCGGATCAAGGCACTGGAGCGGATGGAGGAGCTGACCGCGGCTCACGTCGACTCGCCGTTCGATTTTGTCTTCCGCGAATCGCAGAAAATCTCCAGCCCGTTGATCGACCTGTCCGATGCCCGATTGGGCTACGGCGACAAAACCGTGCTGGAGAAGGTCAAGCTGCAATTGACCCCGGGCGCGCGGATCGGCTTGCTCGGCCCGAACGGGGCCGGCAAGTCGACCCTGATCAAGAACCTGGCAGGTGAGCTGTCACCGTTGGCCGGTCGCTTGACCCGTGGCGAGAACACCGTGGTCGGTTACTTCGCTCAGCATCAGCTCGACTCGCTGGACTCCAAGGCCAGCCCGTTGCTGCACGTGCAGCGTCTGGCGCCGACCGAGCGCGAACAGACACTGCGCGACTTCCTCGGCGGTTTCGACTTCCGTGGTGCGCGGATCGACGAGCCGGTGCTGAATTTCTCCGGTGGCGAGAAAGCGCGCCTGGCCCTGGCGTTGATTGCCTGGGATCGGCCGAACCTGCTGCTGCTCGACGAACCGACCAACCACCTGGACCTGGAAATGCGTCTGGCGTTGACCATGGCCCTGCAAGAGTTCAGTGGTGCGGTACTGGTGGTTTCCCACGACCGTCATTTGCTCAAGAGCACCACGGACAACTTCTATCTGGTGGCGGACGGCAAGGTAGAGGAGTTCGACGGCGACCTGGAGGACTACACCCGTTGGCTCGTGGAATACCGTCAACGCAATGCCCCGGTCAGCAACACCCCGGTCAACCCGGACAAGACCGACAAGAAAGCCCAGCGTCAGGCCGCTGCTGCGTTGCGTCAGCAACTGGCGCCGCACAAACGCGAGGCCGACAAGCTCGAAGCCGAGCTGGGCAAGCTTCACGAAAAACTGGCGAAGGTCGACGCCAGCCTCGGCGACAGCGATATCTACGAGCCGGCGCGCAAGAACGAATTACGTGATCTGCTGGCCGAACAAGCCAGGTTGAAGGTGCGTGAGTCGGAGCTGGAAGAGGCCTGGATGGAAGCGCTCGAACTGCTGGAAAGCATGCAGGCGGAGCTGGAGGCGCTGTCCTGATGGACGCCTTCAAGCTGCCGCTACCGGCTGTGTGGGTCGAGCCGATCTGGCTCGGCGTGCAAATCCTGCTGATCCTGCTGGCCGGCTACATTGCCCAGCGTTTCGTCGCCAAATGCCTGACCCGTCTCGGCGAGCGCTATCCGTTTCCGCCGCAGTTGCTGATGCCGCTGCGCGGTGGTCTGCGCTGGCTGATCATGGGCAGTGCATTGATTTTCGTGCTGGAGCGCCTCGGGGTTTCGGCCACGGTGCTCTGGACGGCGTTGTCCGGTTTCGTCGCCGTCGCGGCCGTGGCGTTTTTCGCCATGTGGAGCGTGCTCTCCAATTTGTTGTGCGCGATCCTGATCTTTACCGTCGGCCCATTCCGCATTGGCGACGTGGTCGAACTGGTGGACACCACCGACAAGCCTGGCGTCAAAGGCCGGGTGATTGCGATCAATCTGCTCTACACCACATTGATCGAGGCCGAGGAACTTGGTACCGGCAGCGCCATGGTGCAAGTGCCCAACAGCTTGTTCTTCCAGCGTTCGGTCAGGCGTTGGCGCGGGACGGATGTGTTTCCTTCCAGCGGGTTTGAGAAGTAGCCCTAAAGATTGCAGCCTTCGGCAGCTCATTGGAACGTGTTTTCCCGTAGGAGCTGCCGAAGGCTGCGATCTTTGTGTTCGACCAGATGAAGCCCCTTTTCCTGCAAAAAATCGGTAGTCATTGGCCCAAAGCCGCATTAGCTTAGACGTCTGTCACGAGTCTGAGTCGAGGTGTGCAATGGAGCTTCAAACATGGCTGGCGTTCTTTGCCGCCTGCTGGGTGATCAGTCTTTCTCCCGGTGCCGGCGCCATTGCGTCGATGTCCAGCGGTCTGCAATACGGTTTCTGGCGCGGCTACTGGAATGCGCTGGGTCTGCAATTGGGCCTGGCGGTGCAGATCGCAATTGTCGGCGCCGGTGTTGGCGCAATTCTCACGGCGTCAGCGACGGCCTTCTATGCGATCAAATGGTTCGGCGTGGCGTACCTGGTTTTTCTCGCGATCAAGCAATGGCGTGCGCTGCCCAGCGACATGAGCGATGACGCGGCGGTGCGTCAGATCGGCAAGCCAATGGCGCTGGTGTTCCGTGGTTTTCTGGTGAACATCAGCAACCCCAAGGCACTGGTGTTCATGCTCGCGGTGCTGCCGCAGTTCATTGACCCGCATGCGCCACTGCTGATTCAGTACGTGATCATTGGCGTCACCATGATCTGCGTCGATCTGATCGTCATGGCCGGCTACACCGGGCTGGCCTCCAAAGTGTTGCGACTGTTGCGCACACCAAAACAGCAAAAACGCATGAACCGGACGTTTGCCGGGCTATTCATCGGCGCGGCCGCCTTCATGGCGACACTGCGCAAAGCGGCCGCTTAAAACGCTCCCGTGTAAAAAAGGCGACCCTGGCGGTCGCCTTTTTCGTTTGGGGGCCGCTCGCGAAACCAATGCGATTACGAAGAACTATCAACAAAGCTTGAGCGAAACCCGTCTGGCGTTAACAATATGTAACTTCGTATTTCCAATTGAGATTTATTCATGATTGCCCCGTCCCGTTTATTGGCCTGGCTGCTGTTGCCGCTGTTCGCGACATGCAGCTTTCAATTGCTGGCCGACCCCGTCGATGGCGCGCCTCAGGCGTTGCACGTGCTTGATTACATCAGCGCGGATTACCCGGAGACGGTGCGGGCGGGAAGCATCATCAATCAGGCCGATTACCGCGCCCAACAACAGTCGATCAAGGCACTGCAAGAGTGGGTCGGGTCCATGCCGGCCAAACCGGAGAAAGCCTCTCTGGAACAGGGCGTGGTTGATTTGCGAAAGGCCGTCAGTGCTCGTCAGGAGGGCGCCGATGTCGCCCGACAGGCTCGGCAATTGGGCGCGAAGTTGGCCGTGGCCTATGAAGTCAGCCAAGCCCCGATCATTACGCCTGACCCTACTCGTGGTGCGCCGTTGTACGCCCAGCATTGCTCAGTCTGCCATGGCGACACCGGGGCCGGCGATGGCCCGGCGGGTGTTGGCCTGATGCCGCCGCCGTCCAATCTTCGCGATGCCTCGCGTGTGGATCGCCTGAGTCTCTATGCGATCTACAGCGCCGTTGGCCTGGGTGTGGAAGGGGCGGACATGCCGGCCTTCGCCGATCAACTGGACGACCGTCAACGCTGGGACCTGGCGTCCTACATCGCCAGCTTCAGTGTCGACCTGGTTACGTCCGCCAGCGACAAAACCTACAACATCGCCGACCTGGCCCGTCAGACACCGACGGAAGTGCAAGTGGCCGAGGGGCCGCAAGCAGCGGCGACGTTCCGAGCCCAGCGGGCGCAGCCTCCGCAGGTCAAGCGTGGTCCGGCGCAGTTGCTCGATTACACCGCCGCCACCCTGGATAAAAGCATCGCGGCGTATCGCGCCGGTGATCACGATCAGGCCTATGACCTGTCGGTAGCGGCTTACCTGGAAGGCTTCGAGCTTGTTGAAAGCTCGCTCGACAACGTCGATGCCAATGTGCGCAAAGACACCGAAAAATCCCTCATGGCGTACCGACAGTCGTTGCAGGACGGTTTGTCGGTGGGCGAAGTCGAGCAGCGCCTGGACGCGGCCAAGGCGAAACTGAAAACGTCGGCGGGCCTGCTGGGCAATGATGGCCTGAGCTGGTCCCTGAGCTACATCTCCGGTCTGCTGATCCTGCTGCGCGAAGGGCTGGAAGCGATTCTGGTACTGGCGGCGATCCTGGCTTTCCTGCGTAACACTGGCCAGCAATCGGCGGTTCGCAGCGTCAACGTCGGTTGGGGTCTGGCGCTGGTGGCAGGTTTGGCGACTTGGGCACTGGCGGCCTATGTGATTGATGTCAGCGGTTCGCAGCGTGAGTTGCTGGAAGGCGCGACGGCCTTGTTTGCCGCCGTCATGGTGCTCTGGCTGGGCGTGTGGATGCACGACCGTCGCCACGCTGCGGCCTGGCAGGACTACATCAAGAGCAGCCTGGTGGGCGGCGGTGGTCGGTTCGGTTTTGCGACCCTGGCGTTTTTCTCGGTGTATCGCGAGCTGTTCGAAGTGATTCTGTTCTACGAAACCCTGTGGTTGCAGGCGGGGCCGGCGGGGCATAACGCGGTGTTGGCCGGTGGCGCGACGGCGCTGGTACTGCTGGTCGGTCTGGCGTGGGTGATTTTGCGCGGTTCGGCCAAGCTGCCACTGTCGTTGTTCTTCAGCATCAACGCCGGTCTGTTGTGCGCGTTGTCGGTGGTGTTCGCCGGGCATGGCGTGAAAGCGTTGCAGGAGGCCGGTATTTTCGGCACGCGGCCGGTGCCGTTCATTGAGTTTGACTGGCTGGGGATTCACGCGGACGCGTATTCGCTGGGTGCGCAGGCTGTGGCGATCATCGCGGTTGTTGTGTTGTATGGTCGTAGCTGGGTGGCGGAGAAGCGGCGGGTTCAGGTTTCTTGAACGGCATTCGCTGCGCTCACTTTCGCGGGCGAGCCACGCTCCCACAGGTTTAGCGTTAACCTGTAGGAATGTGGCGTGCTCGCGATGCTTTTCAACAGAGGTAAACAAGATGCGTGTCTGGATCGATGCCGATGCCTGCCCTCGGGCTGCCAAGGACCTGGTGGTGAAATTCGCCCTCAAGCGCCAGTTCGAAGTGGTGCTGGTGGCCGGGCAGCCGCAGATCAAGCCGGGCCTGGCACTGGTCAAATTGATCGTGGTGCCGAGTGGCCCGGATGCCGCCGACGATTATCTGGTGGAACACGCGGTTCCGGGCGAGCTGGTGATTTGCAGCGATGTGCCGCTGGCCGATCGCCTGGTGAAAAAGGGCGTGGCAGCGCTGGATCCGCGGGGCAAGGAGTTCGATGCACAGAACATGGGTGATCGGTTGGCGGTGCGCAACCTGTTCACCGATTTGCGCGAGCAGGGCCAAGTGAGCGGCGGACCGGCCCCGTTCGGCGAGCGTGAGAAGCAGGCGTTTGCCAATGCGCTGGACCGGATTCTGACTCGGCTCACCCGCAAACCCTGAAAAGATCGCAGCCCGCGGCAGCGCCTACGATGGATCGGTGCGTATCCGGAGCTGCCGCAGGCTGCGATTTTTTATGCGTCGTTTTCGTGGGTCAGTTCCAGCACGCGGTCCACGAGTTTGTTGATTCCGGACGCCGCTTCACTGATCGACTGCGCCAGCATGTAAGCCGGTGTACTCACCAGTTTGCGTGCCTTGTCTTCGACGATGTCACTGACTGCGCATTCCTTGTGGGTCGCGCCCATCTTGTTCAGGGCTGTGGCCGTGTCGGTGTCGTTGCCGATGGTGCAGGTCACGCCGGGGCCGTAGATTTTTGCGGCCAGGGCCGGCGAAATGCAGATCAGGCCGACCGGCTTGCCAGCCTCGGCAAAGGCTTCGGTCAGCGTCAGGACATCGGGTTGAACGGTGCAGCCGGTGCCTTCGATGGCAAAGTTGGAGAGGTTCTTGGCCGAACCGAAACCGCCGGGGATGATCAGCGCGTCGAAATCCTCGGCGTTTGCCTCGCGGATGTCCTTGACCTCGCCACGGGCAATTCGCGCCGACTCCACCAGCACATTGCGCGCCTCGGGCATTTCTTCGCCGGTCAGGTGGTTGATCACATGCAGCTGCGCAATGTCGGGTGCGAAACACTGCACCTGCGCGCCACGCTGATCAAGACGCAGCAGGGTAATCACGCTTTCGTAAATCTCGGCGCCGTCGTATACGCCACAACCGGAAAGGATCACTGCAACTTTTTTGCTCATGGGCTTTTCTCCAGATTCATGGCGTTAAATGTCCACTAATTTGTCACTCGTTGCCATAGGGTTAGTTCGCGGTTACACCTAGCATCTGTCCTCAGGATTCCGATCAGGGCGCGTCATGGACTTCATTCTGTATGCGGTGCCGTTTTTCTTTGTGCTCATTGCCGCTGAATTGCTGGCCGATCGTTGGCGCGGGGTCACTAATTATCGGCTGGCAGACGCGATCAACAGCATCAGCACCGGCGTGTTGTCGACCACTACGGGGCTTTTGACCAAGGGTGTGGGGTTGCTGACCTACGCTTTTGCCCTCCAGCATCTGGCGCTGTTCGAACTGTCGGCCGACAGCGTCTGGGTCTGGGTATTGGCCTTCGTCCTTTATGACTTCTGCTACTACTGGCTGCACCGCATGGGCCATGAGCGCAACATCCTCTGGGCCGCTCACTCGGTGCATCACCAAAGCGAGGAGTACAACCTGTCCACCGCCTTGCGCCAGACCAGCACCGGTTTTGTGCTGAGCTGGATCTTCTACCTGCCGATGGCGGTCGTCGGCGTGCCCTTGCTGGTGTTCGTCAGTGTCGCAGCGCTCAATTTGCTGTACCAGTTCTGGGTGCACACGCGACACATTCCCAAGCTCGGCTGGTTCGAGTGGTTCTTTGTCACGCCGTCCAATCATCGGGCTCACCATGCACAGAACGCTCTCTACATGGATCGCAACTACGGCGGGGTGTTCATTATTTGGGACCGTCTATTCGGCTCGTTCCAGGAAGAGGACGACAACGAACCGGTGATTTTCGGCGTGACCACACCGTTGGAGAGCTGGAATCCGGTGTGGGCGAACCTGCAGTTCTACGCTCAGCTGTGGGCTGATGCCCGACGGACGCAAAGCACCTGGGACAAGCTGCGGATCTGGTTTATGCGCACCGGCTGGCGCCCGGCCGACGTGGCGGCCAAATACCCGATGAACAAACCTGACCTGACCCGGTTCCGCAAATTCGAAGTGCCGCTGGACAGGCGTCAGCAGATTTATGTGCTGTTGCAGTTCTGCGTCTACATCGCGCTGGGCAGTTACCTGATGAATCTGGAACCGAACTTGCCTGCCTCCGCCCTGGTGTTGGGCTGGGGGGCGGTGGCGTTCGGTCTGTTTGTGCTGGGCGTGGCCCTGGAGAATCGCCCGTGGGCGTTGAAGCTGGAGCTGCTGCGGCTGGTGTCGAACGTGCCACTGGTGTGGCTGGCGCCGATGGTTGGGCTGTGGCCGGCCAGTGCAGTGGGCTGGGTCGGCCTGCTCAGTTACAGCCTGTTGAGCGGGATCGGTCTCTACTGTTGCAGAAACCGCTTCACTCGGCTGGCGTCGTAGGTCCTTCGGTTTTGGCTCGTTCGGCTTTCAGGGCTTGCTCGTCGGCGTAGATTTTTTTGGCCAGGCGCGCGTTCTTGAAACGCCGGCGCAGCCACAGCCCCACGCCCAGGACCAGCAGGGCGCCGAGCACCCACAGCTCGTACTTCTTGACGCTGCCGAGCAGGCCTTCGAGTACCGCGCCGAAGTGATAGGCCGCGGCCGCGAGGGCGGTGGCCCAGATCGCTGCGCCAATCCCGTTCAGCAGCAGATAACGTCCCGGCGGATAGCCCGACAGGCCGATGGCCACCGGCATGACGGTGCGCAAACCGTAGACGAAGCGAAAGCTCAGGACCCAGATGTCCGGGTGTTTGCGGATATGCTCCAGCGCCCGGTCACCCATCATTTGCCAGCGGGGTTTGCGGGCCAGCAATTTGCGGCCGTGCTTGCGCCCCAGGAAGTACCACAGCTGATCGCCGGCATAGCTGCCGAAGAAGGCCACGACCACCACCAGGTTGATGTCCATGTATCCACGGAACGCAAGGAAACCCGCGAGCACCAGAATGGTTTCGCCTTCGAAAAACGTGCCAAGGAACAGGGCAAAGTAGCCGAAGTCATGCAGAAATTGTTGGAGCATTGTCTGGGTGCTGGCGAAATGAACGCGCAGCCTAACCCTTCGGACACATTCAGGAAAGTGTCCAAATGTGTCTCGACGTGAACATTTCCTACAACGACAATGGAATGCGGCTACCTGTCACAGGGTACGCACAACTGTCATGTGTTCGTCATAATGGCCGCTTATAACTGTCACGCTCGCCCGTCTGTGCGGGCTCAGGAGTCTGCCGTGAGTTTTACCCCCGCCAACCGTCTGTTCCCTGCAACCCGCCTGCGCCGTAACCGTCGTGATGATTTTTCGCGTCGTCTGGTCCGTGAAAACGTCTTGACCGTCGATGACCTGATCCTGCCGGTGTTCGTGCTGGACGGTGAAAACCGCCGTGAAGCGGTCGCCTCGATGCCGGGCGTCGAACGCCTGACCATCGACCTGTTGCTCGAAGAAGCGGCCAAGTGGGTTGAGCTGGGTATTCCGGCGCTGGCGCTGTTCCCGGTGACGCCGGCAGGGCTGAAGTCGCTGGACGCCGCCGAAGCCTGGAACCCTGAAGGTATCGCCCAACGCGCCACCCGTGCCTTGCGCGCGCAGTTCCCTGAACTGGGCGTGATCACCGACGTTGCGCTGGATCCGTTCACCACCCACGGCCAGGACGGTATCCTCGACGAGGAAGGCTACGTTCAGAACGACATCACCGTCGACGCACTGGTCAGGCAAGCCCTGTCCCATGCCGAAGCCGGTGCTCAGGTCGTGGCCCCGTCGGACATGATGGACGGTCGCATCCAGGCGATTCGCGAAGCGCTCGAAGTGGCCGGTCACGTAAACGTGCGGATCATGGCCTACTCAGCGAAGTACGCCAGCGCCTATTATGGTCCTTTCCGCGATGCAGTCGGCTCGGCGCTGAACCTGGGCAAGGCCAACAAGGCCTCGTATCAGATGGACCCGGCCAACAGCAACGAAGCCCTGCACGAAGTGGCGGCAGACTTGTCAGAAGGCGCAGACATGGTCATGGTCAAGCCAGGCATGCCGTATCTGGACATCCTTTGCCGGGTCAAAGAAGAATTCAAAGTGCCGACGTTTGTTTATCAAGTCAGCGGCGAATACGCCATGCACATGGCGGCGATCCAGAATGGCTGGTTGAGCGAAGGGGTTATCCTTGAGTCCCTGACCGCTTTCAAACGTGCAGGGGCTGATGGCATCCTGACGTACTTTGCCGTTCGTGCTGCTCAATTGCTACGAGAGCAAAAATAGCCCTCCCAGGAACATTCGATGAATACCGAAGTACTCACTGAAGTTGCCGTAAAAGATGCTCAACCGGTGGTGGAGAAAATCGACGAGACCCCGCCGGAGCTGGAGCCAGCTCCGCCCGCGGTGGTCGTCGAGCCCGCTGCGGCAGCGCCTGCGATTACCATTCCAGGCCTGGATGACAGCAGCCTGTACATCCACCGCGAGCTGTCGCAACTGCAGTTCAACATTCGCGTGCTGGAACAGGCGCTGGATGAGTCCTACCCGTTGCTGGAGCGGCTGAAGTTTCTGCTGATCTTCTCCAGCAACCTGGACGAGTTCTTCGAGATTCGTGTTGCCGGCCTGAAAAAGCAGATCACCTTCGCCCGTGAACAAGCGGGCGCCGATGGTCTGCAACCGCATCAGGCATTGGCGCGCATCAGCGAGTTGGTGCACGGTCACGTTGACCGCCAATACGCGATCCTCAACGATATTCTGTTGCCGGAGCTGGAAAAACATCAGGTCCGCTTCATCCGTCGCCGTAACTGGACGACCAAGATCAAAACCTGGGTCCGTCGTTATTTCCGCGACGAGATCGCGCCGATCATCACGCCGATCGGACTCGACCCGACGCACCCGTTCCCGTTGCTGGTGAACAAAAGCCTCAACTTCATCGTCGAGCTCGAAGGCATCGACGCCTTCGGCCGCGACTCCGGTCTGGCGATCATTCCTGCGCCGCGTCTGCTGCCGCGGATCATCAAGGTGCCGGAAGAAGTCGGCGGCGCGGGCGACAACTATGTCTTCCTGTCGTCGATGATCCACGCCCACGCCGATGACCTGTTCCAGGGCATGAAGGTGAAGGGCTGCTATCAGTTCCGCCTGACCCGAAACGCCGACCTGGCACTGGACTCCGAAGATGTGGAAGACCTGGCCCGTGCCCTGCGCGGCGAGCTGTTCTCCCGTCGCTACGGTGATGCGGTGCGTCTGGAAGTCGCCGACACGTGCCCGAAACACCTGTCCGATTACCTGCTCAAGCAATTCAACTTGAGCGAGTCGGAGCTGTATCAAGTCAATGGTCCGGTGAACCTGACGCGTCTGTTCAGCATCACCGGCCTGGACAGTCAGCGTGAGCTGCAATACCTGCCGTTCACCCCGCAGATCCCGAAACTGCTGCAAAACAGCGAGAACATCTTCAGCGTGATCAGCAAGCAGGACATCCTGCTGCTGCACCCGTTCGAGTCGTTCACGCCGGTGGTCGACCTGTTGCGCCAGGCCGCGAAGGATCCGCATGTATTGGCGGTGCGCCAGACCTTGTACCGGTCGGGTGCCAACTCGGAAATCGTCGATGCGCTGGTGGATGCGGCGCGTAACGGCAAGGAAGTCACCGCGGTGATCGAATTGCGTGCGCGGTTTGACGAAGAGTCCAACCTGCAACTGGCCAGCCGTCTGCAAGCAGCCGGTGCGGTGGTGATCTACGGCGTGGTCGGCTTCAAGACCCACGCCAAGATGATGCTGATCCTGCGTCGCGAGGCCGGCGAGATTGTGCGTTACGCGCACCTCGGCACCGGTAACTACCACGCCGGCAACGCTCGTCTGTACACCGACTACAGCCTGCTGACCTCCGACGACGCCTTGTGCGAAGACGTCGGCAAACTGTTCAGCCAGTTGATCGGCATGGGTAAAACCCTGCGCATGAAGAAGTTGCTGCATGCGCCGTTCACCCTGAAGAAGGGCATGCTCGACATGATTGCCCGGGAAACCCAGTTCGCCGTCGACGGCAAACCGGCGCACATCATTGCCAAGTTCAACTCGCTGACCGATCCGAAGATCATCCGCGCGCTGTACAAGGCCAGCCAGTCGGGCGTGCGCATCGATCTGGTGGTGCGTGGCATGTGCTGCCTGCGACCGGGCATCGCCGGGGTATCGCACAACATCCACGTGCGTTCGATCATCGGGCGTTTCCTGGAACACACCCGGGTTTTCTACTTCCTTAATGGCGGCGACGAGCAGATGTTCCTCTCCAGCGCCGACTGGATGGAGCGCAACCTCGACAAGCGCGTCGAGACTTGCTTCCCGGTGGAAGGCAAGAAGCTGATCATGCGGGTCAAGAAAGAGCTGGAGTTGTACCTCACCGACAACACCCACAGCTGGAGCCTGCAGTCGGACGGTCGCTACGTCCGCAACACGCCGACCGGCAACCAGAACCCGCGCAGCGCCCAGGCTACTTTGCTGGAGCGATTGGGCAGCCCGATCCTGACGGTTCGTTAACACCGGCTGGGAGTAAAAAAATGGCGATCCCAAGGGATCGCCATTTTTGTTTTCACCGAATTCTGTAGGCGCTGGCTTGCCAGCGATGGCGTACGTTCAGTCACCGCATGGCGTGATAACGCATCGCCGGCAAGCCGGCTCCTACAGGGACGTCAGCGAACGCTGAGGACGATATCGACCCGCGTCAGCCATTGCGCTTCGATTTCGAAATCGGCCTGGGTCAGCTGGTTTTCATCCAGCCAGTTTTCCGGGAACACCACTTCCAGGCTTTTGCCATTGGCGTTCAGCACGACCTGGGGCATCTGCTGGGTGCCGCGAATGTGGTGGAACAGGATCGCAAAGCGCAGCAGCACGCACAGGCGAATCAGCTTGATGCCGTCATCGTCGAAATCGGCAAATTTGTCTTTGGGAATGTTGCGTCGGTGGCCGCGCACCAGCAGTGCGAGCATCAACTGGTCTTCGCGGGAGAACCCGGCGAGGTCCGAGTGTTCGATCAGGTAGGCGCCGTGCTTGTGGTACTGATAGTGAGCGATATCCAGGCCCACTTCATGGACCTTGGCTGCCCAGCCGAGCAGTTCGCGCCAGACACCGTCCTCCAGATCCCAGTCTGCGGCCACCTGGTCGAAGGCATGCAGGGCTTTGCGTTCGACCCGCACCGCCTGTTCCAGATCGACGTGGTAGCGCTCCATCAGCGAGGTGAGGGTGCGTTCGCGTACGTCTTCGTGATGATGGCGACCGAGCAAGTCATACAGCACGCCCTCACGCAGGGCGCCTTCGCAGTGATCCATGCGTTGCAGTTCGAGAGCATCGAAGATCGCTTCGAGAATCGCCAGGCCCGCCGGGAATATTGCCCGACGGTCCGGCTTGATGCCTTCGAAGTCGATCTTCTCCACATCACCGAGTTTGATCAGCTTGCGCTTGAGCCAGGCCAGCCCCTCGGCATTGACCTCGCCCGTGCCTTGGCCGCCGGCCTTCAGCGCCAGACCGATGGCGCGGATGGTGCCCGAGGAGCCGATGGCTTCATCCCAGGTCAGGCGGTGCAGGGCGTGTTCGATGCTCATGATCTCCAGTCGCGCCGCGGTGTACGCCTGGGCGTAGCGGGCCGGAGTGATCTTGCCGTCCTTGAAATAGCGCTGGGTGTAGCTGACGCAACCCATCTGCAGGCTTTCGCGCAGCAGCGGTTCGAAGCGCTGGCCGATGATGAATTCGGTACTGCCGCCGCCGATATCGGCCACCAGGCGCTTGCCCGGTGTGTCGGCGAGGGTGTGGGACACGCCGAGGTAAATCAGGCGCGCCTCTTCACGGCCGGAGATGACTTCCACCGGGTGGCCGAGGATTTCTTCGGCGCGGTGGATGAACTCGGCGCGGTTGCGGGCTTCGCGCAAGGCGTTGGTGCCGACGATCCGCACGGCGCCTGTCGGCATACCGTTGATCAGTTGGGCAAAGCGCTTGAGGCAGTCCAGCCCGCGTTGCATCGACTCCTCACTGAGGCGACGCTCTTCGTCGATGCCGGCCGCCAGCTGCACCTTCTCCCCGAGACGCTCGAGAATACGGATTTCGCCGTTCTGGGCCTTGGCCACGACCATGTGAAAGCTGTTGGAGCCCAGGTCGATTGCGGCGATCAGGGACAGATTCTTGGCTTGGGATTGCGGCATGGTCAGGGGTCTCGGTCGATAACCTCGACATCGTGCCACGATCAAGGGCTGACGCCAACGCGCATGGTTCAATGCCTTGGTCTGAGCTATACCCAAATTCATGAGCCACCATAGCGAGACTCAATCATCTGCACCTTCCTGAACGTGGGAAGGGCAGCTATGATGGGCCACGTTTTTTTGCTTACAACCTGGAGAATTCCATGAGCAGCGATCTTATCAAACACGTTAGCGACGCGAGCTTCGAGGCTGACGTACTCAAGGCCGAAGGCGCTGTACTGGTCGACTACTGGGCTGAGTGGTGCGGCCCTTGCAAAATGATCGCTCCGGTTCTGGACGAAATTGCCGAGACCTACAAAGGCAAGCTGACCGTTGCCAAACTGAACATCGACGAAAACCAGGAAACCCCGGCCAAGCATGGCGTGCGTGGTATCCCGACCCTGATGCTGTTCAAGAACGGCAACGTTGAAGCGACCAAGGTCGGCGCGCTGTCGAAGTCGCAACTGGCTGCTTTCCTCGACGCCAACATCTAAGCGTCGTTGTAGCGAGTCAGAAAAAGCCCCGCAAATAGCGGGGCTTTTTCGTTATTGAGGGCTAGACGCTCCGAAACTCAGGTGTTACATTCGGCCCCGCGCTGGTTTCTCCAGTGCCCCCTGCTAGCCGTCGCCGACGCTCTCCTTTTCGAATAAGTACGCGATCCTGTCGCCTTCTCCGCGGCGCGGCCTCATTAAGCCAAAAGCTTAATTTCCCCCCTCCATAAATGATTACGTCATTCCTATATGAATCTGACTGAACTCAAGCAAAAGCCGATTACCGAACTGCTCGAATTGGCCGAACAGATGGGCATAGAAAATATGGCCCGTTCGCGCAAGCAGGACGTGATTTTCTCCCTGCTCAAAAAGCACGCGAAAAGCGGCGAGGAAATCTCCGGTGATGGCGTGCTGGAGATTCTCCAGGACGGCTTCGGCTTCCTCCGCTCTGCAGACGCCTCCTATCTTGCCGGCCCAGACGATATCTACGTCTCGCCGAGCCAGATCCGTCGCTTCAACTTGCGCACCGGTGACACCATCGTTGGCAAGATCCGCCCTCCAAAGGAAGGCGAGCGTTATTTCGCGCTGCTCAAGGTCGACACGATCAACTACGACCGTCCGGAAAACGCGAAAAACAAGATTCTCTTCGAGAACCTGACCCCGCTGTTCCCGACCGTGCGCATGAAGATGGAAGCCGGTAACGGTTCCACCGAAGACTTGACCGGTCGTGTCATCGACCTGTGCGCCCCGATCGGTAAAGGCCAGCGCGGTCTGATCGTTGCACCGCCGAAAGCCGGTAAAACGATCATGCTGCAGAACATTGCCGCGAACATCGCGCGTAACAACCCTGAAGTTCACTTGATCGTGTTGCTGATCGACGAACGTCCGGAAGAAGTAACCGAAATGCAGCGCACCGTGCGCGGCGAAGTGGTTGCCTCGACGTTCGACGAGCCGCCAACCCGCCACGTGCAGGTTGCCGAAATGGTGATCGAGAAGGCCAAGCGCCTGGTCGAGCACAAGAAGGACGTGGTGATCCTGCTCGACTCCATCACCCGTCTGGCCCGTGCCTACAACACCGTGATCCCGAGCTCCGGCAAAGTGCTCACCGGTGGTGTCGATGCCCACGCCCTGGAGAAACCGAAACGTTTCTTCGGCGCCGCGCGGAACATCGAAGAAGGCGGCTCGCTGACCATCATCGCCACCGCGCTGGTTGAAACCGGCTCGAAGATGGACGAAGTGATCTACGAGGAATTCAAAGGCACCGGTAACATGGAACTGCCTCTGGATCGCCGTATCGCTGAAAAACGCGTCTTCCCGGCCATCAACATCAACCGTTCCGGCACCCGCCGCGAAGAGTTGCTGACTGCCGACGACGAGTTGCAGCGCATGTGGATTCTGCGCAAGCTGCTGCACCCGATGGATGAAGTCGCTGCCATCGAGTTCCTGGTCGACAAGCTGAAAACGACCAAGACCAACGATGAGTTCTTCCTGTCGATGAAGCGCAAGTAAGTCGAGCAGGCCAAAAAAGCCGGGGAAACCCGGCTTTTTGCTATCTGTTTTTTGATCAACAGGCAGTTCGTGGTTCTGAACCGAAGGGTTCGGCGCTAAACTGCCTGCCCCGAACGCCACGGCCAACACGAGGCTCACGCATGCAGTATCGCGACTTGCGCGACTTTATCAGCGGGCTGGAACAGCGCGGCGAACTCAAGCGCATCCAGATCCCGGTGTCCCCAGTGCTCGAAATGACCGAGGTCTGCGACCGCACATTGCGCGCAAAAGGCCCGGCACTGCTTTTCGAAAAGCCTACCGGTTATGACATTCCCGTACTCGGCAACCTGTTTGGCACCCCCGAGCGCGTGGCGTTGGGCATGGGCGCCGAAGCGGTCAGCGAGTTGCGCGAGATCGGCAAGTTGCTGGCGTTCCTCAAGGAACCCGAGCCGCCGAAGGGGCTGAAAGACGCGTGGTCCAAACTGCCGATTTTCCGCAAGATCATTTCGATGGCGCCCAAGGTCGTCAAAGACGCGGTGTGCCAGGAAGTGGTCATTGAAGGCGACGACGTCGATCTTTCGACCCTGCCGGTGCAGACCTGCTGGCCGGGCGACGTCGCCCCGCTGATCACCTGGGGCCTGACCGTCACCAAAGGCCCGAACAAGGATCGCCAGAACCTCGGCATCTACCGGCAGCAAGTGATTGGCCGCAACAAGGTCATCATGCGCTGGCTGAGCCACCGTGGCGGCGCGCTGGATTACCGCGAATGGTGCGAGAAGCATCCGGGCCAGCCGTTCCCCGTGGCCGTGGCGCTGGGTGCCGACCCTGCGACGATTCTTGGCGCAGTGACGCCAGTCCCCGACAGCCTCTCCGAGTACGCCTTCGCTGGCCTCTTGCGCGGTAATCGCACCGAGTTGGTGAAGTGCCGGGGCAACGACCTGCAAGTGCCGGCCACCGCCGAAATCATCCTCGAAGGCGTGATCCATCCGGGCGAGATGGCCGATGAAGGCCCGTACGGCGACCACACCGGCTATTACAACGAAGTCGACAGCTTCCCGGTGTTCACCGTCGAGCGCATTACCCACCGGATCAAACCGATCTACCACAGCACCTACACCGGCCGTCCACCGGATGAGCCGGCGATCCTCGGTGTGGCGTTGAACGAAGTGTTCGTGCCGATCCTGCAGAAGCAGTTCCCGGAGATCACCGATTTCTACCTGCCGCCCGAAGGCTGCTCGTACCGCATGGCCATCGTGACCATGAAGAAGTCGTACCCGGGCCACGCCAAGCGGGTAATGCTCGGTGTGTGGTCGTTTTTGCGACAGTTCATGTACACCAAGTTCGTTATCGTCACCGACGACGATATCAACGCCCGGGACTGGAACGATGTGATCTGGGCCATCACCACGCGCATGGACCCCAAGCGCGATACGGTGATGATCGAAAATACGCCGATCGATTACCTGGACTTCGCCTCGCCGGTTTCCGGCCTGGGTTCGAAAATGGGCCTGGATGCCACGCATAAATGGCCGGGCGAAACCACCCGCGAGTGGGGCCGGGTCATCGTCAAGGACGATGCCGTCACCCAACGGATCGATGCCATCTGGAATCAGTTAGGAATAGATTGATGCGTGTAACCTTGCAGCCCTCCGGAGCAGTGCTTGAGATATTGCCCGGCGAGCGGATTCTCGATGGCGCACGACGACTGGGCTACGAATGCCCGCAAAGCTGCCGCAATGGCAATTGCCACGTGTGCGCGGCGTTGTTGGTGGAAGGCCGGGTCGAACAGGCAGGCAATGTGCGTGACCACGGCGAGTTCTACACTTGCATAGCGGAGCCGCTGGAAGACTGCATCGTGCTGTGGGATGGCGTGCTCGCGCTGGGAGAATTGCCGGTGCGCAGCGTGTCGTGTCAGGTCATTGAGTGTCGGGACGTGGGCGGTGATACCTGGCGCGTGCGCCTGCGGGCGCCGGCCGGCAAGCCGCCGCGCTACCACGCCGGTCAGTACTTGATGATCGAGCGCGAGAGCGGCGAGAAATCGGCCTTTTCCCTGGCCTCGGCGCCGCACGGGGGGCGTGATCTTGAGATTCACGTGCTGGCGCGCGAAACCAGTGCACTGAACCTTATCGAACAGCTCCAGCGCCGCAGCATGGTGCGGGTCGAGCTGCCCTTCGGCGATACCCATCTCGCGGAACTGCCTGAGGGCCCACTGGTGCTGATCGCGGCGGGTACCGGCATGGGCCAGATCCACAGTCTGATCGAACATTGCCGGGCCTCTGGCTTCAAGTACCCGGTGCATCTGTATTGGGGCGTGCGTCGTCCTGAAGATTTTTATCAGATCGAACATTGGGACGAGTGGCTGAAGTTGCCCAATCTGTTCCTGCACAAAGTCGTCAGCGACCAATGCGGTTGGGGAGGGCGCTGCGGCATGTTGCATGAAGCGGTCTGCGAGGACTTCCCGAATCTGAAGCCTCTGCATGTATACGCCAGCGGCTCTCCGGCCATGGTGTATGGCACGCTGGATGCGCTGGTGGAGGCAGGGATGGACGCTCATCAAATGCGCGCCGACGTGTTTGCCTATGCCCCGCGATCTTGATCCCAGATCCTGATCCGGTAGGAGCGAGCCTGCTCGCGATGGACCCAAGAGCGCCGCGGGCAGCCAGACTCCCTGCGTAATCGTTAACGACCATCGCGAGCCTGCTCGCTCCTACAGGTTTATAACTCCATATATAGCCAATCGGCATTTATAAATTTATGTAAGTGTCGCTAGGTTATATGTCATTCAAGCAATTAATTGAAAACAGCCATGGCATTCAAATTGCCTTAAAACAAATGTGCCTTATTGTTACAACGGTACGTTCTATTAAGTAATCCTTCACTCGCGGGGAGCTGAACGCTATTCGCCATGAGCGCCATTGAATCTGCTTTTTTGAATTTGGCTTACCCTCCGCAGCTCGATCTGGGGCCGCAGCTCACGCACGAACAATTACTCGGCTCAATGCAATCGACCATGGCGCGCCACAAGGGCGGTCCGGTCTGGCTGTTTGCGTATGGTTCGCTGATCTGGCGACCGGAATGCACGGCGGTCGAACGCGTTCGTGGCCGGGTGCATGGCTACCATCGCGGGTTGTACCTGTGGTCCCACGAACATCGCGGTACGCCGGAAATGCCCGGCCTGGTATTTGGCCTGGATCGCGGCGGCTCTTGCAGCGGTTTCGCCTACCGTTTGCCCGAAGAACAACTTGAAGCCTCGCTGTATGCGCTCTGGCAGCGCGAGATGCCGTTCCCTTCCTATCGCCCGCACTGGCTCAACTGCCGTCTCGAAGATGGAAATCAGGTTCAGGCATTGGGATTTGTTCTGGAGCGGCACCTGCCCAGCTATGCCGGCAACTTGCCGGATCATGTCCTGAGTCACGTGTTTGAAAACGCTTGCGGGCGTTACGGCACCACTCGCGATTATGTCGAGCAGACCGCGCACGCCCTGCGCAGCCACGCCATGCCAGACCGGAATCTGGAGGCGCGGCTCAAGCGTTGTAAGTCAAAAGCCGATCAAGCGAGTGCTTCGCGGCCCTGACTGGCGACTTGTTTGTGACGTAGCGTCGGGGCCAGGAAGGCCATCGCCAGCAAGCAGGCGCCCACCAACAGCACGAAACCGCCATCCCAGCCGAAGTGGTCCACGGTGTAGCCCATCGCTGCACTGGCCGCGACCGACCCCCCCAGATACCCGAACAGACCGGTAAAGCCCGCCGCCGTACCGGCCGCTTTCTTCGGCGCCAGTTCCAGCGCCTGCAGGCCGATCAGCATCACCGGGCCGTAGATCAGGAAGCCGATGGACAGCAGCGCGATCATGTCGACCATCGGGTTGCCGGCCGGGTTGAGCCAGTAAACCAGCGTCGCAACCGTCACCAGTGCCATGAACACCATGCCGGTCAGGCCACGGTTGCCACGGAAGATCTTGTCCGACATCCAGCCGCACAGCAGCGTGCCCGGAATGCCTGCCCACTCATAGAAGAAGTACGCCCACGAGGTTTTATCCACGGTGAAGCCCTTGGCTTCCTTGAGGTAGGTCGGCGCCCAGTCCAGCACGCCGTAGCGCAGCAGGTAAACGAAGACGTTGGCCAGGGCGATGTACCAGAGCATTTTGTTGCGCAGCACGTATTTGACGAAGATTTCCTTGGCGCTGAATTCCTCTTCGTGACTGGCGTCGTAGCCTTCCGGGTAGTCGTTCTTGTATTGCTCGATGGGCGGCAGGCCCACGGATTGAGGGGTGTCACGCATGGTCACGAAGGCAAACACCGCCACTGCCAGCGCCACCGCTGCCGGCACATAAAACGCGGCGTGCCAGTCATTGAACAGGCCCATGCCGAGCAGGAACAACGGGCCAATCAAACCGCCACCGACGTTGTGCGCCACGTTCCACACCGACACCACACCGCCGCGTTCTTTCTGCGACCACCAATGCACCATGGTCCGGCCACTCGGTGGCCATCCCATGCCCTGGGCCCAGCCGTTGATGAACAGCAGAATGAACATCATGGTCACGCTGGACGTCGCCCACGGCGCGAAACCGAAAACGAACATCACCCCGGCCGACACCAACAGGCCGAACGGCAGGAAGAACCGCGGGTTGGAACGGTCGGACACCAGGCCCATCAGGAACTTTGAAAGACCGTAGGCGATGGCGATGGCAGACATTGCCAGCCCCAGCTGGCCACGGGAGTAACCCTCGTCGATCAGGTACGGCATGGCCAGGGAGAAGTTCTTGCGCAGCAGGTAGTAACCCGCATAGCCAATGAAGATACCGGCGAAAATCTGCCAGCGCAGGCGCCGGTAGGTGCTGTCGATTTTTTCTTCAGGCAATGGAGCCTGATGTGCGGCAGGACGAAAGAAAGCAAACATTCAAGAGCTCCAAATTTCTTGTTTTGACTGCGGATGCGAATGTTACAGTTTCGTTACCGAAAATAGCACCGGTTCTCATCGGCAAAACAGCGGAAATGTTGGAAAGCGAGCGTTCCTTTATGAACATGTCGCTCAGGTATAAGTGAAGGGCGTTGTAGGAAGCGTTACCTGTTTTCGTTGAGGGGCATTCGAGCTGCCTGAAAGAGGGCAGGCCTTTGGGAAAGGTCCTTCGTTCAAAACGGAAGTCATGGCGTTATGCGCAACGACCTTGATCCGTAACCTTTTGTGCTGTTGCCAGGTCTGGCGTTGCAGGCGAAGGGAGTAGGGATATGCGGTGGTGGTTGGGTGGACTTTTGTTGCTGGTATCAGTGGATATCTGGGCCGGAGAGGTATTCCTGATACCTGAAGATAACCCGAAGCCGATTTATCCGGTGGCGCTGTACCGGGCGGGTATCACCGGCGTGGTGCGTATCAGCATGACGGTGAAGGCCGATGGATCAGTCAGTGATGCCGTGATTGCGGAAAATGCGCATCCCGAACTCGGAGAGGCGTCATTGGCCGCCGTTAATCAATGGCGATTCAAGCCATGGACGATTACCGAGGATCAGCCTGCGCAAGTCACCGTGGTTGCACCCATTGATTACAGGCTGGACAGAGAGCATCCCTTTCACGTCAACAAGGAATTGGAACGGGTGAAATGCAGTGCCATCGCACGGGCATCGTTGAACATTGCCACGTCCTCGTGGGTAGACCTGCCGGTTTTCAGCTGGACCCGCAGTTACCTGACCCACTCGCTTTCACCGACGCAACTGCCGGAAGAGAAACGCCTGGCTCTGATTGCCAAGCTCAATGCCAGCGTCCCTTCGATTGTGCAGCGCTGTAATGTGCATCCGGCGAGCCGGTATGTGCGGTTTTTACCGGAGGAAATTCGGGTGTTGCTTTGACGGCAGTAAAAGCGCGGCTGCATGGCCGCGCTTTTTTCGCATCGAGATTCAGCGAACCTGAACCACCACTTTCCCGACCGCCTTGCGCTGGCCAAGATCATTGATTGCCTGCGCCGCGTTGCCCAGGGGATAAACCTGCGACACCAGCGGCTTCAGCTTGCCTTCGGCAAACCAGCCAAACAGTTGCTGGAAGTTTGCCGCGTTGTCTTGCGGCTGGCGTTGGGCGAACGAGCCCCAGAACACGCCGAGCACTGCCGCACCCTTGAGCAAGGCCAGGTTGACTGGCAGTTCGGGAATGCGCCCGCTGGCGAAGCCGACCACCAGCAGGCGGCCGTTCCAGGCGATGGCGCGGATGGCCTGGTCGAACAGGTCGCCGCCAACCGGGTCGTAGATCACATCGGCGCCCTGGCCGTCGGTCAGGCGTTTGATTTCTTCCTTGAGGTTGGTTTCGCTGTAGTTGATCAGCTCATCGGCGCCGGCAGCCTTGGCCACGGCGAGTTTTTCCTTGCTACTGGCGGCGGCGATGACACGGGCGCCCATGGCTTTGCCGATTTCCACGGCTGCCAGGCCGACACCGCCGGAAGCGCCGAGCACCAGCAGGGTTTCACCCGGTTGCAGGTTGCCGCGCTGCTTGAGGGCGTGCATCGAGGTGCCGTAAGTCATGCTGAACGCGGCGGCGGTGTTGAAATCCATGGATGGCGGGATGGGCAGTACGTTGTAACCCGGCACCGCGACCTGTTCGGCGAAACTGCCCCAGCCGGTCAGGGCCATGACCCGGTCGCCGACTTTCAGGTGGCTGACCTTTTCACCCACTTCGCTGACGATCCCGGCCGCTTCACCGCCCGGGGAAAACGGGAAGGGCGGCTTGAACTGGTACTTGCCCTCAATGATCAGCGTGTCGGGGAAATTTACCCCGGCGGCGTGCACCTCCAGCAGGATTTCGTTCTTCTTCGCGACAGGGCTGGCGACGTCTTCCAGCACCAGCGATTCGGCAGGGCCGAAGGCTTTGCACAGCACGGCTTTCATCAGGGCTATTCCTTTGGGAGTGATGGCCGATAAGTGTAGGTGTGTGAGTCGACGGGTCAACGAGCATGCCCGACCCTGATAGTCAGCCATAAGCTTGTGCTGGCTTGGCGGGTCGTTATGCTAGGCCGCAAACCGGATAAGGAGCGAATTGTGAAAGCGTGGATCATGTTGATGCTGGCCCTGTCTCTGCCTGTGGCAGCGGTGGCCGAAGAAGCCAAAGAGGGTGAAACGGCGCCGAAGGTTAATTACATCACCCTGAGCCCGCCGTTCGTGGGCAACTATGGTTTGGACGGCACGCCCAAGCTCAAGGTCTACAAGGCCGATGTGGCGTTGCGCGTGACCGGTGAAGAGGCGACCAAAGCGGTCAAGGCCAACGAACCGTTGATTCGTAATCAGCTGGTGGCGCTGTTTGCCCAGCAGACCACCGAGACGATGAACAACGTCGAGGCCAAGGAAAAGCTGCGTCAGGAAGCGCTGAAGCAGACCCAGCAGATCATGAACGATGAAACCGGCAAGCCGGTGGTTGAAGATCTGTTGTTCAACAATTTGATCATCCAGTAATGCTGGATCCGTAGGAGCCGGCTTGCTGGCGATAGCGCCCTCAAGACCGCCATCGCCAGCAAGCCGGCTCCTACAAAGGCATCTCAGCGCAGTGCAATCACCGCCGCCCACTGATCTTCAGTCACTGGCATCACCGAAAGCCGCGAACCCTTCTGCACCAATGGCATCTCGGCCAACGCAGCCTGCTGCTTCAGATAGTCCAACTTCAGCACCCGAGCAAACGTCTCGACGTGAGCGACATCAATCGCGCTCCAGGCGTTTTTCTCAGCCGTGGCCTTTGGGTCGTAGTAGTGGCTTTCCGGTTCCAGCGCCGTCGGGTCCGGATACGCGGCTTCGATAATTTTGCCGATCCCGGCAATCCCTGGCTCGGGGCAGCTGGAGTGATAGAAGAAAAACTCATCCCCCACCGCCATCGCCCGCAGGAAGTTGCGCGCCTGATAGTTGCGAACCCCGTCCCAGCGCGCTTTGCCGAGCTTTTCCAGCCCTTTGATCGAGAGTTCGTCGGGCTCGGATTTCATCAGCCAATAGGCCATGGTTCTGGCTCCTTGCGAGGTGGTTGGACAGGTTGTCGGGCGATTTTATGACAAACCGACAGTCGGTTGACGTCAGCGTTTGCGCAGCGGTTCACGTTGCCGCAAAATGCCGGCCTTTAAAGCTTGACGCTGCTGCACGGCCTACAAACGGAAACCGCTGCTGTCATCGTGTTGATGTGCCTTTGGGGGGCAATCGATGAAACGCAAACCGGATTTACTATGGATTCTGGTCATTTTGTTCGGCCTTGGCGTCGTGACCACTGGCTATGCCCAAAGCCTGTGGGCCAGCAAGACTGACGCGCCGGTTGAACTCGCTCAGCTGCAGCAACAGTCGACAGCCTTCAAGCGCTGATCGTGTTTTTTCGGCGTCGCTGATTCCAGTGGCGTCTAGCCTGCGTAATACCAGGCCTTGTCCGTTACCGTTCCTTGCAGCGGCACATCCCAGCTCGCCTGAGCCAATCGCTCGACCTTCTGACATTCATGGGCCAGTCCCAACAACGTTGGCTTGCGCCAGTCCTTGCGACGCGCCAGGTAAGCCAGGCTTCGATCATAGAAGCCACCGCCCATGCCCAGTCGGCCACCGACATCGTCAAAACCCACCAACGGTAACAGCACCAGATCCAGCGCCCAGACCTTGCGTTGACGGGCGATGTTGGCTCGTGGTTCAAGGATGCGGAAGCGGTTGGGCTTGAGCTTTTCCCCCGGTCGGATGCGCTGGAAGACCATTTTGGTTCGCGGCCAGGCGCTCAGGACCGGCAGGTAAGTGGCCTTGCCCCGGCGTTGCGCGGCACGCAACAACAGGCGCGGGTCGATTTCACCGTCGGTGGGCAGGTAGAGCGAGATGTGTCTGGCGCGGCGAAACAATGGCTGCTGAGCCAATTGCTTGTACAGCCCGCGAGCGGCCTGGCGCTGCTGACTGGGTGTCAGTGCGCGGCGGGCCTTGCGCAGCATGCGTCGAAGTTGCGGGCGGGGAAGCAGCGCAGGTTCGGTCATGGAATCGGGCTTCGGCAGGACGGATACGTAAAGCTACCCGTAAAAAAGCCGATGCCGGTATTTAAACCGGCATCGGACTGGAATCAGGCTCCCCGGATGAACCGCTGCTGACTTAGCCCTTGAACCCGAAAGTTCAAGGTGGAAGATGCAGTAGGCTTTAAGGCTTTCCGTCTAGCGGACATGCACACCAGCCCAACGTGCAACCTCCAGGGTAGTGCGAATCGGCTCAGGGACGTGGTCAACTGGCAAGCACCCCAGGGAGTGATGCGAGTATACCTCAAGCGGTTGCGCTAATCAGCCTTTGGTGACGTCCGGATCGGCGGCGAGCGCCAGGTCGACGCGATCGAGCAAGTCGCGAACCTGCTCGCGGGTCGAACCGCTGACTTGCACATCCGGGCGATCTTCCTTGTGCAGCAAGTCATGCGTGATGTTCAGCGCGGCCATCACGGCGATGCGATCGGCACCGATGACTTTGCCGCTGCTGCGGATCTCACGCATCTTGCCGTCCAGGTAACGGGCGGCGCTCACCAGGTTGCTGCGCTCTTCCTGAGGACAGATGATCGAATACTCTTTGTCGAGGATCTGCACGGTGACGCTATTGCTTGAACTCATGAGTCTTGCTCCAGGGCCTTGAGGCGCGAAATCATCGATTCGACCTTACGCCGGGCGATTTCGTTTTTTTCAATGAGGTGCGCGCGTTCCTCGCGCCAGGTCTTTTCCTGAGCTAGTAAGAGTCCATTTTGACTCTTTAGTTGCTCGACTCGGTCAATCAGCAGCTCGAGTCTGGCCATCAGCGCTTGCAGGTCGGTGTCTTCCATTGTCTTCACTGTCTGATGGGTGTCGGCCTGTAGGAGCGAGCTTGCTCACGATGAGTTTGATAACGCCGCGGAGTGTCAGGTACCCAGCGTAATCGTTTGCGACCATCGCGAGCGTGCTCGCTCCTACAGGGGTAGTCGATGTAGGATACAAGGCCTTCATTCTAGACATAGCGCCGTCTGGCGCCTAGCTGCCCATGACCATTCAGAATTCCCCGTACCAAGCCTTTGCCACCCTGCTGACCTCCAGCGGTCATAACGTCTCGCCCGCCGAACTGCATGGCCTGCTGCTCGGCCGCAGCTGCGCCGGCGCCGGTTTCGATGCCGAAGGCTGGCTGATCGATGCCGCCGAATTGCTCGAAAACGAACCGCAGGACAACGTTCGCAGCGCCTTGATCGGCCTGCAAGAGATGGTCAAGGGCGAGCTCACCGGTGACGACGTGACCGTCGTTCTGCTGCTGCCGACCGACGACGCTCCGCTTGCCGACCGTGCCATCGCACTGGGCCAATGGTGTCAGGGCTTCCTCAGCGGTTTCGGCTTGAACTGCCGTGACAGCAGCGCCCTGAGCACCGAGGCCACCGAGGTTTTGCAGGATCTGGCGGCCATTTCCCAGGTGCAAGACGCCCTGGAAGAGTCCGAAGACGGCGAAACCGACTATATGGAAGTGATGGAATACTTGCGCGTCGCGCCGCTGCTGCTGTTCTCCGAGACCAAAAAAGACGTGCCGGCTGCCGCCAAACCGTCTTTGCATTAATCGTAGAAAAGGGAAAACCATCTGCCCATGATCCATATCCCGAAATCGGAATACAGCCGTCGCCGCAAGGCCTTGATGGCGCAGATGGAACCCAACAGCATCGCTATTTTGCCTGCCGCCGCGGTGGCCATTCGCAACCGCGATGTCGAGCACGTCTACCGTCAGGACAGTGACTTCCAGTACCTCAGCGGTTTTCCCGAGCCTCAGGCTGTACTGGTATTGATGCCGGGGCGCGTGCATGGCGAATACATCCTGTTCTGCCGCGAGCGCAACGCCGAGCGCGAGTTGTGGGATGGTTGGCGTGCCGGGCAAGAGGGCGCGATCCGCGACTTCGGTGCCGACGACGCGTTCCCGATCACCGATATCGACGACATCCTGCCGGGCCTGATTGAAGGGCGCGACCGGGTGTACTCGGCCATGGGCAGCAACCCCGAATTTGACCGCCACCTGATGGACTGGATCAACGTGATCCGCTCCAAGGCCAACCTCGGCGCCCAGCCACCGAACGAATACGTTGCCCTGGATCATCTGCTTCACGACATGCGCCTGTATAAATCGGCGGCAGAAGTGAAGGTGATGCGCGAGGCCGCGCGGATTTCCGCCCAGGCGCACGTTCGAGCCATGCAGGCTTGTCGCGCCGGTTTGCACGAATTCAGTCTGGAAGCGGAGCTCGATTACGAATTCCGCAAGGGCGGGGCGAAAATGCCGGCCTACGGCTCGATCGTCGCGGCGGGGCGCAACAGCTGCATCCTGCATTACCAGCAGAATGACGCGCTGCTCAAGGACGGCGATCTTGTGTTGATCGACGCCGGTTGCGAGATCGACTGCTACGCCAGCGACATCACCCGCACCTTTCCGGTCAGCGGCAAGTATTCGGCGGAACAGAAAGCGATTTACGAGCTGGTGCTGGCTTCCCAGGAAGCGGCCTTCGCTGAAATCGCCCCGAACAAACACTGGAATCAGGCGCACGAAGCGACGGTCCGGGTCATCACGGCCGGTCTGCTGAAACTGGGCCTGCTTGAGGGCACCGTCGACGAGTTGATCGCCAGCGAAGCCTACAAGGCGTTTTACATGCACCGCGCCGGCCATTGGCTGGGGATGGATGTGCATGATGTCGGCGAATACAAGGTTGGTGGTGAATGGCGCGTGCTGGAAGTCGGCATGGCGCTGACCGTGGAGCCGGGCATCTACATTGCCCCGGACAATCAGAAAGTCGCGAAAAAATGGCGCGGCATTGGCGTGCGCATCGAGGACGACGTAGTGGTCACCAAAACCGGCTGTGAAATCTTGACACACGGCGTGCCGAAAACGGTCGCCGAGATCGAGGCCTTGATGGCTCAAGCGCGGACGCAAGCAGCATGAGTCGAGTCAATCTGGCGATTATCGGTGGCGGTCTGGTCGGTGCGAGCCTGGCGTTGGCGTTACAGGCCGGGGCCAAGGCCCGGGGCTGGAAAATCGTGCTGATCGAACCGTTTGCTCCTGGCGATACGTATCAACCGAGCTACGACGCTCGTTCTTCGGCGTTGTCCTTCGGTTCCCGGCAGATTTACCAGCGGTTGGGCATCTGGCAGGAGATTTCCCGCCGCGCCGAGCCGATCAAGCAGATTCATGTGTCCGACCGTGGCCGTTTTTCCACTGCGCGCCTGTCAGCCATGGAAGAGGGCGTTCCGGCGCTGGGCTATGTGGTGGAAAACGCCTGGCTCGGCCAATGCCTGTGGCAAGGCCTGGACAAGGACGTGATCAGTTGGCGTTGCCCGGCGGAAGTCACGCGCATGGAGCCGCTGACCGATGGCTATCGCCTGACCCTCAACGATGAAACCACTCTGGAATGCGATCTCGCGGTCCTCGCCGATGGCGGCCGTTCCGGTCTGCGTGAACAACTGGGGATCGGCATCAAGACGCGCCCGTACAACCAGAGCGCGCTGATCGCCAACATCACCCCGAGCGAATCCCACAACGGCATGGCGTTCGAGCGATTCACCGATGACGGCCCGATGGCGTTGTTGCCGCTGCCGGAAAACCGCTGTGCGTTGGTCTGGACCCGTCTGGGCATGGACGCGCAACGACTCGCAGCCCTCGATGAGCGCAGCTTCCTCAGCGAGTTGCAGGGCGTGTTCGGTTATCGCCTCGGCACGTTGAAACAGGTCGGCGCACGGCATCTGTATCCGCTGACACTGGTGGAAGCCGAGGAACAGGTGCGACCGCATCTGGCTGTGCTCGGCAACGCTGCTCACAGCCTGCACCCGATTGCCGGCCAGGGTTTCAACCTGTCCCTGCGTGATGCCCAGGCGTTGGCCGATGCCTTGCTCTCCAGTGAAAAAACACTGGGCGATTTCGCCACGTTGCAGGCGTACCGCGAACGTCAGCGCCTCGATCAGGACCTTACCGTGGGCTTCTCCGATCAGGTCACGCGCCTGTTCGGAAGCACCCAGCCGTTGGTGTCCCTGGGGCGCAACATCGGCCTGCTCGGCCTCGATCTGCTGCCACCGGCCAAACGCTGGTTCGCCCGCCAGGCCATGGGCTTGGGTACTCGCCCTGATGCTTAAGTGGCTGACTCGCAAGTTCGGCAAAGCCCGATTGATGCGCCGCTTCATGAGCTTCTACCCGCCATACCTCGGCGCGGGCGTGCGGGTGCAGCACATCAGTGACGATTTTCGCGATGTCCGGGTGTCCATGGGCCTGACCTGGTACAACCGCAATTATGTCGGTACCCAATTTGGTGGCAGCCTGTACTCGATGGTCGATCCGTTTTTCATGCTGATGCTGATGGAAAACCTCGGACGCCAATACATTGTCTGGGACAAGGCCGCCGACATCGATTTCATCTCGCCGGGCAAAGGTCCGGTGTTCGCCCGCTTTACCATTGACGACACCTTGCTCGATGAGATCCGCCGGCAGACGGCCGATGGCGAAAAATACCTGCCGCAACTGCAAGTCGATATTCATGACGGCGCCGGTCACCTCGTGGCCCGGGTCGGGAAAACCCTTTACGTGCGGCTCAAGCCGCAAGAGAGACAGGCTTAAAGCATGGAAATGCGCGCAGATCTGCTGATTGTCGGGGCCGGAATGGTGGGCAGCGCCTTGGCGCTGGCATTGCAGGACAGCGGTCTGGAAGTCCTGCTGCTGGACGGCAGCCCGTTGAGCGTCAAGCGTTTCGACGACCAGGCACCGTTTGAACCGCGGGTGAGCGCCTTGTCGGCGGCCAGCCAGCGAATTCTCGAACGCCTGGGCGTGTGGGACGGCATCGTCAAGCGCCGCAGTGCCCCTTACACCGACATGCAGGTCTGGGATGGCAGCGGCACCGGGCAGATCCATTTCTCGGCGGCCAGCGTGCATGCCGACGCGCTGGGGCATATCGTCGAGAACCGCGTGGTTCAGGACGCCTTGCTTGACCGTTTGCACGATTGCGACCTGGGAATGCTGGCCAACGCGCGCCTGGAGCAGATGCGCCGCTCCGGCGACGACTGGCTGCTGACCCTGGCCGATGGCCGTACTTTGCGTGCGCCGCTGGTGATTGCGGCGGACGGCGCCAATTCGGCGGTGCGACGCCTGACCGGTGTCGCGACGCGCGAGTGGGATTACCTGCACCACGCGATCGTCACCAGTGTGCGCAGCGCCAAGCCCCATCAATCGACGGCCTGGCAGCGGTTCACCGACACCGGTCCACTGGCGTTTCTGCCGTTGGAGCGGGACGGGCAGCAGGATTGGTGTTCAATTGTCTGGTCGACCACGCCAAGCGAGGCCGAACGCCTGATGGCCATGGACGACGCGGATTTTTGCAAAGCGCTCGAACGCGCCTTCGAAGGCCGGCTCGGCGAAGTCCTCAGTGCCGACCCACGCCTGTGCGTGCCGCTGCGTCAGCGTCATGCCAAGCGTTATGTGGCGCAAGGCCTGGCGCTGATCGGCGACGCGGCCCACACCATTCATCCACTGGCCGGTCAGGGTGTAAACCTTGGGTTTCTCGATGCAGCGGTATTGGCGGAAGTGCTGTTGCAAGCCGCTGCCCGTGGCGAGCGTCTGGCGGACGTGAAGGTCCTCAGCCGCTTTGAGCGTCGGCGCATGCCGCACAACCTGGCGTTGATGGCGGCGATGGAAGGCTTCGAGCGGTTGTTCCAGGCCGATCCGCTGCCGGTGCGCTGGTTGCGCAATACCGGGTTGAAGATGGTTGACCAGATGCCCGAGGCCAAGGCGTTGTTTGTGCGTGAGGCGTTAGGGCTGATCGGCGATTTGCCAGCGCTCGCCAAAGCCTGAGGAGCGTGGTGGATTTACGGTTGTGCAACATCTGGTAACTCCTCCACGAAGTGTTCGATTGAGAAGGCAAATGTGAGTCCTTATCATTTGGCTTCATTTTTCATTCGAGGGACCGCTCCCATGTTGGCACCGAAGCGTCTACTGACCGCAATCGCCCTGACCCTGATCGGCAGCACCGCCGCCCAGGCTGCTGACGAGGTGGTGGTCTACTCCTCGCGTATCGATGAGCTGATCAAGCCGGTCTTCGATGCCTACACCGCGAAAACCGGTGTGAAGGTGAAATTCATCACCGACAAGGAAGCGCCGCTGATGCAGCGGATCAAGGCCGAAGGCGAGAACGCCACGGCCGACCTGCTGCTGACCGTTGATGCCGGTAACCTCTGGCAGGCCGAGCAGATGGGCATCCTCCAGCCGTTCACCTCGAAAACCATCGACACCAACATCCCGCTGCAATACCGCGCCGCTTCCCATGCCTGGACCGGCCTGAGCCTGCGGGCGCGGACCATCGCCTATTCCACTGACCGCGTGAAACCGGGCGAACTGACCACCTACGAAGCGCTGGCCGACAAGAACTGGGAAGGTCGCCTGTGCCTGCGCACGGCGAAGAAGGTCTACAACCAGTCCCTGACCGCCACCATGATCGAAGTGCACGGCGCAGAGAAAACCGAAAAAATCCTCAAGGGCTGGGTCAACAACCTGTCCACCGACGTGTTCTCCGACGACGTAGCGGTGCTGGAGGCGATCAATGCCGGTCAGTGCGACGTCGGCATCGTCAACACCTACTACTACGGCCGCCTGCACAAGCAGAAGCCGGATTTGCCGGTAAAACTGTTCTGGCCGAACCAGGCGGACCGTGGCGTGCACGTCAACCTGTCGGGTATCGGCCTGACCAAGTACGCCCCGCACCCGGAAGCGGCCAAGGCGCTGGTGGAGTGGATGACCACGCCTGAGGCGCAGAAAATCTTTGCCGATGTGAACCAGGAATTCCCGGCCAACCCGGCTGTGCAGCCATCGGCTGAAGTCGCGGCCTGGGGCAAGTTCATTGCCGATACCTTGCCTGTGGAAATAGCCGGCAAGCGCCAGGCCGAAGCGATTCGCCTGATGGATCGCGCTGGCTGGAACTGAGTCGCCCGTTATACTGCGCCCCGCCTATGCGGGGCGTTTTGTTTGTGCGCCCCGCGTTTTGCTCCTGTAGGAGCCGGCTTGCTGGCGAAGGCGTTCTTGCGTGTTGCAGCGATATTTCGGCCGTCTTCGCTGGCAAGCCAGCTCCTACAAAATCTATCCACTTCCAATTCTGACCATTTCATCGTTTAGAGAGCTTTGTCCTTGGCCCACCCCGCCCAACGCCGCTGGTATCCCCTGGTCTTCGCCATCGCTGCGTTGGTTCTGCTGCCCCTGAGCGTGCTGCTGCTGTCCTGGCAGACCATCGATCAACAGATCTGGTCCCACCTCTGGGACACGCAGATGCCACGGCTGCTGGGCAATACGCTGACCCTGGTGTTGGGCGTCGGTGTGGGTGTGACGCTTCTAGGCGTGAGCCTTGCCTGGCTGACCAGCCTTTGCGAATTCCCCGGTCGACGCTGGCTTGATTGGGCGTTGATGCTGCCGTTCGCCATTCCTGCCTACGTGCTGGCCTTCGTCTTCGTCGGCCTGCTGGATTTCGCCGGGCCGGTGCAGTCCCTGCTGCGCGAATGGTTGGGTACGGGGCTGCGTCTGCCGCGTGTTCGCTCCACGGGCGGCGTGATTGTCGTGCTCGTGCTGGTGTTCTATCCCTACGTGTATCTGCTGGCGCGCACCGCGTTCCTCGCCCAGGGCAAAGGCCTGATGGAAGCGGCGCGGGTCCTGGGCCAATCGCCGTGGCAGGCGTTTTGGCGGGTGGCATTGCCGATGGCTCGGCCGGCCATTGGCGCGGGTGTTGCGTTGGCGCTGATGGAAACCCTGGCGGACTTCGGGGCCGTGTCGGTGTTCAACTTCGACACCTTCACCACGGCCATCTACAAGACCTGGTACGGATTCTTCAGCCTGTCTACCGCCGCGCAACTCGCCAGTCTGTTGCTCCTGGTGGTGATGGTCGTGCTGTACGGCGAGCGTCGTGCTCGCGGGGCCAACCGGACGAGCAACGAGCGACCACGGGTCAAGGCGTTGTATCACCTGCGAGGGTTCAAGGCGTTGGCGGCCATGACCTGGTGTGGCCTGGTGTTCGCCTGCGCTTTCGTCATTCCGATGCTGCAATTGGTTGTCTGGTTCTGGCAGCGCGGACGCCTGGATCTTGATGAGCGTTACACCGGGCTGATCGTCCATACCTTGTATCTGGGCGCGATGGCGGCGTTGATTACCGTGTGCGTCGCCCTGGTGCTGGCGTTTGCCCGGCGTCTGGCGCCGACCCAAGGGATTCGGGCCGGGGTCAGCCTGGCCAATCTGGGCTACGCCTTGCCCGGTTCGGTGCTGGCAGTGTCGATCATGCTGGCATTCAGTTACCTGGATCGTGAGCTGGTGATTCCGCTCTCGGGCTGGCTCGGCGGCGCTGGCAAACCGCTGCTGCTCGGCAGCCTGGCGGCGCTATTGCTGGCGTATCTGGTGCGTTTCATCGCCGTCGCTTACGGGCCGCTGGAAAGCAGTCTGGCGCGTATACGACCTTCTTTGCCCGAAGCAGCACGTAGCCTAGGCGTCAGTGGGCCACGACTTTTTTTCAAAGTGTATCTGCCGTTGCTGCTGCCCGGCACCTTGAGCGCAGCGTTGCTAGTCTTTGTCGATGTGCTCAAGGAAATGCCCGCGACCCTGCTGATGCGCCCGTTTGGCTGGGATACGTTGGCTGTGCGGATCTTTGAAATGACCAGCGAAGGCGAGTGGGCGAGGGCGTCTTTGCCGGCGTTGACCCTCGTGTTGGTCGGGCTGCTACCGGTCATCGGATTGATCCGACGTTCAGCGCATCGAAACACCTAGGTGCCAGTCCTACACCTTGCGGCTACAATGCGCGGCATTCGGTGCGGTCCGTCTGACAGACCAAGTAGCTGAAATCGGCTAAAAGCCTTTAATTCAAAGGGTTCAAGCTGTGCAGCACTTGTCCGCACCTTCGCCACGCCCGGAAGGAGAAACCCATGGGACAGCGTACGCCTCTGTATGACCTTCATCTCGCCCTTGGCGCGAAGATGGTCGATTTTGGCGGTTGGGACATGCCTCTGCATTATGGATCGCAGGTCGAGGAGCACCATCAGGTGCGCCGCGATTGCGGTGTCTTCGATGTATCCCACATGACCGTGATCGATGTCAGCGGCCCCCAGGCCAAAGCCTGGCTCCAGCATTTGCTGGCCAATGATGTCGAGCGCCTGCACAGCCCCGGCCGTGCGTTGTACAGCGCCATGCTCAATGAGCAGGGCGGTATCGTCGACGACATGATCGTCTATCGCCTCGACGAGGGTTATCGCCTGGTGGTCAATGCGTCCACCCGCGATCAGGACATCGCGTGGATGTCAGCCCATCTCGACGGCTTTGACGTGCAGATGAGCGAGCGTTCCGAAATGGCGATGCTGGCCATTCAAGGTCCCCACGCCCGGCAGAAAATTGCCGAACTGGTGAGCCAGTCCCGAAGCAATCTGATCCAGATACTCAAGCCCTTCGAAGGTCAGCCCGACGGTGACTGGTTCATCGCGCGCACCGGTTATACCGGCGAAGACGGGTTGGAGATCGTCCTGCCAGCCGATCAGGCGCCCGGATTTTTCAACGATCTGGTCGGTGCCGGGATCTCTCCGATAGGCCTTGGTGCCCGGGATACCTTGCGCGTCGAGGCCGGCATGAACCTTTACGGCCAGGACATTCAGCAAGACATTTCACCCCTGGCCTCGAACATGGCCTGGAGCATCGCCTGGGAACCGGCCAAGCGTCAGTTCATCGGCCGCTCGGCCCTGGAAGCCGAAAAGACTGCCGGGATCCAGCACAAACTGGTGGGGCTGGTCCTCGAGGAGCGTGGCGTTTTGCGTGCTCATCAGGTGGTTCGTATAGCCGATGTTGGCGAAGGGGAGATCACCAGTGGTAGTTTCTCTCCTACGCTAAGCAAGTCGATTGCACTGGCGCGCGTGCCGATGGCAACTGCCGACCGCGCCGAAGTGGAAATCCGTGGCAAGTGGTACCCGGTCCGGGTGGTCAAACCGACCTTCGTTCGCCACGGCAAAACCTTGATCTAATCTTTTTTGGCGGTTGATGACCGCTGACAATTTCCTGAGGACACAGAACATGAGCAATATCCCTGCCGACCTGCGTTTTGCCGAAAGTCACGAATGGGCACGTCTGGAAGCCGATGGCACCGTCACCGTGGGCATCAGCGATCACGCGCAGGAAGCGCTGGGTGATGTGGTGTTTGTTGAACTGACCGAGGTTGGCAACGTGTTTGCTGCCGGTGATCAGGCGGGTGTCGTTGAATCGGTTAAAGCCGCTTCCGACATCTATTCGCCGATTGCCGGTGAAGTGATCGCGGTCAACGAAGCACTGAGTGGTGAGCCTGAATTGCTCAACTCCGACCCGTACGGAGCGTGGATCTTCAAGATCAAGCCAAGCAATACCGCTGATCTGGACAAGCTGCTCGATGCCGCCGGTTACAAGACCGCCATCGGCGAATAAGCTTCAAGCGTCACCCCAAAGCCCCGACCCGTCGGGGCTTTTTGTTGTCTGGCGATTTTCCCTTGTAGGTGCGAGCTTGCTCGCGATGGATCGTTAACGAAAACGCTACAACCCAGGCCCCCCGCGGCGCGCTCGCTGTCATCGCGAGCAAGCTCGCTCCTACAAGGGTGGCTGCTATGCTGGTTTGACCGTGTTGCATCGACGTTGAGCGCCAGTCAAGAGAGAGCCCGTCATGTCCCAGTTGCCGTCCCTGAGCCAGTTACGCGACCCCAATGCCTTTCTCCGCCGCCACTTGGGCCCCGACGCCGCCGAGCAGCAGGCAATGCTCGACAGTCTGGGTGTTGGCAGCCGGGTTGAATTGATCGAGCAAACCGTGCCGCCCGGCATCCGCCTGAATCGTGCGCTGGATCTGCCCCCGGCACTCGACGAAGAAGCCGCGCTGGCCAAGTTGCGGGGTTACGCCGAACAGAACCAGGTCTGGACCAGCCTGATCGGCATGGGCTACCACGGCACCCTCACGCCGGCCGTCATCCTGCGCAACGTGCTGGAAAACCCAGGCTGGTACACCGCTTACACGCCCTATCAGCCGGAGATTGCCCAAGGTCGCCTCGAAGCGCTGCTGAATTTCCAGCAACTCACCATCGACCTTACCGGTCTGGAGCTGGCCAACGCTTCGTTGCTGGATGAAGCCACCGCAGCGGCGGAAGCCATGGCCCTGGCCAAGCGTGTCGCCAAGTCCAAAAGCAATGTGTTCTTTGTCGATGAAAACTGTCATCCGCAAACCATTTCCGTGGTGCAGACCCGCGCCGAAGGTTTCGGTTTCGAGCTGGTCGTCGACGCTGTGGATAACTTGAAACAGCACCAGGTGTTCGGCGCGTTGTTGCAGTACCCAGATACCCACGGCGAGATCCATGACCTGCGACCGTTGATCGATCACCTGCATGCGCAGCAAGCGATTGCCTGCGTCGCCACGGATTTGTTGAGCCTGCTGTTGCTGACGCCGCCCGGAGAGTTGGGCGCGGACGTGGTGTTCGGTTCATCCCAGCGTTTTGGCGTGCCGATGGGCTATGGCGGACCTCACGCGGCCTTCTTTGCCAGCCGCGACGAATACAAGCGGGCGATTCCGGGGCGGATCATCGGTGTCTCCAAAGATGCGCGCGGCAACATTGCCCTGCGCATGGCCCTGCAAACCCGCGAGCAACATATCCGTCGGGAAAAGGCCAATTCGAACATCTGCACGGCCCAAGTGTTGCTGGCCAATATCGCCAGTTTTTATGCGGTGTATCACGGCCCCGAAGGGCTCAAACGCATCGCCCAGCGCGTCCATCGCCTGACCTGCATCCTCGCCGAAGGCCTGGCGCGAAACGGCATCAACCGCGTCAATCAACACTTCTTCGACACACTGACGCTCGATGTCGGTGGAGCCCAGACCGCCATCATCGAAAGTGCCCGGGCGGCGCAGATCAACCTGCGTATTCTGGGGCGCGGCCAACTGGGCCTGAGCCTGGATGAGGCCTGCGATGAAACCACCGTCGCCAAACTGTTCGATGTTTTTCTCGGGGCCGATAACGGGCTCAGCATTGAAAATCTGGATGCTGAAGTCTTGCCGGGCGGCATTCCCGAAGGGCTGCTGCGGTCTTCGCCCTATCTGCGCCATCCGGTGTTCAGCGCCCATCACAGCGAAACCGAAATGTTGCGCTACCTCAAACAACTGGAAAACAAGGACCTGGCGCTCAATCAATCGATGATCCCGCTGGGCTCGTGCACCATGAAGCTCAACGCCACCAGCGAGATGATTCCCATCACCTGGCCGCAGTTCGCCAACCTGCACCCGTTTGTGCCGAAAGAGCAGGCCGTGGGTTACACATTGATGATCGAAGAGCTGGAACGCTGGCTCTGCGCGATCACCGGTTTCGATGCGATCTGCATGCAGCCCAATTCGGGTGCACAAGGCGAGTACGCCGGGCTGCTGGCGATCCGCAAATACCACGAAAGTCGCCAGCAGGGCGGTCGGGATATCTGCCTGATTCCGTCGTCGGCCCACGGCACCAATCCGGCGTCGGCACAAATGGCCGGGATGCGCGTGGTGATCGTCGAATGCGATGAGGCAGGCAACGTCGACCTCGACGATCTGAAGGAAAAAGCTGCCACGGCCTCGGACAAACTGGCTTGCCTGATGGCCACCTATCCTTCGACCCACGGGGTATACGAGGAAGGCATCAGCGAGATTTGCGAAGTGGTCCACCAGCACGGCGGTCAGGTGTACATGGACGGTGCCAACCTCAATGCCCAGGTCGGCCTGGCGCGACCGGCGGACATCGGTGCCGACGTGTCGCACATGAACCTGCACAAAACGTTCTGCATCCCCCACGGCGGTGGCGGCCCAGGCATGGGGCCGATTGGGGTGCGTGCGCATCTGGCGCCGTTCGTGGCCAATCACCCGGTGGTGCCGATCGATGGGCCGCAACCGCAGAACGGTGCGGTCAGCGCTGCGCCTTGGGGCAGTGCGAGCATTTTGCCGATCAGCTGGATGTACATCGCCATGATGGGGCCGCAACTGGCGGACGTCAGTGAAGTGGCGATCCTCGCCGCGAATTACCTGGCGCGGCATTTGGCCGGGGCCTTTCCGGTGCTCTACACCGGACGCAACGAGCGTGTGGCCCACGAATGCATCCTCGATTTGCGACCGCTCAAGGCGCTGACCGGCATTACCGAAGAGGATGTGGCCAAGCGTTTGATGGACTACGGATTCCATGCGCCGACCATGTCGTTTCCGGTGCCGGGGACGCTGATGGTCGAGCCGACCGAAAGTGAGTCGAAGGCCGAGCTGGATCGCTTTATCGGGGCGATGTTGAGCATTCGTGCGGAAATCAACGAGGTGCAAAACGGCAACTGGCCGGCCGAAGAAAATCCGTTGAAAGGGGCACCGCATACCCTCGCCGATATCACCGGCATCTGGGAGCGGCCGTACAGCGTCGAACAGGCAATCACCCCGGATGCACACACCAAGGCTCATAAATACTGGCCGGCGGTGAATCGGGTGGACAACGTGTACGGGGACCGGAACCTGTTTTGTGCGTGTGTGCCGGTGGATGATTACCGTTAGGCAGGATCAAAAGATCGCAGCCTTCGGCAGCGCCTACGATTGAGCTGCGATCTGTCAGATATAAAAATGCCGCTCATGTGAGCGGCATTTTTAGTCCGGCAACAAAGCTTACTCCGCAGCAGCCACGGCATTCTTCGCCAGAATCGCGTTCGCCAGCTCCATGTCCGTGGCTTGCAGGCCCGGGTTGTCGGCGCGGACTTCTTGCATGGCGGCTTCCAGGTAAGGCCCGCGGATGCCGCCATCGCTGGCAACGAAGCTGCTGGCGTCATCCTGGGTTGCGACGACCAGCTTTTGATCCTTGGATGTCAGGTAAGACGAACCGGTGGTTGCGCCGGACGTCAGAACGTTCCGCCAAAACGTATCGGCCATTGCCGAACCGACAGGCAGAGACAGCAGAGCGACGGTTGCAACAGCAAGTTTGAAACGCATGAAAAGGTGACTCCAATGGATAAAATCCGCCGTTGGATTGCCTTCCCCCCATCGAGTTCAATCATCGCCTTACCTAAAGTTGTTCGCTCTGGGGCGTCACCCGCAATACCTCTTCAACCGTGGTCAAACCGGCCGCGACCTTTTGTGCCCCCGACAGGCGCAGGCTGCGCATGCCTTCCTTGAACGCTTGCCTTCGCACGGCCAGCAGGTCGGCGTCGGGACGGATCAGCGCTTTCATGCCGTCGCTGAGCTGCATGATTTCGTAGACCCCGGCGCGGCCGTGATAACCGGTATCGCGACACTCCGCACAACCCACGGCGCGTTGGGCATTGAGCGGCAATGGCGCTTGCCAGGGGCGGGTCAGGGTTTGCCAGTCGTCGTCCCCCAGTGTTATCGGCGCCTTGCAGTGCGGGCACAGGGTTCGCACCAGACGCTGGGCCATGACGCCGAGCACGGTGGCCTTGATCAGGTAATGCGGCACGCCGAGTTCAAGCAAGCGGCTGATGGCGCTGGGGGCATCGTTGGTGTGCAGCGTCGACAGCACGAGGTGGCCGGTGAGCGCGGCCTGGATTGCCATTTCCGCCGTCTCCAGATCGCGGATTTCGCCAATCATGATGATGTCCGGGTCTTGCCGCATCAGCGCCCGCACACCGGCGGCGAAGGTCAGGTCGATGTTGTGCTGGACCTGCATCTGGTTGAACGACGGCTCGACCATTTCAATCGGGTCTTCGATGGTGCAGAGGTTGACCTCCGGCGTCGCCAGTTTTTTCAGCGTGGTGTAGAGGGTGGTGGTCTTGCCCGAACCGGTCGGGCCGGTGACCAGGATGATGCCGTTGGGCTGGCGAGTCATGTCCTGCCAGCGGCGCAGGTCATCGGCAGAAAAGCCCAACTGATCGAAGTCCTTGAGCAGCACTTCGGGGTCGAAAATCCGCATGACCATTTTTTCGCCAAAGGCCGTCGGCAGTGTCGACAGGCGCAACTCGACCTCGCCGCCGACCGGTGTCTTGGTTTTCACCCGGCCGTCCTGAGGTTTGCGTTTTTCCGCGACGTTCATGCGGCCCAGGCTCTTCAGGCGACTGACAATCGCCATGGTGACCTGCGGCGGAAATTGATAGACGTTGTGCAACACGCCGTCGATGCGAAACCGCACGGTGCCCTGTTCGCGTCGAGGTTCGATATGGATATCGCTGGCGCGTTGCTGGAACGCGTACTGGAACAGCCAGTCGACGATGTTGACGATGTGTGCGTCGTTGGCATCCGGCTCCTGGTCGCTGGCGCCGAGGTTGAGCAACTGCTCGAAGTTGCCCAGCGTGTTGACCTGCTGATCAGCGTTGTTCGCCCCGGTGACCGATTTGGCCAAGCGGAAGAATTCGACGCTGAAACGCTGGATGTCCACCGGGTTGGCCACCACGCGCTTGATCGGCAGCTTGAGCACGTGGGTCAAGTCGGCTTCCCAACCGCTGACGTAAGGCTGGGCGCTGGCCACTGTCACCGCGTCACGGTCGATGGCGACGGCGAGGATCTTGTGGCGTTGGGCGAAGGCGTAGGACATCAGCGGCGTCACGGCCGCGACGTTGATTTTCAGCGGGTCGATGCGCAGGTAAGGCTGGCCGGCCTGCCGGGACAGCCACAGGGTGAGGCTTTCGAGGTCCAGGCGTTTGCCTGGCCGGCTCAAGTCGTCCAGATGCTGATCGGCAATAAACTCCAGCGGATGCACCTGGCCATGGGCGGCGTGACGGCGTCGGGCATTGAGCGCGTGCTCGGCCGAGTCCTGGCTGATCAAGCCTTGGGCGACCAGTTCACGCAGTACCTCATTGAGATCCAGCCAGCGGTCCTGAATGGCGAGTTGAACGGACATGCGGGCTCCTTTTGAACAAGTCCGCAAAGGATAGCCGTGGCATTGCAGACCGCTGGGCCACTACCCGACGAAGCCGTGTCAGGGTTTTTCAGCCCGCCGCCTGAGCCGCTTCGCCCCAAGCAGAATCAGCCGCTTGCAGCTCGACCGAGCAAACGCTGATCAGGTTACGAAGTTTTTCAGCAATCACTTGGGCGCGGTGCCAGCTCAATCCGTCCATGACGATGTCGATGACCAGCAGGTCGTCCTGGCGTTGCACATTGACCTGATCCGGCGTCAGGAACTGCAAAGCGAACAGGTTGAGCGCTCGACACAAAAGATCCGGTTCGGCTTCGGCGAGCATTTGGTAGTGCACACGGCAGTGGGCATTGCTGACATGCCAGACATCGGCGCGGGTGGGCGGGGTGTTCACGGCTTCTAAATGCGGCATGGTCGGGCTCCAGAATCATTGGAGAAATTTTTACATCCGTTACCGGGTATTTCTTGTCTAAGATGGGGCGTATAGCGGCTTTGTTGAATCATGCAATGCACAAATTGCTCACTTAAGGGTTTATTCATGCAGATCGAGCTGGACAGTTATGACCGCAAGATACTCGCGCTGCTGCAAGAGGACGCTTCGCTGTCCAGTGCGCAGATCGCCGAACAGGTCGGCCTGTCGCAATCCCCGTGCTGGCGACGGATTCAGCGGATGAAAGAGGAGGGGATCATTCGGGCCCAAGTGACCTTGCTCGACCGCAAGAAAATCGGTCTGAACACGCAGATCTTCGCCGAAGTAAAACTCAACGCCCACGGCCGCTCGAATTTCACGGAGTTCACCGATGCGATTCGCGGCTTTCCGGAAGTGCTGGAATGTTATGTGCTGATGGGGGCGGTGGATTTCTTGCTGCGGATTGTCACGGCGGACATCGAGGCGTACGAGCGTTTCTTCTTCGAGAAACTGTCGATGGTGCCCGGGATTCAGGAAGTGAATTCGATCGTGGCGTTATCGGAGATCAAGTCGACGACGAGTTTGCCGGTCTGAAATGCTGCGGTAATTGTGCGGGCCCCATCGCCAGCAGGCTGGCTCCCACATTGGTTTTGTGTACGTCACAAATCCCCTGTGGGAGCCAGCCTGCTGGCGATGGCGGTATTACATGCGCAACAGCATTTTCCACGCACGGTTCTGATACACCGCAATCGCCTGCTGTTTACGCGCGTCCAGCACTTCGTCGGTGATCGATTCGTTCGCCAACTGCGCCAGTTTGTTCAGCTCACCGTACAGGCGATCCATTTCCGGGATCTCCAGCACGTTGCGCGCATGGTGCAGCCAGACCTGGATGCGTTCGATGCGCGGCAGTTGCTCGGCCAGGTCTTCCGGCTGTTGCTGATAACGCTGCAATTGCAACGAAGTGGCTTCCTCGCCCAGCAGGCGCGGCAACCAGCTGCCCAATTGCGCAGCGCCCTGGCGATTGCCACGGGTGTTGCGCTCGGCAGCCCAGGTGCGGGCCAGCAACCAGCGCGACGTGGTCAGGGAGAACAGGCCCCAGCGTGGGTCTTCGAGTTCTTCGAGGAACTGCTCCGGCGCGGCTTTGCGCACGTCTTCATCGTCCAGGCCGGCCTGAACCAACGGGCGCCAGTCTTCCAGCAAAGCGTCGAGCGCGACACGCAGGTCGTGGGTCGATTGACGCGGGGCTGCCTGACCGAGACTGCTGATCAGTGCGCGCATTTCAGCAAGGCACTCGACCCAGTCCTGCAACAGGCGCCAGTGACCATTGAAGCGATACTGTTCGGCCAGACGCTGGCTGCTGCTCAGCAAATGCCAGCTCAGCGCGGCGAAAGCATCGTCCAGCGGTGTTTCGGCCGTGATCTGCGGTGCCGGCAGGCTCAACGAGTAGCTGTGGGCGTCATACAAGCGATAACCGCGTTCGGCCTTGCTGATGTCGCACGGCATCAACGCCAGTTTTTCAGCCAGCTCGGCGGCCAGTTCCAGCAGCGCGGCAGGATCGCCTTCGCGCAATTCCAGCTCCAGCTCGCAGATTTCTTCTTTCTGTTTGCCGACGACGACGTGACCCAGGTCCAGCGCGGCTTCGATGACCACTTTGGTTTTGCCACGGCCCCAGGCGATTTCAGCGTATTCGCGGACGAAATCGGTGGTGAAGATCGGCTTCAGGGTTTTCTTGTCCAGTTCGGCCAGTTCCTCGGGCCAGCATTCGCCGTCGAGTTTTTTCACGTCGAGCTTGGCTTTGGGCAGGGGCCAGTTGTATTCATTACGCTCGGACAAACCGGCGACGCTCTGGCCGCGGGTCTTGAGGGTCTGAATCACTTCCTCGCCATCCTTGCGCAGGCGCAGGGCGACTTTGGCCCGGGCCAGATCGCGCTCAGGCGTGTCGAAGTACTGGTTCATCAATTCACGGCGTTCCCAGCCACTTTTGTTGCGTTTTTTCAGTAACGGGTGCTCGCGCAGGGCGGCGAGGGTTTCGCGGCTGACGCGGAGTTTGATTTCGGTTTCTTTCTGCATGGCCGGAAAATCCAGGATCGGGAGCGCAGCCGGGGAATATGTGGCTGCCAAGGTCGTGCAGTGTACAGGACTCAACCTTCCTACGCCGTGCAACGGTTTATTCCTGTCGCCGGATAGCTCTATGATGGACTTCAATCCGCGAGTCGGGAGTCAGCGATGCCATTGCCGTCCATGAAAGATCAGTTCGCTGCACTGATCGCTGCACCGTCCGTCAGCTGTACTCAAGCGAGCCTCGATCAAACCAACCGCCCGGTGATCGACCTGCTGGCCGCATGGCTCGGAGACCTGGGTTTTGCCTGCGACATCCAACAAGTCAGCCCTGGCAAATTCAATCTGCTGGCCAGTTTTGGCTCAGGTCCCGGCGGGCTCGTGCTGGCCGGTCACAGTGACACCGTGCCGTTCGATGGCGCGTTGTGGCAGACCGATCCTTTGAAACTGACCGAAGTCGACGGTCGCTGGGTCGGCCTGGGCAGCTGCGACATGAAGGGCTTTTTCGCCCTGGCCATCGAAGCCGTCAGACCACTGCTCGATCAACCGTTCAAGCAACCGCTGCTGATCCTCGCTACCTGCGATGAAGAAAGTTCGATGTCCGGTGCCCGTGCGTTGGCGGCAGCGGGGCGGCCGCTGGGGCGTGCTGCGGTGATCGGCGAGCCGACCGGGCTCAAGCCGATCCGCATGCACAAAGGCATCATGATGGAGCGCATCGACATCCTCGGGCAGAGCGGCCATTCCTCGGACCCGCGCCTGGGCCACAGCGCCCTGGAAGCCATGCACGATGCCATCGGCGAACTGCGTGGCCTGCGCCTGTTGTGGCAGCGTGAGTTTCGCAATCCACAGTTCGGCGTGCCGATGCCCACGATGAATTTCGGCTGCATCCATGGCGGCGACAATCCCAACCGCATCTGCGGCCAGTGTTCGCTGGAGTTTGACCTGCGTCCATTGCCCGGCATGGACCCCAAGGTCTTGCGTGCCGAGATCCTGCAGAAGCTCAACCCGGTTGCCGAGCGGCATCAGGTGAAGATCACCTACGCGCCGCTGTTCCCCGACGTGCCGTCCTTCGAGCAGGCCGAAGACGCGGAACTGGTACGAATCGCCGAAAAGCTCACCGGCCACAGCGCCGAAGCAGTGGCGTTCGGCACCGAAGCGCCTTATCTTCAGCGTCTTGGCTGCGAAACACTGGTGCTCGGCCCTGGCGATATCGCCTGTGCCCACCAGCCGGGGGAATACCTCGAAATGTCACGTTTGCAGCCTACGGTGCATCTATTACGTCAACTGATCGAACATTACTGCCTGACACCGGCCAAAACGCAACACAACCTGTAGGAGCCGGCTTGCCGGCGATGAACGATGACGCGGTTCATCTGCCGGATCGCAGCGCTTGCATCGCCAGCAAGCCGGCTTCTACAGGTTTCATGTATAACTTGCCGATGTTGAAACCCGTATTCATGAGGAGAGCGCGCGTGTTGCCAAGCCTGTTCCGACGATAACCATCAGCCCGTTGTGCGTTTTTCTGTTTCGCCCTTTTTTCGGCTGCTATTTATTACAGGCCCTGGTTCATGCCCGAATACGTTAATTGGCTTCGTCACGCTTCGCCCTACATCAACGCCCACCGCGATTGCACCTTTGTCGTCATGCTGCCCGGCGACGGCGTTGAACACCCGAATTTCGGCAATATCGTCCACGACCTGGTGCTGTTGCACAGCCTGGGCGTGCGATTGGTGCTGGTCCACGGCTCGCGCCCGCAAATCGAATCCCGCCTCGCCGCTCGCGGTCTGACCCCGCATTACCACCACGGCATGCGCATCACTGATGCGGCAACCCTGGAGTGCGTGATCGACGCCGTCGGCCAATTGCGCATCGCCATTGAGGCGCGCCTGTCGATGGACATGGCCTCGTCGCCGATGCAGGGCTCGCGCTTGCGGGTCGCCAGCGGCAACCTGGTGACGGCACGGCCGATCGGCGTGCTCGAAGGCGTCGACTACCACCACACCGGCGAAGTGCGCCGGGTCGATCGCAAGGGCATCAACCGTCTGCTGGACGAGCGCTCCATCGTGTTGCTGTCGCCATTGGGCTACTCGCCGACCGGTGAGATTTTCAACCTGGCCTGTGAAGACGTCGCCACGCGGGCGGCCATCGAGTTGGGCGCGGACAAGCTGCTGCTGTTTGGCGCCGAACTGGGTTTGATCGACGAAAACGGACGTCTGGTGCGTGAGTTGCGTCCGCAGCAGGTGCCGGCGCATTTGCAGCGCCTGGGCAGTAACTATCAGGCAGAACTGTTGGATGCCGCTGCCGAAGCTTGCCGTGGCGGCGTGGCCCGTAGTCATATCGTCAGCTATGCCGAGAACGGTGCACTGCTGACCGAACTGTTCACCCGTGACGGCGGCGGTACGCTGGTGGCGCAGGAGCAGTTTGAAGTGGTGCGCGAAGCGGCCATCGAAGACGTCGGCGGATTGCTCGACTTGATCAGCCCGCTGGAAGAGCAGGGGATTCTGGTACGCCGTTCCCGTGAAGTGCTGGAGCGCGAGATCGAGCAGTTCAGCGTGGTCGAGCGTGAAGGCATGATCATCGCGTGTGCGGCGCTGTATCAGATTGCCGATTCGGATGCCGGTGAGCTGGCGTGCCTGGCGGTGAATCCGGAGTATCGCCATGGCGGTCGCGGCGATGAATTGCTGGAGCGCATCGAGACCCGCGCCCGGGCTCAGGGTTTGAAAACCTTGTTCGTGCTCACCACCCGCACCGCTCACTGGTTCCGCGAGCGTGGTTTTGTGCCGAGCAGCGTTGATCGCCTGCCATCGGCGCGAGCGTCGCTGTACAACTATCAGCGTAACTCGAAGATCTTCGAAAAAGCCCTTTGACCGAATAGCCCCATCGCTGGCAAGCCAGCTCCTACATGATTTGCGCCTACCTGTAGGAGCTGGCTTGCCAGCGATCGGTTGCGAAAGAACCGCAATAATTACTCGGTTACGAACTTCGCGCTGACATACGGCGAATAGTCCAGCAACACCGTCTCTACCTTTCCTTGCTCCTTCAAGAATTTAGCCGTCTCGCCAATCGCCTTGGCCGTACCGCCGTCCAGCAGCGCGGAGCTTTGCTGAGCCTTGGCATCCGGGAAGGCTGATCCGGCCAACAACTCAGGCACGTCAGCGGCATTGGCACCGGTCAGTTTGGCGATTTTCTGTACCGGCACCGAGTTGGCGGTCCAGTCAGATTTATGGGCGGCATACTCGGCAAAGGAATCCAGTGTGACCTTGGCAAATTTAGCCACGACCTCCGGGTGCTTCTCGGCGTAATCCTTGCGCGCCACCCATACCTCGAACGTCGGTGCGCCCCATTGGCCCACTTGCGCGGCGTCGGTCAAAGTCTTGCCGGTCTTGCGGATCTCCCCAAGCGCCGGCGACCAGACAAACGCGCCATCAATATCGCCGCGCTTCCAGGCTGCCGCAATTTCTGCCGGTTGCAGGTTCACCACTTTGACTTTCGAGCCATCCAGCCCCCAGTGCTTCAAGGCGCCGAGCAGGCTGTAGTGGGAGGTCGAAACGAACGGTGTGGCGATGGTTTTTCCGATCAGATCTTCCGGTTTTTCGATGCCGCTACCGTTGCGAACCACCAACGCTTCGGCCGCATTGATCTGGGCTGACACGATGAACGCGACAATCGGCAAGTTACGGGACGCGGCGGCCGCCAGCGGGCTTGAACCCAGATTGCCGATCTGCACGTCCCCCGAAGCGATGGCCGTGACCACTTCCGGACCGCTGTTGAAGCGTCGCCAGTCGATTGGCTGGCCGATGGACTTCTCATAAAGGCCGTCCGCCTGAGGCACCTTGCTGGGGTCTATTCCGGTTTGATAGCCAACGGTGAGGTTGGCCGCATGAGCTGAAAAGGAAACAGCGAGCGATACATAAACTGTAACAAATGAGCCGGATAGTGCGCGCTTGATCGTCATGGGATCGCCTTTCGGTAAAGGAATTATTTCCGAACTGCGTCAACGCTAAACGATCTAAAAAAACTCTAATAAATACCATTTTGGAATTAGCTTATGAGCCCGGTCGCTCTAGGCCGCGACGTTTGGGGCTATGACCTAAATACCTAAACGGTATTAGAAAAGAACTGCCTATTTCTTTTCAGGTTTATGACGAACTCATGACCCTGCATGGACCAAAAAACGGGGGATTAGACCATGGTCGTAGACACACGTAGTTACGATTGACTTGTGGGTCTCGGTCTGGCGCTAATCGCGCATCTTAGGATTTCGGGCAATCGATCCGGAACCAGGAATACAAGAATTAGAAACGAGAGGAGCTTCAACATGAACAAGTCCACCTTGGCTGTCGCCGTGGCCGTAGGGGTTTTGGCGCAGCAGGCAAGCGCCGCAGGTTTCTTCGAAGACAGCAAGGCTTCCGTCAGTTCGCGAACCATGTATTTCAATAACGATAATCGGGATGGCGGCGCGGATCAGCGAGAAACCGCTGAAGGCCTGAAGCTCGATTACCTGTCCGGTTTCACGCAAGGCAGTGTCGGTTTCGGTATTGATGCCCAGGCGTTGCTGGGTATCCATCTGGATGGTGGCAAAGGCCATCACCCTGATCCCAACACCTTCGTCCCAAGCGACAGCGATCATTCGGCCGTGGACCAGTGGAGCCGTGCGGCTGCCAACGTGAAAGCACGCTTCTCCAAGACCGAAGCGCACCTCGGTGGGGCTCTACAACCCAACTTGCCGATTCTGATCGCGAGCGATGGCCGTTTGCTGCCACAGACTTTTGAAGGTGGCACCATCACCTCCAAGGAGTTCGACGGCTGGACCTTTAACGCGGGTCAGCTGGAACACGCGGCAGGTCGCGCCTCGTCTAACACTGATGGCCTGGCTGTGAATGGCGGGACAGAAGAAAGCAACAAGTTCCTTTACGGCGGTACTGACTGGAAGGTCACCAAAGACCTGACCTTGCAGTACTACTATGCGAACCTGGAAGACTACTACAAGCAAAACTTCTTCGGTTTGGTGCACGTCTACCCGATTGCTCCCAACCAGTCGTTCAAGACCGACGTTCGTTACTTCGACAGCAGCGCCGATGGCAAGAACGGTGAGACCGGCTATCGCTTCAACAACAACGGTGGTTACGCCAAAACCCCGGGCGAGGTCGATAACAAGACCTGGAGCGCCATGTTCACCTACACCCTGGGTGGCAACGCCTTCCTGCTGGGTCACCAGCGCGTCAACGATGACGGTGGCTTCGTTTACCTGAACCAGGGCAGCCTGACAGGTGACAACGGTCATAACCTGGGCGCGGGTGGCTCGAGCTTCTACCTGTTCACCGATTCGATGATCAACGGTTTCGTCCGCGCAGGTGAGAACACCACGTTCGGCCAGTACAGCTATGACTTCGCCGGTCTGGGTGTGCCAGGTCTGAAAACGGCGATTTCCTATCTGCATGGCGACAACATCAAATCCGCTACGGGTGGCAGCGATATGTCCGAGTGGGAACGCGACATGCGGATCGACTACACCGTCCAGCAGGGCGCTCTCAAAGGCTTCGGCGTGACGTTGCGTAACGGCGTTTATCGTGGCAGCGAAATCAACATCGCCGACCAGGACCAGACCCGCCTGATCTTCAACTACACCTACAGCTTCCTGTAACTAGCCGTTCGAAAAGGCCCTGCCAACTGGCGGGGCTTTTTTTCGTGTGAATTTTTATATTCCACAAAAGCTGCACGTAATCATTTTTTATTCTTTTTGGTTTTTGTGTCCGCCGCCTAAAGTGAGCGGGTCCGGCCGTCGCGGTCCCTCGAAAAATGATCAGCTTAAGGAATCGGCCTTTGCCGCCGATACCTCGGATCTGTCGCGGAAACGTATATTCCACAAAGATATTAAAAAGTACCAAGCGATTCATTTTGGCTTTATGGCGATGTATCCTGCGGCCGCCAAACGACCGGCTTAGACGGTATGCCGCGAAATTAAGCGTTTAGGATCCCGGGCACCAGATCCAGGACCAGAAACAGAAGAATTAGAAACGAGAGGAGCGAAACATGAATAAGTCCACCTTGGCCCTGGCTGTGGCCACAGGGGTTTTGGCGCAGCAGGCAGGCGCCGCCGGTTTTATCGAAGACAGCAAGGCAACATTGGGGCTGCGTAACTTCTACATCAACACCGATAACCGCAGTGGTGCTGCCGATCCAAGCAGGAACGAAGAATGGGGCCAAGGCTTTGACCTGCGTTTCATCTCCGGTTACACCCAAGGCACTGTCGGCTTCGGTATTGATGCGATTGGCCTGCTGGGCGTGCGTCTTGATTCGGGCGGTGGCACCAACGGTGCGACGTCGACGTCTTACGGCGGCACTGTTTTCCCGAGCAAGTCCAACGGCGAAGCGGTTGATGACTTCTCCAGCCTGGGCCTGACGGCCAAGGCCAAGATCTCGCAGACCGAGCTGAAACTGGGCACCCTGCAACCAAAACTGCCGGTGATCGTGACCAACGATGGTCGCCTGCTGCCACAAACCTGGGAAGGTGGCCAGCTCACGTCCGGCGAGATCAAGGACCTGACGCTGATCGGCGGCCAGATCGAGCACGTGAAAGGCCGTAACTCGAGCAACAATGAACAGATGTCTATCAATGGTGCATCCCCGCGCACTATCAATAGCAACAAGTTCATCTACGCCGGTGGTGACTACAAGCTCACCAAAGACCTGACTGCCCAGTACTACTACGGCAACCTGGAAGACTTCTATAAGCAGCACTTCCTGGGTCTGGTACACAACTGGGCCATCGGCCCGGGCGTGTTGAAGTCGGACTTGCGCTACTTCAACAGCTCCGATGACGGTGCCAACGGCTACAACCCGGATTACTACAGCACCGGCAACTACAGCGGTGTGCCAAACGGCAAGGGCAAGGTAGACAACAATCTGTACAGCGGCCTGTTCCTGTACTCCGTTGCCGGTCACACCTTCGGCGGCGGTTATCAGGTCAGCAATGGCAGCAGCGATTTCCCTTGGCTGAACCAGGGTGACGGTTCTTCGAACTACACCATCACCGATTCGCAAATCCAGAAGTTCGGTCGTGCCGGCGAGCGCACCTGGCAAGCACGCTACTCGTATGACTTTGCCAAGGTCGGCGTACCTGGCCTGACGGCGGGTATGGTGTACCTGCATGGCGATAACATCGACACCGTCAACAGGGCCGGCGCTGAAGCAGCCAGCGGCGCTTCCGAGTGGGAACGTGACCTGAGCGTTGCTTACGTATTGCAAGAAGGCCCACTGAAGAATCTCGGCCTGACCTGGAAAAACGCTACATGGCGCACCAATATCGCGGGTGTTCGCGACCAGGACGAAAACCGCCTGATCCTCAGCTACTCGATCCCGCTGCTGTAACAGCGCTCGCGTAACCGAGACGAAAAAAAGCCCCGCCCGGCATCACGCCGGGCGGGGCTTTTGCTTTCTCAAGGCGGTTCACCCCCGTAAACACGCCATGAAGTTCCCCTCTTTGCAGCAACTCAAGGCCTTCTCGAACCTTGGCGACGATGGTGGGCGTGATGCTTGAGGACGTCCAGTGAACAGATTTTTAATATTCAATTACGATCTAAATAAATCGATATTTATTCTTTTTAATAGTTAAAAAACACAGGCACAGTTGAGCTCATCAAGCACTCACAAGGAGCAGCACCATGAGCCTCAGACTCGGCGACATCGCCCCCGACTTCGAACAGAACTCCAGCGCCGGCACCATCCGTTTCCACCAGTGGCTGGGCGATAGCTGGGGCGTGCTGTTTTCCCATCCGGCGGATTTCACACCGGTGTGCACCACCGAGTTGGGCCTCACCGCCAGGCTCAAGGACGAATTCGCCCAGCGCGGCGTCAAGGCCATCGCCTTGTCCGTGGACTCGGTGGAGTCGCATCACAAGTGGATCGAAGACATCAATGAAACCCAAAGCACGGTGGTCAACTTCCCGATCCTCGACGATGCCGACCGCAAAGTCTCGGACCTCTACGACCTGATCCATCCCAACGCCAACGACACCCTGACGGTGCGCTCGCTGTTCGTCATCGACCCGAACAAGAAGGTTCGGTTGACCATCACTTACCCGGCGAGCACTGGCCGCAACTTCAACGAGATCCTGCGGGTGATCGACTCGCTGCAACTCACCGATAACTACAAGGTGGCCACCCCGGCCAACTGGCAGGACGGTGATGACGTGGTGATCGTGCCGTCGCTCAAGGATGAAGCGGAAATCAAACGGCGCTTTCCCAAGGGCTACCGTGCGGTGAAACCGTACCTGCGCCTGACGCCGCAGCCCAACCGCTAATTGCTTTTGTAGGCGCTGGCTTGCCGGCGAACCAGGCGACGTGGTGCTTCAGGCACACCGCTATCGCCGGCAAGCCAGCGCCTGCAGGTATGTGTTCGGATGCTCTCTAAGCAGGGGATTTCAGGCCGTTTCGACGGCCTGTTTTTTTGCCTGGAAGAAAACGGTTTGTATATTTCCATAACGCATAACCAAATGAATAAATATGATTTATAGATATATAAATCACCTGTTAAGGTCACTCCATCGAAGCGAGATCGCAAGCCGCGAATCGCCAGCACCGCTCAAGGAATCGTCCGAATGTTGGTCGTCTCACTCGGTGGCAGTCCCAGCCAACGCTCCCGTTCCGGGGTGCTGCTGGATCGCTCCCGGCAATGGTTACAAACGCAGGGTGTCGAGGTGGTGAGTTACCAGGTACGGGACTTCCCGGCCGAAGACTTGCTCCACGCACGCTTCGACAGCCCCAAGATCATCGACCTGCTGCAACAGATTGAAAACGCCGATGGTTTGCTGATTGCGACACCGGTTTACAAGGCCTCTTTTTCCGGCGCATTGAAAGTCGTGCTGGACCTGCTGCCCGAGCGCGGCCTGAGCCACAAAGTAGTTCTGCCAATAGCCACTGGCGGCAGTATCGCCCACATGCTGGCGGTGGATTACGCGCTCAAACCGGTGCTGTCGGCCTTGAAGGCTCAGGAGTTGCTGCAAGGGATTTTCGCTGTCGACAGCCAGATTGCTTACGGCGAAGGCAACGCGCTGGCGCAGTTGGCGCCGGAGTTGGAACAACGACTGAATGAATCGCTGGAGCTGTTTTTCAGCGCGATGGCGAGACGGCCCAAGCCGCTCGATCCGAACCTGTTGAATGAACGTTTGTTGAGTGCTCGCTGGAGCATTTAAGTCCCACCGAAAAATTGAAGTACTGGCCTTACTCGCCCGCTAACGGGCAAGCAGGTGCAGCCACAACCCAACTGCAAATAAGGAGAGCGCCATGCGCCCTGTCATTTTGCGTCGTGGTCTGGTCGCTCTGTTTGCTGCGGCTGTCACCTTCGGCGCCATTACTCAAGCTCAGGCCGAGACACTTCGAATCGGCTATCAGAAATACGGCACCCTGGTGCTGCTCAAAGCCAAAGGCACCCTGGAAAAACGCCTCGCTGCCCAAGGCGTGGACGTGCAATGGACTGAATTCCCCGGTGGCCCGCAACTGCTTGAAGGCTTGAACGTCGGCTCCATCGATTTCGGTGTGACCGGCGAAACTCCGCCAGTGTTCGCTCAAGCGGCCGGTGCCGATCTGCTCTACGTCGCCTACGAACCGCCCGCGCCGCACAGCGAAGCGCTGCTGGTGCCGAAGGACTCGCCGATCAAATCGGTGGCGGACCTCAAGGGCAAGAAAGTCGTGCTCAATAAAGGCTCCAACGTGCACTACCTGCTGGTGCGTGCGCTGGAAGACGCCGGCCTCAAATACACCGACATCCAGACTGTATTCCTGCCGCCAGCCGATGCCCGTGCCGCGTTCGAGCGTGGCAGTGTCGACGCTTGGGTGATCTGGGATCCGTACCAGGCTGCCGCCGAACAGCAACTGCAAGCGCGCACCCTGCGCGATGGTCAGGGCCTCGTCGACAACCACCAGTTCTACCTCGCCACCAAACCGTATGCGCAGAAGAATCCCGAAGTGATCAAGACCCTCGTGGAAGAAGTGCGAGCGGTGGGTGAATGGTCCAAAGCCAATCCACAGGACGTGACGGCTCAGGTTTCACCGCTACTTGGCCTGCCGACAGACATCACCCTGACCTCGGTGAAACGCCAGGGTTACGGCGCGCTGTTCCTCACGCCTGAAGTGGTTGCCGCGCAGCAGAAAATCGCCGACAGCTTCTATCAGCTCAAGCTGATTCCCAAGCCGCTGAGCATCAAAGACGTGATCTGGACGCCGCCGGCCGCTCTCGCCAAAGCCCAATAATTCGATTCCCCAAGGAGACCACTCCATGAGCCTCAATATCTTCTGGTTCCTGCCTACACACGGCGACGGCCATTACCTTGGCACCGCCGAAGGCGCTCGCGCCGTTGACCACGGTTATCTGCAACAGGTCGCGCAAGCGGCGGATCGTCTGGGCTTCGGCGGTGTGCTGATTCCGACCGGTCGCTCCTGCGAAGACTCGTGGCTGGTGGCGGCGTCGCTGATTCCGGTGACCCAGCGTCTGAAGTTTCTTGTCGCCCTGCGCCCCGGGATCATTTCCCCGACGGTAGCCGCGCGGCAGGCGGCGACGCTGGATCGTCTGTCCGGTGGGCGCGCGCTGTTCAACCTGGTCACTGGCGGTGATCCAGAAGAGTTGGCCGGCGACGGTCTGTTCCTCAGCCACGAGGAGCGTTATCAGGCCTCGGTGGAATTCACCCGCATCTGGCGCCGCGTGCTGGAAGGCGAAACGGTCGATTATGACGGCCAGCACATCAGTGTGAAGGGCGCGAAATTGCTCTATCCGCCGATCCAGCAACCACGTCCGCCGTTGTACTTCGGCGGGTCTTCGGAAGCTGCGCAAGACCTGGCCGCCGAGCAAGTGGAAATGGTGTTGACCTGGGGTGAGCCTCCGGCCGCCGTTGCCGAGAAGATCGAACAGGTTCGTGCCAAAGCCGCCAAGCTTGGTCGCACCGTACGCTTCGGCATTCGTCTGCATGTGATCGTGCGTGAAACCAACGCCGAAGCCTGGCAAGCGGCGGACAAATTGATCTCGCATCTGGACAACGAGACCATCGCCCGTGCCCAGGCATCGCTGGCGCGTTTCGATTCGGTCGGCCAGCAACGCATGGCTGCGCTGCATGGCGGAAGTCGCGACAACCTGGAAGTCAGCCCTAACCTGTGGGCCGGTGTCGGCCTGGTGCGCGGTGGTGCCGGTACGGCGCTGGTGGGCGACGGTCCGACCGTGGCCGCACGGGTGAAGGAATACGCGGACCTCGGCATCGACACCTTCATTTTCTCCGGTTATCCACACCTGGAAGAGTCGTACCGGGTGGCCGAATTGCTGTTCCCACACCTCGATGTCGAGCGCCCCGAGTTGCCGAAAAGTGCCGGTTACGTCAGCCCGTTCGGTGAAATGGTCGCCAACGACATTCTTCCCAAAGCCGCGTCCCAGAGCTGAGGCGCGCCATGAACAAATTCATCCACAGCCTCGCGCCATGGGCGTTGCCGGTGTTGTTGCTGGCGGTGTGGCAGTTGTCGGTGTCGGCAGGCTGGTTGTCGACACGGATTCTGCCGGCGCCCATCGCCGTGATCGAGGCCGGCGTAAGTCTGGTCAGCAGCGGCGAAATCTGGACGCACCTGGCCATCAGCGGCTGGCGTGCGGCCCTGGGATTCACCATCGGTGGCGGTATCGGCCTGGTACTGGGGTTCATCACCGGGTTGTCGAAGTGGGGCGAACGCTTGCTCGACAGTTCGGTGCAAATGATCCGTAACGTGCCGCACCTGGCGCTGATTCCGCTGGTGATCCTGTGGTTCGGCATCGATGAGTCGGCAAAGATTTTCCTGGTGGCGCTGGGCACGTTGTTTCCGATTTACCTCAACACCTATCACGGCATCCGCAACGTCGATCCGGCGCTGGTGGAGATGGCGCGCAGTTATGGCCTGTCCGGTTTCAGTCTGTTCCGGCAAGTGATTCTGCCGGGGGCGTTGCCTTCGATTCTGGTGGGCGTGCGTTTCGCCCTGGGCTTCATGTGGTTGACGTTGATCGTCGCGGAAACCATTTCCGCCAGCTCCGGCATCGGCTATCTGGCGATGAATGCCCGGGAGTTCTTGCAGACCGACGTGGTGGTGCTGGCGATTCTGTTGTACGCGGTGCTCGGCAAATTGGCCGACCTCGCGGCCCGTGGACTTGAACGTGTCTGGCTGCGCTGGCACCCGGCGTATCAGGTTGCCAAGGGAGGTGCGGCATGACGGCTCAACAACCTCCGCGACTGCTGCGCGGGATTCCGCTGGCGGTGCGCAAGCTGCAAAAAACCTTTGGTGCGCGGCAGGTGTTGCGCGAGATCGACCTGCACATACCGGCCGGCCAGTTTGTCGCCGTGGTGGGGCGTAGCGGTTGCGGCAAAAGTACCTTGCTGCGCTTGCTCGCCGGGCTCGATCAGCCCACGGGTGGCGAGTTGCTCGCCGGTGCCGCGCCGCTCAGTGAGGCGCAGGAAGACACGCGGCTGATGTTCCAGGAAGCGCGGTTGCTGCCGTGGAAAAAGATCATCGACAACGTTGGCCTCGGCCTCAAGGGCAACTGGAAACCGCAAGCGCTGCAAGCCCTGGAAGCGGTCGGTCTGGCTGATCGCGCCCACGAGTGGCCGGCCGCGTTGTCTGGTGGACAGAAACAACGCGTGGCATTGGCTCGTGCACTGATTCATCAGCCGCGCTTGCTGTTGCTCGACGAACCGTTGGGTGCGCTGGATGCCCTGACTCGAATTGAAATGCAGCAACTGATCGAACGGCTCTGGCAACAGCACGGCTTCACGGTGTTGCTGGTCACCCATGACGTCAGTGAAGCGGTGGCAATTGCCGATCGGGTGATCCTGATCGAAGACGGCGAAGTCGGACTCGACCTGCACGTGGAACTGCCGCGCCCTCGGGTGCGCGGCTCCCATCGGCTGGCGGCGCTGGAAACCGAAGTACTCAATCGCGTGCTGGCGCTGCCCGGCCAGCCGCCGGAACCGGAACCTGTTTCACCCTTGCCCACGCAATTGCGTTGGGCTCAATAACTCAAGTCTTATCCCACGACAGGAATCAACATCATGACTATCAAAGCCATCAACGTTCGTAACCAGTTCAAAGGCTCCATCAAGGAAATCGTCCTCGGCGACGTGCTGTCGGAAATCGACGTGCAGACGGCGTCCGGCATCGTCACTTCGGTGATCACTACGCGTTCGGTCAAGGAGCTGGAGCTGGCCGTCGGCAGTGAAGTGATCGCGTTCGTGAAATCCACCGAGGTGTCGATCGCCAAGTTGTAAGCGGTGTGTTTAAACAACAACCCCGAAGGGTTTGAGCCCTTCGGGGTTTTTTATTGCCTGCGCTGACGGTGGTAGAGTCCGACGTGAATTTTTACGACGAAAAGGAGATCAAGGTGACAGTCAGGATTTCGGATTACATTCATGGCGTGACCCAGTCAGCACTGGCCCCGTGGGCAGACTTAACGCCCTGGGCGCTGGTGAGCGATGCACCCGAGCGTGTGCGTGAGTTGCTACGACAGTTGCCGGATGAGCATTACCAAGTCTCGGGCGACATTGCCGTCCACCGCACTGCGCAGGTCGAAGAGGGGGCGATCCTCAAGGGGCCGTTGATCATCGGCCCTGACTGTTTCATCGCCGCCGGTGCTTACCTGCGTGGGGGGTGTTGGCTGGATGAGCACTGCATCATCGGCCCCGGTGCCGAACTCAAATCGTCTTTCGTGTTTGCCGGCAGCAAGCTCGCTCACTTCAATTTTGTCGGTGATTCGGTGCTGGGCGCCGGGGTCAATCTGGAGGCGGGCAGCCTCATTGCCAACTATCGCAACGAGCGTGCGGACAAAACCGTGAACGTGCGGATCGGTGATGGACTGGTGTCGACCGGGTGCGAAAAGTTCGGTGCACTGTTGGGCGACGGCGCGCGACTCGGTGCCAACGCGGTGGTCGCGCCGGGCGGGTTGCTGCGACCGGGAACAGTGATCAGACGCCTGGCGCTCTACGATTGCGAAGAGGTTTGAAACATCAGTCGCCGAGGCTGCGCTTGGGCAGGAACGGTGGCAGGTACAACCCGAGATAGGCATCAAACACGCGCATCGCTTCCTCGGCCATACGCGGTGTGATCTGCCCGTGCTGCTGCACCGAGCGTGCGTAGACGCGGTCGCCCAGTTCCATGGCCAGGGCAAATACGTCGACATCCATCGGAAGCTTCGGCAGTTCGAAATGGTGGTCGAAAAGCTTGTGCATCAGGTCGCCCAATTCGATGTCGTGCTGGCGGTCGGCCTGGGTGACTTCGGTCAGGCCGTGCTGGGCCAGAATCAGTTGGCGGGCGGCGGCGTCTTCGCTGTAGATCGCCAGCATGCGCTGTTCCACCAGCCGCGACAGGTCACGCCAACCGCTCAGCGCGTGGTGGTCGATGGGCGCTTGCAGACAAGCGCGGAATGCCGCGTGGACGTCGGCGGTCAGCGCTTCGAGCAAGGCCGGGACGCTGGCGAAAAAATGGTAGACGGAGGAGGGCGGAATCTCCGCACGCTCGGCGACGCTGTAGATCGACAGACTGGCCACGCCCTCGGCGGCCAGCAGCGTGCGGGCGGCATCGAGTATCGAATCGATCCGGGCCTGGCTGCGTGCGCGGGGTTTGCGGGGGCTGGCTACGCGTGTCATTGGAGTCTCCTGCGGGGCAGCGGGCATTGTACGCAGAGCGGGCAGATGTTCCATATCCCCTGTGGCGAGGGAGCTTGCTCCCGTTGGGTTGCGAAGCGGCCCCAAAACGGCCGATGCGGTGTGCCTGACAGAACCGACTGCGGATGAAAGCGAGTCCTTCGGTCTCCAGCGGGAGCAAGCTCCCTCGCCACAGGGTTTGATGGCACCCATAAAAAAACGCCGTCGGCTGTGAGGCCGGCGGCGTTTTTTTACTGCAACCGCTTACACGGTATGCAGGTACCAGTTGTACTCAAGGTCGGAGATGGAGTGTTCGAACTCCTCCAGCTCACTCTCTTTGCACGCGACGAAGATATCGATGTATTTCGGATCGATGTACTTGGCCATGACTTCGCTGTCGTCCAGCTCGCGCAGTGCGTCGCGCAGGTTGTTCGGCAGGCTCTGCTCGTTCTGCTCGTAGCTGTTGCCTTCGACCGGAGCGCCCGGCTCGATCTTGTTGGTCAGGCCGTGGTGCACGCCCGCCAGAACCGAAGCCATCAGCAGGTACGGGTTGGCGTCGGCGCCGGCCACGCGATGCTCGATGCGCACGGCATCGGCAGAGCCGGTCGGTACGCGAATCGCTACGGTACGGTTGTCCAGGCCCCAGCACGGCGAGTTCGGCACGTAGAACTGTGCGCCGAAACGACGGTACGAGTTGACGTTCGGGCAGAGGAAAGCCATCTGCGCCGGTAGGGTCTCGAGCACACCGCCGATCGCGTGACGCAGTGCGGCGTTCTGCTCGGGATCCTCACTGGCAAAAATGTTTTTGCCATCTTTGTCGAGAATCGAGATATGGACATGCAGACCATTGCCCGCTTGGCCCGGGTAAGGCTTGGCCATGAAGGTGGTGTCCATTTCATGGTCGTAGGCGATGTTCTTGATCAGGCGCTTGAGCAGGACCGCGTAGTCGCAGGCCTTGATCGGATCGGCCACGTGGTGCAGGTTCACTTCGAACTGCGCCGGGGCACTTTCCTTGACGATGGCGTCGGCCGGGATGCCTTGCTCTTTTGCGCCTTCCAGAATGTCCTGGAGGCAGTCGACGTATTCGTCGAGGTCGTCGATCAGGTAAACCTGTGTCGAGTGCGGACGTTTGCCGGAAACCGGCGAGCGAGGCGGTTGCGGACGACCGTTCACGTTCTCCTGGTCGATCAGGTAGAACTCCAGTTCGAACGCGGCGCAGATGGTCAGGCCCATTTCGTCGAATTTGCGCACCACGTTGGCCAGCACTTCACGTGGATCGGCGAAGAAGGGGGTGCCTTCGAGTTCGTGCATGGTCATCAACAGTTGCGCGGTCGGGCGCTTCTGCCATGGCTCGTTGCACAGGGTATCGGGGATTGGATAGCAGATTCGGTCAGCATCGCCGATGTCCAGGCCCAGGCCGGTGCTTTCCACCGTCGAGCCGTTGATATCCAGAGCAAATAAAGAGGCCGGCAGGTTGATGCCTTTCTCGTAAACCTTGTGGAGGCTGGTGCGTTCAATGCGCTTGCCGCGCACCACACCATTCATATCCGCAATCAGAAGGTCAACGTACAGAACCTCAGGATGTTCCTTAAGGAACGCGTTCGCTTCGTTAAGCTGAACGGCACGCGGGGGTACCGACATGATGCAACACCTTTGTTGTTAAAAATATCAATCATTGATCTTTTCTGGTTTCAGTCAACCCGAACGGCATGCCGAAGTCAAGCAAGGCCTTTTTTGCCCTAAAAAAGCGCTCGTATGGCTTTTTTGAGGCACTTTGGGGCGTTTTTATACCTTTTGGTGTGTTGGTCGCCGCGAGCTTGAGCGGGCCGTGTTGTATTTTTTACGGGGGTGTTGTGTAAAAAAATGAACAAGGCTAAGCTCGAATCAAACCCATAACAGCAATAATACCGGGGTGCTTCATGTCTCGCCTGCCGTTAATCGGCGTCACCGACTGCTCAAGACAGGTCGGTCGGCATGTCTGCCATATCAGTGGTGACATATCCGCCCGCGCCATGGGCTCAGCAGCCTGGATGATCCTCTCGTCCTTGACGGTTCGACTGTCCCCGTCCGATATTCTGGACGGTCGCAATGGCACCCCCATTACGGTTACTCCATTCAATATAGAACCGATTCACAATAGCGGCTCAGCCATCGTGCAGGGCACCGCTCGCGATTCTGCACGCCTGATCTCGGCGCATGTGCCCACAAGCACGCCGGCCTGGCGCAGACTTGCATTCCAACGCGACGCCGATGCGTCAACTATCGCCTGACTCATGAAAGAGTCAGGAAACTCAAAGCCTAGAGGCATTTATGAGTAACAACCTCGACCAGCTCACCGATTGGTTGAAAGACCGCAAGATCACAGAAGTCGAATGCATGATCGCCGACTTGACCGGGATTACCCGTGGCAAGATTTCGCCGACCAACAAGTTCATCGCCGAAAAAGGCATGCGCCTGCCTGAAAGCGTTCTGTTGCAGACAGTGACCGGCGACTATGTCGAAGACGACATCTATTACGAACTGCTCGACCCGGCCGACATCGACATGATCTGCCGTCCCGACCAGAACGCTGTGTTTCTCGTGCCGTGGGCCATCGAACCCACCGCACAGGTGATCCACGACACCTACGACAAGCAAGGCAACCCGATCGAGCTGTCGCCGCGCAACGTGCTCAAGAAAGTCCTGAAACTCTATACCGACAAGGGCTGGCAGCCGATTGTGGCGCCGGAAATGGAGTTCTACCTGACCAAGCGCAGCGACGACCCGGACTATCCGTTGCAGCCACCGATCGGTCGCTCTGGTCGCCCGGAAATCGGTCGTCAGTCGTTCTCTATCGAAGCGGCGAACGAATTCGACCCGCTGTTCGAAGACGTCTACGACTGGTGCGAACTGCAGGAGCTGGATCTCGACACGCTGATCCACGAGGACGGCACGGCGCAGATGGAAATCAACTTCCGTCACGGCGATGCCCTGTCCCTGGCCGACCAGATCCTGGTGTTCAAGCGCACCATGCGCGAAGCCGCGCTCAAGCACGACGTGGCCGCGACCTTCATGGCCAAACCGATGACCGGCGAGCCGGGCAGTGCGATGCACTTGCACCAGAGCATCATCGACATCGAGACCGGCAAGAACATCTTCTCTAATGAAGACGGGACCATGAGCCAGTTGTTCCTGCACCACATCGGTGGTTTGCAGAAGCTCATCCCCGAGCTGTTGCCGCTGTTCGCACCCAACGTCAACTCGTTCCGCCGCTTCCTGCCGGACACCTCGGCACCAGTGAACGTGGAGTGGGGCGAAGAGAACCGCACCGTGGGCCTGCGGGTTCCGGATGCCGGGCCGCAAAACCGTCGGGTAGAAAACCGCCTGCCGGGCGCCGACGCCAACCCGTACCTGGCGATCGCTGCGAGCCTGCTCTGCGGTTACATCGGCATGGTCGAAGGCCTGAACCCGAGTGCACCGGTGGTGGGTCGTGGCTATGAACGCCGCAACCTGCGCCTGCCGCTGACCATCGAAGACGCACTGGACCGTATGGAAAACAGCGCGACCATCGAGCGGTACCTGGGCAAAAATTTCATCACTGGCTACGTCGCGGTCAAGCGGGCCGAGCATGAAAACTTCAAGCGCGTGATCAGTTCGTGGGAAAGGGAATTCCTGCTCTTTGCCGTCTGATACGCCGGGCGCCGTCGTTTTCCAGGCGGCGCTTTCACCTGATTTTTTTAGGAGATTCGTATGACCAGCAACAATCCGCAAACCCGTGAATGGCAAGCCCTGAGCAACGATCACCACCTGGCTCCGTTCAGCGACTTCAAGCAGCTGAAAGAGAAAGGCCCGCGGATCATCACCCATGCCAAGGGTGTTTACCTGTGGGACAGCGAAGGCAACCAGATCCTCGACGGCATGGCCGGTTTGTGGTGCGTGGCCATTGGTTACGGTCGTGATGAACTGGCCGACGCAGCCAGCAAGCAAATGCGCGAATTGCCTTACTACAATCTGTTCTTCCAGACCGCCCACCCGCCGGTGCTGGAACTGGCCAAGGCCATCTCCGACATCGCACCGGAAGGCATGAACCATGTGTTCTTCACCGGTTCCGGTTCCGAAGGCAACGACACCATGCTGCGTATGGTCCGCCACTATTGGGCAATCAAGGGCCAGCCGAACAAGAAAGTCATCATCAGCCGCAAGAACGGCTATCACGGTTCCACCGTGGCCGGCGCGAGCCTGGGTGGCATGACTTACATGCACGAACAGGGCGATTTGCCGATCCCGGGCATCGTCCACATCGCGCAGCCTTACTGGTTCGCCGAAGGCGGTGACATGACCCCGGAAGAGTTCGGGATCTGGGCTGCCAATCAGTTGGAAGAGAAAATTCTCGAAGTCGGCGTCGACAACGTCGGTGCCTTCATTGCCGAGCCGATCCAGGGTGCCGGCGGCGTGATCATTCCGCCAGACAGCTACTGGCCGCGCATCAAGGAAATTCTCGCCAAGTACGACATTCTGTTCGTGGCCGACGAAGTGATTTGCGGTTTCGGCCGTACCGGTGAGTGGTTCGGTAGCGATTTCTACGACCTCAAGCCCGACATGATGACCATCGCCAAAGGCCTGACCTCGGGTTACATCCCGATGGGTGGCCTGATCGTGCGTGACGCCGTGGTGGACGTGCTCAATGAAGGTGGCGATTTCAACCACGGCTTTACGTACTCCGGACACCCGGTGGCTGCTGCGGTGGCGCTGGAAAACATCCGCATCATGCGCGACGAGAAAATTATCGAGCGCGTTCATGCAGAAACGGCACCGTATTTGCAGAAACGTCTGCGGGAACTGAACGATCATCCGCTGGTGGGTGAAGTTCGTGGGGTAGGTCTGTTGGGGGCCATCGAACTGGTTCAGGATAAGGCCACACGCAAGCGTTATGAAGGCAAGGGCGTCGGCATGATCTGCCGTCAGTTCTGCTTCGACAATGGCCTGATCATGCGCGCCGTCGGCGACACCATGATCATCGCGCCACCGCTGGTGATTACACCGGCGGAAATCGATGAGCTGGTGACCAAGGCGCGCAAGTGTCTTGATCTGACCCTGAGTGCATTGCAGGGCTAAGTGCTAGGCTCTGAGCGCAAGTCCGAGGTTCTGCATGACGCAGGGACTTTCGCTCAGAGCTGTCAGAAAGCGTGGCCTTTCCTTGATAGACCGATGTGGATCTTGCCAGACTAGCCGCGGTTCCAGTTACCCGGGTTCGGTCGCTGAACAAGTGGTTCAAAAAAGAAAAATTTGGAGCATTACGCATGAAGGCACTAGGTAAAAAGCTCGCTGGCAAGACCCTCCTTGCCATGTCCGTGATGGGGTTGATGGCGGGCGCGGTTCACGCCGATGACAAAGTTCTGCACGTGTACAACTGGTCCGATTACATCGCCCCCGACACCGTCAAGAAGTTCGAAGACGAGTCGGGCATCAAAGTGGTCTACGACGTCTTCGACAGCAACGAAACCCTCGAAGCCAAGTTGCTGGCCGGCAAGTCCGGTTACGACATCGTTGTGCCGTCGAACAACTTCCTGGCCAAGCAGATCAAGGCCGGCGTGTACCAGAAGCTCGACAAATCCAAGCTGCCTAACTGGAAAAACCTGAACCCGGAACTGCTCAAGGCGGTATCGGTCAGCGACCCGGGCAACGAGCACGCGTTCCCGTACATGTGGGGCTCGATCGGTATTGGCTTCAACGCCGAGAAGGTCAAGGCTGCACTGGGTGCCGATGCACCGACCAACTCCTGGGACCTGCTTTTCAAACCTGAAAACGCCGCGAAGTTGAAATCGTGCGGTATCAGTTTCCTCGATTCGCCAACCGAGATGATTCCGGTGGCGTTGCACTACCTGGGCTATCCAACCGACAGCCAGGACAAAAAACAACTGGCCGAAGCCGAAGCGCTGTTCCTGAAAATCCGTCCTTCGGTAGGTTACTTCCACTCGTCCAAGTACATCTCCGACCTGGCCAACGGCAACATCTGCGTGGCCGTGGGTTACTCGGGTGACATTTACCAGGCCAAGTCCCGCGCAGAAGAAGCCGGCGACAAGGTGAAAGTCAGCTACAACATTCCGAAAGAAGGTGCAGGCAGCTTCTACGACATGGTCGCCATCCCTAAAGATGCCGAAAACGTCGAAGGCGCCTACAAGTTCATGACCTTCCTGCAGAAGCCGGAAATCATGGCTGAAATCACCAACGCCGTGCGTTTCCCGAACGGTAACGCCGCTGCCACGCCGCTGGTGGATAAAGACATCACCAGCGATCCGGGCGTTTACCCGCCGGCGGATGTCCTGGCCAAGCTGTACGCGATTGCCGACTTGCCGGCCGCGACCCAGCGGATCATGACCCGCAGCTGGACCAAGATTAAATCCGGTAAATAAGTAATTAACCTGTAGGAGCGAGCCTGCTCGCGATGAACCTGAGAGCGCCGCGGGGTGTCAGGCACCCATCGTTATCGTTGACGACCATCGCGAGCAGGCTCGCTCCCACAGGTGTTTCTGCATAAAAGTTTTGCTGGAACGGTTTTTCGGGGGTAAGTTGCGCGCCGGTTTTGTTGCCGGACAACCACGGTTGTCATGTAACACGGGGCAACTTGGGCCCAACTAATTTTAGAGGACCTCCACTTGCCTATTTTTTCTTTGTTGCGTAATGCCATGCTGGTTGGCGCCGGATTGACACTGGCTGTCAGTGTCCAGGCCGCCGGTACCGTGCATATTTATAACTGGTCGGATTACATCGGCGAGAGCACGTTGGCCGACTTCCAGAAAGAGACCGGCATCAAGCCGGTGTATGACGTTTTCGATTCCAACGAAACCCTGGAAGGCAAGTTGCTGGCCGGGCGTACGGGTTACGACGTGGTCGTGCCGTCGAACCACTTCCTTGGCAAGCAGATCAAGGCCGGGGCGTTCCAGAAACTCGACAAGTCGCAACTGCCGAACTACTCGAATCTCGACCCGGTGCTGCTCAAGCGCCTGGAGCAAAATGATCCGGGCAACCTGTACGCCGTGCCGTACCTGTGGGGCACTAACGGCATCGGTTACAACGTCGACAAGATCAAGGCTGTGCTGGGCGTCGATACGATTGATTCGTGGGGCGTGCTGTTCGAGCCGGAGAACATCAAGAAGCTGCAAAGCTGCGGTGTAGCGTTCCTCGATTCGGCTGATGAAATGATGCCGACCGTGCTCAACTACATGGGCCTGAACGCCAATAGCACCGACCCTGAAGACTACAAAAAGGCCGAAGCCAAGTTGCTGGCGGTGCGGCCTTACGTGACGTACTTCCACTCTTCGAAATACATCGCAGACCTGGCCAACGGCGATATCTGCGTGGCGATCGGTTTCTCCGGCGATATCTTCCAGGCAAAAAATCGCGCCGATGAAGCCAAGAAAGGCGTGAACATCGCTTACTCGATTCCCAAAGAAGGCGGCGCGCTCTGGTTCGACATGCTGGCGATTCCGAAGGACTCGACCAACGTCAAACAGGCCAACGCGTTCATCAACTACTTGCTGAAACCTGAGGTGATTGCGCAGGTCAGCGATTACGTCGGCTACGCCAACCCTAACCCGGCGTCGGACAAACTGATGGACCAGTCCATTCGCACCGACGAAGCGGTGTACCCACCGCAAGCGGTGCTCGACAAGACCTACGTGTCCGTCGAGTTACCGCCGAACATTCAACGTTTGATGACCCGCAGCTGGACCAAGGTCAAGTCGGGTAAATAGATTCAAGGCTCAAACTATCCAGGTTGGCTCACCTTGAGCGAACTGCACTCTTTTTTCTGGGAGTTTCGTAAATGGCAGTTGCCTCCGGCGCCTATAAGAAAGCCCTCGAGGGCGACCAGTCACCTAAACAGGTGCTGGTCAAAATCGACCGGGTCACGAAGAAGTTCGACGAGACGATTGCCGTGGACGACGTGTCCCTGGAAATCAAGAAAGGCGAGATTTTCGCCCTGCTCGGCGGTTCGGGATCGGGCAAGTCCACGTTGCTGCGCATGCTCGCCGGTTTCGAACGGCCCACGGAAGGGCGGATTTTCCTCGATGGCGTAGACATCACCGACATGCCGCCGTACGAGCGGCCGATCAACATGATGTTCCAGTCTTACGCCCTGTTCCCGCACATGACCGTGGCGCAGAACATTGCCTTCGGCCTCAAGCAGGACAAATTACCGGCCGCTGAAGTCGATGCCCGCGTGGCGGACATGCTCAAGCTGGTACAGATGAGCCAGTACGCCAAGCGCAAGCCGCACCAGCTGTCCGGCGGCCAGCGTCAGCGCGTGGCCCTGGCCCGTTCCCTGGCCAAGCGCCCGAAGCTGTTGCTGCTCGACGAACCGATGGGCGCGCTGGATAAAAAGCTGCGTTCGCAAATGCAGCTGGAGCTGGTCGAGATCATCGAGCGCGTCGGCGTGACCTGCGTCATGGTGACCCACGATCAGGAAGAGGCCATGACCATGGCCGAGCGCATCGCAATCATGCACCTGGGCTGGATCGCCCAGATCGGCAGCCCGATCGACATCTACGAAACCCCGACCAGCCGCCTGGTCTGCGAATTCATCGGTAACGTGAACATCTTCGAAGGCGAAGTGATCGACGACGCCGAAGGCCACGCGATCATTACCTGCAAAGACATGGACCACCAGATCTACGTGGGCCACGGCATCAGCACTTCGGTGCAGGACAAGTCGGTCACCTACGCGATCCGTCCGGAGAAACTGCTGGTCACCGCTGACATGCCGACCTGCCAGTACAACTGGTCCAGCGGCAAGGTCCACGACATCGCCTACCTGGGCGGGCACTCGGTGTTCTACGTCGAACTGCCAAGCGGCAAACTGGTGCAGTCGTTCGTGGCCAACGCCGAGCGTCGCGGCGCACGTCCGACCTGGGGCGATCAGGTTTACGTGTACTGGGAAGACGATAGCGGCGTGGTACTTCGCTCATGAACATGCGCAAATTCAAACGCCGACTCAATCGAATAATTCCCGGTGGCCGCCAACTGGTCATCGGGGTTCCCTTCATCTGGCTGTTCCTGTTCTTCATGTTGCCGTTCTTCATCGTTCTGAAGATCAGCTTCGCCGAAGCCGACGTGGCCATTCCGCCGTACACCGAAATCTACAGCTTCGCCGAACAGAAGTTGCAGTTGCTGCTGAACCTGGGCAACTACGCGATGCTCGGCGACGACGAGTTGTACATCGCCGCCTACCTGGGCTCGTTGAAGATGGCGCTGATCAGCACCATCCTTTGCCTCGTGATCGGCTACCCGATGGCCTACGCCATCGCCAGCGCCCGTAAAGAGCTGCAAACGGTGTTGGTGTTGTTGATCATGATGCCGACCTGGACCGCGATCCTGATCCGTGTCTACGCGTGGATGGGCATCCTCAGCAACAACGGCCTGCTCAACGGTTTCCTGATGAGCATGGGCTGGATCGACGAACCGCTGCAGATCCTCAACACCAACCTTGCGGTGTACATCGGCGTCGTCTATTCGTACCTGCCGTTCATGATCCTGCCGCTGTACGCCAACCTGGTGAAGCACGACAACAGCTTGCTGGAAGCTGCTTCCGACCTGGGTTCGAGCACGTTCAACAGCTTCTGGAAAATCACCATCCCGCTGTCCAAGAACGGCATCATCGCCGGCTGCATGCTGGTGTTCATCCCGGTAGTGGGTGAGTTCGTGATCCCGGAACTGCTCGGCGGTCCGGAAACCCTGATGATCGGTAAAGTGCTGTGGCAAGAATTCTTCAACAACCGTGACTGGCCGGTGGCGTCCGCTCTGGCGGTGGTGATGCTGGCGATCCTGATTGTGCCGATCATTCTGTTCAACCGCAGTCAGGCCAAGGAAATGGAGGGTAAAGAATGAAGCGCTTCCGTTTCTCCAGCCTGATGCTGGTGGTGGGTCTGTTGTTCATCTACCTGCCGATGTTGATCCTGGTGATCTACTCGTTCAACGCCTCGAAACTGGTGACGGTGTGGGGCGGCTGGTCGATCAAGTGGTACGTCGGCCTGCTCGACAACTCGCAACTGATGGGTTCGGTGGTGCGCTCGCTGGAAATCGCCTGCTACACGGCGATTGCAGCAGTCGCACTAGGGACATTAGCCGCGTTCGTCCTGACCCGCATCACCCACTTCAAGGGCCGCACGCTGTTCGGTGGCCTGGTGACTGCGCCGCTGGTGATGCCTGAAGTGATCACCGGTCTGTCGCTGTTGCTGCTGTTCGTGGCGATGGCGCAGATGATCGGCTGGCCACAGGAACGCGGCATCGTCACCATCTGGATCGCCCACACGACGTTCTGTGCGGCTTATGTGGCGGTGGTGGTGTCGGCGCGCTTGCGTGAGCTGGACCTGTCCATCGAAGAGGCGGCCATGGACCTCGGTGCGCGGCCGTGGAAGGTGTTCTTCCTGATCACCATCCCGATGATCGCGCCATCGCTGGCCGCGGGGGGCATGATGTCCTTCGCGCTGTCGCTGGATGACCTGGTGTTGGCGAGCTTCGTGTCCGGTCCGGGTTCCACGACCCTGCCGATGGAAGTGTTCTCGGCCGTGCGTCTGGGTGTTAAACCCGAGATCAACGCCGTGGCCAGCCTGATCCTGCTGGCGGTTTCGATCGTGACCTTCCTGGTCTGGTTCTTCAGCCGTCGTGCCGAAGAAAGCCGCAAGCGTGCGATCCAGCAAGCCATCGAGGAAAGCGCTGCCGACTCCTGGAAGCAACCGGACGTGCGCCGCGCGCAGGCACCGGAAGCGGCTTGAGCCTGAACCGGGGTTGACCACAGCACTGTGGTCAGCCCGATTCAAAATGTAGGAGCGAGCTTGCTCGCGATAGCGGACAGTCATCCAACATCAATGTTGACCGTGGCGCCGCCATCGCGAGCAAGCTCGCTTGTATGTTTAGACTTGAAGGGGTGGGTGGGACTAAAGCCTCGCTTCTGACTCTGACCAGTACAGACCGTGGGAGACATCGTCCCACCCCTTCACCTAATGCGCCGATAAGGAATGCATCGGCTC
>NZ_FYDO01000001.1 GCF_900187615.1 Pseudomonas sp. Irchel s3f7 | reverse complement strand
GGTGCTCGCGGCGGCTAAAAGCTCAGAAATAAGCGGATGATCTGATCGTTTTGGTCGATTCGCCGTTTTCAAAATCAGCGGAGGCTGAAGTCAGCCAGAAAAGCGTGACTACTTCAGACCATCCCTAGTAAAAGCTGGCTCAACGATTGAAAAGTTTTAATGGTGGTATTCATAAGGCAGAGGTTGGCTTGTGGATACCACCATTTTTTTCGCCTGATCATGCATTTATCAACTAGCTAACTTTCTGGTGAGCGTCGATACGTCACCGATTATCCGATCAAGCATCATCATTACGTTCCTAGGGATTCCAATCCCGCTCTCCGCAACCAGAGGTAATAAGCAAGATGGCCAAGGCCGCTGACGTAGTTGTGCAATGTCTAGAAAACGAAGGTGTGGAATTCGTCTTTGGTATTCCCGGTGAGGAAAACCTTGACCTGCTAGAGTCCCTTCGCAAGTCGCAGATCAAGTTGGTGCTGACGCGCCATGAACAATCTGCCGGCTTCATGGCCGCTACTTATGGTCGTCTCACGGGCAAAACCGGTGTCAGTCTGTCGACTCTTGGGCCAGGTGCAACGAATTTGGTGACTGCCAGCGCGTACGCCTATCTGGGCGGCATGCCAATGCTGATGATTACTGGCCAAAAGCCGATCAAAAAGTCCAAGCAAGGCCGTTTTCAGATCATCGACGTCTGCGGCATGATGGCTCCTATCACCAAGTACACGCACCAATTCGCCTCGGCAGACAATATCCCTGCACGGATGCGTGAAGCGTTTCGTCTAGCGGAAGAAGAGAAACCCGGAGCCGTCCATTTGGAACTTCCGGAGGATATCGCCGCTGAGCAAACCGATAGCATGCCGATCCCTCCGAGTTTGCATCGTCGTCCATTGGCGGAGCACAAAGCTGTCGAGGCAGCTGTCGAGAAGCTGCAGAAAGCGCGCAGCCCAATCCTGGTCATTGGCGCTGGTGCCAACCGCAAGATGACTGCAAAGGTTTTGAAGCAACTGATCGACAATACCGGCATCCCATTTATCACCACCCAGATGGGCAAAGGCGTGGTTGATGAACGCCACCCTCGTTTCCTCGGCAACGCCGCATTGTCGTCGGGAGACTTTGTTCACCGCGCCATCGAGGCTGCCGATCTCATCGTCAATATCGGCCACGATGTGATCGAGAAGCCGCCTTTCTTCATGGTTCGTGGCGGCACCGAAGTCATCCACATCAACTTCCGCTCCGCTGAAGTTGATGCCGTGTACTTCCCACAGATTGAAGTGATTGGTGACATCGCCAATGCCGTCTGGCAGATCGGAGAAGCCCTGAACGACACCAGCCATTGGGATTTCACTCGCTTGATGGCCATTCGAGAAGCAAACGAAGCCCAGATCATTGAAGGTGCAGACGACGACCGATTCCCGGTCTATCCCCAGCGTTTGGTAGCGGACATTCGACGCGTGTTGCCGTCCGAAGGCATCGTTGCTTTGGATAATGGCATCTACAAAATCTGGTTTGCCCGCAATTACAAGGCTCATAAGCCCAATACCGTCCTCTTGGATAATGCATTGGCGACTATGGGGGCGGGATTACCATCGGCTATGGCCGCACACTTGGTGTATCCAGATCGCCCGGTGATTTCGGTATGCGGGGACGGTGGATTCATGATGAACAGCCAGGAGTTGGAGACAGCAGTTCGCCTGAATATGAACTTGATTGTTGTAATCCTGCGCGACGATGGCTACGGCATGATCCGCTGGAAACAGGCCAACATGGGCTTCACCGACTTCGGCCTGGACTATGGCAACCCGGACTTCGTTAAGTACGCAGAGGCTTATGGCGCCAAGGGCCATCGCGTTGAGAGTGCGGAAGGCTTCCTACCGCTGCTGGAGCACTGCATTAAAACGCCGGGCGTACACGTGATTGATTGCCCGGTCGATTACAGCGAAAACGACCGCATCCTGAACACGGAGTTGCGCGAGCGTAGCGCTGCCATTTGATGAATGGCGGGCAACCCAATGCCCGCCGTACTTTTATGAGTGAGTACAGGAGCTGCTCCATGCAATTCAATGATTCGAACCTTTTCCGCCAGCAAGCCTTCATCGATGGTGCTTGGGTTGATGCGGACAATGGTCAGACGATCAAGGTCAATAACCCGGCAACGGGCGAAACTCTGGGCACCGTGCCGAAAATGGGCGCTGCCGAAACCCGCCGTGCCATCGAAGCCGCTGACAAAGCGCTGCCGGCCTGGCGTGCACTGACTGCCAAAGAACGTGCGAACAAGCTGCGTCTTTGGTACGAGCTGATGATCGAGCACCAGGACGACCTCGCTCGCCTGATGACCCTGGAGCAGGGCAAGCCATTGGCCGAAGCCAAGGGCGAAATCGTTTACGCGGCTTCCTTCATCGAGTGGTTCGCCGAAGAAGCCAAGCGCATCTACGGTGACGTAATTCCGGGCCACCAGCCAGACAAGCGCCTGATCGTGATCAAGCAGCCAATCGGCGTGACCGCTGCAATCACGCCGTGGAACTTCCCGGCTGCCATGATCACCCGTAAAGCCGGCCCGGCCCTGGCCGCCGGTTGCACCATGGTGCTCAAGCCTGCATCGCAGACTCCGTTCTCGGCTTTCGCCCTGGCTGAACTGGCCCAGCGTGCCGGCATCCCGGCTGGCGTGTTCAGCGTGGTCACCGGCAGCGCTGGCGACATCGGCACCGAGCTGACCAGCAACCCGATCGTGCGCAAGCTGTCCTTCACCGGTTCGACCGAAATCGGTCGTCAACTGATGTCGGAATGCGCCAAGGACATCAAGAAAGTGTCCCTGGAACTGGGCGGCAACGCGCCGTTTATCGTGTTTGACGACGCCGACCTGGATAAGGCCGTCGAAGGCGCGATCATTTCCAAGTACCGCAACAACGGCCAGACCTGCGTTTGCGCCAACCGTCTGTACATCCAGGATTCGGTCTACGACGCGTTCGCCGAGAAGCTGAAAGTGGCTGTGGCCAAGCTGAAGATCGGCAACGGTCTGGAGGAGGGCACCACCACTGGCCCGCTGATCGACGAAAAAGCTGTGGCCAAGGTGCAAGAACACATTGCCGACGCCGTTGCCAAAGGCGCCACCGTACTGTCCGGCGGCAAATCGATGGAAGGCAACTTCTTCGAGCCGACCATCCTGACCAACGTGCCGAACAACGCGGCCGTGGCCAAGGAAGAAACCTTCGGCCCACTGGCTCCACTGTTCCGCTTCAAAGACGAAGCTGACGTGATCGCGATGTCCAACGACACCGAGTTCGGTCTGGCCTCGTACTTCTATGCTCGTGACCTGGGTCGTGTGTTCCGAGTGGCTGAAGCCCTGGAATACGGTATGGTCGGCGTCAACACCGGGCTGATCTCCAACGAAGTCGCTCCGTTCGGTGGCATCAAGAGCTCGGGCCTGGGCCGTGAAGGTTCCAAGTACGGCATCGAAGATTATCTGGAAATCAAATATCTCTGCTTGGGGATCTAGCTGCGTCCTAGGGTTAACAAATCTGGACTCTTCTAGCGCTTGCATCCGAATGTGTGACGTTGAATATCCCCGTTCTTCAGCCACACCTGTGGGGTGGTAGCACTTCGCTTTTACCCCGCATTCCGCTACCAGATGCTTTGAGAGTTCATATCCCTTTTGTTTATAGGCATCTAGGTAGCGACTTGGACAATGCATCGCTCCTCTTCGTCTACCGGTCTCAGCAATTCGAGAGATTATCGGGGCACGGATGGATGCGCGCTCAATGTTCGTGAAGAGGATACTCGTGGCAGAAATCCATTGGTCGAGATTTGTGACGACCCCGCTTATAGGGATCATTGGAGGGGTTCTTGCGAGTTACGTGCACTGGCCCTTGCCATGGATGGTGGGCTCGCTTGTCGCTGTGATACTGGTTAAGTGCTGTGCCCCTTGGCAGATCGCCCCTCTACCTGGTGGGCGTAAGGCTGGCCAGTGGGTGGTGGGGTTGGGTATCGGGCTGCATTTCAATGCGGCAGTCATCGAGCAAATCCTAAACTATTCCATCCCTATAGTTGCCGGCGCACTAATTACCACCATGGTGAGTGTCATTGCTGTTTGGTTAATGCGTTCCAGTGGGCACGACAGAGCGACCGCATTCTTTTCTTCCATGCCCGGAGGGGCTGCGGAGATGGTGAATCTGGGGCAGCGCAACGGTGCGCTGCTAAGCCAAGTGGCGGCAGCTCAAAGCTTGCGTGTAGTGATCGTCGTATTGACCGTTCCCGCTGCTTTCAAATTCTTCATGGGCGAAGGGGTGGCCGTGGCTTCCCATTCGGAAGTTAGCTATTACTGGTTATTGGTGTTGTTTCCCTTGAGCGGGGTCGCAGGTTGGCTGCTGCAATATATGCGACAGCCAAATCCATGGATGTTCGGCTCTATATTTGTAAGCGCTTGCGCGAGCGTCTGGTTTGATTTGCATTTGGCTTTACCGACGGGAGCCAGTCAGTTTGGACAGTTGATGATCGGGAGCAGTCTTGGATGCTTCTTCGAGAGATCTTTCTTTAGAGATGCGCCAGGTTTTTTAGCGCGCAGCTTTTTATCTACCTGCTTGATGATAATCATAGCGGGAGCCGCCGCCGCAGGACTTGGATGGCTTACGTGGCTCGATTTTCGTTCCTTGACGTTGGGCATGATGCCTGGAGGCATCGCGGAGATGAGCTTGACGGCGGAAACTTTGCAGCTGTCCGTACCGCTGGTGACGGCGATGCAAACCCTTCGGTTGGTACTGGTGTTGTTCTTGGCCGAACCTCTTTTTCGCTACTGGCAACGAAAGGACAAGGCGAAAACACAGTGAAGGTGTCGCCGTTCTGGGGCGAACAGTTCATTTAGCCATTGATGGTAAAACGCGCCACTAATAGCGAGTTCAGTCGCTATTAGTGGTTCGCGCATCACGGATTTTAGGACGCCGAAACTATGTCCGAAGGAACCAGTACATGCCCGATCATCAGCCGGCGAGCAGATCGACTCATCACGGCTTTCGATACCGTCCAAACACCGTCTTGCTCTATAGCTTCGGCGCCAACAGCAAGACTTCCTGATGGGTGGCCAAAATGAATCTGTCTGCCAATCGAATCTGGATTCAGTCGATTCAACACGGTTCCTGGAATGATAGAGGCGACCGCGATCGCCACTGCTCCAGTGCCTGTCATGGCATGATGCAGCTTGCCCATGGAGAAGATCCGCGCGTTCAGATCTAAAGTAGATGGATCAATTTGTTTGCCGTTCACCGCTGTATAGGCAGATGGTTCCGCGACAAAGGAAAGCTTTGGTGTATGCGGGCGTTTCAGGGTCGCTTCTGCAGCAGTCGCAGCAAGCCCCATTCGGACTGCTGCATGAGCTCGAATTGCTTCGGCCTTTGCCAGCAATTCAGGGTCACCGTTTACATCTTTCTGCAGCTCGTTTCCGTGCAATCCCAACACACTCGCCCGAATGAAAATCGCAGGGTTACCTGCGTTGATCATGGTCATTTCTACATCGCCGACTCCCGGAACTGAGAGGGTATCGATAGGGTTGCCCGTTGGGAACATGCGGCCTCCCTCTTCGTCTTCGCCCGCGCCTGGATCAAGGAATTCGATTTTGATTTCTGCAGAAGGGAACGTTACGCCGTCCAGCTCGAAGTCACCTTCCTCAACGACCTGCCCATCTCTCATTGGCACGTGGGCAATGATTTTTGAGTTGATGTTGGCCTGCCAAATTTTAACTACAGCTATGCCGTCGGTAGGTGCATCCACCAAGCCTTCCGCAATCGCAAATAAGCCGACGGCGGAAGTGAGGTTTCCGCAGTTGCCCGACCAATCGATGACAGGCTGATCAATCGCAACTTGGCCAAATCGGTAATCGACATCGCAATCCTCCCGGTCGGAGCGATTGATCAGCACCACTTTGCTCGTGCTCGAGGTAGCGCCACCCATGCCATCAATTTGTTGACCATAAGGATCTGGACTGCCAATGACCCTTAACAGGATGCGGTCGCGCTCGATGACATCAGAGGGCAGCCAATCAGTTCGAAAGAAAACGCCTTTACTGGTGCCGCCTCGCATAAATACGGCTGGATAGGCTACTTGTGGCATAGGGAAGCTCCGGTTGGGTCGTGAAATCCTATATTGCGTTTTTATGTTATAAAACACAATAATTCCGCCATCTCGATTGTCGGATGAATTTGCGCTTTTCACCACAGCGCTGGCTCACCGTGTATATTTGCTACTCCCAATGCCTTTAGATCAGCCAAGCCAACAGACATGACTCAGGATTTGACCAACAGTCAGCGCAAGGCGCTGCGGGAAATCATCAATTACGTCCGTAGAGAGCGGTTGCCCGTAGGTACCCACTTGCCGGAATGGACGCTTGCTAAGCTAATTGGTACCTCGCGCTCACCGATCAAGGTGGCTCTCGAGTGCCTGGTGACAGCCGGTTTGATGCGGTATGACAAAAATCGGGGCTTCCACATCCACGGCGACGTCGACAGCCTGACTCCGGAGGTTCTATCTCATTTAACTGAGACAGATGATCCGCTTTATTTGAAACTCGCCAATGCGAGATTCCACGGTACTGTGCCGGAGTCGGTCACCGAGGCAGATTTAACCCGTGAATTGGGTGCTTCACGGAGTGAAATCGGTAAAGTTCTCGCACGCGCGCAGAGCGAAGGATGGGTGGAGAAAGAGGTTGGTTATGGGTGGCGCTTTTTGCCGATGATTGATTCTTTGGAAGCGTATGAAGACATGTACTCGCTACGTCTGGCCATTGAACCGGCGGGTATTCTGAGCGCTAAATTCAAGCCTGACATGGATCAATTGTATGCCCTGCGAAAGGAGCAGCAGGCGATCCTGGAAGGTGGTTATTTGACCATGAGCGCCATCGAGCGTTTTGAATCCAATGCAAAATTTCATGAAACGATTGCCGAATGGTCTGGCAACCGATTCGCTTTGCAAACGTTGCGACGTCTTGATCAGGTTCGTCGATTGGCTGAGTATCGGCAGACCAAACATGACCTTCCGCGCCAGGCGCTAGCACAGGAACATTTATCGATTCTTGAAGCTATCGAGAAGGGCGACAATCTGGGGGCTGCGAGCTTCATGCGCCAGCACATTGAAGGCGCTTGGCGTAAAAAAGCTGTCTCGGCCGTCTTCGATCGAGAGCCAACCTAAAACCTACTGAAGTTGAGCTCAGCACCATCTCATCAAAGCTCAGAGGCCGCCTTTCGCGGCCTTTTTTGCGCCTTTCGTCCTTAATTGCGTTTCTGCGTTGACAAAATCAATATATCAGCTCTACTCTAATTGTGTTTCTTAATAAAAATAAACAATTAGAGCCTGAGAGAAGCCTGATGACCGACTCAACCTTTCCTGCGATTATGCGTCTGCAAACCTTTGAGACGTCCGATGGGCGAGAGCACCGTTACCATTCTCTGGCTGCTCTACAGGCAGAAGGGTATCCGCAGTTGGTTCGATTACCTGTAGTGATACGAATACTGTTGGAGTCTGTGCTGCGCAATTGCGACGGCACCAAGGTTTTGGCTTCCCATGTTGACGACCTGGCCTCATGGCAGCCGCAGGAAAGCCGTGAGCGTGAGATTCCGTTTGTGGTGGGTCGTGTATTACTTCAAGACTTCACCGGCATTCCTTTACTGACCGACCTGGCTGCTATGCGCAGTCAGGCGAAAAAACGTGGCGCGAATCCCAAGGCTATTGAGCCATTGGTACCTGTTCATTTGGTGGTGGATCACTCGGTGCAAACCGAGTTTTCCAACGTTCCCAATGCGCTACGGCAGAACATGGAGGTTGAATTCAAGCGCAACAGAGAGCGCTATGAGCTGATGAAGTGGGGCATGCAGGCATTTGAGACTTTCAAAGTTATTCCGCCGGGCATAGGTATTTGCCATCAAATCAACCTTGAATATTTGGCTCAGGGCGTAATCGAAAAAAATGGCGTGGTCTATCCGGACACCCTTGTAGGAACAGACAGCCATACCACCATGATTAATGGTATAGGCGTGCTCGGTTGGGGCGTTGGTGGCATCGAGGCTGAAGCGGGCATGCTCGGTCAGCCGGTATACATGCTGATGCCCGATGTGATCGGTGTCGAACTCAAAGGCGCGCTGCGTGCAGGCGTTACCGCAACCGACGCAGTTCTGCAGATCACTCAAACGCTGCGTGCGGCGAAAGTGGTCGGTAAATTAGTCGAATTTTTTGGTGAGGGTGCTAGCTCCCTCAGCGCTACTGACCGCGCAACCATAGCAAACATGGCGCCAGAATATGGTGCCACCAGCGGTTTCTTTCCGGTTGACGAACAAACTCTCGATTACTACACGCAGACGGGACGTAGTGCTCAGCAGGTAGAGCTGATCCGTAAATACTTCGAGGTACAAGAACTGTTTGGTTCACCTGCGCCGGGCAGTATTGACTACTCATCGGTCATTACTGTTGATCTTGATCGCATAGTTCCCAGTGTTTCGGGCCCAAAGCGTCCACAGGATCGTGTCGATCTGGTGGCTTTGGGACGTCGATTTGATGAGGTGATGCTGCAGGATGCCAAAAGTGGCGGCTACGCCAAATCGCCAGCGCAACTGGAAGAACACTACACCGTTCACGCGTTGCCTGCGGGTGCCCCTGGCCCTGCTCAAGACTATGAGGTCGGGCATGGCCATGTCTTGGTTGCTGCGATTACATCTTGCACTAATACCTCGAACCCTGAGTTGCTAATTGCAGCTGGCCTCTTGGCCCAGAAGGCTGTTCAGAAAGGACTCGTTGCCAAGCCATGGGTCAAGACGCTGTTCACACCAGGCTCCCGCGTAGTAACGGCGTACCTGCAAGATGCAGGTCTGATCGAGCCACTGAGTCAGCTGGGATTCGATATTGCAGCCTATGGCTGTGGTGCGTGTGTCGGCAACATTGGCCCACTTGATTCTGCGCTGGAAAAAGTCGTCGTAGGCCAGGATTTGGTATGCAGCGCTGTGTTGTCTGGCAATCGCAATTTCGAAGCTCGGATTCACGGGAATTTGCGTGCAAACTTTCTCGCCAGTCCACCACTCGTTGTCGCGTTTGCCTTGGCAGGAACCACACGTTGTGATTTGACCACTGAGCCTCTAGGCCACGACGCTAATGGACAGCCGATCCTGCTTGCCGATATCTGGCCTACCAACGACGAAATCAAAGCGTTGAGCGTCAAAGCGGCCAATGCAGAGCTCTACAAGAGTCTCTATGCAGACCTGACGCGTGACCACGATCTATGGAATGCCATCAAGACCACGGAGGGTGAGGTGTACGATTGGCCAGAGTCCACCTACGCAGCGGAACCTGATTTTTTCGACACTGAGCAAGCCGCTCGCCCGATCATTGCCGCCCGCGCGTTAGCAATTTTGGGTGACTCCATCACCACTGATCACATCAGCCCAGCAGGTTCTATTGCTGCTGATTCTAGTGCTGGTCAATGGCTTACCGAGCATGGCGTAGATCCGAAGGACTTCAACACTTACGGTGCTCGTCGTGGGCATTTCGAAGTGATGGTGCGCGGAACATTTGCCAACGTCCGATTGAAGAATCTGATGCTACCGACACGTGCTGACGGATCCGCTGATGAAGGCCCCTATACCGTGTTGCAACCGACGGGGGAAAGAGCGTCGTTGTTTGATGCCTCCCGGACATATTTGGCAAACGCAACTCCTGTCCTCATTTTCGCCGGTGAAGAATACGGTACGGGTTCGAGTCGTGATTGGGCTGCGAAAGGCACGCGACTTCTAGGTGTACGAGCTGTAATTGCGAAAAGCTTCGAGCGTATACACCGCAGTAATTTGGCAGGCTTAGGTGTTTTGCCTTTGCAATTCAAAAATGGAGAGGATGCGGCTTCGCTCAGACTAAATGGCACAGAGTTTTTCGACATATTGGGCGTGGAGTCTGGCGTCCAGCCAACCCAGGACGTGACCCTGCGAATCCATCGAAAGGATGGCAGTCAGCAGGATGTCACTCTGTTAGCGCGCATCGATACGGCTATCGAAGCTACCTACTTCGCTAATGGCGGCATTCTCCCTTACGTATTGTCGAGCCTGCTGGAGCCTTCCTCTAACGATCAAGAGCGCGAGAGTTGCGCGATCAACGCTTGAGTAAATGAAGCAGGTGGGATTCATCTTCACCCGTCACCACTAGGCGTGAAAAAGCATTGGGCCAAGTTCACTTTGGCGATCCTAGAAAACTCAACCGTTGAATCAAGGAGAATGTCTTGATTGAGCTTTTGAATACACCTGGTATCTGGGTATCGATTCTACAAATCATCGCGATAGATATTCTACTGGGCGGTGACAACGCAGTAGTCATCGCGTTGGCATGTCGGAAATTGCCGGAGGCACAGCGCAATCGAGCCATTTTGGGCGGCGCAATGGGTGCGATTTTGCTGCGGATTGCGATGATATTTTTCGCCTTGCAGCTTCTCGAATTGCCCTACCTTAAACTTGTTGGCGCAGCTCTATTGTTGTGGGTCGGCGTCAAATTGCTCATTCCAGAACAAGAGGATGCCCACGACAATTTGACCGCAAGCCCTCAGCTTTTCGGCGCGATCAAAACAATCATTGTCGCCGATGCGGTGATGAGTTTGGACAACGTCGTTGCCGTGGCAGGTGCCTCTGGTGGCAGCCTTGAGTTGGTTATTTTCGGCATCGTAATAAGCATCCCAATCATTATTTGGGGCAGCAAACTTGTGTTGCATTTCATGGATCGGTTCCCTGTAGTGATAACGCTAGGTGCAGCTTTGCTCGGATGGATTGCGGGCAGCATGGCTGTCACTGATATCAGCCTACCCGCACTTCCAGAATGGTCGCGCTATGTTGCCGGCTTGGCTGGCGCGCTGATGATTTTGCTTGTTGGGAAAATCATCGCGCGTGTTCGAGAGGCTACGCCCCAGCAAATACCAAATTGCGAGAGGAACGAATGAATATGTCTTTCGATATGTCGGATGTTAAAAACACCCTGGCGCCCTTGGGCCATCTCCGCGTAGCAATAAACCTGGGCAATCCAGTGCTGGCACAGAGAGATGGCGATGGTGAGTTGAAAGGCGTCTCCGTCGATTTAGCCAGAGCGTTCGCATCGGAGTTGGACGTGCCCGCAAAGCTTCATGCATATGATGCAGCGGGTAAGGTGTTTGAAGCACTTGAGGTGGGTGAATGGGATCTTGCTTTCCTTGCCATCGAACCTGTAAGGGCCGAAAAAATTGCCTTTTCAAAACCCTACGTCATCATCGAAGGAACCTATTTAGTCAAAACCGACAGTGGGTTTCAGGAAGTAGCTGATCTAGATAAATCTGGCGTCACTATTGGCGTTGGAAAAGGTGCTGCTTACGACCTTTATCTGTCCCGCACCTTGAGCAATGCCACACTCGTTCGCGCTCCTACCTCTGCAGGCGCCGTTGATATTTTTCTTGCCGAACGTCTTGATGCAGCTGCCGGTGTGAGGCAACCACTTGAGCAATTCGCCCTTCAGAATGATGAAGTGCGAGTGCTGCCCGATAGCTTCACGCAAATCCGGCAAGCCATGGCAATCCCTATTGAAAGAACGCATGCAGCGGCATATGTGCAGGATTTTATTCAGCGCCACATAGGGAGTGGATTTGTTGCGGAGTCGTTATCGAAAAGCGGCCAAGGAGAAGTGCACGTACCACCTCATTGATAGCTTTTGGCCAAGTAAAATATCCTCAAGTAAACGATTGTAAAAAAGCTTTCTGTTGTTAAAGCAGGGGTCACTCCCTGGACGAAATTCAACCGGCACCAACAAAAACAATAGTATCGGGAGAAACAGCATGTGCAATCCAATCCGTCGTTACAGTCGCTCTATGACGCTTCTTGCAGCCATTGCTGCTGCAACGCTCACAACCTCCGCTATGGCCTTGGATACCGTGAAATTCATGGCTCCAGGTTCAGTTGGAGGCGGGTACGACCAGACAGGTCGGATCTTGGGTAAAGCCTTAATAGAATCCAGCGCGGCGAAGTCCATCTCCTTCGAAAATAAGGGTGGGGCCGGGGGCACTTTGGGGCTTGCGCAATTTGCCAACAGCACCAAAGGTGATCCAAATGCACTGCTCGTGGTTGGAGCGATCATGGTCACTGCGGAAGAGCAGAACAAGCCTCAGATCACCATGAAAGATGTGACCCCCATCGCCCGTCTGTTCACGGAGTACAACGTCTTCGCAGTTCGTGCGGAGTCGCCTTACAAAACTCTCGAAGACTTGCTGAAGGACTTCAAAGCCAATCCATCCAACATTAAATGGGGTGGTGGTTCCAAGGGGTCGATTGACCACATAGGCATCGCTGAGTTGGCAGGCAAAATGGACATTCCGATCAACAAAGTGAATTACGTTGCCTACGCAGGTGGCGGCGAAGTCGTTGCCGCGACGTTAGGTGGTCACATCACGGTGATTACTGGCGGCTACGCGGAGCTCGCCAAATACGTTCAGTCCAAGCAGTTCCGTCTGCTCGCCGTTGGTGCTCCAGAGCGCGTTGCCGGTATCGATGCTCCAACGTTAAAAGAAAAAGGCTACGACGTGATCATCGGTAACTGGCGTGGAGTATATGGCGCGGCGAACCTGAGTCCAGAGCAGCGTAAAGAAGTAACCGACGCGGTTTTAACCTCGGTTGATAGCAGCGTCTGGCAAGACAATGTCAAAGCGAATGCATGGACACCTAGCGTCCTGACTGGCGATGAGTTCGGCAAGTTTGTCGATGATGAACATACTCGTCTTCGTGCCATGTTGGTTACTGTTGGGCTGCTTTGATATGGCCTGGTCAAGACAAGTATCGCCGGCTCAGCTGGCAATCGGAGCAGGTCTAATTGCAATCTGTTTGATATTGGCCGTCGGTGCCTTTCGATTTCCTCCTGAGCGAGGCTTTGTGATCCTGAGCGCTTATGTCTACCCCTATGCCGTTTCGTTGTTTCTTGGAAGCGTTGGATTACTGCTTTGTCGCCAGGCGGCTTTTGGTGGCTTTCAAGAGCTGCCCGGCGGTAGCGATAAAACAAGACAAGCGCTGTCAGGCGGCAAAGCTGGTGCGGCTTGGGTGACCGGAGGATTGGTGTCGATCGCCTTGCTCATCAACATCATCGGATTTGTATTGGCTGCTGCTCTTCTTTTCGTTTGTTCTGCTCGGGGATTTGGTAGCGGACGTCCGGTTCGAGATCTCGCTATCGGAATCGCTCTAACGCTGCCGATTTATTGGCTTTTCAATGCTGGGCTAGGGGTTTCCCTTCCGCCCCTAATCAACGCCTGGATTTGACTTAGGCAGAAGGAGATTATGAGGTGGAAATTCTCTTAAGCTTGGCATCAGGCTTTGCATCCGCGTTTGATCCAATCAATTTGGTGTGGGGCTTTATTGGCTGCCTACTCGGTACTGCCATCGGAGTGCTGCCAGGTATCGGCCCTGCATTGACCGTGGCATTACTGCTGCCAATTACAGCGAAGGTCGACCCTACGGGTGCCTTAATCATGTTTGGGGGTATCTACTACGGCGCTCAATTCGGAGGATCTACTACTTCGATTCTGCTCAATACGCCGGGCGAGTCATCCTCCATGGTTACGGCGTTGGAAGGCAATCTCATGGCCCGCAATGGACGCGCGGGCCCTGCGTTGGCGACGGCGGCTATAGGGTCTTTTGTCGCTGGCACAATCGCAACGTTACTGCTGACCCTTTTTGCGCCAATAGTCGCGACACTGGCGCTGAAATTTGGCCCTGCCGAGTATTTTGCGATTCTGGTGTTGTCCTTCACTACTGTATCAGCGGTGCTAGGTGCCTCAATGCTGCGAGGATTCGCATCACTAGGTATTGGACTGACCATCGGGTTAATTGGGTTGGATTCCACTTCGGGGATTGCGCGATACACCATGAGTGTGCCGGAGATGGTCGATGGCATTGAAGTGGTGCTGGTGGCTGTTGGTTTGTTTGCTGTGGGAGAGGCGTTATACAGTCTTCTTTATCAAAAAGAGGAGGACGCTGGTCGGCATCGTATGACGTCGTTATGGATGACGCGTTCTGACTGGAAGCGATCTATTCCTGCCTGGATTCGAGGAACCATGATCGGCTTCCCTTTCGGTTCCATCCCTGCCGGCGGTGCTGAGATTCCAACTTTTCTCTCATACTCTGCAGAAAGGAAACTGAGCAAGTACCCCGAAGAATTTGCAGCCAGTAAAGGCAAGGGTGCAATCGAAGGGGTCGCAGGCCCTGAGGCTGCAAACAATGCGAGCGCTACTGGTTCCTTGGTTCCATTGCTGACGCTAGGCATTCCTACCTCGGCTACGGCGGCGATTTTGTTGGCAGCTTTTCAGAACTACAACTTACAGCCTGGCCCAATGCTATTTCAGACCTCGGGAGACCTGGTCTGGACGCTCATCGCCTCTCTGTATATTGGTAACCTGATACTGCTCGTTTTGAACCTTCCCCTGGTCGGCCTGTGGGTGAAATTGCTTCAGATCCCTCGTCCGTATTTGAACGCTGGGATCCTTGTCTTTGCCACCATCGGTGTGTATGGCATGCGCCACTCTTCATTCGATCTGATGCTGATGTTATTGATCGGCTGGATTGGGGTTTTGATGCGACGGTTCGATTTTCCTATAGCTCCTGTCATCGTAGGCATGCTGCTGGGCCCAATGGCGGAAAAACAACTTCGGAATGCACTGTCCATCAGTCAGGGGGATTGGACGATATTTATCACACAGCCGATTTCTGCAGCTGTTCTCGTGCTTACGCTATTTGTACTGCTCGTTCCTTACGTGCTTCATTCTCGAGGAATCAGGCTACAGGAAGACGATTAAGCACAAGTTTGGGGCTGCCGAAAGGCGGCCTGCTTTTACAGAACGTAGCCGACTATTTCTGGAAACTCCCTCATGCCATGAGGGTTGTTTATGAAGTTCTTGGCTGACCAAGTGATCTTGGCTTGAGTACAAAAGAGCTCGAGAGGGCCCTTTTTTGTGCGCCACTGTTTCTTCAACCGATGCATTTCAGGATTACTCGAACAGCGGTTTGCATAACCGAAGGTAACGTTCAGAAAATACAAATGCGAATACGTATCAAACGCTGGCGATGTGGTATACCATGCGCCGCGATTTGTTGGCACGTATGCCATTCCATTTGGCTATTTTCTCAAGGTTTCCTCGATGCGTCGTACTCTGGTTTCGATCTGTGTGCTTCAGGCGATTTCCGTTTCCTCCTGGGCGGAGCAAGCGGCAACCGATAAATCCAGTTTGGAGTTGCAAGCGACCGACATCGTCGGCACATCCGACTTTGAAACTGCCCTGGGGCCAGTGGACGGCTATCGCGCAACCCGTTCAGCCAGTGCGACCCGCACCGATACGTCGATCCATGAAACGCCGCAGTCAATCAGCGTGGTGAGCAAGGATGTCGTGGAGGACATCAGTGCCACTCGATTGCAGGATGCGCTCGATTATGCCGGCGGGGTGGGGCGAGCCAACAACTTCGGCGGTCAAGGCCTGACCACGTTCACGGTGCGAGGGTTTACCACAGGCGAGTTTTATCGCAACGGCTTCCCAATCAACCGTGGCTATCCGAACATGCCGGATGCGAACACCATCGAGCGGCTCGAAGTGCTGCGAGGGCCAGCGACCATGCTGTATGGCCGAGGCGATCCTGGAGGCACATTCAATGTCATCTCCAAACAACCTCTGGCCGTACCTACGGTCACGCTGGGCAGCCAACTCGACGACCAGGGTATGCAACGAGGCACCCTGGATGCTTCCGGCCCGCTTGATGAAGAAGGGCGCCTCGCCTATCGCCTGAACGTCGTTGGTGAGGGCGGTGATACTTTCCGCGATCATGTCGAAACCGAACGCTACGGAGTAACGCCGGTACTAGCCTGGCAGGTTAACGACGACACCAAGGTGATTTTCGAAGGCGACTTCATGCGCAACAATCACCCGCTCGATCGCGGCGTGACGCGCTATCCGAATCAGATCCGCACCGCGTCCCGCGATACCTTCTTCGGCGAAAAAGACGTTGGCAAATTGCACAACGACAACAACATGGCGCAGCTGCGGTTCGAGCATGTGCTGAGCGATAACTGGACGTTGGGCGGTGGTTTTCAATGGCTCGATGGCACCCTTAAAGGCAATGCCGTTGAGGCCAATGGTGTCGCGTCCGATGGACGCACCCTGGGCCGCAACTTCAATTACCGCAAGCTGGAGTGGACGGACAAGGACACCCAGCTCAACCTCACCGGACATTTCACCGCAGGCGGTTTCGATCACACGTTGTTGACCGGTGTCGAGTACGAGGATTACGACTACAAGTCGATCATTCAGCGTTCCAGTGGCGCGGTGAGTGCCTATCCGATTGACATCTTCGACCCGGTGTATGGTCAACCTCGGCCAGCTTTGACTCGAACTCCGACCAACGACAAAGAAAACCTCAAGACCTATGCCGCTTTCGTCCAGGATCAGGTGGCATTGACCGAGCGTTTGAAACTATTGGCCGGCGCGCGTTTCGAGCGCTTCGAGCAGGACTACGAAACCTTTGTGCCAGGCAGTAGAAGCTGGGAGGCCAGCGACAATGCCGTGACACCGCGTGTAGGGTTGACCTATAACCTGACCGACACCGTGGCGCTCTACGCCAATACGGCTCGCTCGTTCAAACCCAATACCGGTGCCAGTCGCCAGGGCGGAGGGTTTGACCCGGAAAAGGGCAAGTCGTATGAGCTCGGCGTCAAGTGGGATGCACTGGACAATCAGTTGAGTGTCGAGGCGGCGATCTACCAGATTGAAAAGCGCAATGTGCTCACCACCGATCCTGTGGACTCGACCTTCAGCGTGGCAGCAGGCGAGGTGCGCAGCCGAGGTTTCGACCTGAACATCGCCGGCAACCTGACCCCGCAATGGCGAGTGATTGGCGGCTACGCTTATGTCGATGCCGAAGTGACCAAGGATAACGTCATCCAGTCCGGCACTCGTCTAATGAACATCCCACAAAACAGCTTCAGCCTGCTCAACGTTTACGAGTTTCAGGATGGCGCACTCAAGGGATTGGGTCTAGGGACGGGCCTCAAGTACGTCGATGAGCGTGCGGGGCAGACGGCCAACACGGCGTTTTCGATGGGCAGCTACACCGTTGTCGATCTACTGAGCTACTACAAGGTCAACGACAAAATCAGGCTTAATCTAGATGTGAAAAATCTGACTGACGAAGACTATGAGGAAGGGGCATTTGGCAACGTTTACGCCTATCCAGGGGCGCCGAGAACCGTGCAGGTCGGTATTTCATATACGTTGTAATTCGCTTGTGTGGGGAGTATTTCATGTTGTGAAAGCTCAACGCGGCTCCGCAACTGTCGAGTCTTGGCTGATCAAGTAATGTTGTGTTGAGTACAAAGGGCCCTGTGGGGCCCTTTTGCCATCCGGGTTTTAATCGGAGCCAGCCTTTACTTGGTCAGTTATCAGTTGGGCCAGTATCCGCACAGGTTCGGTAAAGCTGTGCCGAGACCGATGTACTAGCCCTATGTCACGATGAAAGGTGTGCTGTCCGAGATCAAGCGCACGTACACCTGCGGGCCATTCCTCATGGGGGGCTGTCTGCGGCACTAGAGCTACACCGACACCATTCTCGACCAGCTTGATAATGGCCTCCAGTTCATCCAGCTCGCAAACCTCCCTTAGTGTGAAATGCATCTGCCGAAGGAAGCGATCCACCTGCCTACCCCCGAATGATGATCTGTCGTACCGAATGAACGGTTGGCTGGAAAGAAGTTTCGACCAATCTTCTCCGGGCATTTCACGCGGCACAATCAGTCGATAAGACTCAAGCGCCAAGGTCGTCCAACGTAGATCGCTTTGAAGTGAGAAGGGTGGTACTACCGCCATGTCGATCTCGCCCGCATCCACGAGGTTGACGTCGCATCCCAAACAATCCTTGATAATCGCCAAGGCCTTATCGACGAGCGTGACGGGTTTAATCAGGCCCGTAACCGATACGCCCCGCCGAGATGTTAGGAAAACCAGGGCGGTATCTCTCGTAGTTTGACGCGTCGGAACGCTGAATGGCGCTCAAACCGTTGAGTCCTGGCTGACCAAGTGATTTTGGTTTGAGTACAAAAAGAGCCCAATCGGGCTCTTTTTTGTAGTTATTCCTAGGGTAGCGACCAAGCGCGGACTCTCCAGGAGTCCCCTCGTAAATTGAGTGCGGATTTGGGGATTCGGGAGCCTCTCCAGCCAAAGATGATCCAACACGAGCACTGGCTGCGCAACCGCCCCCTGTCGTGAGCTGTTGTCCATACGGATTCACAACGCGTTTGTCCTGACGATTTGAACGTCGCATGGACACGCTTTCTGATGGCAGGCAGCGTATCCAGCGTCCAGGCTTCTGCACCAGGAGTCAAAAAGCTTCGGAACGCTGGATCAAGCAGTTCATGTGGTTTCAACGTCCCGCCCCTTTTTTCTCATGTAAGGAGGCGCCTCAAATCGACGCGCCTTTCACGAGGGACTACAACAAAATGGCGCTACAACCAGGCTTTGATTTGCGCACAAACGGCCGGTGTTGAGATGCCATACCGGTCATGCAGCGTCGGCAATGCGCCCGCATCCAGAAATGCGTCGGGCAAAGCGATTTGCCGGAAGGTAGGCGTCACTCCGTTACGCAGAAGTAACCCGGCAACAGCCTCGCCGAGTCCACCGATAATTGAGCTGTTTTCGGCGGTTACTACCAAGCGTCCGGACTTGCGGGCTTCGGCCAGAATGGTCTGTTCATCCAGCGGCTTGATGGTTGGCACGTGCAGCACTGCGACATCGATCCCGTCCGCCTGAAGCTGCTTTGCTGCTTCCAATGAACGCATGGTCATCAGCCCCGTAGAGATGATCAGGACATCATTACCGGTGCGCAGGGTCTTAGCTTTACCGATCTCGAACTTGTAGCCGTACTCATCCAACACCAACGGCACATTGCCCCGTAGCAAGCGCATATAGACCGGGCCTTGGTGAGCGGCGATTGCAGGCACGGCCTGCTCTATTTCCAGCGCGTCGCACGGATCGACGATCATGAGGTTTGGCATTGCGCGGAAGATCGCCAGGTCGTCCGTGGCCTGGTGGCTCGGGCCGTACCCGGTGGTTAGGCCGGGCAAGCCGCAGACAATCTTGACGTTGAGGTTTTCCTCGGCAATCGCCATGCAGATGAAGTCATAGGCGCGACGGGAGGCAAACACGGCATAGGTAGTAGCGAAGGGCACGAAACCTTCCCGGGCCATACCTGCAGCCGCGCTCATCAGCAACTGCTCGGCCATGCCCATTTGATAGAAGCGATCCGGATGAGCTTTGGCGAAGATGTGCAGGTCGGTGTACTTGGACAAGTCGGCGGACAGGCCGACGATATCCGGGCGTTGATCCGCCAGCGCAGCTAATGCATGCCCAAAAGGTGCCGACTTGGTGGCTTGGCCTTCGGAGGCAATGGAAGCGATCATCGCCGAGGTAGTCAGGCGCTTTTTGATCGGCTCGGCATTCGAAGTCGGCGTGTTAGCGGCGTTGCTCATTGGTCTTTTCCTTCTTCAAGGTTGCTCAGTGCCAGATCCCACTCGTGTTCTTCCACGCGAATGAAATGCGTCTTCTCGCGGGTTTCCAGGAAGGGGACGCCTTTGCCCATTTTGGTGTCGCAGATGATCACGCGGGGTTGGGCGCCGGGATGATTGCGTGCGGCATCGAAGGCGGTGACGAGTGCATCAAGGTCATTGCCATCGACGCGCTGAGTGAACCAACCAAATGCTTGCCAGCGATCGACGATGGGTTCGAACGACAGGATTTCACTGGAGTAACCATCGGCTTGTTGGTTGTTGACGTCGACGATGGCGATCAAGTTGTCGAGTTTCCAATGCGAGGCCGACATCACCGCTTCCCAGGTCGAGCCTTCATTCAACTCGCCGTCCGACAGCAGGTTGTAAACGAAGGAGGGCGAGCCCTTGCGCTTGAGGCCCAGGCAGGCACCGACCGCGATACCCAGGCCCTGGCCCAAGGAGCCACCGGTGATTTCCATGCCCGGGGTGTAGGCGGCCATGCCCGACATCGGCAGACGGCTGTCATCCGAACCGTAAGTTTCCAGCTCGTCGAGCGGGATGATTTCGGCTTCGATCAAGGCCGCGTACAGCGCAATGGCGTAGTGACCGATGGAGAGATAGAAGCGATCACGCTCTTCCCATTCAGGATCTGCAGGCCGATGGTTCATGGCATGGAAGTAGGAGACTGCCAGCAGGTCGGCAGCACCGAGGGCCTGGCCAACATAGCCCTGTCCCTGTACTTGGCCCATTCGCAGCGCATGGCGGCGAATGTTGTGCGCGCGTTCAACCAGGGTCGTAGATGAAGCGAGTGAAGGATTAGTAGTCATGGTGAAACTCCATTAACTCAACGATTGACCAAGGCGGCAGGGATGCGCAGTACCAGAGCGGCCCCCGCGAACAGCACACCAGTGATCAGGTACATGCCGATGGCGCTTGAGCCGGTGATTGTGGTGATCCAGCCGATCAGATAAGGCGAGCAGAACCCTGCGAGGTTGGCGAAGCTGTTGACCGCTGCGATGCCGGCGGCGGCAGAAACGCCCCCAAGCAGCGTGGTCGGTAACATCCAGAACAATGAGGTCGCAGACAAAATGCCGGATGCGGCCAGGCAAAGACTGAGGATCGACAGGGTTGGATTTCCCCCCATTAGCGCCGCTAGGCTAAGGCCGATAGCGCCAGCAATCATCGGTACGATGAGGTGCCAGCGGCGCTCGCGATGCTTGTCACCACTGCGTCCAACCAGCAGCATGGCGGCAATGGCGCAGAGGTAAGGCAGGCTGGTCAGAAAGCCGATGTGTAGTGGATCGGAAACGCCTGAATTGCGTACTAGAGTGGGCAGCCAGAAGGTGATTGCGTACTGTCCCATCACCACACAGAAGTAGATGGCAGCCAGCAACCACAGACGACGATCGCGAATGAATTCACCGACTGAGGCATGGGTGACTTTCTGCTGATCGTCTTCAGCCAACTCCCGAGTGATCAGGGCTTTTTCTTCGTCATTGAGCCAGGTGGCCTGATGCACGCCGTCTTTGAGGTAGCTCAGTACCAGAAGACCGACAACGACCGTGGGTACAGCCTCCAACACGAACATCCATTGCCAGCCTGCCCAGCCATGCATGCCGGCGAAGTGATTCATGATCCAGCCGGAGAGGGGGCCACCCACCATCCCCGACAGAGGAATGGCGATGAACCACAACACGGTCATGCGTGCGCGACGATAGGATGGAAACCAGTAGGTCAGGTAGAGCAACAGACCAGGCGCGAGACCGGCTTCGGCAATGCCTAAAAGAAAGCGAAGGGAGTAGAACTGCCAGGCGGTTTCGACGAAGGCGAACAGAGCGGAAACGATGCCCCAGGTGATCATGATGCGCGCGATCCAAACACGCGCGCCGACCTTGTGCAGGATCATGTTGCTGGGCACTTCGCACAGGAAGTAACCGATGAAGAACATGCCAGCGCCAAGCCCGTAGACCGTTTCGCTGAGCGCCAGATCGTTCATCATCTGCAGCTTGGCAAAGCCAACGTTGACGCGATCAAGGTAAGCGCACAGGTAGCACAGCATCAGGAAGGGCATCAAACGCCAGGCTGTTTTCCGGTAGGCGTTGGAACGCACGGTCGAAACCGCTTCGAGCGACAGGGTAGTCATGATGGTCTGATCTCTTGTTTTTATTGACTGCCAGGCCATGAGGCCCGGCTACGTCATCGATCCAGAACCGCACGAGCCGCACAGGCCCGCCCAGGTGTACTCAATGAATCAGCATGCCGCCGTTCACATCCAGAGTGATGCCTGTGAGGTAAGAGGATAGGTCGCTGGCCAGGAACAGGGCGGCGTTGGCGACATCCTGTGCTGCACCGAGTCGGCCCAACGGAATGCCGTCAATGATCGCGTGGCGGCGATCGTCCTGCATCAGGCCGCCGGTGATGTCGGTGTGAATCAAACCAGGGGCGATGGAGTTGACGCGAATGTTGTCCGGCCCCAGTTCACGTGCCATGGCTTTGCCCAGGCCCAGCACTCCGGCTTTGGCCGCACTGTAATGAGGGCCACCAAAGATGCCGCCGCCCCGCTGAGCAGAAACGGAAGACATGCACACAATGCTGCCGGAAGATTGTTGGCGCATGTGCGGAATCACGGCCTGCGACATCAGCAGGGTGCCGCGCAGACTGACGTCAAGCACCTTGTCGTAGTCAGAAGGGCGGATGTCCAGGGTCTTGAGTGGCTGAGTAATGCCGGCATTGTTGACGAGGACGTCAATGCGGCCGAAGTGCTCGATGATTTTGGCAACGGCCTGCTGAACCTGCGATTCGTCAGCAACGTTGGCCGCCAGACCGAGATGACCTTCGCCTAAGGAAGCAGCGGCATCACGGGCAGCGGACTCATCCAGGTCAAGGATCACGACGTGAGCGCCTTGTTGCGCGAAAGTGGTCGCTGTAGCGCGGCCAATGCCACGGGCAGATGCGGCACCGGTGATGATTGCGACTTTGCCTTGGAGAAGCATGGAGGAGCACCTCAAATTGTTTTTATTGGGTCGATCCGTCAAGAACCGATGACTCAGCTTGTTCTCCAGGGATGGTCTGAGCAATAACGCGAATGTCATTCGATGCTGAAAAAAATTCAGCACTCGTCAAGGCAGTTGTCAGGTGATTGAATGAAAGACAAATCCAATAATCGTAAAAAATGCAGTGGGGGTGCCATGCGCACAGATGCTGATACACCAATCATCCTGCCACCGCTGAGAGCAATTCAGGCCTTCGAGCAAACGGCGCGCTTCGGGAATGTTGCCAGGGCGGCGGAAGTATTGGATTTAACGCCATCAGCTGTGAGTCACCAACTGGCCAAGCTTGAGGGGATGATAGGCAGGCAATTATTCGTTCGAGCGGCCCGTGGTGTCTCACTCACTCCGGTGGGGGAGCAGTACCTGAAAGAAGTCTCCGGGATCCTACATAGCCTTGCAGTGGCAACCGAACGCGCGGCCAGCGATGTCAGTCTCGATTGTCTGCGGCTGCACTCATCGCCGAGCTTTGGCCTGCTCTGGTTAATGCCGCGATTGGAAGCGTTTCGTGCAAGTCACCCCGACATCCAGCTCAACTTGTCATGCTCGTACGAGTCACTCCACTTCAGCCGGGACAAGATTGATGTGGATATCCGCCATGGCATGCCCAACTGGCCAAGTTATGAGGTTCGCACAGTACAAAATGAAAAGTTCGCCGTACTCACCTCACCGAAATTGCTTGCGCAACGACCTATCCGAGTTGCGTCGGATCTACTCGACTGTGATTTGGTGTTGTCTGAAGCCACATTGCTAAAGTGGCCACAATGGTTCGCCCAACATGGTTTGGCTCGCCCGGAAAGACCCTACGCATTGAGCTTTGATCGATCCTATATGTCATTGGAAGCAGCCAGCCATGGACTCGGATTCGCATTGGAGAGCACGTTGCTCGCGCAGAAGTACTTGGCGTCCGGCACGTTGGTCGAAGTTGCGCCCGAATCACTCAGCGCCCCTGTGGCCGCTCACCATTTAGTGTTCCCAAAGGCGCATTCCGGCTTTCCGCGTGTACGGCGCTTTTTGGAGTGGATGGAAAGTGAGTTGGGACATGAGTTCGCGTACTGAGCGGTGCCGAGATGGAACGCTAGAGAGGGATACTTCTTCGTCTTGGAGTGAGCGTGGAAAGAGCATCAATTGTTGATCTCTCAGAGAGCCACACCATTCAGCAAAAGGTGTATTCAGCACTTTTCGCCTATGCGCGACCTGGCCTCACGTAGTGCCGCCTTCAGCTCGCCGACGAGGCATTCCCGCGCCTCTTCACGTATTGGCTGCTGCTTAGCCTGATTGCGTAGTTGAACCGCGATTAGCTAAACCATTAGCGCGGGGTGGGCTGAGTACCCTTGTCCTGTAATGTGGGACTGGTACTGCGAACTCCGGCCTTGATGTAAAAATCATCTCCCATATTATGATATTCCTCCTAAGAAACTATGAGGGGTTTCCGATGGACGCAGGCAAAGGCACCGCATCATTAGAAAAAGCCTTTGATCTACTCGAAGCTATCGGGCTAGCACCTGAGGGGCTCGATAGTCAGCTGCTTGCTGCCCGAGTAAATCTTCCGCGCTCAACGCTTTACAGATTACTTGGCCTACTGGTCGATCGCGGGATGGTTCGGCGCGATCCAACAAGTAAACGCTACCGTTTGGGTTTCCGTTATTTGGAGATGGTTCGGGGTGCTTGGTTGGAACCAGATTTGGTAGCCGCCGCTAGCTTCGAACTGAGATCGTTGCGAGACCTTACTGGCGAGACCGCATATCTTGCTATCCGAGAGGGAGATCAAGTTCTCTCCCTTGAACGTTGTGATGGTGCTCATACTCACCGCTCCGCCGCTGCCATGGGCCAGAGCAAGCCGATGTATTGCACAGGCCAGGGCAAGGCCATCCTGAGCGCCATGGGTGGCCGAACAAGCTGAAAATCTATTCAGTCGGGCGTCATAAGTACCGATAGTGTCATGTCGATGAATTCTTCGTTCCGGTTGATCGTCGTCAGGGCGCCGCGAACATTGTTTCCAACCTCACCTGCGCCACGCTGTTCGAGATACGTTCCTTCCCACCTATCTTCAAGCGCAAGGAAAGCGGCGCCGGGCGGTCTGTTACAAAATATATTTTGTGCCCCCCCCCTTGAAAATGAAAAAACGAAACGGAGTTATTATATTTGATACCAAAAAAAAGCAGGGATCTGCGCTCACACGGTTTTTTCAGATTTCCAGAGGCTTTGGGCCGCGTGGTGTGCGGTAGAAATCGTAGAACTCACGCTGGATGGGATGAGTATTCTCATCTAGCTGATGTACCGTACCGCTGGTGTAGAGAGTTTTACCGCCAGTGAATTCTACATCACGCTGCTGCGCTGCTTGCGCGATGATGTCCTTCCGTTGCTCAAGCGTCTGCGAATGCTTCAACCCATTACGATTGGCTGCGCCCATGTCATACATGCTGACTGTTGCGATGGCTTTCATGCGCGGGTCGATCTTGGCCGCGCTGATGACGAAGCTGCCGCTGCCACAGATGCCGATCGCGCCAATCCGCTCTTTGTCGATGAAAGGCTGTGCACCGAGAAAGTCTATTGCTGCACTGAAGTCCTCGACATAGATGTCCGGCGAAACTGCGTTTCGCCTTTGCCCCTCGCTTTCACCCCAGAATGAAAGATCCAGGGACAGTGTCACGAAGCCTTTCTCCGCCATTTTCGTGGCATAGAGGTTAGCGCTCTGCTCCTTGACCGCTCCCATCGGATGGCCAACCACAATCGCAGGGCTCTTCGTTTTACCGTCTAGGTTTTTCGGGATGAACAGATTCCCTGCCACATTCATTTGATATTGGTTTTTGAAGTTGACCTTCTGCACGGTCACTTTTTCGCTGGTATAAAAATTATCCGCGCCGTTGGACATATCGGCTCCTACTGCTGAGAGTGAACTGACAAGAAGCGTTAATAGAACAATGAGCTTTTTCATTGGAATCCTTGTTGATGCGGAGTCATCAGTCTTTAGAGAACAGCACTTGCACATCCCCGCGCCCTAGCGCCTGAGCCAGGTCAGCGGTGTCATCCACTCGCCCAAGGCGCGTGTAGGAGTACGTCGAGTCGAACGTTGAATAGAAGACGACCAAGGTGTCCCCGCCATACAACATCAAGTCGCCGTTGCGGATCGTTCCCGGTTTGCTTGCATCGGCAGGCAGGTTTTCTGGAAGACTGGCGTGTTTTTCATTGCGGTTCAGATCGCTCATGTCGAGCGTTAGCGGTAGTCGCTTGGCAAATGCACGAGCGGCGGCGTTGTCGACCAAGGTAATGGCGAAGCGTTGTTCCCCGATGGTCATCCACATGCGAAATTTCTCCGGTATCGACGACGCCGACGCGGCATCATTCACAGATACATAACTACCCAACACGAGCATTGCAGACAGCAAACCAAGCCAACGAAGTGTCCTCATGACCCGTCTCCCCTAAAGTTGCATAGCTCAAGCGGATTGAGGTGTTGTTGAACGGAATGTCAGCACCGTCACAAATGCGGCAAGCAGCAGCACGGCTGCGCTCACGACGAAAGTGCTCTGGTAGCCGCGACTATCGAACAGCAGTCCGCCAACGGTGGAGCCCAGGGCGATGGCCAGTTGAATCACCGCCACCATCAAGCCACCTCCGGCCTCGGCATTTTTTGGTAAGGCCTGTGCGATCCAGCTCCACCAGCCCACAGGGGCCGCAGTTGCCAGCAACCCCCAAAATCCAAGCAGTGCGCCAACGACAACGACGGAGGTTCCAAAAGGGATCAGTGCCAAAGCAATCAACGCCATCAGCACCGGTATGACTATCAATGTCCGGAATAGACCGCGTCTTATGAAAAGGCCGATGATCAAAGTCCCGATAAAGCCCGCTATACCGATCACCAGCAGGACTAGCGACAGCGTGGATACGTCGACGCGCGTCACCGTTTCGAGGAAAGGCCGCAGGTAGGTAAACAGGGCGAACTGCCCCATGAAGAAGGCGCCGCATCCGGCCATGCCGAGCGCAACGGAACGGTTCCTGAGCAACTTCAAGACGTTGCCGGTTCCCGGTGTGCGCGGCTCTACCTTCATGGTTGGCAGGCTGATCCACAGCCAGATGAACGCACCCGCCGCTATTGGCACGAGGCAAAAGAAAGCGCCGCGCCAACCGATGATCGAGCCCAGATAGCTGCCCAGCGGGGCGGCGATTACGGTAGCCAATGCATTGCCACCGTTGAAGATGGCCAAGGCCTTGGGCACCTGCGTGGCAGACACCAGCCGCATGGCCGTCGCAGCGGACATCGACCAAAAACCTCCGATGACCACACCGATAAGCGCACGACCGACCATGTACGTCAGATAATTGGGTGCCAGCCCGACAATCGCGCCGGAGACAGCCATCAGCCCAGCAAGTGCCAGCAAGAGTGTCTTGCGGTTGAGGGTTCCGGCTATCCAAGAGATCGACAGGCTGGTCAGCACAGCGAATGCCCCGGAGATCGCAATGCCTTGACCTGCCATCCCTTCGGTAACATGAAGATCAACGGCCATCGGCGTCAGCAGGCTGACAGGCATGAACTCCGAAGCGATCAGCGCGAATACACAAAGCGTCATTGCAAAGACGCCGCTCCAGCAAGCAGGAACATCGTTTGTTGAGGAAATAGTGCCCATCGGGGCCTCAGGTACATTCGTATTCATGCCGGCAATGGTGACGAATGAACACTCGGGCGACTAGCTAATGAATGCTTAACATGGTTATAAGTACAGCTAATCAATAGACTAAATAGACGGTTGCACAATGGCCAGAAGGAATCTCAACGATTTGCTGTCTTTCGTGACAGTAGCGCGAGAAGGCAGCTTTACGCGCGCAGCTGGAGTACTGGGCGTTACGCAGTCTGCAATAAGTCAGGCCATCACCGGTCTGGAAGCACGTCTGCAAATCAGATTATTGACGCGCACCACGCGTAGCGTTTCGCCGACAGTAGCGGGGGAGCGACTGCTGCAAGCGATCGGCCATCGCTTCGATGAAATCGAAGCGGAACTTGATGTCTTAACGGAAATGCGCGACAAGCCAGCCGGCACGGTACGCATTACCTGCGGTGATCACGTTCTGCGGACAACGTTGCTGCCCAAGCTCACCGCATTGCTACACGAATACCCGGATATCAAGGTCGAATTCGACGTCAATTACGGATTCAGAGACATCGTAGCGGATCGTTTTGATGCGGGTGTGCGCCTGGGTGACACCATCGACAAAGACATGATCGCAGTCCGAATTGGGCCGCCGTTACGTATGGCCGCTGTTGCCTCCCCAACATACTTTGCCGCTCATGCCATTCCCAAAAGTCCGCGTGACCTTATGAGCCATATCTGTATCAACCAGCGGATGCAGACATCGGGTGGACTCTATGTATGGGACTTTGAACGGCGCGGAAAACAATTGAACGTACGAGTAGATGGCCAGCTCATTTTCAACACGTCGACCCACATTGTGGATGCTGCACTGGCCGGGCTGGGCATTGCCTACCTTCCGGAAGAGGAGTTTGAACCTCATCTCCAGGAAGGCCGGCTGGTGCGGATGCTGGAAGATTGGTGCCCACCATTTTCTGGATACTATTTGTACTACCCTAACCGTCGGCAGCCCTCTCCGGCGTTTTCGCTAGTTGCCAACGCGCTGCGCGAAGCAATCTAGATAACGCGATTTACTGATTCAGATTATCTTTGCCACAAGCAAATTCGCGCCATCCCCTACGCTTCGTAGTAGATAGTAATCGGCAGAACATAGATCGCGATGTATGAAACGACTAGCATTTGAATCGCTAGACCCATATAGCTTGAACATAGCCTGTTATTCCTAAAATCTAGTACAAAGCAATTTTATAGTGCGTTTTAATCTATTCGGATTTTCTGAATTGATTGGAGCACTTGTCTTTGAAAACTACGGCGCTTTTACCTTTTGGCTTTGCGTTACTGGCTACATTCTCGACGGCTTTCGCGGGCGCCACGCTGGATCGCGTAACCAGCAGCGGGGAGCTGAGCGGCGTACTGATGGAAAGCTATCCGCCATTCTCCTTTCTCAATGAACAGAACCAACTGGACGGGTTTGATGTGGATGTCGCCAAGGCCGTTGCGCAACGGCTAGGGGTGAAGCTGAAGCTACAAACACCGTCCTGGGATGTCATCGCAGCCGGACACTGGAACGGACGATATGACATCTGCGTCTGCTCGATGACCCCGAGTAAGGCGCGGGCCGAAGTGTTCGACTTCCCGGTGGAGTATTACCAGTCACCGGCTGTGATCGTGATAAACGCCAAAGACAAGGGCATTGTCACTGGCAAGGATCTTTCAGGTAAAAAAGTCGGTGTGATCAGTGCGTCGACCTATGAAGCCTATTTGAACAAGGATCTGGTGATTGAGGGCGCCGAGGACAAGCCGTTGAGCTATCCATTCGAAAGCGTCCAGGTCGCGCCATACGACAACGAAACGGTGGCCTTCCAGGATCTGGCCTTGGGCACGGGCGTGCGCCTGGATGCCATGGTCACCAACCTCATCACTGCTCGTGAACGCATCGCACAGGATCCTCGCTTTAAAATTGCGGGCGACACGCTGTATGCAGAACCTAACGTGGTGGCGATTGAAAAGGGCGATCCGCAATGGAATGCCAAAGTCACTGAGGTCGTCACCCAGCTCAAGGCCGACGGCACATTAAGCAAGATTTCACAGAAGTGGATCGGTGCCGATATCAGCCAATGACAGCCCTCAATCCACACCCCGCCAAGGCGGCTGTCGCCTCCGAAACCGAGGAGCCTCGTTTAAGCCAGCTACTTGGTTTTCGCACTCGTTTGTATTTGACCTGGGCAGCGCTGTTCGGCTTGTGCGTTATGTTTTTCATGAGCTTCGACCTGAAGTTCTCGATCATTCTGCAGAAGTTGCCCAACCTGGTCGGCGTACATTTGGGGCCTGACGGTTTTTTGCAAGGCGCCGCGCTGACGCTGTTTTTGTGCTTCTGCTCGATCTGGCTTTCGTTGCTCCTTGGCTTCGTGACGGCGCTGGCTCGCCTGTCTCGCAGTGCGGTGGCTTTCGGTATTGCCAGTTTCTATGCGTCTTTTTTTCGCGGTACTCCGCTGCTGATCCAGATCCTGCTGATCTACCTGGGGTTGCCGCAGTTGGGTGTTGTTCCAGGCGCCATCAGCGCCGGGATCATTGCGCTCTCGCTCAATTATGGTGCCTACCTCAGCGAGATTTTTCGTGCCGGCATCATGGCTGTGGCACCTGGACAGCGCGAAGCGGCGATGGCCTTGGGGCTGAGACCGGCGGCAATGTTCCTGCACATCGTCCTGCCGCAAGCCATGCGCACGATTATTCCCCCGACAACCAGTCAGTTCATTTCAATGCTCAAGGACTCATCGTTGATATCGGTGATGGGCGTCTGGGAGGTGATGTTCCTGGCGCAGTCGTACGGTCGCTCGTCCTACCGCTACATCGAAATGCTCACCACCGCAGCCGTGATCTATTGGCTCCTGTCCATTGGACTGGAGTTGATACAGAACCGTCTTGAACGCCACTACGGCAAAGGTTTCAAGAATCAGCGGTGACCCGCCAAATTCAATGATTTGTACAGGTACCAAGATGTCCGATCCAAAACCCCTGTTGTTTGCGCTGTATGAACAAGCGAGCGTTGGCTGTGGCGGCGCGCCAAGTCTCTGGACGCACCCAGCTGATGAGCGACTGTCCATCAACTCTCTGGGCTACTGGTCTAACCTGGCACGTGTCGCCGACCAGGCTAATCTCGATATGTTGTTTTTTGGTGATGTGCTGGGCTTCTACGATGTGTTTGGCGGAAATGCCGACGCGGCCATGAAGTGGGCGGTGGAAGCACCTGCCAACGATCCGTTGATGATCATCCCGGCATTGGCCGCCGTGACGGAAAACCTGGCCTTCGGTGTCACTGTTACCACCAGTTATGAGCATCCTTTCACCCATGCCCGGCGCTTCAGCACGCTGGATCACCTGACCAATGGCCGGGTCGGTTGGAACATCGTCACCTCCTACCTGAACAGTGCCGCTCGCAACTTCGGCCTTGAGCAGATGATCAAGCACGATGATCGTTATGAACGCGCCGAGGAGTTTCTCGATGTCGTTTACAAACTTTGGGAAGGCAGTTGGGCAAACGATGCTGTGGTTGCCGACAAGTCTCGCCAGGTCTATGCCAAGGGCGATCGCGTGCGACCGATCGATCATGTTGGCGAACATTACAGGGTGGCCGGGCCGCATTTGACGTCGCCGTCACCGCAACGCACACCCTTGCTGATCCAGGCCGGCTGGTCAGGCCGTGGTCGTGAGTTTGCGGCGAAGCACGCCGAGCTGATTTTTATCGCCAAGTCCAACCCGCTGGAAATTCGCCAGGGATTGGAAGATATATGGACACAGGCCAGGGCACGGGGTCGTCACGCTGAGGATGTTAAATCACTGACAGTACTTCGGATCGTCACGGCTAAGACCGAGATCGAAGCCCAACGCAAATATGATGAACTGCAAAGCAACTATCACTTGCAGGCGCAACTGGTGAGTTATGCCGGCGATACCGGTATCGACATCAGCCGCTACGCGGACGGCGACGCGTTGTCGACTCACACCGAAGGCATGACCTCCTATGTGATGCGCCCCGATGGCAGTGGCACGCCTTTGACCGCCGGTGATGTCAAACAGCGCTTTGCCAACGTCACCCGTGGCAGCGATCTGATTCTGGTGGGTACGCCGCAGCAGGTGGCCGATCGCATCGAAGAGCATGCACGGATCTCCGGCACCAACGGCTACATGCTCAACCCGCTGATTAGCCCGGGTAGCCTGGAGGATTTCGTTGAACTGGTCATCCCTGAACTGCAAAAACGTGGCTTGTATCGTACCCAGCCACAGAGCGGTACTTTCCGTTCCCGGTTACGGATCGATGGCGCCAACCATTTACCGGATACAGCCTACGGAGCCTCGTTCCGCTTTGATGAAGGTTTCTAGGATAGATGCGCCTGTCCCGCTGAGTAGAGTCAACACATTATTCTTGAACTCGTTGGGAGTGAAATCATGAGTCAGGGAAATCAGACCGGTTTGGTTAGCGGCCAACAGAACTAGGGCATCGTCTTTGTTCAAAGCGGTTGTAGGTGGCGTTGCTCATGATGAAGTCCTTTTGAGGTCGGCGATGTTGTTGTTCAACATGGGCTCAGATTTAGGGGGGCGGTGAGGAGGAGAAAAGATGGAGGAAATGGGTTCACTGTCAACCATGGCGGAACAATTCAAGGTTTTTTTTACTTTCGAATTGATTGCGCCTGGTTTAAATCCAGACTGAACAATGTCTGTAGACACCGACGCCGAATTGACTGCTGAAGCAAGATTGACCCACCTATAAATCTGTAAAAATCTCGCGTAGGCAATTGGTTCGAGAGGAACAGACTGGGTCAGTGACATCTCGGCAATTGGCTCAATTCGACGTTGGCGCCAACATACTCGACCTTCACTGACATGATCATGTCTCCTAGGTGTGAGCCAAGGGTTAAAAGTGGATTTCAGCGGTTTTGAGGCCTAGGTCTCGAAGCTCGGCAATCAAGTCATCCAGATGCCCAAAAGACTCGACCTCCTCGTTGTCATCAACCAAGAAAAAACTCCTGCCAGCGTCCTTCTTGAAGAACACAATCCACTCCTTGGGGTTGGTCGGGTTCGCGATCACATGGGAGTCGAAGGTCACGCCTTCGGCATGTTTGGTTTTCACAGTTTTACGATTCATATCGTCACCACGCTACGCGCGCTCTCAAAATTATCTATTTTCAGTGTATGCCCGCCAGCTCCATCTGAGCTTTCACTTTAAACGTCTCCAGCCGCACGACGCAGTGGTTCAAAGGCTTTTCAATTATAACTGCATGTTAATACTATGCACATACACTCATTGAGGAGCGAGCCATGATTGCGATAGGTGAGGCATGGAAGGCGGGACTGTTGGGTCGAAAGCACTGGCTCAGCAATATGGTGTCTGGCGTGATAGTCGGGGTCGTGGCGCTCCCCCTGGCAATGGCTTTTGCCATTGCATCTGGCGTCAAGCCTGAGCAAGGCATCTACACCGCAATCATCGGCGGCCTGCTGGTTTCACTCTTTGGCGGAAGCCGCTTGCAGATTGCCGGCCCGACAGGTGCGTTCATTGTGATTCTGGCGGGAGTCACGGCCAAGCATGGCGTTGACGGTCTTCAAATCGCTACGATGATGGCGGGCGCCATGTTGTTCTTGCTGGGTTTTGCCCGGCTTGGGGCAATTATTAAGTTTATCCCCGATCCGGTGATCGTCGGATTCACCGCAGGAATCGGCGTGATCATCTGGGTTGGACAGTGGAAGGATTTTTTCGGTTTACCGACGATCAGTGGAGAACACTTCCATGTAAAGTTCTGGCATTTGCTCCAGGCCTTCCCTGATCTTCATATAGCCACCACCCTGCTGGCTGCACTCAGTCTTTTCCTGGTAATCACCACCTCCAAAATCCCCGGTCTCAAACGGGTGCCTGGCCCGCTAGTCGCAATGGCGGTTGCTACGGCAATACAGTCAGCTTTTCATTTCCAAGGGGTAGCCACGATTGGCAGCGCATTTGGTGGCATTCCTCAAGGTCTTCCAGCGTTAAGCCCGCCTGAAATCACGCTGTCTCGCGTCATCGATTTGATTGGCCCAGCGTTCACTATCGCCATGCTTGGAGCTATCGAATCGCTGCTGTCGGCAATGGTGGCCGATGGCATGGCGGGCACTAAGCATGATTCCAATCAAGAGCTGATCGGGCAGGGGGTGGCTAATCTGGTCACGCCATTGTTTGGTGGTTTCGCCGCTACCGGAGCCATTGCCCGTACTGCAACCAATATCCGTAACGGCGGCACAAGCCCGCTGGCCGGCATTACGCATGCGGTCACCTTGTTGCTGATTATTCTGTTTCTGGCACCTCTAGCCTCAAACATCCCACTGTGTGCCCTGGCCGCCATTCTTTTCGTGGTCGCCTACAACATGAGCGAGTTAAAACACTTCAAGCGCATGCTCCAGCGAGCCCCACGCGCAGACGTGTCTATCCTGCTCATCACCTTCAGCCTCACCGTGTTCAGTGACTTGGTGATCGCCGTGAATATCGGCGTCATTCTGGCGATGCTGCAGTTCATGCGCCGCATGGCCTCATCTGTCGAGGTGCAGCAGATAGTCGAGCACGAACTTGAAGAAGAGTTAAGAGCCAACGGCCATGTTCGCTTGCCGCCAGGGATACTGATTTATACGATAGAAGGGCCACTGTTCTTTGGTGCAGCTGAGACCTTCGAGCGTGTGTTAACACAGACCCACACAGACCCACGTCTGCTGATTATCCGTCTGAAGCGCGTACCGTTTATGGATATCACGGGCTTGCAAGTGTTGGAGGAGGTCATTCAGCAGCTACACCAGCGCAATATCGTGGTGAAACTCTGCGAAGCGAACACGAAGGTGCTCAACAAGCTCGATAGGGTGGGTATCCTGCAAGAAATCAGCCCGGAGCACTATCACGCCGACTTCAATACCGCGCTGGCTAAAGCTGTCAGTCACGTTGAGGGTACGTCGACCCTCTAGAGAACAACTGCCAGTGTTGGGTTATGACTTGGTACTGGCGGCATGCTTGCTCTTGGTCGAATAGCTGGCGCCGTGAGTATCCAGGTAGTCACGAATCAACTGGCGGACTACCTGCGAAGACGTCAGGTCTTGTGCTGCACAGAGTTCCTCGAAAGCTTTTTTCTTGATGGGGTCAATGAGCACGGTGAGGCGCGCAGTCTTGCTTTCCATGGGGTATTTAATCGCTCAAGTCGCTGGATGTTAATCAAATTGTAATTGCCTTGTTCTGTGCTGTCACTGCACAGGCGGATTGCCGCTCAGCACCCGTTGTTCTTGCTGATTGTGTCCAAAGCACCACGATCGTTGCCGGCGACCTCCGCTGACCCGCGCGGCTCGACCCAGAGTGTCAGCTCCATGATCGCGGCTTCGAGGGCGAGCTGGTTTTGATTGATCTTGAAGAGTAGGGAAGGGAGTAGGTCTGCGTTCGACATTGTGATTCCTCCGTGGAGTAGGTCAGCGTAGCAGGAGGGTGTTATTTCCGTTCAAGCAGCCTGGCGTCTGCGGTCACCGCTTCCATTATCGAAACCAGTTCTGCAGCGGTGGTTCACTACGTCATCCCATTTCCGACAGCTAGCTTTGCCATAAGCTGTCCGGCGGCGTGAGCCGTACGGATTTTCAGGGGCGGGCAAGCAGTAGCTTGAATCCAGCGGCTCCAAAGACTGTCGCGAGTGTACCCTCGATCCAGCGGCGAGCCTTCCGGTACCCCCGTACCATGGGGGCGGTAGAGAAGACGATGGCGTAACCACAGAAGATCGTGATGCTGAGCATGGCGCACCCCGAAAGAATGACTGCGACTGTCACGGGAGATGCCTCAGGCCCCAGGCCGAGGGTCATCGTAGCCACCCATCCCAGCAATGCTTTTGGGTTTGTGATATGCATCAGAAGACCCCGCTGATAGAGCTTGAAGCCCGTAACGCTAGGGACAGCCGCCACCTGCTGCGCAAGACGCTCGTCGGTAGTCAGTGCGGATCGACCTGCTTTTATGGCCAGGAAGAGGAGGTAGATGCCTCCTGCCACTTTGAGGACGACAAGTGCCTGCGCATACTGCGTTAGCACGGCAGAGACGCCGGTGGCCGCCAATATTCCCCAGAAGAACGACCCACTTATAACACCTGCCGCGAGCGACAACGCCGACCGCCGGCCTTGGTTCATGGCAACGCCCATGATCCGCATATTGCTAGGGCCAGGACTTGCCGCTCCGATGATGTACGCGGTAAAGACAATCAGCAGGTTGTGGACATCGATCACGTTCATGTTCTCCCTTATAAATCTGCGCGAGGTTTCAAACCCCAGAAGCCATGCGATAGCGCAGGATGTGGGCCGGGCGCTACTGAACCTCCTGCAAACCACTGAGTGTTAGAGTTCCCGTGTGGGACGGTGTAGCTCCGTTACCGACATGGTGAACACCAGTTTGGACTTCCCATTATTCGAATAGCTATGGGGTACATCTGTCTTGGCTACTGCTGCGCTGCCCTTTGTAATGATCAGTTCGGTTTCGCCTACCTCAAGATGAAGCGTCCCTGACTCCACATGGAATAGCTCAGTTGTGCCCTGAGGGTGTCCTGAGGAGGCAAACGTTTCACCGGGATACAGCTCCCATCGCCAAAGCTCCAGCATGTTTGGGCCGCTGGTTCCTGCAAGGAGGCGGGCGGATCCCCCGGATGGCCCTGTCCAGAGTGTAGGAATGTCTTGGCTCTTGATCAGGTGAGCCGATGGAGTGTCGGCCACATTCACCACGTCCGCTACTGACAGCCCAAGTGCAGCCGCGATTTTGCACAGGATGGCTATGCTCGGATTGGCGGTGCATTTCTCTATTTCAACCACCATCCCCTTGCTCACGCCGGAACGGCGAGATAGTTCGTCCAACGTGATTTTTTGCTTCTGCCGCTCTTGTTTGAGCCTGCGGGAAACAGCCTCACTGACCGTCTGAACGTCGGCACCTGGGTCGGTCGATATATTGACTTTATTGGTCATTGTTAGCTAGCATGATTTTCAATTTATGGACTTGGGGATTCTCTGATGCTGTCCGTACTGCCGTCAATCAGCGAAGACGTAGCCAATCTGGCTCCCGGCTTCAGAGCGTTGAGCATTGTGGTTGAAGCTGCGCCAATAACCAATCCTGACATCGCCTCAAAGGCGCTGGCGCAGGCATGTAAATCAGTCCAATCGGGCGATGTAGGCTGGGCAGAAGCTCACCTCACAGCTTGGGCAGACGTCTTCCGTAAATTCGGCGCTAAGCCGCAACGTACTCCATGCTCCGCCGAGGCACTGCGCAAGCGCGTATTACGCGACGGCAACTTAGCCAGCATTGATCCCGTAGTGGATCTCTACAACGCCATCAGTATCGAATATGCAATCCCTGTTGGAGGGGAGAATGCAGAGGCCTATGTGGGCTCTCCGCGTCTAGTAGCTGCTGACGGTACTGAAGTGTTCGACACCATGAAAGAAGGCGTGCCGGCACAGGAGTTTGCCGACCCTGGCGAAGTCGTTTGGCGGGATGATCAGGGCATCACTTGTCGTCGGTGGAATTGGCGTCAGGGTGTTCGTACCAGGCTCAATGCTGATGCAAAGCACATGTGGTTCATCCTGGAAAGCCTGCCGGCGATGCCATTAGAAGCCGTAACAGAAGCTGGAGATAAGCTGATAGAGGGACTGGAGCTGATGATGCCCGGCGCCCGAATTGAGAGCACCCTGATCGAGGCGACTCCCTCTTAAATCTTGGACAGAGAGATGAATAATGTTCGACGGACTTAGCGCATTCCCTTTAACCCCTATGAATGAATCAGGGGTAGACGAGCAAGCCTTCGCCCGTCTCGTAGAAAACCTCGTGGCAGCAGGTGTGTCTTCGATAGGCGCCCTAGGGTCGACAGGCAGTTATGCATACCTGTCCCGAACAGAACGTCAGCGTGTTGCTCAACTAGCAGTCGAGACTGCGGGCGATATCCCCGTCATGGTGAGCATTGGGGCCTTGCGAACGCGCGACGTGCTATTGCTGGCGGAGGATGCGCAGAAGTCAGGCGTTAAAGCATTATTGCTTCCGCCGGTTTCCTATCAAAAGCTGACGGACGACGACGTTTACTCGCTATATGAGGCCGTCAGCTCCAACATCTCTGTTCCTTTGTGCGTGTACGACAATCCAGGTACGACTCACTTTGAGTTCAACGACGAGCTTCATGGACGAATCGCCCATCTACCAAATGTCCGTTCTATAAAGATCCCTGGTGTCCCTCACGCTCCCGAGGAGGCTAAGGCTCGGGTTGACCGTCTTCGAGCAGTCATTCCAAGTCACGTGACCATTGGCGTGAGTGGGGATGCATTCGCCGCTACAGGCCTGAATGCAGGATGTGAGGTCTGGTATTCCGTCATAGCTGGCCTTTTTCCCATCACTGCAAAAGCTATCACTGACGCTGCCCTTGCTGGGGATGCCGCAGAAGCAACCCGCCTTTCTGAGCGGCTGCAACCTTTATGGTCGTTGTTCGGTGAATTCGGTGGCAGTTACCGAGTCATTGCGACAGCGGCTGAGCTCCGTCACTTCACCACCATGCCGAGCGTCCCCTTACCGCTGAGAACTATCAGCGGAGAAGGGCGGCAAAAAATTGCACGGGTAATTGACGAGCTTGAGTTGAGCTAAAAAATTGGCGTGTTGAGTCCCTCTGAGGGGAGGCCGACTCGGTAGGGGCGACGACCTCTTAGCGGTAGTGAAAATTTCGGCACTAGGAGCAACGTCAATGTACATCCCTCCCCAGTTTGAAGAGTCTCGCATCGAAGTGCTGCAAGAAGTGATCATGCGAAATCCATTTGGGTCGCTCGTCACTCACTCTGCCGACGGGATTGACGCAAATCATCTCCCCTTTGTACTCGAGCTTCGCAGCGGAACTCTCGGGATGCTGTATGCGCATGTAGCGCGCAATAATCCTCTGTGGCATGAAATCCCACAGGGCAGTGAAGTGTTGGTGATATTCCGAGCCCAGGATGCATACGTATCGCCGCAATGGTACCCCAGCAAACATGATTTCCATCAACAAGTCCCCACGTGGAACTATCGGGTCGTGCACGCGTTTGGTCGAGTTGCGTTTCGCGATGATGCTCGGTATGTGCGTGGTGTCGTCGCAAAGTTGACCCAGGCGAACGAAGCTTCTCAGCCCACACCTTGGAAGATGACCGATAGTTCCGAAGAATACATAAGTGCGATGCTTAAACAGATCGTCGGCGTTGAGATCGAGGTCACTCGGCTCGTGGGGAAATTTAAACTCGGCCAGGACGAGGAAGTTCGTGATATTCGCGGGGCAGGCGAAGCTCTAATTCAGCGAGATGGTAGGTGTATTGGGATGGCGATGCTTGAGTGCGCTAATGATAAGGATGCTGAGGGGATTTAGGGTCGCGAATGTGGCAAATGTTGCTAACCGGTTGAGCTAGAACCGGTTGCTGATCGTCTCGAAACAGCTTCATGGGTGGCAAGGTTTCGAAACTCCAGTATCCGTTACTTCCTAAATTCGGTGATGCGTTTGCCCGATCACTCGGGTGCCATCAGCACGGTGGTGTCCAAAGCACCGCGAACATGACCAGCAGCCTCCGCTGAACTGCGCCGCCCGACCCACAGCGTCAGTTCCATGATCGCGGCTTCGAGGGCAAGCTGGTGCTGTTTGATCTTGAAGGGCAGGGAACAGGCTCGCTCTCACATTAGGGGTAGGGGGTGGAAAACAGGGTTAGTCTGTGGAAAATACAAATGCCAGACAGCGCTAAGGGGAGCCGAGGCTCCCCTTTAATTTTGTCGTTGCGCGTGCTCTTTTTTTGTTATTGAGGGGCGGTCTGTTTTTGTTTTTGGAAACCGTGACCCTTTACCGCTGTTTTTGTCGATCCCCATCCGGGATCAAGAGCAAACGTATTTTTTTGAGCGCTGATCTACTTTTTCGCTGAGCGAGTCAACCAGTTCGGGAGCTACCTGAGGGTAGTTTTATTGTTCTCTGCCCGGTTGCGGGTTACTCCGAAAAGCACCCTGAAAAGCACATCTTCTCCAAAAAAATCTGTTCGCTGCGTCTCTGCCGTGTTGTTTTTGTTATGTCAGAGTCGTTACGTCTTGTTTTTATCAGGTTTGCCGCTTTTTTTGTTTTTGTTATGCAATAGACATAGCAGGCCCCGTGCCAACTTTTTGAAACCCTTTAAAATCAACGACTTGATATGTTGTCGGGTTTTCCAGTCGGGCAAAGCCTGACAATTTGTTTCCGTGTTACTCGCTTTTGCCCACGTTTTCGGCGATGCGGTAACACCCGCAGACCTCACTGTGCGCTGCGAGCCTTGGCCACGCGCGAACCGGTCGGACGCCCCAGTACCGTAGAAATCTGCTGACCCGCCAGAATCAATGCGTCCATTGATACTGACTTCACCGGCACGACATAGAACTAGCGTGATGTCTCGACTTTCAACACTTCGATTTGGATTGCGTCCACTGTCTGTCCGACCTGAAGGTTCATCATATGGGCCTGAATTTTAGGGTTGTTAACAGTAACGACTACCTCTTTCCCATCTGGACGCAGCAAGGTCACCTCGTTTTTTTTCATATCGATATCTGTGATCTTCGAAGTCACCTTGAGCGCGGAAAACACCTCACCACCCGGAAGGCTGTCAGGTGGGGCGCGGTTGATCCAAGAATCATTGCTAACACTCGGAGCACCGTCAACGCTGGTGTTGAGTACGTAATCGACAGATCGAGTGACGCGGATGTCGACTTTATCGCCAACTTTCAGGTTGCGCATGGCCTTGGCCTGGTCGGTGAGCGGAATGGACACCGGGCGTTTATCAAGGCCTTCAATGGTGACTCGGTAGTTGGCCGGATCGACGGCCAGTACCTGCGTTTCGTAGTGATCATTCGAAGCATCGCTGCTCAACGGTACTTCGTCCGCACGGGCTGAAAAGCTGACGGAGGTCACGAGTGAAGCAAGGGCTAGAGCTTGAAGTGATTTCATAGGCATGCTTCCCATAGGATGGCTGACTGAGCAGCCCGGAGCCCGCTACCCGTGTGCCAAAGCATAGTCACCGATTACAGTTTTGCCCTCAGAAAGACCACCCATTTCCGCAACTCCGGTCTTCATTCGCCGTAATCTTCATTGGATGTTTGGTGATGTACAGAGGGTTTAACACCATAGAAAGCTACCGCCTCGTCGCATTGGAAGCTGTCTTCGACGAAGCCCTTTCCCTGTTCGAAAATGATGCCGCCACTGCTACGTAATGTATGATCACGCCCGTTCGTGGCCTTGGTTCGAAGCGTCCTCTGGATATGATGGAAACGAAGGCAGTCTTCGATCTAATTGGCCGACTGGAGAGGGGAGTTCTCGTGTGAGATTCGATAGGCGACTTGTTGGGCTGCGCAACTAAAGATACTTTGGCTATCGATCCTTCGGGCTTAAGCCCGGCTCGACCCTAAGTCTTCATACATGCCCTATGCGAGTCACTCCACGGCCTGCCATGACTGATTGAAGTAAGCGCATTTCGGCTGCCTCATTTTTCCTCGGCGTTGCCCTGGCGTCCGCTATCCCAGGCTCCAGTGAGCTCGTCTATTCGATCGGCTATTTGAGGCGTCTTTGATAGGACAAGGCAGCGCGTGTTGCCGATAAATTCTTCTATCAGGTACACCGCGTCGCCGACATCCAGTTCGAGCTCCTGCAATGCCTCATCGGGAATTCGAATCGCACCGTCACCATCCCATTCTTCGATAATGATTTTCGTAGGTGGCTTTTTCACGTGTGGTCTCCGTTACTTTGAACCGGCAAGTCGCTCCTGCCTGGAGATTCTCAGTGGCAAGTTTTACAGATCCGGATAATCGTCAAGCCTAAGGCTAGGAGCGCACGCGTCTTGCGGCTTGCTCTGGGGCGTATGTATCACTCCAGCTTTAGCATCCGCGCGCATTTGCTCAAGCTCTTTGTGAAAGGCCTTGTCTTGAACTGTGGGTTTGCTGGTGTACGGTTTGCGCTCTGGTTCAGCTTTGGCTGCATAGGTCGTTACCGCGTCTGGGTCGTGCTGCAGTTTTTCTTGGACTTGCGATTCCAGCATTGCGCGGAGCGCGTCTTTGTCGGGACGGTTCAGCAATTTGTTACTCCTATTCGGAAGCCAGGCACTAACTATTCGATTGGTACATTGAGCAGTTGGTGAGGGCAGGGCCGTATATATTTGTGGTCACATTGCAGATTGGCAGTTGCCCGGATTGCAGGTTAAAAATCCTGGTAAGCCTACCAAGCCATGGCGGCAACCGCCTGTGATGAAAATGATGTCATAGCTACAGTCTTGGATGCAGCTTTCGAGATAACTGAAGTGACCAAACCCTCACCTGCCTTTTTTTTGCATGGAGGCTCAGAGGGCAGCGAGCAGCCGCTCAAGCTGATCTCGCTCCCAGGTGCTCAATAGCTCGACAGGATCAGCTCCGTCGCGCTGCCAGAGTTCAAGTGTACCGACTCGGCCATCAGGCGACCTGCAGTACTCGCAGTAGTCCAGGGTGTCGCAGTCATTGAAAAGCGTGAGCTGCCAGCCATCAATTTCCACAGGCATGAGGCTGTGATAAATCTCGCTCCAGGACTGTGTGGAACTTCGCGTCATGATGCGTTTGCCGAGTGCGACGTCCGTCAGCACTTGGCTGACCTCGAGGGCGGTGAGAGGGGAGGTTGTGTTCAAGTTGTTTTGCCTCCGAGCCATCGCTTGCCCACAGCTAAGCTGTGGCGTGATCTGACATCAATGATAAGGTCGCTTCTAAAGCCAATTAGACCCGGCTAAGCCTTTGGCTTTCGGGCGTCGACGAGGAATGGATATGGCTCTGGCAGTGACGCTATACAACGTTTTTATCGCATCGCCTAGTGATGTCACCTGGGCTCGGGCTCAGATTAGACAGATTGTGCATGCCTGGAATGAGATTCATGCGAAACATCGAAAAGCTGTTCTTTTGCCAGTTGGATGGGAGTCAAGCTCCGCACCTAACATGGGGAAGCCAGCGCAAGAGTTGATCAATGAAAAGCTTCTCATCGAAGCAGATTTGCTGGTGGGGGTTTTCTGGACGAAGTTAGGTACACCAACGGTTGAATATGACAGTGGGACGGTCGAAGAGATAGAGAAGCATATACAAGCCGGTAAACCTACACTTCTCTACTTTTCTGACGAGCCAGTGGCGCTGAGTTCGGTTAATCGGGACGAGTACGACAGGCTCGTAAAGTTTAAAGACGCCTGCAGGACTCGGGGGCAGTACCACACGTTCGACACTCCGGCCCAATTCTCAGATGATTTCAGCCGACATTTGGCAATGCACCTGAATGACCTGACGGGCCAGGGGCTAGTCGCCTCTGAAAGCATTCCGGCAACGCCTTCCATTCCTCAGCTCTCTAGCGAAGCAAAGACTCTTCTCAACGAGGCTGCGAAAGATGCACAAGGGACTGTATTGGTCGTGCGCCACATGGCTGTAAGCGTCCGAGCTACACCGCCTTGCGGCTCAAACTTTAATCCGTTTAAACCACTGGTTCACGCGCTCGCACTCAAATGCCGCTGGATCAAAAACATCTCCATGCCATTCAACCATCGCGTCATGCTCTGGATGATCGGGGTTGGCCATCGCCTCTAGAAAGTCCTCGTAACCAGGCCCGCCACCCACGTCTTCCGGGGGACACGCATTGGCGCCGTCTATGCAATACGGAACCTGAGGACAGGCAATAGCGGGGAGTGTTTTTTCGACCTTGATACGGTGATGCCAACTGTCACCAAAGTCATAGAGATAATTGAATGTCCGCTTTCCGCTAAGTGCCTTGATCAGCGTTTTACGGGCTTCCGGGTTTACCGTCGGGCCCCAACCTTCAGGGTCGGGCATGCCGTAATTCTCACCGGCAATTTCAAACTCATGCAGATGGCTATCACCCCAACCCATCACGACCTGGATGACATGGTGCAGTTTGCCCAAGGTAATGTTTTCAGGCACCGCGAACCGACGCCAGATCGTCGGAGTGATCCACTTCAGCTCAATGTGCAGCAGCAACAGATCGGTGGCGGGTTTGGGTAAACGGACAGTTTTAACCATGGATCAGGCGGCCTCGCAGTGTTCAGTGTGGTTCAAGGAAATGTTCCAGGGCAGCAACTCGCTCACCCGATTGATCGGGTGCTCGGCAATGTGCTCAAGCACGTAGGTCAGATACGCCTGTGGGTTCAATCCGTTTAGCTTGGCAGTACCCACCAGGCTGTAAATCGCAGCCGCTCGTTCTCCGCCGGCATCGGAACCGGCGAACAGGTAATTTTTGCGGCCCAATGCGACGGCGCGCAACGCGCGCTCGGCGGCATTGTTGTCGATTTCGATACGGCCATCATTGCTGTAGCGCGTCAGCGCCTGCCACCGATTGAGGGCATAGAGGATCGCACCGCCCAATGTCGATTTTTTCGACAATTGCGTCAGCGTCTGGTTGAGCCATACGTGTAGTTGCTCCAGCAACGGACTGGCCCGACTTTGTCGAACGGCTTTTCGTTGGTCGGGCGGTTGCCCTCGAATCTCGCTCTCGATGGCATAGAGAGCCGTAATCCGTTGTAGCGCCTCGCCGGCAAGTGGCGAAGCCTGGTCTTTGTAGACATCGTAAAACTTGCGGCGGGCGTGGGCCCAGCAGGCGGCTTCCTCAATAGTGCCCGTGGCATACAACTGAGCAAAACCGGCATAGCCGTCAGCCTGCAAGATCCCGCTGAATCGCTTGAGATGAGCGCGGGGATGTTGCCCCTTGCGATCCGGCGAGTAGGCAAACCATACAGCCGCCGGCGCCGTGTAACCGGCAGGTCGGTCGTCGCGCACGTAAGTCCATAGGCGAGCCGTTTTGGTCTTGCCGTTGCCCGGCGCGAGCACGCCAATCGGCGTGTCGTCGGCATGGACTTTGTGACCGCTCATGACGTGGTGCTCAAGGGCGTTGATCAGTGGTCGCAGCAACTGGCTGCTCTGGCCGACCCAGTCGGCCAGGGTTGAGCGCTCCAGATCCACGCCCTCACGGGCGTAGATCTCGGACTGCCGATACAACGGCAAATGATCGACAAACTTCGAGACCAGCACATGGGCCAGTAGACCAGCGCCGGCAAGGCCTCGGGCAATTGGGCGACTCGGTGCTGACACCTGGGCGATGTGCTCGCAGCATCGGCAAACCCACTTCGGACGGACATGGCGAATGACTTTAAAACGTGCTGGAACGTACTCCAGCACTTCGGACACATCCTCACCCAAATGGCGAAGCGCCTCACCGCAACCAGGGCATTGCGACTCGGGCTGATGCACATGGGGTTCTCGAGGCAGGTGTTCGGGCAGTGGTTTACGGCGCGAAACTGCGCGAGGTGCCGGCTCGACTGGAGGTGTAATTTCGGCTTGGCTGACTTGCAGCTCTTCAAGGCTCAACTGGAGCTGATCGATTATTGCGTCCAGTTGCTCGGAGCTGCGACCGAACTGCGTACGACGCAGCTTGGCGATCATCATTTTCAAGCGCTCAATCTCTGCCCGCTGGGCAGAGACCAGAGCCTTCAAGGCTTGAAGATCGTTAGGCAGGGAGTCGGTCGCGAGCGTCATGACCGAATGTTACTTGGAATTTTTTCAGCGCGGCAAGTCAGACCGCAAGGACGGGTGCTGTACGAATTGGCCTGCGCCAATCAATGCCCTCCAACAGCATCGATAGCTGCGCAGCGGTCAGAGACACGCTGCCGCTGGTTGCTTGTGGCCAGACGAAGCGTCCTTGTTCCAGCCGTTTGCAAAACAGGCACAAGCCGTCGCCATCCCACCACAACAATTTGATCCGGTCACCGCGTCGTCCGCGAAAGGCGAAGATTTGACCGGAGAAGGGATCGGCTTCCAGTTGATTCTGAACCAACGCCGCCAATCCATCGAAGCCACGGCGCATGTCCGTGACGCCGGCGGCGATCCAGATACGGGTTCCAGCAGGTGGGGCAATCATCGCAATAACTGCTGCAAGACGAGTTGCAGAGTCTGCGGATCTGGTGCACCCGTGATACGCAGCTTGGCTTTTCCTACCTCAACGGCGATCTCGGAATAACACTCTGCCGGTGGCTGGATGACTTGCGGCAGATCCATTGGTGCCTCGACCACCTGGACTGGCAAAAGTGTTGCACTCTGACTCACCGGGCCGAATAGCCCTTCTTGATATTGCTGTCGCCAGCGAAATACCAGATTGGCATTGACGTCGTGTTCGCGAGCGATCAACGACACGGAGGCGCCAGGCTGGAAGGTGGCTTCGACGACTTGGCGTTTAAAGCCCAGTGGAAAGTTGGGGCGACGACCGGCTCGACGGGCTGGGGCAACTGTATCCAAGATAGTGTCCACTAAAAAATGGTGTCCACTATCTTGGCCCGTTTGGAGAGCTGTCAGGAGAGGGTGCTGGCCGGACGGTTACCATGGCTGGTACGGACATTCAAACAAATGGTAAAAACCTGACTGAGTCGAGTGAGCGCCGAGAGATTGCGATCTGGGAGGATGCATTGAATCAGCTCGTCCGCTCACAGCTTCTAATCGGGCGTGGAGCAAAAGGTGAGGTGTTCGAGGTGACCGCTTTGGGCTATGAGACTGTGGACTCGTTTTGACGTGAGGAGCGTGGTGAGTGGTGAGGTTGTGTTCAAATCCATCTGCGCTCGATTCATTGCGTGCCCATAGCTAAGCTGCGGTATGATGTGGCGTCAATGGAGGGTCGCCTCTCCGGGCCAATGGGCCCGGCTCATCAATTAGCTAAGCATTTCCCTCACGATGGAAGCCAAGTTTCTCGCATCGTCTATCCCTCTGTGGTAGGTACCCCGCCAGGCCAATCTCATGGCCTCTACTGTTTGCTTCAGTCCCTTCAGCTGATTGTCGTAGAGCCCTTTATGCCATTTCCTGGCATTGAAATGGGGCAAGCCTTCGAGTAGGGAAGGGCACGCAGCAAACCCTGCGTCTCGCTCAAACTGCCTTGCATCCTAGTCACCCCAAGATGCCCAAGCAGCGTTTGGATATCTCGCAACGAACGCTCCTAGCTCTTGGCCAACCTCCGCATAGGTAGCCCTTATGCATCTCCATTACTCGTACTCCGTCTGCGCTCGATAACCTCGTAACGTAGATAGAAGTCTTAATTTTATGGGATTTTGGGCCCGACCACACTGCCACGGGAGAAACGCTATGTTGCAATCATATTTAACAAAATTCGTTCATTACGAAAAATCATTTCTCTTCAACGTTAAAGATTGACCCAAAACCATCCGATTTGATTTTAAGAATCTTAGTTTATGGCGGTGTTTGTGGGTAAAGATGAAAGGGCGTCACGAATATTTCAAGTGGCTCGCGATTTTACATGCTGGCGCGATCGTGAGTACAACGACCAATATCCATGACAGGTTTCCAGGCAGGACGAGAATACTGTCAATCTAAACCTAGATATTGTATCAATCGTGTTCGCCAGCGCCGTAGCTGAAGAGATAGCGCGCTGTCTTTACGATGCTGTCCTCATTACCGTAGGAAATCTGGCTGGGTTTATACCAACGCCAGCCGTACGGGACAGCCTGTTTGAGCGCAAATATCATAAAAGAGTATCCGGAGATTGGAGTTACACCGCCGACGGGAAATTCAGTTGTGACGGATCCGAAAGCACGGTTTATTTTGTCGCGCTCCCAACAGATACGAATGATACAACTGAACAAGTGGGCGTCTACACAGTTGATGACGGTGGAGTAGAGCTTGTATTCGAGTTCATGTGCTACTCGTTCAGCATGCTTGATGCAGTTTGGTTAGCTAACAGTTTGATGGAGGCCGCAGGACGTGAGCCTTTGGATGTTCTGGAAACTACTAGTGAGAGCAGCTCGAGCTGCGTGCCACTGGCGGTACTAAATCACCATGGATTAATTTTAAAGCTAGAACAACCTCTGCAATCCTAGTCAAGGCTATAAACCTTATCGCCCCTCCGGGCTATTGCCCGGCTTACCGTCAAGTTCATGCTAAATGAGAATCGGGAAGGATAACCTGGGCAAACCAGGCCGGTAAGCCTACCTCCAGCCTTTGGAGGTTAGATGGCGAGCTCACCACGATACCGAGGTTGAGCAGCCGATTGAGCTGGTCGCTCGCTGCTTCACGTGGAAGACCGGTAAAAGTTACGAGTTCGGTGCGAGGTAGTGAGCCTTGGATTAACAGCGCTAGGAGCGCCGGCATCGTGTCTGGGCTGACGCCTGTTTCCGCCAATCGCGAGTTTGTTCTGTACGCATGTGTAACGGACTCACGAAGCTGGTGACGACTCAGAGCGGTAGTCAGGATTCCGGAGCCCTATGTCGATAGCCTGGTTTGTTGCACGCCGAACGGTGCTGACGGAGGGTGGGAGATAAAACCCCCGATATTCGGCTCCGGTAGGTTGCAGACCATGTGAACCGGGCCGCACGCCAAGTTCCGGTGGTTGCTTCGGCCAGGAAGCGCTCATCAATTTCCGGTCGGCGTACACAGGATTCTGGTGCCCTATGTCGATAGCTTGGTCTGTTGCACGCCGAACGGTGCTGATGGAGGGTGGGAGATAAAACCCCCGATATTCGATTCGGGTCGGCTGCGGGCCACGTAAACCGGGCGGCACACGAAATTCCGGTGGTTGCTTCGGCCAGGAAGCGCTCAGCGAATTGCGGTCGGCGTACACAGGATTCCGGTGCCCGGGGTCGATTGCACACCGAACGGTGCCAGTGCTGCTGCTGATGGCGGGTGGGAGATAAAACCCCCGATATTCGATTCAGGCCGGCTGCGGGCCACGTAAACCGGGCCGCTCACCAAATTCTGGTGCCCTGTCTCGGTATATGTTGGTTCGTTGCACGTCGAACGGGCCAGGGATGCTGATGATGGACGGTGAGAGATAAAACCCCCGATATTCGTTTCCGGTCGGCTGCAGGCCATGTAAATCGGGCCGCTCACTAAGTTCCGGTGATTGCTTTGGCTAGGAAGCGCTGACCAAATTCCGGTCTGCGTACATAGAATTCCGGTGCCCTATGTCAATTGCCCGCCGAAAGGTTAGGATGATTTCGCTACCTATCGATTCCTCGTCATCTCGGGTCTGATTTACCTAAGCGTCGGGCGATTGGAGATGTCGCTGATTCGGGCCACTTGGCCCGGCTTGGTTGTAGGTTTTTCAGATGGAGGTGAAAGTGCTGTCATCGATCAAGGAATATCAACCAGGGCCCCAAATCCCACCAAGCATTTGGATGACCCTCAGGCTGCCTTCACGCGGTACTAGGCTTCATGACCTAGTTCGCGAAGGTCTGCCTTTCGAATTCCTTGAGCGGATAGCGCGCCTTCTGCAGGTGCAGCCAGGGGTTATTGCCAAGGCTATTTGCATGTCACCCACAACGATGGCCCGTAGGGCGAAAGCAGGGAGGTTCAATACCGTAGAAAGCGACCGCCTGGTTGCATTGGTAACTCTCTTTGACGAAGCCCTTTCCCTCTTCGAAAACAATAAGGCCGCAGCTATCAAATGGATTGCTTTGCCGGTTCGAGGGCTCGGGTCGAAGCTTCCAATCGAGATGCTGGGGACGAGGGTGGAAACGAAAGCCGTATTGGATTTTATCGGTCAACTGGAGGAGGGCGTTCTGGTTTGACGTCACCAAGCAGACTGTTACCGCCTCGAGTGAATTCCATGCCCTCTCCCCGACGTTTTGCTGACCGAACACGTTACCTATAGTTGTAGTGAAATACCTGACAGCCACTGGTATTGTGCACGCCACGTTCGCTGCCATTAAGGGATGGAGGCGAAAATAGAAGCCCTGGAGCCGCGAACCTCCGGGGCTTTGTTTTTGTGATGGCCGGCGACACTTATTGCAGAGCTGGGACTTGCTCAAAACTTGCCTGACTATCCTGTCTGCTGGTGCCGGAGACGCTCTTTAGGTTTGCCGAAATAGTCTGTCTCATCCGAACTTCACTGATTTTAGAAAATGCTCGAGCAGCGTGTGCTCAGAGTCAGTGGGTACCCACGGATGCGGCAGCACTTGGTCGATCTCGCTCGCAGCGTCGGAAGCCAATTGATGACGTCCACTTTCTGTCTGAGGCGGCAGTCCATCGTTCTGCAGTGCTTTGATTTAGTCAGGCCCGAATGGAAGTCTCCAGGTGATTGAGCAGAGTTTTAAAATTAGATTTTCAGAGATCGAAACCACAGTGCCACCGGCACCCGGTCTCTATGAGATCGTAACGGACGAAGGAAAGCTGCTGAAGGTAGGTATCAGTGGCAATCTGCGCAGGCGGCTTGTTCAGCACCGGCAGTCCAAGCAGTCTCGCCTCAAGCTCAAGGAAGGAGGAAATTGGAGCAACCCTAATGACGTCCAGAGCAAGCAGTCGATACTCGCGAAGCACTTGTTTTTTCATTCGCCAACACCTGGCTACGATTTGAAAACTGAATCTGGCAGGCAGTCCTTTTTGGAGCAACGGTGCCATGTGTTAGTAATCGTAACCTCGACCAGGGAAGAGGCTCGCGAGATGGAAAAGCTAAAGGAGCAAAGCGGTGCATACCAGTTCGTGGGCGTTACGCAGGCGCAGAGGCGAGGATGATTCGCGCCCCATCGGGATCACGTCTTCACGTGGCTGATAGACCTACGCAGAGGGCGATTGAGATGTCGCTGGTTCGGGCCCACTGGCCCGGCTTAGTCTTAGGTTTTTCAGATGGGGTGGCCTCGCAGTGTGGTCGAACAATGACAAATTGTTCAGATATGACGAAGCAGTTCCTCAAGCTGACGATGCTCGTCAGGGGATAGAAGCCCGACTGGATCGAAAGCTTTTGCACTGAAGTCATACTTTCTTCCGTCCGGGGAGAAGCAGCTGTCGCAGTAATCTAAGTCACCACAATCTATGAAGAATGTGATCATCCAGCCATCAACATCTATGGTCATCAACCCGCAGTAGATCTCATCCCAATTCGCCTTGGTGATTCTCTGCATTGGGCGTGACGCCATAGAGGCATCGCGCAGTATTTGGTAGACCTCTTGAGCTGTGAGCATTTGTTCAGCCTCGCGGTTTAGGGGCGTCGAATGAGGTGATTTAGCGCATGACGATGTTGGTGCTGACGCCAAATTGACCCAGTGACCGAGATGTCACTGACCCAGTCTTATTCCTCGCGAACCATTGCCTATGCTGGATTTCTGCCTACTGGGGTAGGGCAGTCTTGCGTCGGCACGTGGGTCAATTCGGCGTCAGCGTCTACAGCCTAGGTGCAGTTATGGCGTACCACCGCAAAAAAGCATGGCAGAAATACACGCTTGTAAACGGCTGAGCGGCAGGATCAATTTCTTCAAGTCTCGCGCAAACCTCAACATTCACGGGTACAGGATAAGAATCCTCCGGCATCCAAAATTGGTAAGGCGGAAAGATGGGAAACGGGACGAATGGCGACACCGCGGCAATCCTCGGCAGCGTAAAATAAAGCGCTTGATAGACAGGTGTAGTTCACACTGATTCTAAGTCAACAATCACCGAAGCGAGCACTTAGCTGCCGGTGATAGCTGAACACAAAATTGCGGTAGATCGAGATTCCTAAGATAAGCCATTGATACATAAGGATACCGGTGAACGCTGAAATCAAGCCGGTGAATGGTGGAATTGGATAACAACAGCATGAACATCTATGACATGACCTGTCGTTTAACATAATATACATTACACGTAACAGCGTATTTCAAGATCAGCCTCGTTACACACTGCTTTTGAAGCACTCATGTGAATGTCAGCTAAAGACGGGAATGCTTTGCCGTTTAGAATCTCTAGCGAAATCAATTGGATAGGAATACACCATAAGACCACTATTTAATTGAAGACATCCGTTTCTTAGCGAAAATATGTTCTAAAGCATTGATTGTATTCAAGAATTTTGTCGATGCTTTGCGGCGGTATCGGCACCGCGGCTTATCATTTGAAAACGGAACTGGTTGCGGGAAAAATGGGTAAATTGAGACGTGTTTTCAGGATTTCGCTCCGTCCAACGCAATGCAACGCGATCGATGAAGAAATTTACTCACCAAATTTATTCCTCTTTTAACTGTTAAATAGGTACTGCCGTACATAAGTTCTCAGAAGTAATCGTATAAAAAATGGGACGTAATCGTGTAAATCGAGCCTTTCGCCTAACGTTCACGGATTTGCTTACAGATCACTTGTCCGCCAATCATCAACGCGCTACAGGCTCTGGCGCTGCCTTTGTGACCATCATCGTCCATGATTTTCGTCATGAGCTGCGAATCCAGAAATGTCGCCCTTGATGAGCGTGATCGCGCATCGTATGCGGATTCGCCTATTCGTTTGATTGAAGGAGATTTTTTTGGAACCAGCTCGCTCGTTTACTGCATTAGTTACGCGGCAAGCCCAACCGAAAGCACGTTGCTGTGTGAAATCTGAAGCGTTCAGCGTGGAGTTGGTGCGCAGATTTCAAGGGCTGCCACACGTAAAAAACGCCGCCTAATTTACCTTCAAATCTGACGGTTTGGCGGTGAACGCCTTGCGCTCGAAGGCTGTTGAGCATTCCTCCCACCAAACACCCTGGTAGCTCTCCTCAGTCTGGCCAGATAAAAATCTCAGTAAAATGCCACTCTGGTACCGTTGGTAACCACAGTTTTTGACTTATTAACTACGGTGGCTAACAAGTCAAAAAACAAATTTACGAGTAATTCTGACCCTGCGTGTTAGCCTTGATTTGCTTGGCGCACCTGGGATTTCAAAGCTCCGTAAGCTGCTCCAACTCCGGGATTTGCCGCTTGAAACGGTTACACTTATTATTACTAGCGCTGCTCTGTCAGCCGCGACCTCCAGTTTTTGGCACCGCGCAAAATTAGGTTGGACCAGATCAGAGCGGCCTGACGCCGCGTATCTGAAGAGAGATATGTACTCTTGAAGATGGTCTACCGCCAATGACAACGTAACGACCTCTACGTGGAGTCATTAGCTAGCTCAACTAAACGGCTATTTAGTTGAGTTAAGTCTAGAATGATCTCGATCATATTCTACCGTTGCTTTGTTCATGACCGAGTTAAAGATTGCATCGCGTGGGCTGAGGAACTACCGCACCTACTTAGCAATGGATTTTCCATTGATGTAGATCGTAGCCAGCAAGAGCTGACGCCCGAAGGGCTTGCTAAGGTCAGCGTTGTCGCAGCGGGCAGGCCAAAAGAATACAACGAGTTTCGCTTCCCAGGTACATTCGATGCCATGCCGAGCATGGCCTATCGCCTTACGCTTGTTGCTGCTTTTGGAGGAGCTCCAATCGTCTGCGATACACTATTAATGCGAGTTTTGCGTCCTCAAGTGACCCTGTGAAATTCGAGTGCTTTCACGAGCCCAATTTTCTCCCGATCAGCAACGAGCGGAGTTTCGAAGATAGCTGCCGAGGCATTGACTGACTTGGGAGGTATCGCCGCGCCTTAAGGCTCTCTCCCCTGCCCTCACTGCTGGAGCAAAAGCCTTCAAGTCCTACATCACATTACTCAGAGGCTTCCGCTTCGTCAGCTAGAGATTTACTGAATTGAGCAGCCGAGTAATGACGATGGATAACCACGTTTGATAGTCGACAAATTCTGAGTCGACGTTGCCACCTGCGTTAGACGTTTCGTAGAGTGATCTCCAGTCAAGAATATCCGCTGGGTCGACCTGGGCGTTGTCCCGGAACACTGCTTGTGAAGCAAGTCGATATGCGTATGTATCCAAAAAAACCTCCCCCCTCCCCTTGAGCTTTACCCGAGCGAAATCATAAACATTCTCGGCGATCCAGTGTGGAGACCCGTTGAGTTTTGGAGGTATCGCTAATAGGACACCGACGATAGCCTTTTTTGAATCTGGTCGATCGATTTCGTTGAAGAGATCAATCAATTTTCCGCCTGAGAAGCAATTGACTATCTTGATGCACTGCTCGGCCTGAGCAACGTTCGCCACCGCGACCATCAACATAGTTGAAGGGCTATCCTCGTTACCTGTCGCAGTTAACTGCCGGGCGCTAATCTTTAGTGCGAGCATAAATCTCTCCCAAAATGAACACTATAGATTGTAGCTCTATAGGGCTCAAAAAGGCTTCATCGTTCCTTTTGTGAGTGAAGCAAAATGGAACTGAGGGAAGCGTTCGCTATCGCGTTACGTAACACACGTCTTCGTCGGGGTTTGACCCAAGAAGATTTTGGAATCGTCAGCAGTAGGACATATCTAAGCACTCTTGAGCGAGGCCTTAAAAATGTCACGCTGGAGAAGGCGGCGGAGCTTGCTGGTAGAATGGGGGTACACCCGCTTACCCTCCTTCTTGACAGTTTTTTGCTCCTCGATCCTGATACAGATTTAGACTCATTGCTTGATCAGATCCGACAAGAGTCTACTTCGGTCCAGACCCGCGACAAATAGATTGAGGCTGGTAAAGGAGCTCTCGCAGGAGAATGGAATTTTGACGTAGCTAGCCGAAAAATATACATCTCCATGCTGCAGTCTTTGTCTAATGCTTTCGGCAAAGGCCGAAGCCAGAAGGTGATCCGCCGCGGCAGATATTGAGGTGATGCGTTTCCTGATGATTACAACCGCACAGGTCTCCATAGCTCTAACGGTTACCGCTCGCCGATGCCGAACTCCAAAACATCCTAGAGATTGAAGAGTATTTCAGGGGTAGTGACCGTGGGAAACCACGGTAAAGGGGGGGTATAATAGCCCCTCCCTACCGCCTCGCTCAGAAAAAAGGCCGTCAGCCATGGAAGTTCCACGGTGGAACTTTTCAAAACGAGTGCCTGGTGCGGTCGCAGAGAAACGACGATGACAGATAAGCCAAGTAGCCTCGAAGAGAACCCAGAGCATCTACCCTCCGATCCTGCCGAGATCAAAAAACCCCTCAATGCGCTGGATGCCAAACTGCTGGCAATGCTAAAGCACCCTGAAAAAAGTCTAGAACCAGCCGGTCCGCTAACAGGGTCCGCCCGCCCAAATGGCTGGTTTGACGAGGAAGAGTGAGTACCTTGATCAAAGTTCCACGGTGGAACTTCTGGTCATAAAGTCGTAAGGCGCCGCCATACCATCCGGTCTGCCTTGCGACGCGGCAGGAGCACGGGACGAAAAAACTGTCCCTGCTCCTTTGCAGAGGCTAAATAAACGAGGAAAGGTAAAGGGTACGCTTCGCCCGGGACTCCGTTCGCCGCGACGATGAAGCTATCACGACGAGCCGAGGTCGCGGCCCTTGACCTAAAGTTCCATGGTGGAACTTTTGATGGGAATGATAACGGTAGCTATCAGAAATTCCACGGTGGAACTGTTCAGCACGAGTAAGCAAACGGCATATCACAGCGGTGGCGGCAGACCGCTTTGTCAGAGCTGGCTGTCGTGATGGTGTTCAGTTGAAGAGCTAAAAACGGGGCCAAATGTACCTATTCCTAATTTCTTCGCTTGTTCTTCAATTCGGCCGGCCTGTAGAACATCCTGTTTAGTAGGAAAGTGGCGTAAAAGGAAGTGAGCGTTTTTTCTAACTCGTTCAGGTACTTCTGTGTCGCAAGCAAGTTCCATCAGGAAAGTGTGAGTTTGTACGACGGACCGGGTCCGTTCAAATGGCATCGTCATGTAATCCACCATGAGTGAGATCGTCAGTTAAATTCAAGGAAACCAGAAGCGGTCGCCAAATTTCGCAGGTCTTGATCAAAGTTCCACGGTGGAACTTTATCAAGCTCATCTCGCACCCGTAAGGAGAACATTTCTTGCCCTCAAGGCCATTTTTAGCCCTTAAAGGAAAGATTTATTTTCATTACGGCAAGCTTCATTTTTTGAATTGATGATCCTCGCATAATGGACGGTATGGATAAATTCAGCGGCGGAGCTTCGCTATTATCCCGAGGCTCGTCGATCACGAAGTCATGACTGAGATAACGCCATCGATATTTTGCGAACCTAAGATTCTCCTGGTGCGCATCTGCTCGATGCTTTTCACCATAATGTAACTTGGGGGCAGCTGAAATAGAGGCTACCCTTCGACAGGCACAAAGAGGACTTTATAGTCAATTATAGCGCGATGCCCTCAGCGAGTTTCGCTAGCACCCACTACAGGGTGACCTAATTTGCAGTTAGGCGTTGCTTCACTACAATCCCATTAAACACGCTAAGGTATCCGAAGATGAAAATCAACAGCACTGTCAAAGGTGAGGTCCGAGCCAAACTTATACGTCTGCAGAAGCCGTCCAAATACCATAGCCTTTTCAACGTCGATGGTATCGATGCCTTTGCCAAGCAAGAAATTCCCGCCCCCTAAGTGCTGGGAGTCAGCCTGGTGAGGCCGAATTTCTTGCATGCGAGAAGAACGCCGTCACGAACATGACGATGGCTTCTGTGCTTCTTCAGCTTAATCGATAAGGATTTTAGCGCGAGCAACAATCGCCATCGCCTCGGTAATCCCAGCAGCGTCACCGGTCTCATACGCATCAGCCAAAAAGGCCTCTGCCATTTCCCAGCTATCCAAGTAATCCACTGGGTCAAAAACAGTAATTTTCTCTGTCATGTGATCACCTAGGGAAAAAAATGAACCCGACACCACTCTCTGAAAATGGCAGATGGATTGTTACCTGCCAAGACACTGATGATGGAACTGGCGATCTGATCATACATTTGCCTGACGATCTTCTGGCGGCTATCGGGTTGACCGGCGGTGACAAGCTGAACATGGAAATACACTCTGACGGCACGATAACCCTGACACCAGTTCGTTATCAGCATGATGTTGAAACATTACTCGGCGTATTGGCCGATCTTTACCACGTCTGCGGAATGCTTGACGCCAAGGTTGAGGTGCTGGACCAAATCATGGCTGCGCTAAATGGAGAACCATTGCCACACGAGTCTCTGGGCCCATACGCAGCCCTCGATCCCGATGGAGGGTGTCCAGTCGATGATACTGACTGAATATCGTTGCGCGAAGAGCTGATCGCCTTGGAAATCAAAGGCAATATCGAGATCAAGATGCGCTCGGGTGTCTACATCGCTATTCAACTGCTTGAGATCAGCCTCCGCCGTCAATTGTCGCGCCTGCGCATCTTCGAACTCTTGACGGCTCACGGCCCTTTCTCCGATCAGCTGTCGATAGCGGTCTGCGAGGGAACGGGTTTGTTGAAACGAGGCGCGGGCGCGAGCCACGTCTGCTTCGTACGGCGATGGGTCAATGCGGTACAACGCTTGGCCGGGGGGGCAGTTTTCAATCAGCGCCAACAGACCATGGATTCGACGACAGAAAAGTACGCGCTTGAGATTGAAATCTTTACTTTGATCAGAAGATGCTGGGGACAGATTTCGCGTAGCAGCGCGCAAAAAAGGCGTTTTCGGTAGTCAGCACGCGGGCAGTTCAGAGACTTTTTCAACAGAATCGGCCGATTTCTGCCTTTCGCCACCGGCAGCACTGGGTCGAATAGCGACCTCCACTCATTGTGCCTGCCCCACCTGTGACTTAATCAAGCCGCGAGTGCGAGACATAGTCCATGGGAAACATGTGTCGTCACGGGCTATCGTAATGCAGCATAAAACCCGACTCCCTGTGCAAGATCACAGAGTAGATCCGAACGCTTCCAGAGGTTTGGAGGGAGAAAGCCCGCGCGGCGTTGCACCGCGCAGGCTTGGTACTTAGAACGAGATGTTGAGCCCCAGACGAACACCGTGATCGCTATAGCCATCGCCGATCTGCCCGGAGTAGCCCAGATCGAGGCTCGCTTGCGGGGCAAGTTTGGCGCTGACGCCGAACTGTACCAGCGCGGTGTCCTGGGCAACCGACACGCCCTTGACGCTGAAGCTGTCATAGCCCGCCAGGGTCAGGCGGCTGTTGTCGGTTGGCTCATCGAGCACGTGCTGCCACGCCAGGCTGCTCTGCACGCTCAATGGCACTCCGGCCACTACAGCCGCAGGAGTACTGGCACGCAGGCCGAGGCTGGAATAGGTCGCTCGCTCCTTCTCGCTGTCGCTGCTCAGCGCCGTGATACCGCCATGTTCGCTAAAGCTGTCGCTGTCGACTTCGACGTGGGCCAGGCCTACAAATGGCTCCAGCGTCACATCAGCGGCCTGGACCGCATACCCCAGCTCACCGAATACCTGTGACGTGCTGGCGTCGTAGTCAGCCTTGACGTGCTCTCCCAGGCTACCGACCTGGACATGGCGACTGCTGTCAATGTCGTTCCAGGCATGCGAGGCGCCTACCCGCAAATGCAGGGCATCCCACTGGCCGCCCAGGTAAGCCGTCAGCGAGGTGCTGTCGACCTTGGCCGATGAGTTGCGAGCATCGGCGTCCAGGTCAGTGTTGCCGTAACCCGCCGCCAGGCCCGCGCGCCAGGTGTCGTTCAGCGGCATGTCGATACCCAGCAGCACGCCCTGGCTGTTGTGGTCGAGGTCGGCGACATTGTGGTTGCCGTCGCTGTCACCCCAGCTGCCATAGCCCTGAACCCAGAAGGTCATGCCACTGTCAGCGTCGACATGCAGCACGCCTTCGCTCAACGCCTGGCCCTGGGCACTGCGCAGACGTGTGCCAATTGCATTACGCACATAGCGACTGTCATCGAACAGCGCGCTGCGGGTGCTGGCGTGAATCTCGCCAGACACGCTGTCGTAAGCCAGGCGCGCTTGATCTGCGCTGAGCGCCGCGACCGCGTCATACACGCCACCCGCGCCGGCGGCATCAAGAGACCCGGCTACGGCACGCTGGTTGTAGGTCTGTGCGACCGAAGTGAACGCGACGTCATTGCGCTTGAGCAATAGCGTCGCGCCATTGCTTGCGTACGACACCTGCGGCGTGAGGAAGGCCAGGTTGCTGCTGACGCTACCAAATGTGCCGTTGAGGCTGGCCGCCTGAATGATGTTGTATTGGGTAGTCGGCGACCAGGTGCCGGTGCCGGCCAGGACACTGAGGTTCGCGCCGCCAAGAGAGACGGTCCCGCTGGCGATCACCCGGTCGGAACGGCCGTCCGGATCGGCTTCGATGACCAGCGTCGAGCCGCTGTTTAAGCTGAGGTTACCGTCGACTTTCAAGGTACCGATGGAGTTGCCCGGGTTGAGCGTCGCACCGCTGGCCAGGCTGACATCGCCGATGATGGTGCCATGGCCCCCTAGCATGGCGCCCTGTGTGACATCGACATCACTAGCAAGGCTGGCACTGGAGCCCGCCGCACCGCCGATGATCAGGCTGCCCCCTGCCACGGTGGTGCCGCCGCCGATCGTCGAATTGCCATTGAGTACCTGCTTGCCAGTACCGACCTTGGTCAGGTGGCCAGCACCGCTGATCGAGCCCTCATAGACACTGCTGGCCCCGGCTGCCCCGACCTGCAGGGTACTGCCTGCTGCCAGTGCCAGCACACCCGAACCACTGAGCGCGTCGAGGTTGTTGAGCCCGCCGATGCTGACCGAGGCGGTACTTGCCACGTTCAGGTCGGCATTGCCCAAGGCGGTATTACCTATCAGGCTCAAGGAGCCATCAAGCACGTTCAGCGCCCCGCCGAAGGTGTTGTTGCCGCTGAGGGTCAGCTCGCTGGCACCCTGCTTGTTCAAGTCGCCGTTGCCACTGATGACGCCGCTGAGGGTCAGGTCATGGCTGCCGGCCAGAGTCAGGCTGCCGTTGAGGTCGACCGAGTTGGCCAGGTTGGCGGTGTTACTGCTGTCCAGCGTAGTGCCGTTGGCGACGACCAATGCACCGCTACCAAGCGCGGCGTTGTTGCCCAGCACCAGGGTGCCACCATTGAGGGCAGTGCCGCCGCTGTAGCTGTTGTTGCCGTTAAGGGTCAGGCTGGAGGCGCCATTCTTAATCAGGCTACCAGTACCGCTGACCACCCCTCCGAGGCTCAAGGCGTTAGAGCCGGTAAGGTTCAAGCCACCGTTGAGCACCAGGTTATTGGCTAGGGCCACGGCGCTGTTGCTGTCCAGCGTGGTGCCGCCAGCGGCGAGCAATGCACCGGTCCCCAGTGCCGCGTTGTTGCCCAGCACCAGGGTTCCACCATTGAGGGCGGTGCCGCCGCTGTAGCTGTTGTTGCCGTTGAGGGTCAGGCTGGAGGCACCATTCTTGAACAGGCTGCCAGTACCGCTGACCACGCCGCCGAGCGTCAAGGCGTTGCTGCCGGCAAGGTTCAAGCCACCGTTGAGTGCCACATCGTTGGCGAGGGTCACGGCGGTATTGCTGTCCAGCGTGGTGCCGCCAGCGGCGAGCAATGCACCGCTACCCAGCGCGGCGTTGTTGCCCAGCACCAGGGTGCCACCATTGAGCACGGTGCCGCCGCTGTAGCTGTTGTTGCCGTTGAGGGTCAGGCTGGAGGCACCATTCTTGATCAGGCTGCCAGCACCGCTGACCACGCCGCCGAGCGTCAAGGCGTTGCTGCCGGCAAGGTTCAAGGCACCGTTGAGTGCCACATCGTTGGCGAGGGTCACGGCGCTGTTGCTGTCCAGTGCTGTGCCGCCGGCGGCGAGCAATGCACCGCTCCCCAGCGCCGTGTTGTTGCCCAACACCAAGGTTCCGCCATTGAGCGCGGTGCCGCCGCTATAGCTATTGCTGCCATTGAGGGTCAGGTTTGCTGCGCCAGTCTTGTTCAGAGTGCCCGCGCCGCTAACCAAGCCGTTGAGGGTCAACGCATTGGAGCCGGCAACATTCAATCCTCCGTTGAGCACCACATCATTGCCGAGGGACACGGCGGAATTGCTGTCTAGCACAGTGCCGTCGGCGGCGGTCAATGCCCCGCTACCGAGCGCCGCGTCGTTGCCGACCACCAGTTTTCCGCCGTTCAGAACAGTGCCGCCGGTGTAGCCGCTGGCAGCGTTGAGTACCAGCGTGCCGGCGTCGTACTTGCCCAGCGTGCCACTGCCGTTAAGTGCTACGCCAAGGGTTGCGGTGGTGTTCGGGTCAACACGCACCGTGGTGTTGCCAAGGGAACCGTTGACCAGATTCAGCACCCCGGCACTGCCATTTTGCAGGCCGTATCCATCAGTGACGAATTGCAGGCCGGTGATGGTTTGCGTACCGTCGACCGTCACGCTGCCAGCCGTGCCCTGGAACACTGCGAAACTGTTGGCCCACGGCAGATTGAGCGTACCGTCGACAGTGGTCCAGTTGGTATTGCCACTGCCCCAGGTGCCGTTGCCGCCATTGATCGAGCCGTCGGCGATCTGCTGCGCGCCGTCCCAGAACTGCACGGTGACACCCTGCGCGGTGACCAGCAGGTTGATCTGGTTGCCGATATTGGTCTGCAGTTGCAGATCACCCGGGGTCACGCTGCCCGGTACGCTGCCGATCAGCAGGCCGTTGTCGGTGAGGCCGCCGGAGTAGTTGATGACCCGGTACACGCCACTGCCGAAACCGCCGATATCACTGACGTTGAGATTGCCATCGAGGGTCAGGTTGCCGCCGACGTTCAGCAGCGCACTGCCGCCGCCAACGACCGGCACGCCGAGGCCGACATCCAGGCTGGAGTTGTCGTTGAGCACCAGTGAAGCCACCGACAATGCACTGCCGCTGGCCAGCGCCAAATGGCCGCCATCGGTGACGGTTACCGCGCCACCGAGTGTCCCGCTACCGCCCAGAGTACCGCCGCTGTTGATCAGCACATTGGCGCTGTCCAGCGACCCGTTGACCTGCAAGGTGCCGGCGTTGACGTGGGTGTCGCCGGTCAGGTCGCTGATGCCGCTCAGGGTCTGGGTGCCGCTGCCGAGTTTGGTCAGCCCGCCGTCACCGCTAAGGATGCCGGCGAAGGTGCTGCTGACGTTGTTCCCGCCCAGGCTCAGCGTATTGCCCGTACCGATCAGCGCCGTGCCGCTGCCGGTGAGGCTGGCAAGTCTTCCCGAGGCGGCAAGGTTGAGCGCCGCGCCGCCGCCAAGGTTGACCGTAGAGTTGTTGCCCAGCGCCGCACCGCTGAGGGTGGTGAGGCTGCCGGACAACACATCAAAGGTGCCGCTGAAGGAGTTGTTGCCGCTCAGTGTCACATCGGCCAGACCGTTTTTCGTCAGCGTACCGGCCCCGGCAATCACGCCGCCGAGGGTCAGGTTGTTGTTACCGGCCAAGGCCAGATTCGCGTTGACGTTGACATTGTTGGCGAGCACCAGCGGTGCGGAGTTGTCGAGGGTCGAAGAGCCCGCGACGGTCAGCGCACCGGAACCCAGTGAAGCGCCAGTGCCGAGCGTCACTGTGCCGGCGCTCAGCGTGGTGCCGCCGCTGTAAGTATTGATGCCGTTGAGCGTCAGGTTCGACGCGCCGTTCTTGATCAGGCCGCCAGCGCCGCTGACTACACCGGCGAGGGTCAGGTTGTTGCTGCCGGTGTTGCTCAGGTTGGCATTGAGCACGACGTTGTTGCCCAGGCTCAGCGCGCTGTTGCTGTCCAGCGCCGAAGCGCCTGCCACGGTGAGGTTGCCCAGGCCCAGCGCCGAGTTGCTACCGGCGGTCAGGGTGCCCGCATTCAGGGAAATGCCGCCGAGGAAGTTGTTATTGCCGCTCAGGATCAGGTTGGCCGCGCCGTTCTTGGTCAGGCTGCCGGCGCCGTTGACCGTGCCGTTGAAGGACAGGTCAGCCGTGCCGCCAATGCCGAGGTTGCCGGCTAGGTTGACCGCATTGTTCACCGACACCTGCGTGCTCGCATCGAGCGTGGTGCCGCCCGCCGCGTTCAGGGTGCCAGAGCCCACTGCCGAGTTTGACGCCAGAATCAGTCCACCGGCATTCAGTGCCACTGGGCCGAGGAAAGCGTTGTTGCCACCGAGTGACAGGTTCGCCGCGCCGTTTTTGATCACGCCACCTGTGCCGCCGATTCCCCCGTTGAGGGTCAGTGCGTTGCTGCCGAGCACGGTCAGATTACCGTTGAGCGTCACAGCGTTGCCAAGGGTCACTGCCGTGTTGCTGTCCAGTTGCGTACCGGCATTGGCGGTCAGCGTGCCGCTGCCCAGTGCGGTGTTGCTGCCGACGATGATCTTGCCGCCATCCAGTTGCGTGCCGCCGCTGTAGGTGTTGGCGCCGTTGAGCACCAAGGTGCCAGCGTCGAGTTTGTTGAGGATGCCGCCGCCATTGATGTTCACGCCAATGGTGCCGGTTACGCCCGGATCGACCCGCACCGCCGTGGTTCCGCCCGTGCCGTTGACCGCCGTAAGTTGCCCGGACGCGCCGTTGACCAAGTTGTAGCCGTCGGTGAGGAACTGCATGCCGTTGAACAGCTGCGTGCCGTTGACCGTCACGGTGCCCGCCGCGCCCTGGAACACCGCGAAGTCGCCGGCCCACGGCTGGTTGACCAAACCGTTGGCGTCGGTCCAGTTGGTACCAGACGCGTTCCAGGTGCCGCTGCCGCCATCGACGACGCCGTTGGCAATCGTCTGGCTGCCGTCCCAGTAACGGATGTTGACGTTCGGCGCAGACACTTGAATGTTGATTTGATTGGCCACCCCGGTTTGCACCACCAGATCGCCGAGGCCGTAGCCGACGGGCGCGCTGGCGACATCAAGGCCCAGATTGGTCAAGGCACCGGTGTAGTTGAACAGGCGATACACGCCGACACCGAAACCGCCGGCATCGGTGACGTTGAGATTGCCGTTGAGGGTGAGGTTGCCGCCGACGTTCATCAGCGACGTAGTGGACGGTGTCCCTAGCACCACGTCAACGCTGCTGCCGGCCGCAAGGGTCAGCCCACTGGCAGACAATTGGTTGCCCGACGACAAGCCCAGATGCCCGCCGTTGTTGACGTTGACGGTACCGAGCGCCGAACCGGTACCCGTCAGGGTACCGCCGGTGTTGACGCTGACCTGCGCGCTCGCCAGCGAACCGCTGAGATCCACGGTGCCGCCATTGATCGCGGAGTTGCCGGTGATGCCGTTGATCCCGGTCAGATTCAGCGTGCCGGTGCCGACTTTGGTCAGGCCGCCACTGCCACTGAGGTCACCGTCGAACGTGCTGGTGCTGTTGGCGAGCCCCACGGTCAGGGTGTTGCTGCCAGTGAGCTGCACGCTGCCGCTGCCGCTCAACGCGCCCAGACTGGCATCTCTGCCCAGATTGAGGCCGGCACCGGCGCTGATGTTGACGCCGGAAGTCGCGCCCAGCGCATTGGTGTTGAGTGTGGTGACGCTGCCGGAAACGATGTTCAGCGCACCGGTAAAGGTGTTGTTGCCAGCCAGGGTCAGGTCCGCCAGACCGTTTTTTGTCAGGCTGCCAGCACCGTCGATGATGCCGTTGAGGCTCAAGTCGTTGTTGCCCGCGACGGTCAGACCGGCGTTCAACGTGATCGCATTACCGATACCGAATGAAGCACTGTTATCCAGGGTCGCTGCACCGCCAACGATCAATCCACCGCTGCCCAAACCGTTGGCATTGCCGAGGGTCAGGGTGCCGGCATTGAGCGTGGTGCCGCCGCTGAAGGTGTTGTTGCCGTTGAGGGTCAGATTGGCCGCGCCATTTTTGATCAACTGACCGGTGCCGCTGGTCACGCCGCCGAGGGTCAGGTTCTGTGTGCCGTCCACGGTCAGCGCGGCATTCAGGGCGACGCCGTTGCTGAGGGTGACCAGCGGCGAATTGCTGTCCAGCGTCGCGGCGCCAGCGACGGTCAGTGCTCCGGTACCCAGAGCCGAACTGTTGCCGACAGTCAGGGTGCCGGTGTTCAGCGTGGTGCCGCCAAGGTAGTTGTTGGCGGCGTTGAGAATCAGATTGGCCGCACCGTTTTTCACCAGACTCCCAGCGCCGCTGACCAGACCGGTCAGGGTCAGATTCGCCGTGCCGCCGACGTTCAAGGCACCGGCCAATGCCACCGCATTGTTCAGGCTGATGGCGGTGTTGGCGTCGAGCGTGGTCTCTGCCGCCGCGTTCAACGTACCGCTGCCCAGCGCGGTGTTGCTGCCGACAATCAGTTTGCCGCTGTTCAGCGCGGTGTTGCCGAAATAGGTGTTGGCGCCGTTGAGGGTCAGGTTGGCAGCGCCGTTCTTGACCAGCCCACCGATGCCGGCGACCGAACCGCCGAGGGTCAGCGCATTGGTGCCGCCCAGGGTCAGCGTGCCGGCGAGGTTGACGTTGTTGGTCAGGGTTGCCGCGGTGTTGGCATCCAGCGAGGTGCCGTTCGACGCGTTCAGTGCGCCGGTGCCGAGTGCGGTGTTGGAGCCGACGACCAGTGAACCGGCGGTCAGAGCCGTGGTGCCGGTGTAGGTGTTATTGCCTTTGAGGGTCAGGCTCGACGCGCCGCTCTTGATCAGGCCGTTGCCGCCACTGATCACGCCGCCGAGGGTCAGCGCGTTGGCGCCGCCGGCGGTGAGGTTGGCATTAAGAATGACGTTGTTGTTCAGGGTCTCGGCCGAGCTGCTGTTGAGGGTGCTCGCGCCCGCTACCAACAAGTTACCGGTACTGAAAGCCTGATTGTTGCCGACCTTTACCGTGCCTCCATTGAGCGTTGTGTTGCCCAGATAGATGTTGGCAGCGCTGAGGTTCAACTGACTGGAACCGATCTTGGTCAGGCCACCGCTGCCGGAAATCACCCCGCTCAGCGTCGTGTCATTGGAGCCTTGCACCGTGACACCGCCGGCGCCGAGCGAAATCAGGTTGCTGATGTTCAACCCGGCGCTGCTCGCCTGCAGGATCCCGCCGTTGGAGGTGACCACACCGCTGCCAAACGTGGCGTTGTTGTTGAACTGGGCGATACCGCCGTTGAGCGTGGTCGCGCCGCTGACCAGTGGCCCCTGCAAGGTCCAGGTGCCGCTGTTGATGGTCAGGTTGTTGAAGTTGACGTAAGTGGAGCTGGACGCCGTGCCTACCCCCGTAGTGCCGCCGCCGACGCCGATCGGGTTTTGCAGAATCAGGCTGTTGGTGCCGCCGGCACCGCCATCGACGGTGCCGGTCGGGGCGAAGGTCAGGTTGATGCCGATCAGACCGCCGAGGCCTTCCGAGACCTGAGTGCCGTCGCCGACCTGCACAGAAGAGCCCGTCACCGCCGTGAAGGTGTTGGTACTGTTCGCCCCCATCGACACACCGCCCGTAATCGCACCGGCGTTGGTGAAAGTGTTGCCCGCCGCCGACGTCTCGAACGCGATCCGGCCGTTGATGACGCCGGTGCTGCTGTTGGTCATGTTGACCTGCGAGCCGCCGTAGACCCCGACCACCGGGGTATCGGCCAGAGTAATGCCGCTCCCCAAAAGCCCGGTTGAGGTGATGGTGCCGTTGTTGGTGATGCTAGTGGTGCCGGTCGCCGCGTTGTTCACCGCGATGCCCAGGCCATCGATGCTGGTTAGGTTGAGCCCGAGCAACATGCCCGTTCCGCGGATGATCCCGGAGGCGTTGTTGAGGACGCTGACGGTGCTGGAGGCACCGGTGCCGATAAACGCGCCACCGCTCAACACCGACACCAGGCCGAGTAGCGCCGGGTCGATGGTGCCGGAGTTGTTCAGGCTGATGTTGACCCCGGTCAGGTCCATCACATGGCCACCGAGGGTGGCGTTCATCTGCGCCCCGCTGTTGACGTTGACCGTCAGGCCATTGGTGGCGCTGGAGAAGTTGTTGAGAAACAGCGGCAGGCTCGGTACACCGGTGCAAGTGACCGTCGACCCGGCGGTGCTGCAGGTTGCAAAGGCAGTCGAACTGAACCCTGTGCCGAGCAGCATTGCGGCCAATGCCAACTTGCCTGTACGCCGCGAGCCTTTGCGGCAACGCTTGCTGAATTCGTGAGTGACCGCCCAGCAACCCAACGAGGCGTTCCATACCAATGAAAATACATGATTCATTGCGATCACATCCTCGTAGTTTGAAAAAGTATTCCCGATGGAAGGGCCCGGGGCTGAAGGCGAATAATGATGGCGCTTAGCCATTTATCCAACTGTTTTTTTTGTTTTGCGGGTTCTGGCAGCAACAACCCGAGATAGAGCGCTTTCTGATTTCGAAGGCTAGGAATACCGCCTCACCGCTGGGCAGGAGCATTGAAAATCTCCGATCTGTCACAGGCACTGCAACGGTGTTGACCTGAATCCGGTCTCTCCCTACGCGACAGGCAGAAAGCAGCCAAAGCGACCACCACGCACCGTGACTGTTCCACCCTTGTCCTCCCTCAACCTGGAGGACAAGCCATGAACTCAATTGCTACATATCGCCATCAGCCTTGGAACAAGGGAAAGGCCGTCCGGCAAAAGGCGCCGCTCCGAGTCAGAGATATCTGGGCCATCCGCGTAAGACTTCAGCTTGCTGAGAAGACACGGGATCTGGCGCTCTTCAACTTGGCTATCGACAGCAAACTGCGTGTCTGTGACTTAACTAAGCTGCGAGTCCGAGACATAGCCCATGGGGAACATGTGTAGTCACGGTCCATCGTGATGCAGCAGAAAACCCACCACCCAGTGCAATTTGAAATCACTGAGCAAACCCGAACGGTTCTGGAGGCTTGGATGCATCAAGCTTACTTGCACAGCGAGGATTTCTTGTTCCCGAGCCGTTTGCACGACTCAAACCATCTCTCCACCAGACAGTACGCTCGAATAGTCAAAGCGTGGGTGACCGCCATTGGCCTTGACCCAACAATGTACGGCACTCACACGCTACGGCGAACCAAGGCATCGTTGATTTATCGCAGGACAAAGAATCTGAGAGCAGTTCAACTCTTGCTGGGACATACGAAGATTGAAAGCACCGTCAGGTACTTGGGCATCGAGGTCGATGATGCCCTGGAAATGGCAGAGCAGACGGAAGTCTGACCATCCACTGCGACGGTCCACGACAGACCGTCGCTATCCGGCCGATTCTGTTGAAAAAATCGGTTTTCTCAAACTGCCAGAATACTGATCGGCGAAAGCATCTTTTTTGTACGCTGCTACGTGAAATCCGAGTCCGAATACCTCTGCGCCGATTCTAGATTTCAATCTCAGACGCGTACTTTTCTGCCGTGAAAACCACGCTCGACTTTTTCAACAGAATCGGCCAAAAGCAGTCAGTCGTTTGTATCTAGAAAATGCGGGGCGATTCACCAATCAGCTAAGCCATAACGCGATCCGTAGCAAAATTTGGTTACCAGAAAACGAACGATGAACCAAGAAATCGACACGCAGAAGTGTCCTGCGCGCAATCGCCATCAGGCGCTGGCTTGGGATACTGAACGGTCGGGAAAAGCTCGGCGCCCAGTTACTGCTAGGCTGTGTATCACCTGATCGTTTTTGAAGTTTGTCAGGCTGGTAGTGCGTTTTTTGAAAGGCCTGCTAGGGGAGTGTGAAGGTAGTGCGAAACCTCAGCTTGCATCTTAGGTGTTGGATCGCATTGACCGTCACAATTGCAACGGTACTTACCGTCCTGGCGGTATTGGTAGTTCTCCAGCACGACGCCATGCTTTCACATTTGACACGCCAAAGACTATCTGTTGTGGCCGAGGCAACTGCCGCACCGTTTCGTGATGTGGCGGCCATGGGGCTTCCACTCACATCAGTGCGCAACTCTGAAGGCCTGCTCAGTCGCGCCAGGGAAACGGATCCTAATATTTCCGGCATCGAATTATTGAGCGCATCCGGGGATATTATTAAGTCAACCGGTGAGACGCTTGACAGCGAACTTGCAGATGAACTGTCGCATGCGCAGGTATTGAATAAGGATGGCAAGTGGGACCTTGAAGACACTAATTCGGTGGCCAGTGGGCGATCCATAGTGAATGAATCGGGCACTCTACTTGGCAGCGTCGTTGCGATTTATCCAAAAAAGGAGCTGCAAGACCGATCGGCACACATTCGCAAAGACATCACACTGGCCTCCGTTGCCTTGCTGGCGATCTTTTCTGCTCTTTCCTTTCTGTTGTTCAGGTTGAAATTACTTGGCGCTATCGGCGGCCTCATTTCCCTGCAGGCGGGACTCAAGGACACCTCAAACGAAGCGTCTGCGGCACAGTCAGATGTTTCAAACAAGAACTCTACAGGAGAAGACTATGGCTTTTTGACACAGGAAGTCATCACACTTCACAACGATCTCATTGGCGCATCGAAGCAGTACAAGGCTGCAATGAAGGAGATGGGCTATTGCGCTGCAGAGACCATAACGCCAGCGTCACCCTTTTCAAATCCGGAATTACTCAATACTCAGTTGATCGCAATACCGCAAACCGTGCTCGATCGAAACGCCGCACGCCAAATCTTGCCCTGGGCGGCTGCCTTGGTGATCGGCCCGGCACTGTTGCTGGGCGTGGTGGCGTATATAAGCGTCGATCAATCCTTTCATCCAGAGCTTGTCAAACGTACCCAACTCATCGGCACGATAGCCGATGCAACCATGCAGCGCACCGTCAACGCAGGTGTGCCGATTGAAAGCATGGTGGGCGGGACCGAATACTTCCGACACCTCCTCGCTGAGTTTCCGGAAATTTCTTACTTCGGCGTGTCCACTGACTACCCAATCATTGAAGTAGGAGAAGATCAACACACCGCAAGCACCCTCAACCGTGCTCTGAGCAATACCCATAAACTTCCGATTTATCTCAATGGCAAGGTCGTTGGAGCCGTCACAACGCAATCCAATTCAGCTTATATCGCAGAGCTGTTCAAAAGTGTCGCTCTGGATCTTGGTGTGATTGTTGTCGTGATAGTGCTACTGGCACTTGAATTAATTGCGGTCATGATGAGTGTGTCTCTCACGGCACCTCTGAACAGGCTTCACTACATTGTTGCGCTACAAGCCGCAGGAAATTTTTCGACGTGCATAGCTTCTTTGAGCAGGGATGTGGTCGATCAGGTGAGTACCTGCCTCTCCGAGCGTGCAAAAGCTCTCCATGCCATGTTTCATCGTGCACGGCTGGCTGCCGTGAATGGCACCCCCCCCTTGGCTGAAACCGCCGATTTGAATTCAATCGGCAAAGCGTTCGGCCTTCACGATATTGGCCCACGCTGGATTCGTTTTTGCAGCCTTATCGATGTGCGTCTCGCATTATTTCTATTCGCCGCCGCCGATGAAATGGAGACGTCCTTTTTTTCCATATTCGTCAAGTCTGCACACAATCCGATACCTTGGTTGAGCGAGGGTGCGGTCACCAGTCTGCCGCTTACGGCTTACCTTATTGCGGTGCTGACCGTGACACCGTTTGTTCGTCCACTTTCAGAACGTTTCGGCCACCGCAGACTTTTCCTGGTGGCCGCCGCAGCGACGGTCATCGCAAAGCTCGGTATGTGCGTTGCCGGAAATGTCCCGGCGATCACTTTTTTTAACCTGATGTGCGGCGCGGGATATGCATTTGCGTATTTGGCCTGCCAGGATTACGTACTGGACGTAGCGCACAAGGACGAGCGTGCACGCTCGTTAGGTTTATTCTCCGCGGCTATGTTTGGCGGTATTTTTGCTGGCTCTGCGCTAGGTGGCATCCTCGCCGATCGGCTCGGATATTCTGCGGTATTTGTCATTAGTGCCGCGCTGATTCTGGTTTCCGGAGCACTCATCTATTGGCAACTTCCCCACCAGCGCCACGTTGACAGCCGCAAGACAGATAGACCGAGGCGATCAAGTAAGGATGTCTTCGCGACTTTTCGAAATCCGCGTTTTGCAAGCCTTGCATTTGGCATCATCGCGCCTCAGGCAATTTTGGATATGGTGTTCATCTCGTATTTGCTCTCACTACTAATGGAGTCGCTTGGCGCCAGCGCAGCGGACATTGGTCGATTACTCATGATCTATTTCTTGATGATCATTATTTCCGGCTCGCTGTACGGAAAACTGGCCGAACGTGGCGTTAGTGCCCGCAACATTGTGATTCCGGGTTCTTTTATAGGAGGTACCTCGTTGCTTGTTGCCGCCACCTGGCCAAGCATAGGGATGATGGGGTTCGCGATGATTGGCGCGGGAGTTGGCCATGGCTTGGTACGAGGTCCCCAGACTGCAATGGTCATGGATGTTGCCGAAACTTCGCTGGCCCATTTGGGCACCAATTCTGCGATTGCTGCCGCGCGCATCATCGAACGGAGCGCAAGCATTGTGGCGCTTGTATGCATTGCCACTGCTGCCGATTACATTGGCTATGTCGGGGCCATTTACACCATCGCAATCCTCGTGCTGTCCGGAGCGCTTCTATACCTGTCAGCATCAACCCCAAGTCGTAATAACTAAAACAATTGAAGGGAACATTTATGACTGGCTATAGAAGAGTGTTTACGGCGCTACTGCTTATGAGCTTTGTGGGGGCAGTTGCGCCTCCGCTCGTGAATGCAGCCGGAAAGAAGACGATCATGATGGTGGCTTGGCTAGGCTGCGAAGACGTTTGTAAAGGAGTAAAGGAATACATCGCAGAGAACAATATCGATGCTGAAATTCTTGTTCGTGATGCCTCTCAAGACAAAAGCAAATTGCCTGCGTTTGCAGCAGAGGCCCGCGCTTTGAATGTCGATGCCGTGATTACCTGGGGCACTAAAGCAACGCTAGGGATGATCGGCACTCTCAATGATCATGACCCCGGATTTTTGGTTGATATCCCGGTTATTTTTACCGTGGTTGCCGATCCGGTTGGCACCCACATCATTCAAAGCTATGAAAACACAGGAAGACCTAACGTCACCGGGACTCGTAATCGCGTGCCAGAAGCAGTAAACATAAAAAGCATTCAACGGTATATGCCCGGCTTCAGTCACCTGGGCATGATCTTCGATACCAGTGAGCCCAATTCCGTGAGCAAGGTTGCGGAAATGCAGTCCCTCACCGATCAACTCAAGATCAAGTTCGATGCCTTACCTCTTGATAAGGGAGTTGATGGCACACCGACGGCCGAGTCGATTGCTTCTAATATGGCGCAATTGAAAGCCAAAGGGGTTCAGTGGGTGTATTTGGGTTCAAGTACGTTCTTGGAAAAGCAGGGAAAAATCTTCACAGAGTCCGCGGTGGAAAATGGCATTGCGGTACTGAGCCCTTACGAGCACCTTGTGAGTGAGTCCCAGGCTTTGATGTCTGTTGCTGCACGCGATTTCGACGTCGGAAAACTGGCTGCCAAGCAAGCCGTCCGGATCGTCGTAGAGGGGAAAAAGCCAGGCGACTTGCCTGTGCTTGCGATCGATCAGTTTGCCTACATAGTCAATATGGCGGTCGCGAAAAAGCTTCAACTCTATCCGCCGGTGGATTTTCTGCAGTTTGTAGAAAAGGTTGAAAACTAGCGCCGCATTGCCGTTGTCAAACACCACCGTTTCGGTTCTGTAGTCAGATGCGGAATTCACCCGCTGGCAGAACGTCGGTTCGGGCCACCGAGCCGTGCATCAGGGGACGAAAATAGATCCGTTCCCTTTCAGACCTTGTTCAGACCTGTTCTTCGGTACGTGATCCATAATCCTCACCTACCGAAAGATGGGGTTCTCGTTTACCGTGGCATTTCCGGTGAGCAGTTCCACGGCAGCAGCGCTTCGTAGTCGGCCACCGACTGCGCATGTGGCAGTCGCTCCAGTACGTGGGGTCAGCCACGTATAGGGTTCCTGGCCGTTGACCTTGAATGCGGGGTTCATGGATCCCTTACGGTGATGCGATGCTGGGGTGGCCGATTTCTGCCAGTCGCGAAAGGTAGGATACGGCCGATTCTGTTGAAAAAGTCGGCCATGGTTTACGCCGCAGAAAAGTAAGCGCTTGAGATTGAAATCTTTACTTTGTGCAGAGGGTTCCGGGCTCAGATTTCGCGTAGCTGAGCGCAAAAAAGGCATTTTGAGTAGCCAGTACGCGGGCAGTTTGGAAGTACCGACTTTTTCAACACAATCGGCCAAGAAGAGACAGTGGACATTACCTACGCCAAAGCGCTAGCGTCAGCCCCTTCAATGTGAGGGCTACACCATGGATGCTATTACCGACTACTCAAATGAACACCATCGCCGTTGCGTCATGGAGCTCTGGGAAACCGTATTCGGTTACGAAACCGCGCATAACACTCCCAGCCTTGCTATCGACAAAAAACTGGCCGCAGCGGACGGCCTTTTCTTTGTTGCCCTGTCAGGAAATGAAGTTGTTGGCACCGTTCTCGCTGGATACGACGGCCATCGTGGATGGTTGTATTCGTCGGCGGTGCACCCGTCGCACCGCAGAAACGGCGTAGGGATGAATCTAGTCCGCCATGCAGAGGGTGCGTTGACGGCGCGAGGGTGCATGAAAATCAATCTGCAAATCGTCAGCTCAAATGAAAGTGTCAAAGCCTTTTATGAATCTCTTGGCTATTCGACCGAACCACGCATTAGCATGGGGAAGAAGATTGAGTCGAATATAGTGAGGCCTGAAGAGAAGTCCTGATGAGCGTCAGCTTTGGCTCGATTCTGTTGAAAAAGTCAAGCGTGGTTTTCACGGCAGAAAAGTACGCGCCTGAGATTGAAATCTAGAATCGGCGCAGAGGTATTCGGACTCGGATTTCAAAAAAGATGCTTTCGCCGATCAGTATTCTGGCTGTTTGAGAAAACCGACTTTTTCAACAGAATCGGTCGATTTTTGCCTGTCGCAACCGTCAGCTATATAGGGTCGAATACGATCGCATAGTAGTTGATGCAATTCCTTCCCGGCCAAAAAAGTCGAAGCATAATGGAGCTAAAGCCGCATCATGGGGAGCGGACTGAACGGATGGGTAAGCAGCCGGTTCAAAGACAATTTTAAAAGACGAAGGTGAAAGCCTTTGTCTGGAAAATAACCGAACACCAACCGGCGCTGAGTTTTCGTGATGCCAAATGCGAGCAGACCGTGGGTCACGTCCACCCAATCAGCTTTTCTGAAAATCTCCACCAGCCCTTGCGGGTCGCCCTGGCTGCGTAAGATCTTATGATGACTTTGAATCATGGCGATGATCTCCTCGCACCAGCCATGAAGACCGGCTTTCTCAAGGAAATGCATGGCTAGGATTTCAGACGGTGCCAAATAGTCGAATGTCTTGTGAGTCCAGATACCGAGGTCATGGAAGGCGCCGGCGATAGCAACTTTCTCAAGATCTACCACGGTAAGCGGACTTAGCAATGAGCAAAAATTGATCATGCGCTATACGTGATTTCGATAGGCCAAAAAGTCCGGGCCTAACGCCACATGGTTCCGTTGAAGTAGATCGTCCAGCAGTTCAATTTTGGTGATCATCTCCACTCCCTTCGCGCCTCGATTCGCTATCCAGCATATTCAGTATTTAGTATTTAGTATTTAGTATTTAGTATTTAGTATTTAGTATTTAGTATTTAGTATTTAGTAGCGCCGTGTCATTCGGTGATAGCTCCAACCTTGTGAATTTAGCGCTCAGCTCTAAAGGACTAATGGCTTGTATACGGTCCAGCCTGACCTCACGCACCGCCTATGCGAAGCGAGGCATAGCGAACCGCGTCACACGGTACCGGCTAGACGGTGTGACCTACGGATACTCACAATTTGCACGGCCGCGCCTGCCAGGTAGATCAGGAAACAAACCACGACCAGCATCTTGAGTGTTGGGTCTTCTGGGCCAGCAAAAACTGGGTGGGCCACGGGTACTCTCGTTCCCGTTTCAGTGAGGCCCGGTATGAAGTGGAAGAAGAAAGTCAGTGAGTAACCCAAAACAGCAATGTACCTGGAAAGGCCACGCTGGCTGGCGCGGGTCTCTGCCAAATAAGCGATGGCCAACACGATTAGTGTTGTGATCGACAGGACATGCGGAGCCCCAAAACCTCCATGGTGAAAGATAAACAGCCCAGTGATACTGGTTGCTACGGTGAACCACACATAGATTCGCCCCGATCGTGTGCGAAAGCTGATTTCGCCATAACTCAGGAGCGTAACAATTGCCCCTGCCACCGCTATCAGGGCGAGGGATGTATGTAGCATGCCGAAAGGTGTCATACCCAACATAAGAATGCCTCCAGGTAAAGCGCGTCGAAGGGACTACGCGCCGTTCCGGCTATGTACTACTCAGGATTTAACAAATGCCAACAGGTCGGCATTCAGTCGTTCTTTATGGGTGTCGGTAATGCCATGAGGGGCGCCTTCGTAGACGATCAATTTGCTGTTCTTGATCAGTTTGGCTGAAGCGCGACCTGCCGCATCGATAGGCACGATCTGGTCATCGTCACCGTGGATAATCAGCGTTGGTACGTCGAACTTTTTCAAATCTTGTGTGAAATCGGTTTCCGAGAAAGCCTTAATACTGTCGTAAGTGTTCTTGTGCCCACCCAACATGCCTTGCATCCACCAGGCGTTGATGACCCCTTGCGATGGTTTCGCACCAGGGCGGTTGTAGCCAAAGAAAGGGCCGCTCGGGATGTCGATGAATAACTGCGACCTGTCGGCTAGGAAGGCTGCGCGGATGTCATCGAAGACTTTAATGGGCAGGCCGCCGGGATTGGCCTCGGTTTTAACCATCAGTGGTGGCACCGCTGAGATGAGCCCTGCCTTTTTCACTCGCTTAGACCCATGACGCCCGATATACCTCGCCACTTCGCCCCCACCCGTAGAAAAACCGAACAGGGTCGCATCCTTCACGTCAAGGTGGTCGAGCAACTGAGCCAGGTCATCCGCGTAATGGTCCATGTCGTTGCCATCCCAGGGTTGGCTGGAACGGCCATGACCACGCCGGTCGTGAGCGATGCAGCGACAGCCGTTGGCGGCCAGGTGATACATCTGGGACTCCCAGCTGTCTGCATCGAGCGGCCAGCCGTGGCTAAAGACCACGACTGGTCCTTTGCCCCAATCCTTATAATAGATCTTTACGCCGTCTTTGGTGGTGAAGGTACTCATGGTTTTATGCACTCCCGAGGAGGTTTTCTGGGGGGAAACGGATGTAGCGGATTGCGAGGCTGCCAGGCTGAAGCCAGGCAGCAATGAGCCGACCGCCAATGCGGCGCCTCCCTTGATCAGTGCGCGTCGAGCTTCATCGATTGCGGATTTTCGACTTGTCATGATTTCCTCCGCCGGGTAGTGGCAAGGACTTTTTGAATGGCTGATTTTCGCGCTGCATCGCTCGCGACCGGACTCACACTTCACTGCGTATTAAGTCGCGGAATCTCGAAGCTCACCAAGGTCCACCGTGTGACCTCCTCTTCCCACTCATCCCCGGTCGTTGAAGTCAAAGGGAACGCCAGGTTAGCCACGATCATTCGTTTGCCCTGAACGGCACCGCCGGATGGAAACAGTAATCCTTTGGGCGCACCGTCCGGGCCGATGCCGAGGAATTGCCCGATACGCGCCCTTACCCGACCCTGTTCATCCAATGCGACCATCGCGTCTGATTGATTGGACGCGACCCAGAGATATCCGTCGTGAAACAGCAGGCCATCGGCTCCGAAGACGCTTTCGGCGAAAATGGTCACCGGCCCGCCAGGCATAGGCATGCGTAATACGCGACCGTCGCCGGCATTGTTGATGTAAAGCACAGTTTCGGCCGCATTGAAGGCCAACCCATTGGCACCAAACGGCAGCGCGCCTGAAGTGGCAAATAGCGAATCACGGGCAACGGTTTGCAAGGTGCAAGGCCCACAGGAGGTTGCCTTGTCGACGCGATAGATCGCGCCTTGAAAAGAGTCAGAGATATACAGATTGTTCTGCTTGTCGAAGACCATGCCGTTAGGACCAGGCATCCCCTTGGAACCATAGGTGATCACATCCTGGCTACCATCCTGATTATCGACGCGCGGCGTCGCCGCTGGCGGCGTCAGCGCAGCAAACGACAACAGGTCCTCTACTGGTGTGGTGGAGGTGAAATTGGCGGGCATTCGCTGCAATTTCGATCCGCCAAAATTCAGGACGTAAATCTGGCCATCCTTGAACTCGACGCCAGTGAGAGGCGTCTGACCAAAGCTGCGTTGCGCCAGCAGTTTGCCGTTGTTTGAGTAGCGCAGCAGCTGGTTGTTGCGCAGTGTCGCGGGAGCACGTACGTCAAACGTGCCGCCATAGACTTCGCCAGTCACTGGATTCACCGCCAGGCCTTCGGGGTTGCGGACACCTTCGGGCAGCTCGGCGAAAGGTGTCACCTGCCCGTATACCACGTCCGGCGGCGCCGCTTTGGGCAAGCTGGCCGGTAGCAGGAACAAGGCGAACACCACGGCCACGCAACGCTTTATGCTCACTTCTGGCACTCCCATTACGGTGAGTCGGACGATGAAGTGCGGTTGATGACAGGCTTATTACGCTCATAGCATGCGCAAATCGATCAGGTTCTGACTACGTAATTTCGGCAAGTTGTAAGGTTGCGGGGAGATTTAAGAACCCTGCGATTCCCTGAGGAAACTTCGTAAACTTGCCTGTTTTACGTAGACCCGCCACTCGGATGGAGAGACTCTTGGTCAACTTGATGGAGCTTGATAGCAGGTTGATATGGAAAAGCCCCGGGCCCCGCTCTCCCGCCCAAAAACCGCGCCGCCGACGGCGCGTGCTGGTGGGCAGCAGACGACGCGCCAGGCCAACATCGCCAAGGTGATGGAGCTGCTGCAACACTATGAAGAGCAACCGATCAGGCTCTCCGAGTTGTGCCGCGATGCGGATGTCAGCGAACGCACATTACGCTCGATTTTCAGGGAAATATTCGGTGTAGGGCCTAATCGCTACCTGCACATTCGCCGTTTGCACCTGGTCCGTGTAGCGCTGTCGATGGCTAATCCGGAGACCGACTCTGTCAGCCTGATCGCCCTGCGATTCGGCTTTTCCGACAGTGGTCGCATGGCCTCTGATTACCACAGGCTATTTGGTGAATACCCCAGCAAAACCCTGATGCGAATGCTGACGTGAACGCGAGCGCTCAGGGTTGATTCGACGTTTTCGTGGCTTTGAGCCATTGCGCCGGCAGCATTCCAAAATACTGGCGGTACAGACCGGCGAATCGGCCAAAGTCCCACACGCCGAAGCGTGCACAAATGCTGGTAATCGTATCGTCAGGGCCGGCATGACGGATGGCGTCGCGAATCCCATGCAAGCGGCGAATCATCAGATACCGATGCGGACTCATGCCCAGGTATTCATTGAATACATTGCGCACCGTGCGTTCCGAGGTGCAGGTCGCCTGACAGATGTCTTCGGTGTAAACCGTCTGGCTCTCCAGCGTATCCAGCAGTTCCAGCGCACGCTTGAGTATCTCTTTGTGATCGCGATGGTGCCGTGGTGCGGCGTGCAGCGGGTCTACCGGCAGCAGCATGCGGAACACCACATCCATCACCTCCCGGCGCGCAGCCTCCTCCGCTCCCTCGTTGTGCAGAACCTCGGGGGACTGGGCCTCGATATGGAACAGACGCCGTGCCAGCCACAACAATGGACTGAGATTGCGCTGGGCGTTGCTGACCAGGTTGCGATGCAACACGCAAAAGTCGAATTCATCTTCGCGCACCGATGCCCAGCGCAGCACTAACTCGCAAGACATCGCCACCGTCAGCCAACTGGCCGGGTTTTTTGCGTTGATGTGGAACATGGCATTGGGCACCATCCAGCCAATCCGTCGGCGATTGAAGGAATGGCCGTCGACCACGGTGGACTCATGCCCCGTCAGCGGCAGGAAGATGTTGTAGTAACCGGGCAGGCCAATACCCGTGTAGACCGTGCCAGCGCCTTCGCGCCCGCTCATCAGTGCCACGCCGTTCAAATCGACGACGCTGAGTTGCCAGTCCCGTTGTTGCCGCGTGCGCAGCACGTATTGGCCCTGCACTCCGTATAACGCCTCTTCGAATTCATCGAACTCCGAGCAGATCAATTGCATCGCCCCACCTCACTGATCCCGAACAGTGGAAAGCAGCCTCCATGCCAAATCGGTCCAGGTGATGAGCGTAGACGACGAAAACGGCAAGCAGATGGACGCGCATGGCCGTCCATCTGCCCACCCGGTGCAGCGGATCAGCGGCTCAGGTATTCGCTGGTTGAAATGACAGGCGCGTAACCGAAACTGAGCGCGGCCATGAACGCCGCGTGCACGTGCGCGGCGGGGACCTTGACTCCGTTAAACTCAAGATCGAGCGTGGCGCACGCATCGTGCAACACCGTGGTTATGTAGCCAAAATCTACGGCTGCGCGGGTCATGCCATCCACACACATGTGGCTCATGTTGCCGACCACAACGACCTCGTTGATCTCGTGACGGTCGAGGATGGCTTTCAGTTCGGTTTCACGAAACGAATTGATGAAGTGCTTGAGCACCACCGGCTCGTCCTCGCGATTCTTCGCGCTTGGGTGTATTTGAGCGCCCTCGCTGCCGGGGCGGAAAAAGGGCGCATTTTCGTCCTTGAACTCATGGCGGATATGCACCACCAGGTCACCCCGCTCGCGGAACCGTTCAATCACCCGCGCGGCCTGTGCGGCGGCGTCCTCGACGTGGGAAAGCGCCCATCTGCCTCCTGGAAAATAGTCGTTCTGGATATCAACGACCACCAGTGCTTTTTTGTTCGACTCACCATTGCTCATGATCTTTCTCCCGCTGACAGGTTGCCAAATGGGGTGGCCTGCTGCCGGTTCCTTCTGGCCCGCTGAACGCCCCGAATTCAGTTCGTCGTTTGTAACTCCTGCGCGACCAGATTCAAGCCCAGCGCTTGTGCCACGCCGGCACCATACGCCGGATCTGCTTTCGAGCAATTGACGATGTGTCGATGCTTGATCATGACCGGCGCATCGCCCATAGCCCGCGCCGTGTTGTCGAAAAGTTGCTGTTGTTGAAGCGGCGTCATCAGACGAAACAGGTTTCCGGGTTGCTCGAAATGGTCCTCAACGACGCTTTGATCCCAATGCGCCGCTTCGCCTTCAAGCGCCAATGCCGGCTCGTGCAGTTGCCGATGGTCCTGCCACTCACCGAAGCTGTTGGGGTAGTAAGACAATGTCGAGCCGAGGTTGCCATCAGTGCGCATGGCCCCGTCACGGTGATAACTGTGGAACGGGCACTTCGGCGCATTGACCGGAATGTGATTGAAATTCACACCGAGGCGATATCGCTGCGCGTCACCATAAGAAAACAGGCGCGCCTGAAGCATTTTGTCAGGCGAAAAACTCACTCCCGGAACAATGTTGGCCGGGGAAAATGCTGCTTGTTCCACCTCGGCAAAATGATTGTCGGGGTTACGGTTCAATTGAAGAATACCCACTTCCTCAAGCGGAAATTCGGCATGGGGCCAGACCTTGGTCAAATCGAACGGATTGTGCCGATGCACACGCGCCTGTTCCTCAGTCATGGTCTGGATGCACAATTTCCAGCTCGGAAATTCGCCGCGCTCAATGCATTCATAGAGATCACGCAGATGGCTTTCGCGATCATTGCCAACGACCTGTACCGCTTCGCTATCGCTCAGGTTAGTAATCCCTTGCTGACACACAAAATGAAACTTGGTCCACACACGCTCGTTCTGCGCATTGATCAGGCTGAAGGTATGGCTACCGAAGCCGTGCATGTGCCGGTAACTGGAGGGAATGCCCCGATCACTCATGACGATCGTCACCTGGTGCAATGCTTCAGGCAGGAGGGTCCAGAAATCCCAGTTGTTCGTCGCTGATCGCAGCCCGGTGCGCGGGTCGCGCTTGACCACATGATTCAGGTCGGAAAACCGCAGTGGGTCGCGAAAAAAGAACACCGGCGTGTTGTTGCCCACGATGTCCCAGTTGCCTTCCTCGGTATACAGCTTCACCGCGAAACCACGAATATCGCGTTCGGCGTCCGCCGCCCCGCGCTCCCCGGCCACCGTGGAAAAACGCACAAAGGCTGGCGTCTGTTTACCGACCTCGGCCAATGCACTGGCCTTGCAATAACGACTGATGTCGGCGGTAACGGTAAAGGTGCCATAAGCGCCGGCGCCCTTGGCGTGCATGCGCCGTTCAGGAATCACTTCCCGGTCGAAATGCGCCAGTTTTTCCAGCAGCCAGATGTCCTGCAACAACGCCGGCCCGCGCGGCCCGGCCGTTTGGATATTGAGATTGTCGACCACCGGTGCACCGGTGGCATGAGTGAGCTTTTTATCGTTCATCAGGTAGACCTCCGAAGGCATTACAGCAACTCAGTCAGATCGCGAGTGGTAACGATGGCATGCGCGTAGGTCGGTCCATTGATCACATGGGCGGCAGTCATGGCTTCCAGGGAAAACGCTGCGGTCGCATCCTTCACCAGCGTGACGTGATAACCCAGCTCCGCCGCAAATTTGGCGGTCGTCTCAATACAGGTATTGGCCAGCATTCCAATGATGATGACCTTATCGATACCGTGCTGTTTGAGCTGGAAATCCAGATCCGTGTTGGCAAAGCCGCTACCGCCCCAATGTTCCTTTACGACGACATCGTTCGGTTGCGGCAAGAAATCTGGGTGCCATTCGCCTCCCCAACTACCGGCTGCAAACACCTGCGCTTTACCTGCTCCCAACTGATAAGGACTGGGATGCTTCCACCCCTGAAAATCCTCCGGAGTGGAACGATGATGGGGTACGTAAAAAACGTGCAAGCCTGCTGTGCGCGCCGCCGCGACTACCCGGCGCAAATTGTTCAGCGTGTCGACCTCATCAACGACCGCTTTGGCCAGCCCGGCGAGCTTGCCACCTTCGCTGAGGAAGTCGTTGTAAGGGTCCACCAGTAGTAATCCGGTGCTTTCGCGAGAATAAGTGACATCACTCATCAGAACCTCCCAGCAACTTTAGAAAAACCGGTGAGTGAAAACTCAAGGTTTATCCTTGGCGCTCCATGTTGCCGGCAATGAAAGATCGCCTGAGGCGACGTCCCAGACCGAACTGACACACAGCAGCGGATCGTGCAGGTCAGCGTTGACCTTCAACCCCGCCGTGACGCCGTCGTACTTGAAGGTTTCAGGAAAGCCGACGGCCGCCAACGGGACTTGGATCGTGACCGTGTCTTTGGATGCCTTGAGTTCATAGCCGGGAGAGTCGATATACAGCGGAACGCCAGGCCATGTAGCTGGCATCTTTGGCTTCATATCTTTGGGAATGTCTCGAACCTTGAGGCCGCTGGGCCCGCAACTGGCTTCCTTGGTCAGAACGACCCAATGGGAATGCCATAACCCACCATCGTTATCTTTTTTACCGTCCTTGTTTTCATCCAACTGGGGGGTGTCATCGAAATCGGGGTGGGAGGTCAACGCCAGCGCCAGGATGCCGGACTTGGGCTCGAACCCGACAACGTCACTGTCCAGACTGGTTGGCCAGACATAGCTATAGACGTCTGACCCAGCGAACTTACCGGTGGTTTTGGGTGTATTGCCGCCTGCTGATCCAGCGACGACTTGTTGAAAGACAAGATTGTTGCCGTCACGATAAATGTGCGTATGAACCAGATCAAACGCGGCATCTGTCTGACTTTTAGCGCTGTTGATACCTCCCGGCTCATGGGCTAACGAAGGAAAGCTCACCACCGAAGTCATGACCAAACACATTAAACGTCGCATGCCCTGCCCCTCGAACAAAATGGTCAGTTCAGTGCACGTGGGGCTTTCGCGTCAGTTTCGCCAGCATTATCGAGTTCATTAACCACTGGCGACGCTCAGCCGTTGGGCACCATCAGAATCACGTGAAGGAACGCATGATCCAGAAATCCCAACAGGCGAGCTACGTAAATCCGGCAAATTGCGAGGAGGATCTATCACATACTGAACATGTCACTGGCAAGGAAATCGCCTTTACTGGGTCAGTTTTCGGTCAGCGGCAACACCCACCCACCCCTCGGTCAGCACCTTCGTCTCAATGCTGGCGGTTGTGTTGGTCGTTTCGCTGACCTGGTATGGACTGGTTGCGGTGGCTTTGTCGCAACCAACGATTTCCTCGGAGTATCAGAAGGCTCGGAAAGTGATTGATCGCCTGTGCGGTAGTCTGATTCTGGGCCTGGGAGCACGACAGCTGACCTGAGTATTGAATCGACCGCGAGACGTGGGGTGACTCCGCTATCGGCCAAAAGCAGACCATGGCCACGCTGCTAATGCGCCAGTAATGAGCGCAAAAGTCATGTCGCTTTTCCTCCTCACCTCATGACGCATTTCTAGCTTGACTTCCAGCCCAACCAAGGAGTTACGCATGGACAAGGAACGCTATCAGACATAATCGGCGGAAAACATTACGCCAGATGCATCGTCTACTGATAGTTGGGAAGCCAACCAGCTAGCATAGGTTTGAGGCATACCCAAGTCCGGTCAGTGCAATCATCGGCAACCAAACGCCGCGAAGGGAGCAAAGCCTATGTACTCTTCAACGTTCATCTTTGCCAAAAAGCAGTTTGATGAAGCCTTCTACCGACTCGATCAGGAAATAGCTGCAATCGCAAAATCGATCCCTGGTTAGAATCCACAAACTGGTCTCTTCTCCAATGTTTACTACTGGAGTTCTCTCGAAGCACTTCAGATATTGGTTGAGCACCCCGTCACCTTGAGGCAAAGGCTGCTCAGGAAAATTGGCTTGCCGGTTATCAAGTCATCATCTCTGAGGTCATCAAAACCTATGGTGACTCCGCTCTTGGCGAGAAATGGCCAATCGCAACAGCTACTTGATCATTCCATCGAGCGGCCGCTATGGGTCGACTTCTGCCGGTCACGACATACTGAAACTGGCCAAGCAAGAAACATCGCTAAGGCCCAATGTTTTACGCTGAAAGGTCTGCTACCGATCGCGCGTAGGCCGCCGTTGCAATCTCAATCAATGTGTTGCGCTCTGATCTATCAATAATCCCTCGGCATCGATAATCGTCAGCAACCTTCAGCAACTCATCATAACGCGCTTCCGTATCCATCAGGATTTCGGTATCTACATAGCCCCCTACTAGCCGACTCAGCCCGATAGGAATGGATCCTTTATTTGACCACCCCTCATCCATGTTCGATTATCGAACGATTTAAAAAATGTTAACGTATTGTTTTTAAAGGTTTTATTACTTTTATAAAAAAATCAGACAAAAATACATGTAATTACTCTTCACAGTGGATCCATAAATTGATTGACTGGCCCCGCACGGTGTCAGGTACTGCGCCTGTCCCGCTCATAAAAATAATAGGGTGTCGTGATGAATCACTTCTCAATCGGGCACAAGCTTCGGCTTGCACCCACCTTCGTGTGCCTCCCTCGCTTTAACTTTACGCAGCCTCATCTCGAGGGGCAGCCATGAGTGTCGATCTGAAGAGCGTGGTAGATGAGCGTCCCATGGCGCGGTTCCAATGGTTGGCCGTGGGCATCTGTATTGTTCTGAACATGATCGATGGTTTCGACGTGCTGGTAATGGCCTTCACGGCTTCCTCGGTGTCTGCCGAATGGAGCTTGAATGGCGCGCAGATCGGGCTGCTGTTGAGTGCCGGGCTGTTTGGCATGGCAGCAGGTTCTTTGTTTATTGCGCCGTGGGCGGATCGCTATGGTCGTCGGCCATTGATCCTGTTTTGCCTGCTGCTCTCCGGGGCCGGCATGCTGTTGTCGGCACTGAGCCAGACACCGGTGCAGCTGGCGTTGTTGCGTGGGTTGACTGGCTTGGGTATCGGCGGAATCCTGGCCAGCAGCAACGTGATTGCCAGTGAATATGCCAACAAACGCTGGCGAGGCCTGGCGGTGAGCCTGCAATCCACCGGTTATGCCTTGGGTGCGACCTTGGGCGGGCTGTTGTCGGTGTGGCTGCTGACGCACTTTGGCTGGCGTTCGGTTTTCCTATTCGGTGGAGCCGTGACCCTGGCGGTGATTCCACTGGTATTGATGTACTTGCCTGAGTCGTTGGACTTTCTGATCGCCCGCCGCCCCGAGAATGCCTTGGCACGCATCAATCGACTGGCCGCCCGCCTCGGCCAGCCAGCACTGCGCGAACTGCCCGTCGCCATCTCCGCGCCGATTTCAGGCCGTGGGCGCCTGGCGCAGTTGCTCTCGCCTGATTCACGGCGCACCACCCTGCTGATCTGGCTGCTGTTCTTCCTGGTGATGTTCGGCTTCTACTTCGTGATGAGCTGGACGCCGAAACTGCTGGTTTCAGCAGGGCTATCGGCACAGCAAGGCATCAGCGGCGGCGTGCTGTTGAGCGTCGGCGGTATCTTCGGCGCGGCGCTGATTGGTGGCATGGCCTCGCGCTGGCGGCTGACCCGGGTGCTGTCGCTGTTCATGCTGATTACCGCGGGCCTGCTGGTACTGTTCGTCGGTTCCGCTTCATCCGTATCAATGGCTCTCGGCCTGGGCCTGTTGATCGGGCTCTTTGCCAACGGTTGCGTGGCTGGCTTGTACGCGCTTTCGCCGATTGTCTACGACGCTTCAGTTCGGACAACAGGGGTCGGTTGGGGCATCGGTATCGGACGCATCGGCGCGATCCTTTCGCCGACCGTCGCCGGCCTGTTGCTGGACAGCGGTTGGCAGCCACTGCACCTGTACGGGGTTTTTGCCGTGGTTTTCGTGATTGCCGCCGCCGTGTTGCTGCTACTCAAGCTCAACACCCAAGTGCAACCTGCTGCCGAGCTCAGCCACGCCTGACGCAATGCAAAGAGGTAGCGAGGCCTTGCCTCGCTACTGACTACTACCCCCAGGAATACAACAATAATGACTTACCTTCCTCTCCCCCGGGCCCTGCTCGGCGGTGCAATAGCGCTTGCCTTATTACCTTCAGCGTATGCCGAGAGCAGCGGCTTTTTCGAGAATTCCAAGACCAGTCTGTTGCTGCGAAATTACTATTTCAATCGTGACTACAACGATCCCGGCGCCAGCAAAAGCAAGGTAGAAGAATGGGCCCAGGGCGCTATCCTCAAGTTCAATTCCGGTTACACCCCTGGCGTTCTAGGCTTTGGCCTTGACGGTATAGCGATGCTGGGTATCAAGCTCGACAGCAGCCGTCAGACCAGCGGTTCCGACTTGCTGCCGGTGCATGCAGATGGTCACTCCGCCGACAGCTATGGGCGTGCAGGGGTGGCCGCAAAAATGCGCTTTTCTGACACTGAGCTATTTCTGGGCGAGCTCATGCCCGATGTTCCGCTGCTGCGCTACGATGACGGACGCCTACTGCCACAGACCTTCCAAGGCACCATGCTGGTGTCCCGAGAGCTACCCGGCTTGAGCCTGCAGGGTGGGCAATACACCGCCACGAGCCTGCGTAATTCCTCAAACATGCAAGACCTCTCTGCCTGGGCTGCGCCCACCGTTACGTCAGACAGTTTCAACTATGCGGGCGCTGAATATCGTTTCAACGAGCAACAAACCCTGATTGGCGCTTGGCACTCGCAACTCGAAGACATTTATCAACAAAGCTATCTGAACCTGCTACATAAGCAGAAGTTTGGTGACTGGACTCTCGGCGCGAATCTGGGCTACTTCATCGATAACGATGACGGCAGCGCCCGTATTGGTAACGTGCAAAGTACTACTGGCTACGGGCTGTTCTCGGCCAACCTGGGTGGCCATACGTTGTATCTGGGACTGCAAAAGGTCAGCGGCGATACCAGCTGGATGTCCGTGTATGGCAGTAGTGGGCGCACCTTGGGCAACGACATGTTCAACGGCAACTTCAGTAACGCCGACGAGCGCTCCTGGCAGGCTCGCTATGATTACAACTTCGTAGCCGCCGGCATCCCCGGCTTGCTGCTGATGACCCGCTATGGTCACGGCGAGAACGCCACCACCAAGGCGGGTAGCAATGGCAAGGAATGGGAACGTGACACCGAGGTCAGCTACACCTTGCAAAGTGGCCCGATGAAAAACCTTAGCGTGCGGGTCAACAACGCCACCAACCGTCGCAGCTTCAACAGTGATTTCGATCAGACCCGCGTGATCGTCAGCTACCCACTGTCTCTCTGATCCTCCCGCCAGGGGCGCTAGTCGCCCCTGCATCCCCCCCTTCCTTGCGTTACTATGGCGAACCACTTTCTGGAAGTCGCCTGCATGAGCAAACCGGGTCAAATGGTGCTAGTCGCACTGCGCAAAATGATCGCTTCGGGAGAGCTGGCGGCTGGCGAGCGGCTGATGGAGATTCCGACGGCGGAACGCTTCGGCGTCTCGCGCATGCCGGTGCGCATGGCCTTCCTTACTCTGGAACAGGAAGGTCTACTGGTGCGCCATGGCGGACGGGGCTATCAGGTGCGTTCGGTGAGCGCCGACGATATCGCCGGAGCCGTTGAAGTGCGCGGGGTACTGGAGGGGCTGGCAGCGCGGCAGAGCGCCGAACGCGGATTGAGCGAGCAAGCACAGGCGGCGCTTCAGGAATGCCTGGTACAAGGCGATGCGTTGTTCGACAAAGGCTATGTGACAGAAGAAGACCTTGAGGCCTTCCATGACCTCAACATGCGCTTTCATCAGGTGATCGTCGAAAGTAGCGCCAACCCTGCCATTGCCGAAGCCCTGTCACGAAACGACCATCGGCCCTTCGCTTCAGTCTCAGCGCTCGCTATCGATCGTGAAGACATGGCACGCGAATACCGGCGCTTCAACTTCGCTCACATGCAACACCACTCGGTCTTCGACGCGCTGATCAGTCGCCAGGGCGCACGCGCTGAGGCCATTATGCGTGAACACGCCAATGCGACCCTGCGTTACGCCGAGGTATTCGGCGCGATCAGCAATAGCGAACGGATGAAAGTGATCGCGCGCGGCGAATAACCGGCTTGGTCAAAGATTCAGCACTAATAGCGCCGATTTAGCCCTTGAACAGCAGGGTGTGAACTGATCGTTTGCCGCCTGCTCTTCTTCGGTGAGGAACAGGTCACGGTGATCCGGCACCCCCTCCAGCACACGGGTCAAGCAGGTTCCACAGACGCCCTGCTCACAGGAAATTGCAATCTCGACACCGTGGCTTTCCAGCACCTGAACCACCGTCTTGTCGACTGGAATGTCGAACACCTGCCCGCTACTGGCAAGCTTGACTTGGAACGTCCCATCGCCACGGGTATCCACCGGCGCTGCGGCGAAGTATTCACGGTGCAACTGCCCATCGCTCCAACCTTGGGCCTTGGCGCTGTCGAGCACAAACTGCATGAACCCTGAAGGGCCACAGACATACAGGTGCAAGTCCGGGCCCGGATTAGCCAGGATCTTGGCGGCATCCAGACGCGAATCGGCCTCTTCATCGAAATGCAGGTGCACGCGATCGGAAAAGGAGGCCCCTTTGAGTCGGTCGGCAAATGCCGCACGCTCACTGGAGCGAGCACAGTAATGCAGCTCGAAATCGTCACCGCTGTGGGCCAGTTGCTCGGCCATGCAGAGAATCGGAGTGATGCCTATGCCGCCAGCGAACAACAGGCTGCGCCGAGCCTCACCCACCAGCGGGAAGAGGTTCCGCGGTTCACTGATGAACAGCCGATCGCCACTGTTGATCTGCTCATGCATGCTCTGAGAACCACCGCGCGAGTCAGCGTCCTTGAGCACACCGATCAGATAGCGATGGCGCTCTTGCGGGTGATTGCACAGTGAGTACTGGCGGATCAGTCCGCTGGGCAGGTGCACGTCGATATGAGCCCCGGCACTGAAGCTGGGCAATGCCCCGCCCTGTGCACAGGTCAACTCGTAGCTGCAAATATCCAACGCTTCGTTGTTGCGGGATGTCACGACGACTTCAATCATGGCGAACCTTCAAGTCCGGCCACCGCAGTGGCCGCGAACAGATCAATGGGAGTGGACTGGCGTATTGCTCAAGGGCGCTCCCTTTCGCTATTTCACCGCAGCAATCAGCTCGACAGCCGGTGCTCGCTCACGGGCAATGAGGCGTTCCAGCACGCGCCTGGACTGCACGCCACCGGCATCAATATTGAGCTTGAGCAAGTTACGCTCAGGATTGGCCAGCAGGTTTTGCTGCTGCTGTTCGAGCATGTCGAGGTCTTCGCTGAAAATCTTCCCCTGGCCCTCGCGGATGGTGTCGGTCAGGGCTTCGTCGTGCGGATTGAAGTTGCGTGCCATACCCCAGAAGTACCAGATCGAGGTCTCGGTTTCCGGTGTAATGAAGTCGACCACTATGCTCGCGGCTTTGTGTTGCGGCTCAGCGTTGTAACCGCCCTTGCCAGCATGAGCCACGCCCACTTCGATCAAGACGTGACTAGGCGGACTGAAGCGGCAGATCTGCCAACGGTCTACCGGCACGTCGTCGGCCAGGTTGTTGCCACGCAGGGCCATGCGCCAGAACGGTGGTGCCATGATGTTTTCCATGTGCCGTGCGGTGACCACTTCGTCACCCTGAACGGTTGTGACCGGCGGCGCTTCATCGATCTCTTTCTGGCCAATGCTGGAGGCGTGCACGTAGGTTTCGTGGGTGAGATCCATCAGGTTATCGATCATCAGTCGATAGTCGCAGTTGATATGGAAAAGCCCACCGCCATAGGCCCACTCATCGCTGACAGCCCATTCCAGATGATGGATCAGGTCTGGGTCAGCCTTGCCCTGCTCCCCAGGCCAGACCCAGATAAAACCGTAACGCTCTTCAACCGCGTAGGTCTTGTTGCACGGAAAGCCCCGGACGCGCTGACCTGGCATTTCGACGGTTTTGCCGTCACAGCCCATTACCAGGCCGTGATACCCACAGACCAGGTTGCCATTCTCGACATACCCAAGCGAAAGGGGGGCGCCTCGATGTGGGCAAAAATTCTCGACGGCGGCAACGCGCCCTTCATGGCCTCGATAGAAAACGATTTTCTCACCGCATATTTGCCGCCCAAGGGGCTTGCTAGCGATCTCGTCGGGGGTGCAGGCGACATACCAGGTGTTTTTCGGATACATGCGAATCTCCGGAGCAGGCTTGTTTTTATGGATCCATTTGATCGGATTAGTCGGATTTTAGTCAAGGTTTATGTGATAAATAACGATCAATGGATCCATTAAGCCAATTCATCAATATTCAACCTTTCGCGCACCTTATATATGCGAAGGCGCTTCCATCCCGATCCTGCCGTGGCATCCAAATCCGATTCGACGTAAATCGCCCACAGGGCACTCTCCTGCTGGTCACTGGTGAGGCCGCATTGTGCATTTGTAAGGCGGGTCGCGGCGCACATTCAGCCAACGCATTGCGGATAAATCCGCTCCTACAACAGCGCGTGCGACTGCCGATCAAGCAGAGTAGCTGTCTTGCGACTAGCTTTACCTCGAACACGAAAGCCTCCGCCCACAACTCAACCAGGTAAAGGTTCGTTATGACTAAAAAAATCGACCTGACGATCACCCACGATTACCTCAATCCGTTTGCCTCGCCGGACAACCCCAAGCTAAGCCCCGAACTGGTGGATTACCTGTCGGATAGCGCCTGGTACCACCACGAATTGTGCCTGCAGATTCGCTGCCCGGAAGATGAGCGAGAACGCCTGCAGCAAGCCATCAGCAATACCTTTGCGGAAAAGAGCGAACAACTCAGAGTGGATATTCGCTCCCAGCGGCTGGTAGCGCTGACACTCTTGGGCTTGGCACTAGCCTTGGCGCTGGCAGGCACGGCTCTGGGTATTGAAGGCACCATCCCCGTGGGCGTCGTTACCGTCACCGCGTGGATGCTGCTCTGGCGTAGCGGAGAGATACTGTTTCTGGATATCCGCAGCGCTAACCGGCAGCTGCGTAAGTACCAGCGCATCGCCAGCGCATCAAAGCAGTTTGATTGAGGTTGATCGTTCCCACTTCGTGTGGGACTGCAGCCTTCGCTGCATCAGTGCCCACCGACCAGCCATTGCGCCCGGGAAACCGTTCCATCGTTGTTTGTTTATGGCGACAAAGACAAAAACATCCCACCCCAGGCAATAGCTTTCATGGCGGAACGTGCGCACGCTGGTCAAGTCGAGTGCAACCGATGGGGCAGCACTTGTGCAATTGACTGGCCAGTGGCAATGCAAATGCGGGGGCGAATTCCATGCAATTACGCAAGATGGCGCGGCCGGACGATTGCCAATTTGGTGCAGGGCATGAAATCCCTAACGCTCGTACAAACCGCCTACTCCCCAAAGATCCTCACGGGGTAATTGCAACTTTCATCACCCCGTCGCGTTGATGCGCAAACAGGTCATACGCCTCTTCGATGTCATCGAGTTTGTAGCGATGCGTCACGAGCGGCGACAAGTCCACCCCGCCATTTTCCACCACCGCCATCAAGCGTCGCATGCGTTCCTTACCGCCGGGACATAGGGTGGTGATGATGCTGTAATCCCCTAGACCAGCGGCGAAAGCGTCTAGTGGGATTTTCAGGTCACTGGAGTAAACCCCGAGGCTGGAAAGTCGACCGCCCGGACGCAGAACCCGCAATGCCGACTCAAAAGTCCCCTGAGTCCCCAATGCTTCGATGGACACATCGACACCACGCCCCTCCGTCAGGGCCATGATTTGTTCAACCACATCACCGTCCTTGAAGTTGACGACATGCGTCGCCCCCAGTTTTTTAGCGACGTTCATACGTTCGGTGACTGCATCGACTCCAATAATCGTGGTTGCGCCTTTAAGCCGTGCACCGGCCACCGCGCAGAGCCCAATTGGCCCCAAGGCGAATACCGCCACGGTATCGCCGATTTCCACCCCTCCTCGCTCGGCTCCAGAAAAGCCGGTAGACATGATGTCCGGGCACATCAGCACCTGTTCGTCGCTGAGACCGTCCGGTATCGGACATAGATTGGCCAACGCATCAGGCACCAATACATATTCAGCCTGGCAACCATCAATGATATTGCCGAACTTCCAGCCACCGGTGGCCCGAAAGCCATGCCGGGTATCCGGGCCATCCTGTGAGCCACAGCCGCACAGGCAAGCATAACTCTGTCCACTGGGGGTAATCGCGCCCGCGATCACCCGCTGGCCTTCGACAAAACCGAGTACCTGCGAACCGAGCCGCTCGATGATGCCGACTGGCTCATGACCGACTGTCAGGCCTTTGGCTACAGGGTATTCGCCACGCAGTATATGCACGTCGGTACCACAGATCGTGGTGGTTGTTATGCGAATCAACGCATCGAGGGGCCCGACTTCAGGAATGGGTTTGTCGTCGAGCACGATCCGGTTTTTTTCGACGAAAATTGCCGCTTTCATCGTGGCCATGATGATCCCTCCTGATCAATATGCGATTGAGTTCAGCACGAAATCCAGACTCTGCCGGATTGCCGGATCAAAGGTTAATTGCGTACTGGGCACTGCATCGATGGTGCCAAGTGACGATGTACGGAGCTGTTCGGCGAGGTTTTTTCGAGTTGGCGAAATTCGGACCGCGTCGTGAAGCTCTGGCTAATCATCTCTCGGCGCATTCCCCATTTGCGCAAGACCTGACCAAGATCGAGCAATTAGCCGCCACGCAGCGGATGTCGGAACACTTCGAAAGCAGTGTTGGAGTTCTGGAGATTGGCCATATTCGTGCTCAATTGGACTCGTTCCATACCGCGTCACGCACATCTACTTTCTTGGGCAGAAGCTTGTTTTGATAAAATAGATCGGCCGTCATTTGCTGCGCATTGATGATGTTTTCATCAATGCGCAGTATTGGAGAAGGCGGCCGATTATCGAGGTAGCTGGCAATCACACTGTCGGGCAGTCCCATGTATTTTTTTACCACCTTCAGGCTTTCTTCCCGTTGGCTGCGGGTCAGCTCTTCGGCGGCAGTAAGCTCATCGAGCAGCGCGTGGACAAAAGAGCCATTGGCTTGCGCGTAGGCGCGTCGTGCGGTGTACACAGGGCCTGACAGGTTCAAACCTTCGCCGTTGGCAAGCACGCGCACATTGCCCTGACTCAAGGCAAGCGAGGAGTAAGGCTCCCAAATTGCCCAGGCATCTACGCTGCCCTGTTCGAAGGCTGCACGCGCATTAGCGGGAGGCAGGTTCATAGTCTGGATGTCCTGGTAGCTCAAACCGGCCTTATTCAACGCCCTAAGTATCAGGTTGTGTGAACTGGATCCGCGCTGAAATGCCACCTTTTTGCCTTTTAGGTCGGCAATGTCTTTTAGCGGGCTGTCAGCGCGTACCAATATGGTTTCCGCTTGTGGTTTTGGCGGCTCGGTTCCGATGTAGACCAGATCGGCTCCCGCCGCTTGCGCGAATAACGGCGGGATGTCCCCGGTGGAGCCAATGTCCAGCGCATTGACGTTGATCGCTTCCAACATCTGCGGCCCGGCAGGAAATTCAATCCACTGCACTGCCGTTTGAGGAAAACGCTTCTCCAAAAGCCCGTGCTCTTTAGCGAGTAATAAGGCAATCGAGCCTTTCTGGTAGCCAATTCTCAGTGTTGCAGGGTCTGCTGCCATTACGGAGTTTGTCAGACTGAACAGTGCTAACCCCGTAAAAAAAACTTTTAGAAATATCATCTTTGTCTCGCTGTTTGAAATCCGGGAGAACGCCTGAGTTGGGCTTTTATTTATTCAGCAGTCGACGGCCTTTCCCAAAGATTGATCCCGCCCTCTCGGGCAAATCGGTCAATCTCTGCCAGTTCCTCCGTACTAAAGCGCAGATTCTTCAACGCTCCTACGTTCTCTATGATCTGCTCCGGTCGACTTGCACCGATTAGCGCTGACGTCACCCGTGGATCTCGAAGCGTCCAGGCCAATGCCAGCTGCGCCAGGCTCTGACCGCGACGCTTGGCGATTTCGTTGAGGGCCCGCACCTGGGCAATGTTGGCTTCGGACAAGTGCGACGCCTGCAACGAAGCGCCGCCCGGACGGTTGACCCGCGCATCCGCCGGTACGCCGTTGAGGTACTTGTCGGTCAGCAACCCCTGCGCCAGCGGCGTGAAGGCAATCACCCCGGCGCCAAGTCCGTCGGTGATGTCCAGCAAGTCCTTTTCCACCCAGCGATTGAGCAGGTTGTACGCCGGTTGGTGTATCAGCAATGGGACTTTCCACTCTTTGAGCAACGCCGCGATTTCGCGGGTTTTCACTCCTGAATATGAGGAGATGCCGATGTACAACGCCTTGCCCTGCTGCACCGCCGTGGCCAGGGCGCTGGCGGTTTCTTCCAGCGGGGTGTCCGGGTCGAAACGGTGGGAGTAGAAGATGTCCACATAATCCAGGCCCAGGCGTTGCAGGCTTTGATCGAGGCTGGCCAGCACGTACTTGCGCGAGCCGCCGCCCTGACCGTATGGGCCGGGCCACATGTCCCAACCAGCCTTGCTGGAAATGATCAACTCGTCGCGATACTGCTTGAAGTCTTCACGCAGCAATCGACCGAAATTGATCTCGGCGCTGCCGTACGGCGGGCCGTAGTTGTTGGCCAGGTCAAAGTGGTTGATGCCCAAGTCGAATGCCGTGCGCAACAACGCGCGCTGGGTGTCGATCGGCGTGCTGTCGCCAAAGTTGTGCCACAGGCCCAGGGACAGCGCTGGCAGCACCAGGCCGCTGCGACCCACGCGACGATAAGGGATGGAGTCGTAGCGGTTTTCGGCAGCGATGTAAGTCATTGAGCTATTTCCTGGTTGTCTGGAAATGGGGGGCGAGGCTGGATAAATTTGTTTGAAGGCCTAACCAGCCCCAGGTTCTGGCGCAAAGTACGGCCTTCGTACTCGGTTCTGAAAAGTCCTCGACGTTGCAGCTCCGGCACTACCTCGTTGGCGAAATCTTCCAGACCACCAGGAAGGTGCGGCACCAACACGTTGAATCCATCGGCCGCGCCTTGTTCGAACCATTCCTGCAGTCGGTCGGCGATCTGCACCGGTGTGCCCACCAGACTGTAATGCCCGCGACCACCGGCAATTTTTCTGCCCAGTTCGGCGAGGCTGAGGTTTTCCCGGCCTGCCAACTCTGTCAGCAGTTTCTGCCGGCTCTGCTGGCCGCTTTCTGTGAGCGGCAGGTCCGGGAGCGGCCCGTCCAGTGGATATTTCGACAGGTCGAAGTTGCCCAGCATGCGCCCAAGCAAAGCAACGCCAACTTCAGGCTCGACCAATCGCTGAAATGTTTGAAATTTTTCCTGCGCTTGCTCTTCCGTTGACCCGACCACTACAAAAACGCCGGGCATGATTTTCAGGGAGTCATGGCTGCGGCCGTACTGGCTCAAACGGCCTTTGAGATCGGCGTAAAACGCCTGGGCATTGGCCAACGAAGTTTGTGCCGTGAATACCAGCTCCGCCGTTTGCGCCGCCAGGTCGCGGCCGACCTCAGAGGAGCCGGCCTGCACAATCACCGGTTGTCCTTGCGGGGAGCGCGCAACGTTCAGCGGCCCCTTGACCCGGAAGTGTTCACCCACGTGATCCAGCACATGCAACTTGGCCGGGTCGTAATAGCCGCCGCTCGTCTTGTCGCGGATAAACGCGTCGTCTTCCCAACTGTCCCACAGCCCCGTGACGACCTGACAAAACTCACGGGCGCGGCTGTAGCGATCAGCGTGTCCAATGTGTTCGTACCGGCCGAAATTTTGTGCTTCGGCAGCGTTATCCGAGGTCACCAAATTCCACCCCGCTCGCCCGCCGGACAGGTGATCCAAGGAAGCGAATTTGCGCGCTACGTGGTACGGCTCGTTGTAGCTGGTGGTGGTCGTGGCGATCAGACCGATATTTTCGGTCACCACACTCAAGGCTGAAAGCAACGTCAGCGGCTCAAAGTAAGCCGAGCGTGCCATGCGGCTGGCAATTTCATCCCTCGGCGCGGCGACGCTATCGGCGACGAACAAGGCGTCAAACTTCGCGGCTTCAGCAATCTGCGCCAGGCGTTTGTAATGGGTGAAATCCAGCCCGGCGTCGGCCGCCACTTCGGGGTGTCGCCATGCGGCGATGTGATGCCCGCCGGCCATGAGAAAGGCCCCCAGTTTCAGCTGTCGAGTCATGTTCAGAAGTCCTTGTGCAGTTGCACACCAAAATAGCGTTCGTCGTCCCGTGGCACGGCGCGGTAGATGTAGTTGCCGCCAGTGGCCAGCATTGGTGAATAGGACTTGTCCGCGAGGTTTTTGCCGAGCAGCGCTACTCGCCAGCCGTTGTTGTAATCAGCCAGAGCGATGCTGGCATTCCAAATCCCGTAGGCGCCCTGTTTGGTGTCGGGATTCTGGCTGATGTCGTACTGCACTTCGCTTTGCCAGCTGAAGTCGGTGCCCAGTTCGACATCCAGACCGTTATCCAGCGGGATGCTGTAGTCGGCGCGCACGTAGCTCTTCCAGTCCGGACTGTACGGAAGCGGCTTGCCATTGACGTTGCACGACGCTGCGGCACCCGGTGGGCAGGCAAACTCGTCAATGCGTGCATGGGTGTAAGCCAGCGCGCCGGAAAACTTCAATTGCTGGGTGGCCTGCAAGGCGTAGTCGAGTTCGACGCCTTCGGTGCTGACACTGCCGGCGTTGACCAGACGGGTCACCACTTGCCCTGCCACGGTGTCGAAGAAGTTCGCCTGGTAGTTGTCGTACTCGCTGTGGAATACCGCGACGTTCGTGATCAGGCGATTGTTCCAGGACGTGGCCTTGATCCCCAGCTCCCAGTTGTTGGACGTTTCCGGCTTCAGTGCGTCGGTATCACGCGGCTGCATGTTGAAGAACACGTTGTAGGCCGGGCCTTTGTAGCCCCGCGAATAGGTCAGATAAGTGGTTACTGTATCGGTCAGGTCGTATTGCAGGCCAAGCCGACCTGACCAGCCGTCTTCGTCCACTGACCCGGAACTGCTGGTGCCCGGTTGGATGCCGGTGACGGCGGTCGCCGAAGTGGAAACCCGGCGGTGATCGTATTCCAGATCGTCATGCGTCCAGCGCAGACCGGCGATGCCACGAACGGCCGATGTGAAGTTCAGCGTGCTTTCGCCGAAGACCGCGTAGCTATCGTTGCTGGTGCTGTAATCGGCGATACCACGGTTGACGCTTGTGGGAGTGGTCAACGTGCGCTGATAGGTTTCATCGTCCTTGCCGTGCATGTAGAACAGGCCACCAACGTACTCCAGGAACTCGCCCTTCGGTGACGCCAGGCGCAGCTCTTGCGAATACTGATCGAACGCCAGATCGCCTATGTCGGCTGAGCCTGGAAAAGCGGCGGTGATGGTGCTTAGACGATCACCATCCTGATATTGGGTGTTATCCCAGCCACGCCACGCGGTGATCGAGGTCAGTGTGTAATCGCCAAGACTCCAGTCGAGTTGGCCAGAGAGGCCCTTGTTGATGTCATCGACGTGGCTGCGCGTGTCAGTATTGATCTTGCGGTTGTCGCTGGACGCCCGCACCGGGCTCAACGCATTTGCAAAGGCCGGCGTCAGTGACTCGCTGACCACACCATTCGGTGCATCGTCATGGGACTGCATGTAGTCCGCGATAAAGGTGAACTTGAGGTCATCGTTAGGCGTGAACTCAAGTTTGCCGCGTGCGCCTTTGTGGTTGTAGCCATTGACCTCCTGACCGTTGTGCTCGTTATCGACGTTGCCGTCATAGCTGCCGAACAAGGTGGTGATCGAGCCCTTCAAAGTGTCAGGAATCAGACTGCCACCGAGACCGAAACGGGTACGGCTTTCGTTGCCACTGTAGTTCGATTGGTCGATGTAACCTTGGGTTTCGGCGGTCGGTGCCCGGCTGATGATATTGAGTACGCCGGCCGAAGCGTTCTTGCCGAACAGCGTGCCTTGCGGGCCACGCAGGACTTCGATCCGTTCCAGATCCAGCAGGTCAAGGGTCGTTTGACCTGGGCGAGCGTAGACCACGCCATCGATCACCGTAGCCACGGTCGGTTCAACGCCAGGGGAAGTGGATATCGTCCCCACGCCACGCACAAACAACGAGGTGTCCTTGTTCGAGGCACCGGTACGAAAATTCAGCGACGGTACTTGCTGGACGATGCTCGATACGCTGTTACGGTTGTCTCGCTCCAGCTGTTCGCCATCGACGACTGACACCGCCACCGGGATTTTTTGCAGCGATTCTTCGCGACGAGTCGCGGTGACTGTGACGGATGTAAGCGTCGGCTCACTGTTGTCGGCGGCGAACGCATTACCAGACGGCAACACGGCTAAGCCGGTAAATAACCACCCCGCAGCGCGAATCGAATGCGCCAATGTGTTTCTTGCCCCAGGAAAATTGCCCATGGTCTACCCGCTCGAAAGTGTGCCCTGAACCGCTGCCGTTCTGCGACGACAGCGTCTGAAATATGTCTTGGGCATTCGCTCGAGCGAGTAGCAGACAAAACGCTTTGGTAGCGCTAACATCGACAGTATCAACAACCGCTACATAGATCGTCAAATACTAATAAATTAGTTTTATATGTCTTTTAGTTTTTAAAAGGATTGCGAGTTGAGCGAAAATTTACCTCGTAAACGCCGAGGCGCCGGCCGCGTTACCCTCAACACCGTGGCGCGACAGGCCGGTGTCTCGGCCATCACCGTTTCGCGCTTCTTCAACCAGCCGGAGCAGGTATCGCCTGAGCGACGCGAGCGCATCGCTGCCGTGGTTGCGCAATTGGGCTACGTGCCAAACCTGGTCGCCGGAGGGTTGGCCTCGGCGCGCGGCAAAATCGTCGGCATGGTGATCCCGAACATTTCCGGGCCGATCTTCGCCAACACTATTCAGGGTTTCAGCGACACGCTCAGTCGCAACGGTTATCAGCTGCTTTTGGCGTCGAGTTATTTCAGTGTCGAACAGGAAGAAAGTGCGGTGCGGGCGTTCCTTGGCTGGTCGCCGGCGGCGTTGGTATTGACCAGTCACTTCCACAGCGTTGGCACCGAAAAAATGATCGCTGAAGCGGACATCCCGGTGATTGAAACCTGGGACTACCAACCGGAGCGCGGGCCAATGCAGATCGGCTTTTCGCACTTTGACGTGGGCGTGACAGCCGCGCGTTACCTGCATGACAAATGCTATCGGCGAATTGCCTTCGTGCAGAACAGTGCCGCCGGTGATTTCAGTGCGCTGGAGCGCCGCGATGGCTACATCACCTGTGTTCGTGAACTGGGACTGGAACCGTGGGTATTTGCGCCGGAGGTGGGTCTGGCGCCGTTTGAAGCCGGAAAACAGGCGATGGAAGCACTCATGCAGGCCTCTGCCCCTCCCGATGCAATCATCTTCGCCAACGACAACCTCGCAGCCGGCGGGTTGCTGGCCGGGCAACGCACGGGGCTTAATATTCCCGGAGATTGCGCGGTGCTTGGGTTTGGCGATTACCCGTTTGCCGAAATGCTGCTCCCGAGTTTAAGCACTATCAAACCACCGGCCTTGGAAATCGGTGTAATGGCGGCGACGCGAGTGCTGGAAAGCCTGGGAGTGCTGCCGGTGGAGGGCGAGGTGCAGCGGATAAATCTGCTGGATTGCCTGGTGATCGAGCGTGAAAGTACTTGAAAGCTGAATTGCAAACACGACCTGAGGACTCTGAATTATCTACCGCCGCGAGATACTCTCTGTCGCACCATCGTGCCTCTTCGACTCCGGCGGAGTCGACGCAAGAGTTCAACACGGCCTACGTGTTCATCTCGCACAACCTAGCGGTGGTGCGTCACGTCGCCGATCACGTGATGGTGATGTACCTCGGTCGCCCGGTGGAAATGGGCCCGAAAGAGGACATCTACACCCGTCCTCTGCACCCGTACACCCAGGCCCTGTTGTCGGCCACGCCGACCATTCACCCAGACCCGAACAAACCGAAAATCAAGATCGTCGGCGAGTTGCCCAACCCGATGAACCCACCGTCCGGCTGCGCCTTCCACAAGCGCTGCCCGTACGCCACCGAGCGTTGCAGCACCGAAGAGCCAGCCCTGCGCCTGCTCGACAGCCGGCAGGTGGCTTGCCACTACGCGGCAGACATCAACAACTGAGGCACAGGGGTTGACGGGCCGCGTCCTTGTCAACCCACACGCCCGCCACCGGACGATCAGGCCTTTACTCGTGGGTTGAGACAATGCACTTACCCTTGGTCGCTTTAATCTCCGCGAATGTAGTGCTCCAGCTGCCGGATCAGATTGGCTTGCTCGACGATGGCTTCTTTCACCAGATCACCAATCGATAAAAGGCCAATCAGTTGATCACCCTCCAGCACCGGTAAATGACGTAGGTGACTGTCGGTCATGACCACCATGCAGCGCTCTATGCTCTGCCGACTGTCTGCCGTCACGACGGGCGCGCTCATGATGGCCCTGACCGGCGTACCCACCGAAGATCGGCCCTGTAGAACGACTTTGCGCGCATAGTCGCGTTCGCTGATAACACCGATAACCAAACCCTTCTCGATGACAGGTAGAGCACCCACGTTCTTCTCAGCCATCATCTTCAGTGCGTCGAGCACCGTCTGATCCGGCGCGATGCTATGCACCTGCTGGTTTTGCAAGACCTTCAGTTTCAGCAACTGTGCGACTGTTTTCATAAGTGCCTACCCTGCGAATCACGGTTAAAAAATCAAAAAAAAACGCCTGAAACCTTTTGGTTTCAGGCGCCTTTGCCTGTTCTTTTGTGGTGTTGAAGCCTGCCTTACATACCCGATATCACTCCGGACATGTCAGCCCATTCGATCGTCATTGACCGGGCTGCCCAGGAAAATATGTACAGATAAATCCGATGCGGGTCTTGCAGCCTTTGTGCCAGTCGGCGGCCGCGGTCCAGGCAAACGTCAGTTGAAGGTAACCAGACGTCCAGGAAAGCGAACTGGCATGGAAAACACATCGAGACGACTGAGGTAGTGGACGCAAAGCCCGTTGCGTCGCCTTCGATTGGTGCACGGCCTCATGCATGGCGCGTTACAAAAGCGCATGTTTCGGTCCGTTACGCAGCACAGCCGGCAAGCAGTCCATCATCTCTGCGTCAGATCAGGCCTCTAGCGTTTCAGTCATTGCGATGCCTTTGCGACCTAATTGTTTGACGCCATACATGGACTGATCCGCCGTTTTAAGCAGCGTGTCGAGACTCTGGCCGTGAACAGGAAACAGCGAAACCCCGATGCTGCACGAGAGCGCTCGCTCGCCAGCGGTTGTCATGACCGGCTGAGCGATGGCTCCAAACAACCTCTCCGCCTTTTTTTCCGCACTCTCGGCGCTGGTAATGTCCGTGAGCAGAATGACGAATTCATCCCCTCCATAACGTGCGACGGTGTCACGCGAGCGGGTCGCCTGAAGCATGCGACTTGCGACCGTTCGAAGCACTTGATCGCCGACTTCATGGCCGCATTCATCGTTGATTTCCTTGAAGTGATCCAGGTCGATCAACAACACGGCAAACTGCGTCCCATCCATTTTCCAGTGGCCGATGGCCTGCTCAAATCGATCGGCAAAGAGGTAGCGATTGGGAAGTTCTGTGAGTACGTCATGGGTTGCCAGATACGTTGCTCGTTCGTGCTCGACTTCAGCCCTTTCTATCGCCTTGAAATGCCGGATCAACACAAGTGGCATGAGGACAAGTGCCCCGGCCAGAACGGCAAGAATCACCCATGTTTCGGCGGTCAGAACATCCCCAAACCGCAACTGACGCTCAAACAGCAACGTCATGGGTTGTGATGCGTTTCTGATGTCGACCCGATCAGTCAGGCACGGCAAGAAAAACTGATCCAGGACGCCAGCCTGCTCTGTGTCTGTAGAAAACACGTTGTTTTCTGTACCCGCCCCGGTTTTCAGAACAGCGCTGATATGGACGAAAGGATCGACGTTCGCATCGTTGACGGCCTGCAATAGCGAGTCCGTTTTGATCAAAAGCAACGACAACATCGTGCTGCCGAAAAAGTTGGGGCGCGTGCTCTCTCTTGCATCCTCGGTACGACTGACAGACTGCATCAGAATGTAGGCATTACCCCCTTCGTACATCGAGAAAACGGGTGATACGACGGGTTTCTGATTGCTGCGGGTTCGCGCCAGTGCATATGAAAGATGCCCAACGGTTTCCAGCCGAACGCCATAGATCGAACTGGATTCCGGGGCTGGCGGGTACATGAATAACACGGGCCAGGTCTCATTGAGATTGACCTGATGCTGGGCAGGTTGCTGAGCCAGGCTCGGGAAATCCTTGAGTGCAAAATCCGGACGCCAGGTGCGTCTCAACAGTTTTTCAAAGGCTGCCTGCTCGGCGACGGGTACCGCCCTCGCCGCCTCGAGCATGTAAATATGAGGGTACGCGGATAAAACCGCTGCCGCATAGCGAGCGGCTGCTTCCGTATCGCTCTGGTCGACGGCCTGAAGAAATGCAGAAAAACCCGACAATACCGCTTCATTGGTATCGAGCTGGTTGCGCACGATGCCGGAAATGTTCTGTACGTATTCTGAAAAACGCGTTTTCCGGCGTTCAGTCTCGGACGTCAGCAGTAGCAACGTCGAAAACCCCACCAAACCGACCGCCAAAAGCATGAACCCCACCAAAGAGCTGCGCCGTTTGGTAAGCATCATTCGGGCTTCTCGACTTGCAGAGCGTACGGGGTTCCGAGGGGCATAACTAGAGCAAAGGCAAGCGCTATGGTTTTCAAACGAGGTGCAATCCATGCAGTAAAAAGGGAAATCCAAAGTGTCACAGTGCCAGTATCTCACTAAACCGCACGGTAGACGTAGAGCCGATTCAGCGTACTGATCCCCGTCTTGCTGCCGTTGTTCTTGAAGTTCTCTGCGACTCCAGACAATTTTCCGCCAACTCTTTGGCTGGTTCACTGCGACTTCGCTCCCCGAGCGGTCGTCAACAAAACGTTATTTTTCCGAAATGTTTTATAACCGTTAATCAGTAAAATCTGTTTTTTGACGCCTGACCGATGTGCGGTCACAACTTTTGAGCTCCTCCGGGTCATAAAACGGTAACTGCAGATGGAATATTGGCATTTACCGAGGTTTTCGCCTGATACGGAGATAAACTCATGATTTTCAATGTACGAGATTTTGGCGCCAAGGGAGATGGCATCACTGACGACACGGCGGCGATACAACGCGCAATTGATGCGGCGGCCGCTGCAGGCGGGGGGCAAGTGTATGCGCCGACCGGAACTTATATCGTTTCGGGGGGTGAGGAACCTTCCGACGGCTGCCTGATGCTCAAGAGCAACGTCTACCTGTACGGCGATGGCATGGGCGCAACCACCGTCAAGGTGGCTGACGGTTCCGACACGAAAATCACCGGCGTCATCCGCTCCGCCTATGGCGAGCAAACCCACGACTTCGGCGTCAGCAATCTCACCATCGACGGCAACCGTGACAACACCACGGGCAAGATCGACGGTTGGTTCAACGGCTACATTCCCGGTGAAGCGGGCTACGACTCCAACGTCACCCTCGACAGTGTCGAGATCAAGGATTGCTCCGGGTACGGTTTCGACCCCCACGAGCAAACCGTCAACATGGTCATCAAGAACAGCGTCTCCCACGGCAACGGCCTGGACGGATTCGTTGCCGACTTCCTCAGCGACAGCACCTTCGAAAACAATGTTGCCTACGACAACGACCGGCACGGTTTCAACATCGTTACCAGCACCCACGACTTCACGCTCACCAATAACGTTGCCTACAGCAACGGCGGCAATGGCATCGTGGTGCAGCGCGGCAGCGAGGACATCCCCTCCCCCAGCAACATCACCATCACCGGCGGCGAGGTGTACGGCAACGGCGCCGAAGGGGTGTTGATCAAACTGTCCAGCGAGGTGACCGTCAGCGGCGTCGACATTCACGACAACGCCAGCGCCGGGATTCGCATCTACGGCAGCAACCACGTCGAGATCATCGACAACACGCTCAACAACAATTCCCTGGGCAGCCCCGTCCCGGAGATCATTATTCAGTCGTACAACGACACCCTGGGCGTGTCCGGCAAGTACTTCAACGGCAGCGATAACACCCTCCAGGGCAACGTCATCATCGGCAGCAACCTGTCGACCTACGGCATTGCAGAGCGCAATGAAGACGGCACTGATCGCAACGCCATTATTGGCAACACCATCAGCCACACCAGCAACGGCGCCACGCTGATCTATGGCGACGGCAGCTACGTCAGTGCCACGGTGCCGATGACCATCGTGCAAGGTACGGCTGGCAACGACACCCTGCTGGGCAGTTCCGCGACCGAGATCTTCTACGGCGGGGCCGGCAACGACACGATCAACGGCGGTGCCGGTGGCGACATTCTGGTGGGTGGTGCGGGCCTCGACAAACTCACCGGCGGTACCGGCGCCGACACATTCCGTTTTGTCACTCAGTCCGACAGTTACCGCAACGCAACCACAAGCTTCGATGACACCCTCACCGACTTCGACGTCACCCAGGACAAGATCGATCTCGCCGGCCTCGGATTCACCGGGCTGGGCAATGGCCGTGGCGGCACTCTGCAAGTCAGCTACAGTGCCAGCAGCAATCGCACTTACATCAAGGACTACGATGCCGACGCCAGCGGTAACCGCTTCGAGCTGATTCTCTCAGGCAACTTCGCCAGCACCCTGACCGCCAGCAACTTCATCTTCAATAGCGTGATCACCGGCACCAGCGCCAGCGACTCGCTGCTGGGTAGCGATTCGGCTGATACCCTGCTCGGCCTTGCGGGTAACGACAGCCTCAGTGGCGGCGCGGGCGACGACATGCTCGACGGCGGCGCCGGGCGCGATTCGCTGTACGGCGGCGCGGGTGCCGACACCTTCCGCTACAGCAACGTGCTCGACAGCTACCGCGACTACGACACCGGTGGTATCACGGCCAGCGACACGATTTATGACTTCACCGTGGGTGTCGACAAGATCGATGTTTCGGGCCTGGGCTTTTTCGGCCTCGGCGATGGTCACAATGGCACGTTGTACATCACCCTCAACGCGGCTGGCGACAAGACCTACATCAAGTCCGCCGAAGCGGATGCCGATGGCAATCGTTTTGAAATCGCCCTCAGCGGCAACTACCTCAACACCCTGACCGCCAGCGACTTCGTGTTCGGCGAGCGCGCCCAGCAGGACATCCTCTACCTGCCCACCCTCGGCCAATCCAATGCGCGCCTACTGCGCATGACGGAGGACGACAATCAGTCCGGCACCTCGATGCTGGTCAACGACCTGGACCGCTACACCCCCTACGACGTTCGCAGCCAGTTCACCGATGGCAATGGCAACGGCATCGACATTGCGGTGGGCGGCAGCACAGTCACCGGCCTGTCGACGCTCAGCGCCGAGGAACTCAAGTTGTGCTGGTGGCTGACCGACACCAATCAACCCGGGGCTGCGCTGTTGCGCGCCGTGACGCTACTGCGGGACCAGCTCACCGAACTTCAATCGATCAGTAACGTCACCATGGGCATCATTTGGGGCCAGGGCGAGGAAGCGGCCCAGGAGATCGGCCGCGCCACGGACAAAGCAGCGGCCGCCGCGGCCTACAAGGCCGCGACCCTCAAGGTGTTTGATTACCTGCATGCCCAACTCGGCAACTTCAACGTGTACTTGATGGAAACCGGTCACTACGAGCAGGACGCGGCGCGTGCCCGTGGTTATTCGGAGGAGAAGATTGCCTCCATCTTCGAGGGCGTTGGCTATGTCCGGGCCGCCCAGGAAGCCATCGCCGCCGAGCGTGCAGACGTCAAGCTGGCGGCGGACTACACCGACCTCCCCTTGCGCTACGAAGTCGAGCCGCTGGCGTATCCCGACGACGTCTGGCACCTGCACGAAGAGTCGGCAGAGATCGTTGGCCAGCGGCTGGCCGACTACATCGCCAATGACCTTGGCTTCCAGGGCAACCCCAACGACAACAACAGCGTGCAGGAGATTTTCGACAACGCCCGGAACATCATTTCCGGTACCGTTCAGGCGGATACCCTGGTGGGCAGTTCGGGAAATGACACGCTGGATGGAAACCTGGGCGCCGACACCATGACCGGTGGCGATGGCAACGACATTTATGTGGTCGATAACGCATCAGACCGCGTGGTGGAAACCAACACCTCGACCTCACAGATCGATGCGGTGCAGGCCTCGGTCAGTTGGACCTTGGGCGCCAATCTCGAGAACCTGGTGCTGACCGGCGTGTCGACCATCAACGGCACTGGCAATGAGCGGCACAACTTCATCACCGGCAACGCCGCCAACAACGTGCTTGATGGTGCAGCAGGAGCCGACAGCCTGAGCGGCGGCGATGGCAACGACACCTATTACGTCGACAACGCCGATGACGCCGTGATCGAGACCAACAGCAATGCAACGCCTGGTGGGATCGACAGCGTGCACAGCAGCCTGGCGGCCTTTACCCTCAGCAATAACGTCGAACATCTGTATGTCGATAGCACTGGCGCCGCCAATGGTACGGGCAATGCGCTGGACAACACGCTGTTCGCCGGAGCTGGCAACAATGTACTGGACGGGCGCGATGGCATTGACACGGTGTCCTATGACCGCGCCTTGTCCGGCGTGACCGTAAACCTCTCGACATCTGCGCAACAAAACACCGTGGGTTCCGGGCTCGACACCGTGAAATCCTGCGAAAACCTGACGGGAAGCGCCTACGCCGACAACCTGTCGGGCAACAGCGCCGCGAACGTTCTGAACGGTGGCGCGGGCAACGATGCGCTGGTGGGTGGTTCGGGCGATGACCGGTTGATCGGTGGTGCAGGCACCGACAACCTCACTGGTGGCACTGGCGCGGATACCTTCGCGTTCAGTGCGCTGTCGGACATGGGCGTCGGGGCTTTGCTCGATGTGATCAACGGGTTCAAGAGCACCGAGGGCGATCACCTGGATTTCACCGGCCTGGACGCCAACCCGCAGACCGTCGCTGTCGACGCCTTCACCTTCATCGGCAGCAACGCCTTCGACCCTGCCAACGCCACCGGTCAACTGCGCTTTGCCGATGGCATTCTCCAGGGCAGCGTGAATGCGGGGGCCACACCCGAGATCGAAATTCAACTGGTGGGCGTTCAGGACCTGCACGCCAGCGATTTCATAACTTTGGGTTAAACCCCGGATCCAAGCAAAGTCGCGGCCACCTGAAGATCGAAGGCGAACGCCGGAGTTTGCTGGGGGATGGTGCGACCCATTTGATGGCGGTGTTTATGCGGGAGCGCGGGTTTTGAGAGCGACAGACTTCAAATCGCTATCGATTCTCACGTGTGTGCCACAAGCGAAGCAGATAGAGGGTTGTACCCTGGATTTCGTAACGTAGTTCGTAGTGACCAACCAGGATTCGACGCACATCACGCGGGTCAAACTCCTCGATGCGCTCACCAATGCGAGGATTGGCGAGCAAAATACCTGCTGTCGAAGTAAGTTGCCGGACCGTATGAATGGCGGCGTTTTTGTTTACTGTTGCCAAAAACTCGTAAAGACGGGAGATATCGGAAAGTGCCTTGCCAGTCCACTTCACCGCCATCAGTGTGGCACCGGTAACGGCGTGTCTGTTCCCAAACTGTCAGCCCAGGCCTGGACAGCCTGATGGTCAATCACGCGATCTGCGTCTACATCAGCAAGGGCTTCACGGGTTAGACGACTGCGCTCCTCTTCCAGGTCGATCCAGGCGCATAGAGCTTGCTTGACGATCCAGTTTTTGGATCGTTCCAGACGCTCGGCCATTTCATCGACCTTCTCGGCTAGATCTACAGGTACGTGAGCCGTTACAGATCGGGTTTTGACGGATGTAGCCATAATCATTACTCCTTTGCCAACCAATGCAGTCAGCTCAAGCATGCGCAACCTTGATTCAAAGCGAATCTCTTTGAATCGAATTAAATCATAATTAGTAAGCCAGGAAGGTCGCGCGCGACACGTGGTCAGAAAAAGCCATGACTACCCCGCCATCAACGCCGCTTTGGTTTGTGCCCCGGCCAGGAACACCGCGATTTCCGGGTCGGTCCGCAAGGCGTGGAGCAGAAACTCAAGCATGCTGCGAACTCCCTTCCAGTGGCGGTCAAAGATCCTTGGGTTCTTGCGCCGGAGCCGTAAACCACTTGTCCTTGGGCACCCACTTTTCTTGTTGTGGATCGCCCAGATAGTGCGGCGACATAATCTGCACGCCGTACTCGTTGAACACATCCTGAATGTTGGCGTGCAACAGGCTGAGCAACACCGCACGCGGCCGAGGCTGGCTTGGAATGGCCTGGGCCACCAGACGGTATTCCGGGTAGAAATCGGACAATGCCGTTTGAAACACTTGCGCGGGTGGGTTTTCGAGAATCCCGGGCGTGCGCCTTGCAGCTTCCAGCAACATCCCTTCGACCTGTCGCCACGGAGTGTCGTAGCCGATGGTCACCACGGTATCGACCACGTAGCCGGGGCCTTGTACGACCCGTGAATAGTTCTTGGTGACCGTGCCGGTGATCATCGAGTTGGGCAACGTCAACACCTCGCCCAGACCGGTGCGAATACTGGTGGTGAACATACCCAGTTCGGTGACTGTCCCTTCGTGATCGCCAATGCGCACGAACTCACCGGGGCGCAAGGTTCGGGTGTACGTCAGGATCAACCCGGCCGCAGCCTGCCCGACCACGCTGGAAGCACCCAGTGAAATCATCAGACCGACCAGTACCGACAAGCCTTTGAACGCATCGGTACCCGCTCCCGGCAGGTACGGATACGCCATGGCCAACGCAAACAGCCAGATGGCCAGGGACGTCAGGCGTTGGGTCGGTTGCAGGGTTTCATGGTTCAGCCAGCTGAAGGTGCCGGGCATGGCCATGCGGCGCAGAATCCGGCGCATGAACGCCGTGGCGCCGCGAGCGATGAAAAAGATCGCCAACGCCACGCCCAGGCCGGGGATCGCGCCGAGAATGCCTTGCAATAAATAATCGCCGACTTCCAACAGATAGTTGTTGAGGCTTTCACCCCATGGCCGGGTATAGGGAAAACGCGACAGGACAAACCCCAGCCACTCATACGTCAGCAACAACACGATGACCCAACGCAGAAACTCGAGCAGGCGGCTGACCAGCGGATAGAGAAACTTGGCGTCGAACAACGGCACCCGTCCGACCTTGATCGCCTGGGTGTGCTTGTGCATCAGTTCGGGCAGTCGCTTGAGCACCCGGCGACGCAGAAACACCATGCACAGCAGTAGCCCGAGGTAGATCCCCGTGGCGAGCAACGCCGCAGCCACCGACCGCAGTATCAACCGCAGGCTGCGGCCTTCCTGGATTTCGGCCACTACCTGTCGCAGTTTTGCAGCCGCCGCTTCGGCCGCCTGTTGCGCCGATTCGTACTCGGTTTCATCGTAATCCTTGGGCGACACGATAAAGGCTCGGCGACTGCCCAACAGCACCATGTAGCTTTTCAGCACAGGATCAACGGTGACACTCAGGTCATCCGCTTCATCCAGGGCTTCGCCGATGACCCCTTTCGCCCGTTTGACCCGCGACGCCGGCGCTTCGCCGAGGATCGTCGCTCGAAACACCATGATGCTGCGGTTGGCCACTTTCAGTTCAGCGGGCGCATCGATCACCTTGGGTGTTTCATCAGCCCATGACAACGCTGACCAGAACAGACCGAATACAGTCAACAATACAGCGAGCACCCTGCTCCGCATGGGTCATTTCCTTACTTCACAAAAAATTCAGATAGAGGCTTGTTTCGCAGCGTAGTTCACCGATAAATGGTTGTCAGATTTCGGCTGCCTCCCCTTTGCTAGCCGCTGGGTGATGGTCCCGAGATTCGGGCACTAGCCGAATTCTGCGACTCGCAATCATGATCCTTGGGGGGAAAACAGGAAGGCTTCGGCTTTCCTGCTATGTTCCAATCACCGTTCATTGACGCAGGTCTGAACATTGGACGGCTATATCCTGATAATGCACTTTTCAGATTTCCAGGCGGGCTTTCGATGACCTCCCAGCTTTTTGAAGTTCACGGACTCGTGAGTTTTACCCTTGCGATACTCCTGCTGTTCCTCGGTAAAACCATCGTTCAACACAACACGTTTCTACGCCAATACTGCATTCCCGAATCGGTGGTCGGCGGGTTCGTCTGTGCGGCGGTAACGTCGCTCCTGTACTTCGGCCTCAATATTCAGATCGAATTCGATTTGCAGATCCGCGACACGCTGCTGCTCTACTTCTTTGCCGGTATTGGTTTGCGATCGGACATGCGCCAACTCATCAAAGGCGGACGCCCGCTGCTGATCCTGCTGGTGCTCGCCAGCGTATTCATTGTTTTGCAAAACACGCTGGGCATGAGTGTGGCCGAAGCCTTTGGGTTCGATCCCAAGGCGGGTTTGATGGTGGGCTCGATTTCCCTTACCGGCGGGGTCGGCACCACCCTGGCCTGGGCACCGATCTTCGTCGAAAAACTGGGCATCAGTAACGCCCATGAACTGGGGATCGCCAGCAACACCGTGGGTCTGATCGCCGCTTGCGTGATTGGCGGCCCTATCGCCAATCGTTTGATCAATCGTCATGGCCTGACGCCTTCCCGGGATGCGGAGCTGGAAGTCGGCATTCTCGAGCAACAACCGAGCAAGGCACTGGACTACTACGACGTGCTCTGGGCATGGATGTGGCTCAACCTGACCCTGATGCTCGGCTATGGACTCAACCTGCTGCTGGTCGATGCCGGCATCACCCTGCCCAAGTTCGTCAGCTGCCTGTTCGCGGGCATCGTCATTCACCACATCGTTCTGGCCGTGCTGGGTGATTCGCGATTGAAAACCTGGAGCGGCGCGAGCCTGGGTCTGGCACTGATCTCGGATATCTGCCTGGGCATGTTTTTGACCATGGCCCTGATGGGGCTTCAGTTATGGCAGCTCAGCGGCGCCTTGATGTTCATAATGTGCGCGTTGACTCTGCAAATTCTGTTGACGGTCGTCTACACGTATTTTGTGGTCTTCCGCTTCATGGGGCGCGATTACGAAGCCAGCGTGATCGCTTCCGGGTTCGGCGGCATAACCCTCGGCTCCACCGCAACGGCCATTGTCAACATGACGACCGTGACGCAAAAGTACGGCGCAGCCCACCAGGCCTTCCTGATCGTGCCGTTGGTGTGTGGCTTTTTCATTGACCTGGTCAACGCCGTGATCATCGGCATGTTCAGCGGTATTTAATCCCGGCCAAAAACAAAGAAGCCACTCGATTGAGTGGCTTCTTTTGAAGTTTTTTTCGCTCGTCTAGGCCAGTTTGATGGTTCCGCCCTGGATCTCATCCCGCGCCATCCGCAAATCATAGGCGTCCTGATGGAGCTGGTGGATCAGGTTGAGCAACCGTTGGCGCAACACCTCGTCCTTGAGTTGCTCAGCTGCACGCATCACATCGAGCGCCGCTGCCTCATTGTTGGAGGCGACGGAGTCGAGCAGTTTGCGCACGCTTCTTGATGGCCGATTCATCTCTTCCTTGCCCTCTGTTTTCGATGACGCGAATCATAGGGCTTGAATGTTTCGTCCATGTTTCAAATACGGTGAAATCAAAAAGTGCATCATCCATCCAGTTCGACTGCCGTGGAGAGCGCCGGGCGGGATATCGACCCGGCGCAGAGAATTGGCGGAAGGCAGCCGGAGTCGAACCTGCCCGGGAACGGATGCCGTCCCCAACCGGGTTTGAAGCCCGGCCGCGCCACCGGGCGCGATTGCCTTCCTTGAAATCAGGGCTCGGGGTGTTGAGCCAATGCATTGTCCAGACGAATCTGCCGACGATCACCGAAGCGCCGGGTCAAGCCTATGCGGTCGAAGTATTCCAGAATCTGAATGCTGCGCTTGCGCCCCAAACCGACGGCATCGCGAAACGCCGTCACCTGAATCACCGGGTCGACGGCCGCCAGTTGCACAAGCATAGCTGCCAATCGACGGATCATGCTGTCGGTGTAGAACAGGTCACGCACCACTTGATGCAACAGGCCCAGACGCGCCATTTTGCGCAACAGCGCGCGCACGGTCGCTTCGTCATGCCCCAGGTTGCGCACCCACGGCGGGTCGAAACCGGCTTGTTCGAACAGCGGTTGCAAGCGTTGCCACAGCGCTTCGTCTTCTTCACTCAAGTGCACCTGATGGTCGGGAAGATGCAGCCACGGACCGCTGCTGGCGATGTCGCCACTGGCCAATAACTCGTCGAGCAGGCTGATGAAGGTCGGGCGGTCGAGCGCGGTGCCGGTAAAGCGCCGCAAGCGGTCGCGGTCCGGGCCCATCTGGTCGGGTTCCAGTTGATGAAAGCGTGCGAGGTGCGCAAGCAATGGAGCTTTCAGCGCTTCCCAACGGGCGGTGCTGTACAGCAACGGGCCTTGCCGGGTGTCGATCATTCGAATGTCGTCGGGCAACGCCCAGGTGTTGCGAGGTCGATTGAACTGACGCTCCACGCGTTGCGGGTCCAGTCCGACATCACTGAGGGACAGCAACGCCGGCAGGATCTCTTCCAGTTTCTCGCTGTTGGCCAAGGCGTGTAATTGCGCCAGGCGTTCGGGGCTACGCCGTTGGCGACTGGGGGCAAACGGGTCGAGCACCCGACCGCCTCCAAGGGTGCGCTGAGCGCTTTGGTCGCGCAGGATCATCCGGTCACCCTTCACGGCGTGCACGGGTGAATTGAGCAAGACTTGCGCAAACATGCGCTCGCCCGGTGGCAGGCTGGCGCCTTCGAGCAAGGCCACTCGCCCGGTCACGTCCTGCGTGCCGAGGTGAACGTGAACCGGTTGGAAGTGCTCGAAAGCGCGAGACTCGCTCGCCAGCAGCTGCAGGTCGATATCCAGGCGCTCGGTGGGTGCGTGAAGCCAGTCGGCAAGCAGCCAGTGACCACGGTGAATCTGCTCCAGCACCAGGCGATCCGCGCTCAGGTTCAGGGCCACGCGTTGACCGGCAAAAGCGCTGTCTGCCGTCTGGTTCTGTGCATGCAACCCGCGAATTCGCACCGGTTTGCCCTGCGGCCCCAGCAACAACGTATCGCCCACCGCCACTTGCCCCGACAACGCCGTGCCGGTGACCACGATGCCCGCACCGGCAATGCTGAATCCCCGATCGATCGCCAGGCGAAAGCCGCCTTCGGTACTGCGTTGCTGCACTTCGCGCTGGGTTTGCAACAGCAGTTGGCGCAAGCTTTCGACGCCTTCGCCGGTGATACTCGACACTGCAATCAGCGGTGCATCGGCATAGGGTCCGGGGGCCAGCAAGGCGCGAATTTGCTGGTGTACGGTTTCGATCCGGGCGCCATCGACCCGGTCACACTTGTTGATCGCAACGATTGCCCGGGGAATGCCCAGCAGTTCGACAATCGCCAGATGCTCGCGGGTCTGAGGCATCACCCCATCATCGGCAGCCACCACCAGCAACACCAGATCAATGCCTTGGGCGCCAGCCAGCATGTTGTGAGTGAAGCGTTCATGACCGGGCACGTCGATGAAACCGGCCAGGCCCGCTCCCGGCTCCAGCGCCGCATAGAGATAACCCAAGTCGATGGTCATGCCGCGTTCGCGTTCTTCCCGACGTCGATCACCTGCCTGACCCGTGAGGGCCTGGAGTAAGGCAGTCTTGCCGTGATCGATGTGCCCAGCGGTGCCGACGATCACCCTGCCCGGCCCTCCATGTGCAATTGATCGAGCTGCGCCAGCCACGCTGGCTCGTCATCCAGTTGCCGCAAGTCCAGCCACAGAGCGTCGTCGTCAATGCGCCCGAGCACGGCAATCGGCAAGCGTCGAAAGGCTTCCTCCAGATTCAACAAGGCACGCCCACGCAAACGCTTCGACGTGAGCGGCCGCAGACACAATGCGGCGCTGGGCAACCGCGCCACCGGTTGGCTGCCGCTGCCGATCATGCCCAGGGCCGGCAACGCACTGACGGTCCACTTCTCGCCCACTACCGTGGCCAGCGTTGGGCGCAGGCGTTCGGCCTGGGCCAGAATTTCGTTTTGCGGCCGGGTCAGCAGGCGCAGGCTCGGCAACCGCTCGGCCAGACGGTCCGGGTTGCGGTACAGGTTCAACACCGCTTCGAGGGCGGCGAGGGTCAGTTTATCGACACGCAAGGCGCGCTTGAGCGGGTTCTTCTTGATCTTGGCGATCAGCGCTTTGCTTCCGACAATCAGCCCGGCCTGCGGGCCACCAAGCAGTTTGTCGCCGCTGAAGGTGACAATGTCCGCACCATCCTGCAGCGCCTGCCGCACCGTCGGTTCGGCGGGCAAGCCCCAACGGGTCAGATCCAGCAAGCTGCCGCTGCCGAGGTCTTCGAGCAACGGCAACCCATGTTGATGGGCCAGTTGCGCCAACTCGGCGGTCGGCACACTCGTGGTGAATCCCTGAATGCTGTAGTTGCTCGCGTGCACGCGCATGATCAAGCCGCTGCGCGGGCTGATGGCCGCTTCATAGTCGCGGGCGTGGGTGCGGTTGGTGGTGCCGACTTCGTGCAGTTTTACCCCGGCACGGGCCATGATGTCGGGGATGCGAAAAGCGCCGCCGATTTCGATCAGCTCGCCCCGGGAAATGATGCCTTCCTTGCGCGCCCCCAGGCTGTTGAGGGTCAGCAGCACAGCGGCAGCATTGTTGTTGACCACGGTCACGGCTTCGGCGCCGGTCAATTCGCGGATCAGGCCCTCGATCAAATCGTCGCGGTCGCCACGCTTGCCGGTTTGCAGGTCAAATTCCAGATTGAGCGGATAGCGAGCGGCCATTTGTACGGCCTCTATCGCTTCTTCGGGCAACAACGCCCGGCCGAGGTTGGTGTGCAGGACGGTGCCGGTGAGGTTGAATACCCGCCGCACATGGCTGCGGTGTTGGCTGGCCAACCGCTCGCCGACCCTGCCCGCCAGCACCTCGGGGCTGACTTCAACCGGCGCGAGCAAACGCTGCTGAACATCGTCGCGCAACTCGTCGAGCAATTGACGCAGGGCGGCAAGTAACGCGTCGCGTCCAAAGCGCTCGGCCAACGGCTGGTACGCCGCATGACGCAACAGACTGTCAACGGAAGGCAAACGCAGGTGATGGCTGGCACCGCTGGCGGACATCTGGCACTCCTGAAATCGAAAGACCGTCGCGCCAGAGTGTAGACGCTGTGGTCATTCGTCTCCCGGAGCCAGCAACAGATTCGGCGCCAGGCGCTGGTAGCCGTCCTGGGCCAGGCGCATGTCGAGCATCAGGCTGGACAGGTCCGCCGACAGCGCTTCGGCATGGGCGTCGTTTTCCAGGTACAACAATTTCAGATACGTGTTGCAGCTCGGGCACATCTCGGCGCGCAACGGCGCCTGATTGGCGGCGTGGCGATCGTCCTCAAGACTGAGGTAATCCAGACCCTTGCTCTGTTCGCAGTACACGCATTTGACCCGCACCACATGCCATTCGCAGGCACACAAGGAACAGGCCAGATAGCGCAAGCCGTTGTGTTTGCCACGATTGCGAATCACCCCGGCCATGGCCGGTGACCCGCAGGCCGGGCATTGGCTGAGGCTGTCGCCGGGCTTGAGTTGCAGGTTGGGCGTGCTCAACAGCCAGTGGCTCCAGGCCGTTTGCAGGGCCGCACCGAGAAACGGCACCAACGCTGCCGGCACCAGCGAAAACTGGCCGCTGACCAGTGCCACCGCCCAGGCGCGTCGTTGGCCGGGACTGGCCTGGTTCAACGCTGCCAGAGCGTCGGTCACAGCCGGTTGCGACGGTGCCGGGTAGCTTTCCAGCAATGCATCGAGATACGGCTGCCAATCGTCCTCGCGCACCAGGCTGTCGGCCGCGAATGGCGGAAAGCCGTGTTGCTTGCACACCTCGATGCGTTGTAGATCCAGCGGTTCGCTCAGCGGCGGGTTGTCCAGCACATGCTGTTGCACCCGGCACAACCCGGCGATGAGGCGCAGATAATCGGCCAGCGGATGCCCCTCGGCCAGCTGTTCCAGGCGCTGGGCGCGCAGATCGAAAAGAGTGTGCGGCGGCAGGTGCAGAAACGGCGGCGAACTGGCCGCCGCTTCGATTTGTCCGGGTTCGAGGATGGTTGGCAACGGTCAGCCCTTTTTCGTGATCGGTGGTTTAGATGCCTCGTCACGGGTCACCTCGCGGTACCAGAGTTCATGGTGTTTCTTCGCCCAGGGACGGCTGACCCAGCCATGCAGCATGGCGCTGACCGAACCCTTGATCCAGAGTCCGGCGTAGATGTGCACGATGATGCTCAGGATCAGCACGAACCCGGCCAGCGCATGCAGCAACATCGCCCAGCGAATCGAGGTAATGCCGAAGTACTCGCTGAAATACGCCCGCCAGATCACCAGACCGCTGAACAACAACACCAGCATGCACAGCAGTAAAGTCCAGAACAGCAGCTTCTGCCCGGCGTTGTATTTGCCCACCGCAGGCACATCTTCCTCGTCATTGGCCATCACCCGATCGATCCGCCTGAGCCACAGGCGATCATTGGCAATGAAGAAGTTGGCGCGCCAGAAGCTCAACACCAGACCGAGGAAAAACACGAACATCAGCACCCCCATGAACGGATGCAGAATCCGCGTCCAGGGTCCGCCGCCGAACAGGTTGCTCAGCCAGAACAGCGCCGGATGGAACAACGCCAGCCCGGACAACCCGGCCATCAGGAACAGAATCGCCACCAGCCAGTGATTGGTCCGCTGGTTGCTGGTGTAGCGCAGGATGGTCTTGTTGCTCATGGCCTGTCCTCCCCGCGTGGATCGAAGGTATGGACCGCCGGATCAACCTCATGCACCGAGGTGTCCGGTGGACTGGGGTGCTCATCTTCCCCGACCCGGTTCGGCCCGATGCGCACATAGTGGAAGAACCCGGCCAGCACCGCTGCCCCCATGGCCAGCAGCGCCAGGGGTTTGCTGATGCCCTTCCACAATCCTACCAACGGGCTGATCGCCGGATGATCAGGCAACCCGGCATAAATCCGCGGCGTGTCGGCGTGGTGCAACACGTACATCACGTGGGTACCGCCAACGCCTTCGGGGTCGTACAGGCCAGCATTTTCAAAGCCGCGACTCTTGAGGTCGACGATGCGCTCGGCGGCATGTTCCTTCATGTCGTCCTTGGTGCCGAACACGATGGCGCCGGTTGGACAGGTCTTCACGCAGGCCGGTTCCAGCCCCACCGCCACCCGGTCCGAACACAACGTGCATTTGTAAGCTTTGTGATCCTTTTGCGAGATGCGCGGAATGTTGAACGGGCAACCGGTGATGCAGTAGCCGCAACCGATGCAATGATCCTGATCGAAATCGACGATGCCATTGGCGTGCTTGATGATCGCACCGGGGCTGGGGCACGCCGCCAGGCAACCGGGTTCGGCGCAGTGCATGCAACCGTCCTTGCGGATCAGCCACTCCAGGTTGCCGGCGTCGGTTTCGTGCTCGGTGAAGCGCATTAACGTCCAGGTTTCCGAGGTGAGGTCTTGCGGGTTGTCGTAGGTGCCATGGTTATGGCCGACCTCGTCGCGCAACTCGTTCCATTCCGAGCAGGCGACCTGGCAGGCCTTGCAGCCGATGCATTTGGTGGTGTCGATCAGCTTGGCGACTTCGTCCACGCCGCGCACCGAGGGCGCGGGTGTGGTGGTGGCCGAGCGGGCGATGATGTCTTGGCTGGCCATTTAGACTTTCTCCACGTTGACCAGGAATGACTTGGATTCCGGGGTCTGTGTGTTGCCATCGCCGAGGAACGGCACCAGGGTGTTGGTCAGGTAACCGTGTCGCGTGAGGCCGGTGAAACCCCAATGCAACGGGATACCGATCTGGTGCACCACCTGATTGTTGACCTGCAGCGGACGAATCCGCTTGGTCACCACCGCCACCGCTTCAATGAAACCGCGCTTGCTGCTGACCCGCACCCGGTCACCGGCGACGATGCCTTTCTCCTTGGCCAGCACTTCGCCAATTTCAACGAATTGCTCCGGTTGGGTAATCGCGTTGAGCTTGCAGTGCTTGCTCCAGAAGTGGAAATGCTCGGTCAACCGGTAGCTGGTGGCGGCGTACGGGTAATCCTTGGCCACGCCGAGGGTTTCCCATACCGAATCGAAGATTCGCGCGGCCGGGTTGCTGGTGGCTTTCTTGTTTTGCGGATGCAGCGGGTTGATGCCGATTGGCGTCTCGAACGGCTCGTAGTGTTCGGGGAACGGGCCTTCGTTCATCTTGTCGACGGCGAAGAACCGCGCCACGCCTTCGGGGTTCATGATGAACGGATTCATCCCCGCTTCCGGCGCCACGTCGGCCTTGTAGTCCGGCACATCGGTGCCGCCCCAGGCCTTGCCGTTCCACCACACCAGGCGTTTTTTCGGATCCCACGGCTTGCCGGACAAATCCGCCGAAGCGCGGTTATAGAGAATCCGTCGGTTCGCCGGCCAGGCCCACGCCCAACCTTGATGCTGATGCATGCCGAACGGATCGTTGTTGTCACGACGCGCCATCTGATTGCCCAACTCGGTCCAGCTGCCGCAGAAAATCCAGCACCCGGATGCCGTACTGCCGTCGTCCTTGAGTTGACCGAACCCGGCCAATTGCGCGTTGCCCTTGATCGCCGCGCCCGTCGCGTCGGTGAAATCCGTGGTGGCGTAGCCGTTGATTTCCTTGGCCAGTTCTTCCGGTGAAGGCTCGTGAGCAATCTTGTACGGCCACGACAGTTTCAGCATCGGATCGGGGTATTTTCCGCCCTCTTTCTCGTATCGCTGGCGCAGACGCAGGAACAGTTCACACATGATCCGTATGTCGGTGCGCGCTTCGCCGGGGCCATCGGCGCCCTTCCAGTGCCATTGCAACCAGCGGCTGCTGTTGACCAGAGAGCCGTCTTCCTCGGCGAAACAGGTCGTGGGCAAGCGAATGACTTCGGTCTGGATCTCGGCGCTGTTGACGTCGTTATACGGCCCGACCTTTTGCCAGAACTCCGAGGTCTCGGTGGCCAGCGGGTCCATCACCACCAGCCATTTCAGCTTGGCCAGTGCCGCCATCACCCGGTTTTTATCGGGCAGCGCGGCGATGGGGTTGAAGCCCTGGCACATGTAGCCGTTGACCTTGCCCTGGCCCATCAGGTCGAACACCTTGAGGATGTCGTAGTTGGGAATGTCCAGCTTCGGCAGGTGGTCGTAGGCCCAGTTGTTTTCGACCGTGGCATTGGCGCCGTACCAGGCTTTCATCAGGCTGACATGGAACTTGCCGTAGTTCTGCCAGTAGGACAGCTGCCCTGGGCGCAACGGTTTTTGCGTGCGCTTGACGATGTAGGCGTTGTAATCCTGCTCGGCATCGGTGGGCAGCGTGAGGTAGCCCGGCAGCGAGTTCGACAGCAGGCCCAGATCGGTCAGGCCCTGGATATTGGAGTGCCCGCGCAAGGCATTCACGCCCCCGCCCGGCATGCCGACGTTGCCCAACAGCAGTTGCACCATCGCCGCGCTGCGGATGATCTGCGCGCCAATCGAGTGCTGAGTCCAGCCCAGGGCATAGAGAATCGTCATGGTCTTGCCCGGTTGCGAGCACGTGGCGATCTCTTCCCAGATTTTTTGCATCGCATCGACCGGCATGCCACAGATCTGGCTCGCCAACTGGATGTTGTAGCGGCTGTAGTGCTGCTTCATCAGTTGATAGACGCAACGCGGGTCTTGCAGGGTCGGGTCGACTTTGGCGAAGCCGTCTTCACCTAGCTCATAACCCCAGCCGGACTTGTCGGTGTACGTCCGTTTGGCCGCGTCGTAACCGCTGAAAATCCCGTCCTCGAAGCCATACCCGGCTTTGACGATGAACGACACGTCAGTGTAATTGCGCACGTATTCGTGCTGGATCTTGTCCTCGGTCAGCAGGTAATTGATCAGCCCGCCCATGAAGGCGATGTCGGTGCCGGTGCGGATCGGCGCGTAAAAATCGGCCACCGAAGCGGTCCGGGTAAAACGCGGATCGACCACGATCAGCCGGGCGTTGTTGTGCGCCTTGGCTTCGGTCACCCATTTGAAGCCGCACGGATGCGCTTCTGCTGCGTTGCCGCCCATCACCAGAACCAGATTCGCGTTAGCGATATCGGTCCAGTGGTTGGTCATGGCACCACGGCCGTACGTCGGGGCAAGACTTGCCACCGTCGGGCCGTGTCAGACACGCGCCTGGTTATCAAACCCCAGTATGCCGAGACTGCGAATGACCTTGTGGGTGATGTAGCCTGCTTCGTTGGACGCCGCCGAGGCCGCGAGGAACCCGGTGGTGAGCCAGCGGTTCACCGTTTGGCCCTGGGCGTTTTTCTCGACGAAGTTGGCGTCGCGGTCGGCCTTCATCAGGTCGGCCACGCGGTCCAGTGCTTCATCCCAGGAAATGCGCGTCCACTCGGTGCTGCCGGGCTTGCGCATCTGCGGGTATTGCAGGCGTCCGGGGCTGTGAATGAAGTCCAGCAGGCCTGCGCCTTTGGGGCAAAGGGTGCCGCGGTTGACCGGGTGGTCGGCGTCACCTTCTATATGGATGATGTTTTGCGCGACATTCTTCGCATGATCGCCCTGGCTGTACATGATCAAACCGCAACCGACCGAGCAATACGGGCAGGTGTTGCGGGTTTCATGGGTGTGGGCGAGCTTGAAATGACGCACCTGTTCGGCAAAGGCAGCCGTTGGGGCCATGCCCAACGCGCCAAGGCTAGAGCCTGCAAGGCCGATACCGGCGACCTTGAAGAACTGACGACGGCTGAGATCCATCGTGCACTCCTGATCAGGTGGAACCCGGTACATGGCCGGGTCTTTTTGAACAACCACGGTGGCGGCAGTCTGAGTGCCGACACTTCAACTTTAGCCAATGCTGTCGAATTCACCATGACAACCGACCGTCGGACAAAATCAGCTTGCTGCGAAGACCCTTGTGGGAGCGAGCCTGCTCGCGATGGTGTGTCAGTTGACATCAGCGTATCTGACCCACCATCGCGAGCAGGCTCGCTCCTGCAGTAGGTTGGCGCTTATCATTGGCGCATGTTCAACCCCGCCTTACGAGACCGCGCATGACTTTCGACTTTGATCAGGTGTTCGACCGCCACAACACCGGCAGCACCAAATGGAGCCGCTACCCGGCCGACGTGTTGCCGATGTGGGTCGCCGACATGGACTTCGCCGCGCCGCCGGTGATTGTCCAGGCCCTGCAAAAACGCCTGGAGCACCCGATGGTCGGCTACAGCGTTGCCCAGGACGACTTGCGCGAAGCGATCGTCGCCGATCTCTGGACCAAGTACGCCTGGCGCGTCGAGCCGCAAGAGCTGATCTTCCTGCCGGGGGTCGAGTCGGGCTTCAACATGGCGCTCAAGGCGCTGGTACAGGCACAACAGAATGTCGTCGTGCAGGTTCCAAACTATCCGCCGCTGCGCCATGCGCCGGGGCATTGGGGGCTGAACAAGGTAGAGCTGAGTTTCGATTCGCTGCCGGACGGCACCTATACCACGCCGCTGGCAACGTTGAGCGAATCCTTGCAGGGCGGCGGCGCGCTGCTGCTGAGCAACCCGCACAACCCGTTGGGCAAAGCCTTTCCCCGGGAAGAGCTGCAAGCCATTGCCGATATCTGCATGGAGCACGACGCCTGGATCATCTCCGACGAGATCCACGCCGAGCTGTGCTTCGACGGCCGCACGCACATTCCGATGGCCACCCTGAGCCCGCAAATCGCCCAACGCACCATCACGCTGATGTCGGCGAGCAAGGCCTACAACATCGCGGGGCTGAAAACCTCGTTCATGATCATTCAGGACCGCCACGTGCGCGAGCGCGTCAACCACGCCCGATGCGGCATGGTCGACAGCGTCAACCCGCTGGGCATGGAAGCCACTCGCGTGGCCTACAGCGAAGCGGCGCCTTGGCTCGCCGAGTTGAAGGTTTACCTGCAAGGCAACCGCAATTACCTGGTCGACGCCGTGCGCACCCGTTTGCCGGGCATCACCATGAACGTTCCGCAAAGTACCTACCTGGCCTGGCTGGATTGCTCGGCGCTGGGGCTGGACAATCCGCAGCAGTTCTTCCTTGAACAGGCCAAGGTCGGCCTGAGTGCCGGACTGGATTTTGGCGATGACTGCAAGCAGTTCGTGCGCCTGAACTTCGGCTGCCCACGCTCGCTGCTGGAAGAAGGCCTGGCGCGGATGGAGCGCAGCTTGCGCAACCTCAAGGCCTGATTCTCCCCGAAGCCCCCCGCTACCCCCCCCCTGTAGCAAGCTTGCTCGCGATGGCGGTATCACAGTCAACATTTTTGTTGATTGACACACCACTTTCGCGAGCAAGCTTGCTCCTACAGGTTCTTGTGTGTGTCATTAAATCGATGCTGTTACGCGGTGGAATAATTGAACCCGTGGCGACCTCCAGGGCTCAACACCCTATAGGTCTTGATACCTGGAGGTCGTCATGTCCGCGCCCGTCTTCAAGCTGTTCACTCAACCGAACTTCGTCTGGACGGATATTCGCCAGGAAGAGGAAGCTCATCGCTGGATGTCACGTACCTTTGAGTCCATGCCCACGGTCAATCAATGCATCGGGTTTACCGCGCTCAACGTGCTTACCCCTGAGTCCCTGCGCGCTACAGTCAGTTGATGGACTTCACCGCCTGGGTGGCGGTGTTGGGTGCGGTGTTGCTGACACTGGCACTGACATCGTCTTACCTGCGCTGGCTGCCGGTGACCACTTCCGCGGTCTGCCTGGTGCTGGGTGTGGTTATTGGGCCGACTGGGCTGGGATTGCTCAGGCTCGATATCAAGGAAGCGGCGTTCTGGATGGAGCATCTGTCCGAAGTCGCCGTGCTTTTTTCACTGTTTGTCTGCGGCTTGAAACTGCGCTTGCCCCTTCGCGACCTTCGATGGCGAGTGGCATTCATCCTGGCGGGACCGGTGATGGTCCTGACCATTATCGGTGTCGGCTTATTGCTGCACTTCGGTTTTGCATTACCGTGGGGACCGTCGCTGTTGATCGGGGCGATCCTGGCGCCCACCGACCCGGTGCTGGCCTCACTGGTGCAGGTCAACGATGCCAAGGACTACGATACGGTACGGTTCGGGCTGACGGGCGAGGCTGGTCTCAACGACGGGATCGCCTTCCCCTTTGTCATCCTCGGGTTGCTGCTTATGCAGCACAGCGGCGACACGTACGCCTGGCTTGATAACTGGGCATTGAAGCAACTGTTGTGGGCATTGCCCGCAGGTTTGCTGACCGGGTACTGGATGGGGCGCGGCATTGGCCGCCTTACGCTGTTCATGCGCATCAGGAATGCCGACAGCACCTTCTCGCCCAATGATTACCTGGCCCTTGCCCTGATTGCCTTGGCCTATGTCGTGGCCGAAGCGATTCAGGGCTACGGTTTTCTCTCGGTGTTTGCCGCTGGCCTGGGGTTGCGTCAGGCCGAGGTCAGGACAGCGGGCGATGCCCACACACCGGCGGAGCATCTGGTTAAAGCGGTGGTAGGCCATCAGAACGTCGAACCCGAGGACGCGGTGCACGGTGACGTCGACAACCTTGAGGAATCTCAGGTTGCGGCCGGGATCATGATGGGCGATATGCTTTCATTTGGCAGCTTGGTGGAGCGCGCCATGGAAGTGTTTCTGGTGACGCTGCTGGGGGTGGTGCTGATCACCCACTGGGACTGGCGAGCCCTGGTGATTGCGCTGGTGTTGTTCGGGATAATCCGCCCCCTGAGCGTCGCGCTGATGCCGTGGGGCCGGTTGATCGATGGCCCGCAACGCCTGCTGATCGGCTGGTTCGGTATCCGCGGCATCGGTAGTTTTTACTACCTGTTCTATGCGTTGAACCATGACTTGATGCCGTCGGTCGCGACGTTATGCGCCGATATCACGCTCTCGGTCGTGGCGCTGAGCATTCTGGTACATGGCATCAGCACCCAGCCGATGCTGGCCCGCTACGAGCGGCGCAAGCGCCGTGTCACTTCATCGCCCGGGCGATGATTTCCACCAGGTTGAGCTGGGTAAACGGTTTGGACAGCCGGGGTAAATGAGCCGCAAACCCCTCAAGGCGCTCGGCATAACCGGTAGCGAGGATGATTGGCAACGCAGGATTCATCAGGCGGATGGCGTGGGCCAGTTGCGCACCACTCATCTGCGGCATGGCCATGTCGGTGATGACCAGATTGATATCCGGTTCGCTGTCGAACAGCTCCAGAGCCCGGGCCCCGGAAGCGGCACTGACGACCCGGTGTCCCAAGTCCTCCAGCAACAGGCTCGTACTGGTCAGTACCAGGCTGTCATCGTCCACCACCAGCACACACAGGCGAGGCACCGTAATGGCCGCCTCCTGCACCGCCGGTTTGGCGGCAGAGCCGTTGGTGGCAACCGGCAACCAGAGCTCGGCGGTCGTGCCAAAGTCCTTCCGGCTTTTGAGGATAAAGCGCCCACCCAGTTGCTCAATGAACCCATGCACCATCGACAGTCCGAGCCCTGTGCCTTTGCCGACACCCTTGGTGGTAAAGAACGGATCCATCGCAGAGGCCAGCGTGACTTCGTCCATGCCCTCCCCGGTATCGGTCACATCCAGGCAGACATAGCGCCCAACTGCCAGGGATGAACGGCTGCTTTCAGCGACCTCCTCTGTTCTTGCACTGATCAGGATTTTTCCGCCGAGGGGCATCGCATCCCGGGCGTTGGTCGCCAGATTGAGCACGGCCAGTTCCAACTGATTGACGTCAGCCAGCACGGGCTCCAGATCCCTTGGAAAACGGATCTCGACTTCCACAGAAGGCCCCAGCGAACTGCGCAACAGTCCGGAAATACCTTCGATCAGCTTTGGCAGCTGTACCGGTTCGGATTTGAGTTCCTGTCGCCTGGCAAAGGCCAGCATTCGCTGGGTCAGGGAAACGCCTCGCAAGGCGCCTTGGGTTGCGTTGTCGATCAGGCGGATGAGTTTTGAATCGTCTGTCACGCGTTTGCGCACGATTTCCAGATTGCCGAGGATCACCGTCAGCAGATTATTGAAGTCATGGGCGATCCCGCCGCTGAGCTGACCGATTGCCTGCATTTTCTGCGCCTGGAACAGCGCTTCGCGAGTGGTCTCGAGTGCTTGTTGGGCTTGCGTGACTTCGGTGATATCCCGGGTAATCTTGGCAAACCCGAGCAAGGTCCCGGTGTCGCCCCAGATCGGGTCCACGACCACATGGGCGAGGAACCGCGTACCGTCCTTGCGCACCCGCCAGCCTTTGTTTTCAAAGCGCCCCTCTCGAACAGCGACCTCCAGCGTGCGTTGCGGCTCGCCGGCAGCGCGGTCCTCGGGGGTGTAGAACATCGAAAAATGCTGGCCGATGACCTCCTCGGGAAAATAGCCCTTGATGCGCTGAGCCCCCGGATTCCAGTTGGTCAGCCGTCCATCCGGGGCAAGCATGTAGATCGCATAGTCCGTCACGCTTTGCACCAGCAGGCGAAACTGTTGCTCGCTTTGCTTGAGCACTTCTTCGGCCATTTTGCGGTCGGTCAGGTCCCGAGTGATCTTGGCGAACCCCAGCAAGGTGCCCGACGAGTCGCGAATCGGGTCGATCACCACATGGGACCAAAAGTGCGTGCCGTCCTTGCGCACCCGCCAGCCCTCACCTTCGAAACGCCCTTCAGTGAGAGCCGTGTCAAGCGCGCGCTGGGGCAACCCGGCACGGCGATCGTCTTCGGTATAAAAACGCGAGAAATGCTGGCCGAGAATCTCGGCTTCTTCATAGCCCTTGAAACGCCTGGCGCCAGCGTTCCAGCTGGTGATGATGCCATCGGGATCAATCATGTAGATCGCGTAGTCGATCACTGCATCGATCAGCAGTCGAAAGCGACTGTCGTCGATTGCGTTGGACCTGGTTCGATCTTCACTCATGGATGCGCCACCTGATTGTTTCTGTGGAGTATGCGACAAACCACCAAATTGGAAAGCTCGATTAACCGCGAACGGTAACTCGCATGAAAGTCTTCACCTGGTTGTCGCGGTCAATCGGAGTGTAGACAGGCCATGGGATCGCTCACATCGCAGGGTAAAGAGGCGAAGTAGAAATCGACCACCAACGGGGCAACAACTGCCTGACCTTGCCCTCGCCAAAGCGGTCATCAATCAACATCACCACCCCTTGATCCTGCTGGGTGCGAATCACCCGCCCCGCCGCCTGAACCACTTTCTGCACACCGGGAAACAGGTAGGTGTAGTCGTAACCGGCACCGAAGATCGCCGCCATACGATGTTTCAACTGTTCATTGACCGGGTTGAGTTGTGCCAGCCCCAAGGTGGCAATGAACGCACCGATCAGCCTCGCACCGGGCAAATCAATACCTTCTCCGAACGCCCCGCCGAGCACCGCGAAACCGACGCCTTGACCGTCGGCGCTGAACTGGTCGAGAAACTGCTGGCGTTGCTCTTCCGCCATGCCTCGGGACTGCGACCATAACTTGATATGCGGATGCCTCTCGCCCAGCAACTGCGCCACCTGCTGCAAATAATCGAAGCTGCTGAAAAACGCCAGGTAATTGCCGGGACGTTCGGTGAACTGCCTGGCGATCAGCGCCACTATCGGTTCAAGGGATGACTGGCGGTGAACGAACCGCGTGGAGATCTGGCTGACGATGTGTACTTGCAGTTGGTCGGCGTGAAACGGTGATTCAACGTCGATGCACACCGTGTCTGCCGGGGTACCCAGCAAATCGGCGTAATAGTGTCGGGGGCTGAGGGTCGCGGAAAACAGCACGGTACTGCGGGCAGCGGTCAGGCGGGGACGGATAAACCCCGCAGGCACCACGTTGCGTAAACACAACTGCGAGAGCGGGCGTTTGCGGTCGAGATCGCGCTTGCTGATATCGAACAGAAACTGCTCATCGAACAACTCGGCCACCCGGCCAAATTGCAGGATGTCGAAATAGAAGCTTTGCAGTGCGCTATCGAGTCCCAGGGGGTGATCGTTCAGATAGTCGCCAATGCTGGCGCTGCACGAAGACAATGCCTGAAGCAGTTTTTCCGGGGCCTTGTCATAGGCCTGATAGATGCCGATTTGCAGGTTATGCAGCGCATTCCATTCACGATTGACCCGTTGCAAAGGCTTTTTCAGTGCTTCGGGTGCCGATTTTCGCACGTCATTGAGTGCTGCTTGATCAAGGCTGGCGCTGTACATCTGGCGACCACGCTCCACCAGGTTGTGAGCCTCGTCGACCAGCACCGCGACTTTCCAGTTATTGGCCTGCGCCAATCCGAACAGCAAAGCGCTGAAATCGAAGTAGTAGTTGTAGTCGGCAACCACGACGTCCGCCCATCGCGCCATTTCCTGACTCAGATAATACGGGCAGACATCGTGCGCCAGGGCGACTTCGCGCAAGGCCCCCTGGTTCAACAGGCTCAACTGGCTGGCGGCCTGACGCGCCGCCGGCAGACGATCATAGAAGCCGCGAGCCAGCGGACAGGATTCGCCATGACAGGCCTTGTCCGGGTGTTCACAGGCCTTGTCCCGGGCGATCATTTCCAAAACCCGCAAGGGTGGCGCATCGACGCCTTCAAGAATCACCTGGGCGGCATCCAGTGCCAATTTTCGCCCCGGGGTCTTCGCCGTGAGAAAAAACACCTTGTCCAGTTCCTGCGGCGCCATAGCCTTGAGCATGGGAAATAACGTACCAAGGGTTTTGCCGATTCCTGTTGGGGCCTGGGCCATCAGGCAGCGGCCGGTGCTGACGGCCTTGTACACCGACTCGGCGAGGTGACGCTGCCCCGGTCGAAAGTCGGCATGGGGAAAGGTCAACTGTTGCGCCGCCCGATTGCGCCTTTCGCGATGGGCCATCTCCTGCTCGGCCCAATGCAGGAACCGCGCGCAATGCGCCTCGAAAAACGCTTGCAGCTCATCGGCGCCAAACGCTTCGGCCAGACAGGTTTCCTTCTCGCTGACGATATCGAAATACACCAGCGCCAGATTGATGTGTGCCAGATCGAGTTTTCGGCACATCAGCCAACCGTAGATTTTCACCTGGGCCCAGTGCAACTCCCGGTGGTTGGCGGGTTGCTTGCTCAAGTCGCCACGGTAGGTCTTGACCTCTTCCAGGCAGTTTTGCGCCGGGTCATAGCCGTCCGCCCTGCCCTTGACGGTCAATGTCTGAAAGCATCCTTCAAGGGCCACTTCGTTTTGATAGCTATCACTGCGACGAGACGCCACCGTGCGATGCCCGACAATGCCTTCCAGCGCTGTCGGTGACGGAGTGAAACGCAGATCGAGGTCGCCGACCTTGGCTGTGAACTCACACAGCGCCCGTACCGCAATGCTGTAGCTCAAGTGTCCGGCTCCGCCCATTGCACATAGCAGACGGCAATCGGCATCTGGTGTTCATGGCAGAATTCGAGCCAGCGAACCTGGTTGTCCTGAAGTCGATCCCCCGGCCCCTTGACCTCGATCATGCGGTAGGTCTTTTCCTGCGGCCAGAACTGGATCAGGTCCGGCATGCCGGCACGGTTGGCCTTGATGTCCAGCAACAGGCGGTTGAACCAGTGTTTGAGGTGCTCGGCAGGCAAGCAGTCCAGAGCCTGTTCGAGCAGTTCTTCGCTGAGCACGCTCCAGAACACGAACGGCGACTGCACGCCCCATTTGCTGGCATAGCGTTCGCGAATGGTCTGGCGGTAACGCCCGTCGTCGAGTTCATCAAGGCACGCCTGAAACAACGCTGCCCGACGGCCATGGAAGTCTTCGTTCAGCAAATCCACGGGCCCGCGCTGGAACGGGTTGAAAAAGGCCCCCGGCAACGGCGCAAAAATCGCCGGCCAGCACAGCAGCCCGAACAGCGAATTGATCAGGCTGTTTTCGACGTAATGCACCGGCGCCGTTTCTTCCGACAAATGCGCCTGAACATGAAACTCCACCGACAACGCCGGTTCGCCTCTGGGCAATTGCAGATCCAGCCGCTGCATGGACCGAGGTGACGCGCGTTTTATCGGCGGCCCGCCGAGCTTGCGACGTAACCTGGGCAACACGCGGAGCATTTGCTGTTGTTCGGCGGCACTTTCCGGCGCCTGTTCGGCTCGCGTCGCCAGTTCCAGGGCCAACTGGAATTCACCGCAGCGTTCCAGCACCCGAATCAACCGAGCGCGTGCGCCGGGATAGCTACATTGGCGGTACAGGTTCAAGGCCGTGGAGAAATCCGCAATGCGTTCACAGTGTTGGGCCATCTGGAACAGCAGCTTGCCACGTCGTCGTTGCAGCCAGGGGTTGTCCAACACCAACCCCGAAATCCGTTCAACCACTTCGTCCAGCGCCTCTGCGGCCTCGAACTGTTGCTGATAGTCGTGCAGCAGCAGGCAGGCATCCACATCGTCACGGCTGCGCAAGCCCCGTGAATCTGCGCAGAACTCGACTTTTTCGTAGGTGTAGACACCGAGGTCGGCCAACACGAACTCCGACCAGTCCTGATAAAGATTGCCGAAAAACATCAAGCGCAGTCGATCGCACAGGCCCATGATGGTCAGGCTGAACAAGCGCTCCTCCAGAGACGGGCACCAGTCGTTGAAGCTTTGCGTTTGCGGGAACTGTTCGCGCAATGCAGGCAGCCAATCGGTTTTTTTGCCCTTGGGCTGGTCGATGGCAGCGCTGAAACACTGGAGGATTTCCGCCTTGAGCAGCACCTCGAACAGCGTATCGATCGACAACGGCATGTGTTCATCGACCCACCCCAGTTCAAGCAGTGGTCCGGCTGCGGTGTCGATATCACCGATTTCGTCGTAATGCAGTTTGCTCGCCCTGAAGTGAATGCCTTTGCGCATCACCATCCTGACCAGGAGTGCCTTCGATTCACGGGGCAAGCGTTTGAAATCGCCAATGAAGGACTGCTCCTCGACGCTCAGCACATCGGCGTAGCGAAGCTCAAGCCAATCAAGCACTTGCATGAAGTTGTTGAGGTAATAGAACGGATCGTTAAGAGGGTTTGCAGTCACGGGTCATCGGGCCAAGGCTATCGAGTACTGGTTATGCATACAGATACCAGTTTCACTCAGTCCGGTGCAAACGGAAAAGGATCAATGGCAGCACAGTCCGCTATATTTTCAGGATGGGAGAACTTTCATCCGATCCACGACACCAATCGCGATAGCGCTGCAGCGGATCGGACTGGCCGCGCTGTTTCCTTTACGCAGGAGAGATGAACATGAACATCAAGACTCTGGGTCTACCCTTGGCAATAGCCGCTATTCTGGCGTTGGCCGGTTGCTCGACGCCAACCGTCGTAACCCTGCAGAACGGCACCCAGTATTTGACCAAGGACATGCCGAAAACCAAGACCAAAGACGGCTTCTACGAGTTCGAGGATATTTCCGGAGCGACGGTAAAGGTCAGGTCCGATGAAGTGGCTACGATTCGTCAGGAAGACTGATTTTATGGGCCGCGAGTAAAACCGACATGTTAAAGGTCACACCATTGCTGGTCTCCCTCCTCGCCGCCGCTGCATGCGCTTCGGTGAGCCTAAGTGCGGTTGCCGCCAAGCGTGCCCCCACCTTCAAGACCAGCTTCGACTGCGCGACAGCCCGTTTGCCGGTCGAGAAGCTTGTCTGCCAGGACGCTCGACTGGCACAGATGGATCTGGAACTGTCGCGGTTGTATCAGCTGGCGCTCACGGACCAACGCTCTGTTCCGCCCCCGGACAAGGTCGAAATCGACCAACGGTTCTGGATTGCCACCCGAAACCAGTGCGGCACCCAGGCAGACATAAAGACGTGTACGATCCGCAGTTATGCCGAGCGCGCCCATCAACTGCGCCAGGGCTCGGCCATTGCGAGGACCAAGGATCCAAGCCGGCAGACCGAGGGTCCGCTGGCCTTCCGTTGCGCAGGCTTGAACGCGCTCGTTGCAGCGACCTTCTTTACCGTCGAGCCGGGCGTGGTGTTCCTGGCATGGGCGAACAACTCGGTCGCCCTTACCCAGGCCCCCGGCAATCCGGGAGGCCAGTACGCGGGTAAAGATGTCAGGGGCAGTTACAGGTTTTGGCAGAACGGTAGCGACGTACTGTTCCAGGTCCCCGGTTCGGGGCAGATGAGTTGTGCGGCTGAACCCACGAGTTGATTGTCGAATTCCACAGCAATGGCAGCGGGACGTCCTGTCCCGGCTGCCTGATCAACAGTTTCAGCTACCGGTGCGAATCTTGTTCCACACCCGCGTCCGAACCCGGTCAATATTCAGCGGCATCGCCTCAAGCGCAAACAACTTGCCCATCATTTCCGGACTCGGATACACCTTGGTGTCGTTCTTGATCGCCGGGTCGATCAGGCTGTCCGCCTGTTCGTTGCCATTTGCGTAGTGCACGTAGTTGCTGACACCGGCCATGACGTCCGGGCGCAGCAGGTAGTTCATGAATGCGTAGCCGGCCTTCTCGTCCGGCGCGTCGACCGGCATGGCGACCATGTCGAACCAGATGGCGGCGCCTTCCTTGGGAATCGCGTAGCCGATGTCGATGCCGCTCCTGGCTTCCTTGGCACGGTTTTCCGCTTGCAGGATGTCGCCGGAGAAACCGACCGCCACGCAGATATCACCATTGGCCAGGTCACTGGTGTACTTGGACGAGTGGAAGTAACTGACATACGGCCGCACTTTCATCAGCAGGGCTTCGGCCTTTTTGTAGTCGTCCGGATTTTTGCTGTGAGGCGGCAACCCGAGGTAGTTCAGTGCGGCGGGCAGCAGTTCCGGGCCGTTGTCCAGGATCGCTACGCCACACTTCTGCAACTTCTCCATGTACTCGGGTTTGAAGATCAGGTCCCACGAATCCACCGGCGCGTTGTCGCCCAGCACCGCTTTGACTTTGGCAATGTTGTAGCCGATGCCGGTGCTGCCCCACAGGTACGGGAAGCCGTGTTCGTTGCCCGGATCGTTGGTCTGCAAGGCCTTGAGCAACACAGGATTAAGGTGTTTCCAGTTCGGCAATTGGCTCTTGTCGAGTTTCTTCAGCGCCCCGCCTTCAATCTGCCGGGCCATGAAGTGGTTGGACGGGAACACCACGTCGTAACCGGATTTGCCGGTCATCAACTTGCCATCGAGGGTTTCGTTGCTGTCGTAGACGTCGTAGGTGAAGGCGATGCCGGTTTCTTTCTGGAAGTTTTTCGTGGTGTCCGGCGCGATGTAGTCCGACCAGTTGTAGATTTTGACGTTTTCGGCCGCCTGGCTGATGGAGGCGACCAGCATCAATGGGGCCAGGGCGAGTGTCTTTCGGATCATGAGTCGATTCCTGAGGGTTGTTGTTATTGGCAGGCAATCAAAGGATCAAAAACCAGGCTTTTTAAAGAATCAGCACGTAGGTTTTGCGCACGGTTTCCTGGATATCCCAGATACCGAGGCTATTGGCAGGCATCATCAGTGCATCGCCGGCTTCGATGTGCAGCGGTTCGCCGCCATCGGGGGTGAAGGTGCAGCGACCCTGGATGAAGTGGCAGAACTCCTGGGCAACGATCTGCCGCCGCCAACGTCCCGGGGTGCATTCCCAGACGCCGGTTTCGACGCCGTCGTCGCGCTCGACGCTGGTGGTCGATGCCACGGCCACGGGTGTCCCCAGCGGCACGGCGACGGGGTTCGACTCTTCCAGCTTCAGGGTGGCGGTGTTCTTGAATTGCGTAATGCTCATGGGAATACCTGTCGAGAATAAAAGCCGTTAGTGCATGAAGCCTTCCATGAAACCCGCGACCCCGCTGGCCAGCTTGCGCCGCCAGGGTGCGGTGGCCGGGTTGGCCAGCGTCTGGTCTTCATGGACAAAGCTGCGGATGATCGCGTTGTAGCCGAGCCAGCGGACGGGCTCTGGCTCCCAGGTCCTGAGTGAGTCGAGACCGCCCTCGGGGATAACCCATGGCTGACGGACCCGTTCACTGTCCTGTTCAAGAATCAGGTCGGCCAAGGTGCGTCCACCGAGGTGGCTGGCCCCGACACCCTCCCCGCCATAACCGCCGGACAGCGCGATGCCATTGGCCCGATCACAGAGCATGTGTGGCTGGAACCGGCGAGACATGCCCAGATTGCCGCCCCAGGCATGGGTGATCTGCACGTTTTTCAATTGCGGGAACAACTCACCGAACAGATAGCGACGCAGCTCCTTTTCGTCGGTACTCAGGTCAAAATCGTGACGCAACTGACCCGCGAATTGGTAGCCGCCCCTGGCGCCGAAAATCAGTCGGTTGTCCGCGGTGCGCTGGCCGTAGGTCACTTGGCGGCTGGCTTCGCTGAACGCCTGGCCACGACTCAGACCGATTTCGTCCCAGGTGGCGGCCGACAGCGGCTCAGTCGCGACAATCAGGCTTTGCACCGGCAACTGATAGCGCCCCAGCGGCGGTAAGGTGACGGAGTAACCTTCCACTGCCGGCACTGTCCAGCGGCTGCGCACCGAGGCTTTCGCCGTGCGCAGGCTGCCCGACTGCCAATGGCTGACCGGGCTGTTTTCGTAGATTTTAACGCCCATGCGCTCAATGGTGCGGGCCAGCCCGCGCACCAGTTTGGCGGGGTGAATGGTCGCCACGTGTGGCGCGTAGATGCCGCCATAGGGTTTGGCTACGCGAATCTGTTGCGCCAGTTGCTCGGGGCTGAGCCAGCGGTAATCGCTTTCGTTGAGGCCTTGGCGGTAGAGGTCGTCCAGATAGGTGCGCAGGCTGGCTTCCTGCTCGGGATAGCGGGCAGCGCAATACAGCGCCCCGCCTTTGCGATAATCGCAGTCGATGCCTTCACGTTCGATGACAATTTCCACTTCATCGGGAATGCTGTGCAGCAAATCGTAGGAAGCCCGGCGATCCTCCGGCGACAAACCGGCAAGCAGGCGATCCTCACCCAGCAGGTTACCCATCAGCCAGCCGCCGTTGCGACCGGACGCGCCAAACCCGGCGGTTTGCGCTTCAACGATGGCAATGCTCAGGCCGGGGGCCTGGCGCTTGAGGTAGTAAGCCGTCCAAAGTCCGGTGTAACCCGCGCCGATGATCGCGACGTCGACATCCAGATCCTGTTCCAGCGATGGGCGCGCCAACAGGGGCTCGTCGAGCTGGTCCATCCACAAACTGATAGTGCGCCACGCCGACATGCAAGACTCCGCCACTCAAAACTTCGATGGCGTTGATCCTAGTGCGTGGCTTCAGTCGCTGTCTTGCGCGCGTGCACGCAAAGAAATTTGTTTGACGTAGGCCTTCGGTGACTGGCCGGTGTGCTGGCGGAAGCAACTGTAGAACGCGGACAGCGAATTGAAACCGGCAGCGAAGGCCAGATCGTCGATACGCAGCGGCGGCGTGGCGGCATCCAGCGCCGCGAGCAAATGCTGCAAACGGGCCTGGTTGACGTAACGGTAGAAGCTCTGGCCCAGCACTTGATTCAGCAGATAGGAAATCTGATTACGGCTGTACCCGCACTCCTTCGCCACCCGCTGCAGGTCGAGCTCCGGATCAAGATAGGGTTGCTGGCGCTGGAAATACTGTTGCAGGTCGTCCGCCATAAAGCTCAATTGACGCGGCGACAGGCCGAGCCGGCTGACGGCCGGGCGCTGATTGCCGGCGGTCTTGCTGACCGGTTGCTCACGCACCAGCGAGGCGTACTCATTGACGCGCCAGATCAGCCCGTCCTTGACGGTAATCGCCTCGCTGGCACGGAACGACACCAGCCCCTCGCCGCCGCGCAGGGTAATGCGGTATTGAATGAACGCGGTGTTGCCATCCAGGCGAATGCGATCGGAGTGTTCCAGCGCTTCGTCCGGGTCGCGCGGCATGCTGCTGCGCACGTATTCGCGCAACTCGCCCAGGCCCATGACGCGATTCTGGAAAAAATCGTTGTACTGGACGTCAGGATGATAAAGCGCCATGACGCCATCCAGATCCCGGTGCTTCCAGCGCAGGTGATAGCGCATGACCGTCTCGCCTGTCGCCTGGGTTTGCAGCGGGCCATCATCATCGGCGTGCATAACGGTCTCGACGAAAAAACGTCGAGCTTGCCCAAGTTCTGCCGAGGCATCAATGACTAAACCGGGGCTCATGTCCGTTCAACTGTCGGCATAACGTGACCTGCATCAAAAAAGTCGCAGCAATCGCTAAACGGTTTGAAGATTCCACATTTATTTCACACTGCGGTGCTACTTTTAAAGACTGTCACTGGTTGAACCAATGAAGGTTCTTCCCCCCTGGCATGAGCTAAAGGAAGCGCTCGATGAAGAAGGTGGGCAACACATGAATAAAGGGTTCAGTAAGGTCACGTTTCCAAACGCCTGCCAGCTGATGCGCTGGCATTTTCATCCCATGGGTTTCGAGGCGAGCATGGATGCGCCGGGCAGCATGATTGCCCGTCTGTTTGACCGTGCCACTGGCGAGACCATGATCGCCATAGCCGGCATTCCTTGCGCGACGGTCATGAATGCTGCGGATGTAGAGCGAATAATCGAAGCGGTGGAGGATGAGCTTGAAGCGTTCATTCCACCGGTAGCCCTCAGGAGCTATGCCTGAAGGCTGACTTCTCAATAAAAAACCCACTCATGTGGGTTTTTTATTGTCCAGTGCAAGGATCGTAGCCTGCGGCGTGCCTACCCGGCAGGCGCTGCCGAAGGCTGCGATCTTTTCGATTCACCCCGACACGTTGCCCAGCCGATGGTCGGCAAAGAAAGCCTTGCCCTTACCTATCCGGTCAGACGCCTTGGGCATGTTCGCCGCCTGGTTGTCCTGTGAATCGACATACCAATAGCAATGGCTGACAGCCCGGGTAATGCCTACGTAGGCCAATCGCAGGATCTCGTCTTTTTGAGCGCTGTCGTAAGGCTCACTGTCGCCAGCCTTGCCCAGGGCCGCCATGCGATACACCTGATTCTTGTAGGGTGAACTGGTCAGGTGCTGGCAATCGCCGAGCAGAAACACAGCGTCGGCCTGAAGGCCTTTGGCGCTATGGTAGGTCAGCTGTTTCAACCGTCGAGACTCATACGGCAAGCTAGAATCCACATTAACTACAGATTTAATATGCTCTTCAATCAATGACTTATCGCTACTTTTCCGATAAAGCATCAGGATTGAATCGCCCTTCCTGTAGTGTTCCATCAGACGCTGGGCCATGCCTTGATCATCCCGATCAAGCACGTTCACCGGCAGCAACGCCTTCGGCTCCCCACTGGCTTTGGCCTTTTTGCCGGCAATTGCGGGCGCCGCACGCACGATGTGCTCGGCCGCATCAATGATGTGCTGGTGACTGCGATAGTTGTCGCTGAGCATGACCTTGGTGGTACTCGGCGACGGGAACTCCTTGTTGAACTCCATGAAGTACGTCGGCGAACTGCCGCGCCAACCGTAGATGGATTGCCAATCGTCCCCCACGCACAGCAAGGATGAACTCTGGGCACCGCGACCGACGTGCATGGCTGGCCCTCGACTGCGAATTTCCGCAAGACTGGCCCTGATCCAGGAAACGATTTGCGGCGATACGTCCTGAAACTCGTCGATCATCAGGTGCGATAACGGCCGAAGCAGGTCATCGCTCAAAAGCTTGAGGTTTTCCGGGGAGTGCTCGCTGAACAACGCGAACATGCGGTTGTAGGTCATGACCGGCGGTTTCTGGTCAAGCAAATGATCTTCCAGGGCCCGCCAGTAAATGCTCAAGGCCTCGAAGAAAAACCGGTCTGGGTCGTCCTTGGCAAAGCTCATCTGCCCCACAGCAGCAGGTACGTCCAGGCCGAGGTTTTCGATAAACCCGGCGGCGGTGACGAAACAATCCAGCAAGGGTGTGGAACCGAGTTCGCCCTTGACCTTGTAATCGAAGCCCGGCCCCGCACTGGCATCACCGGCCAGTGAAGCTAAAACGCGCTTTGATGACTCGTAACTATCTAGCCAAATCAGTGGTTTACGACAGAAAGCTTGAAACAGGGTGCGCTTTACAGCCCACTCCGCGCGCACTGTCAGCTTGGCGTTTGGCCGCGTCACCTGGGGATTTTCCCGAGGATCGAAGCCCAATACCACCCAGGCATCCAGCGACGGGATGTAGCCATGACAATGAAATTTCGCGCCATTGATCTCGAACGACTGACGGTTGGGCTCGATCCCTTTGATCGGCCACGCACCTGCACGCAACCACAGATCCTCGACAACATCGCACAGTTCTTCATCACGCTTGGCGGCCAATTCGGTCACGCCAATCCGCTTTTGCACATCCGGGTGATCGCGCTCCAGCTCTTTGAGCTGCAAGGCATGGCGCGACAACGGCTTGATCAGCTCGCGGAAATGCTCATCCCGACTGTGCAGCTGGTGATAGCAGGCATTGAGTTGCTGGCGCTGCGCGTCATTGATGCGCAAGTCGAACGGGTTGCTGTCGACCTCTTCATCGCCGTTTTGCGTTCGAAAGCTGAGGTTCTCGAAGGCTTGCAACCGTTCGAAACCCGGCAAGCTGCGCACCATCGGCAAAATCCGCGAGTGGAAGGTGCGCACCAGATCACGCGCTTCCTTGAAGCTGATCGCCCGCCCCCAAAGCGCAAACAGTTCGATCAATTTATTGATGAAATCCTTGCGCGACTCACGGGTGAACGTCACGACCGTCATCGAACTCAGCTCGAACCCCAGATAATGCGTCAGCAGCAAAATACGCAGCACCAGGGTGGTCGATTTACCTGCCCCGGCTCCGGCAATGACCGAAGTGGATGGCGTATCGCTGAAGATCATTTTCCACTGTGCGGCGCTGGGCTGGGCATGCGGCGGCAGCCATCGGGCGACGTCGGCTTTCATGCGTTTCTTCAACTCGGCGCTCAACGGCAGGCGCCAATCGTCAAACAACAAGTCATCGACGTTCGGTGGACGGTGCTCGGTGCAGCGCGAATCGCGGATCAGCAAGACTTGCCGGCCTTCCTCCAGACCTTCGAGCTTGCCTTCCTTGTAGCCGTAATCCACACCGGCGCTGTGGCCACTGCGAAACCCGTCGGCCTGACCGTGCAACCACGACGCCCGGTGCTGTGCATGCAAGCGCGTGAGGCTGTAGCCGAAGAACCGGGCCAGCAGGCGCTTGATCAGCGGCATCTCGGCCAAGGGGCGAAGCTCGGGAGGAAGATCGGGGGTGTGTTGCGGCACGCGGACTGACTCCAGGGTGTGAGGCTGTTGAGCGCTATGGTGTCTGCATTTGCCGATGAGTTCTAGTGAAATGCTTATGACTCATTGGCTTATGCGATGAAGTGAAAGCTGTGTGAGAGTTTTTCGAGCCCGTTTAATATCAATATATTAGATAAGAATGCTGCATTTTTTACGCTTTTTATCGATGTTTGCCTGATGGATGATGGCCGTCATCAACCACCGGTCTTGCTTCGTGGCTCAGGCGCTTTGCCCCATGACGGACCTTTCAGGAGACGATCATGCTTGAACTCAGACCTTTCAATTCGCTCGGCGGTGCTCACCATGGCTGGTTGGATGCCCACCACCATTTTTCGTTCGCCGAGTACTACGATCCAAAGCGCATGAACTGGGGCAACCTGCGGGTATGGAACGACGACGTGATTGCCCCGGGCACTGGCTTCCCGCAGCACCCGCACCGGGACATGGAAATCATTACCTATGTCCGTGAAGGCGCCATCACCCACCAGGACAACTTGGGCAACAAGGGACGCACCGAAGCGGGTGATGTTCAGGTCATGAGCGCCGGCACCGGGATCGCCCACAGCGAGTACAACCTGGAAGCAACCGAGACGCGGATCTTTCAGATCTGGATCATCCCCAACGAATCCGGCCTGGCGCCGTCCTGGGGTGCCAAGCCGTTCCCGAAAGGCGAGCGCGAAGGTTTTGTGACATTGGCCAGTGGCAAGGAAGGTGACGATCAGAGCCTGCGGATTCGTGCCGATGCGCGCCTGGTGGCGGCGAACCTGAAGGCTGGCGAGTCGGCCGAGTACCGGCTGGACACTGGCCGTCGCGCCTATCTGGTGCCGGCGACGGGCGTGATTGAAGTCAATGGCTTGCGTGCTCAAGCTCGAGACGGTGTTGCGATTGCCGATGAACAGGTTCTGCGCGTTACGGCCTTCGAGGACAGCGAGATCGTTCTGGTGGACCTGGCGTGATTCGGTAAATGCGAAAAAAGGGGCAACCGTGATGGTTGCCCCTTTTTTTCGATTAACTTGTGGCGAGGGAGCTTGCTCCCGCTCGGCTGCGCTGCAGCCGCAATTTGGTGAATGCGGTGCCGTCAATAAATCGCTATCACTGAGATGGGGTCGCTTCGCGACCCAGCGGGAGCAAGCTCCCTCGCCACAACAGCTACATCAGTCACGGATCACTTCGCGGAAATGGCGCTGTCCACAAGCGTCTGCGCTTCGCCCACCAACTGCTTGAGGTGATCATCGCTGACAAAGCTTTCGGCGTAGATCTTGTAGATGTCCTCCGTGCCCGAAGGACGCGCCGCGAACCAGCCGTTTTCGGTCATGACCTTCAGCCCGCCAATCGCCTGGTCGTTACCTGGCGCATGGCTGAGGATGCTCTGGATCGTTTCGCCGGCCAGCTCGGTCGAGGTCACCTGTTGCGGAGACAACTTGCTCAACAGGGCTTTCTGCTCAGGATTGGCCTTGGCATCGACCCGTACCGAGAACGGTTCGCCCAGTTCATCGGTCAAGGCCCGGTAGGCCTGACTTGGATCGCGACCAGTGCGAGCCGTCATTTCAGCGGCCAGCAATGCCGGGATCAACCCGTCCTTGTCGGTGCACCAGACACTGCCGTCCTTGCGCAGGAACGACGCGCCGGCGCTTTCTTCACCGCCAAAACCCAGAGAACCGTCAAACAGACCATCGGCAAACCACTTGAAGCCAACCGGCACTTCGTACAGGCGACGCCCCAGGCGCTTGGCCACACGATCGATCAAGCCGCTGCTGACTACGGTTTTACCCACGGCAGCGTCAGCACGCCATTGCGGGCGATTCTGGAACAGGTAATCGATGCACACAGCGAGGTAGTTGTTCGGTGCCAGCAAGCCACCGGACGGGGTGACGATGCCGTGGCGATCGTGATCCGGATCGCAGGCAAATGCCACGTCGAAGCGTGATTTGAGGCCGATCAAACCTTGCATGGCATGGCTGGACGATGGGTCCATGCGGATCTGGCCATCCCAGTCGACGGTCATGAAGCGGAACGTCGCATCGACTTCCTTGTTCACGACATCCAGGTCCAGGCGGTAGTGTTCGGCAATCGCCGACCAGTAGCGAACCCCTGCGCCACCCAGCGGATCGACACCCAGACGCAGCTTGGCGTCACGGATGGCATCGAAGTCGATCACATTGATCAGATCGGCCACATAGGTGTTCACGTAGTCGTGGCGATGCGTCGTGCTCGCCTTCAGTGCCTGTTCGTAGCTGATGCGTTTGACACCGGCCAGCTTGTTGGCCAGCAGTTCGTTGGCCTTGGCTTCGATCCACTTGGTGATGTGGGTATCGGCCGGGCCACCGTTGGTTGGGTTGTACTTGTAGCCACCGCTTTGCGGCGGGTTGTGGGACGGCGTGATGACAACGCCATCGGCCAGGCCGGTGGTGCGTCCACGGTTGTAGCAAAGGATCGCGTGGGAGACTGCCGGCGTCGGCGTGTACTCGTCACCTTCGGCGATCATCACGGTCACGCCGTTGGCCGCCAGGACTTCAAGGGCACTGGCCCCGGCGGGAGTAGACAGCGCATGGGTGTCGATACCGACGAACAGCGGGCCATCAATGCCTTGAGCCTCGCGGTACAGGCAAATTGCCTGGCTGATGGCCAGAACGTGCCATTCGTTGAAACTCAGGTCGAACGAGCTGCCTCGGTGCCCGGACGTGCCAAAGGCAACGCGCTGGGTCGAAATGGCGGCATCAGGTTGGCCGGTGTAATAGGCCGTTACCAGTCGCGGGATGTCGACCAACAATTCTGCCGGTGCCGGTTTGCCCGCAAAAGGACTGAGTGTCATGCAAAACCTCTGGGATCGAGTGGTTCAGGAATTGGGACGGAGTTTACTGGCAGTTTGACCGTAACGCGACGGGATCGATCCAGGACGTTAGAAGATGTCATTGCGCCCTCCTCAGTCGATGGCCTCCAGACGCAGCGCATCCCCCAGAAAACCCAGGGCCAGAGCGAGGTCGTGCTCACTGCCCAGGGTATGACTCAAGCGCAGATGCTGTGCGTGCAAGCCCTGAAGGCTGAACAATTCACCCGGGGCAATGACCACCTCGTGCGCCAACAAACGCTGGAACACTCGACGCACATTCACCTGCCGCAGGGAGCGAACCCATATAGTCGCGCCGCCCTGAGGCTCGACAACCTGCAAGGCATCACCCAGCCGTTCCTGCAACAGTTGGGTCATCTGACTCTTGCGTTCTTTGAGCAGCCGTCGCAGCACGTGCAGGTGCTGATCGATGCGGCCATTGCCGTACAACCGTGCAATGGCCTTCTGCCGAATGGGTGACAGGCGGAACGAACGCAACAGAAAATGCCGTTGCAGGTCGGCGCTGAAGTGCTTCGACAGCAGATAGCCATAGGGCGCTTCCGGACCGATGATTTTCTCGAACGTGGAAAACACCATCAGCCGCTCGGGATCCAGCAGATCGCGGAATCGCAGCCGCCCTACCTCGAAGCAAAGCTCCCCATAACAGTCGTTCTCCAGCACCCAACTGTGGTGTTGGCCCAACAGCTGCGCGATGGCCCGGCGATTGTCATCAGGCGCCAGACTGCCTCGCGGCATGTTCAAGGCCGAGGAAACCATAACCAGCCGCACCGATTCGGTTTCCAGCAACGCCTTGAGCCGATCGAAATCCAGGCAACCGTTCGCCAGCACTGGCAACTCGATCACCCGCACGCAAGCGGCCTGGAGCAAACGCAATATCGCCCAGTCGCACGGCGATTCAACCACCACTGTCGCGTCGTTCAAGCCCAGTACGATGATCAGTATTTCCAGCACACCCCGTAGATCGGCGCCGATAAAAACCTCTTCGGCATGCCAGCAGCGAACCGGCGAAGAGGTGTAGCGAGCCGCCAGGGCTGTGCGCAGTTCCAGCTCACCAAACGGTTGCGACGTTGGCAACGGCTGGCGCGGATACTGACGCAGCAACTCCCGCTCCATCAGTAACAAAGGACTGTCGAGCGGCTGCAATAACGCTGGCTCATCGGCACTCAGGACAAACATTCCCGGGCGCCGGGCGTTGACGTACACGGTTTCGAGCAAGTCGTTGCCGCTCTGAATCAGATCGGTCGAGGACACTGGCACCGCGAAGTAGCCAGACTTGGCCACCGAATAGACCCGCCCTTCTTTTTCCAGCAATGAGTACGCGTACTGGATAGTCGAAATCGACACATTGAGACGATCCGCGAGGTGTCTCAAGGAGGGCAGGCGCAAATGCCCATGACCAATAGACTCATTGATCAGCGTGTTGAGATATCGGTACACCGCCTGATAGGCGAAGTCCGTTTCTCGTAGACCTTTCATGGACCAAGTCCAATTGCACAGCCCCGCAAACCGCGCACGGTCAACGCCCCGTAGACCATTCATCCGCCACAGCAAGACCGGCTGCATCCGCGCTGGCGACTGCAATTTCAGGTGCCATGCATGGCGTTTCGGACACCGACGCCATTTGATAAAGCCGGCCAATCAGCCTCACCGGCAGTCCGCTGACATCAATCATCCACTGCATGATTTGTTCGGCCACGGGCTGCCCCTGCATGGCCCGGTGCAGATCGGGCAGCGCCACCAGCATGCCCGGATGGCATAGACGAAGAAAACGCTCAAGGCGGGCCCCGTTGTCGATAAAAGGCGCAAAGAGCAGACATACCAGCTGTGCGTCACTCAGACCGAGGGCCTTTTGTGCTTCAGACGCTGCCCGTGCCCGCAACTCACCCTGCGTTGCCGGATTGCAAAAGGTTTCGATGACTTGTTCGCACAACTGATCGGGCAACTGCTTGCGACGCATCATGATCAAGGTTCGTTGCAGGTGTTCGGCGACTCCCGCCTCGTAACTGCGCCCTTGCAGGCAACAGGCTTGCAGCCCCCGCAGGTGCGCCGAGATCGGCAGGCTCACGTATTCGTTGTCGCCGGTTTGCGCACCCGGTTCGTCAGGCTGGTATCCAAGAAACTCGTTCAGCAACGGCCAGCGCTCTTCCGGGGGGCTGACCAACATGTCGTGAATATCAATGCAGGTCGCGCGACGGCAGGTTTCAAAGCGATCTGCCGGACGCCATTGTGCGTGGCCTTGATCACCATAGAACTCGCGATAACAGTCGCTGCCCAGTTCATCGAGCAATGCGAACAACCCGCTGTAAGCGGATTCACCGATGTTCGACGACCATAACCCCGCCTTTGCGGCAGCGCGCAACAAACCGTCGGTAAACTGTTTTTGCTGACGCGGCGATTCGCTGCTGAGCAACGCATCGACGCCACCGTCCCAACGCGCGATTTGCCCATAGAATTCGCCAGTGGCCAGGTACCCGCTGTCCCATGGATTCAGCAGCTCATTGCGGATAGGGCAATGGCCGATCAACAGCATTTGAGTCCGATTCGATTCGCGGCCGGCGCTGGACACGGGCGCCTGATGATCAAAGAGTAGAACCTCACGGTCATCCACCATCAACACCTCGACCCGCGGATCGTCATAGATGAACAAAGCACTGTTGGTGCGATGCATGTTTTCCAAAGCCACCACGCTGGCCCCATTCATTCGCAATGAGGCGATGCGCAACTGAAACGTCGCAGGTGACCGGGTTGCAATCGTCAATTGGGCAGCCCGCAGCAGCGCCAGGGTGTAGCAGTTGTCGCGGGTGCCGGTCTGAATCAACAGCACCTTGAAATCGCCGATGTGGGCCATCCCCCCCGCCGCTACCACCAGACGCTGGATCAACAACTGCAAGGCCGTACGTTCGGCCCGCGAAAAAAATCCGAGCAATCGCTGCAGCACTTGTTGATAGACATAGTTCATCGCTTGATCATGAATGCTGGTCATTTAAATTTACCTGATACTTGTAAGTTCTATATCGCACCAACAGTCAAGCGCAACGAGCGGACTGCACGGCGGTAGTGATGGAATTTACTGTCAAATACTAACACTGGAATGGAATGAGGTTGCTTTCAACAAATTAGTGGAGCGGCCACACGAAAGCACCGACCGCAACCATCTATTCCATTGATTTTTATGAATTTTACCAAACCAATTATCGATCCTATGAAATGTCCGACAACGTCCCACAGACGTTTAATACAAGAAATAAAGAAAGAAGTTATCGTCGCGCCTTCTATAACTACGCAACAACTTGCGCTTTTTGAAAGATGCAATGGGCATTGACAAGTATCAGCCTGACACACAGACATGACTCATTCCTTGAGATGAAAGTAATCATTCAATTATCAGGGCTGAGTGGCTGATTAGAAGCTACAGATCAAGAGTAAAAACCAGTTCAGTTGCCGAACTGGCCCAAGGCTCCGCCATCAGGGCAATGGGTATTTAGGTGGGGCTGAACGCAAAAGAGTCCGTGGGGACACGGACTCTTTGAGGATGTACGACAGAAGTGATCGTTACGCCGGTTCGACCTGAAGGGCAACCCGTTCACGACACGGACACTCGTCCATGTAGCGGTGTGCTTCGACAAACTCGGCAAACGGGAAGACCCGGGTCTTGAGCGGCAACAGCACGCGATCAGCCGTCAACTGGTTGATGTCGCGCAAGGCGCGCTGCAGTGCGACCTGGTCCTGGGTAATGCCCAGTTCCGGCTTCCCGGTGAAGTTGCCGATGCAGTGCACGAAGAACTGAATGTTCTTCTGGAACGCTGCGCATGCCGGGAATGGCGTCTGGTTGCCGCCCTGCAACCCGTAGAGCACCAGGCTGCCACGCGGTGCGAGCACGTCACCCAGCAACGACATTTGCGGACCGCCCAAACCATCGAACACCACGTCCACGCCGCGGTTGTCGGTGATTTTGTTGATGCGTATCAGCAGATCTTCTTCCTCGGTGACGATGACTTTATCGGCACCGAGCGACAGCAGGTATTCACGTTCTTCCGCCGTTTTGGTCGCGGCAATCACTCGCACACCCAGGGCTTTGCCCAGTTGTACGAAGGAAGGGCCGGCGCAGTGGCTGGCGTCGGTCACCAGGACAAACTGCCCCGGCTTGACCCGTGCCAGGTCGGCATACGCGAAATAGGCGATCAACAGCGGCGTGTAATGCACGCTCGCTTCAATCGGGCTGAGTACGTCCGGGTAACGGGTCAAGGCTGTGCGCGGCAGAACAATCTGCTCGCCGTAGACCGGGTAGTCGTTCGGGCTTTCGGCCGGAAAACTGGCGACTTTGTCGCCGATAGCCAGGTCTTCAACGCCCTCACCCAGGGCCGTGACGATACCGGCCATTTCCTGGCCAATGCCAGAAGGCAGGCGAGCATGGGAAGGTGCCAGGTTCTGGCGCCAGAGTGTGTCATACCAGCTGATGCCAATCGCCTCGACGCGCACCTGCACTTCGCCTGGTGCAGGCTGAGCGGCCGCATGCTCTTCGCATTTGAGCACCTCGGCTGGACCAAACTTGTGAAAACGGATCGTGCGGGACATCGCAAACCTCGCCAAATGAACCTCTAATGCCTTGAACTCTAGCCGGGCTTTTAACCCAAGACTATCTGTGGCTATTAATAGTCGACATGCCTGTCATTGATTCCGTCGTCTCGGAAACATCACTAGATACAGTATGAATCCGACGCAGCCTTTGTAGGAAATCTGAATTTCTCGGTGCAGAGTACCAGCCTTTCCCCGTAAGATTCCTGCGGGCCATTGTTCTCATATGGCCGCCCACGTCAAGTTTGCTGACTCTGCCAGGACTCCAGATGAATCGTAATGACCTGCGTCGTGTCGACCTGAACCTGTTGATCGTTTTCGAAACATTGATGCACGAACGCAGCGTGACCCGCGCGGCGGAAAAACTTTTCCTCGGCCAGCCTGCCATCAGTGCGGCGCTTTCGCGCCTGCGCGGGCTGTTCGATGATCCATTGTTCGTGCGCACCGGCCGCAGCATGGAGCCGTCTGCTCGGGCGATCGAAATCTTCGCCCTGCTCTCCCCGGCGCTGGATTCGATTTCCACAGCGGTCAGCCGTGCGGCCGAGTTCGATCCTGCCACAAGTACCGCCGTGTTCCGCATCGGCCTTTCGGACGACGTCGAGTTCGCCTTGTTACCGATGCTGCTCAAGCGCCTGCGCGCCGAGTCACCGGGGATCGTGCTGGTCGTGCGTCGCGTGAACTACATCCTCATGCCGGGGTTGTTGGCTTCCGGGGAGATCTCCATCGGTGTCAGCTACACCACCGACCTGCCGGCCAATGCCAAGCGCAAGGTGCTGCGCCGCAGCAAGCCGAAGCTATTGCGCGCCGACACCGTGCCGGGACCGTTGAGCCTGGATGATTACTGCGCCCGCCCCCATGCCCTTGTGTCGTTCGCCGGCGACCTCAGTGGCTTTATAGATGAAGAACTGGAAAAGCTTGGGCGCAAACGCCATGTCGTGCTCGCCGTGCCGCAGTTCAACGGGCTGAGCACCTTGCTCGCCGGAACCGACATTGTCGCCACGGTGCCGGACTACACCGCCGATGCGCTGACCGCCGCAGGCGGCGTGCGGGCGGAAGATCCGCCGTTGCCGGTGCCCAGTTTCGAACTGCACATGGCCTGGCGCGGGTCGCAGGATAACGATCCGGCTGAGCGCTGGTTGCGCTCGCGGATTCAGATGTTCTTCGGGGATCCGGACAGCCTGGCCTGATCCGGATTGTTCTCCGAACTAATGGCCGCAACACGGCCCCAAGCAACTATTGCATCCAATGCAACACACAATTGTCATCAATCCCGTTGATGACAATCGAATGCAAACCGCAGGCTAGAGGGCTTGGTCGAGTCTTATATCATTCCGAATGATAGTTACCTTCGCCCCATTCGATTCGTGACATACCACCCCGCCGCGCATCATTCGCCAATCTCAACACATTGGCGGATGCATCCATGGAACAGTCACTCAAACATTTGCGCTTCCCGTTGGCCTTGTTGGCCGTACTGGTGATGAGCGCCTGCGGCAAGGCGCCGGAAAGTGCCGCCACGATGCCGGCCGCCAAGGTCAGCGTGGCCAAGGTGCTGGAACAACCGGTCAACGAGTGGGATGAATTCACCGGACGCCTCGAAGCCCCGGAAACCGTCGAGATCCGTCCACGGGTTTCCGGCCAGATCGATGAAGTGGCGTTCACTGAAGGCGCCCTGGTCAAGAAAGGTGACCTGCTGTTCCAGATTGACCCCCGCCCATTCCAGGCTGAGGTCCGCCGCCTCGAAGCACTGGTCGCCCAGTCGCGTGCCAATGCCACTCGCAGCGAAAACGAAGCCCAGCGCGGCGAGCGTCTGCGCACCAGCAACGCGATTTCTGCCGAACTGGCCGATTCGCGGACCAGTGCCGCACAAGAAGCCCGCGCCGCCGTCGGCGCGCTTCAAGCGCAACTGGACCTGGCCAAACTGAACCTGAGTTTCACCCGTGTGACCGCCCCCATCAGCGGCCGCGTCAGCCGTGCGGAAATCACCGCCGGCAACCTGGTAACCGCCGACACCACGCCGCTGACCAGCGTCGTTTCCACCGACAAGGTCTATGCCTACTTCGACGCCGACGAACGCGTGTTCCTCAAGTACACGCAGCTCGCTCGCCAGGGCAAACGCGGCGCCACCACCCCGGTTTACATGGGCCTGTCCAACGAAGACGGCAACCCGCACCAGGGTGTCATGAATTTCATCGACAACCAGGTCAACCCGAAAACCGGGACCATCCGCGGTCGCGCCGTGTTCGACAACAGCGACGGCAGCTACACCCCGGGCCTGTACGCACGCTTGAAGCTGGTCGGCAGCGGCACCTACAGCGCCACATTGATCAACGACGAAGCGGTCGGCACTGACCTGGGCAAAAAGTTCGTGCTGGTCATGGATGCCGACAACAAGACCGCCTACCGCGCGGTGGAGCTGGGTCCGAAGATCGAAGGGTTGCGCATCGTGCGCAGCGGCCTGAACAAGGACGACACGATCATCGTCAAGGGTCTGCAACGGGTGCGTCCGGGATCGCCGGTCACGCCTGAAGTGATTCCGATGGCCAACGAACAAACGTTGGCGGCTCTCGCACAACAACGCCAGGCGCTGGAAGCCAGCAACCTGCCCCAAGTCGCACCTGCCAAGGTTGCGCCGGGGACGGCTGTGAAGCTGGCTGCCACGACTCCACGCGACTAAGGGCTCTCTACGATGAATTTTTCCCAGTTCTTCATTTCGCGGCCGATCTTCGCGGCAGTGCTGTCGCTGCTGATCCTGATCGCCGGGGCGATCTCGCTGTTCCAGTTGCCGATCAGCGAATACCCGGAAGTCGTGCCACCCACCGTTGTGGTCCGCGCCAACTTCCCGGGTGCCAACCCGAAAGTCATCGGCGAAACCGTGGCCGCGCCGCTGGAGCAAGCCATCACCGGCGTCGAGAACATGCTGTACATGTCCTCGCAGTCCACCGCTGACGGCAAGATCACCCTGACCATCACTTTCGCGCTGGGCACTGACCTGGACAACGCCCAGGTGCAGGTGCAGAACCGCGTGACCCGGACCGAGCCAAAACTGCCCGAGGAAGTGACGCGCATCGGTATCACCGTGGACAAGGCGTCGCCCGACCTGACCATGGTTGTGCACTTGACCTCGCCGGACAAACGCTACGACATGCTGTACCTGTCCAACTACGCCCTGCTCAACATCAAGGATGAGCTGGCACGCCTGGGCGGTGTCGGTGATGTGCAGCTGTTCGGCATGGGCGATTACTCGCTGCGGGTATGGCTCGATCCGAACAAGACCGCTTCGCGCAATCTGACCGCGACCGATGTGGTGACTGCTATTCGTGAGCAGAACCGTCAAGTGGCGGCCGGTGCGTTGGGTGCACCGCCAGCGCCGAATGCCACGGCGTTCCAGCTGTCGGTCAACACTCAGGGCCGGCTGGTGTCCGAGGAAGAGTTCGAGAACATCATCATTCGCTCTGGCGACAACGGTGAAATCACTCGCCTCAAGGACATCGCCCGCGTTGAACTGGGTTCCAGTCAGTACGCCTTGCGCTCCCTGCTGAACAACCAGCCGGCGGTGGCGATCCCGATCTTCCAGCGTCCGGGTTCCAACGCCATCGAGATCTCCAACGAGGTTCGGGCAAAAATGGCCGAGCTGAAGAAGAACTTCCCCGAAGGCATGGACTTCAGCATCGTCTATGACCCGACGATCTTCGTGCGCGGCTCCATCGAGGCGGTGGTTCACACCCTCTTCGAAGCGCTGATCCTCGTGGTGCTGGTGGTGATCCTGTTCCTGCAAACCTGGCGCGCCTCGATCATTCCATTGGTCGCTGTGCCGGTGTCGCTGATCGGTACGTTTGCGGTGATGCACCTGTTTGGCTTCTCGCTCAACGCCTTGTCGCTGTTCGGCCTGGTATTGGCGATTGGTATCGTGGTGGACGATGCGATCGTGGTGGTGGAAAACGTCGAACGGAACATCGAACTCGGACTCACTCCCGTCGAAGCCACCAAGCGCGCCATGCGTGAAGTGACCGGCCCGATCATTGCCACGGCGCTGGTGCTGTGTGCGGTGTTTATTCCGGCGGCGTTCATCTCCGGGTTGACCGGGCAGTTCTACAAGCAGTTCGCCCTGACCATTGCGATTTCGACGGTGATCTCGGCCTTCAACTCGCTGACCCTGTCGCCGGCATTGGCCGCGGTATTGCTCAAGGGCCATGACGCACCGAAAGACCGTTTCTCCAAGGTGCTGGACAAGATTTTCGGTGGCTGGTTGTTCCGACCGTTCAACCGCTTCTTTGAAAAGGCCAGCCATGGTTACGTCGGCACCGTTGCCCGCGTGATCCGCTCCAGCGGTATCGCCCTGCTGCTGTACGCCGGCTTGATGGTGCTGACCTTCTTCGGTTTCTCCAGCACCCCGACCGGTTTCGTACCCGGCCAGGACAAGCAATACCTGGTGGCCTTCGCGCAATTGCCGGATGCCTCGAGCCTGGACCGCACCGAAGACGTGATCAAGCGCATGTCCGAGATGGCGCTGAAGCAACCCGGCGTGGAAAGTGCCGTGGCCTTCCCGGGCCTGTCGATCAACGGTTTCACCAACAGCCCGAACGCCGGCATCGTGTTCGTGACCCTCAAACCATTCGACGAACGTAAAGACCCGAGCATGTCTGCCGGTGCGATTGCCGGTGCCTTGAACGGCCAATACGCGGACATCCAGGAAGCGTACATGGCGATCTTCCCGCCGCCGCCGGTACAAGGCCTGGGCACCATCGGTGGTTTCCGCCTGCAAATCGAAGACCGGGGCAACCTGGGCTACGAAGAGCTGTACAAGGAAACCATGAACATCATCAACAAAAGCCACAACGTGCCCGAACTGGCTGGGCTGTTCACCAGTTACACCGTGAACGTGCCGCAGGTCGATGCCGCCATCGACCGAGAAAAAGCCAAGACCCACGGCGTGGCCGTCAGCGACATCTTCGACACCCTGCAGATCTACCTGGGTTCGCTGTATGCCAACGACTTCAACCGCTTCGGTCGCACCTATCAGGTCAACGTTCAGGCCGAGCAACAGTTCCGACTCGAATCCGACCAGATCGGCCAGCTGAAAGTGCGTAACAACAAGGGCGAGATGATCCCGCTGGCGACCTTCATCAAGGTCACCGACACCTCGGGGCCGGACCGCGTGATGCACTACAACGGCTTCATCACCGCTGAAATCAACGGCGCGGCCGCACCCGGCTACAGCTCCGGCCAGGCCGAAAAAGCCATCGAGAAACTGCTCAAGGAAGAACTGCCGAACGGCATGACCTACGAATGGACCGACCTGACCTACCAGCAGATTCTGTCCGGCAACACCGCACTGTTCGTGTTCCCGCTCTGCGTACTGCTGGCGTTCCTGGTACTGGCGGCTCAATACGAAAGCTGGAGCCTGCCACTGGCGGTGATCCTGATCGTACCGATGACCCTGCTGTCGGCCATCACCGGGGTGATCGCTTCCGGTGGCGACAACAACATCTTTACCCAGATTGGCCTGATCGTTCTGGTGGGGCTTGCCTGTAAGAACGCGATCCTGATCGTCGAGTTTGCCAAGGACAAACAAGAGGAAGGCTTAAGCCCGCTGGCGGCGGTACTCGAAGCGTGCCGTCTGCGTCTGCGGCCGATCCTGATGACCTCCTTCGCGTTCATCATGGGTGTGGTGCCTCTGGTGTTCTCCAGCGGTGCCGGTGCGGAAATGCGTCATGCCATGGGTGTGGCGGTGTTCTCCGGGATGCTCGGGGTGACCTTCTTCGGTCTGTTGCTGACGCCGGTGTTCTACGTATTGATCCGTAACTTTGTCGAGCGCGGTCAAGCGCGCAAGGCCGCCCGGGCGCTGAAACTGGAGTCGCAACAATGAGTCTGAAAGCCTTCCTGCCGAGCCTGCTGGTACTGGCGCTGAGCGCCTGTGCCGTCGGCCCGGACTACAAGACACCAGCCACGGAACCGGCCAATATCACCACCGCCACCGATGGCGCCGCCGGCCAGAAAAACTTCGACCGCTCGCGTTTCGAAGGCATCTGGTGGCAGCAGTTCGAGGACCCGACCCTTGACCAGTTGGTGCTCGAATCGCTCAAGGGCAACCGTGATTTGCGCGTCGCTTTCGCTCGCTGGAAAGCGGCCCGGGCGATCCGTGATGACGTCAGCAATGACGCCATGCCGACCATCACCAGCCGGGCCAGCAGCGATCTGGGCAAAGGCCAGATTCCGGGACAGACCACCGACCGGGTCAATAGCGAACGCTATGACCTGGGGTTGGACATGGCCTGGGAGATTGACCTGTTTGGCCGCATCCAGCGCAATCTGGAATCGGCCAACGCCGAACAGCAGGCCATCGAGGCTGACCTGTATCAGCTGCAAGTCACCATGATTGCTGAGCTGGTGGACGCTTACGGTCAACTGCGCGGTGCACAACTGCGGGAAAAGATCGCATTGGCCAACCTGCAGAACCAGCAGGAGTCACGCAAGATCACCATCAGTCTGCGTGATGCCGGGGTGGGTGATCAGCTCGACGTCGAACGCGCCGATGCGCGTCTGGCGTCGGTTGAAGCCAGCGTGCCGCAATTGCAGGCCGAACAGGTCCGGCAGAAAAACCGTATCGCTACCCTGCTGGGTGAGCGTCCGGACAAGCTCACCGTGGACCTGAGCCCGAAAGACCTGCCGGCGATTGCCAAGGCCCTGCCGATTGGTGATCCGGGCGAACTGCTGCAACGCCGTCCGGACATCCTCAGCGCTGAACGCAAACTGGCTTCGGCCACGGCGCGCATCGGTGTGGCCAAGGCTGATTTGTTCCCTCGGGTCAGCCTCAGCGGTTTCCTTGGGTTCACCGCCGGGCGCGGTTCGCAGATTGGTTCCTCGGCGGCCAACGCCTGGGCGCTTGGCCCGAGCATCACCTGGGCGGCGTTCGACCTTGGCAGTGTGCGCGCCCGTTTGCGCGGTGCCGATGCCGATGCCGAAGGCGCCTTGGCGACTTATGAGCAACAAGTGCTGCTGGCCCTGGAGGAATCGGAAAACGCATTCAGCGACTACGGCAAACGCCAACAACGGCTGATTTCGTTGATTCGTCAGAGCGAGTCCAGTCGTTCGGCCGCCGATCTGGCGGAGATCCGCTATCGCGAAGGCACCGCCGATTTCCTGGTGTTACTCGACGCCCAGCGCGAACGCTTGGCCGCCGAAGACACCCAAGCCCAGGCCGAAGTTGACCTGTATCGCGGCATCGTGGCGATCTACAAGGCACTCGGTGGCGGCTGGCAACCGGAGACGGTCGCCAGCAAGTAACTCGGTTTTAAAGCGCTCCTTTGGTTGGCCGCAACCAACCAATTTCTTAGCCCTGCGTCTCATTCGGTCGCGGGGCTTTTTTTGTCTTCTCAAAAACACCACCTGCCCTCTTGCGGGAGATTCTATGTTGCCCGGCAAACCTGATTCACCTCGTCGTCATCGAATATTTCGCGAGCTGGCTCGCTCCTACAGGGGTTAGCGGTGATTTTCTTCGACCGTCACCGTAGCCGTTGTCCCGGCCCTCAGTTTGTCTTTACCGGCATAGTCAGCATCAATCTCAATCCGCACCGGCACCCGCTGTGCCAGTTTCACCCACGTATAGCTGGGATTGATATTCGCCAGCAGGCGCCCGCCCGGCAGGTTTTCCCGGTCGGCGATGGCGTAGGCAATGCTTTGCACGGAGCCATAGAAGGTCTCGCCGCTCATCAACTCGATTTTCACCCGGTCGCCCTGCCCGATCCGGGGCAGCTTGGTTTCTTCAAAATAGCCGCTGACATAAAACGAACTGCTGTCCACCAGCGCCAGCAAAGGCCCGCCGGTGGAAGCGTAATCACCCTCTCGGGTCAACAGGTTGGTGACAAAGCCCGTGACCGGCGAAATCACCCGCGTGCGCTGCAAATTGAGCTCGGACTGGGTCAATGCGGCGATGGCCAATTGCACATTGGCCTGCGCCAACACCAGATTGGCCTGATTTCGCAGCAAGTCCGCCTGGGCGACGGCGGCGTCCGTATTGGCTTTCTCCCATTCTTCGCCGGAAATCGCCGAACGATCCTTGAGTGTGCGTCGACGTAGTTCCTCGCTCTGACGTTGTTTGAGCAGTGCTTCACTGGCCGTAATCGATGCCTCGGCCTGCCCGAGGGAAGCTTTCGCCACTTCCACTCCGCGCTTGGCATGTTCCACCGCCAGGTTGTACCGCGCCGGGTCGATCTCCAGCAGCAGCTGGCCCTTGTCCACGTGCTGGTTGTCCTGCACGGCCAAGCTGACAATCCGCCCCGATACATCGGCGGACAGGGTCACCACATCCGCACGCACTCGTGCGTCCCGGGTCCAGGGCGCGCGGGTGTAATGCTCCCAGGCAAACCAGCCCAGGACCAATGCCAGCACCACCACTGCGACGGTCGTGAGTCGAGAAAAAAGGGTCTTCAATGGCTCAAACTCCCATCAACAAAATCAAGGTTGCACAGACACAGACATACAACGCGCCTTCGAACAGCGCCTCATGCCAGACGAACTGCAACACGCCAAGGCGCCGCAAGACCCAGTCCAGCAGCAGGAAAACCGGGAGCCCCAGAATCAACGCCTGGGCTATCGGGGGTAGATAAACACCTCCTATTTCCAGATCAATGGGCAAGTGCGGGTTCTCCTTGGTCAGGTGCGGGTTCAAAATAGTGGCGATAGCGTTCAACGAACGACACCACGATCAACAGCGCGACGCGCATCCGGAAGACCGACCACAGATGTTCGTGAACGCTTGAGTGCAAGCCATCCAGCTCATCACCCAAGGTACGCAGGTCTGCAAGGACCGCTTCCGGCTCAACTCCGGGGCGCCCCGCAACCAGGCGCCCGGTTTGCCGGACCGCTGCGAACAGGCGACCTTGAATGTCCGGGCTCAGCAAGTCGTTGTTTTGTCCCTGCTGCCTGAGCTGATTCAAGGCAATGCCCAGTGCCATGCTGCCCAGGCTGACCTGAAACAGTTCCCGCGACTGCGGGTCCTGTGTCGCCGGCAGCAGTCCCAGCATCATGGTCAAGCGGTCGACCATCCGGCTTTCGAAGGCAAATTGCTGCTCATCGGTGGCTGACGTCTTGAGCAAGGCGTACACCTGCTCGCCGTTCTCCTGATGCAGGCGACGCAGACGCAGGTCAGGCCGGAACGGGAAGATCAACGAATAAACACTCAGCGCCAGTACCGTGGCGCAGGTATAGGCCCCGGCAAATTCGAACCACTGGATAGCGGTGTTTTGACCGAGCCCGATGTTTTGCGGGCCGAACATCAGAAACGTCGTGAGACCCAGCCCAATGCCGGTCCCGGTGGTGGGCGGACTGGAAAGCCCCACCGCGACGGCGTAAAGCAAGGGCACCAGCAACAATGCCAGCAACTCGAAGTTGCTGATCATGGGCACAAGCATGAACTGAAGCAGCGCTGAAACCACCAGCGCCAGTCCGAATCCTCGCGCGTAGCTCTGAACAGCCAGCAAGGGCCGTGGAAATGTGGCCATCAGCGAGCAGAGAATCCCCACCAGCACCATCCCGCCCCGCGCTCCGTCCCAGCCGGTTTCGATCCAGATCAGGCCGGCCACCAGTAACGCGGAGAATGCACGAACAGCGTTCATGGTCGCCAAGGTGAAATCCAGGTGCAGCGGGTTTTCCTGACCTCGATACATGCTGCTGGCTGCACGTCCGCTCTGGATCGCATCGCTCAATTCGAGAATCTGTTCAAGCTGCTGCAACATGCGCGCCTGTTCCCAGCGCAGCGACCAGGCGAGGGAGCGCAAGGTGGCCGGCATGGTCTCGGTGAGTTGTTCGGCGCGGTAGGCCAGTTCATCGAAACGCTGTTGCAGCGTCGTGAAGTGGTGGCGTTTCTCGGCTGACAGCGAACGCCCCTGCTGCGCCAGTTCATCGAGAAAGGCCAGCTCTTCGGCACGCAAGCGCTGAATCTCTTCCGGCAACTCGCCCTCCCAGCGCTCGGTCAGCAGCAGGCGCTGGTGGCGCAATGCGGTGAGTCGCGCCGTCAACAACACCAACTGATTGCCCAGCAATTGCACCAGGCCATTGGCGCTGCGCAAGCGTGGCGCGTCGAAATACAGATGCCGGCGCACACCTTCCAGCGCGCTGATTTCGCCCAAGAGCTGCATTTGCCGACGATGAAAATCCTCTTCGGTTTCTTCGGTACGGATGACGGCGCTTGCATGGGTGGCCAGTAACTTGGTGATTTGATCGATTTTCGCAAAGTAGTCCCGGGCGACGGACTCCGGTCTGGCCGTCAGCAGGCTGACCACACACACGCACGCGACGGCCAGCAGCGTCTCGGTCACACGGGTCACGGCCAGTAAAAAAATGCCGTCCTGATCCGGTACAGCCAGTAATGCCACCACTACAGCGGTGTAGCCACTGAGCACGAACGCCTGGGAACTGGTGTAACGCAACAGCGTGCCGCCGGCGGTGCACAGCGCCAGCCACAAGGCCAGCGTGGTAATGAACGGTAAAGGCGCCTGGGGAAAAATGCCCATGATCACCACCGCGACGACCGCCCCCAGCGTTGTGCCGATCACCTGGCCAAAACTGCGGGCCAGCACCATCCCGCCCAGCGGCTGACTGATGATGACCACGGCCATGATCGACCATTTGGGTTGCTCCAGGTCGAACAGAAAGGCCAGGTACAGTGTCAGCAGCCCCGCGGCGATGGTTCGCAGGGCGAACAGCAACACCCCGCGCCCGGGATTGATCATCATTTTGAAATACTGCAACAACGCTTGCATGGGAGTGCTCATCGAGTCATCTCCAGCAAGCGTAGTCACTGCTTCGCTGCCTCGACAGGTTTCACTGTCGACAGCGCATGCAGGGCTATTCATCGGCCGCTGAAGGCCCGTTCGTACCGATGAAGTGCGATTCACCCACCCAAGGGTTTGACTCACAGCCCGGCCTGACCGAAGCTGGCGCCTTTGCAAAAGCTTGCCAGCTCCCGGATTCTGCATGCCCACGTCCCGCCGCTATCTGCTCATCAGCCTCTGCGCCCTGTTTGTCATCGGCCTTGCGTGGGTTTCCCTGCGCAGCACCGCCCCGGTCATTCCCGAGGCGATCAAGAACGGTTACAGCGAAGCGTTGGCCAAAGCCAAAGCAGGCCAACCTGGCGCCGCGCGAGTGCTTTACCAGCAACTGGCGCGCCCGGACCTCAAGCCCAAGCGTCGGGTCTGGCTGCATGCCGAACTGCCCAACTACCCAAGCTCGGTCGCCCTGAAACTGGCGGATGCCGACTTGCAGCACGAGTCGCCCGAGGTTCGCATCGCGGCGATCAAGAGCATCAGTGGCCTGGTGCCCAATGGCCAGCGCAGCCTGTTGATCGGGCCATTGCTCGACGACAGCGAGCAAAGCGTGCGCCTGGCGGCGATCAACGCGTTGCTGGGTTTGTCGCCCGATGACCTGGGTTTGTATTTCGGGCCCTTGCAGCAGGCCATCGATGCGTGGGAGCAAGTACTCAAAAATGCACCGCAAAGTGCCGAAAACCAGTATCAGCTGGCCCGATTGCACCTGCACAACGCCGAATTGAAAGAAGCGCAGCAGGCTCTGGAAAATACGTTGCGACTGGATCCCGCCAATCTGCCCGCACTGGTGATGCAGATCGACGTACTGGATAAGCAAGGCCAGAACGACGCCGCCGGGCAATTATTGGCCAAGCAACTCCAGGCCCAACCCAACTCAGCCTATTTGCAACATGCTCTGGGGCTTTGGTTGCTGCATCACGGGCAAAGCGAGTTCGCCCTGCTCGGCCTGTCCAAAGCCGTCGAGCTTGAGCCGAACAACAAGGACTACCGCTACGACCTGGCCACCACGTTGTATGCTGAACACGAGCTGGAAGCCGCGCAAAAGCAACTGCAGGAAATCGTTCAGCGCTACCCCAATGATCGCAAGGCACGGGTCTTGCTGATCAATTACTGGAAGGAAAGCGGTCAACTGCAAAACGTGCAGATTCTCCTGGCGCAACTCGAACAGCTCAATCCCGACGATCCGGCCCTTCAGCAAGGGCTTTGACCCCGTGAAAATTTCGTTGAACCGTCGTCTCGGCCAACGGTCAAGTGAACAGGCAGCCCATTACGGCACTTCGCACGGCAGCCTCGTTTCCCCTGATCATGAGAGGGCATTTTTTGTCTACATCCAACGAGTTCACGTGTGAAAAAGCGGCCACTGGTATCGAAGGCCTGGACGATATCCTTGATGGCGGGCTGTCCCGCAGTCATCTGTTTTTACTGGAAGGCGAGCCGGGCACCGGCAAGACCACTGTCGCGCTGCACTTCCTGTTAGCGGGTGCGCAAGCCGGCGAGCGGTCGTTGTACATCACCTTGTCCGAGACCGAGCGCGAGTTACGCCAGGGCGCCCGGTCCCATGGCTGGGAGCTGGACGAAAACGTCCACATTTTCGAACTGACGCCTCCGGAAAGCCTGCTCAACGCCGAGCAGCAGCAAACCTTGCTGTACTCCTCCGACCTGGAACTGGGTGAAGCCACACGTCAGATCTTCGAAGTGGTCGAACGGGTCAAGCCGACGCGCGTCGTCCTCGACAGCCTTTCCGAAATCCGCCTGCTGGCCCAGAGCTCATTGCGCTATCGCCGGCAGATTCTGGCGATCAAACACTATTTTGTGCGCTATGACGCCACGGTGCTGCTGCTGGATGACCTGACCGCCGAATCGTTGGACAAGACCGTACACAGCGTCGCCCACGGGGTCATTCGCCTGGAAGAACTGACGCCGAATTACGGCGCTGAGCGGCGCCGTATTCGTGTGGTGAAGTACCGGGGCCAGAAATACCGCGGCGGCTATCATGACTTCACCATCATGAGCGACGGCGTACACGTGTTCCCGCGCCTGGTCGCGGCCGAGCACCGCGGGACTTACACGCGTCAACAGTTGACCAGCGGCATCCGCGAGATGGATGCCCTGCTCGGCGGCGGCATCGAAACCGGCTCCAGCACGCTGATCCTCGGCCCTGCCGGCACCGGTAAATCATTGATCTCGATGGTCTTCGCGGCGGCGGCCGTGGCCCGTGGCGAAAAAGCCGCGCTGTTTATCTTCGATGAAGAGCTGGGGTTGCTGTTCGAGCGCATGAAAAACATCGGCATCGACCTCAAGGCACTGCAAGACACCGGCAACCTGCTGATTGAGCAAGTGGATGCTGCGGAGCTGTCACCCGGCGAGTTTTCCCATCGGGTCCGGTGCTGCGTGGATGAAGGCAATATCAAGACCGTGGTGATCGACAGCATCAACGGCTATCAGGCTGCGATGCCGGAAGAAAATGCCCTGGTGCTGCACATGCACGAGTTGTTGCTGTACCTCAATCGTCAAGGCGCGGCGACGTTCATGACCGTTGCCCAGCACGGATTGGTCGGCGACATGCAGGCGCCAGTGGATATCACGTACCTGGCCGACACGGTGATTCTGCTGCGTTATTTTGAGGCTCTGGGCAAGGTGCGACGGGCGATTTCGATCATCAAGAAACGCACCGGCAGCCATGAATCTACCATTCGCGAATACCGCATCAGCGCGCAAGGCATGACCATCGGCGAACCGTTGGAAGCGTTCCAGGGCGTCTTGCGTGGCGTGCCCACGTACCTGGGCGCCAGCAATCCATTGCTAGCGGATGAAATCCGGTGACGAATGTGCAAGCAACGTCCGAGCGCGCCATCATCCTCGCGCCGCTCGGGCGTGACAGCCAGATCGCCTTGATGATGCTCAATGAGGCCGGTGTCGACGGGGTCATCTGTCGCGACCTGTTCGGGTTGTGCGCCGAATTGAAGCACGGTGCAGGCCTGTTGCTTGTTTCGTCTGAAGCTTTGCTGGGCAGTGATCTTGAACCGCTGCTGCGCCTGATCGAACAACAACCGGCCTGGTCGGACCTGCCGATTGTCCTGATGACCCACCATGGAGGTCCGGAAAATAACCCCGCGTCACGCCTTGGCTCGCAATTGGGCAACGTCACCTTTCTGGAGCGCCCTTTTCATCCCGCTACCCTGATCAGCCTGATCACCACGGCGCTGCGCGGACGCCGAAGACAGTACGAAGCCAGGGATCGGCTGATCGACTTGAGCCAAAGTGAACTGCGCCTGCAAAACACGCTTGAAACCCTTGAGCAACAGGTGGAAGAGCGTACGGCACAGTTGCGGCACAACGAAGAGGCGCTGCGCCAGTCGCAGAAGATGGAAGCGGTCGGACAGCTCACCGGCGGGATCGCCCACGACTTCAACAACATGCTGACCGGCATCATCGGCAGCCTGGAGCTGCTGCGTCGGCGTCTGGCCCGTGGTCGTACCGAAGATCTGGACAGCCTCATCGATCTGGGCGTGACGTCGGCCAACCGCGCCGCCGGCCTGACCCATCGGCTGTTAGCGTTTTCCCGACGCCAATCGCTTGATTCCAAACCGGTGGAAATGAATACGCTGGTGATTTCCATGGACGAACTGCTGCAACGCAGCATCAACGAAAGCATTCGCCTGGACATGCAGCTCCACGAGCAACTGTGGGTCGCCGAAGCCGACCCCAATCAACTGGAAAGCGCCCTGCTCAACCTCGTGATCAATGCCCGGGATGCCATGCCCGATGGCGGGAGCTTGCTGGTCAAAACCTGGAATGAGCATCTGGACATGGGTTTCACCGAAGCCCATAACAATCTCGAGCCCGGTGACTATGTGGTGCTCAGCGTCACGGACACCGGCTGCGGCATGCCGCAAAGCATTATCAACCGGGCTTTCGATCCGTTCTTCACCACCAAGCCGATTGGCCAGGGCACCGGCCTTGGGTTATCGATGATTTATGGCTTCAGCAAACAATCGGGCGGTCACGTCGCCATTCAAAGCGAAGTCGGTAAAGGCACCACGGTGAACCTGTATTTGCCGCGCTTCGGTGGCGAGTTGCCACAGGACAGTCCGATCAATATCCAGCATGCGCCTTACGCGCAAAAAGGCGAGACCGTGTTGATTGTCGAAGACGATCCGGCAGTACGGGTACTGGTCAGTACCGTGTTGAGTGATCTGGGGTATGCCTTCGTCGAGGCCCGTGATGCCGACAGCGCGGTGCCGATCCTGGATTCGCTCCAGCGCATCGACCTGCTGATCAGCGACGTCGGCCTGCCCGGCATGAATGGCCGGCAACTGGCGGAAATCGGCCGACAGCTGCGGCCTGACCTGCGGGTCTTGTTCATCACCGGTTACGCCGAACATGCGGCGGTGCGCGGGGGCTTCCTCGATCCGGGCATGCAGATGATCACCAAGCCGTTCACCTTCGATCTGTTGACGGCGAAGGTGCGGGAGATGATCAGGGTTTGATGCCTACGAAAGCATGTCCTGCATCAGCTCTTGCAGCTTGTCCAGATCAAACGGCTTGTCGAGAATCGGCGCCTTGCGCGTGATCGGGCTGTCCGTCTCGCGGATTTCCTGGGCGTAGCCGCTGATGAAAATCACCTTGAGTTCCGGTCGCAGCTTCACGGCAGGATCGGCGATCTGCACGCCGGAAATGCCACCCGGCAGACGGAAGTCGGTGATCATCATGTCCAGGTGCGGTTTGCTGGCGAGAATCTCAAACGCCTGCTCACCGTTTTCGGCCTGCAAGACGCGGTAGCCCTCGCCCGATAGATAGGCCGACAACACCATCAGAATCGACGGATCATCCTCGACGACGAGTACTACATCTTGCGCATCTTCACTCATGGGAAGCCTTTGTTCAGTCAATTGCTGCTGATACGACCTTGGAGTCGCTCAGAGGTTGCGTTTTTTGGGCTGTTTTCCTACAGCGGCAGACAAACGCGAAACAAGGCGCCTTCGCCAATCCTGCTCTGGACGGTAATAGTACCGCCATGGGCGGCCACAATCTGTTCTGAAATAAACAATCCCAGGCCCAGCCCGGCGACGGCTTCTTTGACCGACACCCGTTCGAACTGCTGGAAAATTCGCTTCTGGTTGTCTTCGCTGATGCCGATGCCCTGATCCTGCACCTCCACCAGCGCCTGATCGCCGTCACTGTACACCTTCACCGTGATCGGGCTCTTGGCGCCGTACCGAAGGGCGTTGGTCAACAGATTGGAAATCACCTGCTCAATCCGGAATTCATCCCAGCTGCCGTTCACCGGCTGCTCGGCATCAAGGCTGACGCTGGCCTCGGCGGCTTCGAACTGCTGGGCAAAATTTTGCAACAAACCACGAACCAGCGCTGCCAGATCAAAGTGTGTGGGCCGAATCGACAACTTGCCGGTGCGAATGCGCGACACGTCGAGCATGTCCTCGATCAGGCGGATCAGGCTGTTGATCTGCCGCTCGTCGCGGTCGACCATAGCGTGCATTTTATCCGGGGTGAACGCGGCGGCATTGTTCCGGGCCAGGTGCATCTTGCGCAGCTGGGTTTCGAGGATCAGGCCATTGAGCGGCGTGCGCACTTCGTGGGCGACGATGGACATGAAGTCATCGCGCATACGCACCGCCTGCTCCAGTTCCAACTGAGTGCTTTGCAACTGTTGCAACAGCGCTTCCTGCTCGCGGCGGCTCTGCTCCAGGGCCAGGACCTGTTCTTTCATCGCCTTGCTCTGTCGGTACAGCTCGACGAACACGTTGACCTTGCTCTTGACCGCCTGGATATCCAGCGGCTTGTGCAGAAAGTCCACGGCGCCGCTTTCATAACCCTTGAAGGCGTAGTTCAACTCACGGCCGGCCGCACTGACGAACACAATCGGGATGTTTCTGGTCTTTTCAGTGCCGCGCATCAATTCGGCGAGCTCGAAGCCGTTCATGCCCGGCATCTGCACGTCGAGAATGGCCATGGCAAATTCGTGCTGCAACAGCAGCGACAAGGCTTCATCGGCAGAGAGCGCCTTGAACACCAAACGGTCTTCACGCTTGATCAGCGCTTCGAGCGCCAGAAGATTCTCCGGCAGATCGTCGACGATCAGCAGTTTGGCCTGGACAGTACTTAACATGCGATTCGTTCCAGCTCGACAAGCAGACGGCCAATGCCGCGTATAGGGAGGATGTGGTCTGGCAGGTGCATTGCCAGTGCCGCCTGCGGCATGGTGGCGACTTGAGCTTCTTGCGGGTCTTGCACGATGGTCAGGCCACCCTGCTGTTTGACATGAGTCAGTCCGCGCGCGCCGTCGCGGTTGGCTCCGGTCAGCAGTACGGCGGCCAGGTGGGCTCCGTAGGCATCGGAGGCCGATTCGAACAAGTAATCGATGGCCGGGCGCGAGTGATGCAACCGAGGCTCCAGGCTCAGGGAAAAACTTCGATCCTGCTCCACCGACAAGTGATAACCCGGCGCCGCGAAATACAAGGTGCCAGCGTCGACCGGTGTTTTGTCGCACGCCTCAATCACCGGCAAGGCTACCCGCCTGGCAAACACTTCGGCCAAATGACTGCAGCGCTGGTCGGGCAAGTGCAGCACCACGATAATCGGCAATGTGAAGCCTTCGCGCAGCGTGCCGAGAATGCTCAACAGCGCCTCGACGCCCCCGGCGGAGGCACCGATCACGATTGCTTCGATAGCAGTTAAATCCGTTGCGCTGCTCATGATTTACGGTAGATCCGCTCCTGTTTGACCAACGGCTCGAACTGATCGCCGAACGCCGAAAAATCCGGGGTTTCCTTGCTCCCCAACACCAGAAATCCACGATGGCAAAGGGATTCGTGAAACAATCCAAATGCTCGATCCTGAAGTCTTTTATTAAAGTAAATCAGTACGTTACGGCACGATATCAATTGCGTTTCCGAGAAAACACTGTCCGTTGCCAGGCTGTGATCGGCGAAGGTCACGTTCTCACACAATGACTTGTCGAAAATGGCGTAGCCATACGCTGCCGTGTAGTAGTCGGCAAACGAATGCTGGCCACCGGCCTGCTGATAGTTAGCAGTGTAGGCGCGTACGTTCTCCATCGAGAAAATCCCTTGCTTGGCTTTTTCCAGCGAGCGCGGATTGATGTCGGTGGCATAGATGATGGTACGGTCCAGCAAGCCCTCCTCGCGCAGCAAAATGGCCATCGAATAGACCTCTTCACCGGTACTGCAACCGGCGATCCAGATCTTGATCGAAGGATAGGTCCGCAGCAGCGGCACCACTTCCTTGCGAATCGCCAGGAAGTGCGAAGGGTCGCGGAACATTTCGCTGACCGGGATCGTCAACAATTGCAGCAGCTGCATGAACGCCTTCGGATCGTGCAGGATCTTTTCCTGCAAGGCCGAGATGGTATTGCACTCGAACTGGCTCAACGCATGAGTCACCCGGCGCTTGATCGAAGCGCCGGCGTAATCGCGAAAGTCGTAGCTGTACTTGAGGTAGATCGCTTCGATCAACAACCGCAATTCAATCTCGGTATTACGCTCCACTTAGATACGTTCCATTTTCGGTAACCACACACGAATCAGTGAAAACAGGCGATCCAGGTCAATGGGCTTGGCCAGGTAATCGTTGGCACCGGCCTGCAGGCATCGTTCCTGATCGTCCTTCATGGCCTTGGCCGTCACCGCAATGATCGGCAGCTTGCGCCAGCGCGGGTCCTTACGGATCTCGATAGTGGCCTCGAAGCCATCCATCTCCGGCATCATCACGTCCATCAACACCAGATCGATGTCGTCGACTTCATTCAATCGTTCGATCGCTTCCCGGCCGTTGCGCCCGATGAGCACCACCGCACCCTTTTGCTCCAGCGCACTGGTCAGGGCAAAAATATTGCGGACATCGTCATCAACCAACAGCACCTTGCGCCCCTCGAACACTTTATCGCGACTGCGGGCGACCTTGAGCATTTGCTGCCGCTCATGGGACAGCCGCGATTCGACTTTGTGCAGAAACAGCGTCACCTCGTCGAGCAGGCGTTCGGGCGAGCGTGCGCCCTTGATGATGATCGACCGCGAATACTTGCGCAGTTCGGCCTCTTCATCCCGGGTCAGGTTGCGACCGGTGTAGACGATGACCGGCGGAAACGAGCAGATGTCTTCCGTGGACATGCGTTTGAGCAAGTCGTTGCCCAGCATGTCCGGCAACTTGAGGTCGATGATCATGCAATCGAAAACCGATGTACGCAGCAAGTCCAGCGCCTCTTGCGCCAGGCCAACGGCGGTGATTTCGATGTCATCGTCGCCGATCAGGCGGGCAATGCTGTCGCGCTGCAAATCATCGTCTTCGACCAGCAACACCCGTTTGACCTTCTGGGTCAGCTTGGCCTCAAGGCGGGTAAACACGTCCTTGAGCTCTTCGCGAGTGGTCGGTTTAACGGCATAACCTACGGCGCCCATGTGCATCGCGGCTTCAACACGATCTTCGACCGAAATCACATGCACCGGGATATGCCGGGTTTGCGCGTGTGCCTTCAGTCGTTGCAGCACGGTCAAGCCGGAATAGTCGGGCAAGCGCATGTCCAGCAGGATGGCGTCCGGGATGAAGGTCTTGGCCAGGTCGTAGCCCTCGTCGGCACCATGGGCCACCAGGCAGTGATAGCCCAACTCATGAGCCAGGTCATAGAGGATGTGCGCGAAGTTCGGTTCATCTTCCACCACCAGGATGCAGCGACTGGAAAACGGCCCTTTGTGGCGGTCATCGTCGAAGCGCGGAATGTCGACCTCGGCAATCAACGACGACAGCGCCTCGGGTTCTACGCGGGCGGGCGCCATGGCAGGCGCCATCCTCATCGGCTCGACCGGATTTTCGCCCGGTTCCACATAATGTAGCGGCAACACCAGCGTAAACACGCTGCCCTGCCCCGGCGCACTGCTGACGCTGATGGAGCCGCCCAGCAACGTTGCCAGATCACGGGAGATCGACAGGCCCAGCCCGGTGCCGCCGTAACGGCGGTTGGTGGTGCCATCGGCCTGACGGAACGCTTCGAAAATGCTTTCCTGCTGGTTCCCGGCGATGCCGATACCGGAATCTTGAATGATGAATGCAATACCATCGTTTGGCGCCGTATCGACCCGCAGGCTGACGCTGCCGTTCTCGGTAAATTTCACCGCGTTGGATAACAGATTCTTGAGGACTTGTTCCAGGCGTTGACGGTCAGTGAACACCATCCCGGGCGCGCCGTCCTGCAGCGTTATCTGGAACTCCAGCTGCTTGTCCGCAGCCAACGGCTGGAACATCCCGCGCAAGCCATCCACCAGGCGTGCCACGCTGGTGTTCTCGGGACGGATCTCCAGCTTGCCGGCCTCGACCTTGGAAATGTCGAGAATGTCGTTGATCAGGTTCAGCAGGTCATTACCGGCGGAGTAGATCGACTCGGCGAACTTGACCTGTTCGGCGCTGAGATTTTCCTGAGCGTTTTCTGCCAGCAGCTTGGCCAGGATCAACGAGCTGTTAAGCGGCGTGCGCAGCTCGTGGGACATGTTGGCGAGGAATTCGGACTTGTACTGGCTCGAACGCTGCAACTCGTCAGCACGCTCTTCGAGCTGGAGCTGGGCCAGATTGAGTTCGGTGTTCTTCAGGTCCATGGCGTCGCGTTGCTCGGCCAGCACCTCGGCTTGCTCGGCAAGTTGTTCGTTGGTTTGCTCGAGCTCCACTTGCTGGGTTTCAAGATGCGCCTGGGATTCCTTGAGGATGCGCGACTGCTCCTCGAGCTCTTCGTTCGCGGTCTTGAGTTCTTCCTGTTGCACTTGCAACTCTTCGTTGAGTCGCTGGGTCTGGGCCAGTACTTCCTGCAAGCGATGACGATAACGCGCAGCCTCGATGGACGTTCCGATGTTGCTGGCGATCAACTCCAGCAACTCGATGTCACGGTCGTTCAGCGGGCGCAGAAAACCCAGTTCGATGACACCGTTGACCCGGTCGTCGTCGCTGGTCGGCACCACCAGCACACTGCGCGGCAAACCTTCGCCAAGCCCGGAACTGACCTTGAAGTAATCGGCCGGAACCTCGTCGAGGCGGACCAGCCGTGCCCGTTGCACCACTTGGCCGATTATGCCTTCGTCACTGTCAATCTGTTGGTCGAGGGCCTCCTGTTCACGGGAAAAACCGTAGGACGCCATGCGTTTGAGGCCGCCGTGCTCTTCGCGTACATAAATCGCCCCCACCGCCATGCCAAGGTACTGCGCGCAAAATAGCAGGATGTTGCGACCCAGCATGTTCAGGCTCAGTTGCCCCAGCACTTGCTCGGCCAGCTCGGTCTGCCCGTTGCGCAGCCAGGCCTGTTGCTCCAGACGCGAAGCGCTGGCTTTTTGCGCAGCCAGCGTAGCGCTGTAACTTTGCGAAAGCTTGAGCAAATCCCGGCGACCGATGTAGGACAACAAGCCACTGACCCCGGCGATAAACAGCAGATAAAAGCTGATGCTCATGATGGTCGTGCGACGGACCTCTTCGTTGCGAGAGATCCGCAACTGCTGCTCGGTGTCGATAACGGCTTCAAACTGTTTGCGGATTTCATCGGTCAGCCGCTTGCCGCGCCCCGAGCGGACCGCACCACGGTAATCCCCACTGACACGCTGCAAATCGATCAGTGATTGCGCGTAGTTGGTCCATTCCAGCTGCAATGCCTGCAATCGGCGCAAACGGTCGGTCTGCACCGGGTTGTCAGCCGTCAGTTCGAACAAGGTGTTGAGGGCGACGTTTATACGCGGCTTGCCGGTCTCGTAAGGATCGAGGAAGTGTTCGTCGCCACTGAGCAGAAAGCCGCGCATGCCGGTTTCCAGGTCAACCGTCAGCTTGACCGCTTCATTGGCGTTATTGATCACCCGGTCGGAGTGCTCCACCCATTGGATCGTCGATAACAGATAGGTAATCAGCGAAACGAAGAACACCGCACTGATAACGCCCAGCCCCAACGGCAGGCTGATGTTGCGGCTCAGGAGTTTACGAAATCGTTGCTCATCAACCAAAGAACCGGGGGTCATGGGGCAGGCCTTGTCGAACCGTCAGAATGCAACGAGTTTGCCCCAAAAACGGCAAAGGGATCCAATTTTCTGACATGTTTTCGCGCAAAGTCCTACGTTCCAGTGCTACCACACGAGGGCACGGGTTATCCTAGCCCGCGCTGTACCGCTATTCTTTTTTACGGCACGGGGAACTTGTCGGGATCCGCCACTTACTGATGCAAGAGGCCGGTGATTTCGACCGAACCGAGTCATCCATTTTTTCAGGAATGCCCACTATGTCCCACGCCGATGTGCATACCATCCTTGTTGTCGAAGACGATGCCATCGTGCGCATGTTGATTGTCGATGTGCTGGAGGAATTGGAGTTCAAGGTGCTTGAGGCCGATGGCAGCGAACAGGCGCTGGAAACGCTCAAGGATACGAGCCAACACATCGACTTGATGATGACGGATGTCGGGTTGCCCGTTATGGACGGTCGCGAACTGGCCACAGAAGCACGCACATTGCGTCCTGCCCTGCCCGTTCTGTTTGCCAGCGGTTATGCCGACAGCATTGAGGTGCCCGCTGACATGCACGTCATTGGCAAGCCGTTTTCGATTGATCAGTTGCGGGACAAGGTCAAAAGCATCCTTGGCTGATCCTCCTGCACGTTGTGGTTAAATGACGCCCTTTTCAGCCAGCCCCGTGCCCGCGTCAAGGAACCCTTTCATGAGTCAACCCCGCGCCACCCAAGTTTTGGTCATTGGTTACGTCTGGCCTGAACCCCGCTCCTCGGCCGCCGGCGGGCACATGATGCAAATCCTGCAAACCTTCCTGCAGCAAGGCTGGGACATTACGTTCAGCAGCCCCGCCAGCGACGGTGAGCACCCGGCCGACCTGACCGCGCTGGGCATTCGCCAAGTGCCGATCGAGCTCAATAACAGCAGCTTCGATGCCTTTGTCAGCGAACTTGCACCGGACATCGTGCTGTTCGACCGTTTCATGATGGAGGAGCAATTCGGCTGGCGCGTTGAAAAACACTGCCCGAATGCGCTGCGGGTGCTTGAGACGTCCGACCTGCAAAGCTTGCGCGATGCGCGGCAGCAACGACTCAAGGATCGATTGAAGGCCAGCGACGACACCAACGACTTCAACGACCTTTTTGCACCGGCGTTACGCGAAGAGTTTCAGCTCATGGCCGATACCGATGTGGCCAAACGGGAAATCGCGGCGATTTATCGTTGCGACTTGAACCTGATGGTCTCCGAAGTGGAAATCGAACTGCTCGTCGAACAGTTTCAGGTGCCCCGCAGCCTGCTGCATTGGTGCCCGTTGATGGTGGATCCACCAACCGAGCCACCGAGAACCTTTGAGGAACGGGCGCACTTTCTGCACATAGGCAACTTCCGCCATGCGCCTAACTGGGATGCCGTGCTGTGGTTGAAAACGGCGATTTGGCCATTGATCCGCGAGCAGATCCCCGGAGCGCAGTTGCATATCTACGGCGCCTATACGCCGCCCAAAGCCACGGCGCTGCACAATGCAACCCAAGGGTTCCACGTGAAGAACTGGGCCGAGGATGCATTGGAGGTCATGTCGGCGGCACGGATCTGCATGGCCCCGCTGCGTTTTGGTGCTGGCATCAAAGGTAAAATCGTCGACGCCATGCTGTGCGGCACCCCGATTGTCACGACACCGATGGGGGCCGAAGCCATGCATGACCAGGAGCCATGGCCCGGCGCTGTGGCGCTGACCGCCCAGGAGTTTGCCGACTGTGCCGTTCGGCTGCATAACGATAAAACAAGCTGGAACGTCGCCCAGGATAACGGGCGTGCGTTGTTGGTCGAACGTTATCAGCAGTCCGTTCACGGTAATGCATTGATCAAAAAGATAATCGAGAGCCAACAGCAATTAGCGCAACTTAGAAGAGACAACTTCACCGGCAGCATGTTGCGCCACCACCAGCACAAGAGCACCCAATACATGTCGCAATGGATAGAGGTTAAAAACAAAGTCCAATAACAACATCCTGAAACCACCACGCCCTTGCGCAGTCTATAAATTACAACCAAAAATAAAGAACTCGATAACCGTTACTACGTCGAGAGTTCTTTCATTTTCATTCAGCAAAGGATTGCGCAATGACAAATAACCACCCCCATAAAAACTGGATGGCGGCGTCACCCGCTATTGATAACTTGACCCTGATGGAATTGGTCTGGCCTGGGGCCCATAACGCGGGTATGGATTATGACTTCCCTTATCTTCCGCACCTTCAACCGTTCCAAGGCTGGTTTGTCTGCCAGGAGGGTCCCTTTATCCAGCAACTCAATGAGGGCGTGCGGGCACTTGATTTACGATTTCTTTCAGACGAGCACTGGTTGGGCATAAGAAAATTTCATACCTTTCACGGCTATGAGATGCTCACAGGCCGATCGTTGGCTGAATTGTTCAAAAGCCTGAACTTTTTCCTCAATGAAAACCCCGATGAATTCGTCATTCTGGATATACATAAACTCCAGGGCCGTGATGAGCGACAATTCGACTACCAAGGATTTCACGATGCCGTCATCAGCGAACTGGGTACCCGGCTTATTCCGAAGAAAAACCGTTATTTGACATTGGGCGAACTTAAGAAAACGAGTAGTTTGCAAAGAGTTGTATTGGCCTGCGATAGGCATCCAGATTTGGATTCCCCCCTCTATTGGCCAAAAATAAATCATCGCTGGAGTGGTAGCGACGTCACATCACCCGCAGCGCTAAGACACTTCATTGAACACACCCTCATCAGCCCTCCTGACGAAGACTTGCTTTGGTCGTTATCCGCCACCAGTTATACCAAGTCGATAGGTGTCATGCGATTGACCCAAGAGCTGAACGATTGGTTTGGTCCGAACTCCGGGTGGGCACCAAAATGCAGCATCATTAATGCCGACTATATTGGAGACACACAATTGGTCGCCTATTGCAGGGAAATCAACTTTTCCAGGGGACTGCAAAGGACATAAGGGAAGCGAACTGGAACTGTCTTGGGCGGGGGTGCATGATTGGCGCCTGGAAAACAAGAAGACCACACCGGACATGACACGCACCGCCAGAGTCACCGACCCTTCCTACGAATTGATGGACGACCACAACGGCCTGTCCATCATCTACCGTCAGCATGGTTTTCCCTGCCCTTTGGTGCGCTGGCATTTTCACAAGGAATACGAGTTGCACCTGATCGTCGCCAGTTCCGGGAAGGTGTTCATCGGCGACTACATCGGCAACTTCTATCCCCAAACCCTGTTCCTGACCGGCCCCAACCTGCCCCATAACTGGATCAGCCAGGTGGCCGAAGATGAAGTGGTGCCCAAGCGCGACATGCTGGTGAATTTCACCGACGAGTTGTTCGACAGCGGCACCCAGGTATTCGCCGAATTGAAGACCCTGGTGCCGCTGCTGGAGCGTGCGAGGTACGGTATCGAGTTTCGTTCCCAAGACACCATTCGGCAGGCAATGAGCTTGATGCAACGCATTGCCGACACCACGGGCATGACGCGGCTCGGGCATTTTTTCATCCTGCTGGAATTGCTCGCCGCCACAGACGACTACCAATTGCTGTCCGGTGCAACGACGCCGCAGCTGACCGACGAGCACAACATCGATCGCACCAACCGCGCGGTGGACTACATCTTCGCTCACTACGCACGTGAATTACCGCTGGAAGAAGTCGCCGACCATTTGGGCATGAAGCCCACGTACTTCAGCCGGGTGTTCAAGCAGGCTACCGGGCGGTGCTTCATCGAGTTCGTAAATCGCCTGCGTATCAGCAAGTCCTGCGAATTGTTGGCAGACGGCAACAAATCGGTGACCGATGTTTGCTTCGAGTCGGGGTTCAATAATATTTCCAATTTCAATCGGCGTTTTCAGCAGCTCAGAGGCATGACCCCGTCGCATTATCGACGCCTGGCCGTGCAGCGACTGACCGAGCAAAACTTGGGTTAAAAGATCAAAAGATCGCGTTCCAACGGTAGGAGCTGCCGGAGGCTGCGATCTTTTTTGCGTTCCATCGATGTAACCCCTCCCCGTGCGTCTACCGCTCCAGAACCCAGTGCAAAATAGTATCGATGAAAGTGCGACGGACGATTTGTCTCGCCCTCGATAGAACGTTGTAATCAGCGCACTTCTTCCTGCCCTCGGAAGACACAAAAACAATAACTGTCCTTCTGCAACCTACCGGGTGCAGAACAGGAGTGCACGATGCGACCTTCCGTAAAAGCTGTGCTTGCCCTCACCTGCCTGACCGTCAGCAGCGTCAGCCTCGGCGCCCAGACACTGACCATCGCCACCGTCAATAACAGCGACATGATCCGCATGCAAAAGCTCTCGAAAACCTTCGAGGCCGAGCACCCGGACATCAAGCTCAATTGGGTGGTGCTGGAGGAAAACGTCCTGCGCCAACGCCTGACCACCGACATCGCCACCCGGGGCGGGCAGTTCGACGTGCTCACCATCGGCATGTACGAAGCCGCACTCTGGGGAGCCAAGGGTTGGCTGGAGCCGATGACCGACCTGCCGGCCAGTTATGCGCTCGATGACGTGTTTCCATCAGTTCGTGAAGGCCTGTCGGTAAAGGGTTCGCTGTATGCCCTGCCGTTCTACGCGGAGAGTTCCATCACCTATTTCCGCACCGACCTGTTCAAGGACGCCGGCCTGACCATGCCCGAACAGCCGACCTGGGAACAGATCGGCGAGTTCGCCAGCAAACTCACCCACAAAGACAAAGAGCAGTACGGAATATGCCTGCGAGGCAAGGCCGGTTGGGGCGAGAACATGGCGTTGATCAGCACCGTCGCCAATGCCTATGGCGCACGTTGGTTTGATGAACAGTGGAAACCGGAATTCAGCGGACCAGAGTGGAAAAACGCGCTGAACTTCTACGTCGACACCATGAAGGCATCCGGCCCGCCGGGGGCGTCGAGCAATGGTTTCAACGAAAATCTGGCGCTGTTCAACAGCGGCAAATGCGCGATCTGGGTCGATGCCAGCGTCGCCGGCTCGTTCGTTACCGACAAGACCCAGAGCAAGGTCGCGGATCACGTCGGTTTCACCTATGCGCCGCATCAGGTCACCGACAAGGGCTCGGCCTGGTTGTACTCCTGGGCACTGGCCATTCCCACCAGTTCCAAAGCCAAGGACGCGGCTAAAATTTTCAGTGCCTGGGCCACGTCCAAGGAATACGGGGCCCTGGTCGCGAAAAAAAACGGCATCGTCAACGTACCACCGGGCACGCGGGCCTCGACCTACAGCGAGGCGTACATGAGCGCCGCGCCGTTCGCCCAGGTCACCCTGGAGTCGCTCAAAGCCGCCGACCCGAGCAAGCCGGGCGCCAGGCCGGTGCCTTACATCGGGATTCAATTGGTGACCATTCCCGAGTTCCAGGGCATTGGCACCCAGGTCGGCAAATCCTTCTCGGCGGCACTGATCGGCCAGACCACAGTCGACCAGGCCCTGGCGGCGGCCCAGCAAACCACTGAACGCGAAATGAAGCGCGCAGGTTATCCCAAGTAACCCCACCCCCTCCTGTAGGAGCCAGCTTGCCGGCGATGAACGATAACGCGGTACGTCTATAGATCGGCGTCGCATCCATCGCTGGCAAGCCAGCTCCTACAGGTCTTGCGCCAAGCATCCTCTCGTTCCCAATCGGTTTAACACCATGAATACTTTAACTGCCAAAGCTCATATGGATATTGCCCAGCCCCAGCGCAAAAGCCGCGTGGCCAACCCCGGCTGGTTCCTGGTCAGCCCTTCGGTAGCGCTGCTGCTGTTGTGGATGATCGTGCCTCTGGGCATGACCCTCTACTTCTCGATGATCCGCTACAACCTGCTTGATCCGGGTGAAAACGAATTTGTCGGGCTGGAGAACTTCTCTTATTTCCTGACGGACTCGGGCTTCCTGCCCGGCGCCACCAATACGTTGTTGCTGGTGGGCAGCGTGCTGCTGATCAGCGTGGTGTTCGGTGTGTTGATCAGTGCGTTGCTGGAGGCCAGTGAGTTTCTCGGTCGCGGCATCGTGCGGGTGCTGCTGATCTCGCCGTTCTTCATCATGCCCACGGTGGGCGCACTGATCTGGAAGAACCTGATTTTCCATCCGGTGTCGGGGATTCTCGCCTACGTCTGGAAACTGTTCGGCGCGCAACCGGTGGACTGGCTGGCGCACTACCCGCTGCTGTCGATCATCATCATTGTCTCGTGGCAATGGCTGCCGTTCGCCATCCTGATTTTGATGACCGCCATGCAGTCCCTCGACCAGGAACAGAAAGAAGCCGCACGCCTGGACGGTGCCGGCCCCATCGCGATCTTCTGGCACTTGACCCTGCCGCACCTGGCACGGCCGATTGCGGTGGTGGTGATGATCGAAACCATCTTCCTGCTCTCGGTGTTCGCCGAAATCTTCACCACCACCAACGGCGGCCCCGGCTATGCCTCGACCAACCTCGCCTACCTCATCTACAACCAGGCGCTGGTGCAGTTCGACGTCGGCATGGCGTCCGCTGGCGGCTTGATTGCGGTGGTCATCGCCAATGTCGCGGCCATCGTGCTGGTGCGGATGATCGGTAAAAACCTGACAGACAAAGCCTGAGGCCTGCCATGACCCTTCAACAATCCCGTCGTTTGCAAAGCCTGTTGCTCGGCACGCTGGCCTGGGCTATCGCGATCCTGGTTTTTTTCCCGATTTTCTGGATGGTGCTGACCAGTTTCAAAACCGAGATCGACGCCTTCGCCACACCGCCGCAGTTCTTCTTCATGCCGACCCTGGAGAACTACCTGCACATCAACGAGCGCAGCGATTACTTCAGTTTCGCCTGGAACTCGGTGGTGATTTCCTTCAGCGCCACGGCCCTGAGCCTGCTGATCGCGGTGCCGGCGGCCTACTCGATGGCGTTCTACGAAACCCAACGCACCAAAGGCACCCTGTTGTGGATGCTCTCGACCAAGATGCTGCCGCCGGTGGGCGTGCTGATGCCGATCTACCTGCTGGCCAAGAGCTTCGGCCTGCTCGACACGCGCATTGCGCTGATCGTGATCTACACGCTGATCAACCTGCCGATTGTGGTCTGGATGATTTACACCTACTTCAAGGACATCCCCAAAGACATCCTCGAAGCCGCTCGTCTCGATGGCGCCACGTTGTGGCAGGAAATGGTCCGGGTGCTGCTGCCGATCGCCAAGGGCGGACTGGCCTCCACAGTGTTGTTGTCGCTGATCCTGTGTTGGAACGAGGCGTTCTGGTCCTTGAACCTGACCTCGTCGAAAGCCGCGCCACTGACCGCGCTGATCGCATCGTACTCAAGCCCCGAAGGGTTGTTCTGGGCCAAGTTATCGGCGGTCTCGACGCTGGCCTGCGCACCGATCCTGATCTTCGGCTGGATCAGCCAGAAACAACTGGTACGCGGGTTGTCGTTCGGCGCCGTGAAATGAATCGACCCGGATTGCTGCCCCAACGCAATCCCTTGTAGGAGCCGGCTTGCTGGCGATGCGGCCCTCGAAATTTGCATCGCGCTTGTGGTCGTCATCGCCAGCAAGCCGGCTCCTACAAAAAGCCTGATCGGCTCAATTGAATAACAACAAACGGAGGCTCATCGTCATGGCCAACCTGAAAATCAAGAATCTGCAAAAAGGCTTCGAAGGCTTTTCCATCATCAAGGGCATTGACCTTGAAGTGAACGACAAAGAGTTCGTGGTCTTCGTCGGTCCCTCGGGTTGCGGTAAATCCACCCTGCTGCGCCTGATCGCTGGCCTGGAAGAAGTCAGCGGCGGCGCCATCGAGCTCGATGGCCGCGACATCACCGAAGTCAGCCCGGCCAAGCGTGACCTGGCGATGGTGTTCCAGACCTACGCCTTGTACCCACACATGAGCGTGCGCAAGAACATGTCGTTCGCCCTCGATCTGGCCGGAGTCCCCAAGGCCGAAGTGGAAAAGAAAGTCGGCGAAGCAGCGCGCATTCTCGAACTGGGGCCGATGCTGGAACGCAAGCCCAAGCAACTGTCTGGTGGCCAGCGTCAACGGGTGGCGATCGGCCGGGCAATTGTGCGCAACCCGAAAATTTTCCTGTTCGACGAACCGCTGTCCAACCTCGACGCGGCCCTGCGGGTGCAAATGCGTCTGGAACTGCTGCGCCTGCACAAAGAGCTGCAAGCGACGATGATCTACGTGACGCACGATCAGGTCGAAGCCATGACCATGGCCGACAAAGTCGTCGTGCTCAATGGCGGCAGGATCGAGCAGGTCGGTTCGCCGCTGGACCTGTACCACCAACCGGCCAACCTGTTTGTCGCAGGTTTTCTCGGCACACCGAAAATGGGTGTCCTCAAGGGCAAGCTCACCCGCGTCGACAGTCAGTGTTGTGAAGTGCAACTGGACGCCGGCACCCGCATCAGCCTGCCCTTGAGCGGCGCAACGCTTAGCGTCGGCGGCGCGGTGACACTGGGCATTCGCCCGGAACATCTGGCGTTGGCCGAATCGGACGACTGCACGTTGCAAGTCACCGCCGATGTCAGCGAACGTCTGGGCAGCGACACCTTCTGCCATGTGCGCACCGCCTCCGGCGAAGCCTTGACCATGCGCGTGCGCGGCGACCTCGCGAGTCGTTACGGCGAGACCTTGAGCCTGCACCTGGACGCCCGGCACTGCCATTTATTTGATGCAGACGGCGTGGCGCTGACCCGTCCCTTGCGCGTTGCCGCCTGAACTCAGAGAGCCTGCGATGAAACTCAACCAACAGAATCTCTACCGCCTTGCGCCTGAGGTGGCCCTGCCCGCCTATACCTTGAGCGACACGCGCCAAGGCATCGCCCACATCGGCGTCGGCGGCTTCCATCGAGCGCATCAGGCGTATTACACCGATGCCTTGATGAACACCGGCGAAGGCCTCGACTGGGCGATTTGCGGCATCGGACTGCGCCGTGAAGACCGGCGTGCCCGCGACGATCTTCAAGAACAGGATTATCTGTTCACCCTGTTTGAATTGGGTGATAGCGGCGAAACCGAAGTCCGGGTCGTCGGCGCCATTCGCGACATGTTGCTGGCCGAGGACAGTGCTCAAGCGCTGATCGACAAGCTCGCCAGCCCTGAGATCCGCATCGTCTCGCTGACCATCACCGAAGGTGGTTACTGCATCGACGACAGCAACGGCGAATTCATGGCGCACCTGCCGCAAATCCAGCACGATCTGGCGAACCCGGCTACTCCGCTCACCGTGTTCGGGTTTCTCTGCGCCGCGCTGGCCAAACGCCGCGCGGCAGGCACGCCGGCATTTACCTTGATGTCCTGCGATAACCTGCCGCACAACGGCGCAGTGACCCGCAAGGCCCTGTTGGCCTTCGCCGCGTTGCGCGGTGACGATTTGCAGGAGTGGATCGAACATCATGTGAGCTTCCCCAATGCCATGGTCGACCGCATCACCCCGATGACCAGCATCGAACATCGCCTGCAATTGGCCGACAAGCATGGCGTCGACGATGCGTGGCCGGTGGTCTGCGAACCGTTTGCGCAGTGGGTGCTGGAAGACAAGTTTGTTAGCGGTCGTCCCGCCTGGGAAAAAGTTGGCGTGCAGTTCACCGACGACGTCACGCCCTACGAGGACATGAAGATCAAACTGCTCAACGGCAGTCATCTGGCCCTGACTTACCTCGGTTTCCTCAAGGGTTACCGTTTCGTCAACGAAACCATGAACGACCCACTGTTGGTGCGTTACATGCGCGCCTACATGGACCTGGACGTCACCCCGCAACTGTCGCCGGTGCCGGGCATTGAATTGACCGCGTACAAAAACACGCTGGTCACGCGTTTCTCCAATCAGGCGATTGCCGATCAACTGGAACGCGTGTGTTCGGACGGTTCGTCGAAATTTCCCAAGTTCATTGTGCCGACGATCAATCGCTTGATTGCTGACGGGCGAGACACAAAACGCGCAGCGCTGGTGGTGGCGGCTTGGGCGTTGTATTTGAAGGGGGTGGATGAAAATGGCGACACCTACGCCATTGCGGATCCGCGAGCGGCGTTCTGCCAGGCCTTGGTGCTCGACGATGCGTTGATGGCCCAGCGACTGTTGGGTGTCGAAGAGATTTTCGGGACAGTGATTCCCCGTTCACCTGAGTTCGTCGCGGCGTTCGAATGGTGCTGCGACAGTTTGCGGGAGGTCGGGGTTTCGCGGACGTTGGAATGGGTTTTGGTGTGAGTTTTGGGGTGTAACAACTGGCGCCTGCTCGCGAATGGCATCACAAAAACCGACCTGACACACCAAGGACCTGCCATGCCAACCCAACCATTATTCCTCGGCATCGACTGCGGCACCCAAGGCACTAAAGCCATCATTCTCGATGCCGTCAGCGGCGAGGTGCTGGGGTTGGGCGCCGCCGCTCACACGCTGATCAGCGACGTCAATGGCCGTCGCGAGCAGGACACGGGCCAGTGGCTGGAGGCCTTCGCCCTCGCCACCCGTCGCGCCTTGCTGGCGGCCGATGTCGATGGCCAGGACATCCTTGGCATCGGCGTCTCGGGCCAGCAACACGGCCTGGTGTTGCTCGATGAACAAGGCCAGGTCCTGCGCCCGGCCAAGCTCTGGTGCGACACCGAAACCACGGCGGAAAATGACCGTCTGCTCGAACATCTGAGCGGCGAACAAGGCTCGCTGGAGCGCTTGGGCTTGGTCATCGCGCCGGGCTACACCGTTTCAAAACTACTCTGGACTCGGGAGCAGCAGCCCGAGGTTTTCTCGCGCATCGCCCACATTCTGCTGCCCCATGATTACCTGAATTTCTGGCTCACCGGGCGCTGTTGCAGCGAGTACGGTGACGCATCAGGCACCGGTTACTTCAACGTGCGCAACCGGCAGTGGGACTTGCAACTGCTGCGCGATATCGACCCAAGCGGGCGCCTGGCACATGCATTACCGGAACTGATCGACGCTCACGAGGCGGTGGGCACGATTTTGCCGGATATCGCCCAACACTTGGGCATCAACCCGCAGGCACTGGTATCCAGCGGTGGCGGTGACAACATGATGGGCGCGATCGGCACCGGCAACATCCAGCCCGGTGCTATCACCATGAGCCTCGGATCCTCCGGCACGGTCTATGCCTGTACCGATCAACCGCAGGTCTTCCCCGAGGCGGCAGTCGCGACATTCTGTTCATCCAGCGGCGGTTGGTTGCCGTTGATCTGCACCATGAACCTGACCAACGCCACCGGGCTGATTCGCGAACTGCTGGACCTCGACATCGAGCAGTTCAATAAAATGGTAGGGCACGCGCCGATCGGTGCCGAGGGCGTGCGCATGCTGCCGTTTCTCAATGGTGAACGCGTCCCCGCCCTGCCCCACGCCAGCGGCAGCCTTTTGGGGCTGACCATGACCAACCTGACCAAAGCCAATCTGTGCCGTGCGGTGGTCGAAGGCACGACCTTCGGGCTGCGATACGGACTGGACCTGCTACGGCACAATGGCATACAAAGCCTGCGCATTTGCCTGATCGGCGGTGGCTCGAAAAGCCCGGTGTGGCGCCAGATCGTCGCCGACACCATGAATACACCGGTGATTTGTACCGAACAAAGCGAAGCCGCTGCCCTCGGGGCGGCGATTCAAGCGGCGTGGTGTACGTCCCTGACGAATGGGCATGAGGTCAGCCTGGCAGAACTGTGCGCACGTTGCGTGAAACTCGATCCAACCAGCGAAACGCTACCGATCGCCGAAAACGTGGCGGCCTCTCAGCAGGCCTATGAACGCTATCAACAGCATGTCGCAACCCTTTAAAGAGTGATCAACTATGTATCTGGTGTGTGGCGAAGCGCTGTTCGACTTCTTCAGTGAACACGACGCGAGCGGGCTGGCTTCGACAGTGAATTTCAAGGCGATTGCCGGCGGGTCGCCCTTCAACGTGGCCGTGGGCTTGCGCCGCCTGGGTGTAGAGGCCGGGTTGCTGGCCGGCCTGTCGACCGACTATCTCGGCCGCCGCTTGCTGCAAGTGCTGCAGGACGAAGGCGTATGCACCGATTATCTGCTGGACTTCGATGCGCCGAGCACGCTGGCGATGGTCGCTGTCGGGGCCAATGGTTCGCCGCAGTACAGCTTTCGGGGCGAAGGCTGCGCCGACCGACAACTGAAACCGGAACACCTGCCGACACTGGGGCCAGAGGTGCGTGGTTTGCACATCGGATCATTTTCGCTGGTGGTGCAGCCGATTGCCGACACGCTGCTGGCATTGGTGCGCCGGGAAAGCGGCAAGCGCCTGATCAGCCTCGACCCGAACGTTCGACTCAACCCGGCGCCGAACATCGAGCTGTGGCGTGAACGCATTGCGACGCTGGTGGAAATGGCCGACCTGATCAAAGTCAGCGACGAGGATCTGCATTTGTTGTATCCCGGACAGGACCCGGCGCGGGTGATCGACGGCTGGTTGCAGCACCGCTGTCAGCTGGTATTCCTGACCCGGGGCGGTGAAGGCGCGAGCGTGTTCAGCCGCGTCCACGGTTCGTGGTCGATCCCGGCCCTTGCGGTGAAGATCGCCGACACGGTGGGTGCCGGCGATACCTTTCAGGCGGCGTTGATTGGCTGGCTGACCGAGCACCAGCTGGACTCGGTGGAAGAGTTGGCACGGCTCCGTCGCGATCAGATCGATGCCATGGTTCGGTTTGCTGTGCAAGCAGCTGCGCTGACATGCAGCAAGACCGGGCCGGATCTGCCTTATCGGCATCAGATAGGCATGGACTGAATCTGAGGACTTCATCGCGAGCAAGCTCGCTCCTACAGAGATCGTGTGAGCCGACAAGCGGCGTTCAGTCGGGTTAACGATCGCTTAACCGTGCGGTCTAATCATTCACTGGACCGCACGCCCTCAGTTCTCTCTGACGCCCAGTGCGGCAGGTTCGACGACACGTCGAACTGTCTTTCCGACCGCACCGGAGATCGTTCATGAATACGCGCACATTGCTGCTGACCGCCGCACTCGCCTGCACCGCGTTTGCCGGCCTGGCCCAGGCCAACGACACCTCGACCTCACAAGCCGTGCCTTATTACTACGGCATGCCCCTGCACGTCAGTAAAGTCATCTCGCTGACCGAGCCCTCCACCCTGGAGTGCAAAGTGGTGAGCGCCGATATGAAGTACCTCGATGAAAACGGCCAGCCCGCAGAAATTTCCTACCGCAAACTGTCCGATGCCTGCGAGAACCAAGGCTGACCGACTACACCGATACCAAAACCGGCCTAAAGTGCCTTATCCAGCGTCGAACGCGGTTCGACCTCGATGGGGTGCTTACTGGTGCGCAAACGAGCAATCAGCTCGTTGATTTCCCGACAGCCATTCAACTGCGAGGCATCGATATCGGTGACCGAAAAATCAAGTTGATCGGTTCGCCCATCGGCAAAGACCTTAATAGTCATCATGAGCTCGGGAGACAGGGTGCATTGACAGCGCTTGGGCAGAAAACTGCTTTCAATGATGTTGCGAAGTTCCAAGGCAGATAAAAACATGGCGACCCTCTCCTTTATGACACTGCCGGTAAAAACCAGACGCCCGCTCAAATAAAATTCCGGCGGACTTAAGAACAGATACAGCATAAAACATGCCTTGATTTTCGTAGCTCGGTTCGTCGGTAAAACAAAAGGTTAGCCGAAGCGCTCGAACAGACTGTCGTGCAACTTGCAAGAACGCCCTAGCCGCGTACTGCACTTTGCACGTTCACGCCGGATTTGCATTCACCGCTGACGGCAGAGAGAATGCGGCCATTCATCACAGCAAGGAGGCAACATGGGTTCTTTGACCGTAAACACGACTCTCGGGTTGATCGCTGTGGGGCTGTCCAGCCTGGTGCAGGCCGCGAAACTGGAAACGGTCGCGCCCTTCCCCAAAGCCGAGAGTGGTTTCACCCGCCAGGTCATTCATTTGGCCCCGCAATCACGGGAAGAGGACTTCCAGGTCGAAATCCTCGCCGGCAAGACCCTGCCCGTGGACTGCAATCGCCCACGTCTGGGCGGCATCCTCGAAGAAAAAAATCTCGAAGGCTGGGGCTACCCGTTCTACCGCCTGGAAAATGTCATCGGCCCGATGAGCACCCTCATGGCCTGCCCGGACGGCAAGAGCCAACCGGGCTTTGTCCCGGTGGTTGGCGACGGCTTTCTGCTGCGCTACAACAGCAAACTGCCGATTGTACTGTATGTGCCCCAAGACATCGAAGTGCGCTATCGAATCTGGTCGGCATCGAGCAAGGTTGAGAAAGCCGTTCAGGAATAACCGTCCGCCGCTGCCCGCCCTCAAGCGAGTGCGCCGCTCAACGCGGCGCGTTCGGCCACATACCCCAGGCTATCGAAATTGATGTTGGCTCCCGAATCGATCGCCACCAGCGTCTGCCCCACAGCACCGGTGCGAGCCACGTAGTTTTTGATCCCGGCCACCGCCAATGCACCGGAAGGCTCGGTGATCGAGCGGGTATCGTCGTAGATATTCTTGATTGCCGCGCAAAGCTCGTCATTGCTGACGGTCACCACTTCATCGACGCAGAAACGGCAGACCTCAAAACCGTAAGCGCCGACTTGTGCAACGGCCACACCATCGGCAAAAGTGCCGACACTGGGCAGGACGACGCGCTCACCCGCCTGCAACGCAGCGTGCAGGCACGCAGAGTGCTCCGACTCGACACCAATGATCCGCACCTCGGGCCTCAAGTATTTGACATAGGCTGCGATGCCCGCGATCAAACCGCCGCCACCGACCGGAACGAAAATCGCATCCAGCGGGCCTTGATGCTGACGCAGGATTTCCATCGCGACAGTGCCCTGCCCGGCAATGACGTCCGGATCGTCAAAAGGCGAAACAAAGGTACGACCGGTTTTGCGCGCAAGGTCCAGCGCATAGGCCAGCGCAAACGGGAAGCTCTCGCCATGCAACACCGCGTCGGCGCCCCGACTGCGAACGCCGAGCACCTTCAATTGCGGTGTCGTACACGGCATGACGATGCACGCATCGATTCCCAACTCCCGTGCGGCCAGCGCCACGCCCTGAGCATGGTTGCCGGCAGAGGCCGTCACTACACCGCTCGCCTTTTGCGCATCGCTCAGTTGCACCAGCTTGTTGTAGGCACCCCGAATCTTGAACGAAAAGGTAGGCTGCAAATCTTCGCGCTTGAGCAGGATCTGGTTACCCAACATCTCCGACAATGCGTGCGCAGGTTGCAACGGCGTGCGCACGGCCAACTCGTACACCGGCGCCGCAAGGATCTTTTTGACGTAGTGTTCCAGCAAGGTCTGTTGTTCGGTTGTGCAATTCATATCGTCTCCTGACATTGATTGGGACCCGGAGACAGAAAATGAAAACCCGCCTCTAGGGCGGGTTGGGTGCTGCAGATGTGAGCTAGCCCGCCAAATGAGGAATGGCGGTAATAATGCTTGGCTGGCAGCGCAATACGAGGGAAGTCATGGCTCGAAATTAGCCGGGCGTTGATAGCAAGTCAATGGCAAGTTTGTGGCGACCACCGTAGTCTGGTCATTCCGCTCATCATCCCAAGGAAGGAAAGCATGAAGACCATTGCCCTGCCGCTGATTGCCCTCATCGCCTTTGCCGGCTACACCCTTTCGGTGATGCTCGCAGCCGAACAGTCGCTGATCGACTTCGGCATCAGCCTGATGTCGCGCCCGGACACGGCGCAAGTGGTGATTGATCTGTATTTACTGGCGACGCTGGCGGGCATCTGGATGTACCAGGATGCGCGCAAACGTGGGCAGTCGGTGTTATCGGTACTGCCCTATCTGTTGATCACCGCCATTTTTGTATCCATCGGGCCGTTGTTGTATCTGGTGGTTCGTGGGATTCAAAACCGCAAGCAACCCGTGAGTGCGCCTCAGCAACGCTGATCCGCCAGCTCACCCATTGCCGAACCACTCACTGCTTGAGGCCGACCTTGTAGAGCCCACCGTTTTCCTCATCGGTGAGTACATACAAATACCCGTCCGGCCCTTGACGCACATCGCGAATGCGCTTGTTCCAATCTCCGAGCAAGCGCTCCTCGTGCACCACTTTATCGCCGTCGAACTCCAGACGGATCAGTTCCTGACTCACCAACGCGCCGATAAACACGTTGTGCTGCCACACCTTGAAACGATCGGCGTCGTAGAACGCCATGCCGCTCAGCCCCGGGGATTTTTCCCAGACATGGTGCGGGGCAGCGGTGCCTTCGGCGGTTTCTCCTTCGGCTTCGGGAATAGGCTGCCCGGAATAGTTGATGCCGTGGGTCGCCAATGGCCAGCCGTAGTTTTTCCCACGCTCAATGATGTTGATCTCGTCACCTCCACGCGGACCGTGTTCGTTTTCCCACAACGTACCGGTCCATGGGTTCAATGCTGCGCCTTGTGGGTTGCGCTGGCCGTAGGTCCAGATTTCCGGGCGAACGTTGGCCTGACCGACGAAAGGGTTGTCTTTGGGCACCTTGCCGTCCGGGAAGATGCGCACCACCTTGCCTTGCAGCTTGTCCAGATCCTGGGCAGTCGAGCGGTCGTTGTTTTCCCCCAGGGTCACGAACAGATAACCATCGCGGTCGAACACCAGCCGTGAACCGAAATGGTTGCCCACCGACAGCTTGGGTTCCTGGCGCAGGATCACCTGAAAATCCTTCAGGCCCGAAAAGTCTTCGGTCAACCGACCGCGCCCCACCGCTGTACCTGCCTTGCCGTCCGGACCACCGCCTTCTGCGTAGGACAGGTACACCATTCGGTCTTGCTTGAAATCGGGTGACAACACCACGTCGAGCAAACCGCCCTGCCCCTTGGCCCAGACCGTGGGCACGCCGTTGAGTGGCGCGGACAGTTTGCCATCGACCGTCACCCGCCGCAGATTGCCGGGCCGTTCCGTCACCAGCATCCCCTGGCGGTCAGGCAGAAACGCCACTGCCCAAGGGTGCTCCAACCCCGTCACAACCGGGGTGACCTCAAGGGTGCCCTGCTCACTTTTGATGTCTTGGGAGGCCTGCGCCAATGACACGGTTGCGGTGGTGATCAATGCACTGGCACACACGGTGCCCAGTAAAATTTTACGCAACATGCACAATTCCTTTTCTCGTCAGAGTGGCCAGCAAGGCATCAGCCCTGCCGTTCAACGGTTGCTGCTACCGGTATCTCGGGGAGGCGGATTGGGGATGAATTTCGGCGGGCCGGCGGGGGCTGGCTGGGCGGGATAGCGATTGCCGATTCCGCCGTTATCGAGTGTCGGCGGACGCGGCACCGGCACGGTGTTGGGACTGCGGATCGCCGGAGCGTTGGGTTGCGTGCCCTGCATGCTGTTGGGGTTGGCCCGGCGAATCGGGCTGTTGTAAGGATTGTTGTTGGCGCCGCCCGGCAGGTTCTGAGCCACCATCAACATGGTCGCGGCATCCGCGCGGGCCACGGGACTCAATACGCCACTCAAGGCCAGCACAAGGGTAGCGGGCAGGAAACGATTCATGAGGGCCTCGTTGTATCAGGTCGATAGGGTCTTCGATGCCACGCTACGCCCGGGGTTCGCATTTGTTAACAAAAACCTCCCCCGCAAGATGTAACACGACGTTGATCCGACCTCGGCACCTGACCGAAAACAGCGGAAACTTTTGCCCGGCGCTACGGGTCACCTGAACACATCACTTGCGAGTAGACCACCATGGCACGGGCAATCTGGAAAGGTGCGATCAGCTTCGGATTGGTACACATTCCCGTAGCGCTGGTCTCGGCGACATCGTCCCACGGGGTGGATTTTGACTGGCTCGACAGTCGCAGCATGGACCCCGTGGGTTACAAGCGAATCAACAAGGTCACCGGCAAGGAAGTCACCAAGGAGCACATCGTCAAAGGCGTGCAGTATGAAAAGGGTCGGTACGTGGTGCTCAGCGAAGAGGAAATTCGTTCGGCGCATCCGCTGTCGACGCAGACCATCGATATTTTCGCGTTTGTCGACAGCACTCAAATTCCGCTGCAGAACATCGACACGCCCTATTACCTGGCTCCGGACAAACGCGGAGGCAAAGTCTATGCGCTGCTGCGCGAAACCCTCGACAAAACCGGCAAGGTCGCTCTGGCCCGCGTAGTGCTGCATACCCGCCAATACCTGGCGGCGTTGATGCCTATGGAATCGGCCATGGTGTTAGTGAAATTGCGCTGGCCAGCGGAAGTCCGCAGCCTGGACGAATTGGCGCTGGGCCCTGACGTCACCAAGGCCGAACTGACCAAAGGCGAGTTGGACATGGCCAAGCGCCTGGTGGCCGACATGAGTGTCGAATGGTCACCGGACGATTATCGGGATGAATTTGAAGACAAGATCATGGCCCTGGTGGACAAGAAGGCCCATGAAGGCAAGATCGAAGACGTGGAAACGGCCACCGGTGAGGAAGAGCGCAAAACGGCGGATGTGATTGACCTGACGGAATTGCTCAAGCGCAGTTTGGGTGGCAAGACTACGGCCAAACCCAAAGCGGAAAGCAAGCCGACTGCGCGAAAAAAAGCCAGCAAATGACGCTCAGTGTCTGTAGGAGCTGCCGACCTCAAATCAAAACGAATACCGCCAGCAGCCCGGCAAAAATCGACCATTTCTGAGCGTAGTAAAGTTTGCGATTACGCTTCTTCAGCGCCTTGCCGTGCAGGCGAATCTTGTAGATCTTGCCGAACAGGCGATTGATCCCGCCCGTCTTGTCGCCGACATCATTCGGCGCACCCGCCGCCGACATCACGTTGCGACTGAACCAGCCATTGAAGGCTGCCGCCCAGCGATACTTCATCGGACGCTCGACGTCGCAGAACAGAATGATGCGGTTCTGATGCGTGGTGTTTTCGGCGTAATGAATGAAGGTCTCGTCGAACATCACTGCCTCGCCGTCACGCCAGTGATAATTCTCGCCATCGACATTGATGTAACAACCGGCATCATTGGGCGTTTCAAGGCCCAGGTGATAGCGGTAGGAACCGGCATACGGATCACGGTGGCGCACCAGTTTGGAACCCGGTGGCAACTCGGCGAACATCGCCGCCTTGATCGAACCGATGCTTTGCACCAGCTCCGTGGTGCGCGGGCAAAGTTTCATGGCTGACGGGTGACTGTCGCCGTACCACTTGAGATAGAAGCGTTTCCAGCCGGTCTTGAAGAACGAGTTGAACCCGACATCGTCATACTGGTTTGAACGCTTGATTTCCCCGGTCCGAAGCAAATTCTGACCTTCGGCACGAATTTCTTCCCAATGGACCTGCAATGGACTCAGGTCAGGGAAGTCGGCCGGATCGAGGTAGGGTTTGTTGGGGATCTTCGAAAACAGGTAAAGGAAGCAATTGATCGGCGCCAGAAACGTCGAATGATCGCTGAGCTGACGCCCGAGTTTATGCCGCACTCGTCCCCGCAGATGAACATACGCAATCGATACAACGTAGATAACGGCAATGATGATTTTCACGGAATCGTCACACGTCAGAGGTGAACAAACTGCGCCCCTTTTTGGCCGGTATGCCGTCGGGTCTTGTGCAGTGACTGAATTCGAACAGCGTCCCGCAGTACGCCGTTGAGCCTTGCCGTCATCCGGCACCGGGCTGATAGATGGCATTTTAGCCACAATTTGTAACCAATAGTTAACCTGAAACGCTGAAAATCTATCCTCTTGTACAGCCATTGCGTCGCGCAGACCTCGACGCCCTATCGGCTAAGAGCCAGATGGGTTCCTGGCACCAACGCCTTGCACACTCCCGGATCAAAGGTCATGGATTGTCATGAATAGAAAAAGCGTTGTCGCCAAATGAAATGTCGGCCGCCGCCCCATCTATATGCTCCTGAAGTTCTGTGTGGCGAGCCCTGCCTTTCTGCGGCCCGCCCGGCCGGCATGTTGCTCGGTCGCTTGCCAGTAGCCATATAACTTCCGGGCCCCGCCTTGGGTGCCTTACCGGGTGTCAAAATGAACAAGAAAAATAAAGACCTTTCCCAGCAAGCTGCGTTGCACACGTTGAGCCTGAACCCAGCGTTCGGTCCTCGCGGGCGTGATCTGCTCGGCACCGCCCGCATGGTCCTGCGACAAGTGTTGAAGCAACCGGTGCATAGCGCCAAGCATATGGCGGCATTCGGCGTTGAGCTGAAAAATGTCCTGCTCAACCGCTCACAACTCACACCTGCGGCGGGAGACAAACGTTTCGACGAACAGACCTGGCAGCGCAACCCGCTTTACCGGCGCTACATGCAGACTTATCTGGCCTGGTGCCAGGAAATGAACGACTGGATCAGCACGAGCAACCTCAGCGAACAGGACGCTCAACGTGGTCAGTTCGTCATTGGCCTGCTGACCCAGGCGATGGCGCCGACCAACACCCTGGCCAACCCGGCAGCGCTCAAGCGTTTCTTTGAAACCGGCGGCAAGAGCATTCTGGATGGTTTCTCGCAGCTGACCCGTGACCTCATCGAAAACGGCGGCATGCCCAGCCAGGTCGACAAGACGGCGTTCGAAGTGGGCCACAATCTGGGCATCACCGACGGTGCGGTGGTGTTTCGCAATGAAGTGCTGGAGTTGATCCAGTACAAACCTCGTACCGAGCAAGTGCAGGCGCGTCCATTGCTGGTGGTGCCGCCACAGATCAACAAGTTTTACTTGTTCGATCTGACGCCGGAGAAAAGCCTGATCCGTTTTCTCCTCGACAGCGGTATCCAGACGTTCGCTATCAGTTGGCGCAATCCGGGCAAGGCACAACGCGAGTGGGGGTTCTCCAGCTATGTAGAAGCCCTGAAGGAAGCGATCGACGCAGTGCTTGCGATTACCGGCAGCGCCGACCTGAACACCTTCGGCGCGTGTTCCGGAGGCTGCACCATGTCCTCGCTGTTGGGTCACTATGCCGCCCTGGACGAAAAAAAGATCAATGCCTTTACCCTGGCCGTCAGCATGTTGGACATTCGCCCCGACACCCAGGTCGGGCTGTTCGCCGACGAGAAAACCCTGGAAGCCGCCAAGCGCCGTTCCTATCAGGCGGGCGTGCTGGAGGGCCGCGAACTGGCCAAGGTCTTCGCCTGGATGCGCCCTAATGACTTGATCTGGAATTACTGGATCAACAACTACTTGCTCGGCAACGAGCCACCGGCATTCGATGTCCTCTATTGGAACAACGACACCACCAACCTGCCTGCCAATCTGCACGGCGAATTCATTGATATGTACCAGACCAATCCGTTCGCCCGTGCCGGCGCCCTGGAGGTCTGCGGCACACCGATAGACCTGAGTCAGGTCACCAGTGACTACTACTGCATAGCAGGCCTGACCGACCACATCACCCCGTGGGACGCCTGCTACCGTTCCATGCATCTGTTTGGTGGTCAGGGCGAGTTCGTGGTGTCTAACAGCGGGCATATCCAGAGCATCCTCAACCCGCCGGGCAACCCAAAGGCGCGCTTCATGACGGGCAGCGACCTGCCCGCAGACGCTCAGGACTGGATGGAAGCTGCCAGTAAACAGGCAGGCTCGTGGTGGCCTCACTGGTTGGCCTGGCTGCAGGCTCGCTCAGGCGATCGCAAAAAAGCTCCCGCTAAACTGGGCAACAGGAAATATGCCCCTGCGGAGGCTGCGCCGGGCACCTACGTGCACCTGCGCTGAACCTGCAATCAACGTAATGGCCGTTTTCTGCCGCTCACCACGGGCAAAAAACGGCCAGGAGCGGTCGCTCACTTAAGGCGGTTTTCGATCCTAACGGCGCTTAACGCCAGGTTGAGGGGCGTTGCGGCGCAATCACAAGGAGAGTTCATGCAGTTGCACGAAGCGTATGAACTGAAAGAAATGTATAGCGTGGACACTGCCAATCGCGCGCTTCGGTGCCGCACCCGGAACCAATAAAAAAAAGCTCCACGGCGCGGGCCACTGGACTAGGCTAAGTGAAATACTCAAGCTGACTTGACGAAAGCCCCCGCCATGAGCCAGAACGAACAAATCTACCAGCAGTTGCAGGCGTATATTGCCGAACTGGAGGCGCAGTATCGAACGCTCCAGGACAACTACGATGATGAGATCCTGCTGTGCGTGAGTGTACTGCGCACCTTGGTTGATGATGACTATGAATACTCTAAATCACTGGTGAAGCGCGCTGGCTGTTCTACTGAGCGCAGGGCTGACGCGCTGCAGTTTATCGAAGACGTGCGCAACGGCCATTAATCAGCGATTCACAGCAACCTACGACAAAGGACCGACACCTCGCCGGTGCCGCCGTATTGCTCCGCTTCCAAGATCCTTGGCTCGCACAATCAAAACAGACCTTCCAGCGTCTTAAAATGAAAGCCCTCGAACACTCGCCGAATGTCTGAATAGAGACGTCAAACCGGCACAAGCAATGGGGCTGCGTGTTAAAGAAGCTGATGATCCGTTATCGGCCGCCGTACAACTGCCGTCATACTTATGCGACAATATGCACAATGTCTGGCATGAATCCCGCCTTTATTGCCCAACAGCTCGGACACAGCGTCCAGATGCTGCTCTCGACTTATGCGCGCTGGTTGAACGCTAGCGGCGACTGGGGCGAGATGGAACAGCTACAAAATGCCCCAGGAATGGCCAAAACGCCAAATGCGCGGCTCGCAACCCATTGATAGGTAAAGTAATTGATCTCCACAGCTAACATCACGATGCAGTTCGGCGCCAAGCCGCTCTTCGAAAACGTTTCGGTCAAATTCAACGGTGGCAACCGTTATGGCTTGATCGGTGCCAACGGTTGCGGCAAGTCGACCTTCATGAAGATTCTGGGTGATGACCTCGAGCCTTCCGGTGGTCAGGTCATGCTCGAGCCGAACGTGCGCCTGGGTAAATTGCGCCAGGACCAGTTCGCCTACGAAGAATTTACCGTGATCGACACCGTGATCATGGGTCACGAAGAGTTGTGGAAGGTCAAGGCCGAGCGCGACCGCATCTACTCGTTGCCGGAAATGAGCGAAGAAGACGGCATGGCCGTGGCCGAGCTGGAAACCGAATTCGCCGAGATGGACGGCTACACCGCCGAATCCCGCGCCGGCGAACTGCTGCTGGGCCTGGGTATCCCCCTGGAACAGCATTTCGGCCCGATGTCCGAAGTCGCTCCAGGCTGGAAGTTGCGTGTGTTGCTGGCTCAGGCACTGTTCTCCGATCCGGAAGTGCTGTTGCTCGACGAACCGACCAACCACCTGGACATCAACACCATTCGCTGGTTGGAAACGATTCTCAAGGCGCGTAACAGCACCATGATCATCATTTCCCACGACCGTCACTTCCTGAACAGTGTGTGCACCCACATGGCTGACCTGGACTACGGTGAGTTGCGCCTGTTCCCGGGCAACTATGACGAGTACATGACCGCGGCCACCCAGTCCCGCGAGCAGTTGCTGTCGGACAACGCCAAGAAGAAAGCCCAGATTTCCGAACTGCAGACGTTCGTCAGCCGCTTCTCGGCCAACGCCTCGAAAGCCAAGCAGGCCACCTCCCGCGCCAAGCAGATCGACAAGATCCAGCTGGCCGAGGTCAAGCCATCGAGCCGCGTGAGCCCGTTCATCCGTTTCGAACAGACCAAGAAGCTGCACCGCCAGGCCGTGACCATCGAGCAGATGTCCAAGGGCTTCGACGGCAAGACCCTGTTCAAGAACTTCAGCTTCACCGTCGAAGCCGGCGAGCGCCTGGCGATCATCGGCCCGAACGGTATCGGCAAGACCACCCTGCTGCGCACCCTGATGGGCGAGCTGACCCCGGACGCCGGTTCCGTGAAGTGGACCGAAAGCGCGGAACTGGGCTACTACGCCCAGGACCACGCCCATGACTTCGAAGACGATGTCAGCCTGTTCGACTGGATGGGCCAGTGGACCCAGGGCGAGCAGATCATCCGTGGCACTTTGGGCCGCATGCTGTTCTCCAACGACGAGATCCTCAAGTCGGTCAAAGTCATCTCTGGTGGTGAGCAAGGTCGCATGCTGTTCGGCAAGCTGATCCTGCAAAAGCCGAACGTACTGGTGATGGACGAACCGACCAACCACTTGGACATGGAATCCATCGAAGCACTGAACCTGGCGCTGGAAAACTACCCGGGCACGCTGATCTTCGTCAGCCACGACCGTGAGTTCGTATCGTCCCTGGCCACCCGCATCATCGAGCTGAGCCCGAATGGCGTGACCGACTTCAGCGGCACCTACGATGACTACCTGCGTAGCCAGGGTGTGGTGTTCTAAAGCAGCTACAAGCGTTTAGCTGCAAGCTTCAAGTGAAAAGCCCTGTCTTGGTGACGGGGCTTTTTGCATTAAGAGGCTGCGATCTTTTGATCGTTAGCCTGCTTTCTTTTAATTCAGCGCCAAGCCAAGATGCAACTCTCCCAACGCCGCCCGCGAAAGAGTTCACATGTCTGTGCAGCAAGCGCCTCCGCAAAGCTCCCTGGCGATCACCCTGCAGATCGTCTCTATCGTCTTCTATACCTTTATTGCCTTCCTTTGCATCGGACTGCCGATTGCGGTGTTGCCGGGTTATGTCCATGACCAGCTCGGGTTCAGCGCCATCGTCGCGGGGTTGACCATCGGCTCCCAATACCTCGCCACCCTGCTGAGCCGCCCCATGGCCGGGCGTATGTCGGACAACGTCGGCACCAAGCGCGCCATCATTTATGGTTTGTCCGGGATTGTGTTGAGTGGCGCGCTGACGTTGCTCTCGACCTTGCTGCAGGGCTTTCCCCTGCTCAGCCTGTTGATCCTCATCGCCGGGCGCCTGCTGCTCGGGATCGCCCAAGGTTTGATCGGCGTCGGCACCATCAGTTGGTGCATGGGCCAGGTCGGCGCGGAACACACGGCGCGGTCGATTTCCTGGAACGGCATTGCCTCCTATGGCGCGATTGCCATCGGTGCGCCGTTGGGTGTGGTGATGGTCGGGCAACTCGGGTTTTCCAGCCTAGGGATCGCACTGTCGCTGCTGGCGCTGGCCGCACTGCTGCTGATCCGCAACAAACCATCAGTGCCGGTGATTCGCGGTGAGCGCCTGCCGTTCTGGGCCGTGTTCGGGCGCATTGCACCGTTTGGCGCGAGCCTGAGCCTAGCGTCCATCGGCTACGGCACCCTGACGACCTTTATCACTTTGTATTACGTCAGTCGTGGCTGGAGCGGTGCGGCTTACTGCCTGACGGTATTCGGGGTGTGTTTCATCCTGGCGCGGCTGCTGTTCATTTCCAGCATCAGCCGCTTTGGCGGATTCTCATCGGCCATTGCCTGCATGTGTATCGAGACTGTTGGCCTGGCGCTGCTATGGCTAGCCCCTTCGACCGGGTACGCATTGCTGGGTGCCGGCCTGACCGGTTTCGGCCTGTCGCTGGTGTACCCGGCGCTGGGTGTCGAAGCCATCAAGCAGGTACCGAATTCCAGTCGCGGCGCGGGGTTGAGTGCTTATGCGGTGTTTTTTGATCTGGCATTGGCGATTGCCGGCCCGCTGATGGGCGCGGTGGCGCTGAACTTCGGGTATTCGTGGATTTTCTTCAGCGCGGCGTTGTTGTCGGTGACGGGATTAGGCCTGACGCTGCTGCTCAAACGGCGTTCGATGACGTAAGACTTGGTACTGACCTCTGTAGGAGCGAGCTTGCTCGCGATGGCGGAGTATCTGTCGACACCAATGTTGGATGTGATGGTCCCATCGCGAGCAAGCTCGCTCCTACAAGGGGCATGTGTGAATTACTGGTCCGCAGTCTGCATCCCGGCCCGAGTCGCTTTACCCAGCGTGCGCGAGAAAAATCGTCCGGCCTCGGAGATCAGGTTGCGGTGAATGTCTTCGCGGTCGACGCCATCGGCATCGGTGCACAGCGCAGGCATGATCACGATTTGCTCATCATTGCACGGCGCCATGAACACGAAGTGCCCTGCCCCGGCCAATAATTTGAAGTCTGGCGCTACAGGCAGTTTGCGCGCTAGCGCGGCGGCATTCTTATCCACCGCCACCAATTTGTCGCCATCGCCACTGTAAAGCAGCACCGGCACGTGCACGTCGGCCAGGGTGTGGCGGCCAAACTTCAGGCTCAAGGGTGCCATCAACATCAGGGCGTGGACCCGTGGATCTGCGACGGGTTGCAAGTCATCGCGATCGACAATCAACTCGCCTTGGGTATTGCAGGCATCGCGATCATCCGGGCGTTCTTTGCAATAACGCCGCAGGCGATCCAGATCCGGGGTCGCACCGGAAAGAATCAACGCCGTCTCGCCACCCGCCGAATAACCAATGACGCCCACCTGATCGGCATGGACGAAAGGCGCGAGCATGCGGTCGCCCAAGGTCGCGGTGATGGCTTCGGAAATCTGGATCGGCCGGCCGTAAAGGTTACTCAAGGTACCGAGTCGGCTGTGGTCTTTGGAGTTGTCACCGGGATGGATCACCGCCACCACCACAAACCCTTTGCGCGCCAGTGATGTCGCCAGATCGTGCAAGGCCAGCGGCGTACCGGTGTTGCCGTGGGAAAGCATCAGCATCGGAAAGCGGCCGATGGCGACTTTGGTGTCCTCCCCGGCTTCGACCGTGTAACCCTCGAGTTGGCTGGTGTGCTCCCGGTCGCTGGAAGGATAGAACGCGATGGCGCGCATCGGCTGCAGGTCCAGGGGATCGAGAAAGCTCATTTCATGGTAGCCGACGCTCCAGTGCAGATGCGGCGCAGGCGCGGCGTGCACCGTTATCAGGCTGCCGAACAAGCAGATCAGCAATGTTGCACAAAGACGCACCATGGGATGCCCCACCTTGTTACCCGAACGGAGACGCTGACCCTTGAGTGCATAACTCAGGCCAAAATCCGCAACGCCCAGAAACAAAAAACTCCGCATCTGGTGCTTGCGCATCCAGAATACAGAGTTTTTTTGGCTTTGCCTGAACGGCTCTGCTTCTTTACTGAAGCCTTACGCCGCTGCGAACAATTGCTCGCTGATGTGCGTATGGGCAGCGCTCATCGCCTTGCTGCGAACGTCGTCACCGTAAGACAGGCCTTCGGCGCGAACGATTTCGATGTCGGTGATGCCGATGAAGCCGAACAGCACTTTCAAATAGTCTTCGTGGGCAACACCGGTCGCCTGACCGGCGTGAATGCCACCGGAGGTCGAAACAATCACGACTTTCTTGCCACCGCACAGGCCTTCAGGGCCGGCTTCGGTGTAACGGAACGTCTGGCCGGCAACGGCAATGCGGTCGATCCAGGCCTTCAATTGCGTCGGGATGGTGAAGTTGTACATCGGCGCTGCAATCACCACGGCGTCGGCGGCGAGGAATTCGGCCAGGGTCTGGGCGCTCAGGTCGGCTTCGTGCTGTTGAGCGGCGTTGCGCAGTTCAGCGGTGGTGCCGGCAGCGACCAGGGTCGTGGCAGAGAAGTGGCTGATGGCGTCAGCGGCGAGGTCACGGTAAGTCACCACGGCGCTTGGCTCGGCACCCTGCCAGGCTTTGACGACTTCGCTGCTCAACTGACGGGAAGCCGAATTGTCACCAAGGATGCTCGAATCGATATGCAGCAATTTCATGTGGGATCTCCAAGTGAGGATCGCTACAAGGCGATCTGATGGAGACAATCCTACAGAACAAACCAATAGCTGATTAGATGGCAACAATGCGATAGTTCGTCCCATGTATAGAACAATCAGGTAACCCTCATGCAAGACCTAAACGACCTCTATTACTTCGCCAAGGTCGTGGAAGCCGGTGGCTTCGCGGCGGCCGGACGTTTGCTGGGGATCCCCAAGTCGCGACTGTCGCGCCGTATTGCCGAACTTGAAGAACGCCTGGGCGCACGCTTGCTGCAACGTACCACCCGCCAGTTGAAGCTGACGGCCGTAGGCGAGCGCTACCTCCGGCACTGTCAGGCCATGCTGCTGGAAGCGGAAATGGCCGACGAGGCCGTGGCGAGTATGTCCAGCGAACCCCGTGGACGATTGCGGGTGTCCTGCCCCGTCGGACTGGCCCATGAAATATTGCCGGGGGTGATCAGCGACTTTCTGGAACGGTTTCCGCAAGTCCAACTGGAGGTCATGTTGCTCAACCGACGGGTCGATCTTGTGAACGAAGGCATCGACGTCGCCTTGCGCGTGCGGGAACTGGGCGACGAAGACCCGTTGCTGGTCACCCGCCGTCTGCGTCAGGCGCAGACGCTGATGGTCGCCAGTCCCGAGTTCCTGCAAGGCCGCGAGATCAACCACCCCGAAGACCTGAAAAGCATCCCGGTACTCGGTGCGCTTGAAGCCGATCGCATGGTGCACATTCGTTTACTGGACCAAAAAGGCAAAAGCTTCGAACTCGCAATGGAAGCACGCCTGGGTATCGATGACTTTATCGTGCGCAAGGCCAGCACCCTCTCCGGCCTCGGCTTTACGATGTTGCCGATGATGTATTGCGAACAGGAGCTGGCCAGCGGTTCACTGGTGCAATTGTTGCCCGAATGGTCGTTACCTGGCGGGTGGTTGCAAGCGGTCTACCCTCATCGACGCGGCGTGATGCCCGCCGTACGCGCCTGGATCGATCATTTGGTCGAATCCTTCAATGCCTGTGGAGAGCGATTGTTATGAAGGCTGGACGCATGAGCGAAGCGGATGTCGCGGCATTCTGCCTGGCCCTGCCCGGGGCGCGGGAGGATTACAAATGGGGTGGCGTGCGGGTGTTTTCGATTGCCGGCAACAAGATGTTCGCCTTGCAGGGCCTAAGGGGATCGTCCCTGGCGTTCAAGGTCGACAAGGACCTGTTTCTCGGCCATTGCGACCGCCCGGGAATCCATCCGGCGCCTTATCTGGCGCGCGCCCAATGGATCATCATGGAACCGCCCTACCCGCTGGGCCGCGAAGAGCTTCAAGGCTTGCTGCAACGTTCCCACCAATTGGTGGTGAGCAAACTGCCCAAGCGTACGCAAGTCGGGCTATTGCTGTAGCGCCTTGCCGATCAGGACAAGGCGAACAGGTGTGCACCAAGGAACAACAGGTCGATCCAGAACACCTGGTGCAGCACCACAATGATCCAGAACACCAGTTGAAACGAGACCTTGCGCGTTTTGTGACGAAACACCTGCTGGGCCAGCAAGGCGCCGGGCCAGCCCCCGGCGAACTCCAGCGCATGCAGAACGTTCTCCGGTGTGCGCCATTGATTCGCGAGGGCTTTGCGCTTGTCACGCCAGTACAGCGCGAACGCCAGGACGCTGAAAAAGCCATAGGCTGCGAGCGGAATCAGAGAAACCCCACGCAGCCATAACGACACCGACCCCCACAGCGGCAACGCGCACACGATCGCGAACACCAGCCATTTCAATCGCGGATTGCGAATCTGCCCACCAGGCTGACGCCCGGGATTGTTGCGCGTGCGGGAGTCATTCATGGCTTGGCGGCGGTCCAGTCGACCCAGCCGAACTGCCAGGTGGCCAGGATCAACAGGCCGAACGCGATGCGATACCAGGCGAACGCCGCATAACTGTGACTGGCAATGAACTTGAGCAAGCCACGCACGGCGATCATCGCGAAGATGAACGCCGTGACGAAGCCAATCGCAAACACTGGAAAGTCAGACGGAACGAACAGGCCGCGGTACTTGTAACCCGAGTACACCGCGGCACCGACCATGGTCGGCATCGCCAGGAAGAACGAAAACTCGGTGGCGGTCTTGCGCGACAAACCGAACAACAGGCCGCCAATGATGGTCGAGCCCGAACGCGAAGTCCCCGGAATCATCGCCAGGCACTGGGCGAAGCCGACTTTCAGGGCGTCCTTCCAGGTAATGTCGTCGACCGTTTCGGCGTGTACTTCATGCTGACGGCGCTCGGCCCACAACATGATGATCCCGCCCACGACCAATGCACTGGCCACGGTGATCGGGTTGAACAGGTACTCGTGGATCAGGTCGGCGAATATCACCCCCAGGACCACGGCCGGCAGGAAGGCAATCAGCAGGTTCGCGGTGAAACGCCGAGCGCTTGGCTGGGTCGGCAAGCCGATGACCACGTCGAAAATCTTGCGCCGAAACTCCCAGACCACCGCCAGGATCGCACCCAGCTGGATGATGATGTTGAAGGCCATCGCACGCTCGCCACCGAAATCGAGCAAGTCGGCCACGATGATCTGGTGGCCCGTACTGGAAATGGGCAAAAACTCGGTCAGCCCTTCTACAACCCCAAGTATCAACGCCGAAAAGGCAGTCCAAAGATCCATCAATCCCCCAAAAGGCAATGCGCGCCGGCATGCCCCGTCAGTATTTTTTCAAAGCGTTGATTGCGATCGGCGTGGCTGAAATCCCACGCGTCTCTATTCCCGCAAAACCGTAAAGTTCCAGTGCGATTCAGGTTTTCCCCTGCGGGGCCGAAATCCTATCAGACAAGCCCGATAAACGCTGCGGCGTTATTCGACACAGGTCGCATAGGTCCATGGGGCAAGGTGTGATTGGATGCTGGCGCGGGTTTACTACAAGAACAAGAAAATGGAGTGAATGGGGTATGAACAGCTTGCGCAATATGTCGATCAGCCGCCGCTTGTGGCTCATCCTGATCGTGGCCGTAATGATGCTGTTGACCTTGGGCCTGTTGATGCTCAAGCAGATCCACAATGACCTGTATCACGCCAAGGCAGAGAAAACCCAACACGTGGTGCAGACCGCCAGCGGTGTCCTCAGCTATTACCACAGCCTCGAAACCGCCGGCACGCTCAGTCGTGACGCGGCGCAGAAACAAGCCCTGACGGCGGTCCGCGGCCTGCGTTACGACCAAAACGATTATTTCTGGATCAACGACCTGACGCCCGTGATGATCATGCATCCGGCCAACCCGAAACTCGATGGGCAGAATCTCTCGGCGATCCGCGACCCGGATGGGTTTGCCGTGTTCAACGAAATGGTCGCGGTGGTCAAATCCAGTGGCGCCGGTATCGTCAACTATCGTTGGCCGAAACCGGGCGCCGATGCCCCGGTGGAAAAAACCTCCTACGTGAAACTGTTCGAGCCTTGGGGCTGGGTCATCGGCTCGGGCGTTTACATCGATGACATGCAGGCCGAATTCTACGGCCAGGTGTGGAAAGCCACGTCGATTGGTCTGGCCATTGCGCTGTTCATGGCGTTGCTGGTGATCCTGATCGCCCGCAGCATCGTCCACCCATTGCAGGAAGCGGTGAACGCCATGGCCAACATTGCCAGTGGCGAAAGCGACTTGACCCGCAGCCTCGACACCCATGGCCAGGACGAAGTCACGCAACTGGCCCGGCACTTCAACGCCTTCACCGCCAAGCTGCGCCGAGTGATCGGCGAGCTTCAGGAATCCGCCGGTGCGCTGGGCCAGTCCTCCACTGAGTTGGGCAACGACGCCGCCCAGGCACAACAACGCAGCCAGCAGCAATCCGAGCAAATGGAACTGGTTGCCACGGCCATCAACGAGGTCACCTACGGGGTGCAGGACGTGGCGAAAAATGCCGAGCACGCCGCCAGCGAAATGCGCGACGCCGAGGCGCAGGCGCAACAAGGCCAGGTCAATATCGAAGGCAGCCTGAAGCAGATCGACACCTTGTCCTCCACCATCGACCAGGCGGTGGACGTGATGCGTACCCTGGCGGCTGAAAGCACCCAGATCGGCAGTGTGCTGGAAGTCATCCGCTCAATCGCCGAGCAGACCAACCTGCTGGCCCTCAACGCGGCGATTGAAGCCGCACGGGCCGGTGAGCAAGGTCGCGGTTTCGCCGTGGTGGCCGACGAAGTTCGCTTGCTGGCCCAGCGCACGCAGAAATCCACGGCAGAAATCCAGTCGATGATCGAGCGTTTGCAAAGCCACTCTGAAGCCGCGGTCAAGGTGATCGGCGACAGCAGCCGGGCCTCGCAGTTGACCATCGAACAGGCTGGCCTGGCCGGTGCAAGCCTGCATGCCATCGGCCAGGCGCTGCGCAACCTCAATGGCCTGAACGCATCCATCGCCAGTGCGACGCTGCAACAGGCCCATGTGGTCGAGGACATCAACCAGAACGTGACTCAGGCGGCCGGGTTGTCCCATAGCACGGCATTGGCGGCCGAGCAGTCGAGTGCGTCGAGCGTTCGCCTCAAGGCGTTGAGCGAACAGTTGAACGGGTTGCTCAAGCAGTTCCGCGTGTAACCCCTCGCTGTTGTGTAGGAGCGAGCCTGCTCGCGATGGTCGTCAACGATAACGCGTGTTTGCTGTTTAAACGCGGCGCTCTCAAGACCATCGCGAGCGAGCTCGCTCCTACAGGATGGAACGGCTTATTCGCACCACAGCCATCCCCACGCCAATCCGGTTACAATCCGCCCCCTCTTCGATTTCCCCAAGGAACCTTCATGTCAGGGCTTGAACTGTTTGCCGCCACCCTCGGCGTCATTGCCGTCTGGTTGACGGTCAAACAGAACCCTTGGTGCTGGCCGATTGGCCTGGTCATGGTGCTGATCTACAGCTGGATTTTTTTTGAGGTGAAGCTGTATTCCGACATGCTGCTGCAAGTTGTCTACGCCGCTTTGCAGCTTTACGGCTGGTGGCAGTGGACGCGCGCAGGCCAGTCGCATCAAGGTCGCGAGGTCAGCCGGCTGGGCGGGCAAGCCGTGGCGTCGGGCCTCGCTCTCGGCACGATCGGCAGTTTGTTGCTGGGCGCCGCCATGGCGCACTGGACCGACGCCGCCCAGCCCTGGCTCGATGCGGCCCTCACGGCGTTCAGCCTGGTGGCGCAATGGTGGATGGCGCAAAAACGCGTGCAGTGCTGGCCGCTCTGGATTGTCCTGGACGTTATTTTTGTCGGCCTGTTCTTGTACAAGGGGATGTACCTGACGGCGGCCCTGTATGGCCTGTTCACCCTGCTGGCCATTCAAGGCTGGCGCACATGGCGCAGCGACCCGCTGCTGTGCCCATGAAGGTTTTGGTGCTGGCAGGCCCGGAATCCAGCGGTAAAAGCTGGCTTTCGAGTGAGATTCACGCCAATTTCGGCGGCATATTGGTCGGCGAGTACGTTCGGCACTTCATCGAACGTGAATCCCGACTAACGTGCTATGAAGACATCTCGCCGATAGCACAAGGCCAGCTGACTTGGGAAGATCAAGCACGCGCCAAGCAGCCACCGCTGCTGATTCTCGATACGCATCTCCTGAGTAATATTCTCTGGAGTCGCACATTGTTCGGCGATTGCCCGCCGTGGATCGAGCAAGCACTGCTGGCACGGCACTACGATCTGCATTTGCTGTTGAGCCCTGAAACCGTCGCGTGGCATGACGACGGGCAACGTTGCCAACCGCAACTGGCAGAACGTCAGGCATTTTTCCAGGCCAGTCACCAATGGCTTGAACTGCATTGCCAGCCTTGCCAGGTACTGCAAGGTGACTGGAAACAGCGCAAGGACGCGGCATTCGAGGCGGTGGCACGCTTGCTCAAGGCCTGACAGCGCCCTGAAGAAAATGTCCATTCCTGATACACCAACCTCTGTCGAAAGCCGCGAGACAGAGCGTCCCGAGCACTCTTGCAAGATAGTGTAAATCCTCTGATACAGCCTGCCCTCACCCCCCTTAGCAAGCAATGCCGCCAACATGGGCGGGCGTTTTTTGCGTAGCGCTGTCTCAGTGGCGTTACAAAATCTTTTTAACCACTTCACCACTCCAAGCCAACCCACTGTTCTTAAAAGAAAAACAAAAAGCGGCACACCTTCTGCTCTCTGCACTTGCAACGCTGAATAGGGCCAGCGTTCCACTTACAGAAGGAATTGCCGCCGTGGGGAAACTCGATAGCAGCATCTTTAGCTTCTTGCTGATCGGATGCGCAATGAGCTTAACGGTCTGCCTGCCCGTACAGGCTGACAATGGCATCATCACAATCAAGCGTGACGTCCAGACGCGTAACGCGGTGATTCCACCGCTCGTGCCCGACCCAAGCCCCACCACCGTCAATGCCAACCCGTCGAAACAGATTCTTGCTCAAACGAACGAGTTGAGTGACGGGGATTTTGCCAGCGTTGCCAGCGGTTCAGGCATCACTCAACTGGTCACCCAAGGCACCAACAATCTGGGCGGCAATATCACCAACCAGACCCAGCTCGCCAACATGCCCTCCGGACGTTCGGGAAATTCCGGCAGCGGCATTGCCAACATGGTCAATTCAAACGTCCAGCAAGGCCTGGGCGCTCTGAAAATCCTGACGGGAGACCGTTGAGATGAATCGTACGTTGCTGATTCTCGCCATGTTTTGCAGCGCTTCGTCCTTTGCCCAACCTCCCGTCATCAATAACGCCAACATTGATGACTCGGGCATGCGTTACCAAGGCAACCTCACAGTCAACCAGGCAGCGGGCGATCAGCAGCAACAGGCCAATGCCCGGGCCATCGCCATTGGCCATGGAGCCAGCGCGACCACCCAGATTCGCCAACGCCTGCGCAGCCATGTCGACCCCGCGATCGATGCCCAATCCAGTATCAAGGGCGATTCCTTCAGTCACGGCAACGGCGTACTGGGCGTGAACCAGAGCGCGGGCGCCAGCAACCAGCAAGCCAATGCACTGCGAATCAGCATCGGCAGCCAGCCGCAAAGTATCGATGACAGCGTCCTCATGCAACAGAACGTGGCGCTGCTCAACAACTCCGATCCAACTGCTTCTGCACCAGGCTATCGCCAGGTCACCACAAGTGACCAGGCTTTCACAGGTAGCCGCGGGGTAATTCAGTTGAATCAGAGCGCCGGGGTGGGAAACCGAACGGCCAACACCCTAAGCGTACGGGTCGTGGATTGACCCAAAAAAAAGGTAGTTACAACACTTAACCTAAAAAATAAGTACGGAGAATCACCATGAAACCTTCGATGGCAATCAAGCCTCTGGTTTTCGCAATTGCTGCGGTCATGGCTGTTGCTGTACACGCTGGGCAAACCAACAACGAAGACGACAACGGCCATGGTAATGGCCACAGTAACCACGGCAATGGCCACGGTAACGGCCATGGCAATGGGCATGGCAACGGGCACGGTAACGGTCACGGCAATGGCAACAACCCACCTGACCCTACAGTGATCTCTATCAGCGCGACTGCAAATGCGTACGATAAACAACGCAGTACCGGCAACCGCATCCTTAACGAAGGAACCCGCAACGACGCCAAGATGAGCAGCTCCGCCTCTGGCACCAGCGGCAACGTTGGCGTCAACATAGCAGCAGGCGCTGGCAACCAGCAGGACAACGCCGCCGCCATTGCGAACGCAGCGTCCGAATCCAGCCTGGATAACAGCTTCGTATTCGGCACTGCCACGGCTACCGCTCAAGTCACGCAATACAGCAACAATAACAAGGTCAACAACTATGGCAGCACTAACTCTGCCGTAATGAGCGCCTCGGGGAGTGGCGGCAGCGGCAACATGGGCATCAACATTGCTGGCGGTGACCTTAACCAGCAGAAAAACACCATGGCCATTGCCAACACCCATGCTCCACTCGGTAACGCAACCGCCACTGCTTCTGCCGACCAGAACGGTCCTGGCTTGATCGTGAACAACAACGCTGATCGGACATACCGCATTGATACGCTGTCATTTACCAAATCGGTCAGTGGCAGTTCCAACTACGATAAGTCCTCCAATCTGAGCGGTTCAAAAAGCGCGTCTTCCAGCTTTGAGGTCGCCAGTGACTCGAGCTTTGACGTGAGCGGTTCCAAGGGCTTTGAGGCAAGCGGCTCGAAGAGCTCTGAATCCTCCGCCTCCTCGAGTGCTTCTTTGAAAGCCTCCCTGGAAGCTTCCCTGGAAGCTGAGGTGGAAGCAACCAAGAGCTCTAGCTGGTCTCATGGCCATCATGAACACAGCAAATCCAAAACCAACGGTGCATCGCTGAACGCTTCGCTTGATGTAGACGTGGACGTAGAAGTCGAAACATCGCACGAGAAATCGAAAGAGTCCTCCTGGGCAAAAGCCTATGACTCGTCGTTCGAAAAATCGGGCAGCAAGTCGTACGAAAAATCAGGCAGCAAATCGTCCGAGTCTGAGTACGAAAAAGCGAAAAGCTACACTGAGAGCACTTCATTTGACTTGAGTAATACCTACTCCCTCCAAGTGCTGACTCCAACTGGCTGGGCCAACCCTGTGACCAACACTGCAACCCTGAGTGGTTCGGTGAATGGCGGCAGTGGCAACCTGGGCGTCAACGTAGCTGCTGGTGTGGGCAACCAACAAAGCAACTCGCTGGCCATCTCCAACAACTCGTTCTAGTTGTTGACTCTGGAGGCCCCCTCTTTGGGGGCCTTTCAACACAACGGGAAGGGACCCACCATGCGCATTATCGCCTTGGCATTTTTGCTTTGCGTGGCCAGTGTGATCGAGGCTGCACAGATGCCGCTTTCCGTCCTGCCGGGTGGTGCGGTGGTGTTCAAGCCGATCCAGAGCGTACGTGAGCGTAAATTTTCGGACCTTGTGCAACAAAAAACCGACTTCAGTTGCGGCGCTGCTGCGCTGGCGACCATTCTGCGCCAGGCCTATTGGCTGGACGTGAATGAAGAACAGATCATCGAAGGCATGCTCGCGCACTCCGATCAGGATCTAGTCCGCGTGCAGGGCTTCTCGATGCTCGACATGAAACGCTACGTGGAAAGTATTGGCATGCGGGCCCGGGGCTACCGGGTGGCGCACACAACATTGAGCGAGATCAAAATTCCGGTTGTGGTGCTCATGGATGTCCGCGGCTACAAACATTTTGTGGTCATGCAGAGAGTCCATGACGGCTGGGTATACATCGGCGATCCGGTGCTCGGTCATAAACGTTACAAAGTCGACGAGTTTGTCAAAGGCTGGAACGGCATCATCTTTGCCGTCATCGGTCAGGGCTACGACAAGACCAATGCGTTGCTCGACCCACCCGTGCCGCTGACCGCCAGGAACCGCGCCAATACCTTCGGCCCGGTGCAGGACGCAGAACTGATGGATTTCGGATTCATCCAAAGTGACTTCTTCTAATAAAAAGGAGCACGACGCTCCGGGAGCATTCAATGAAGACTCCAATCTGGCTTGCCGTCATCTGCCTGGCCGCCAGCCTGCCGATCCAGGCAGAGACGCTCAAGCCCATTGAACTGAACGATCAGGAACTGTCGGTCTTGCGAGGCCGTTATGTGATGCCGGGTCGAATCATCAGCTTCGGCATCGCGATGTCCAGCACCTGGCAAAATGCCAACGGTGAAGTGATCGGGGCAACGTCCACGATGCAGATTCAACAATCAACCATCACGCCACAATTCTATGTGTCGGTGATCGACAAAAAAGGTAATGGCTCAACGGGTTCGCCAGGCACCGGTACCGTCACTGGCGGCAGCGGCCTCAACAGCATCGAAGGCGTCACTCAAGTGGTGCGGGCCGCCGGCGACCGTAACACCGCCTACAATGACGTCGATATCAACGTCACCAAGGGTAGCCAGGCACCCGCCGTGCAACAGCAGGGCGAAGTATTGGCCGCAGGCACAACGATGGTCCGCGGCAATGGCGCAGGTTCGTTGAGCGTGTCCTCGACCGGTTCTGGCGTGCAGTTCAACATCGTGGCCAACAACAACCAGGGCAGTTCCGTACAGCGGCTGGCCCAGGGAGGGCTGATGCAGAACACCACGTTGCTCGGCGGGGGCAACCAGGTCCGCAACCTCACATCCCTTAATGTCGTGCTGCGTGACAACGTACCGTCAGCCGGTTCGGTGAACGGTAATCTGGATCAGCTTAAAGGTCTTCGCACTCTCGGATTCTGATCTACGCTCAGTCTCACCAGATGTAGTCAGAAGGGACGGCTTACCCATGCACCGGTCTTTTACGTTCAGGGCTATCGTTTGTTTGAGTAGCCTGGCTCCGGCAACATTGTTATACGCAGCATCGGACCCCCAGGTCGAAGCACTAAAACAAGAACTCATGGAGTTGAAACAGCGTTACGAAGCACAACAGAACGCGTTGATGGTACTCGAGCAACGCGTTCGCCAAGTCGAAGAAACACCGGCAACACCCGTTCCCAAACGCTTGACCAAATCCCCTGCCGAAACGACCCAGGGAGGTCAGTCTGTAGCCGCCGGTGCGCCAGGAACCACAGGCAGTTCATACGGCCAATCGCTCAAGGATGATTCGCAGCCTGCGCAAAGTGTTTCCAACCTGTATGACGAAGCCAGCGGCTTCTTCGGTGGCGGCAAGTTCAGCGTCGAAACGGGTCTGACCTACACGCATTACGATACCCGGGCGCTGACACTCAACGGCTTCCTGGCACTGGACTCGATTTTTCTCGGCAACATCAACCTTGACCGCATCAAGGCCGACAACTGGACGCTTGACCTGACCGCCCGCTACAACGTGGCTCAACGTTGGCAGTTCGACATCAACGTCCCCGTGGTGTATCGCGAATCAACGTACTCCTCCGGCGGTGCCGGTGGCGCAGGCCCGGTGTCGTCGGACGCATCCGTAACCCGCGACCCGACCATCGGCGATGTAAACGTTGGCCTTGCCTACAAGTTTCTGGACGAATCGGCCAATTGGCCCGACTCGGTCTTTACCCTGCGCATCAAGGCGCCGACCGGTGACGACCCTTACGGCATCAAACTGGTCAGTGACCCGACAAACGATAACCTTGCGGTGCCCGAAGACCTGCCTACCGGCAATGGTGTCTGGGCTATCACCCCGGGTATCTCGCTGGTCAAGACCTTCGACCCGGCGGTGCTGTTCGGCAGCCTGGCCTACACCTACAACATGGAAGACTCGTTCAGCGACATCAGCCCTCAGGTCAACTCCAAGGTGCCTGGCGACGTGAAACTGGGTGATTCCTGGCAGGTGGGCGCCGGTATTGCATTCGCCTTGAACGAGAAGATGAGTATGTCGTTCTCGTTCACCGATCAGTTCGCCCGCAAGAGCAAGATCAAGCCGGATGGTGGTGAATGGCAATCGATTTCCAACAGCGATTACAACTCGGCCAACTTCAACATCGGCATGACCCTGGCAGCCACCGATAACCTGACGATCGTTCCCAACCTGGCCATCGGCCTGACCGACGACTCGCCAGACTTCTCCTTCAGCCTGAAATTCCCGTACTACTTCTGATCCGGCACCCACAAAAAACCCGCCTGTTTGGCGGGTTTTTTATGCTGATGTCAGCAAGATGGCTCAACGTATCTGGTGCTTGTGCAACAACCGGTAAAAGGTAGGTCTGGATATCCCGAGTACCCTGGCGGCGATGCTCAAATTATCGCTGTGACGGTTAAGTACGTCGCACAAGGCCTGGCGCTCTGCCCGGTGTTTATAGTCTTCCAGCGTGGCAATCGGCGTGGCGACTGCCTGATGACTGATCAAGCCCAGGTCTCGCGCTTCGATCTGCCGGCCTTCAGCCAGTACCAACCCGCGACGCACCCGGTTGGCCAACTCGCGAACATTGCCTGGCCAGTCCTGCTTGCTCATGGCAAGCAACGCGTCTTCACTGAAGCTGCGCGGGCGGCGCCCGGTTTCATGGCTGTAAAAATGGGAAAAATGGTTGGCCAGCATCAGCAGATCGCCATTGCGTTCACGCAGGGGCGCGGTCACGACCTGCAACACGTTCAAGCGATAATAAAGATCTTCACGAAAGCGTTTCTTCTCGATCGCGGCCTCCAGATCAACATGGGTCGCGGCCAGCACTCGCACATCCACAGGAATCGGCTGACTGCCGCCCACCCGCTCGATGTGTTTTTCCTGGAGGAAGCGCAGCAGATTGGCTTGCAGCTCCAGCGGCAGGTCACCGATCTCATCAAGAAACAGCGTTCCGCCATGTGCGGCTTCGATCCGTCCGATCTTGCGCTGGTGCGCGCCAGTAAAAGCGCCTTTTTCATGGCCAAACAGTTCGGACTGAATCAGGTGTTCGGGGATCGCACCGCAGTTGATCGCGACAAACGGTTTGTCGCGGCGCTGGGACTGGCGGTGCAACGTCCTCGCCACGAGCTCTTTACCGGTGCCGCTTTCACCCCGAATCAACACCGGAGACTCGGTGGGCGCCAGTTTGCTCAGCAGCTTGCGCAGTTCACGGATCGGTTTGCTGTCACCCAGCAGCTCGTGCTCGGGCTGATCAATATGAACCGTACCCTGCCCTCGCAGCCGCGCCATGCCAAAGGCCCGGCCCAAAGTGACCTGAACCCGGGAGACGTCAAATGGCAAGGTATGAAAATCGAAAAACCACTCGCACACAAAATCGCCGACATTTTGCAGTCGCAAGACTTCCTGGTTCAGTACGGCGATCCACTCAGTGCCACTGCGACTGATCAATTCTTTGACGGCATCTGGCCGGTCGAGGTGTAAGGGTTGCAAACGCAGCAATCCAACGTCGCAAGTTCGGTCGACGGCGTTTTCCAGCGTACAGCTGTCAACATCCCACCCCACTGACCGTAATCCCGGTAACAGGCGATGACAGTCGTCGCAGGGGTCCACTACCAACAAACGTCGTAAAGCTGGCACGTCATTCATGACTGTTCCTTGGCGCCAAATTTATGAAAATTTAATAAAAAACAGTCATTTGGCGGACCTGGCTGTAACATTAGCAAGAATTTGACGGAGCCTTGTACCGTTTGACTATAAGACTATTACTTAAGTAGTTATAAGAAACACAGAATCACCGAGTTCCCTAACGCGCCTTTTCTTTCGCTAAGCTTTCAATCTCAAGCACAATCTTGAGTTATGAAAGAAAGTTGAAATTTCTTTTGATTGTGTGTGACCCAACCCCCTGTTGCGGGCATCAGTACAAGTAACCAGCCGAACGGTCAGCCCAACCGACGGCACATCACTTGATTGGGCATACAGAGAGAAGACCCTATGAACGCCCCGCTCCGTATCAACGAAGCTCTTTTGATTGCCGACCGCGCATTTAAACCTTTCAAGTGCGTGGCCTGGGCGCCACAGGACGGTAACGGTGAACTCACGCTGACCGTTATCGACCGCACCAGCACCAGCATCGGCCGCAAGCAGATCCCGAGCAGCGCCTATACCGACCCTGCGCAACTGGAGCACTTGCTGGAACAGGCCCGCGCCGAATTAAGCGAAGAAGGTTACACGCTGCAGTCCTGGTCAATGCCGCACTAACCTTTTTGCGGATTACTCTAGAGTAATCCGCGCCCCCTTTCGCTAACTGGCTGATTTTTTAGCTGTTTGTACTTATCTGATTGAACTTTCGTAAACCGGCATTCTTTGCAGGCTTGCCATTGGTTCGCAAAGTCATTGTTGTGGCACATTACGACCCTCCGCCTGTTAGTGCCGACAGTTGTGCATCCCGTCATTCAGGGATTGAATGTTTTCCGTACAAAGTCCGACCCCTCCAAACTTTCGGAGCCAGGACGACTCGCAAGGAGATGCGTGCATGTCAATCCAGTCCGCTCTTGCCCTGCCCACCCCACTCCAGAACGCAGGACAACTCGATCCAGCCTTTGCCGGCAACGGCAAAACCCAAGTGTATTTCGCCGGTAGCCTTTGCAGCATGGCCCATGGGGTCGCGATTGATGCGCAAGGCCGTTTGCTGGTAGCAGCGAAGGTCGGAATGTCGGACGGCAGCCATTTCGGACTTGCCCGGTTGCTCAAGGATGGCTCGGCGGACCTTTCGTTCGGCATACAAGGCAGTGTCATCGGGCAATTCGAGGCGGGCTACGAAGCCATGGGCGCCAAGGTTCATGTACTGCGTGACGGAAACATCCTGCTGGCCGGCCTGCACTACGAAAACGCCCATCGCACGCTTCCGGCCCTGGCATTGATTGATCAACAGGGGCGCCTGGTACAGCCATTCGGTGATAACGGGCGCCGCGTTGTGCGTTTGCCGGGCGGTCTTTCCCTGGGCATGCGCGATACCTGGCTGCCTCCCGGTGTGCCTGGCGCAGAAACTTGTGACGTCGCCGTGCAAGAAGACGGTCGAATCCTGCTGTTGGCCAATCATCACTTCGAAATGGCCGATCACGTCGGCCTGCTGATACGACTCGACATCGAAGGCTCGCTGGACAGTTCATTCAATGGACATGGTTTCGTCATTGTCCGGCACTTGCTGATGAATACCTGGCTCAGCAGTTTACGGGTGCAACGCGACGGACGAATCCTGGTCGGCGGTTCAATCAACTTTCCCCACGAAGGCCTGCTGGCCCGTTATCACGCAGACGGTCGTCTGGATGAAAGCTTTTCCCTGGATGGCTTTATGGCTTTCAAGGCGCAAGACTACAGCGCGCAAGTCAGTCAGGTGGTACAGCAGGATAACGGCGACATCCTTTGCTTTGGCAGCAGTCGCGAGCCGATGCACTGCCTCACGTTTAAAGTTCACAGCAGCGGTCGCCCTGACAACCATTGCAACGCTGGCCAACCCCAACGCCTGGAAATCGGCCATAGCGGCTGCCAATGGACATGCGCCCAGGCCCAACCGGATGGCTCCGTGTTGACCGCGGGCGCAACGATTGGCGGCATAGAGGCCGATTTCCTCCTCGCTCGATACCTGCCCGACGGCTTGCTCGATGCAGACTTTGGCGATGGCAACGGTTGGACACGCACCCGCCTCGGTCGTAGCCTGGACACAGCCACGGCGATCGCGGCGCAAGCCGATGGAAACATCGTGGTGGCCGGCTATTCTCTCGATGGCAACTATAAAGCCGTCGTCACACGCTTCCTGGGATAAACACAGCCACTGCGCCTGCGCTTGATCTTCTGTCTCGCTTGCGGCAACTTGCGCGCTTCTTAAACAAGGAGCAACCGATGTCCGGTTCGATGGCCCAGGCGTTCGCGCACAACTTTCTCGGGAACTCACCCCGCTGGTACAAGGCCTGCATTGTCGGCTTCCTGATCCTCAACGCCCTGGTCCTGTGGACCGTCGGCCCGGTCGCGGCCGGATGGCTGCTGGTACTGGAGTTCATTTTCACCCTGGCCATGGCGCTCAAGTGCTATCCGTTGATGCCCGGCGGACTGTTGCTGATTGAAGCCTTGCTGCTGAAGATGACAACGCCCCAGGCCCTGTATGACGAACTGCTGCACAACTTTCCGGTGATCCTGCTGCTGATGTTCATGGTGGCCGGCATTTATTTCATGAAAGACCTGCTGCTGTATCTGTTTTCGCGCCTGCTGCTCGGGGTTCGCTCCAAGACGTTGCTGGCGCTGATGTTCTGCTTCTTGTCGGCATTCCTGTCGGCGTTTCTCGATGCCTTGACCGTGACGGCCGTGATCATCAGCGCAGGCGTGGGGTTTTACTCGGTCTATCACCGGGTCGCCTCCGGCAACGACCCACGCCAGGACAGCGAATACAGTGACGATCAGCAACTCCCCACGCTGCATCATGGTGACCTCGAACAGTTCCGGGCTTTCCTGCGCAGCCTGCTGATGCATGGCGCCGTGGGCACCGCGCTGGGCGGCGTGTGTACTTTGGTGGGCGAACCCCAGAACCTGTTGATCGGCCATGAAATGGGCTGGCACTTCGGGGAGTTCTTTTCCAAGGTCGCACCGGTTTCCCTGCCGGTGTTGGTGGCAGGCCTGGTGACGTGCGTCCTGCTGGAGAAGCTTCGCTGGTTCGGCTATGGCACATTGCTGCCGGACAACGTGCGCAGCGTGCTGGGCAGCTATGCGGCCGAAGACAACGCCGAACGCACCACTCGCCAGCGCGCAGCGTTGATTGTGCAAGGTCTGGCGGCGCTGCTGCTGATTGTCTGCCTGGCGTTTCACCTCGCGGAAGTGGGCCTGATCGGTTTGATGGTGATTGTGCTGATTACCGCGTTCACCGGCATCACCGACGAGCACCGCCTGGGCACCGCGTTCAAGGACGCCATGCCGTTCACCGCCTTGTTGGTGGTGTTCTTTGCCGTGGTAGCGGTGATCCACGATCAGCAGTTGTTCACGCCATTGATCCAGTGGGTACTGGCACTGCCGGCAGATCAGCAACCGGGCATGCTGTTTATTGCCAACGGTTTGCTGTCGGCCATCAGCGATAATGTGTTCGTGGCGACCATCTACATCACTGAAGTGAAACGCGCGTTCCTGGCGGGCGAGATGACCCGCGAGCATTTCGAGACATTGGCCATCGCCATCAACACCGGTACCAACCTGCCGAGCGTGGCGACACCCAATGGCCAGGCGGCGTTTCTGTTTTTGCTGACTTCGGCGATTGCACCGCTGGTGCGTCTGTCGTACGGGCGGATGGTGTGGATGGCCCTGCCGTACACCGTGGTGATGGGTACGTTGGGCTGGTATGCGGTGAGTTACTGGTTGTAATCCCCGCCCCTCATGCGTCCAACTTTGTGGCGAGGGGGCTTGCCCCCGCTCGCCTGCGCAGCAGGCGCATAACCTTCGCGTTCGGTGTGATTTTGGGGCCACTTCGTGGCCCAACGGGGGCAAGCCCCCTCGCCACAATGGCTCGCTCCAACAGGGGGATACGTGTTATCCGAGGCGATGCCAGACGCGTCCGTCGCGGGTCAGCAATTCGTCACCGGCCTGTGGGCCGTTCTCCCCGGCGGCATAGCTCTGCACACTGGCGTCCTGTTGCCAGGCATCAAGGAATGGCTGCACCGCTCGCCAGCCATTCTCGATATTGTCGGCACGCTGGAACAAGGTCTGATCGCCGGTGAGGCAATCGTAGATCAAGGTTTCGTAACCGGTAGACGGCTGCATCTCGAAGAAATCTTTATAGGCAAACCCCAGCTCGATGTTGTCCATCTTCAGCGCCTGGCCCGGCCGCTTGGCCAGCAGGTCGAACCACATGCCTTCGTTCGGCTGGATCTGAATACGCAGGTAGGTTGGTTGCAGCTCATCGACCTCGGTGTCGCGGAACTGCGCATACGGCGCCGGTTTGAAACAGATGACGATCTCGGTGTCGCGCACGCTCATACGTTTACCCGTACGAAGGTAAAACGGCACGCCGACCCAGCGCCAGTTATCGATCATGACCTTGAGGGCTACATAGGTTTCGGTATTGCTGTCGGGCGCCACGTTGTTTTCCTCGCGATAGCCCGGCAATGATTTGCCGTCGAGTTCACCGGCCGTGTATTGCCCACGTACTGAGTTGGCCTTGGCCTCCTCGACCGACCAGGGACGAATCGCACCCACCACCTTGGCTTTCTCGCCGCGCACCGCGTCGGCACCGAAAGCGGCTGGCGGCTCCATGGCCACCATCGCCAGCAACTGAAACAGGTGATTGGGCACCATGTCCCGCAACGCGCCGGTGTGTTCGTAAAAACTGCCACGGGTTTCCACACCGACGGTTTCGGAGGCGGTGATCTGCACGTGGTCGATGTAGTGGTTATTCCAGAACGCTTCGAAGAGGCTGTTGGAAAACCGGCTGACCAGAATGTTCTGCACGGTTTCCTTGCCCAGATAGTGGTCGATTCGGTAGATCTGTTTTTCCGTCATCACCTTGAGCAGGCAAGCGTTCAAGGCTTCAGCCGTATGCAAATCGGAGCCGAACGGTTTTTCGACCACCACCCTTCTGAACGCTTCCGGGGTTTCTTCCAGCAAACCGGCGCTGCCCAGGCGGCGCACCACTTCACTGAAGAAACGCGGCGCGGTGGCCAGGTAGAACACCGCATTGCCGGTTCCGCTGTCGGCGATTTTCGCCGCCAGCGCTTGATAGGTGCTGTCGTCCAGGAAATCGCCCTGAACGTAGCTGATGCCTTTGGCAAGTTTGGCCCACACCACCGGATCAAGGGCTTGATCGCCCTTGCCGGTCTTGGTGGCCACTTCATTGCGAATGAAATCTTCGAGTTTTTTCGCGAAGCCTTCGTCGCTGATGGCGTTGTGGTCAACGCCGATGATCCGCAGTCCATCCCCCAGTAAACCGTCACGACTCAGGTTATACAGCGCCGGCATCAGCAGGCGCTTGACCAGATCACCATGGGCACCGAACAGGAACAGTGTGGTCGCCGGAGCGGGTTCAGGCCTGGATTTTCTGCGGACCGGATGGGTCATTTTTTCGGGGTCTCCACATGGCCGCCGAAGCCGAAGCGCTGGGCCGAAAGCACTTTGTCGCCAAAGCTGCCTTGGCCACGGGAACGGTAGCGCGAGAACAGCGAGTTCGACAGTACCGGCACCGGAACCGCTTGCTCCATCGCCGCTTCGATGGTCCATTGACCTTCACCGCTGTCAGCCACGGAGCCAGAAAAACCGTCGAGCTTCGAATCACTGGCCAGGGCGTCAGCCGTCAGGTCGAGCAACCACGACGACACCACGCTGCCACGACGCCAGACTTCGGCGATGTCGGCGACGTTCAGGTCGAAGCGCTGGTCTTCCGGCAACTTTTCGCTGTTTTTGGTCTTGAGGATGTCGAAACCTTCGGCGAAGGCCTGCATCATTCCGTATTCGATGCCGTTGTGGATCATCTTCACGAAATGCCCGGCGCCCGCAGGACCTGCGTGGATGTAGCCACGCTCGGCGCGATCGTCATCGGACTTGCGGTCCTTGGTTCGCGGAATGTCGCCCATGCCCGGGGCCAGGGTGTCGAACAGCGGGTCCAGACGATTGACCGTGTCGGCGTCGCCGCCAATCATCATGCAGTAACCGCGCTCCAGGCCCCAGACGCCGCCGGACGTACCGACGTCGATGTAGTGCAGGCCTTTTTCCGCCAGGGTTTTCGCCCGGCGAATGTCGTCTTTATAGAACGTGTTGCCGCCATCGATGATGGTGTCGCCGGCTTCAAGCAAGGTGCTCAGGGTGTCGATGGTCTCTTCGGTCGGCGCGCCGGCCGGCAGCATGACCCAAATCGCTCGCGGCTTGGTCAGGCCGGCCACCAGGGCCGGCAAGTCGGCCACACCGGTTGCGCCCTCGGCGGCCAGGGTTTCGATGAAGGCGGTATTGCGGTCGTAAACAACGGTCGTGTGTCCGTTGAGCATCAGGCGCCGCGCAATATTGCCGCCCATGCGGCCCAGTCCAATAATCCCGAGTTGCATGTGCTGATGCTCCCTACTACAAATAAATGTGTGTCAAAGGTATAGCCCAACGCGACTAATGAAGCTTAGTCCAGAGCGTCGGGATGAAGTTTCCGGGCATTGTGCCCGATCCAGACTGATAACGTCGGGAATCAAGCCCAAGACACAACGACATTTGAAAATAAAAAAGTTCCCTTCAGGGGAAAAAGAAATCAAAATTGGCGCCGATAGTAGTTCTGCCGCTCAAATCGAGGCGGTTCTACAGTTGAGATACGCCATTTGCGAGGTGAGCAATGGGCACAGTACATACCGCACTGCCAGCACAAACCCTTTACGTCACAATCCGTCGTGATGAACTGCGCCAGTTGAAAGACGAACGCGATCAATTGAAGCAAGAGCTGGCGCAACTGCGACTGGTGCTGCAAGACACTCAAAATCCATCCGCAGTCGTCACTCAACGCGCCCCGCACGCCTGATCACCCCCGATTGATCTGGTAGCAGCCGACGCTGCTTTCCCCCTGCCTCTGAGCTGCCATTCAAAGCAGCTCACACAATTTTCACATTTGCTTTCCGATACTTACCTGTTTATGGCTGTTCGTTGCTCGGATGGTCACCGTTTCGTCGTCAGTGATATTTAACGTCCGGCGATGGAAGTGTTTTCTCGGCTGGAGCGCTGAATGACTTTGTTTAAACGCAGCAAGACGACTGCGAAAGGTTTCGACTGGGCCGGGTTACTCTGGTTGTTCGTATTCTTCTGGTACTTCTCCGGAATCACCCAGCTACTGATCCAACTGACAGGCACTTCCGGTTTCACGGGGTTCCGCCAGGCGTTCGTGATGAGCGCCATCTGGCTGGCGCCGATGCTACTGTTCCCCAATAAAACCCGTGTCATGGCCGCCGTGATCGGGGTCGTGCTGTGGGCCTGCTCGATGGCCAGCCTGGGTTATTTCTTCATCTATCAGCAGGAATTCTCCCAGAGCGTGATCTTCATCATGTTCGAGTCGAACGTGTCTGAAGCCGGCGAATACATGACCCAGTACTTTGCCTGGTGGATGGTGTTCGCGTTCCTCGCCCACACCGCATTCGCCTGGTTCCTGTGGACGCGCTTGCGCCCGGTGTACTTGCCACGCGGCAAGGCCTTGTTGGCTGCGACGGCCATTGTAGTCGCGGTGGTCGGCTACCCACTGGTCAAGCAAACCCTGCGCACAGGCAGTCTCGCTGAAGGTTTCGAGAAATTCGAAACCCGCATCGAGCCGGCCGTGCCTTGGCAGATGGCCGTGGCGTATCACCGTTACCTCGACACCCTGGCCAACATGCAGGACATGCTCGACAGCGCCAGCAAGATCCCGCCCCTGCACAACCTCAAGGATGCGATGGCCAACCAGCCCGCGACCCTGGTGCTGGTGATCGGCGAATCCACCAACCGCCAGCGCATGAGCCTGTATGGCTATCCGCGTCAAACCACGCCGGAACTGGACAAGCTCAAGGATCAACTGGACGTTTTCGACAATGTCATCACGCCGCGTCCGTACACCATTGAAGCGCTGCAGCAGGTTCTGACCTTTGCCGACGAGGAAAAGCCAGACCTCTACCTGTCGACGCCGTCGCTGGTCAGCATGATGAAACAGGCCGGGTACAAGACCTTCTGGATCACCAACCAGCAGACCATGACCAAGCGCAACACCATGCTCACGACGTTCTCCGAGCAGGCCGACGAGCAGGTGTACCTGAACAACAACCGCAACCAGAACGCCGCCCAGTACGATGGCGACGTGATCGAGCCCTTCAACAAGGCCCTGGCCGATGCCGCGCCGCGCAAGCTGATTGTTGTGCACCTGCTTGGCACGCACATGAGCTACCAGTACCGCTACCCTTCGTCCTTCGACAAGTTCAAGGACCGCAATGGCGTGCCGGCCGGTGTACGTGACGACCAGGTGCCGACGTACAACAGCTACGACAATGCCGTGCTGTACAACGACTTCGTGGTGTCCAGCCTGATCAAGGACTACGCCAAGACTGATCCGAACGGCTTCCTGCTGTACCTCTCGGACCACGGTGAAGACGTATTCGATTCCGCAGGCCACAGCACCCTCGGGCGCAACGAGAGCAAGCCGACAGCGCCGATGTACACCATTCCGTTCATGACCTGGGCCTCGCCAAAATGGCGTGAGAACCACAATTGGAACGTCGCCGGTGATGTATCGCGCCCATACAGCAGCTCGCACCTGATTCATACCTGGGCCGACCTTGCAGGCCTGAGCTTCGATGAGCTCGATCGCAGCAAGAGTCTGGTCAGCGACAGCTTCAAGGCGCGACCGTTGCTGATCGGCAACCCTTATGAACGCCAGCAGCGGGCCTTGATCGACTTCAGCCTGATCAAGCCTAAAGTCGCGCCAGCGGTGGTTCAGCAGTAATCCTTTCAGGGGCCGGTTCCGGCCCCTTTTTCATACTGGCTTTGCGGCCATCAGCGTTTGTTCCCATCTCATGTAATCGGCGGATATGACTGTAAGCTACAGGCCGAAATAAAACCGGGGACTTGTGTCCATCGCGAGCAAGCTCGCTCCTACAGGCGCCAGACGCTAATTCAAAGCGCCTTGGTCCAGAACAGCATCCGGCCATGGGCCGGGTCGAACATGCCTGCTGCAAAACCGGCTTTTTCGTAAGCCGCTTGCGCCACGGCGTTGCCTTCCAGCACCTCCAGGGTGAGCTTGCAGCAACCGCGCTGACGGGCGATTTCCTCGACCTTTTGCAACATGCGCTGACTCAAGCCCAACCCGCGAAACTTATTCACCACCGCCACATCGTGCACATTCACCAATGGCCGGCAGGCAAAGGTCGAGAAACCCTCGAAGCAATTGACCAACCCGGCCGGTTCGCCACCGACAAACGCCAACACACTGAAGGCGTGGGGACGTCGAGCAAGCTCTGCTGGTAATTGCTCCAGCACATTGGCAGGCAGGGATTGGCCGCCGCCCATCGGGTCCTCGGCGTAGTGGTTCAATACCAGACCAATCGCTTCGGCATGCACCGGGTTGGTGTAGCTGGCCTGAAGAACAAGAATTTCTGCGAAATCCATTTCCATCCTCGATCACACATAAAGTAGCCCCCGCCGCGTATGTCGCGCCGAGGTGCCGGGCGACCATAGCGCGAGCGCTGTGCTGCCGACAATCAGTTGTGCTGAAAATAATTGACGCTCAAACGCCCCAGATCAGCGTTTCGGTCCAACCCAACTCGGCAAAGTCCTCGGCCCGCAGGTACGACTCACCGGCACAGAAAAACTCGTCGTGTTGCGGATTTTCGCGGGCGATAGTCAGCAAATGGGGCGACAGCGGTTGATTCATCTTCCCTCCTCCTGATCACGCTTCGGCGAACCGTTGCAGTTGCATCTCCTGCAGCCGACTCAGGGTGCGACGGAACGGAAACTCCAGATACCCGTCGGTGTAAAGCGAGGCCATCGGCACCTGAGCTTCCAGGTACAACGGCACCTTGCGGTCATAGCATTCGTCCACCAGAGCAATGAAGCGTCGCACACCGTCGTCATGCACCGACAATTGCGGCAACTCGCGATCCCCCGCCTCTACCCGCTCGACGCCGTCCTCAGTGCCACGGGCAATGCGTCCTGCGCGCTTTTGTGCACTCAGGTTGGGGACGTCGCTCAACAGGACTGCGCTGTAGGTGTCACACAGGGTCATGAAATCCATGGCGGCGAAAGGCTGCTCGCAAAGATCGGAGTAACGGGTCCAGAGCACGCTCGGGCTGGCCTTGATCACATTGAGAGAACGATAACCGACCTTGATCGGGTCACTGGAGACCGATTGGCCGATGGTCAGTGCGGCGAACACCTCATCCAGCGCGCAATCCTGCCCGGGCTCCGCCACCCAGTATCGTTGCGAACCGACGCCAGGGTGCAGCCGGTGGTCTTCCCCGCCGTCCACGGCGATCACCTGCATGTGCTGCTTGATTGCGGTGATTGCGGGCATGAACCGGTCGCGGTTGAAACCGTCGGCGTACAGTTGATCCGGCGGCAGGTTCGAGGTACAGACCACGACCACACCCTGCTCGAACATGACCTGAAACAGACGCCCGAGAATGATTGCGTCGCCGATGTCATTGACGAACAACTCGTCGAAACACAGCACGCGCACCTCCTCGCTCAACTCCCGGGCCAGTGCCTTGAGCGGGTCGGCGGTGCCGGTCAACTGGAATGAACGCTGGTGCACCCACCCCATGAAATGGTGAAAGTGCTGGCGCCGCGCCGGGACCCGCAAGCTTTGGTAGAACTGGTCCATCAGCCAGGTCTTGCCCCGCCCGACCGGCCCCCACAAGTAAACACCCGTGATCGGCGAGTGACCGGCATGCAAGGCTTCGTGGCATTTCTGCAATGCCCAGACGGCATGTTCCTGAGCCTCGTCCTGGACGAAGCCCTTCTGTTCGATGGCCTGCTGCCAGGCACTGAGGGGAGAGTCGATAGTCATGCGCGGCAGTATGCCATTGCGAAACACCCAAAAGGCAAGACAGGCCCTGTGCCTCCCTCGCCACTGGCTTAGTTTTTATCACTGACAACGCCAATGGTCGGGAGCATCTTGACGGTGAATATTACCGGCATCATATTTAATTCATGTCACCGGCATCTAAATTAAGTCCCATCCTTCTGGAGCCATCCCATGCATTACAAAGTGTTCGGCCGTAAAACAGGATTGCGCGTTTCCGAACTGGCGCTGGGCGCCGGTAACTTCGGCACTGGTTGGGGCCACGGCGCCGAGCGCGACGAAGCCAAACGCATTTTTGATGGTTACCGGGAGGCTGGCGGTAACTTCATCGACACTGCCAACGGCTATCAAGGCGGACAATCGGAAGCCATGCTCAGCGAGTTCATCGTGGCGGATCGGGATAGCCTGGTGATCGCCACCAAATACACCCTCGGGACGACACCGGCAGCGGGTATTTCCCACACCGGCAATAATCGAAAGAACATGGTTCGCGCCGTCGAAGAGAGCCTCAAGCGCCTGAAGACAGACCACATCGATCTGTTCTGGGCGCACATGAGTGACGGCGTAACACCGATGGAAGAGATCCTGCGCGGCTTCGACGATCTGGTACGCGCGGGCAAGATTCATTACGCCGGTTTGTCGAACTTCCCGGCCTGGCGCATCGCACGCGCCGATCTGCTGGCCGAGGTTCGCGGCTTCGCGCCGATTGCCGCCATCCAGGTTGAATACAGCCTCGCCGAACGCACCGCCGAACGCGAGCAATTGCCGATGGCCGAAGCCCTGGGCCTGGCCGCTACGCTGTGGTCGCCACTGGGCGGTGGTTTCCTCACCGGTAAATACCGCAACAGTGAAGGCGATAACCGTGCGACCAAACTCGGCATGCTGATTCATGCCGAAAAAGGAACCCGCGAAACCGCCCTGCTCGACACCTTGCTGGGCGTCGCCGCCGAACTGGATGTCAGCCCGACCCACGTGGCCATCGCCTGGCTGCGGGAAAAGGCCAAGCGTTCGACAACGGCCCTGATTCCAATTCTCGGCTCCCGCACCCGCGAGCAACTCGACGCGACGTTAGGTGCGCTGGACGTGCAGTTGAGTGCTGAACAAGTAGTGCGGCTGGATGCGGTCAGCGACGTGGCTAAAGGCGTGCCGCATGAATCCATCGCCGGTTCGGTGGCGCGATTCAGTGGTGAGGCCATTCTGGATTTGCCTATGATTCCAGTAGCCTGACACCCTTCAAAACTGTAGGAGCGAGCTTGCTCGCGATGAGGTTCTGCCAATCAACAGAGAGGTTGAATGCACGACCGTGATCGCGAGCAAGCTCGCTCCTACAGGGTTTATCGCTTACTGATCGACCTTGTGTTTTGCCGCATACAAACACAGCATTTCCATCGCTAGCGTCGCCGCTGCCAGTGACGTGATTTCTGCGTTGTCATACGCCGGCGCCACTTCCACCACGTCCATGCCGACCAGATTGATCCCGCGCAGGCCACCGAGGATGTCCAGCGCCTGCGCCGTGCTCAAGCCGCCACACACCGGCGTTCCGGTACCGGGGGCGAAGGCCGGGTCGAGGCAGTCGATGTCGAATGTCAGGTACACCGGGTTGTCACCCACCCGCGCCCGAATCGCCTCGACAATCGCATCGACGCCACGACGATGCACTTGACGCGCATCCAGCACCTGAAAGCCCTGATGATCATCGTTGGTGGTGCGCAAACCGATCTGCACCGAGCGCGATGGATCAACCAGCCCTTCCTTGGCCGCATGCCAGAACATGGTGCCGTGGTCGATGCGCTTGCCGTCCTCGTCCGGCCAGGTGTCGCTGTGGGCATCAAAGTGAATCAACGACAACGCCCCGTGCTTGCGCGCATGCGCCTTGAGCAGCGGATAAGTGATGAAGTGATCGCCACCAAAGGTCAGCATCGCGCTGCCGGCATTGAGGATGTGCTCGGCGTGGGCCTCGATACTTTCCGGGACCGATTGCGGCGAGCCGTAGTCAAAGTCGCAATCGCCAAAGTCGACCACCGCCAGATGATCGAACGGGTCAAACGTCCACGGCCAGTGGCGCTCCCAGGCAATCGCAGTAGACGCGGCGCGAATGCCACGAGGCCCGAAACGCGCGCCGGGGCGGTTGCTGGTGGCAGTGTCGAACGGCACACCGCTGACTGCCACATCGACACCCCGCAAGTCGCGGCTGTAGCGACGACGCATGAAACTGGTGATGCCGGCGTAAGTGCTTTCGGCAGCCGTGCCGTAGAGGCTGTCGCGGGTGATGGCTTGATCGTTCTGCACAGGGACGTCCATTGAAAATCCTTACTGTTGACGGCTACGGAAGGTGGTCCACAAGCGAGTGCGCTGACGCATGTCCTTGAGGCTCATGCTGCGGTCGGCGTACAACCGGTCACGCACGTCGGCGGGTGGGTAAATGTCCGGGTCGGTGCGCACCGCCTCATCCACCAACGGCGTGGCCGCCTGGTTGGCGGTGGCAAAGAACAACGTATTGGTCAGCGCCGCGACGGACTCGGGGCGCAACATGAACTCGATGAACTGGCGCGCGGCCTCGGGGTGCGGCGCATCTTTTGGGATCGCCAGGTTGTCCTGCCAGACGATGGTGCCTTCCTTGGGAATCCGGTAGGCGATCTCGTACGGTTTGTTGGCCTTGCGTGCCTGATCGGCGGCCATGCTGGCGTCGCCGTTGTAGGTCAATGCCAGGCAAAGACTGCCGTTGGCCAGATCATTGATCTGCCGGCCGCTGGCGACGTACACCACCGAAGGCTGCAACTGATGCAACAACGTCTGGGCAGCGTCGAGATCGTTTTTGTCGGTGCTGTAGGGATCCTTGCCCAAGTAGTGCAGCGCCAGGCCGATGACCTCTTGCGGTGAATCAATGACCGCGATCCCGCAGTCCTTCAGCTTGCTGGCGTATTCCGGTTTGAACAGCAGATCCAGGCTATTGAGCGGCACGTCCGGCAGGCGTTTGCGCACCTCATCGACATTCATCCCAAGTCCCAGGGTGCCCCATGTATAGGGCACGCCGTATTTGTTGCCGGGATCGACCGCCGCCATCTTTTCCAGCAGATCGGGATCGAGATTGGCGTAGCCCTTCAGGCCTTCGTGGGGAATCGCTTTCAGCGCGCCCGCTGCCAGGCCACGGGCCAGAACGCTGGAGGACGGCACCACCACGTCATAACCGCTGCCGCCGGTCAGCAGTTTGGTTTCCAGTACCTCCGGCGCATCGAACGTGTCGTAACGCACGTGAATGCCGGTCTCCTGTTCGAAACGCTGCAAGGTTTCAGGGGCGACGTAATCCGCCCAGCTGTAAAGGTTCACAACCTTGTCCTCGGCCTGGACCGAAGCAGCAACGGCAAGCAACAGCGCGGGCAAACACAGCTTGAACATGGGAGCCATGACGAACACCTGACCAGAAGGAAGTGGTGGCAGGATGCGTCGTCCGATACATTGGTAAAATACCAAGTTTGTTAACCTGACTTTATGCAGGAGTAATGTGTGATGCTCGGCCAACTCCACGATCTGGACCTCCAATTGCTGCGCCTGTTTGTCCGCGTGGTGGAGTGCGGTGGATTCAGCGCCGCCCAGGGTGAGCTGGGCCTGAGCCAATCGAGCATCAGCCAGCAAATGGCCAAGCTGGAGACGCGCCTCGGCTATCGCCTGTGCAGCCGAGGCAAAAGCGGATTTCAGGTCACCGCCAAGGGCGAACAATTGCTCAGCGCCACGCGCGGGTTGTTCGAATCCATCGAAGCGTTCCGTCATCAATCCAACGGCGTGGCCGGGCGCTTGATTGGCGAAGTGCGCCTGGGCTTGTCCGAAGCGCTTGATCAATCGGTGCTGCAACGGGTCGCCGAGGCGATCCGGCGCTTTCGTGAACGGGACGAGTCGGTGCGCATCGAGTTGATCAGCGCGATGCCCGGGGAAATGGAACGCCTGCTGTTGCAACAACGGCTGGACCTCGCCATCGGCTACTTCTCGCAGGTGCAAAACGCGTTCGACTACCGCGAACTGTTCATCGAAACCCAGCACCTCTATTGCGCGCCCGGCCACCCGTTGTTTACCAATGAAGCGCCGGACGACCAGGCGTTGCAGGCCAGCGACCGGGTCGATCACCCCTACCGCTTCCTGCGCAGTGACGAACCGTTCCAGGGCAAGCTGTGCTCGGCGCGCTCGGAACAGGTCGAAGGCACCCTCGCCTTCATTCTTTCCGGCAAGCACGTGGGTTACTTGCCCAGCCACTTCGCCCGCCAATGGGAGGACAAAGGGTTGCTCAGGGCCGTGCGGCGCAGTGACATGAGCTTCGATGTGGCGTTCCATCTGGCCCGCCATCGGGCGCAAGTGCCGGGGGATGCGCAGAAGGCGTTCGAAGAGGATCTGCTGGCGGCGTTTGCCTGATCAGACCTTGGTGTACGCTGAATCAACGCCCGTAATCACCATGCAAAAATGCACAGAGAACCTGCACTTATCCGGGTTGTACAAGGCAAATTTGCACTGCTACGATCCGACATCGCTCGCGCGCGAGCATAAAAAACAACAAAAGCAGGGAGTTAGTGATGACTGCTCAGGTTTCTTCACCGGGGACTCAGTCCATGGATGCCACGCAAAATGAAGTGCTGGCCGAAGTTCGCAACCACATTGGTCACCTGACCCTCAACCGCCCCACCGGCCTCAATGCCCTGACCCTCGACATGGTGCGCAACCTGCACCGGCAACTCGACGCCTGGGCCCAGGACTCGCAGGTGCATGCAGTGGTGCTGCGCGGTGCCGGTGAAAAAGCCTTTTGCGCCGGTGGCGACATCCGCTCGCTGTACGACAGCTTCAAAAGCGGCGATACCCTGCACGAAGATTTCTTCGTCGAGGAATACGCCCTCGACCTCGCGATCCACCATTACCGCAAACCCGTGCTGGCCTTGATGGACGGTTTTGTCCTCGGCGGCGGCATGGGCCTGGTGCAAGGCGCGGATCTGCGCGTAGTCACCGAAAAAAGTCGCCTGGCGATGCCGGAAGTCGGCATCGGCTACTTCCCGGACGTCGGCGGCAGTTACTTCCTGCCGCGCATCCCCGGTGAACTGGGGATTTACCTGGGCGTCAGCGGTGTACAAATCCGCGCGGCCGATGCGCTGTATTGCGGCCTGGCCGACTGGTATCTGGACAGCGCCAAACTGAGCACGCTGGACGAGAAACTCGATAAGCTGGAATGGCACGACACGCCGCTCAAGGACCTGCAGAGCCTGCTGGCGAAACTCGCCGTCCAGCAATTGCCGGATGCCCCGCTCAGTGCATTGCGCCCGGCCATCGACCACTTCTTCGCCCTGCCCGATGTGCCGAGTATTGTGGAGCAATTACGCCAGGTGACGGTTGCCGACACCCATGAGTGGGCGGTCACCACCGCCGACCTGCTGGAAACCCGTTCACCCCTGGCCATGGGCGTCACCCTGGAAATGCTCCGCCGCGGACGCGAGCTGCCCCTTGAACAGTGCTTCGCCCTTGAGCTGCATCTGGACCGCCAATGGTTTGAACGCGGCGACTTGATCGAAGGCGTACGCGCCTTGCTGATCGACAAAGACAAGAATCCGCGCTGGAACCCACCGACCCTTGCGGCACTGGACGCCGAGCACGTGGCGAGTTTCTTCAGCGGGTTTGACCGGAGCGGGAGCTGAACCATGCACGATATCGAATTGAGCGAAGAGCAAGTCATGATCCGCGACATGGCCCGGGACTTTGCCCGTGGCGAAATCGCCCCCCACGCCCAAGCCTGGGAAAAGGCCGGCTGGATCGACGACGCGCTGGTGGCGAAGATGGGCGAACTGGGCTTGCTGGGCATGGTGGTGCCCGAGGAATGGGGTGGCACTTATGTCGACTACGTTGCCTACGCCCTGGCGGTGGAAGAGATTTCCGCAGGCGACGGCGCGACGGGCGCGTTCATGAGCATCCACAACTCTGTCGGCTGCGGGCCGGTGATGAACTACGGCAGCGAAGAACAGAAACAGACCTGGCTGGCCGATCTGGCCAGCGGCAAGGTCATCGGCTGCTTCTGCCTGACCGAACCCCAGGCTGGGTCCGAAGCGCACAACCTGCGCACCCGCGCCGAACTGCGCGACGGCCAGTGGGTGATCAATGGCGCCAAACAGTTCGTCAGCAACGGCAAGCGGGCAAAACTGGCGATTGTGTTTGCCGTCACCGATCCGGATTTGGGCAAGCGCGGTATCTCGGCCTTTCTCGTGCCGACCGACACGGCCGGTTTTATCGTCGACCGTACCGAACACAAGATGGGCATCCGCGCTTCCGACACCTGCGCCGTCACCCTGAACAACTGCACCATTCCCGAGGCCAACCTGCTTGGCGAGCGCGGTAAAGGTCTGGCGATTGCGCTGTCCAATCTTGAAGGCGGACGCATCGGCATCGCGGCGCAAGCGTTGGGCATCGCACGTGCGGCGTTCGAAGCAGCGCTCGCCTACTCTCGCGACCGTGTGCAGTTTGGCAAACCGATCAATGAACACCAGAGCATCGCCAACCTGCTGGCCGACATGCACATGCAGTTGAACGCTGCGCGGTTGATGATCTTGCACGCGGCACGGTTGCGCACGGCCGGCAAGCCTTGCCTGTCAGAAGCGTCACAAGCCAAGCTGTTCGCGTCGGAAATGGCTGAAAAGGTCTGCTCGTCCGCGATTCAGATTCATGGCGGATACGGTTATCTGGAAGACTATCCGGTGGAGAAGTACTACCGGGATGCGCGGATCACGCAGATCTATGAAGGGTCGAGCGAGATTCAACGGATGGTGATTGCCCGCGAACTGAAGAACTATTTGGTGTGAAGCTCTAAAAGCATCGCTGGCAAGCCAGCTCCTACAGTGGATTCGGTCGTACGCACATGTTGTGTATACCCGAAAACCTGTAGGAGCTGGCTTGCCAGCGAAGGGTCGAGCGAGATTCAACGGATGGTGATTGCCCGCGAACTGAAGAACTATTTGGTGTGAAGCTCTAAAAGCATCGCTGGCAAGCCAGCTCCTACAGTGGATTCGGTCGTACGCACATGTTGTGTATACCCGAAAACCTGTAGGAGCTGGCTTGCCAGCGATAGCGTCAGCAGCTACGCCACATTACTGACCGACGAACTCCGCCTCGCGCTTGGCAATAAACGCCGCCATCCCTTCCTTCTGATCCTGCGTCGCAAACGCCGCATGGAACACCCGACGCTCGAAGCGCACACCCTCGGACAGGCTCACTTCGAATGCACGGTTGACGCTTTCCTTGACCATCATCGCAATCGGCAACGACTTCTTGGCGATCAACGCTGCGACTTTCAGCGCTTCGTCCAACAGTTCATCACTCGGCACGATCCGCGCGACGATACCGCAACGTTCCGCTTCCACCGCATCGATCAAGCGCCCGCTCAGGCACATTTCCATGGCCTTGGCCTTGCCCACGGCGCGGGTCAGGCGCTGGGTGCCGCCCATGCCCGGCAGCACGCCGAGGTTGATTTCCGGCTGGCCGAATTTGGCGTTATCGCCGGCCAGAATGAAATCGCACATCAGCGCCAGCTCACAGCCACCGCCCAACGCGAAACCGTTGACCGCCGCGATGATCGGTTTGCGGCGGTTGGCCACGCGATCGCTGTCGCTGAACAGGTCATCGAGGTAGATCTGCGGGTAGGTCAGCTCGGCCATTTCCTTGATGTCGGCACCGGCGGCGAAGGCCTTTTTCGAGCCTGTCAGCACAATGCAACCGATGTTCGAATCGGCTTCCAGGCCATCGAGGGCATGGTTCAGTTCGCCGATGATCTGCGCGTTCAACGCGTTCAGGGCTTGCGGACGGTTGAGCGTGATCAGGCCGACGCGGCCGTGGGTTTCCAGCAAAATCGTTTCGTAGTTCACAAGGGACTCCTTCTTATAAGTTGCGCGAAATGACCATGCGCTGAATATCGCTGGTGCCTTCGTAAATCTGGCAGACCCGCACGTCGCGGTAGATCCGCTCCAGCGGGAAGTCGTTCAGGTAACCGTAGCCGCCGAGGGTTTGCAGCGCCGAAGAGCATACCTTCTCGGCCATTTCCGAGGCGAACAGTTTGGCCATAGACGCTTCGACCAGCGCCGGTTTGCCGCTGTCTCTCAAGGCTGCGGCGTAATGCACCATTTGCCGCGCAACGGCAATCTGGGTGGCCATGTCGGCCAGGCGGAACGCTACAGCCTGATGCTCGATGATCGGTTTGCCGAAGCTTTCGCGCTCACGGGCATAGTCGCGAGCCGCTTCAAACGCGGCGCGGGCCATGCCTACCGATTGCGAAGCGATGCCGACTCGACCGCCTTCGAGGTTGGCCAAAGCAATCTTGTAGCCTTCACCCTCCTCGCCCAAACGGTTGGCCACCGGGACTTTTACGTCTTCGAAAAGGATCTGGCAGGTGTCGGAGGCGTGTTGACCGAGTTTGTCTTCGACCCGCGCAACTTTGTAGCCCGGCGAATCGGTCGGCACGATGAACGCGCTGATCCCGCGTTTGCCGGCGCTCGGGTCGGTCACCGCAAACACGATCACCACCCCGGCGTTCTGCCCGGAGGTGATGAACTGCTTGCAGCCGTTGAGCACGTAGTGGTCGCCGTTCAGTTTGGCCCGGGTTTTCAAACCACTGGCATCGGAACCGGCCTGGGGTTCGGTCAGGGCGAATGCGCCGAGCATCACACCGCTGGCCAGCGGCTTGAGGAAGCGTTCTTTCTGGTAGTCGTTGCCGTAGTGCAGGATCGGCACGCAACCCACCGAGTTGTGCACGCTCATGATGGTCGAGCAGGCACCGTCGCCCGCAGCGATTTCTTCCAGGGCCATGGCGTAGGCCAGGTACCCGGTGTCGCAACCGCCCCACTGTTCCGGCACCAGCATACCGAAGAAACCCAGCGCGGCCATTTCACCGATGGCTTCCTTGGGGAATCGATGCTCACGGTCCCACTCGGCAGCGAACGGTTTCAGGCGTTCCTGGGCAAAGTCCCGGGCCGCGTCGCGAATCTGCTGTTGTTCGTCATTGGGAATCATGACAAGTCCTTAATGTGTAATTGTCCCCTGTAGGAGCTGCCGCAGGCTGCGATCTTTTGATGTTGATCTCCAAGATCAAAAGATCGCAGCCTGCGGCAGCTCCTACAGGGATTGTTCATGCTTTAGTAGAGGCATTCCACGGCCATGGCCGTGGCTTCACCGCCACCAATGCAAATCGCCGCAACACCACGCTTCAAGCCTTTCTGCCGCAGGGCCGAGAGCAAGGTCACGATAATCCGCGCACCGGACGTACCGATCGGATGGCCCAGGGCACAAGCACCGCCATGAACGTTGAGTTTTTCATGGGGGATTTCCAGCATGGTCATGGTCACCAGGCTCACCACCGCAAAGGCTTCGTTGACTTCGACCAGATCGACATCGTTCAGTGACCAACCGGTTTTCTTCATCAGCTTCTTGATCGCACCCACCGGCGCCACCGGAAACAGGCTCGGGGTGTCGGCAAACGCCGCGTGCCCATGAATCACTGCCAGCGGTTTGAGGCCGCGCTTTTGCGCTTCGGAACGACGCATCAGCACCAGAGCCGCCGCACCGTCGGAGATCGAACTGGAGTTGGCCGCCGTCACGGTTCCGCCGTCGCGGAACGCCGGTTTCAGCAAGGCGATCTTGTCGAGCTTGGCCTTCGGCGGCTGCTCGTCGTTGCTGATCGTCACCTGCTCTTTGCCGACCGTCACGGTCAGCGGCACGATCTCGTCCTTGAAGCTACCGTCCTTGATCGCCTGCTGTGCGCGGGTGGTCGAGGCAATGGCGAAGGCGTCCTGAGCCTCACGAGTGAAGCCATGGGTTTGCGCGCAATCTTCGGCGAAGGTGCCCATCAGGCGACCTTTGTCGTAAGCGTCTTCCAGACCGTCGAGGAACATCGAATCCAGCACCCGGCCGTGGCCCATGCGGTAACCGCTGCGAGCGCGGTCCAGCAGGTACGGCGCATTGGACATGCTTTCCATGCCACCGGCGATCACCACGTCGGCGCTGCCGGCGAGCAGCATGTCGTGAGCCAGGATGGCCGCTTCCATGCCGGAACCGCACATCTTGTTCAGGGTGGTGCAGCGGGTCGATTTATCCAGCCCGCCGCCCAGCGCTGCTTGACGCGCCGGGGCCTGGCCGAGGCCAGCAGGCAGCACACAGCCGAACAGCACTTCATCGACCGCATCGCTGGCGACGCCGGCGCGTTCCACTGCGGCCTTGATGGCCGCGGCACCGAGTTGCGGCGCGGTCAGGCTTTTCAGTTCGCCCTGAAAAGCACCCATCGGGGTACGCACGGCGCTGACGATGACAATTGGATCGTTGGATTGAGTCATGACAAATCCTCCTTACTTGGCCGCCATGCGCAAGGCACCGTCGAGACGGATCACCTCGCCGTTGAGCATGCTGTTTTCAATAATATGCTTGACCAGCCCGGCATACTCGCCCGGTTTGCCCAAACGCGGCGGGAATGGCACGCCAGCGGCCAGGGAATCGCGAACTTCCTGGGTCATGCCGGCCATCATCGGCGTTTCGAAAATGCCCGGTGCGATGGTCATCACGCGGATGCCGAAGCGCGCCAGTTCACGGGCGGCAGGCAAGGTCAGGCTGACAATCGCACCTTTGGACGCCGCGTAAGCTGCCTGACCGATCTGGCCGTCGTAAGCCGCCGCAGACGCGGTGTTGATGATCACACCGCGCTCGCCATCGGCGTCCGCTTCGGTTTCGGCAATTGCCGCCGCCGCCAGACGCAGCATGTTGAAACTGCCGATCAGGTTGACGTTGATCACTTGGCTGAAACTGGACAGCGCATGCGGGCCGTTCTTGCCGAGGATCTTTTCGCCGCGCACGATACCGGCGCAGTTGACCAGACCGTTGAGACCACCGAAGGCTTTGACCGTGGCCTGCACCGCGGCTTCGGCAGCCGCTTCGTTGCTGATGTCGGCGACAACACTCTGCGCGCCCAGGCGCTGGGCCTGCGCCGCGACCGCTTCGGCGTTCATGTCCACCAGCATCACCTTCGCGCCGGCTGCGACCAGCACTTCAGCGGTGGCTGCACCGAGGCCGGAAGCCCCGCCGGTGACGATAAAAACCTTGTTCTCGATCTGCATCACTGTTTCCTTGAATTCAAGCTGAAACGTTCTTCGCCGCGGCTTCTTTAGCCTTGGCGATTTCCTGATTACGCAAAATAAAGCGCTGCAATTTGCCACTTGGGGTTTTCGGCAATTCACTGACAAATTCGATTTCACGGGGGTACGAATGCGCCGCCAGACGTTTGCGCACGTGTTGGCGCAGTTCTTCGGCGAGCTCTGGTGCGGCGCGGTATTGCGGGCTGAGCACGACGAACGCCTTGACCAGTTCGGTGCGTTCCGGATCGGGCTTGCCGACAACGGCGGCTTCGACCACGGCCGGGTGCTCGATCAGCGCGCTCTCGACATCAAACGGCCCGACGCGATAGCCGGAGGTGGTGATCACGTCGTCGCTGCGGCCGACAAAGCTGATGCTACCGTCCGGGTTCCACTCGACGGTGTCGCCGCTCAAGTAATAGTCGCCAACAAAAGCCTTGGTCGGCGCGCCTTCGTAGCCGGCGAACCAGCACATCGGCGACTGGGTGCGGTCGATGGCCAGAATGCCCGGCTGGCCGACGCCCAGTTCCTGGTACTTGTCATCCAGCACCACAATCCGATGACCGGGCGAGGCGAAACCGGCGGCGCCCATGTGAATCGGATGCTCCAGGCCGTGGTGGTTGCACAGCACCATGCCCAGTTCGGTCTGGCCGTAGTGGTCGTGAATGACCACGCCGAGGTTGTCGGCGAACCAGCGAATCACTTCCGGGTTCAACGGTTCGCCCGCGCTGCTGACGATGCGCAGCTTGCCCTTGATCGATTTGGCGAACTCATCGCCACCGGCAATCAGCAAACGATAGGCCGTCGGCGAACCGGTGAGGTTGGTGATCCCGTATTTGTTGATCACCCGGCAAGTGCTTTCGAGGGTGAACGGGCCATCGTAAAAGGTGATCGGATGCCCCATGGCCATGGGCCCTGTGACACCAAAATAAATGCCGTAGGCCCAACCCGGATCGGCAACGTTCCAGAAGGCGTCTGCAGGGCGCAAATCGACGGCGTCGCGGGTGTAGGCCTCAAAGGCGACGATGGCTTTGAGTGGCACCGACAGCGCTTTCGACGGACCGGTGGTGCCCGAGGTGAACATCAGCAGGAACGGGTCTTCGCCAGTCAGTAGCACCGGTTCACAAGCAGCGGGGAAATTGGCCAGCTCGGCCCAGAAACTGAAATCACCGCGCACGATGCCCTGCCCTTTGGCGCCAGCGACGGTGACGATGGTCGGGCAATCAGCGACTTCGGCGAGTTTCGAGCGGTTGACCGCGTCGGTGACCACCACTTTCGCGCCAGAGCTGCTCAGACGGTGCTCAATGGCTTTGGGGCCAAACGCGGTAAACAGCGGTTGATACACCGCGCCGATGCGCCAGGTGGCGAACACGGTGATCAGCAGTTCGATATTACGTGGCAGGAGACCGGCAACCTTGTCGCCTTTTTTCACGCCTTGCGCGAGCAGGAAATTGGCGAATCGCGCAGCCTTTTCTTGCAGGTCGGTGAAGGTGTACGTCGCGCTGGTGCCGTCGCGGCCTTCCCAGAACAGGGCGATTCGACCCGGCAAGGCATGGCGATCGCAACATTCGACACAGGCGTTGAGGGCCGTCAGATCACCGGCAAGTGCGGCATCGACGGTGTGCTGATAATTGAACTGAGAAGTAGCAGACAAGTAATCGCGCATTGCCAGAATCCCTCTGTTTTCTTATTAGGTTGGGGAACCGTAATCAACAGGGAAATACTCGCTCTGCGCGGAGTGTCGGGCAATGGTCAAAGTTATCAAGTTGCCTGACTGGTTTGGCCAAAACCCGCAAGGCGTCAGGAAACGAAGCGCACGCCAGGTTTGGCGCGCTCGTCGACGCTCAGCTCAAACACGTCCGGACGCGCGTAATGCAGGCTGCGATCTTTAAAAAAAGATCAAAAGATCGCCGCCTGCGGCAGTGCCTACTTGGCCGCCATCAGCCGATTGACTTCACTGCGCACCATGTTGGCGAATTCCGGAGGCGACATGCCGTCCAGCTCGGACCGCACCCACTCGGCCCATTTGCCTTTGCGCTTGGCCCGCTCGCCAAACAACCGAGCGGCTTCGCCCTTGGCTTTGCCCAAATTGTTTTGCCACAGTTCGAACAGACGGGACTTCTCGTCTTCCAGCGCTGCACGCTCGGCAAGGGGTTTGTCGGCCAGATTGAAGCTCATGGGAATTTCCTGCTGCGTAAAATTGGCGACATCTTACACTGTAGGACGAAACGTCCTGCGCCGGTTTTCAGCAAAATTGCGTCCCCGAGGCTATCTGGCTGCAACTTTTCCAGCGGCGGCAGACTCCACTGTTCACTGTCCACTTACCTGCAAGGAGTACGTCAATGGCCCGGAAAACCAGCACGCCCGCCGCCGAAGAACAAATCAAGGATCTGGCCTTCAGTGAGCTTTCGGCACTGATCGAAGAATCGGAAAAGCTGCTCAAGAGCAGTGCTTCACTGGTCGGTGAGGACGCGGAAACCCTGCGCGAGCAAATCGCCCTGAAACTCCAGCAAGCCAGGGATTCGGTCACCCGCGTTCGCGACCGCACTTTACCGGCGGTCGAAGCCACGGAAACCTACATTGGCGGGCATCCATGGCAAACCGTGGCCATTTCCGCCGGGTTTGGGCTGGTGGTGGGCTTATTGCTCGGCCGTCGCTAAGCCCATCATTTGCAGCACCGAAGCCCCTGCAGGAGCGAGCCTGCTCGCGATGGACCCAAGAACGCCGCGCTTACCCAGTAAGCACGCGTTTTCGTTGACGTCCATCGCGAGCAGGCTCGCTCCTGCAGTTCCAGATTCAGACCCCGGCCAATTCCCGCAGATTCGCCAATGTCTGCGCATCAAGCACAATGCCTCCCGCCCGGGATTTTGCGCGCTGATGATGACGCCGATCCCCCGGCAGCCGCTTCAGCCCCACACTGTGCATTTGTCGCACCAGCTCCTGGCTGCGCTCGGCAAAACTCTGCCCGGCCGCCTTGCGCGGGTCGATCACGATCAGCAACTGACCGGTCCACGGCGTTTTCGCGCCGGGGTGATTCTTCCAATCGAACTCGAAGGAGAAATTGCCCCCGGTCAGCGCTGCCGCCAACAACTCGACCATCATCGACAACGCCGAACCCTTATGCCCGCCGAACGGCAGTAACGCGCCGCCTTCAAGTATCGCTTTAGGGTCGGTGGTCGGTTGACCGAGGCTGTCAACGCCCATGCCCTCCGGCAAACGTTCGCCCTTGCGCGCAGCAATCTGTACATCGCCATGGGCGATGGCGCTGGTGGCCAGGTCGAAGACAATCGGCGCACCGTCAGCACGTGGCGCGGCGAAGGCGATCGGGTTGGTGCCGAACAACGGGCGGTCGGCACCGTGGGGCACCACGCAGGTCATGCTGTTGACCACGCTCAAGGCCACCAGGCCTTCATCCGCGAAGGGCTCGACGTCCGGCCACAGCGCGGCGAAATGGTGCGAATTACGAATCGCCAGCACTGCAATCCCGGCGCTGCGGGCCTTTTCAATCAGTAACGGACGCGCGGCCGCCAACGCCGGTTGCGCGAAACCGTTACCGGCATCGACCCGGACAAAACCCGACGCCACGTCCTCGACCACCGGAACCGCCTGGCCATTGACCCAGCCGCTTTGCAGCGTCGACACATATCCCGGAATCCGGAACACGCCATGGCTGTGAGCACCGTCGCGCTCGGCGCCTGCACAGTTCAATGCCAGGGTTTTTGCGACCTCGACAGACGTGCCATGGCGGACAAATATTTGTTGGAGCAGCAGAACGAGTGAGTCGAAATCGAGATGTGTTTCGGCCGAACTGACTGCCGTTTCAGGCGATGCGGTCATCAGAAGCTCCAGTGTTTTTTATTGTTAAGCACGTTGACTCGCCGATTAATCGCTTTCTTGTGGGCTCGCTGTCAAGTCTTCAGAACATCTTCGGATGAGCAATATGTACCGCACTCGAACAATGCCCTGCCCCTACTGTTTTCCTCATTCAGCAAGCTGCGGTTGATCGACGCTTGCATTCACGGAGGAAACACCATGACTGATCCATCAAAGCCTTATTTTTTTGACGAGGCCACCAATGCTTCGAGGCAAAAGCAACCCGGTGAGCGGGAAAAAGAACGGGGTTTGAACAAAGATGACCTGAACTGGTTGCAGGCGGTTTATCTGCCAACGCATGCAACCCGCACCGCCAATGTAAAACCCATGGCCGTTCACCAGTTCCGGTTGGACTTGCCTGGTGGGACTGCCACCCCGCTCGCCGGTGCCTTCGCGATGAGCCAGTCCGCCGGGGGTGATGTTGTGCTTTACACACCCTGGAAAGGCCTGAGCAAATTCGCCGACATGGGCGACCTCAAGACCCATCTGAAAACCTGGCTATCGGAGGAAACCGGAAAACGTGAATTGCTGCGCTTCCTGTCTGTTCAACAACGACACGCCGTGCTTGCAGGCAATACGCCGGACATTTCCACCGAAATCATTGAAGGAGCCGTCTTCGAACACCAGCAAACCGCGCTCAACCTCAATCAGGCACAAAACGTCAACGCAATGCTGGACGAACTGCGCAAGACGCCCACCCTGCAATCGATGCTGGACGAGGCGCTCAAGATCGCACTTTTCCAACCGTTTCCCCTGCTGGACCAGCGCCATACTCGCCTGACCTGTTCACGTCCATCCACCCACACCGAAGATACCGACGAGAAACCAACAGTCACCACTTTTTCGCTGAGCGAAGCCTTGTTGCAGCGATATTTGAATACCCCTTGGCCGACAGACGAAACCAGGGTCTTTTCCAATCCCTCACATGGCGTCAGTAGCGAGGCGGACCAACAGGTTTGGGAAAGCACGCTCATCGACATTGCGGGGGGGTTGCGATTCTGGCTGCAAAACCTGCTCGAATTATTCTGGCAATCCGAAATAAGCAGCGACTTGTCACGCGAAGCGTTTTTTGCCGAGTGCCTGCGTGACGCCTTTCACCTCGACCTCCTGCTCAAACGTCAGGAAGGGACGTTGACTTCAGACGAATATTTGCGGCTGATGAACGTCAGTCTGCCACCTGACGCGATCAAGCCGCTGCGCATCGAAAAAGCGCGGGTCTCTGCGCCGTTCAGGCACTCAGTTGAACTGGCTTCCACGCTGATGATCGGCGATAGCGGCACCCCCGGATTCCTTTACACCCAATCCAGGGGTATTGAAGCGACAACCGACTTGGCCGCCCTGCAGAACGTTGTGCTGCAGATGCTGAAGAGTGAAGGCCACGAAGACAACTTGTTCAATTTCATGTCACTGGAAGAGCGCGGCACTTTTCTCTCGCTGGAATCAGATAAGCGCACCGTTACCGGTGTAACGGTCCCCCAACCGATATTCGCGCACGTGATGGCTGACATCCTCAGCAAGCAACGGGACAACCTTCACTACGCCTTGGTGTGCTTTTATCGGAGCAAGGGCCAACATGACCTCCATGCCTTGATGGGAAAGGCACTGGACGTACGCGGCTACATCGATGATCGATTGCTGGCAGTCGACGGTGACGACCGCTGGAAGATTCAGCCGCTTCATCGTTGGGCCGCGCAACCCGCCACGGTGCGTGCAGAGTCTGCGAAAAAACACCTGGAATTGCTTACCACCGTCGACCAGGCCTTGGCGTTAAAGCTGAAAAACCACCCAGCCATTCCCACCGACACCCGCACCGTCGCCCACGCACAAGGGCTCGTCGACGCGTCGATAAAAAGCCTGCAAGCGGACTTCACCCACCTGTATGCACTGGGACTGAAAAGCGAGCTTGACCTACGAACGGCCGACCGCACATTGGGCGCGACGGAACAAGCCATCGTCAAAGCGGTACTGGATAATCCGGTTAGGTTGCAGCGAGCGGCACCGAACAATGTGATACCCGATGTGTTTTCCCTGGCACTCAAGCCGGGCGGCTCTGAAAACCTGTTGAAACTGGCCAGTTGTTTTGTGTTGACCGAACGAGGCGGCAAGGACCCGGCTAAATCAGGTAAAGCGATTTTGTGGACCCCCGCCCTGGGGTTTGAAGCATTCGCGTCATTGGCGCCTTTGCTGGCATCGCTTGAACAACGCCTGCTGGAGCAAGACCAGCGCATCGCTTTGCTGGAGAACCTGGCACGTAGTGAACGGGTACTTGGGCGTGCTTATACGCTGGCGCCACTGCAACAGGTGACGGAAAACTTTCTGGATCATGTGCAAAAACCCTTTGTTCAACTCGACCAGACGAGCGTCACGGATGCGCTCGCCACCACGGCGACCGCAGCGCCCCAGGCCGGCCTGCTGAAGCTGTTGGCACTGCGACAACCACAGACCGGGTTGCACCGCGCCACGCAAATCGCCAAGGCCCTGAGCACTCGACAAAATTTTCCGACATGGCTCGCCAAAGCGTCCATTGAAGATCAGGTGCTGCATGCTGAGTTGCTTCAACAATACCTCAACCACGTCAAGGATGATCAGGACTGCCTGAGCGCCATCCGCCCACTCGCCCGCACGGCGCATCATGAGCTTCAGAAACAGCTTACGACCGACACGTTCAATCTTGATCCGGACAAGATCGAGGTAAAAATCACGACGCCCCAACCGTCGATACAAACCCTCACGGAGTTCGCACTGAGTCATTTCGACGATCTGGATGCGGCCCGCTTCACCGTCAAATCACTCGACAGCTCCCCTATCCCCAAAGGTATGGACACCACCTATATCAAGAGTCTCATTCGTAACCTGAGCCTTGGACAGCGCCATCAGGCCGTACTGAACGACGCTCTTGCGGCGACCCACACCGACGCCGCTGAACGCCGGCATCGATTTGCCTCGCAGTTGCCCTGGCAAATGATGCATTACGCCCACACGGAAAAACTTCGTGAGCGCTTGAGCGCAAGCGGTTTCGACCTGGTCAAGCAAATCATGGACATGCCAGATGCCACCGCACGGGCGGCGGTCAGCGAGGCGAAGGCGATTATCCGGCCACTCGAGCTGGGCGGCATCAAGAAAGACCAGGTCATCCAGGTGCCAGGTGTTTATCTGATCGGAACCCAGGGCAACGACGCTGGCGCACAAGTCCTCGTCGCCCCTTACAGTCCCCGGCATGGCATCAAGGAGTTCGCGGATGAGTCTTCCCTGATGACCGAACTGAAGACGCCCGGCCTGCTGCGCAACTGGTGCATCAACCGATTGCCGACGCTGGAAAAGACACTCTGCAAAGCGCATCTATCCCTCAGCAGCGGGACGCACGGTGCAATCACGCTGGCCTCCAACCCCGTCAAGGGCAACGCGATCGTGCAGCTGTTCAAAGACAATGCGGCGCTGCTTGCGCAACTACTTGGTTGTCAGTCGGACAGCGATTCCCGGGGTGAGTGGGCTACCGCCAAACGCGTGTTGAGCGAAGATGTGCATGAAGCTTTTTCGTTTTGCATGGGCAAACTCATGTACCCGATTACGGTGTGGCGAAGCTTTCGTGAAATCAAACAGTCGGCTGAAGACTTGCAACTGCATCACTGGTCAGCCGCAGTCACCGAACTGATCGGCGGACTGGCGCAGCTCGCCTCGTTGCGTGGATCGATGAAGTCGCCGCAAATACCCTCTCCCACCGTGAACACACCGACAATCGAAACAACCGACGCGCCATTCAAATGGAAAGACATTGACGTCACCGCTCCCGAGCGAACCCGGTTGCAGGGACTAGAGGCAAGTGACATTGACCTGAGTTCATTAACGCTGGACTCGAAACTTGGGCTCTACACCCATCCGACGTCCAAAAAAACCTATGGCCCGGTTGAAGGTAAAGTATTCCCGGTCGAAAAAAAAGGAACCCGATGGCGCATCGGCGCTGGACAGAAACAGGGCCCTTATCTGCGCCAGCAGGTTACGAAACAGTGGATCATCGACTCGGTACCGTTACCATTACCGGAACTGCCCATTGCCCCTACCCAGGGCATGTTGAAACGAATCGAAACAGCCATATCGGTGTGGGCCGGCATGAATGTCGACGCCCACGGCATGGTACAGATTCGTGAACGGTTTCCGGTCAAGGCACGCATAATTCAAGAAAGTCTGGATCATGCAACTGCCTATGTCTGGAACGCCTTCCGCAACCTGGAAGTACTGAAAAACACAGATGATGCGATCACGCCTGTTCATCAAATCATCATGGACTTTGCAGGTTTGCCGGCGGTGCAGCCGGCGCACGTGACCATGATTGAAAATGTAATTGGCAAGATTTTTACGGCACTTCTGGATCCGACACTCAGATCACCCAATACCAAACGCTTTGCGGTAGGACGGCTCCTCGAAGACGCAGAGGGTACCTTCGGCTTCATCGTGCCCACGGACCCGATACGAAAAATCTACCTGGCAGAAAAGTTCTTCTTGCCTGGCTTGGACCACTACCGAAACTACATAACCGAACCAGCCTTTCCGATCCGTGCTCATGCCCGTGCCGCGACTTTGATTCATGAGTTGTCCCACATCGTTTGCAATACCGAGGACATTGCTTATCTCGATTCCAGCAGGCCTTTTCATGAGCTGATCGAAACAACGAGCGAGATGGCCCGCAAGCTTAAGCTGGAGTTAACCGATCTACAGGGCAAGGGATTGTCGATCAGAACGCCACTGCCTGCGTTGTTCACTGAGTACAACCGCGACCTCGGAGTATGGGAAGACTTTGGGCAAACCAGCTATATGGAAACCGATCGACCTTGTAATCAGGTATTGAGGTTGACTGGCCAATTAACCTTGGCCGAGGCCCGTACCGCTTTCAGGAGAGATCCTTTAATCAGATTGGCTGTGCAACTGGGGAATGCCGATAGCGTCACCTTGTTGATCACGCAATTAGGACGGCAACTGCATGTCCGCACCCCTTGATGCTTAAAATAGTTGCAAGTTTGATGGGTAATTGCCATGACGGTTGTTCTCGCCGACTGCCTCCGAGGTTAGAATGCGGGAAATCAGGATGGGCCAATGACCGAACACACGCTCTCGGAAGCCGAATACGACGCCATCACCGATGCCGCTGCGCATTGGTGCATGCGTTTACACGCCAATGACTGCACCGGGCAAGAACGCCTGGCGTTCGAGCAATGGCGTGATGCGCACCCGCTGCATGCGTTCGAGTACGAAGCCATGCTGGAAATCTGGGAGGTCGCAGGCGATCTGCCTTCTCCCGCTCCCGTCGTGCCGATCGTGCGCGCCAAACCGAAAACGCCATGGCGTACCTTCGGCATGGCGGCGGCGGTATGTGCCCTGGCATTGCCACTGGCGGCTTACAGCGGCTGGCATCTGGGTTGGGTACCGAATTCGTACCAGCATTTCGAAGCGAGCGGCAACGTCCGTCACGTCACCCTGAACGACGGCAGTCAGGTCGAGCTGAACCTGGGTAGCGAACTGACGTACAGCAACTACAAGGATCACCGGCAGATCACGCTGAAGAAAGGCGAAGCGTTCTTCAGCGTCAGCCATGACACCCTCCACCCGTTTGTGGTCAAGGCTGCCGAAGGCCGCATCCGGGTGACGGGCACCCAATTCAACGTCTGGATGTATGAAGACAAGGTCAAGGTCAACCTGATCGAGGGTTCAGTGCTGGTCACCAGCAACGACGACCTGCCCGGCGACGGTCTGCGCCTTGGGCCTTCGATGCAGGCGAATTATGGTCCGGGCGACTTCATTCCCCGCATCAGCCAAACCTATGACAACGACACATCACTGGCCTGGCGCCAGGGCAAACTGGTGCTCGATGACATGGCGTTGAGCGATGCGCTGCCCTTGATCAATCGCTATCTGGACCAGCCATTGGTCGTTGCCGACCACAACACTGGCTCGATCCATATTGGCGGCATCTACAACATCAAAGACATCAATGGCCTGGTGAAATCCCTGCCACGGGTTTTGCCGGTCTACCTGACGCGTAACCAGAGCGGCAATCTGGTGGTCAATTCGATTCCGCAAAAGCCTTCAAAAAGCTGAAAAGGCCGCATCCCTTTCGGGAGGCGGCCTTCTTTACGCCCTTCAAACGCTCACGCCATTACTGAGCCGCCACTTTGGCAGCCTTGTCTTCAGCCTGCCGGATGGACTGCACCTGATACTGCGGATCGGACGTGATCTGCTGTTCGGTGAACGGCAAAACACTCAACTGTTTCTGCGAAAAGGCCAACGTCTGGTCCCGGGCGTACTTCGATGCCGGATCACTGGACAACGAAAAGGCAAGAAGTCCTTTGGCTTGCGGTCCGTTGTCATCGAAGGTCACCACTTGCAGATAGCTTGTGCCGCTGACCACTTCCCGTTTGCCGTCGGTTCGCGGCACGCTTTGGATAGCGTTATAGACGCCCAACGTTCCCGGCCCACCATGAATCGGCGTCTGCTGTCCGCCGCTGCTGACCACCTGAATATCGCCCCAGCGGCTGTTTGGCTTAAGCCCCGACTCACTCACTTGCTGTGCCGAAGCCAGCATCGCCGAACGTAACGCCGCCGCCACCTCAGGCCGCTCGACCGCAAGGCCACGGGGGGTGTGTTGCGGGGCTTTCGGATCGAACGCCACACGCCAGACATCCGGGGATTGTTCCAGCGCCTCCATTAGATTCTGGAAGTGCACGAAACCCAGGCCGCTATTCAGGTTCGCATGGCGATCCCAGGTCTTGAGGCTGGTGCACAGCGGCCCAAGGTCTTTTGCATCAGCACCGAGAGCGGTCGCACAGAACTGCAAGACGTCCGGCATGACCTGTTCGGCCTGATAGACCTGATCCTCCATCACCATGCGCTGCAGATCCGCCGCGCCAATCTTGCCGGACTTGGCCAGTGTAGCCAGGCGATCCAGCGCAAATCGCGAACGCAGCCCCAGCGGCTGGCCGTCCTGGCTGATCAACGGCGAATAGCCCGTCAGCGGCTGCGCCGGGTTGGCCATCCACGCCGAGTCGTTGGAGTGCTGGACAAAGTCCTTGCGCAGCAATTGCGGCAACTGGCTGGACGCATAAATCCCTTGTTGCGCCGCCTGCGGATCGATGTCCCAGGCGCAGGCGCTGTTGGAACCGTCCAGGATGATCATCTGCAAGCCGATTCGCGGATCGCTGCATTTCGCGAGTTTGTCGGCGCCTACGTTCGGCACCACCGACAGGTTCATGTACAGCGTCTGGCCCTGATCGTCCGCCGCCAGAGTGTTGACCCACGGGATGCCTTGAATGGTGTGCACCGAGGCCTGGAAATCCTTGAGCGTTTCGGCACGATTCATCGCGTACCACTGCTGCAGGACGCGGTCGTTTTCCAGATTGGCATCGCGCAGACTGAAGGCGTACTGATGGTCCCAGTCGAGCTTGCCGGGCCATTGCACGATCGGGCCGAACTTCGAGCTGTAGACGTCATGGGCAATCGCCTTGACCTGCCCGTCCGCCTGTTTGACGTTGACGGTCTGCTTGTCCAGCGGCAAGGACTCGCCATCCAGCAGGTAACGGGTCGGATCCTTGGGATCCAGTTGCAAGCGATACAAGGTGAAATGCTTGGACGAGTCCACTGTGTGGGTCCAGGCCAGGTGGCGATTGAAACCGATGTTGATCACCGGCAGACCGGGTAAGGCGGCCCCCATCACGTCCAGTTTGCCGGGGATGGTCAGGTGCATCAGATAAAAACGCATCCCGCCGACCCACGGAAAATGCGGATTGGCCAACAGCATGCCGCGCCCGTTGAAGGAACTGTCGCTGCCGACCGCCACGGCATTGCTGCCCCGGTCCAGCGCGAAACGCTGCATACGTGCGGTCGCGACCTGGAAAGCGGCGTGATCGTTTGATGCCTGGGTAACCGACTTGGGTGGCGTAGCACCGGCCAGGGCTTCGGCGAACTGCCCGACACCGCCCTCGACCAGCAGACGGCGCGTCAACTTGACCAGATCCATCGCCGTGATATCCCGCACCCAGTCGCCCTGGCATTGCACCGGCAACGTCTGGGCGCGACGCTCCGCCAGGGCACGGTTGTAACCCGCCACGTAACCTTCGATCAGTTCGCGCACCTCAGGCGTTTGTGCCTGCCAGAATCCCGCGACAGCCTGCGGCGTGTTCAGCCAGGTGAAGAACAGATCGCTGGTCAGGTTTTCACGTTCTTCGACGGTGAACTGATCCGGCCCGAAATACCGTGAGCGTTCGCCGTTGACCGTGGTGATTTCATTGGCCAGCAGGCAAAGGTTGTCCTGGGCGTAGGCATAACCGATGCCGTAGCCGAGCCCGCGTTCGTTGTCGGCACGAATGTGCGGCACGCCGAAACCGGTCCTGCGGATATCGGCCGTTACCTCCTCGGGCTGGTGGCGCGCGCTTGCTGCAAGGCTCAACCCCAGTAACACACCCGCCAGGCTCAACCTGGTTAACTGGCTGGAAATAATCACGCTCGCTCCTGATCGAAAAAAACGATGGCCACAGCGCTGCTGTACGGACAGGCACTGCACCTCCCTATAGGGACGAAGCACACACAAAAAATTTAGGGTTTGCGGCGTATTGGCGCGGGGGCTTACAGCCTGATCACATGGCTTCGACAAAATTTCTACATTTAAAGCTTCATGATTCGGGCTGCTCAAACGTCTAGTTATACGAGAGCGCCTATTTTTTCCTGATCAGGCTCTGAAAAGGAGTTTTGCAATGTACAACTCGCAACTGCCAGCGGACGGTAGCAACGCGCCAAAGGGTACTTCCTTGGGAGTCGGCGTATTCGAGCCACGCACCGAACGCCACGGTAACGATCGGATCAGGGTTCTGCTCAAGAGCTTTGGTCTGCGAACCAGTCTGATTCGTCTCAAAGTCATCGATGCCCTGCTCTCGGCCGCCGACAACGACCGCAGCCTGGGCGTGCGGGGCGTGCACAGCCATTTGCTGGAGCTGGATATCCCGCTGTCATTTCTAAGCGTGCGCGAAGTGTTGAAGCGCCTGTGCAGCGAAGGTGTGATTGTCCTCAACCCGGACAAAAGCTACAGCCTGCACCCACAGGCTGCCGCTATGCTCCATCTCGAATAATCAAGCCAGGGCCCTGGATTTCAGGGCTTGACCTTGCGGCGCATCATGCCATTGATGACCACCACGACCACCGCCACGCCGATGGCGATGTACTGGAACATTTTTTCGCTGATCGCGCCGGTGTTCTGCAACCACGAAAGGCCAAACATGATCCCCAGCACGACGAGGGAGATCAGAATCGAATATTTCAAACGTTGCGACTGAGTCATTGCGGTTTCCTGAAACTGAAAATGTGTCCGACTTGGCGGGGCCTCATGTTACAGACGATGAAGCGTTTTGGCTTCGTTGCGGCGATAACCGTGAGATTTTTCACCCCTTGCGCGCCAGCACAGGCGCTCGAGCGACAACCTGACAACGTTGTAATGTTCCCCTCATCCGGCTGACAGCATTGATCCACGATGATCGAGCTGTAGCACTTTGAAACACTCATCGAATGCCTGACCGGGGAAAACGGTCAGAATGCGTTTTTTTGCCCGTTAGCCGAGACGAATGCCCATGCGAACCCACCTACGCCTGATCGCCCTGAGCGCCCTGTTTGTTTCCTCCCTGGCCCAGGCCGCCGACCTGATCCCGATCGAAGTCCACCGCGATGCCAATTGCGGTTGCTGCAAAAAGTGGATCAGTCACCTGGAAGCCAACGGTTTCAAAGTCGAGGATCACGTTGAAACCGACATGAGCTCATTCAAGCAACAACACGGCGTACCGCCGCGCCTGGCCTCGTGCCACACCGGGTTAATCAACGGCAAGTTTGTCGAGGGCCACGTGCCTGCCGATCAAGTGTTGGCCCTGAGCAAACGCGACGATCTGTTGGGCGTCGCCGCACCCGGCATGCCGATGGGTTCGCCCGGGATGGAAATGGACGGTATGAGCGATGCCTATCAGGTCATCGGCCTGAAAAAGGATGGCTCTGACGTAGTGGTCGTGGACTACCCGGCGCATTGATTTTCGGAGCGTACATCGGGCTGTTTTTTGCCGCGTTCGGCGCGGCGACATTGCTGCCCTTGCAGTCCGAAGCCGTGCTGGTGGGTTTGCTGGCCAGCGACCGGTACGATATCTGGCTGTTGCTGGGGGTGGCGACGCTGGGCAACGTCCTCGGTTCGCTGCTTAACTGGTGGCTGGGACGCGGTATCGAGCGGTTTCGCGATCGGCGCTGGTTTCCAGTCAGCCCGGAGCGTCTGGAAAAAGCCCGGATTTACTACCAGCGCGGAGGTCATTGGTCGTTGCTGCTCAGTTGGCTGCCGGTGATTGGCGATCCGCTGACCCTGGTGGCCGGCGTGATGCGCGAGCCGCTGGGGCGATTTCTGCTGATCGTTACCCTCGCCAAAGGGGCCCGTTATGGCGTGCTGGCACTGGCGACGCTGGGCTGGATGGGTTGAACCAATAAGGGTGGCTGTTGCCTGTTTAATGTCGCCCTAATCAAGCCGATCCAGCATCGGCGGATGCCTGATGGAGTTCCCCATGTCGCTGCCGTTCCCCCGCTGGTTATCCGGCCTGCTGCTGACCACCGCCCTGCCCCTCACTGCCTACGCCGAAGGCCCGGTGTATGGTCCCGAGCTGCAAGGTTTCGAGTATCCCTACACGCTCAAGCATTTCGCCTTCGAGTCCCAGGGTAAATCCCTGCAAATGGGTTACATGGACGTCGCCGCGCAAGGCAAGGCCAACGGTCGCAGCGTGGTGCTGATGCACGGCAAGAATTTCTGCGGCGCCACCTGGGAGCGTTCGATCAAAGCCCTGAGCGACGCCGGTTACCGGGTCATCGCACCGGACCAGATCGGTTTCTGCACCTCCAGCAAACCGGACAACTACCAATACACCTTCCAGCAACTGGCCAGTAACACCCAGCAGTTGCTCAAAGCCCTCGGCATCCAGAAAGCCACCCTGCTCGGCCACTCCACCGGCGGCATGCTCGCCACCCGTTATGCCCTGCAATACCCCGAGCAAGTCGAGCAACTGGCGATGGTCAATCCGATTGGCCTGGAAGACTGGAAAGCCCTCGGTGTGCCCTATCGCACGGTGGACCAATGGTACGAGCGCGAACTCAAGCTCAGCGCCGACGGCATTCGCACCTACGAGCGCAACACCTATTACGGCGGCCGCTGGAAACCGGATTTCGATCGTTGGGTGGACATGCTCGCCGGCCTGAACAAAGGCTCGGGGCATACCCAGGTCGCGTGGAATTCGGCGCTGGTCTACGACATGATTTTCACCCAGCCGGTGTTTTACGAATTCCCCAACCTGAAAATGCCGACCCTGTTGTTGATCGGTACGTCCGACACCACGGCCATCGGCAGCGACATCGCGTCACCCGAGGTCAAGGCGAAAATCGGCCAGTACGACGTACTCGGCAAACAGGTGGCGAAGATGATTCCTCACTCGACGCTGATCGAGTTCCCCGGTATGGGCCATGCGCCGCAAATGGAAGAACCGGAAAAATTCCATCAGGCGCTGCTGGCCTGGCTGGATAAATCCAATCCTGTCGGCAAATGAGGCAGGTTGATGGTGGTGTGGTGAGGCGAAGACCTGACGCTTACACAGCCCCATCGTCGGCCTGAAGCTTTACCAGGTGTTGTGCACGCGGGAACTCTCCCGGCCGCGCCATCAGCGTGTACTGCACCTTGTCACCGACCAGAAAGCACTGGCCGGCGGTTGTGATCCCGGCCGCTAACCTGATCGCCACGCAGGCGCAGAAATCGTCCTCAGGCTTGACCATTGCAAAACACGTCGACGCAGAGTCGATCCTGACGTCCCTGATCGCACTGATCGTCCCCAGACCGCATCTTGTTATTGTTGGCGCGCTCATCCCTGCTTCCCACCCTTGTCGTCCGCTTGACTGCACCGGGCCAATGAAACGCGCAAGTTGCCGGCATCGCAACTGTCAAACATGACAGTTCGTGGATTCATGCGCAGCGCACACGCTGCCGTTCGTCGAATTCAGCCCGCTGCCGGCAGCCACAACCTGAATCGCGCCCCACCCAACGGCGAGGTTTCAACCGTCAGTGTCCCACCCTGGGCTTCCAACGCCCGGCGACTGATCGCCAGCCCCAGACCGAACCCGCCCGTGGCGCGGTCGCGGCTGCGGTCAAGGCGGTAGAACGGTTCGAAAATGCGCTCGCGCTCGTCTTCGGGGATGCCTATGCCGTCATCGTCCACCCAGATTTCACACCCACCGGCGTACACCTGCACACCAATCTGGATGCGTTCTTCGCAATAGCGCATGGCGTTGCGCAACAGGTTTTGCAGGGCGCGTGCCGTCAGGCGCGGGTCGAGGCTGAAGCGTTCGAGTTGGCCGTGCAGCAGCACGTCGATGACGATGTCCGGTGATTGCTCGTCATCGACGCTGCCCAAAATGCTGTCGATGAATTCATCCAGCGACACGTCAACCTGTTCCGGCAACTGCGCCGGGTTTTGCAGACGACTGTAAGAGAGCAATTCCAGTACCAGTTCGTCGAGTTCACGAATGTGCGCCACCAGGCTCTGCAAACGCTCGCGGCTGGCTGTCGGCAAGTCATCGGACAGGGCCAGCGCCAGACCGAAGTCCAGGCGAGTCAGCGGCGTGCGCAGTTCATGGGACACCGCGTTGAGCAGGTCCCGCTGCTGGTTGAGCAGGTTCTCGATGTCGCCGGCCATGGTGTCGAAGACATTGGCCAGGCTGCCGATGTTGGAGCTCGGAGCGATTTGCGTGCGCTCGCTCAGGTGGCCCTTGCCGAAGCGCTCGGCGGTGCCTTTCAGGCGCTCCAGATCGCGCCAGTGCGGGCGCAACCAAAGCAGCAGACAGGCGAGCATGGTCGCGCCAATCAGCACGTTGATGCTCCAGTACAACAGGTTGACGTCCATCGGGTCCGGCGGCACGACCATTTGCACCACCGTCCGATCATTCAGCGGCGCCACCGCCAACGTACGCCAGCCCCAGTCGCCGACGCGCACGACATTCTCGCCGCGCTGCAAGCGCTGCTGCTCATCAAGGGATAAACCGGGGTCGTCGTTGCCGCTGAGGACGATGTGCAGCGGATCGAATTCTTTGTCCATCTGCGCGGCCAAAGCGGGCCACTGATCGGCGGGCACGGCATGAAACTGCTTGACGATCAACGTCTGCAAGCCGCGAGAGTAATCAAGGTTGTAGGTGACGAAGCGTTCCTGGAAGACCCTGACCACCAGGTCCGGCACCAGATAGATTGCCGCGCTGTACGAGACGATAGTCACGACATACAAGCGAAAGAGGATTCTGAACATCCGCTCAGCATTCCCACTCGGAACGGCTGAACAGGTAGCCCTTACCCCACACCGTCTTGATTTTGCGCGCCTCGCCGGCGTGGTCATCGAATTTGCGGCGCAACTTGGAAATAGCCACATCCACCGAACGGTCGGTGCCGTTGAATTCGATGCCGCGCAGGCGTTGCAGGATCTGGTCGCGGCTCAGCACTTCACCGGCATGCCGGGCCAGCACCACCAACAGGTTGTACTCGCCGCTGGACAGCTCGACCAACTGTTCGCGCCAGGTCACCGTGCGCTCGGACAGGTCGATGCACAGGTTGCCCATCAAAATGCGGTCGTTGGCGGTTTGCGGTTCACTGAGGCTGCTGCGCCGCAACAACGTTCGCACCCGGGCCAGCAACACGCGCGGTTCACACGGTTTGGTGACGTAGTCGTCGGCGCCCATTTCCAGGCCCAGCACCTGATCGTGGCTGTCGTCGCGGGCCGTGAGCATCAGGATTGGCAAGGTTGCCGAATCGGCGCGCAACAAGCGGCAGACTTGCAGGCCGTCGAGGCCGGGCAGCATCAGGTCGAGAATCACCAGGTCCGGCGGACTGGTCCGCGCACGTTCGCGCACGTGGTCACCGCGACCGATCACGCTGACGGAGTAGCCATTGCGTTCCAGGTAGCTGGCAATCAGTTCGGCGAGGGCGGTGTCGTCTTCGACCAGGAGGATGTTGGGCATGGGTGTTCCAGAAAGTGCAGTGGCGTCTGTTCCGGCCCTATCGCTGGCAAGCCAGCTCCTACAGGTCGTGAGCTGAAAATCCCTGTAGGAGCTGGCTTGCCAGCGATAGCGACCTCACAGACGCAATAAATTTCAAGAAGTGCAGGATATACGCCCTCACCCACCCCTGAGTAAAACCCTTACACAATTTCACACAGCACCAACAAAGCTTCACCGCTACCCTCGCTGTCGCCCAGTAGGATGCTGGGGTCTTTATTGGGGTATTTCATGTCAAAAAATCTGCTTGCCAGGCTCAGTCTGATCGCACTGGCGTTGGCGTTGGGCGCCTGTGACAAGTCCTCGAGTGCCGATGAACCGGAACCGCTGGCCACCGTGCGCATCGAGACCCTCGAAGCCCATCCGCTGACCATCAGCAGCGAACTGAGCGGGCGGATTGCCGCGCCACGTATCGCCGAAGTGCGCGCACGCGTCGCGGGTGTCGTGTTGCAGCGCACGTTCCGTGAAGGCAGCGACGTGAAAAAAGGCGACGTGCTATTCCGTATCGACCCGGCGCCGTTCAAGGCTGACCTGGACAGCGCCGAAGCCGTCTTGCGCAAGGCCGAGGCCAATGCGTTCCAGGCCCGGTTGCAGGAACAGCGCTACGCCCAGTTGATCGACGACAAGGCCATCAGCGGTCAGGAGTATGACAACGCCCGCGCCAACGCCCGACAAACCGCCGCCGAAGTCGCCGCCAGTAAAGCCGCCGTAGAACGGGCTAAATTGAACCTCGGTTACGCCACGGTCACCGCACCGATTTCAGGGCGTGTCGGCCGTGCACTGGTCACCGAAGGCGCACTGGTCGGGCAGAACGAACCCACACCGCTGGCGCTGATTCAGCAACTCAACCCGATCCATGCCGACCTGACCCAATCCACTCGCGAACTCAACGACCTGCGCCGGGCCTTCCGCTCCGGCCAGTTGCAGCAGGTCGGCCAGGGTCAGGCCAAAGCCACGTTGATTCAGGATGACGGCACCCTTTACCCGCTGCCGGGCAAACTGCTGTTCAGCGACATTTCCGTCGACCCGGGCACGGGGCAGATCATTCTGCGCAGCGAGTTCCCCAATCCCGACCTCGACTTGCTGCCCGGCAGCTTCGTGCGGGTACGCCTGGAACAAGCGGTCAACCAGCAAGGTCTCAGCGTGCCGCAACGGGCCGTCCAGCGTGACAGCGCCGGCATCGCCCAGGTGCTGACGCTCGACGCCGAACAGCGGGTCGCGCAGCAACCGGTCGAGCTGGGCGCCGTGCAGGACGATCGCTGGATCGTCACCGGTGGCCTCAAGCCAGGCGACCGCATTGTCGTTGAAGGCCTGCAACACGCCCGCCCCGGCGAAAAAGTGCAGATCGACGACACCCCTCTTCCACTTGCCCAGGTTTCTGGTCAGTAAGCAGGACGCTTGTTTATGCCGCAGTTCTTTATCGACCGCCCGGTGTTCGCCTGGGTGGTTGCCTTGTTCATCCTGTTGGCCGGTGCGCTGGCCATTCCGCAATTGCCCGTGGCGCAATACCCCGACGTCGCACCGCCGCAGATCGAAATCTACGCCGTGTACCCGGGCGCTTCGGCGCAGACCGTGGACGAGAGCGTGGTCAGCCTGATCGAGGAAGAACTCAACGGCGCTGATCACCTGCTGTATTTCGAATCCCAGAGCAGTCTCGGCAGCGCCACCATCAAGGCCACGTTTCAACCGGGCACCAACCCGGAACTGGCGCAGGTCGATGTGCAGAACCGCCTCAAAGCCGTGGAGTCGCGCCTGCCGCAAGCAGTGATTCAACAAGGCTTGCAGGTGGAGAAAGTGTCCTCGGGTTTCCTGCTGTTGATCGCCCTCACGTCCAGCGACGGCAAGCTCGACGACGTCGCACTCAGCGATTACCTGGCGCGCAACGTGATGAACGAGATCAAGCGTCTCGACGGCGTCGGCAAGGCGCAGCTGTACGGCGCCGAACGCGCCATGCGGGTGTGGATCGATCCACGGAAGTTGATCGGTTTCAACCTGACCCCGGCCGACGTCAATGCCGCCATCGTCGCGCAGAACGCCCAGGTTTCAGCCGGCAGCATCGGCGACTTGCCGACCCGCACCACCCAGGAAATCACCGCGACCATTCTGGTCAAAGGTCAGCTCTCGACACCGGAAGAGTTCGCCGACATCGTGCTCAAGGCTAATCCGGACGGCTCCACGGTGCGCATCCGCGATGTGGCGCGGGTCGAGATCGGCAGTCAGGAATACCAGTTCTCCACGCGCCTGAACGGCAAGCCGTCCACCGCCGTCGCCGTGCAGTTGTCGCCCGGCGCCAACGCCCTGAACACCGCGACCCTGGTGCGGGCGAAAATGGACGAACTCAAGCGCTACTTCCCGGCCAACGTCGAATATTCGATCCCGTACGACACCTCGCCGTTCGTCAAAGTCTCGATCACCAAAGTGGTCTACACCCTCGGCGAGGCGATGCTGCTGGTGTTCGCGGTGATGTTCCTGTTCCTGCAGAACATCCGCTACACGCTGATCCCGACGCTGGTAGTGCCGGTCGCCCTGATGGGTACGTTCGCAACGATGCTGGCGCTGGGCTTTTCGATCAACGTGCTGACCATGTTCGGCATGGTGCTGGCCATCGGCATACTGGTGGACGACGCCATTGTGGTGGTGGAGAACGTCGAACGGATCATGGCCACCGAAGGCTTGTCGCCCAAGGAAGCCACACGCAAAGCGATGACGCAGATCACCGGCGCCATTATCGGTATCACCCTGGTGCTGGTGGCGGTGTTCATTCCGATGGCGTTCATGCAGGGCTCGGTGGGCGTGATCTATCAGCAGTTCTCGCTGTCGATGGCGACCTCGATCCTGTTCTCGGCGTTCCTCGCCCTGACCTTGACCCCGGCGCTGTGCGCGACGCTGCTCAAGCCGATTGCCAAAGGCGAACACCACGAAAAAACCGGGTTCTTCGGCTGGTTCAACCGCCGCTTCGAGCAACTGACCGACCGCTATCAAGGCTGGGTCGCCTATGCGTTGAAACGTACCGGGCGCTACCTGCTGATCTACGGCGTGCTGCTGGTGGGGCTGGGCTTTGCCTTCAGTCGTCTGCCCTCCTCGTTCCTGCCGGTGGAAGACCAGGGTTACACCATCACCGACATTCAACTGCCACCGGGCGCGAGCAAGAACCGCACGGTGCAGGTGGCCGAGCAAGTCGAAGCGCACAACGCGACCGAGCCGGGTATTCGCGACAGCGTGGTGATTTTGGGTTTCAGCTTCTCCGGTAGCGGCCAGAACGCAGCCCTCGCCTTCAGCACGCTTAATGACTGGTCCGAACGGAGCAGCGACGATTCGGCCAGTGCCATTGCCGACCGCGCCAACATCGCCCTCAGCCAGATCAAGGACGCGGTGACCTTTGCCGTACTGCCGCCGCCCGTGGATGGCCTCGGCACGTCCAGCGGCTTCGAGTTTCGCTTGCAGGATCGCGGTGGTCTCGGCCATGCGCGGCTGATGGAAGCGCGCACCGAATTGCTCGCCGCCGCCGAAAAAAGCCCGATCCTGATGAACGTCCGGGAAAGTGCCTTGGCCGAAGCGCCACAAGTCGAGTTGATCGTGGACCGTAAACAAGCCAACGCCTTGGGCGTGTCCTTTGCCGACGTCGGCAACGTGCTGTCCACTGCCGTCGGCTCGGCCTACATCAACGACTTCCCGAACCAGGGGCGGATGCAACGCGTGGTGGTGCAGGCCGAAGGTGATCAACGCAGTCAGGTAGACGACTTGCTGAAGATCCACGTGCGCAACATCCACGGAAAAATGGTGCCGCTGTCCGCCTTCGTCCAGGCCAAATGGACCCAGGGGCCGGCGCAATTGACCCGTTACAACGGCTACCCGGCCATCGCCATTTCCGGTGAACCGCAACCCGGTCACAGCACCGGCGAGGCCATGGCCGAAATCGAACGACTGGTGGCGCAAGGCCCGGCAGGGTTGGGCCAGGAATGGACCGGTTTATCGTTGCAGGAACGCTTGTCCGGCAGCCAGGCACCGATCCTGCTCGGTTTGTCGTTGTTGATTGTGTTCCTGTGTCTGGCGGCGCTCTACGAGAGCTGGTCGATCCCGACATCGGTGTTGCTGGTGGTGCCATTGGGCGTGCTGGGTGCCGTGTTGGCGGTGACGTTGCGCGGGATGCCCAACGATGTGTTCTTCAAGGTCGGGTTGATCACCATCATCGGTCTGTCGGCGAAGAACGCGATCCTGATCATCGAATTCGCCAAGACCCTGTACGACGAAGGCCACGACCTGATAGACGCCACCCTGCAAGCGGCACGCCTGCGGTTGCGGCCGATTGTCATGACCTCGCTGGCGTTCATTCTCGGCGTAGTGCCATTGGCGATTGCCACCGGCGCGAGTTCCGCGAGCCAACAAGCCATCGGCACCGGGGTGATTGGCGGGATGATCACCGCGACATTGGCCGTAGTGTTTGTCCCGGTGTTTTTCGTGGTGGTCATGAAGCTGGTGCGCAAACGCCACAACAATCACTGACCTGCACACCATACTGTAGGAGCTGGCTTGCCAGCGATGGCGATCGAAAAAGCGGCGCATGACTCAAGGCCCTCATCGCCGGCAAGCCGGCTCCTACAAGGATTCGTACGCATCCGATAATCACCTGGGCTAAGGTGTTGGCAAAGCCACAACCCATAGAGCCTCCATGTCTTACCTCACCCACACCCACCCGCGATTGTCCGCCGCCATCCTGCTGGGCATCGTGGTGGGTATTCTGATGCCGGCAGATTCGATCATCAGCAAAATCCTCTTCGGCTGGAATGCCGGCGTCTGGACCTACCTGATCCTGATGTCCTGGCTCGTCGTGCGCTCCAAAGCCACGGACGTTAAACGCATCGCCGAAATCGAAGACGAAAACGCCGGATTGGTGTTGCTGGTCGTGTGCATCGCCGCGCTCGCCAGCCTGGCGACGATCACCTTCGAACTGGCCGGCAGCAAAGACCTGGAAACCACCCGCAAACTGCTCCACTACGGTTTCACCGCCTTCACCGTGCTCGGCTCGTGGCTGTTGATCGGGGTGATTTTCAGCGTGCACTACGCTCGCCTGTTTTACACCTGGGACGGCAAGGAACCGGCGCTGCGCTTTGCCGAAGGCCTGGAGACACCGAACTACTGGGACTTCCTGTACTTCTCGTTCACCATCGGCGTCGCGGTGCAAACCTCCGATGTCGGCGTGGCCACGCGGGAACTGCGCAAGATTGTGCTGGCGCAATCGCTGATCGGTTTCCTGTTCAACACCGCCATCCTCGGTTTCTCGATCAACATTGCGGCAGGGTTGTTCAACTGACGGCCGCCGGGTTGAGTGTGCTGGCCTGATTTCCATTTGTCGGTTTTTATCGGGCGCTGCGCCATCGAGTGCTTGACGGCAGATTCGTTTCTGGTGTCTTCTGAAACCGGTTTCAGCGCCACGCGCTCAGCCTGATAAATCCAATAAGAAGGTTATCGACCGTGAACGATTTTTCCGCCGCCCAGCGCAGCCGCGTGACCATGCTTGACGTGGCCGAACACGCCAAGGTGTCCAAGGCCAGCGTGTCGCGGTTCATCGGCGAAGACCGCGCGTTGCTCTCGGATGCCATTGCCCAGCGCATCGAGCAGTCCATCGCCGAATTGGGCTATCGCCCGAACCAGATGGCCCGAGGCCTGAAACGCGGGCGTACGCGCCTGATCGGCATGCTGGTGGCAGACATCCGCAACCCTTATTCAATCGCCGTGATGCACGGGGTGGAAACCGCCTGCCGTCAGCACGGTTACAGCCTGGTGGTGTGCAACACCGACCGCGACGATGAGCAGGAACGTCAGCACCTGGCCCTGCTGCGCTCGTACAACATCGAAGGCCTGATCGTGAACACCCTCGGCCATCACCGTGACGAATTGCACGACCTGCATCGGGAAATGCCCTTGGTGCTGGTGGATCGCAAGGTCGCGCATCTTGAAAGCGATATGGTCGGGCTGGACAACCCGGCAGCGGTGGCCATGGCCCTCGCCCATCTTGAAGAACGCGGCTACCGCGATGTGCTGATGGTGACTGAGCCGTTCGACGGCACCAGTTCACGGATCGAACGGGTCAGCAGCTTCAAGGCTCAAATCGAACAACACCCGGTCCTGCACGGCACATCGATCGAAACCGGCAGCGAACTGACCGCGCAGCTGAAAACCTTCCTCGATACACCTGGCCCCGGTCCGAAAGCGCTGTTTTGTGCCAACGGGGTTGCGGCACTGGCCAGTACCCATGCGTTGCGTGAGCTCAAGTGCAAGCTGTTTGAGGACGTAGGTTTGATCGCCCTGGATGACCTGGATTGGTATCCGCTGGTAGGCAGCGGTATTACCGCCCTCGCCCAGCCGACCACCGATATCGGTGCGAGTGCGTTTGAGTGTTTGCTCAAGCGATTGCGCGGGGATGACAGTGCGGTGCGGACACTGGATTTTTCGGCGCAGTTGATTGTGAGAGGGTCGACCCTTGGGGATTCTCGATGAGGCCGTCAGCTGCACCGCCTATTTTTTTGAACAAAAATGAAACCGGTTTCAGAGGTAGAAAAACAATGAATACACCAGCCGTTTCCATCAGCCTCTCCAGCTACGGCGCCGACCTGGTGCGCGAGCGAGGCCAGGGCAGTTTCATCGACATACTGGCTGCCGCCAGCGCCACCCGCATTGAATGGCGCGAAGAGCTACTGACCACTGAAGCCCCCGCGCTACTGGCACAAGCCACACAAGCCCAAGGCCTGGAAAGCGTGTATTCCTCGCCAATGGAGCTGTGGCTGGCCGGGCAATCCAAACCCAATTCCGAACTGGTCAGCGCCCTGCAACGCGCCCAGGCATTTGGCTCGAAGTGGCTGAAAGTCTCGTTGGGTTACTTCACCGACAACAGCGATCTGCAAACCCTGGCCCGACTGCTTGATACGAGCCCCGTGCAACTGCTAGTGGAGAACGATCAAACCCTGCAGGGTGGTCGCATCGAACCTTTCCAACGCTTTTTCGATGAAGTCGATCAGCACGAGCTGCCGATCAAAATGACCTTCGATATCGGCAACTGGCATTGGCAGGATCAGTCCGCCACCAGCGCCGCACGGTTGCTCGGCCGTTATGTCGGTTATGTGCACTGCAAAGCAGTCACCCGCCGCGCCGACGGCAAACTGGTCGCCATCCCGCCTGCCGCCAGCGATCTGCAACAGTGGGAACGCCTGCTGCGACACATGAACCAGGACGTCATGCGGGCCGTGGAATATCCGCTGCAAGGCGACGATCTGGTGCAGCTGACCACCGCACATGTCACCGCCCTCGCCCGCCTCGGCCAATCGCAACGGGAGAGCGCTCATGTCTGAGATCGATATCCTCTCGTTCGGCGAAACCATGGCGATGTTCGTCGCCGAGCATACCGGCGACCTGGCCAGCGTTGACGCTTTCCACAAACGCATTGCCGGTGCGGACAGCAACGTCGCGATCGGTTTGTCTCGGCTGGGTTTCAATGTGGCGTGGCTGAGCCGGGTTGGTGCCGATTCCCTGGGTCGATTCGTCATCGACACCCTGGAAAAAGAAGGCCTGGATTGCCGCCACGTCGACATCGACAGCGCTCACCCCACCGGTTTTCAATTCAAGTCCCGCGCCGATGACGGCAGCGATCCCGTCGTCGAGTACTTCCGACGAGGCTCGGCGGCCAGTCACTTGTCGACGCATTCGATCGTGCCTGAACTGCTCAACGCACGGCACCTGCACGCCACTGGCATTCCCCCGGCATTGTCAGAAACGGCGCGGCACATGACCTTCGAATTGATGAGCCGCATGCGCAATGCCGGGCGCAGCGTGTCGTTCGACCCCAACCTGCGCCCGAGCCTGTGGGCCAGCGAGCGACTGATGATTACCGAGATCAACCGCCTCGCCGCCCTCGCCCATTGGGTGCTGCCGGGGCTGAGTGAAGGTCGGTTGCTGACCGGTTTCGAAGACCCGGCCGACATCGCCGCGTTTTACCTCGACCAGGGCGCCGAAGCCGTGGCGATCAAGCTCGGGCCGCACGGCGCGTATTACCGCACGCAGCTGAATGCCGGTTTCGTCGCCGGCGTACCGGTGCAGACAGTGGTCGACACCGTCGGCGCTGGCGATGGTTTTGCCGTCGGCATGATCAGCGCCCTGCTGGAAAACCACAGCGTTGTCGAGGCCGTGCAACGGGCCAACTGGGTTGGCAGCCGAGCGGTGCAAAGCCGCGGAGACATGGAGGGGTTGCCGACCCGTACCGAAATGCTCGCTGAATTTGAGCCCGCCATCGCGAGCAGGCTCGCTCCCACATTAGAACGCGTCCCCCTGTAGGAGCGAGCCTGCTCGCGATGAGGCCCGCACAGTCACTGAAGATTCGAACCCGTTACCTGCTGCGACAAAAACAACAAGCTCAGGAGCACCACACATGAAAACCGCAACGCTCGCCACCCGCCGCTGGTGGTACATCATGCCCATTGTGTTCATCACCTACAGCCTGGCGTATCTGGATCGTGCCAATTACGGTTTCGCCGCCGCATCGGGCATGGCCGCCGACCTGATGATCACCCCGGGACTGTCCTCACTGCTCGGCGCGCTGTTCTTCCTCGGGTACTTTTTCTTCCAGGTCCCGGGGGCGATCTACGCGCAAAAGCACAGCGTGAAGAAGCTGATTTTCGTCAGCCTGATCCTCTGGGGCAGCCTGGCGACATTGACCGGCATCGTCTCCAACGCCTACTGGCTGATCGTCATCCGCTTCATGCTCGGCGTGGTCGAAGCCGCGGTGATGCCGGCGATGCTGATCTACCTGTGCCACTGGTTCACTCGCGCCGAACGCTCGCGGGCCAACACTTTCCTGATCCTCGGCAACCCGGTGACCATGCTCTGGATGTCGGTAGTCTCGGGCTATCTGGTGCAGCATTACAGCTGGCGCTGGATGTTCATCGTCGAAGGTTTGCCGGCGGTGCTCTGGGCATTCATTTGGTGGCGCCTGGCGGATGATCGTCCGGCCCAGGCCAAGTGGCTCAGCGACCAGGAAAAGCAGGATCTGGAAAGCGCCCTGGCCGCCGAACAGGTCGGCATCAAAGCGGTAAAAAACTACGCCGAGGCGTTCCGCTCGCCCAAGGTGATCATCCTGGCCTTGCAGTTTTTCTGCTGGAGCATCGGCGTCTACGGCTTCGTATTGTGGCTGCCGTCGATTCTCAAGGCCGGTGCACAAATGGACATGATCGAAGCCGGATGGCTGTCGTCGTTGCCCTATCTGGCGGCCGTCATCGGCATGCTGCTGGTGTCCTGGGGTTCGGACAAACTGCAAAAACGTAAACGTTTCGTCTGGCCACCGCTGCTGATCGCCTCCATTGCCTTCTACGGTTCCTACGCGCTGGGCGCAGAACATTTCTGGTGGTCCTACACGCTGCTGGTGATCGCCGGCGCCTGCATGTACGCACCGTACGGGCCGTTCTTCGCAATCATCCCGGAAATCCTCCCAGCCAACGTCGCCGGTGGCGCCATGGCGCTGATCAACAGCATGGGCGCGCTCGGTTCGTTTGGCGGTTCTTATCTGGTCGGTTACCTCAACAGCTCCACTGGCTCGCCCGGCGCGTCGTACCTGTTGATGAGCGGTGCGCTGATGCTTTCGGTGGTGCTGACGGTGTTCCTCAAACCCGGCGCCAGCGACCGGGAGCGGCCTACGATAGCGCGTGCCGCCACCGCCCATTCCTGAATTGAAGTTGAGATCATGAAGATGAAAAAGCAGGTCGTTCTGTACAAAAAACTTTCGCCGCTGCTCATGGCTCGCCTGCACGAGCAGGCTGAAGTCACGCTGATCGACAGCCTTGATGCGCAAGGCATGGCAACACTGCGCGACGCCCTGCCCCGCGCCCACGGTTTGCTCGGCGCCAGCCTGAAACTGGATGCCGAATTGCTGGACCGGGCGCCGCACCTCGAAGCCATTGCCAGTGTCTCGGTGGGCGTCGACAACTACGACATCGACTACCTCACCGAGCGGCGCATCCTGCTCAGCAACACCCCCGACGTGCTGACTGAAACCACCGCCGACACCGGTTTCGCGCTGATCCTCGCCACCGCCCGGCGCGTGGTCGAACTGGCGAATCTCGTTCGCGCCGGCGAATGGAAACGCAACATCGGCCCCGCACATTTCGGCAGTGACGTGCACGGTAAAACCCTGGGCATCATCGGCATGGGGCGCATTGGCGAGGCCTTAGCCCAGCGCGGGCATTTCGGCTTTGGCATGCCGGTGATCTACCACAGCCATTCGCCGAAACCGGCGGTCGAGCAGCGATTCAATGCGCAGTACCGCAGCCTTGGCGAGCTATTACAGCAAGCGGATTTCGTTTGCCTGACCTTGCCGCTGACCGCCGAAACCGAGGGCCTGATCGGTGCCGAGCAGTTTGCGCTGATGCGGCGCGACAGCATCTTCATCAACATTTCCCGGGGCAAAGTCGTCGACGAAGCGGCGTTGATCGAGGCCTTGCGTGGAGGGCAGATTCGCGCAGCGGGCCTGGATGTATTCGAGCGCGAACCGCTGAACCCTGACTCACCGTTGTTGCAGTTGAACAATGTGGTGGCGACCCCGCACATCGGTTCGGCCACCCATGAAACGCGGGAAGCGATGGCCAGGTGTGCGGTGGACAATCTGCTGGCGGCGCTGGCCGGTGAGCGGCCGGCGAATCTGGTGAATACCGAGGTGTGGATGGCCTGAGATCCTGATCGCTCGTAGGAGCACGCTTGCTCGCGATGGTCTCAACAACGCCGCGTTCATCCGGCGTGCACGCGGTATCGTTAACGGCCTTCGCGAGCAAGCTTGCTCCTACAACCGCGACTGACTGCACCAGAAGGTTGTGTTACCGCCAACGTCACTTGCGATATCAGCAAACCCGCAGCACACAACGCCATACGCCGGCAGGCATCGGCCAGCCTGGTTTGGTCCACCACCAGGCCGATGCGGATATACCCTGCGGCGCTCGGTCCAAACGCTTCACCCGCCAGCACTGAAACGCCATAACCTTCGAGCAGTCGCTCGGCAAAATGCTGGGCGGAAAGTCCGGTCTGGCGCACATCGACCATCACGAACATCCCACCATCTGGTCGAACAGGCCGAAGGCCAGGACATTGGCCCAAACTTGAGCACACCAGATCACGTCGCTGCCGATATTCCTCGCGCATCGACGCCACTTCCGGCAGGTCATGATCGAGCGCCAATTGCGCGGCGTTCTGCACAAAATCCGGAATGCCGAACAACATGCTCAAGGACAGATTGACCAAATGATCGGCCATGGGTTTCGGCCCGATCACCCAGCCGACCCGCCACCCACTCATGGCGTGGGACTTGGACAGGCTGTTGATGGTCGCGGTGCGTTCGGCCATGCCCGGCAAACTCGCGGGGCTGATGTGCTCGCCCTCGAACAGCAAGTCGCTGTAGACCTCGTCACTGATCAGCCACAGGTCGTGACGAATGCACAACTCAGCCAGTGCCTGCCAAATGGGCAGCGACAGGCTGGCACCGGACGGGTTGTTAGGGCTGTTGAGCAAGATCGCCCGAGTCTTCGGCGTAATACGCGCCGCGACATCCGCCGGATCGACGCGAAAGCCGTTTTCAGGTCGTACGGGGACGGCAACCACCGTGGCCGCGCAAGCGCCGATCACGCCTTCATAGGTCACGTACATCGGTTCGGCGACGATCACTTCATCGCCCGGGTCGAGCAGGCATTGCACCACCGAATACACCGCGCACTGCGCGCCAGGAAACACGATGACATGCTCGGCCTCTACCACTTGACCGCTGCGTTGCCGATGACGGCGGGCGATGCTATTGCGCAGCCCGGCGCTGCCACGCACTTCTGGATAGTGCGTGTCGCCGGCCAGCAAGCTGTCGATCGCGGCCTGAACGATGGGCCGCGGTGTATCGAAATCCGGATCACCAATCGAAAGTAGCAACACATCGACACCCTGTGCGCGTAACTCCAATGCTCGATCATGAATCTGCCAGGCCGCCGCTCCGTCACCGGCGATGCGTTGGGTCAAGGCTGAATAGCGCATGGTCTGCTCCTGTTGCGCGAAAATCCTGAGCTCAACCCTATCTGAAATCGCCGAACACGCCAGCTCTGTGTGTGAATCGACGGACGGTAAAAACTTACACCGCCTCTGTAGGACACGGACTAAACAAGGAAATCTCCCACAACTCAGGCCGTCTTCGCTGACAGTCCTTCACCTAATAGCTGGTTAAAGTGCGCCACCTGTAATTTCTGACAGGTGCCAAAAAGATTGATCAGCGCTATAAAAAAACCGTGCCTCAAGCCCCACCACCAGGCTTGAAAAACGGCCGCGCGAACCATGCCATTACGATGTAGGAAGATTCCGCCGCGCCCACGCCGTCAATGATGATGAATGGGAGACTCCACCATGTTTCAACCACACACCACCGCAGTTCGTTCATCGCCAGCCCAGATCAACCCAGAGCCCCAGGAAAACCAAATAGCACCCGCGATCAAGCTCACCAACCGCGAAAAAGAAGTCTTGCAGTGGAGCGCCGCCGGCAAGTCGTCCTGGGAGATCAGCCGGATCGTCTGTTGCACCGAGTCCGGTGTGAATTATCACTTTTGTAACATTCGCCGAAAATTCGGCGTGAGTTCGCGCTGGACCGCAGTCGTCCGGGCGCTGGAGCAGGGTTTGATTCACATGCCCTGAACCCGTCCCGCAACAGTGGTCATGGCGTCATTGATCCCTGTTGAGGCATTGCATGAATTCGTACCAGCCCCCCCACGCTCAACTTCCCTCCCCCTCCCGGCCACCCGCCTCCCTTCCGGCGTTACCGTTGCACGTGGTTGCTCAAGGTTTTGTCGGAATGTTGCAGCTCCCTTCACCCTGATTCAGCCCGACCTTGGTGTTGGGTGGTAGCGAAGCGGCGGGTTTGCCCGTGATGGTGTAGGTCACGTTGCCTTTTCCCCAGTCGATAACATTGTCTTCGTCGAATATAGGCAGGATGTGAGTGGCATAGGGTTCGATAAGCCAGACAATCCCGTTTTGCGCCTGGTCGTCGGTGATGTCAGTAAAGGTGTGCTTTTTCTGGGCGTCGGAGATAATTGTCGAAGGATCGTTGAAGTCCTTATAAGCATTCCACACGACTTCTACGTCATCGCCCGGCTTCAGATGAGCACTCGGTGGAATCCGGTACTCAAAGCCGTATTCGGTGCCGCCAGCATTCCAGCGCAATGAATTGCAGTTTAAGTTGCCGACGCTGCTGGGATGCAGCGGTTCGGCAGGCGGCAATTTCAGCACCAAGAACTGAATGTCGACGGGTGTACAGAGCTTGGGTTCTTGTGGATTGGCATGATCTGCATGGGTCAGCACGTACCACACCGGCATGGCAATATCCGGGCCTTCGCCGCGGATGATGTCCCAGTCAAGCGGGATTTCGATAGTGTCCCCCACCTCGTCGTCGGTGAGATCGATCACACGCGGATCGCCAATGGGTGTTCCGTTCCACATGACCTGATACGTATCTCCATCCTCCAGCGGCGTAACAAGCTTTATTTTGGCGAAGACATCCTCATCCTCATCGGTATCGATCAATTTATTAGGGTCATCTGATTTACCCACAATATTGACCACTTCCAGATTGGGGTTTCCAGGCTCCGGGTTCGGGTTGACCGGGCCGGGGATGGACAGGTTGCATTTGATGGTTTCCACAACCGAAGGAAAGGGTTCTACACCACGAAATACTGTGTAGCTAACCTTCGTATCGACGGGTCCCTTCGCGTTTCCATAGGCCTGCAGAATCATGTTCCATGGCACCAGAATTTCAAACCCGCCGGAGGGATTCGCCCCCAGAGGCGTTCCGGGTTCGATCTTCCGGCCCTCCCATTCGACAACGACGATGTCGGTGTTCTTACCGTTGTTGACGTGGTCAAGATGAACCTTCAGCACGCCATCGATAATATCCTCGCGGCGAAGCTCCCCATCAGCAGGGGTCGGGTCTAACACGGTGGGTTTTGACAACGGTGGGAGAGGCAGAACGTCAAGTGCCACGGAGATGAGTTCGTACCGGGACAACCCGCTGATATTGCCAGCCTTGTCGATCAGGACATAACCGCCACAGCACAGGCCATCCCCTGCCTCGATGAATTTGACTTTCGGAATTTGTACCTTGCCGCCGCCAAGAATGGGTACGGGTCCAATAAAAACGATTTCTTCAGGATCCTCGGGCAACTCATCTTTCAGCCATGCGAAGGCGACATGAGTCCCCACGGCATCGCCGGTCCAGTTGGGAATCGTCGCCTCGAGGAAGTCATCCGTACCGAACGTGGCATCTGTAATCGGAGGCGTGAACGTGAACACCATTTTACTCGGAGGGGTCGCGCCGTTGGGCGGGATTTTGTCGATAAAGATACGAACACGGCCAGAATGGTCTTGTGTTTCATTATAGTTTTGATGTTCATATCTGAGATCAAAGCCGCCTTCATTTTCAGGCTCCAGAAACCAGGCACTCGTGAGGGTGAATACCAGTGGCACCCATGTGGCCCCTCCAACGTAGGTATGTTCCGTTCCAACAAGCGTCCATTCGTTACTGTTCGCACGCGCAATCTGGAGCCTGAAATATTCCGTATAGTCAGGATTAGTCGGAAGCGAACCGCTCCAGGTGTTTATGGTTATTGTTTGATCGGTATCAAGCGTCTTGCGGAGAATGAGTCCCGTTGCATCTATCACAATGTGGCTGACATCCGGGTCCTGGACCACAAAAGGCACATTCCCGCCGGCCGTGGATTTACCTGCATCAAGCCTTTGTTCTTTTTTATCTGAACCTGCCATGTTCGCTCTCCGTTATTCACACCTGTCGCCCCGGATATTGCGAGGCGCATAGGCTCGAAAAGCAGACCGAAAATATCGGGCACTACGTTCACGCTTCCCGTCGTTCTGCGCGTGGGAACAGTAAACAGCGATTTACGAAATGGCGTAACTGTCAAAGTTGACAGGTACCTGCGGTTATTCGTCGGATTTCTTCCGGTGCAGTTAACGTCGATGTCCCTAGAGGTGATTGCGATTTCGCGTGTCAAGCATCACGGCGCAGGGGCTTGTTTAAAAGCGCTGTAGGTTACTTGATGAAAGCTACAAGACCTTGCGCCGTTGCCTACGGGTACGCCAGAATCCGCCGGCTTGTGCACCTTGGGGGTCGTCGGTAACTTGAATCGGGTCACTGATTGTCAGTGATCGGGTTTAGTCGCCCGGTGGTTTTAGCGAAGTGCACAAGCGCGATCAGTCAGGCATTCCGATGCTTGTACTCGATGGTGGCTGTGCGCAGGGCGCCTTAGGGCGCGCCGGTTTGCTAGATCCCCGGTCGACTAACCTGCGCACAGCTGCCTCCCCATTCGTTTAGTCGCGAAAGGGACGGCGCTCCATTTGAGGATCTAGCTTATGCTCAAGGTAACCCCAAACCCGCCGGACACCGATCCGACCTCCCCCTACGAACCCGACGCCACCAAACTCAACGAAGCCGCCGAACGCGCCCTCGATTTCCACTTCCCCTCCATCGCCGACATCAAGGCCACCCCGCGCGCACCCAGCACGCTGTTCAGCGTCGACCCGCAAGCCACGAGCGAAACCCTCGCGGTATACCTGGTCGAGACACTGGCGTCGGTGGATGTGATGGTGCATCACTTGGTGGACTTGCTGGACGGTGGATCGCGCAATGCCCTGCTGGGCATTTCCAACAGCGTGATGCTGGCGGAGATCACCGCCAACCGCTTGCTGGACCAGATCGACCCACCCGAATAGAGCGGCTCACAGAAGCAGGGCTTTTGTGGCGAGGGAGCTTGCTCCCGTTCGGTTGCGCAGCAGCCGTCGTTTTGGGGCTGTTACACAACCCAGCGCGAGCAAGCTCCCTCGCCACAGGTCAATCAAACCGGTCGTGATGCCAGCCGCCACACGCGAGCAATATCTCTCGCCCGTTCACGCAGCAAGCGCGGCGCCTGGTCACAGGCTTCCTGCAAGGTCATCGGCCCACTCGACAGGGAAAACGCGGCATCGATGCCATGCTCGTACAACTCTTGATAATCCTCGCCCAATGTTCCGGCGATGACGATCACCGGCACGCCGTGTGCCTTGGCAATGCGCGCCACACCCATGGGTGTCTTGCCGCGCAAGGTTTGCGCGTCGAAACGGCCCTCGCCGGTGATCACCAGATCGGCGCCCGCGACCGCTTCTGCCAGACCCACCATTTCCGCGACCACGTCCACCCCGGACTTGAATTGCGCCCCCAAAAACGCCTTGGCGGCGAATCCCAAACCGCCCGCCGCCCCGCTGCCCGGCTCGTCGCGCACATCTTTTTTCAAGGCTTTTGCACAGAGCCCAGCGAAATGGTCCAGCGCTTGATCCAGCTGTTCAACCTGCTCCGGCGAAGCGCCTTTCTGCGGGCCGAAAATCGCCGAGGCACCGTGGGGGCCGCACAGCGGGTTGTCTACGTCTGCCGCGATGTCGAACCGCACACCGGCCAGGCGCGGGTCGAGGTCACTGAGGTCGATGTGCGTCAATCGCGCCAACGCGAGCCCGCCCGGTGCCAGCGGCATACCCTGGCCATCGGACAGTTGCACCCCTAACGCCTGCATCGCGCCGGCACCAGCGTCATTGGTCGCGCTGCCACCAATCGCCAGAATCACCCGTTTTGCACGGGCCTTCAGCGCCTCGCGAATCAACTCGCCCGTGCCGTAAGTGCTGCTGATACACGCGTCGCGCTCACCCGGCGGCACCAATTGCAGGCCGCTGGCTTCGGCCATTTCGATGATGGCGGTGCGGCTGTCAGGTAACCAGCCCCACTTGGCGTTCATGGGTGTGCCCAGTGGTCCTCTCACCACGATGTGGCGCAGTTCGCCACCGCAGACTGCAAGAATCGCCGCGACAGTCCCTTCCCCGCCATCGGCCATCGCGCATTTGATCAACTGTGCATCCGGCCAGACCTCGGTCAACCCCTTGGCAATGGCATCGGCCGCACCTTGCGCGCTGAGGCTGTCTTTGAACGAATCGGGGGCGATCACTATTTTCATGGGAATTCTCCTGTTCCAATCTCCATATGCTGCCAGCCACCCTGAACAATAACGCCGGTCCGGTGCACAAGCGGTTTTGAGGATTATTGTTCATTTCTACAAAACCAAAGGCACACACGCTCACTGCGGCAGCGCCTACGGGATATGTGTATCGGTCTGGGGCAGTAGCTGCACGCCCAGGTACAACGCCAACATGCCGTCGAGGCGCAATGGGTCGACGCCGCTGAGTTCAGCAATCCGTTCCATCCGATAACGCAGGCTGTTGCGATGAATCCCCAACGCATCGGCGCAGGCCTGACTTTGACCGTCGTGGTCACACCAACTGCGTAGCGTAGCCAACAATTGGCCATTGCTGTCCTTTGCGATGACTTTGCGCAGCGGGTTGAGTAACTCGTCAAGAGCATCGTCGTCACGGTGACGCCAGAGCATCACGGGCAGGCGATAGCGGTTGAGGGTCAGCAGTCGAGAGCCTGGCAACACATCACGCCCGTAAGCCAACAAGTCACCGACCCGACGATAGCAACGGCGTAAACCTGTCAGTCCATCGGCCTGCCCGCCCACGGCGAGGCGCAGGATGTTCCAGCCCAGGCCATCGAGCTTATCCAGCAAGCGGTCATTCTCGATGGATTGGCTGGCCGGTCGGCACCAGAGCAACGAAGACTTGGCTGAACTCACGCACCAACTGTCGGGATAACGGGTCGTCAGCCAGGCGCTGAGCGCCTCGACGGTTTGCCCCGGCCCGTGTTCCAAACCCAATTCAAACAAGTACGGCACGCGGGTCATGTGCGGTTTCAAACCCAGTTGCTGTGCCTCGTCGATCAAGCGCGGCGAACTGCCGGCGTCACTGAGCAGCAGCGCCAACAGGTCATCGCAACGCTGGCGCCGCCATTGTTGCTCGGCCTGCTGGTTGCGCTGGCCCACCAGCATTTCGGCGGTCATGCGTACCAGCGCGGCGTAGGTGCGCAGTTGCTCGGGTTCACCAGTGATGCCGAGCACGCCGATCAAGCGTTGATCGAGCATCAGCGGCAAGTTAATGCCCGGCTGCACGCCCTTGAGATGAATCGCGGTTTGCGCGTCGATCTCGACCACGCGGCCGTTGGCCAACACCAGTTGCGCGCCTTCGTGGCGAGTGTTGACCCGCTCCGGTTCGCCGCTGCCGAGGATCAGCCCTTGGTTGTCCATGACGTTGACGTTGTACGGCAGGATGGCCATCGCCCGGTCGACGATGTCCTGGGCCAGGTCGTGATCGAGTTCAAACATGGGCGTGATCCTTGAAGACAGTGATGGAACGGCTTGTTCACCCGCACAGGGCTGGTTCGCAAACCCTGTGCGCAGGCACAAAGACAGCAACCATTACGGTGGCCGAGACTCTCAGGGCGATCAACGTTACCCTTTGCATCGCAAAAAATCATAATAAAGAGAGAGCCGCCATGTCACAGAGCGCCGTAGCGTCCCAGGCCATCGCTGACGATAAAAACGCCGTCTACAAACGCATTACGCTGCGTTTGATCCCCTTCATTTTCATCTGTTACCTGTTCAACTACCTCGACCGGGTGAACGTTGGATTTGCCAAGTTGCAGATGCTCGATGCGCTGAAATTCAGCGAAACGGTGTACGGCCTCGGCGCCGGCATCTTCTTTATCGGCTATGTGTTGTGCGGCGTGCCGAGCAACCTGGCCCTGACCAAGTTCGGCCCACGACGCTGGATCGCGCTGATGATGATCACCTGGGGCACGCTGTCGACGTGCCTGTTGTTCGTCACCACGCCGACCGAGTTCTACACCTTGCGCCTGTTCACGGGCGCGGCCGAAGCCGGGTTCTTCCCGGGCGTGGTGTTGTACCTCTCGCAGTGGTTCCCGACGTTCCGCCGTGGCCGCGCCTGATCACCACCCATTTCCCCTGTAGGAGCGAGCCTGCTCGCGATAGCGGTTTCACAGTCAACATGGATGTTGGCTGATACTCCGTCATCGCGAGCAGGCTCACTCCTACAGTTGATTGGAGTGTGTTTGAGATTTGCGTTTGCTCCCGGCAATGGTTCTGGTATCTGATTGAGCCTTTCCCACTGGTAAAAGGATTTGCTCATGAGCTATCGCACGCTGGGTCATTCAGGTCTGCAGGTGTCCACCCTGACCCTGGGCACCATGATGTTCGGCGAACAGACCAGCACTGAAGATTCCCTGCGAATCATCGCCAAGGCCTGGGACCAGGGCATCAATTTCATCGACACGGCGGACGTCTACACCAACGGTCGCTCCGAAGAAATCGTCGGCGAGGCCATCGCCAGCCACCGCCATGAATGGGTACTCGCCTCCAAGGTCGGTTTTGGACCGGTGGACGGCGTTCCCAACCGCAGCGGCTTGAACCGCAAGCACATCTTCAACTGCATTGATGCCAGCCTGACGCGCCTGGGCACCGACTACCTCGACATCTATTACCTGCACCGCGAAGACCACAACACACCGCTGGAGGTCACGGTGTCGGCCATCGGCGATTTGATTCGCCAGGGCAAAATCCGTTACTGGGGCCTGTCCAACTATCGTGGCTGGCGCATCGCAGAAGTCATTCGCGTGGCCGACCAGCTCGGCGTCGACCGGCCGGTGATCAGCCAACCGCTGTACAACATCGTCAACCGCCAGGCCGAGTCCGAGCAGATCACCGCTGCGCAAAACTACGGTCTTGGCGTGGTGCCTTACAGTCCGCTCGCACGCGGTGTGCTCAGTGGTAAGTACGCGCCGGACGTGAAACCGGACGCCACCAGCCGCGCCGGGCGTGCGGACAAACGAATTCTGGAAACCGAATGGCGCGTCGAATCGTTGCGCATCGCCCAGCAAATCCAGCAGTACACCCAACAGCGCGGCGTGGGCATCGTTGAATTCGCCATCGCCTGGGTGCTGAACAACAGCGCGGTCACTTCGGCGATCGTCGGGCCTCGCACCGAAGCGCAATGGGACGCCTACACTAAGGCACAAGCGGTAGAAATCACCGCCGAAGACGAGGCGTTCATTGACTCGCTGGTAACGCCGGGGCATGCCTCGACACCGGGGTTCAATGATGTGAGCCACTTTGTGTCGGGGCGCAAACCACGCATTGCCTGACGAAACTCATCCTCTGTAGGAGCTGGCTTGCCAGCGAAGGCGGCGTGCCTGACATACCGCGTCGTCTGGATCGCCAGCAAGCCGGCTCCTACAGAATCCGCCTACGGAGGTGATTGTTGATCAGTAATCACGGCTAAAACCACGTATCCTCCGCACCCCCGTTTCACCTTCAACCTCGCGAGGACAGCTTGTCTAAAGGTATCGCTCTATCGGTTTCAGCCTCGGTGCTGTTTGCCGTCATGTATTACTACACCTCGCTGCTCACTCCATTGAACGGTGTGGAAATTTTCGGCTGGCGCATGTTGCTGACGGTGCCGTGCATGACCGTGTTCATGGTGGTGTCCGGCGAATGGAAACGCGTGGTCGAGTTGGTCCGGCGCGCGGTCGCCAAGCCAAAATTGATCGGCGGCCTGATCGCCTCTTCCGCCCTGCTCGGCGTACAACTCTGGCTGTTCATGTGGGCACCGCTCAACGGTTACAGCCTGGATGTCTCCCTCGGCTATTTCCTGTTGCCGCTGACCATGGTTCTGACCGGGCGCATCGCCTATGGCGAACGTCTCTCGTACCTGCAAAAAGTCGCCGTGGTGTTCGCGTGCCTCGGGGTGGTCAATGAGTTGTATCAGGTCGGCGGTTTTTCCTGGGCGACGCTGCTGGTGTGCATCGGCTACCCGACCTATTTCGTTCTGCGCAAGCGCTTGGCGGCGGACAACCTCGGCGGCTTGTGGCTGGACATGGCGTTGACGCTGCCCGTGGCATTCTGGTTCGTGCAGAGTGGCGAGCAAGGTTTCGGCGTGTTCGAGCAGCATCCGTGGCTGTCGCTGTTGATTCCGGTGCTGGGCGTGATCAGTGCGTCGGCACTGGTGGTGTATATCATCGCCAGCCGCTTGCTGCCCTTCAGCCTGTTCGGGCTGTTGAGCTATGTCGAACCGGTGCTGCTGTTGGGCGTGGCGTTGTTGCTGGGGGAAAGCATCAAGCCCGGCGAGTGGCTGACGTACATCCCGATCTGGATGGCGGTGCTGGTGTTGGTGTTTGAAGGGTTCAAGCATCTGGTCCGACAGCGCAGACCCTAAAAAAAACCGGTCACAAAGGACCGGTTTTTTTACATTTACACCCGCTTAGTCAGTGGTCAACACACCACGACGCACCTGGTCCCGCTCGATCGATTCGAACAGCGCCTTGAAGTTACCTTCGCCGAAACCGTCATCACCCTTGCGCTGGATGAACTCGAAGAACACCGGCCCCATCAGGGTTTCCGAGAAGATCTGCAACAGCAGGCGCTTGTCGCCCGACTCGGACGAACCGTCCAGCAAAATGCCCCGCGCCTGCAGTTCGCCCACCGGCTCGCCATGGTTCGGCAAACGGCCTTCGAGCATTTCGTAGTAGGTTTCCGGTGGCGCGGTCATGAAGCGCATGCCGATGCTTTTCAGGTGATCCCAGGTCTTGATCAGGTCATCGGACAGGAACGCAACGTGCTGAATGCCCTCGCCGTTGAACTGCATCAGGAACTCTTCGATCTGACCGGCGCCCTTGGACGATTCTTCGTTCAACGGGATGCGGATCATGCCGTCCGGCGCGGTCATGGCCTTGGAAGTCAGGCCGGTGTACTCGCCCTTGATATCGAAATAACGGATTTCACGGAAGTTGAACAGCTTCTCGTAGAAGTTGGCCCAGTAGGCCATGCGACCGCGATACACGTTGTGCGTCAGGTGGTCGATGATCTTCAGGCCTGCACCGACCGGGTGACGGTCAACGCCTTCAATGAACACGAAGTCGATGTCATAGATCGAGCTGCCTTCACCGAAACGGTCGATCAGGTACAGCGGCGCACCGCCAATGCCTTTGATCGCCGGCAGGTTCAGTTCCATCGGGCCGGTTTCGATGTGAATCGGCTGGGCACCCAGCTCAAGCGCACGGTTGTAGGCCTTTTGCGAATCCTTGACGCGGAACGCCATGCCGCACACCGACGGACCGTGCTCGGCGGCGAAGTACGAGGCCACGCTGTTGGGTTCATTGTTGAGGATCAGGTTGATCGCGCCCTGGCGATACAGGTGTACGTTTTTGGAGCGGTGGGTCGCGACCTTGGTGAAGCCCATGATCTCGAAGATCGGCTCCAGGGTATTGGGGGTCGGCGAAGCGAGCTCGATGAATTCAAAGCCCATCAGGCCCATTGGGTTTTCGTATAAATCTGCCATGGTCGGCGCCTCATCATTCTTATCAATTAACAAAGGTTAGTTGCTAGCAATGCTGAGACCGGTGGGTGGCGCGCAGGAGATGCCCCGCACGCTGCGGGCGAGAAAGTCACCGTAGATCAGTTGAAACCCGAATATCTTCATTGTCGACCCAAGGCTCTTGCGGGCGAGGCTTCTGCTGCCAGAAGACGATTATTATTGTATGCGTAACCGGATTCTACACAGCGTAAATCAGTTTGTCCGCCTTCTGTATAAAATCCCCTTTTCCCGTGAGCGCGCAAGGGGTTTGTTGCACCGGAGGGTTTTGACAGGTTTTGCTCATGGATCGTCATACGTTCGCGCAACGAGGGTGCGGCGCGATCACGTATCTTCGACTGTCACGCTTGTTCGACGCCCGGCAGACAACCCGCAGCCGATGAGCATCAACGAGCGGCACAACCGCCAACGGCCAACTATCATGGCCATACCCGAACTCTTTATGGGAGGCCTACTGCCCTGCCAGCTTTTGAGAGCCCAACATCATTGCAACAGGTTTTGTGAATGCCACTGAAAGCCAAAGCTCACCAACGCAACCTCAGGGTTGCTATCACCCTGGTCAGTGGTTTACTTCCAATCCTGCTGGGGGCCGTCATCCTCTATTGGCAGGCGGAGCGCACGCTTAAACAAGGCACCGAACAGACCGCCCACGAAGCGATTCGCCAGTTCGATCTGATGCTCGATAACACGGCCCATGCAGCCCAGATCTTGCTGCCGCTGGCCGGCCAGAACTGCAAAGACGTCACGCTCGCCCTGCGCGAACAAGTCACCCGCCGCCCTTTTGTGCGCTCGACCAATCTGGTCTGGGGCGATGACCTGTATTGCAGCTCGCTGTTCGGCGAGTACCACGAAGTAGTCAACCCTGGCGACTACACGCTCGGAGGGTTATGGCTCATGAACGGAAATCCGGTGACGCCCAATACGGCGTTGCTGGTGTATCGCCTCAGCGAAGGCAAGAAAGGCGTGCTGACGACCCTGGACGGTTATCACTTGAGCAACATCCTGCGCCTGATCGGTCGCAAGACCACACTGTTGCTGCAAGTCGGCCCGGATTGGCTGTCGGCGGACGGCAAGGTCCACAAAGGTGAACGGCCAGAATTGCCGGTCGCCCAGAGCACTGAGCTGTCCGAAAACTATGCCTTTACTGTTTCGGCAGGTTTCCCCGAAGGCGAAACCTGGCGATACATGAGCAGCGAATACCCGCCCCTGTTCAGTTTGCTGATTTTTTTCGGTGTGATCTCCGGGTCCATCGTTCACTTCCTGCAAAAGCGCGCAATGTCGCCGACCCATGAAATGCAAAGGGCACTGGACGCGTCGGAGTTCATTCCGTACTTCCAGCCCGTTGTGCATGGCGACAGCAAACGCTGGGCCGGTTGCGAAGTGCTGATGCGCTGGAAACATCCAAAGGAAGGCCTGGTGCGTCCGGACCTGTTCATTCCGTTTGCCGAACACACCGGGCTTATCGTACCGATGACCCGCTCGCTGATGAAACAGACCGCCGCCCTGCTCGCACCGCAATCGGCCTCTTTCAGCGAGCCCTTTCATATCGGCATCAATATCACCGCGAGTCATTGCCAGGACCTGGTGCTGGTCAAAGATTGCCGTGAATTCCTTGACGCGTTTGCGCCCGGCTCGGTCCACCTGGTCCTGGAGCTGACCGAACGGGAATTGATTTCCCCGACAGCGACCACGCTTCAACTGTTCGAGCAACTTCATGAGTTAGGGGTAAAAATGGCCATTGATGACTTCGGCACCGGTCATTCAAGCCTTGGTTATTTGCGTCAGTTCAATGTGGACTTCCTGAAAATCGATCAGAGCTTTGTCGCCATGATCGGCATCGACACGCTCTCCAGTCACATACTGGACAGCATCATCGAGCTGGCAGGCAAGCTCGACCTGGCGCTGGTTGCCGAAGGTGTGGAAACAGAGGAGCAAAGTGACTACCTGAGCGATCAAAGAGTGAATTTCCTTCAGGGTTATCTGTACGGCAAACCGATGTCTGGTGCAGAGTTCATTAGCGCATTAAGTGACTATTAACTAACGGACTAACCGATAAAACAACGCTTGTACGCGCCATCGCGAATAAAAATACAACTGTTGTTACATGAAGAAAAAGTCAGGATTTACTCTTGGCCAATTAACTACTACAATTTTTCATGCCTGCAGTAAATTGGCAGGTGAGCCATTCTCACCGGGTCGCTTCAAGGCTCTTGGCTTATAGCTTTGTTCGCGGTTGGTATCAGCCAAACACACTATTGGAGTAAAGATATTGTCCAGACTCGCTGAATTTCGTGCAGCTGAAAAAGCCCTTCAAGAACAGCTCAAGCAGCTGGAATCCTTGAAGAACGATGCCGGGCTCAAGAAAGAAATCGAATTCGAAGAGAAGCTCCAGGGCTTGATGAAAACATACGGCAAGAGCCTGCGTGACATCATCGCCATCCTCGATCCGAACCCGAGCAAATCCGGCTTGCAGCAGGCCGCTGCGCCCAAAACCCGCCGCGCTCGCGTGGTAAAGGTTTATCAGAACCCCCACACCGGCGAACTGATCGAAACCAAGGGCGGCAATCATCGCGGCCTGAAAGCCTGGAAAGAGCAATATGGCGCCGCTACTGTTGATTCCTGGCTGCGCGGCTAACATTTGCAGCAATAAAAATGCCCTGCCAGTGCAGGGCTTTTTTTGTGGGCGCCATCTAAATCCAGGGAGGTCACGCTCACTTACCTAATTGCCTATCAACTTTGTGCTTAATCCATTCGGGTATCTAAATTTTTCTTCATGTGTCACGACGTCGCCGCCGCCAACTAAAGTTTCAGGCTGTTGCGTGCGACCTGTATTTCTCCCTCGCTCGCCTTGTAAGCCTCAGCCTGCCCGGCGTATGAAAGAACATAGGCTTTATCGGCACCCACCGCAGCGACCAATGTTTGAGAGAGCACATGCCTGCCATTCTGCGTGATGGTGCAGGTTGTCTCCAGTGCTGCCAATTGACTCAGTGTCGTCGCGCGAATGCGTGTACAGACACTTTGATAACCGCCCGCAAAGAAATCTTTTTGCACAGCCTTGCGCATTTCCAGCAACACGCCTTCCAGGTTTACCTGATGATCGTTTTCGACCTGGCTCACCGTCAGCTCCATGACCATGACCGGTGTACCGCCTTGATCATTCTTCACCGCCCGTTGGCGGCTGACCTTCGAATCGGCTTCGGGAGGAATGACTTCAACCTGCCAGCCGTCCGGCCAGGTCATGGCCGGCGCTTCGGCGAACGCAGGGTTAATGCCTGACAACAATGCCAACAGGACGAGCAGCGATTTACCGGTTCGAAACATTGCAATGAGCACCCAGAATTTAATCCGCAAAGTCTGGGCCCAGGCCGGCTGTCAGGCAATAGCCGACTGTTTGGGTTTGGCGATGTCAGAGCCCTTGCGTATCATTGTCGCCATTCGTTAGCCCACATATTTTCCGGAGGGCCCATGAGCCTGCACGAATTGAACAGCTTCCCGGGTGTCACCGCCCAGCCAGACACCGCCACCCAGAATTTTGTCTTCAATCACACCATGCTGCGGGTCAAGGACATCACCAAGTCCCTGGATTTCTACACCCGCGTGCTGGGCTTTACGCTGGTAGAGAAGCGTGACTTCCCGGAAGCCGAGTTCAGCCTGTACTTCCTGGCGCTGGTCGATAAAAACCAGATCCCGGCCGATGCTGCTGCGCGCACCCAGTGGATGAAGTCGATCCCGGGCATCCTCGAGTTGACCCACAACCACGGCACCGAAAACGATCCGGACTTTGCCTACCACAACGGCAATACCGATCCGCGCGGTTTCGGCCACATCTGCATCTCGGTGCCGGACATCGTCGCCGCGTGCGAACGTTTTGAAGCACTGGGCTGCGATTTCCAGAAGCGCCTGAGTGACGGCCGCATGAAGAGCCTGGCGTTCATCAAGGATCCGGATGCCTATTGGGTCGAGATCATTCAGCCAACGCCGCTGTAAATTAACGTCAAAAGATCGCAGCCTGCGATCTTTATCAACACAAAAAAACCCCATGATCACTCATGGGGTTTTGTGTTTTCAGCGCCAGGGTTCATGCCGGGGCGGAAGTGCGGATCAAGTGGTCAAAAGCACTGAGCGAAGCCTTGGCACCCTCACCCACCGCGATCACGATCTGCTTGTACGGCACGGTCGTCACGTCACCGGCAGCGAACACGCCCGGCACCGACGTTTCACCACGCGCATCGACAATGATCTCGCCACGCGGCGACAACTCGATGGTGCCTTTGAGCCAATCGGTATTTGGCAGCAAACCGATCTGCACGAAGATCCCTTCCAGTTCCACGGTGCGCAGTTCGTCCGTCTGGCGATCCTTGTAGCGCAAACCGTTGACCTTCTGACCGTCGCCGGTCACTTCAGTGGTTTGCGCATGGGTGATCACGGTGACGTTCGGCAAACTGTGCAACTTGCGCTGCAACACGGCATCGGCGCGCAACTGCACGTCGAACTCCAGCAGCGTGACATGGGACACGATACCGGCCAGGTCGATAGCCGCTTCGACGCCGGAGTTGCCGCCGCCGATCACCGCCACGCGCTTGCCTTTGAACAGCGGACCGTCGCAGTGCGGGCAATACGCCACGCCCTTGTTGCGGTATTGCTGCTCGCCCGGGACGTTCATTTCACGCCACCTTGCACCCGTCGCGAGGATCACGGTTTTGGCCTTGAGCTTCGCGCCGCTGGCGAAGTGAACTTCGTGCAATTCACCTGCTTTGCCCGTGATCAATTTGTCTGCGCGTTGCAGGTTCATGATGTCCACTTCGTACTGTTTGACGTGTTCTTCAAGCGCGACAGCCAGTTTCGGTCCCTCGGTTTCCTGCACGGAGATGAAGTTTTCGATGGCCATGGTGTCCAGCACCTGCCCACCAAAACGCTCAGCCGCGACGCCGGTACGAATGCCTTTACGCGCTGCGTAGATCGCCGCCGACGCACCGGCCGGGCCACCGCCGACCACCAGCACATCAAAGGCTTCTTTGGCGCTGATCTTCTCGGCCTGGCGTTCGATGCCGCTGGTGTCGATCTTGGCGAGGATTTCTTCCAGGCCCATGCGCCCCTGACCGAAGTTCACACCGTTGAGGTAGATGCTCGGGACCGCCATGATCTGGCGCTCATCGACTTCCGCCTGGAACAACGCACCGTCGATGGCGACGTGACGGATGTTCGGGTTCAACACGGCCATCAAGTTCAATGCCTGGACCACGTCCGGGCAGTTCTGGCAGGACAGCGAGAAGTACGTCTCGAAGGTGAACTCGCCTTTGAGCGAGCGAATCTGTTCGATCACTTCAGCGCTGGCTTTCGAAGGGTGGCCGCCGACTTGCAGCAGCGCCAACACCAGCGAAGTGAATTCGTGGCCCATCGGGATGCCGGCGAAACGCAGGCTGATGTCGGCTCCCGGGCGGTTGATCGAAAACGATGGCTTGCGTGCATCGTCACCGTTATCGAGCAACGTAATTTGAGTGGAAAGACTGGCAACGTCTTTCAGCAGCTCGAGCATTTCCTGGGATTTCGCACCGTCGTCGAGGGAAGCAACGATCTCGATCGGCTGGGTGACCCGTTCCAGGTACGATTTCAACTGGGTTTTAAGATTGGTGTCCAACATACGGGCGATTTCCTTGAATTCTTGAGACAAAAAAACGCCCGAGCGAATCTCGCCCGGGCGTTTTTATTGGGCGGTGCAGCTTGCTTAGAAGGTGCGGATGTCCGCCCTGATGAAGCGCGTCACAGACTTAGATCTTGCCGACCAGGTCCAGGGACGGAGCCAAAGTGGCCTCGCCTTCTTTCCACTTGGCTGGGCAAACCTGGCCCGGGTGAGCAGCGACGTACTGGGCAGCCTTGATCTTGCGCAGCAGCTCGGAAGCGTCACGGCCTACGCCGCCATCGTTCAGTTCAACGATCTTGATCTGGCCTTCAGGGTTGATCACGAAGGTGCCACGGTCAGCCAGGCCAGCTTCTTCGATCAGTACGTCGAAGTTGCGGGAGATGGCGTGGGTCGGGTCGCCGATCATGGTGTACTGGATCTTGCCGATGGCTGGCGAAGTGTTGTGCCAGGCAGCGTGGGCAAAGTGAGTGTCGGTGGACACGCTGTAGATCTCGACGCCCAGCTTCTGGAACGCGTCGTAGTTGTCAGCCAGGTCTTCCAGTTCGGTTGGGCAAACGAAGGTGAAGTCGGCTGGGTAGAAGAACACGACCGACCACTTGCCTTTCAGGTCAGCGTCCGAGACTTTTACGAAGTCGCCGTTTTTGAAGGCGTCAGCTTTGAAAGGTTTAACTTGGCTGTTGATGATAGGCATCGTTGACTCTCCGTCAGGGGTTAAGAAGTTGATGGAAAGAACTTTACCTATCCAATCGCTCGATAGCTCATTGGCAAACCTGATGCTGCTGATTGGCTTTGGCTATTAGCCAACCTTATTAATAGAAGAAAACTGAATTTACGGTGCGACAGGTTTTTCGAGTCGCGTCATGCCCAGAAACGGGCTGGTCTCGATGTAGCGCATGGCGGACTTCATGTCCTTCCAGCCCACGTAGCTCATCAGCGACTTCAAGTCCCATCCACTTTGATGCGCCCACGTCGCGAAACCACGGCGCAGCGAGTGGCTGGTGTAATGCTCGGCGGCGATGCCTGCGCGCTCCAACGCCTGACGCAACAATGGAATCACGCTGTTGGCGTGCAGGCCCTCTTCGTTCAAATGGCCCCAGCGGTCGATGCCGCGGAAAACCGGCCCGCGTACCAGCGCCGCTTCAGTGATCCAGTCGATATAGGCCTGCACCGGGCACAGTCGCTGTAATGCCGGGGTTTGATAGGTTTTGCCGAGGTTCTCGCGATCACTCTTGCTGCGCGGCAGGTACAGCGTGATGCCGACAGCGGTGCTGGCTTGCACGTGTTCGATCTGAAGCCGGCACAACTCGTCACTGCGAAAGCCGCGCCAGAACCCCAGCAGGATCAATGCGGTGTCCCGCTTGGCGCGCAACAGCGCAGGACGGTCATTTTCGGCTTTCGCGATTTGCGCTTCCTGCGCCAGCCAGGCCACCACTTGTTCCAGATGCTGAAGCTGCAAAGGCTCGGCCTGTTTCTCCTGGGCCGGGTGCAGCGCCCGAATGCCCTTGAACACCTTGCGCACCACCGGCGCTTTGGTCGGATCGGCAAAGCCCTGGCTGTTGTGCCACTGCGCCAACGCCGACAAGCGCAGCTTCAGGGTGTTGATCGACAACACCCCGGCGTGGGCGACCAGATAACGCGCCACGCTATCGCTGGTCGCCGGCAGAAACCCGCCCCACACCCCCTCGAAGTGTTCGATGGCCGCCCGATAGCTGCGCCGGGTGTTGTCGCGTGTCGCGGCTTGCAGGTAACGCTCGATATCGCTCATTGAAAAACACCATCACCTGGGTCTGCGGCGCTCTCGGTTTTTTCGCGAGCAGGCTCGCTTCTACAGAGTGCGTTGTGTACTGGAGTAAAGCCTTGAACCCACGAAATCAGGAATGACACGGGGTAATACCAGTATATCCCGTGTTAATTACATTCAGTATTTAACTTTTTAGTTTGAATGGTACAATGTGTATTGAAATGGTATGTACCACAGTTATAAATCGTAGGAGATCTCATGGCACGTGGCGGCGTAAATAAAGCGGTAGTTCAGGCTGCCCGGTTGGCAATCCTCGCTCGTGGTGAAAACCCCAGCATTGATGCGGTACGGATCGAGATGGGCAATACCGGGTCGAAAACCACGATCCATCGCTATCTCAAAGAGCTGGATGACCGAGTCGAAATCACTGAAGAACCGTCAGCGCCGATTGACGATGAGCTGCTGGCATTGGTCGCGCGACTGGCGCAACGGCTCAAGGAGCAGGCGCAAGAGCCTATCGATCAGGCCCGCGAGCAGTTCGAGCAACAGCGCAAAGACCTGGAAACCCAGTTGGCCGAAGCAAAAGACAACAACACTGAGCTGCAGCAACAATACGAATTTCAAAGCCTGGCACTGACCCAGGAATCCGAAGCCCTGCAAGAAACCCGCGCCCTGCTGCAATCGGAGCAATCGCGCAACGCCGGCCTGAACCAGGCCCTGACCGATTTCGAGTTGCGCCTGCAAGACAAGGACGAGCAGATCCGCTCCCTTGAAGAGAAACACCTGCATGCCCGCGAGGCGCTGGAGCACTATCGCAACGCGGTCAAGGAGCAGCGTGAGCAGGAGCTGAGCCGCCACGAAGGCCAGGTGCAACAGCTACAGATGGAATTGCGTCAGGCGCAGCAGAGCGCGCTCGTCCGCCAGGACGAAATCACCCAGCTGCACCGTGACAACGAGCGCTTGTTGACTGAAAACCGCGGCACGCTGCGAGAGCTGAGCCTGATGCAGGAGCAGCTAAAGCAAAGCAATACCCGTCAGGATCAACTGCTGGAGCAGACAACCCGCGTAGACAGCGAGCGCACCCTCCTCCAGGAACGCTTGCGCATCGCCCTGCTGGAAAGTCAGGCGCTCAAACAGAATGTCGATGAGCAGTCGCAGATCAACAAATCATTGGAATTTGAATTGACCAAAGCCCAGGCAGACCTGGAGGAAAGCGTGCGTCTGGCGGCCGTCGTTGCGACGGCGCCAGACGCAGCCAAAGACGATTAACCGGCGACCGGCGTACGCATGGTGACGAACTCTTCGGCGGCCGTCGGGTGCACGCCGATGGTCTCGTCGAAGTCGCGCTTGGTCGCGCCCGCCTTCAACGCAATCGCCAGGCCCTGAACGATCTCCCCGGCCTCCGGACCGACCATGTGGCAACCCAGCACCTTGTCGGTCTTGGCATCCACCACCAGTTTCATCAAGGTGCGCTCCTGACATTCAGTCAGGGTCAGCTTCATCGGGCGGAAACGGCTCTCGAAAATCTGCACCTCATGGCCAGCTTCGCGAGCCTCCTCTTCGGTCAAACCGACGGTGCCGATATTCGGCAAGCTGAACACCGCCGTCGGGATCATCTTGTAATCCACGGGACGATATTGCTCAGGTTTGAACAGGCGTCGCGCAACCGCCATGCCTTCGGCCAGCGCCACCGGCGTCAGTTGCACGCGACCGATGACATCGCCCAAGGCCAGGATCGACGGCTCGGCAGTCTGATAGAGATCATCGACCTCGACAAAGCCTTTCTTGTCGAGTTTGACCCCGGTGTTTTCCAACCCGAGATTGTCCAGCATCGGACGCCGACCGGTCGCGTAAAACACGCAATCGGCTTCCAATTGGCGACCATCCTTGAGCGTGACTTTCAGGCTGCCGTCAGCCTGCTTGTCGATGCGCTCGATGTCCGCATTGAACTGCAGGTCCATGCCGCGCTTGGTCAGCTCTTCCTGCAAATGCTTGCGCACCGAACCGTCAAAACCGCGCAGGAACATCTCACCGCGATAAAGCAGCGTGGTTTGCGCGCCGAAGCCATGGAAAATCCCGGCAAACTCGACGGCGATGTAACCACCACCCACAACGAGAACTCGCTTGGGCAGTTCTTTGAGGAAGAACGCCTGGTTGGAACTGATCGCATGCTCATGCCCCGGAATCTCCGGAATCTGCGGCCAGCCGCCGGTAGCGATCAGGATGTTTTTCGCGGTGAAGCGCTCGCCATTGACCTCGACCTGATGCGGATCGACGATCTTCGCGTGCCCCTCATGCAGGGTCACGCCACTGTTGACCAGCAGGTTGCGGTAGATACCGTTGAGGCGATTGATCTCGCGGTCCTTGTTGGCGATCAGCGTCGGCCAGTCGAACTGCGCTTCGCCCAGCGTCCAGCCAAAACCCGAGGCCTGCTCGAAGTCATCGGCGAAATGCGCGCCGTACACCAGCAATTTCTTCGGCACACAGCCGACGTTCACACAGGTACCGCCCAGGTAACGGCTTTCCGCCACGGCCACTTTCGCGCCAAACCCGGCCGCAAACCGCGCCGCCCGCACACCGCCGGAACCGGCACCAATCACATAAAGGTCAAAATCGTAGGCCATTTTCAATCTCCTTGGCAGGTGACCAGCATACCTGCGGACGCCCGCGGAGCAAGCATTGTGCTGAAATGCGCAGCCCAATCTTCGTTTTCGATCAATGCCCCTCTGCAGATTGCGTTTTCGATGGCCGCAGAGTGCGCCAAGCCATCAAAATCGCCGTGAGCGCCAAGCCGAACGTCACCCACGAAACCAAACCGATCCCACCTTCGAATGCCCTTCCCGCCTGCGCCATCAATTCCCTTGCTTGATCACCCGACAAACCTGCCGCCACATGATAGGCGCCAGACAGCGTCTCACTCGCCAGCATCATCTGCTCTTCGCTCAGAATCCCCGGAAGCTGCAATGCGCCGCGATAGTAGGCCGTAACGACACCGCCGAGCACTGTCGTCCCCAAAACCACACCCACTTCATAGGCCGTTTCGCTAATGGCAGACGCGGCGCCCGCCTTTGCTGTTGGTGCGGATGACAAAATCACATCATTGGATACCGTCGCGATCGCGCCCACGCCAATGTTCAGCAAGGCAAAAGCCACCACTAAAACGGTCAGGCTACTGCCCATACTGGCGACCAGCAAAAACGCCGCTCCAGCAAACGCCATCAAAATCGGTATCAGCACATGCACCTGTAATCGCTGTGCGACAGGCACGACCGCCATCCCCACTACAATCGCCATGACCTGACCAGGAATCAACGCGAGGCTAGCACTCAAGGGCGACATCTGAAGAACGATCTGCAGAAACTGAGTGGTAAAGAATACGAAGCCGACGAGAAACGCGAGGCTCATCAAATTGATCGCGACAGAGCCGCTAAAGGTGCCACTGCGGAACAAAGTCAGGTCCATCAGCGGCACTGGCAAACATAACTGTCGACGCACAAACATCCAGCCCGCAACTACGCCTACTGCTAACGCTGTCAGCGTCATCCAGTCGATACCATTACTCGCGCTGTGTTTAATGCCATAAACGATGGCACCAAGGGCAACCATCGATTGCACGATACTAAGCGGATCCAGTGGTCCTGAAGCGTCTCGCTCAGATTCGGGCAACAACATTGGGCCCAGTATCAGCAGCGGCACCAACACGGGCACCGCCAACAGGAAAATCGCCCCCCAACTGAAGAACTCCAGCAACACACCGCCCACCAAAGGACCGAGTGCCGAGCCAACCGTCAACGTCGTTGCCCAGATCGCGACTGCCAGTCTGCGTTCTTCTCGGTCCTCGAACACCGAACGTATCAAGGCCAACGTTGAGGGCATCAGCATTGCACCGAAAACGCCCATACAAGCTCGCCCGGCAATCAGTTGCGTTGAGGTATCGGAATACGCGGTTAGCACCGACACAATCGCAAAACCCAATGACCCTGCCAGCAACAACTTACGATGACCGACTCGATCTCCCAGACTACCCATCGACACCAGCAACCCCGCCAGTACCAGCGAATAAGCATCGATCATCCACAACTGCTGGCTAGCGCTCGGCCCCAGAGCCTCGGCAATTTTTGGCAACGCGAATCCAAGCACCGTATTGTCAACTGTCACCAGGAGTACAGGCAGCATCAGCACGCTTAGGCCTAACCAACGCTTTGATCTCGCTCCGCAGAGTGTCGGCTCACTTATTAATGCCATGGGTAAAACTCCTTACTGCACACAAAAAATTCACAAGGCATTTTCATTGCGCTCGTGAAACCTTTCCTACGCACTTCCTTGGTGTCGTAGTCAACGCTGCCTATCTCATCCATGCCAGCGGAATTGAGCAACACATGAGTCCCGATAGCGGTAAATAACGAACTAGAATCGCCTGAGGAAATTGCCAAGCGCTCCGCCCAACTTGACCATAGAAACTGGGCTTGTCGGTCCATATCTAGTTTTAATCGACCATAATCGCTCGAAAGCAGACCGCTTGTTACCTCCCCGAAACATCCATTCATCGCGCCCGCAGCTTTTGACGCTGCATTTTTGCGATCCGTCTCACCTATGCGACATACGCTTAGACCTCGTGTTGATAGCTCATAAGCAATTGAGCCACCAACTGCTCCTGCGCCCACGACAATAACGTCGAACTCCATGTACACCTCGAACCGTCACCAGCGACGGAGAAATAAATTATCATTCAGGAAACAATTTATTTCTAAAACTTCGGCACACTGCAATTCAATAGGTAAATCATTTCATATTATATCCACGTTACAAATGGACATAGACACATGCAAAATGTATGAAAAAGCCTTCAGACAACAGGAGACAAACAACAAAAAACACCTTAATAAAATTACGCCAACCATTTTTTTGCGAACACACGCGCCCAGCAAAACAAATAACTTACTGCCAGCATTTTAAACGCGTTAGCTATTAGTCTCGCGCAATGGGTGACATCAATATTTGAAAGGTTTTTTTCGATGCGCAAAAAAACGCCCCGAACAAGTCGGGACGTTTTCTTAGTATCACCTATGTTTTACACAGCGTGAGTTTATTTTTTCAGTACAAGCAACCAAGGCGCTATCAGTAAGCCTTGCCTGTCTTGTAGAAGTTCTCGAAGCAGAAGTTGGTCGCGTCGATGTAGCCTTCGGCGCCGCCGCAGTCGAAACGCTTGCCCTTGAACTTGTAGGCAATCACGCAACCATCCTGCGCCTGTTTCATCAGGGCGTCAGTGATCTGGATCTCGCCACCTTTGCCTGGCTCGGTTTGTTCGATCAGGCTGAAGATGTCCGGCGTCATGATGTAACGACCGATGATCGCCAGGTTCGACGGGGCATCTTCCGGCTTTGGCTTCTCGACCATGTTGCGCACGCGGTACAGGTCGTCACCAATCAGGTCGCCGGCAATCACACCGTACTTGCTGGTTTCTTGCGGATCTACTTCCATGATCGCGACGATCGTGCAGCGATACTGCTTGTACAGCTTGACCATCTGCTTCAGTACGCCGTCACCTTCCAGGTTGACGCACAGGTCATCCGCCAACACCACGGCGAACGGCTCGTCGCCGATCAGTGGGCGACCGGTCAGGATCGCGTGGCCCAAACCTTTCATTTCAGTCTGGCGAGTGTAGGAGAACGAGCACTCATCCAACAGGCGACGGATGCCGACCAGGTATTTCTCCTTGTCGGTGCCCTTGATCTGGTTTTCCAGCTCGTAGCTGATGTCGAAGTGGTCTTCCAGGGCGCGCTTGCCGCGACCGGTGACGATGGAGATTTCGGTCAAACCGGCATCCAGTGCTTCTTCGACGCCGTACTGGATCAGTGGCTTGTTCACCACCGGCAGCATTTCTTTAGGCATGGCTTTAGTCGCTGGCAGGAAGCGAGTACCGTAACCGGCTGCTGGGAACAAGCATTTCTTGATCATAAAAGTCCTTGAAAGGGCTGTGTGTACGAGTTTCGGCGCAGTCTAATCAGCCAGTGAGCACCTTACAATGCCCTGCGCTGGCTAACCGATGTCAACATAGAGAAATATTCGCCCGGATAGTTCCCCGCAGGTTTAGCAGACGGCTGCGCAACCCTAGCAGAGACTCGCCGATTTGCACTGACATCAAATAACAAAAACGCCCACCCTGCGCGGGTCAGCACCGGTTCGGTGCATTTGGCGCTATCATGGCGCGATTGAACCAGACAACGAGGCAAATAGATGTCGGCAGAAAAAAGCGTCAACGGGTTCCTGATCAACAAGGCTAAAGATGGTCAATGGTGGGTAGACAGCGTCGGCGGCGAGAATATCGCCGGTCCTTTCCCTTCCGAAGCGATGGCGATCGAAGTGGCATCGGTGTTGCAGCTCGAACATCCAGAGCCCAAGCGACGCGGCAAGGACAAGAACTGATAGAGGCCTGACACGCCCACAGCCCTGCCCATGCGCAGGGCTTTTTTATGAAATACCCGCGCCGAAGTGGCCTTTGGCTATAACCTTTTGACTTTGGCGCTGTCACAGCCTTGCCCCCACCTTGACGACGACCACGACATGACCAAATTTTTGCCACTGATCGCAATACTGGCCCTGAGCGGCTGCGCCACCTCTGAAAAGATGTACCTGAACAATGGCGAGCAGGGCCTGGCAATTGATTGTTCCGGAGAGGCCAACTCCTGGGCCGCCTGCTACGAGAAAGCCGAAGCCTCCTGTGCAGGCACCGGCTACCAGATTGTCGGCACCGATGGCACGCCAGCTCTCAAGGAAAGCGACAAGACCCTCGGCGCTGACGTGGGCAACTTCAAGAACCGCAGCGTCGTGGTGGTCTGCAAGTAGGCCGCCCTGCCCTACATGTGAATTTCGGCGAATTTGATCCCGAGCCCGCGCACGGTCTCGATCAGCTCGTCGAGACTGACGAAGGACTCGACTTCGTCGTTCTCATCGACCAGAAAAAAGCTGCGCCCGGCGCTCTTCTTGAAAAACACGATCCACTCCCCCGGGTTCGCCGGATTCTGAATCACATGGGTGGCAGAGATATGACCCTCTGCATGCCGCTCCCGTACCCGCTCTCGCTTCATGCCCGACTCCAGAAATGACAATGCCGTCCAAGCCTCGCTTCGACGGCATCGATAACGGTCGACATTCTATCAGCCGGAGATGCACGCATTCACTGCATCGCTGACATCTCGTGGACGCACCGGCACATTGGACATGCTCTCGTGCAGCTTGATGCTGCTGCCGCCGGAGCGTTCTTCGATATCGATAACAGCGGACGGCCCCGACGAAAACTTCTGCGGTACGATCACCCGCTCCCCGTCCTTATGCCGCTCGACTTGCAAGGCACCCCGGCTTTCGGCCAGTTGCTTGCTCAGGCATTCGGAGTATTCATGGGGCTTCTTGCCTGAAATCACGTTCATGGTCGGCATCGTCTCGTTGATATCGGAGACGCTTGCACAACCACTCATCGCCAAAGCCAGCGGCAGAACCCAAAAACCCCACTTCATACAAAACCTCCAATAAAGACCCTCCGACAGCGCAATCACGGTTTTTCTCCGGGAGATTGCGCTTGGGATGCGTAATAACTGTTTTTTATTGCCTCGGTAACCCTTCCCGGCCGGATAATTAGCCGTACGGGCTGATAAACTGCGCGCCAAATCGCCCATGCTATCGTTTTGATTTTGTAGAAAAAGCCCTTCTGGAGGCGCCCCATGAAATTTATCCACCAGCGCGAGCACCTCAACGAAGACGACATCGTCGTCATTCAATGCTCCCAAACCTGCAACATCCGTTTAATGAACGACGCCAACTTCCGCAGCTTCAAGAATGGCGGTCGTCATACCTATCACGGCGGTGCGTTCGATACTTTCCCGGCCCGCATCACCGCGCCGAGCACCGGTTTCTGGAACATCACGATCGACACGGTCAACCGTCGCCCGATCAGCGTGACCCGCAAACCGACGCTGACTCATTCGATCAAGATCATCCGCCGCTCCAGCACGAAGCTGAGCTGAGTGACGGACCCGATTAAAAAGGCAGACATCACCGTGGCTCAAACGACCAAATACGTCATCAAATACAAACTCAATGGCGAACGCCGTTTCGAGTTTGCCCAGCTTGAAAACGGCACAGAAGAAGAAGCCAAGGCAGCACTGGCCGCTCTCCATGGCGCTGGCGACGATGTGATCAGCGAAATCAGCGTCAGCAAAGCGTTGTAATCAGTGCCCAGCTGAATTCGACCGCAAGTGCCGGAGTGCTGTTTGCATCAGGATGTTTTCACGATGCGTTATGAGCCCATGAACCCGCAGACGTTCGACCTGTTTGCCGATGCCGAACCCGAGCAACAGCCCAAGTGCGTGCAGATCGGCGAACAGTCCTGCGTGTTGAGAGGGTTCGCCCTGCCGTGGCTGGACCGCGTACTGCCCGCTCTGGAAATCGTGCTGGCTGCCGCGGCGTTTCGTCAGATGGTCACGCCGGGCGGTTTTACCATGTCAGTTGCCCTGAGCAGTTGCGGCACGCTCGGCTGGACCACCGACCGCAGCGGTTACCGTTACACCCGTCACGATCCGCAGACGGGCAAGCCTTGGCCAGCAATGCCCGAAGTGTTTTTGCAATTGGCGCAAGCGGCAGCACAGGAAGCAGGATTTATGGACTTCGCGCCTGATTCCTGCCTGATTAACCGCTATGTCCCCGGTTCGAAGATGTCGTTGCATCAGGACAAAGACGAACATGACTTCGCTGCGCCCATCGTTTCGATATCGCTGGGCTTGCCGGCGATGTTCCTGTTCGGCGGTTTTGAGCGCAGCGATAAAAGCCAGCGCATTCCCTTGCTGCACGGCGACATCGTGGTGTGGGGCGGTGTCGATCGCTTGCGTTACCACGGCGTGCTGCCGATCAAGGACGGAACCCATCCGCAGCTGGGAGAGCAACGCATCAACTTTACGTTTCGCACAGCGGGATGAACGCTTCGAATTCGACCGCAAGCGCCGGAGTGCGATGCGGTTGTCACGCGGTTAACGTGCAGGAAATCCCTCAACGGACATGAACCATGGCCAGTGAATCGAACCCGATCAACACCGAAAACGATCCGCGCTGGGCTGCCGTTGTCGCACGCGATCCGAAGGCCGATGGGCAGTTTGTCTACGCGGTCAAAACCACGGGCATCTATTGCAACCCCAGCAGCCTGGCGCGTTTGCCCAAGCCGCAGAATGTCGAGTTTTTCGACACGGCCGAACAGGCGCAGGCAGCCGGTTACCGACCCAGCAAGCGCGCGGCAAAGGATCAGAGTGAGGTCGCTGCGCAACATGCCGCGACCGTGGCGGCTGCGTGTCGCCGGATCGAATCTGCGACCACACTTCCCGCACTGGCCGAACTGGCAGATGCGGCGGGCCTGAGCAGTTTCCACTTTCATCGGGTGTTTAAAGCCGTCACCGGCCTGACCCCCAAGGGTTACGCCACGGCCCACCGCTCTCGCAGGGTTCGGGAACATCTGGCCGAGGGCAGCTCGGTGACCGATGCCCTTTATGAAGCAGGCTTCAATTCCAACAGCCGTTTTTATGAAGCGGCTGATCAACTGCTCGGTATGAAGCCTGGGGATTATCGTGCGGCCGGGCAGAACAACGACATTCGTTTTGCCGTCGGCCAGTGCTCGCTGGGTGCGATTCTGGTGGCGCAGAGTGAGCGCGGGGTGTGCGCGATCTTGCTTGGAGATGATCCTCATCAACTGGTGTGCGATCTACAGGACAAGTTTCGGCGCGCCAACCTGATCGGCGCCGACCCTGCATTCGAGCAACTGATCGCCAGGGTCGTTGGGTTTATCGAGGCGCCCGCGATGGGCCTGGACTTGCCGCTGGATGTACGCGGCACAGTGTTTCAGGAGCGGGTCTGGCAAGCGCTGCGCGAGATTCCCGTTGGCAGCACCGCCAGCTACGCCGATATCGCTCAGCGCATCGGGTCGCCAAAAGCGGTTCGCGCCGTGGCTCAAGCCTGCGGCGCAAACAGCCTGGCCGTGGCGATTCCATGCCACCGCGTGGTGCGCAGCGACGGCAATCTGTCAGGCTATCGCTGGGGCGTCGAGCGCAAACGTCAGTTGCTGGAGCGCGAGTCGCTGGCGCTGGACTTACCGTGAGGTGTAGGGCATTGCGAAATCACGACTGGCCTTGCACCAGTCGTTGCGTTACAAATCCTGCTCCACCGTCCCAGCCCGAACTCAACGTCGGAGAACACTGCACATGAACCAATGGCCAGATACCCGCATTCTTGACCTGCTCGGGATCGAACTGCCGATTATCCAGGCGCCCATGGCCGGCGCCACGCTCTCCTCCATGGTCATTGCCGCGAGCAACGCTGGCGGTCTCGGCTCAATGCCGGCCGCCATGTTGAGTACGGAGCAATTGCGCGAAGAACTGAAAACGATTCGCCAACACACCCAGCGCCCTATCAACGTCAATTTCTTTTGCCATCAACCGCCGATGGCGGATGAGCAACGTGCGCTGGAATGGAAAAACCTGTTGCAACCCTACTACCAGGAACTGGGTGCCGACTTCGACGCGCCGACGCCGGTTTCCAACCGTGCGCCCTTTGATAACGCCACATGTGAAGTGATCGAAGCGCTTCGCCCCGAGGTCGTGAGCTTCCACTTTGGCTTGCCGGAAAAATCCCTGCTTGATCGTGTGAAAGCCACCGGCGCGAAGGTGCTGTCCTCGGCCACCACCGTTGAAGAAGCAGTGTGGCTGGAGCAAAACGGTTGCGACGCGATCATCGCCATGGGCTATGAAGCCGGAGGGCATCGCGGGATGTTCCTCAGTGATGACTTGAGCAGCCAGGTCGGGACCTTTGCGCTGGTTCCGCTGATTGTCGACGCGGTGAACATTCCGGTGATCGCCGCTGGCGGCATCACTGACGCACGCGGGGTTGCGGCCGCATTCATGCTCGGCGCTTCGGCGGTGCAGGTCGGAACGGCTTATTTGTTCACGCCGGAAGCGAAGGTCAGCGCGTCCCATCACAAGGCGTTGCGCACCGCCAAGGAAAGCGAGACGGCGGTCACCAACATTTTCACTGGCCGTCCGGCGCGGGGCATTCTCAATCGGGCGATGCGCGAACTGGGTCCAATGAGCGCCAAGGCGCCGGCCTTCCCGCTCGCTGGCGGCGCACTGATGCCTTTGCGCGCCAAGGATGAAGCGGATTTCAGCACCCTGTGGGCCGGGCAGGCGTTCAATCTTGGCGTTGAGCTAACCACCGCAGAACTGACCAAACACCTCGCTGAGGAAGGTTTGGCCAGATTGCTGGGGCGGTAACACGCCACCCTGTTGCAGCTGACGCGCCCTGCTCAGCTGCAACAAAATTGTGATTTGTGCATTTTCGACGTTCCGTTTGCATACAGTTCGTTATATATTTTTGTACATAACGAATAACCCCCTGGCTGCATTTGCCTACGACGGAGCCGTTTCATGATCATCCGCGCCTCACGTTTTGTCCCCACCGGCCTCGCAAGCCTGCTTGCCGTGTTCGCCTTCGGCTCTGCCCAGGCAGACGAAGTGCAGGTTGCCGTAGCCGCCAATTTCACCGCACCCATTCAGGCCATTGCCGCCGATTTCGAAAAGGACACCGGGCACAAACTGGTTACGTCCTTCGGTGCGACCGGTCAGTTCTACACCCAGATCAAGAATGGCGCGCCGTTCGAAGTGTTCCTCTCGGCAGACGACAGCACGCCGAAGAAACTTGAAGCCGAAGGTGATACGGTCAAAGGCTCGCGCTTCACCTATGCGGTTGGCACCCTGGCACTGTGGTCGGCTAAAGACGGCTATGTCGATGCCAAGGGCGATGTGCTGAAAAAGAATGAGTACCAGCATTTGTCCATCGCCAACCCGAAAGCCGCGCCTTACGGCCTGGCAGCGACTCAGGTGCTGGCCAAAGAGGGCCTGACCGACAAGGTCAAGGACAAGCTCGTTGAAGGCCAGAACATTACCCAGGCCTACCAATTTGTCTCCACTGGTAACGCCGAGCTGGGTTTTGTCGCCCTGTCGCAGATCTACAAGGATGGCAAAATCACCAGTGGCTCGGCCTGGATCGTTCCGGCCAGCCTTCACGACCCGATCAAACAGGACGCCGTGATCCTCAACAAAGGTAAAGACAACCCGGCTGCCAAAGCCCTGGTTGACTACCTCAAGGGGCCAAAAGCGGCCGCGGTTATCAAGTCCTACGGCTACGAGATCTGAATGTCGCTATCGAGTGCCGATTTTTCCGCCATTTGGCTGACCCTTAAACTGGCGTCCCTGACGACGGTCATCCTGTTGATCATCGGCACTCCGATTGCGTTATGGCTGTCGCGCACCCGCTCCTGGCTGCGCGGCCCGGTCGGGGCGATTGTTGCCCTGCCCTTGGTGCTGCCGCCCACGGTGATTGGTTTTTACCTGTTGCTGGCCCTCGGGCCCCACGGGTTCATCGGTCAACTCACCCAGTCACTGGGGCTTGGCACCCTCACATTCAGTTTTGCAGGGCTGGTCATCGGTTCGGTGCTGTATTCCATGCCGTTCGTGGTCCAGCCGCTGCAGAATGCCTTTTCCGCGATAGGCACCCGACCGTTGGAAGTGGCCGCAACACTGCGCGCCAATCCCTGGGACACCTTCTTCAGCGTGATCCTGCCGTTGGCCCGCCCCGGATTCATCACGGCGGCCATTCTCGGTTTCGCCCACACCGTCGGTGAGTTCGGCGTAGTGCTGATGATCGGCGGCAACATTCCCGATAAAACCCGCGTGGTCTCGGTGCAGATATACGATCACGTCGAAGCCATGGAATACGCGCAGGCCCACTGGCTGGCAGGGGCGATGCTGGTGTTCTCGTTTGTCGTCTTGCTGGCGCTGTATTCCAGCCGTAAAACCAAAATCGGCTGGAGTTGATTGATGATTCGTGCGCGTCTGAAACTGGCTTACTCGGGGTTCGCCCTCGATGTCGATCTGGAACTGCCGGGGCGTGGCGTCACTGCCCTTTACGGTCACTCGGGCTCGGGCAAGACCACGTGCCTGCGTTGCATCGCCGGCCTTGAGCGGGCTGATGAAAGCTTTATCCAGGTCAATGATGAAGTCTGGCAAGACAGCGAACAGAACATTTTCGTGGCGCCACACAAACGTGCCTTGGGCTATGTGTTCCAGGAAGCCAGTCTGTTTCCTCACCTCTCGGTGCTGGCCAATCTCGAGTTCGGCCTCAAGCGCATTGCGAAGCACGAGCGCCGGGTCGACATGGCGCATGCCACCGAACTGTTGGGAATCAGCCATTTGCTGGACCGACACCCGCAACACCTCTCGGGCGGTGAACGGCAGCGCGTAGGCATGGCCCGCGCCCTGTTGACCAGCCCGAAACTGCTGCTGATGGACGAACCGCTGGCCGCGCTGGACGCCCAACGCAAAAGCGAAATCCTGCCTTACCTGCAACGCCTTCACGATGAACTCGACATCCCGGTGCTTTACGTCAGTCATTCCCAGGATGAAGTGGCGCGCCTGGCCGACCACATCGTCCTGCTCAACAACGGTAAGGCACTGGCCAGCGGCCCGATTGGTCAAACCCTGGCCCGCCTCGACTTACCGTTGGCGCTCGGGGATGACGCGGGCGTGGTGATCGAAGGGTGCGTCAGTGCGTATGACAGCGACTATCAGCTGCTGACCCTGCAACTGCCGGACACCACTTTGAGTATTCGCGTGGCCCATACGCCGATGGCGGCGGGCCATGCACTGCGTTGCAAGGTTCAGGCACGGGATGTGAGTCTCAGCCTGCATAACATTGAGCAAAGCAGCATCCTCAACCGTCTGCCGGTCACGGTAGTCAGCGAAATGAGCGCCGACAATGCCGCACATGTCCTGATACGGCTGGATGCGGCCGGCACTCCGTTGCTCGCGCGCATCACGCGCTATTCCCGGGATCAGTTGGGTGTGCACCCCGGTCAGCAACTCTGGGCACAGATCAAAGCGGTGGCGGTACTGGCCTGAATCTCACGGCACGACCGCATCGGCGCGGGGTCAATCGCAGTAACGGCCACTGACTCCAGCGCAAGGACTCTCACCATGTCCGATGTATTGCCGCCCGACTTGCATTATGTCGATGACACTCAACCCGGCATCACCCGTAAAAAACTGCGGGGCAAGTTCTGCTACTTCGCCCCAACGGGGCAGCGCATGACCGACGCGGATGAGATCAAGCGTCTCAACTCACTGGCGGTGCCTCCGGCCTACACCGATGTATGGATCTGCACCGATCCACATGGGCATCTGCAAGCCACCGGCCGGGATGCCCGCGGTCGCAAGCAGTACCGCTATCACCCGCGCTGGCGGGAGGTGCGTGATGCCGACAAATACTGGCGCCTTCGGGATTTCGGCCGGGTCTTGCCGAAACTGCGTCAACAACTGGACCTAGTGCTGGCCGCGCCGGGCTTCAGTCGCGACAAAGTCATGGCCACGGTCATCACCCTGCTCGATTCGACCCTGATTCGCATCGGCAACAGCCAATATGCACGGGACAACCGCTCCTATGGCCTGACCACCTTGCGCAGCCGTCACGTTGAGATCAACGGCAGTGCGATCCGCTTCCAGTTTCGCGGTAAAAGCGGTATCGAACACCAGATCACGGTGAAAGACCGGCGCTTGGCACGAATCGTCAAGCGTTGCCAGGAGATCCCCGGGCAAAATCTCTTTCAGTACTTAGATGAAAACGGTGATCGGCACACGGTCAGTTCTTCTGACATAAACACGTACCTGCAATCGCTCACAGGTGCCGACTTCACCGCCAAGGATTACCGCACCTGGGCCGGCAGCGTACTCGCGTTGGCCACATTACGTGAATTGCGCTGGGAGACCGAACCGGATGCAAAGCGGCATGTGGTTGAGATGGTCAAAAACGTCGCCAAGCAATTGGGCAATACCCCGGCGGTCTGCCGAAAGTGCTACATCCACCCGGCCGTGCTCGATGCCTTCATTCTGGGAACGCTGGCGGAGTTGCCCAAACCACGGGCCCGTAAAGGCCTCACGCCCCAGGAAGTCGGTCTGGCGATGTTTTTGGAAACGATGCTGACCGCCCCCAAACCGACGAACTGACCTGTCTATTTTTTGCACGATCGCCAATGGCTTCTATAGTTGATCTGACATAAATCAACAGCGGAGACGCCATGGAAGACATTTTCGTCGTCAAGCGTTGCAACAAGATCATTATCCATGGCCGCAGAGATGGCGAGTCCGATCACCTGCCTCCGGACGCCGCCGTCTGGTACCGCATTGCGGACACCCGTACCCAGGGTTTCATCGGTGACGGCTACGATCTTGAAGAAGACGCCCAGCGTGTTTGCTTGCAGTTGAATGCCAAATCACAAGTCACAGCCAGACAAGGCTGAAGGACGCTCATCATTTTTTAACGGGTCTATACTCAATAGGCTGAAGGACCAGTGACCCCATCAGCAGTCAGCTCGCTCCCTGCGGGCTTTTTGCTGCCCTATCAGGTTCTTGAACGGAGGTGTTTCCCATGTCCGAAAAAGAGTCCATCACCACCCTGCTCACCCTTCTTGATTCACGTCAGGCCCGCCTTGCAGCGGCGTGCAAGGAAATCGCCGATTGGGTTGACCATCAAGGCGGGCATCCAACCGCGCTGAGGATCCGTGATCGCCTGAACGACATCGAAAAGGACACGCCGCTGATTCGCAATACGCTGTCTTCGCTACAACCGGTCGACCGGCCGCTGCCTCGGTTCAGATGATCAGATCCGGACACAAGGTACGAGAAAGCGGGTTGAACCCAGGCCTAGGATCGGCGATGCCACGGTCCGCGTGAGCGTGTGCGCCTGATCAAATATTGCGTTTGCCCCCCCCAACCCAGCCTGGCGCTGGGTTTTTTGTGGCTTGAAAACAATCGAACGTCACCGTGCCCGTGAGGTCAACCGTTCACACGACACGAAGGAGACGTTCCAATGGTGACTCACTTCAAAATCAGCGGGCACCTTGCCTGTGGTCACAAGGGCAGCAACCTCATATCAACGCGCGAACTCAATCGCGTGAAATGCAGAAGTTGCCGCAACACCGATGCCTACAAAGAAGCGCGCAAGGCCGAACGTAACGCAGTCCGACGCGCGAAGCGTAAAACCAAAACCGCCCGAATCCTCACGGACTGGCGCTCGGCCTGGACTGAAAGGCTGACCGCAATGGAAGGCTTGCAACGACTGCCACGTGGCTTTACCGGCCAACCCTTCGTTTAATTACCGTCTTCACGCTTAGGGCCCTACTGGAGGGAGATGCGATGAACAGAATTGTTCTGTTCATCATCGCCAGCCTGGGGCCCACATTCGCAATAGCGCTGGGCTGATATGTCATCACGTGAACGCGGTGGCGGCAGCTGGAATTCGAAATGGTTACTGAAGGTCGGACTCAACAATTGCCGGTGCCATGATCTCGCGCAACGACATGCGCTTGAATGCTTCAACCAGCCCTCGTCCCTCCTGCGGTTCACAAGTGATCGCCAACCGCATCGTCGCCTCGCCCAAGTGCCAGATCAGAAACGCGGCTTCCTCAATCTGTTGTGCGTCGCGCCCTGGATACACGCGAAGCATCGCCTCTGTCAGAAACCTTCCGGCCACCCGACTCTCCTCCAGTTCGAGCTGCAACAGCTGCTTGTCCGCCTGGGTGGCCGACCAGATGTCGCGCATGACCGGTGTCGCAAAAACAATCTCGTAGTACTGATCAAGCAGCCCCGAATACGCTGCCTGCAGTCCGGCCGCATCTTCAACCGCAGCCAACGCCTCTTCAATGCAACGACGACTCTCGGCGTTGTATCGCTCGGCCAGCGTGCGGATGACAGAACTCTTGTCGGGAAAATACTGGTACAGGGAACCGATTGAAATGTCAGAACGCTCGGCGATTTCGCTCATTTTGAGCTGGTCGCTGCCCTTGCTCGCAATCAACTGTGTCGCCACACCGAGAATTCGCTCCTGGCGCTCGCGGCTGCGTTGCTGGGTGGGACGGCGTCGAGCCGCTTCCATTGGCTGCTTCAAGGGTTCGATGGTCTTTTTGGGCACGAGCGTGCTTCCCGATCAATAACATGACATGTACTCACCTTAGCACTGCACAGGCGTGCCCCCAAGATGATGTCCATCCGTCGGGGATTTGAATTCGTAGCGTTGACGAATAAACATGAGCATCTATCATCTTTTAAACGTGAGCATAACTCACATTAACCGATGGAGATGACCGCGATGAAAACCTCTCAAGAAACCGTGCTGGTACTCGGCGCCACAGGCAAAACCGGCCGGCGGATCACAGAACGTCTTCAGACGCTTGGCGTACCCGTTCGCCTCGGCTCTCGAGATGCCAATCCACCCTTTGACTGGGAAGATCGATCGACCTGGGATGCCGTGCTGGACGGGGTGCAGGCGGTCTACCTTTCCTATCAACCGGACCTCGCCGTCCCTGGTGCGCTGGAAACCGTTCGGGCCTTCACCGACCTGGCTGTCAAACAGGGCATCCGCACATTGGTGCTGCTCTCCGGGCGCGGTGAAATCGAAGCGGAACACGCTGAACGTGTCGTGCAGAACAGTGGGATCGACTGGACCATCCTGCGAGCCAGCTGGTTCTGCCAGAACTTCAGCGAGGCGCACTTTCTTGAGCCGATTCTGCAAGGAGAACTGGCGCTCCCCGTGGGTGACATCGCCGAGCCCTTTGTCGATGCAGAAGACATCGCGGAAATCGCCGTCGCGGCACTGACCCAACCGGGGCACAGCCACCGACTCTATGAACTGACCGGCCCGCGAGCCCTGACTTTTGCACAAGCCATTGAGGAGATTGCCAGCGCAACACACCGCCGGATCGATTTCATCACTGTCCCTCGCGAAGCCTATCGCCAAGCACTGGAGCAGGAGCAACTGCCCCCTCAACTGATCGACCTGGTGTTGTATCTGTTCACCACCGTGCTCGATGGCCGCAACACCCCGGTGGCCAATGGCGTGCAGCAAGCACTGGGTCGGCCAGCGCGCGACTTTTCCGAATACGTGCGACGCACGGTCGCTTCAGGGATATGGGGAAGTGAGCGTTGAAGTCCGACGCCCAGCATTGGCGCCATCAAGCTTCCTCGACTAGGGTTCCGTATCGAACTGCAACACCTTAATTGGCAGGAGCCTGATAAAGGAGGAAGCAATGTCACCCATTCGTAGTGCCGAAAAAACCTACCGCCAGTGGTCCAGCCCGATCTTGCTTGAGCTCAAGGAACGAGAACATCAGTTGGCACCGTCGGACCGCCAGGCACTGCAGAATATTCTGCAGGAAAGACGGTTGATCAACCTCGGCAATCCATCCGGTAATGAGCGGCGCAATGCTGGCACGGAGACTGACAACAACTCGCGGTAACAGTCGGCCGCGCCGTTCATAAATCTATTTTTGATAATTATTAATTTCCCAACGCTTCTCCCGTGAGCCTTCAATGCACCTGGGAGGAGATTTTATCCAGAAGCCTGCAGGCGGCGGCTTTTAAGGATGTTCATCGCCGGTAAATCTGCATTTGTAGAGCGGCCCTCTCCTCCCAAGTGCGCTGTTTTGCCCCGCGTCTTGACCCAAGACAGGCAGAACAAAGGCCACATGCCGCACTTCGGTTTTTTCCACGTTCCAGACGCGGCGAAGCCACCACACGGAGGGATTCCAGGATGCTGATAAAAATCGAAAAAGCGAGTACGTCGGAAGGCTGGAATGTCTGGATGGACGGGTGGTGCGTTGCGTTCTGCAGCTATGCACAAGCCTTCGCATTCGTGACCAGGTTGGAAGGCCGAATCAATTCACCGCACCCCCTGCCTGTCAGCGTGGGCAAACTAGAATTGGAACTATCCTAATCACGCTAATACATCAGGAAATCCCTTCTAACTTTACGCCACGCCCATTCGCGTGGCGTTTGCCTTTCAGACGTTTAGCCCCACCCAGACGCGGCAGAAGTTGAACCGACGTTTCCGGTTCAAATGTCCATATTTGATAATTATTAATTTCCCTACTTCCGTCGCCCAGCTTTAAATGCGTCTCGAGGAGGGTTGGTGAAGGTGGGGTTTACAGGTGACGCCTTTAACGGACACTTCAAATCCAGCCCAGTCTGTATTTGAAGAAACCAACCTTCCTCTCCATGTGTACTTCTTTTGCCCCGTATCTTCCCCAGGAGAGCGGGGCTTTTTTTGGTCGGTACACATCGGAACCCCGAACCTCATCTGACCGTTCAGGTTTAACTCGTAACCCCCATCGCCTTTAGAACCACCAGCTGCGATTGTCGTCCAGTTCCTGGCGACACTGCTTGAGTTGGGCATTGTAGATCTCAGACTGCTGTTGCACTTTGCGTGCTACTTGCATCAGCCAAGGTTTACTGCGATAGGTGTTACGGCTATAGCCACCACGTCCCTCGTGGTAAGCCAGGTATTGATTGTAAGTGTCCCATTGGGAGATTCCGAGCTGACGGTGCGTGCCCGTGGCGTACCAACCGATAAACATGATCGCGTCATCAAAGTTGTCACGCGAACCACCGTTGCCAGTCCCCGTCTTGTATTCACCCCATACCGGATCCTGGGCCTGCGCATACCCGTAAGCAGAACTGACTCGCCCCCATGGAATCACCCATAGCAAGTAATCGCGAGGCGGTAATGCGTCAGCCACAAAGCTGCTTTCCTGCTTCATGATGGCCAACGCCACGTGCAGAGGCGTCCCATATTCCTTCTGCATTTCCAGCGAATCCTCGTACCAGTCAGGGTACTCACGATAAATACTGCAGATATTGCCTTGATCACTGGGTGGCGAAGTCACGCACCCAGTCAAAAACATAAACAATAACGTCAGTAGTAAAAACTGTTTCATTCATATCCCTCAAGAAAACAGAGCATAAAACGCCCTGGGTTTGCTGCAAGAAACCCGTGAGAGGTAAGCGCAGGCAAAAATGTCAGAAGACATGCATCTTGGCAGAGTCACTCTTTTGAGAGGCTGCTTTGTAAGTCGCTGTTGCGCGGGGATCCTGAAAATATCATGACTCAAGCATCGAAAGTATGCCTCGGCACAACGTGATAACGCTTCGCAGTCTAGTGATCAAACATACTTTCACTCGCTGGACCGGTATCGCCTCTGGCTTCCACTCTTGAAAATGGGCACACGCTACGAACGTTCGTGTGTGGGCTTATGTCGTGATGGCGACACTATTGGGGCTGTGTATCGGGAGTTTCGTGCAAGGATTAGTCGACATTCATTCCGAATGTGCAGCCTACGAGCAACCTGTAGGCCCATGCCTCTTCAAACACATCAGCCCGTAGGGTTTGACAGTGGTCCGGCAGGGAAGCTAGTTCGATTGCCTCCCGGTCGGGCTGCCTGGGTTAGTGATAGGCGTTATCGGTGATGGCTTAAACCTGGATCAGAACGCTGGCCTGCTGCGAATCAATAGTCGGGACCAGCCCCGAGCCCTGTTGATGTGCGAGCCAGGCCCGAGTCAACTTCACGTCGAATCGCCAGCCATGGGTTTCCATCCAAACGAGCGCTGTATGGGTAATTCGATAGTGTCCGCATTTCGCGCATGCTCTTTCATGGTAATCATCACCAACATCGACATCCGAAGCAGGCGCATCGCAAATTAGGCATTCCATATCTACCTCCATGGTTTGCCAGTGGACATGATGACCGGGGGGCTCGCCGATGAGCCGCGCGAGGTCGTGAAAATCCGGTCTGGAAGAGCGATTTGCAGATGCCGATGCTGGATTTAGAAAACGCTCAGGCAGAAATTACAACCTCCCTGTTTACTGTCTGTCATACCAGCCTCCACTGCATTACAAATCAGCCAGTGCAATATCTATAACTCACAGTCAATTAATTTTCACAGGCATTACTTACACAATCACATTTTTGATCATTCTTGCATTCAAACTTAGTTTCTCCACAGATGCATGCTTGCTTTGGGCTTCCTGCGTGACCAGCGGACCCCGCAGCAAGCAGTTGATTTTTATCATGTCTATCCGTCAAAACCGAAGAGCCTTTTACGTTACTTTCTTTGTGAGAATCAGCCGCCAGAGAAAAGCCAGATGATAAGACCATCATCATACAGAACGAACTTATTATTAACCTCATGATCCAACCCTCTAATGACGGCAATAGTTTTCGAATCGGATTTTTTATACCCTGGAAACTCAATTCACAAATATTACTTAGCTATATAGAAAGGAGGATTACGTGCTGTGCTTTTTTATCGCACACAGCTGACTGTTAAACTAACGTTACACCTCAAACATTGGTTAGCTAACGATCGCGCAACTCCAACAATCGCCATAATAAACATTCAGCAAAGGCCAACGGTTCCTTTGGCAGCGATGGACTTACCCGCCCTGCCCCCTGCCACTCTAAAGTCAGCCGTTATAGCGACAAGGACAGGTATTGCCCGATAAAAACAGTGGTGCTCATCGCAAACGCTATCGTGAATTTTCGGGGCGAATCGTCATCGACACCATTGCGTCTCACAGGGTACACCGTCGTTGTCGCCGTCCATTTCCACTCCTGGACAATTTTGCAGAAAGCTTTTGGCCTCTTTGCACGAGGTCATCTGTGAGCAATATTTGCGCCCATCGCATTTGACTCGAGCGGAAACGGGTTTCGGCGCAGTCACAGCCGTAGAGGTTCTCTGGGGATTCGAAAGCCGAGCCTCAACCCAGAACTTTAATTCAGGTGAAAGCTTCAACGCCAACAGACCAATAACAAGCACCACCAGAATCAGTTTCATCTTGATCCATCCATGAAGAGAGACCGTTTGCGTTCTCACGTTGCCAACAACCGCCTACCACCAAAAAAGGTCATGTCCACCGAAGACTCTGGGCCCGAATTACCCCTAGGGAAGCCCCGTTACATCGCGCAAGGCAAACAAATGTTCGTGCGGTACACGCGGGTCGCGGCCACCCTAAGCACATGTGGAATGTGCGTCTCCTCCCGCGCCCGCAAAAAAACCTTCCCAACTGGCTGATCTGAACGATTTACGTAGCTTTCCTAAATCGACTCTGAAAAAGCACCTTACCGTTTAGAAAATGATCTGTTTTATTATATTTTTGCAGCGATATGTTGACGAGTATAGTCGACATCAGGCCACTGTAAGCCCGAGACTTTTCAATAACATCGCTGCCTGACTTTTAGAGATAATCGCCCCCTTGAACTGCTTCGCCTCCATTAGCTTCAGTCCGTGCAAGCTAGCTTCGCGTAGGTCGACATTGTCAAATGCGGGCACCATTTACCCGGACATTACTTAGACTCCAACCTTTGAATACAGAGTGACGAAAATCCACTCCCCTTAGATCAGCGTCGGAAAAACCCAAATTATCCAGCTCACACTTAAGAAAGAAGAAACCAAGGAGAAATGCACCCACCAGCAATGTTTCTTTGAAGATAACCCCCCTAATGAAACAGCCCCGCTGAAATTAGCCCCCGTCAACTTGTATTCCGTAAATGTAACCATGCTCAAACGACAATTCTGCCAGTCATTGTTATTAAAGTCGCTATTCGACCCATTACGGCCGCTCGATGGAATGGTTAAGTAGCTGTCGCGATTGGCCATTTCTCGCCAAGCTTGGAGTCACCATAGGTTTTGATGACCTCAGAGATGATGACTTGATAACCGGCAAGCCAATTTTCCTGAGCAGCCTTTGCCTCAAGGTGGCGGGGATGCTCAACCAATACCTGAAGTGCTTCGAGAGAACTCCAGTAGTACACATTGGAGAAGAGACCCGTCTGTGGATTCTCCCAAGCTTCTTCGCCAAGGTAACCAGGGATCGATTTTGCGATTGCAGCGATTTCCTGATCGAGTCGGTGGAAGGCTTCATCAAACTGCTTTTTGGCAAAGATGAACGTTGAAGAGTACATAGGCTTTGCTCCTTTCGCGGCGTTTGCTTGCCGATGATTGCACTGACCGGACTTGGGTTTGCCTCAAACCTATGCTAGCTGGTTGGCACCCCAACTATTAGTAGACGATGCATCTGGCGTCATGTTTTCCGCCGATTGTGTCTGATAGCGTTCCTTGTCCGATGCGTAACTCCTTGTTCGGCTTTAGTGTCGCGCGGTAATCCCCCCTGAAATCCGAGCCCGGAAGCCTCTGCTAAAAGTAAAGATTTCAATCTCACATGCGTATTTTTCTGCCGTGGAAACCATGGTCGACTTTTTCAACAGAATCCGCCAGAAGCAGTCATTCGCACACGCCTATTTCAAGCCCGATAAAAGCCTGAGCACTTCAGGCTGAACGGGTTTGCGCCGAGACTATTTTCTACTCAGTGACCCAGCGGTCCGTCAGCTTCGCGCGCTAACAACTCATAAATCCGGTCATCTATCGAATGCGCTACATTGAAGCGCATCCAGGGCACTACTCGAGCATCCGGCATAAACAATTGCCCAGGTGCAAGCAGGATTTTTTCATCCCTGGCCTTCATGGCGAGTTCGGTGGAATTCTCGATCAGCGGATGGCGAGCCCACAGAAAAAGTCCTGCGTGTGGCTTCACAAATATTTCCATTCCCACGGATTCCAGCCGCCGAGCCGCGGTTTCGTGAGCGTGCGCCAAATTGTTTTGCAGCTGTTTGATGTGTTTGCGATGCCGTCCTTGCAGTAGCACATCGAGTACCAGTTCTTCGGCTATTTCCGAAGTAGTCAGGCCGCTGACCAGTTTTAGCGGCACCATTTCGTCGATCAATTCCTGGTGAGCGGCGATAAAGCCGACTCGCAGCGCCGGGGCGATGGTTTTGGAAAAACTGCCGACATAGATCACCCGCGATAACTGATCCATGCCGGCCAACGCCTGTTGACCGGTCGGGTCAAGGTCGGCGTAGATGTCGTTCTCGACGATCAGGAAATCGTATTTTTCCGCCAGTTGCAGTAGTCGATGGGCGACGGCCAACGACAGGCTGGTGCCGGTGGGGCATTGCAGGCGGGTGTTGGTGAAAAATACCTTGGGCCGATGAAGAAGAATGAGTGCTTCAAGTACGGCAAGGTCAACTCCGTCGCGGGTGCGCGGTACGCCCAGTAGCTTGGCCCCTTGCATATGCAGGTTGAGGAACAGGTTGTGATAACCCGGCTCGTCGACCAGTACATTGTCACCGCGTTGCACCAGGTAGCGCACCACCAAGTCCAACGCATGGCTACCGCCGCTGGTCAACATGATCTGCTCCGGGTGCGCAGCAATGCGCGTGTCTGCCAGTTTCTCAGCCAGCTTGGCCCGTAATCGTGCGCTACCCTTGGCGAGCCCGTAGCCGGAAAAATCACTCAATTCTCTACGGCCTAAGGCACGCAGGCTGCGTTGCAGGCCTTCGTGATCGGTCCACTGCTCGGGTAACAAACCGACGCCGGGACGCAGTTCCATACCCATTGGCTGAAAGACCTTTTGCAGCAGCAGATAGGCGTCGAAATCGACTTCGTTGTCTGTCGCGGTTGTCGCTGGTGGTGGCTCGGCAAGCGTCCCGCCCGACATGTCGCGCACGTAGAAGCCAGCATTACGCACGGGTGTCAGATAACCGAGCGCAACCAGCCGATCATAGGCCTCGACCGCTGTGAAGTGGCTGACTTTGTGAGTCTGGGAAAATTTGCGAATAGACGGCAATTTGCTACCGGGGCGCAAGCGCTGCTCTTTGATCGCCAGGCTGATACCGGTGACGATCTGGCTGACCAGCGACTCCTCCGAGCTGGGGTCTAAAAACATCATAGAAACAACCGTCCAAGCGTGGCGTTCTGCGGTGGGTGTATCGGTAAAACGACCATAACAGTGATGCAGCCCAGAAGTCTTTTCTGTTCATGGTGCCCCGGTAAAGGGTGTTGCACGATCACCCCATAGCCGGTCGACCAATTCGGTCGAAACATACCATGAACAAGGATGCGTAATGCACGACATCAGCTATCAATTCGATCGTAGCCGGATCTCCAGCGAAGAGTGGGAAACCCGATGCGATCTGGCTGCACTTTATCGATTGCTCGCCCACTTTCGCATGACCGATCTGATCGATACGCATATCTCCGCCCGCGTACCCGGTGAGGAGGGGCACTTCCTGATCAATCGCTACGGTGTGCTGTTCCACGAAATGCGCGCTTGCGATCTGATCAAGATCGATCATGAAGGCAATGCCGTGAACTCACATCACGGCCCCGGGAGTGTCAATCGCGCGGGGTTTAACATCCACTCGGCGATCCATGCGGCACGTCCCGACATCGCTTGTATCGTGCATACCCACACGTCAGCCGGTATTGCGGTTTCCGCACAGGAAGAGGGGCTGCTGCCGATCAGCCAGCATGCACTCAAGTTCTACCGACGGCTTGGATACCACGACTATGAGGGTATCGCGTTGAACCCCGAAGAAGGCGACCGGCTGGTTTTAGACCTGGGTTTGCACATGGCGATGATTCTGCGCAATCACGGGTTGCTCGCCGCAGGCCGGTCCATCGCCGAAGCGTTCAATCAGATCTATTTTCTGGAGCGCGCTTGCCAGGCCCAGGTTCAGGCCCTGGCCGGCGGCCGGCCGCTGCGGACGCCCCCTGAGGCAGTGTGCGAATTAACCGCGCGACAGTCCGATGACGAGATCGATCAAGAGCTGCACCAACTCGCCTGGACTTCCGCACTGCGCCTGATTGCCGGTGATCGAGAGGATTACCGGTGCTGAAGTACGGTCGACGGTCAGACCGTTGCCGATGACAGGAGTCACCCTTCTACTGGCCCCAGAGTCAGGGATGGGATAGCTGTCAGTGATCCCCCTGAACACTGCCAAGCGTGTTTCAAATCTGCCAAAACCAATAATCCTAGAGGTAGACATGAATAAGAAAACAATCGGAGCCTTGTTCCTCACAGCCATCACGTCGAGTGTCATGGCGGGTGAAATGACCGTGATTTCGTTCGGCGGAGTGAGCAAGGACGTGCAGTCGGAAGCGTTCTATAAACCATTCGAAAAGGCCACCGGCAACAAGGTGGTGGCCAGTGAGTACAACGGTGAAATGGGCCGCATCAAGGTCATGGTCGACACCAACAGCGTCAACTGGGATGCGGTACAGGTCGAGGGGCCAGAGCTGCTTCGCGGTTGTGACGAGGGGTTGTTTGAACATCTGGATACGGCACAGTTCGGCAAGCCGTCGGACTTCGTGCCCGGCACGTTCTCCGAATGCGGTGCCGGTCTGCTGGTCTGGTCGATGGCGATAGCTTACAACGCTGACAAACTCAAGGTCGCGCCGACCGGCTGGACCGACTTCTGGGATACACAGAAGTTTCCTGGCAAACGCGGCCTGCGCCGGGGGGCCAAGTACACGCTGGAAGCCGCATTGATGGCCGATGGCGTGGCTTATGCCGACATCTACAAAGTGCTGTCTACCCAGGAGGGGGTTGATCGAGCGTTTCGCAAACTTGACCAGATAAAACCTGATATCCAATGGTGGGAGGCAGGCGCGCAGCCGATGCAGTTCCTTGCCAGCGGTGATGTGGTCATGAGTACAGCGTTCAACGGTCGGGTTTTCGCTGGCCAGGAATCGGGGGCCAATGTACAGATCGTCTGGAAGGGAAGTATCTATGCCATCGACTCATGGGCGATCCCAAAAGGCAGCAAGAACAAAACGATGGCCGAGCAGTTTATCGCGTTCTCCCTTCGCCCGGAAAACCAGAAAGTTCATACTGAAAAGCTAGGTTATGGTTCGACCAACCAGCAAACCGCTGCATTGCTTGAGCCGGCGTTGGCGGCTCGCCTGAACACCGCCCCGACTAACCTGGGACAGGCGATGCCGATCGACAATGAGTTCTGGGTCAACCATGGTGAAGAGCTTGAGCAGCGCTTCAATGCCTGGGTGGCTAAAACGAACTGACGGTGTGTGGTGATGGCAGCCGACAAGGTGACGATTGACTTGACGTAGAGGAGGCAGCAGTCGAGATCAAAGACCGCAGGAAACGACCTCTGTTCAGCCCAGCCACTTCCCCTTCCCTTCACCGCCACACTATGAAAACACAAGCCCATGATTTTCCTTGAGAACGTCTGGGCTTGTGGTTTTTGACGACTAAAAAAGGGCCGGCGCATGAAGTCTGCCACGCGTTCATAGTCCTCAAACGGAAACTCCACGCCATAGCCGGCGGTCTGCCAATACGGCCGGTCCATGCAGTGGACGGCAGGAGCAGGGTCGTAGCGTTCGGCACCCGAACACTTGGCGTGAGCTGAGCGTCCACTTGAACTGACGCACGAACGCTTCGAGGTGGTTCTGCACCACGCGGTACAAAGTCACCAGGTCGCCGTTGATGTCGTTGAGCACCTCCTCGACCACGGAGGGTTCAGAAGTCGTATTTGACCCCAAGCATGCCCTCGTAGCTGTGGCTATCACCATCGAAGGCCTTCTGATAGCCCGCGGAGATGTAGAACGTGACTTTCTTGTCCGCCTGATAATCGACGCCCAAATTGGCCTCCCACCAGCTCCCGCCGATATCGGCCTCGAAGGGCACGAAGCCGTCGGCCGAAGAAAACTCGGTTTTTGGCTGGCCCTTGAACTCATGCCAGACGCTGGGACGCAGCCAGCCGTTGGTTCGCAAAGTTTCTCCTTTGTCGTTTTCGCGAAACCAGTCTTTGGCCAGGCGCACGCCCAAGCGGCCGATCAGCGAGTCAATGTCCTTGAAACGCACGTCGGCAGCGATGTCGTTGCTGTCATCGAGGTCGATGCGCGAATAGATCAATTGAGCCTGGGGTTCGAGGTAGAGATTTTCGAACTTGTCCTCGCCTTCACCTTCATCGATCAGGAACGGGTAGCCGCCTTCCAGTGACGCGGTATAACCCCAGCCCTTGCTGTCCAGCTCATCGATATCGCCCGGTTTGGCCTCGATATCGAAATGGTGGAGTTGCAGCACGCCATCGACGTAGGCACCTTCGGGACTGAAGTGCGTCCAGTAACCGCCCAGACTGTAGGCACGCAGCACGTTATTCCCGGCACCGAATCCGGTGTAATGCTCCACACCACCGTCAATCTTGCCGATGGCCAGGGACAGGCCTGCTTGGTCGTGGCTGCCATCAGTGTCTTCACCGTCGGCCTGCTCGGTTCGTAGTCGCATCAAGCACGGCCGCATTCGACTCAAAGCTGATGGTGGCGACCGGTTGAAACCGGCCAGAAGCAAGCCGTCATCGATTATGTGGACTCTCGTCTAAGTATCGATTTGGCGCCAGCACGGTCGCCAGTAATGTTTTAGGCAGACGCAAAAGAGCCATGTGTTTTCTCTTATCGTGGTGGTTCGAGGACTGCTTTTTCCGCAGGCGCCCTACTCTTCGAATATCGCCACCGCCCGAACAAAACCCGCCGACGCATGCTTGATCTTGTAAGGGAAACACGACACCTCGAAGCCACTGGCCGGCAGGGATTCCAGGTTGGCGAGTTTTTCCATTTGCCCGTAACCGATATCACGTCCGGCCTTGTGCCCTTCCCAAATAATCGAGGCATCGCCGTCGGCTGCAAAACGCTCACGGGTATATTTGAACGGCGCATCCCAACTCCAGGCATCAGTGCCAACGACCCGCACCCCGCGTTCCAGCAGATACAACGTGGCTTCTCGACCGATGCCCACACCGGCATCGAGATATCCCGGCTGGCCGAACAGCGCGCCGGCCCGAGTGTTGATCAGCACGATGTCCAACGGCTGCAATGCGTGACCAATTCGAGCCAGTTCCGCTTCGATCTCGTCCGCGGTCACCACATGACCATCGGCCATGTGCCGAAAATCCAGCTTCACACCCGGTTGCAGGCACCACTCGAGCGGCAACTCATCGATACCAAAAGCCGGCTGTCCGCCATCGGTGGTCGAGGCGTAATGCCAAGGTGCATCCATGTGCGTGCCGCTGTGAGTGGTGATGTGCAGTCGCTCGGCGGCCCAGGATTCGTTGCCCGGCATCTGCTCGAGTTGCAAGCCGGGAAACATCGCGGCCATTTCCGGCCAGCCTTGCTGGTGATCCATGTAATCGATCTTCGGCAACAATGGTGGCGGATCGGTGTAGGGGTTGTTGTCGAGGGTGACAGACAAGTCGACGAGGCGACGTTTTGGCTTAGTTGGCTGCGACATGAAAGGTGTCTCCGGTCAGCGGAAAATGTCTGGGATTCGAAGGGTTGAGGGCGTTGCGCACCAGCGTGGCCGCGTTACGGTCATGGTTGAATCCGGCAGCGCGCGCCTGCGGTGTTTTCAAGGGCGGCATACGTCCGAACAATGCTTCCAGTCGGGCGTCCGGCACAAAGCCGATCAATGCGCGGCGTTCCTGCCCATAACGCTCGGCCAATGCGTCAATCACCTGGGCAATCGACAGATGCAGAACCGGCAACTGCCACACCCGTTGCGCCCCAAGCAAGGTGCCATCCAGCTCTGCGGCGTGGATCAGGTTGTTCACGCAACAACGGGCGGACATCCACCACGCCGTCGCTTCTGGAGAAACCGGGCATTGATAGGATTGACCGTCGGCGAAGGCTCGCATCAGGTCGCTCATGAATGCCGAACGCAATCCATTGGGTTCGCGAGGTCGGGCGACGATGCCTGGCAGGCGCAACACACGACCGTCCACATCACCCCGCCGGGCTAGATCACTGATGGCGCTTTCCACCATGGCTTTGTGCGTGCCATAGGACAATTCGGGACGCAACTCGGCCGTCTCGTTCATCCGTGCGGGTAGAACACCGCCGTACACCGCCACGCTGCTGGCATACACCAAAACTGGCGGATGGGTTTTGTTGCGCAGCTGATTAAGCAATTCCAGGCTGGCCAGCAGGTTGACCTGGTAGCCGAGGTCGTACTGCTCTTCTGCCGTGCCACCGGGAACACTCACCAGATGGAACACCACATCAATGCCGTCGGCCAATACCCGACGCATCAAGGCCAGATCCGTCACGCTGCCGAAATGACGACGAAGACGGGCATCTTCCGGCAGGCCCTGCAAGTCTTTGTCCAGTACCAGCAACGAGTCGATGGCCTGCCCTCGCAAGCTGCCCAGCGCCAGCAGACAGCGCACGAGTTCACGTCCGACAAAACCATTGGCACCGGTAATCAATACACGCATAAAGCGCTCCTCAGCCTTGGGCCTGAACGATGCATTGATCGATTGCGCCGAACAGCGACTGGCCATCGCTGCCGGTGACATCCATGTGCACGCGGTCACCAAAGCGCATGAAGCCGGTTTGTGCGGCGCCCAGTTCGATCATCTCGATGGCGCGCCGTTCGGCAATGCACGCCGATCCCGCGCTTCTGTCGGTATTGGAGACCGTACCGGAACCAATCAGCGTGCCCGCTCGCAGCCTGCGAGTGAGCGCGGCATGGGCAATCAACTGGCCAAAACTGAAGTTCATCTGCCCGCCGTGCGGATGACCAAACCATTGGCCATTCCAGTGCACCTGCAAAGGCAAATGCACACGCCCGTCGCGCCAGGCGTCGCCCAGTTCGTCGGGTGTGATGGCCAGCGGGGCGAAGCTGGAGGACGGCTTGGCCTGCAAAAATCCAAACCCCGTACTCATTTCCCGAGGGGCCAGGGCGCGCAAGCTGACGTCGTTGATTTGCAGGATCAGTTTGACGTGTTGTTGCGCCACCTCGGCGGCGCAGCCCATCGGCACATCATCCACGAGCACCACAAACTCGCCTTCGAAATCGATGCCCTGGCTCTCGCTCGGCAGCGCGATATCGTCCCGTGCGCCAATGAAATCGTCGCCGGCGCCCTGATACATCAGCGGCGTGTTTTCGACCCCGTCGATGGGGTCAAGGTTGAACGCTTTCTGCATCAGCGCACCGTGACTGAGAAATGCCGAGCCATCGCACCATTGATAAGCTCGGGGCAATGGCGCCATCGCCTGGGCGGGATCGAAGGCGAAGGCATCCGCCGCCTCGCCCGCATTCAACTGAGCCGACAGCAACTGCAAGCGAGGCTCGGTAGTGCTCCAGTTCTCGATTGCCTGTTGCAAGGTGAGCGCCACGGAACGGGCATCCACTGCCCGGGCGAGATCCCGCGAGACCACGACGAGCTGACCGTCGCGGCTGCCGTTTTTCAGTGTGGCGAGTTTCATGCCGATGCTCCCTTGCCATTGCTCAACTCAGCGGCGAAACGCCCATCAAGCAGAATGAAGACCATGCGCGCCATCGCTTCGGTTCGGTTGCTCCAGGCGTGGTTGGTGCCACGTTGAACCACCACGTCGCCGCGTTTGAGGTGCACCTCTTCCTTATCCAGCACCAGCCACACCTCTCCTTCGGTGACGATGCCGTAGTCGAGGGTCTCGGTGCGGTGCATCAATTTATGCCTGGAGTCGTGTTGACCGGTGCCCGCTTGGGACTCGCCGATTTCAGCAAACACCGCCGCGGCATCTTCGGCGCTGACCTGGTTCTGCACGCTGTCCGGTGGAATATCCACCACGCGAATGACGCTGCCCTGTGGCCCGGGACTGAGTTGCAGGGGCTTGCTGCTTGGGTCACTGGCGTTGTCGAGCAAAGCCGGGCTGGTGCTGCTGTTCCACAGTTCGTAAAACACCGTACCCGGCACGGCCGATAGCGGGAACACGTTCGGCGTGGGTCCGCTACTGGCGACGATGGCCTGGCCCTGCTGATCGTGGCCGGTGACCACTCGTTTGAATTCAGGAAGCGCTTGCATGGAAAATCCTCGTTCAGTTTCCGTCGCCAATGGTCTTGCCACCGGCTTCAACATTCGCGTGCTGCAACAGACCGCCGAGCCTGGGTACGGCCAGGCAAAACACCGCCACCAGCAGTTGCGATCCGCCCACGATCCCTAACGCACGGGGCAGCGCCATGGCGTCACCATGGGTCAAGGCGAGAACCGCCAGGGGGCTGATAAATTCGCCGGCGAAGATGGCCGCGGTAAAACACCCCGCCGCCCGCCCGCGTTGATGGAAATTGACTTGCGCCATGATCCAGGTGATCAGCGTCGGCAACATCAAGCCAATGCCCAAGCCGTTGATGGTCACTGCGACCACGACCTGCACATGGGTCAAGGCCTCAGCCATCAGCAACCCGCCGATACCTGCCAGCACATAGGCGATCAGCAGCATGTGGTGCCCACGCATCCCGCTGAACAAACGAAAGCTCAGCGCACCGATCAGCACGCCCAGTTGGTTGGCGCCCATGGTCATACCGATTTGTTGCGGGGCATCTACTTGCAGAAGATTGAGCAGATAACCGGCCTGCACCGGCACGATAAACAGGCTCAAACCTGCCAGCAGTGACAGCACATACATAGGCATCAGCGCACGCCACGGAAACTTCCCGGTTGGCAACGACTGCAGGGGTTGTCCGGTTTGTGGGCGGGCTTGCGGCTCCCACAACTTCCAGGCCATCAGTGGCAGGAAAATCAAACCCACGGCGTACAACGCAAACGGGGTGCGCCAGTCGTTTTGACCCAGGAAGCCACCCAACGCGATGAACACAGCAGCCGACAACGACGTGGCGACCATCTGCAAGGCAAACAGACGCTCACGCCTGGCACCGCTGTAGTAATCGCCCATCAGCGTGGTGCAGCAGGTCATGATGCCCGCCTCGGCCAATCCGATACCCGCCCGGCTGAGTACGATGGCCTGCAGTGAATCGAGCCAAAGCGGCAGCACACCACAGAGGACATACAGCAGCATGCTCGCCAGCAACAAGGGCTTGCGCCCAAGGCGATCGGCGATCAGCCCGGCGAACGGCGCCAGCAAGGCAATCACCAACGCTGGCAGCGTCAGTACGATGGGAACCAGTACGGCGCTGCCGTCGACGCCAGCAAAGTGCGCCTGCATCCGCGGCAATACCGGGGCCAGCAACACCGCACCCAACACCGGCAGGCAGCTGCCGAGCAGCAACAACATCGACTGCGCCAAACCGGCCTGACGGATGGGTTTTACGAAGGTATCAGCGACCATGGCAGTGCTCCTTGAGGCGCAGGTGATGAACGTCCGCGACCACTGCTGGCTCGGCCCCCGCCCTATGGGCCACCGGCATTGGTACAACGGCGTCCTGCGCATTGCGCCCTGCGGGTAACAGGAAGTACGCCAGCGCGGGCAGCAACACCAATGCACCGACCATGTTCCAGACAAACATGAAGGCCAGCAGCACGCCCATGTCGGCCTGGAACTTGATCGGTGAAAACGTCCAGGTCGCCACGCCGATGGCCAGGGTGATTCCGGTCAGCATCACCACCTTGCCGGTGGATACCAGTGCGCGGTAATAGGCTTCGGACAGGCTCGCCCCTTGGCGCAGGTGACCCAGGAGAATGCTCATCACGTACAGCGCATAGTCGACCCCGATGCCGACGCCCAAGGCGATGACGGGCAGCGTGGCGACTTTCACGCCGATGTTCAGCCAGACCATCAAGGCTTCGCAGAGGATGGAGGTGAGCATCAGCGGAATCACCGCGCACACCGTCGCGCGCCAGGAGCGGAAGGTGATCAGGCACAGCAAAATGACCGCGCCGTAGACCCAGACGAGCATTTCGCGATTAGCTTGCTTGACCACAATATTGGTCGCCGCTTCGATGCCGGCGTTACCCGCCGCCAGCAGAAACTGCACCTCGTCGGTGTTGTTCTCGGCGGCAAATTTTTCCACATGCTCAACCAGGCGGGTCAGCGTCTCGGCCTTGTGGTCGGTAAGGTAGGCGTACAGGGTCAACAGGCTGCAATCTTCGTTGTACAACCCTCGCGGCGCGCTGGCGGTGATCATGTTGAGCATCGCCTGATTGTTCTGCAGCTCGTACCACTTCGGGTTGCCTTCACTGAGCCCGACCAGCATGCGCCGGTTAAGCAACGCCAGCGAGTTGGTCGAATCCACGCCCGGCAAGGCGCGCAGTTGCCAGTCAAGGGCATCGACCTTGGCCAGGATGTCGTAGCGTGCACAGCTGCTGGCCGGGGTTTTCACCATCACCGCGAACAGGTCGCTGCTGGCGCCGTAATGTCGGGTCAGAAAAGCATCGTCCTGGTTGTAACGCGAGTCCGCACGCAGCTCTGGAGCACCGGCGTCGAGGTCGCCGATTTTCAATTGCAGGCTGACCAGAAAGCCGAGTGCTGCCAAGGCGAGGCTGATGGCGATGCACAGGCTGGCCCAGCGCCGATGAGTGAACAGGTCCAGAAAACGCCAGAACGCATGGCGCGCCTGCCCGCTTTGTTCGGCCTGTTCGCTCTTGAGGCTCAGCTGCGCGGCACGCGGCGTCACGCCGACATAAGAGAGCAAAACCGGCAGCAAAATCAGGTTGGTGAAAATCAATACGGCCACGCCAATGCTGGCGATCACGGCAAGGTCCTGAATGACCTGGATCTTGATCAGCATCAGTACCGCAAAACCTACAGCGTCACACAGCAGCGCTGTCAGCCCGGCGAGAAACAACCGGCGGAAGGTGAAACGTGCAGCCACCACGCGGTGCATGCCACGCCCGATGTCTTGCATGATGCCGTTCATTTTCTGCGCGCCGTGGCTCATGCCGATGGCAAACACCAGAAACGGCACCAGTACCGAGTACGGGTCCAGCTGGTAATTCAGCAATGGCAGCAGACCGAGCTGCCAGACCACCGCCACCAGCGAGCACAACACCACCAGCACCGTACTGCGCAGGCAACGGGTGTACCAGAAAAGCACGGCAGTGGTGATCAAGATCGCGACGGCGAAGAACAGCAGGATCTGCTTAAGGCCGGCAATCAGGTCGCCGACTTTTTTTGCGAAACCGGTGATGTGAATCTCGATGTTGGCACTTTGATAGGTGCTGCGCAGGGTCTCCAGTTGTTCGGAAAGCACCGCGTAATCCAGCGCCTTGCCGTCGGTGGTGGTTGCCAACAATGGGACGTAGATGATGCTGGAGGTCTGGTCGAAGGCCACCAGTTGACCGAGTTCGTTGGAGCGTTGCACGTTGCGGCGCAGAGCATCGAGATTAGCAGCGGTGCCACTGTAGTCGTCCGGGATCACCGGACCGCCATCCAGGCCATCTTCGGTCACTGCGACCCAGCGCGTGGCCGGTGTCCATAGCGACTTCATGTACGCACGGTCGACACCCGGCAGCAGGTAGAGCTTGTCGCTCAGGGCCTGCAGGGTCTTCAGGTACTCGGCGTCGTAGATGTCGCCGCGCTTGTTCGCTACCACAATCCGCAGGGCATTACCCAAACCCGTGAGCTGTTTCTGATGCTCAAGGTAGTTTGCAATGTAAGGCTGCTGTGTGGGGATCATCTTTTCGAAGCTGGCATTGAGCTCGATACGGGTGGCTTGATAACCCAATACCAGGGTCGTCAGCACACACACCAGCAGGACCCACAGGCGGTGGTTGAACAGCGTGCGTTCCACCACTGAACCGGAGCGTGGATCGAAATTCGCCAGGCTGGCCGTGGCGTTGTCGAAAGACTTCATAACCTCACTCCGAAGCGTTGGCGTTTGACGGCGATAGGCGCGTCAAACCAGTGAAACCCGCCAGCGTCAGGCTGCCATCGGCGGCCTGGATAACACTGGAGACGGGCTTGCCGAGCGGTTTGCCATAGGGCACGAGCGTTGCACCGGGCTGGCTGTTGGTGCGAAACAAGGCGCCGCTCTGATTGACCAGCAACAACTGGCCGTCGTCGGTACGGATGGCATCGCTGAAAGACACCGGCATCGAGACCGGCGCAGGCTGGAAGCTCTGGCCCAGGTCGCGGGAGGCAAACGCATTGCCCTTCAACCCGGCCACCAGCAGCACACCGTCGTCGCGCATTTGCACGGTGAAAAAACTCCCCATGTAAGGGCTTTCCAACTGCGTGAATGATTGGCCCGCATCGTCGGAGCGCGCGAGGTAGCCCTGCTCGCCGGCGAGGAACCAGTGTTGCCCCTGTTGAGTGATCGCGGACAAATGCGCGCCCGTGGGGTTATCGATTTGCCCCGCGATGGATTGCCAGGTGGAGCCGCCATCGTCGGTGCGAAAGGCCAGGCCGTACGCCCCTACAATCAAGCCGTGTCGGGCGTCGACGAACTGCACGGCCAGAAACGGTTTGTCAGCCCCGTCACCCACCAGTCTTTCAGCCGTTTGCACACGCGCGGCGGCGGCATCCTGGTCGTTGGCCAAAGGCAGTTGTTGGCGCGCGGCAGCCAACTCAAGCTGTGCGGCACGCAGGCCATCCAGTTGCACCACCCAGTGCTCACCTCCGTCACGCGATGCCAATACAACACCCGCATGCCCGACGGCCCAGCCCGTCTGGGCGTCGACGAATTGCACCGCCGTAAGGCTGACCGAGACCGGCACTGCCGCTTGACGCCAGCTGACGCCGTTGTCATCGGACAGCAACACAATGCCCCGCTCACCCACCGCCACCAGCCGTGCGCCCGCCCGTGCCAGGTCCAGCAGCACCGCAGATTTCGCTTGCGGCGCCTGCATCGCCGGCGTTTCGAGTGCGTCGCCCACCGTAGCGGCGTGCGCGTGGCACAACGGCAAAGCCATAAGGCACATCAGCCGACCCACCACCTGACAGAATCTGTTCATTACCGACCTCGACAAACCTTTTGAAACCGGATCGCGATTCGCAAACCGCGATCCGGTCCGTCTCAACGAACCCCGGCACCCGCCATCGCCGCCGGCGAAAACTCGGAGGCCTTGTAGCGATCCACGATGCCGTACTGCTCGGGCTGACCGGTGTAGACGTTCTGGATAAACCAGGCGCCGGAGGTCAGGTCGTAAAAGCCCGAAGACAATTGCGCTTGCGCAGGCAGGTCCGGGAGTACTGCCGGCAACGACCACAGGGTCTTGGCCAGTTGACCATTGGCGTCCCAACGGTCGCCGAGCATGGCTTGCCAGGTGTCCTCATCGAGGTAATAACGACCCTTCGGCAACTGATGGCGCTTGCCCGGTGCCAGGTCCGCTTCCACAACCCACACTCGGTGCAATTCCCAGCGCACGTAATCCGGGTTCATGTGGTGAGCGAGAAACAGGTCTTCAGGTTTGGCAGCGGCCTGAACTTTGTTGGTGTTGTAGGGGATGTACATCTCCTGCTTGCCCACCAGCTTCCAGTTGAAGCGGTCCATGCGACCCTGGAATACGCTCAACTCGTCGAACGACATCACCCCGGCAGTCGCCGGCGTCGGCGTGTCGCAGCAGGCATTCGGCAGCTTGCGCACGCGACGTTGGCCGGTCAGGTAAACGTGCGCCTGGGACAGGTCGCCGTTGATGTTGGTACGGCCCATGATCTGTTCACCGGCGCGCAATGGCGGACCGACGTTGAGCAGTCGGAACATCCAGTAGTCACCGGCAAAGGACTCCGGTGTCCCTTCCTGGTAGTAATACGGCATCTCCTGAATGGCCTTACCGTCAGTGGTCATGACCTGCTTGCCGTCGGCGGTCATCAGGTAGTGACGAAAATGCATCGACACCGAGGTACCGCGCCAATTCAACACGTGGTTCCACATGGCTTCGGCGCCGTTTTGCGGGATCGGAAACGGGATGCCGCCAAAGGCGCCTTCGGGTACCGGGCCGGCGCTGCTATCCACCAGCTTGGCGCGGGTGGCATTTTTCAGGGTGTTGTCATACACCCACTGCGGCGCGGCAGCGGTGCGGCGTGTCGGGTAAACGTCGATGCGATACGTGTCCGGGAAACGCTTGAACATTTCCTTGGTGCCGTCGCTGAGTTTGCCGGCGTATTGCGCAAGGTTCTTCGAGGTAATGCTGAACAGCGGTTTGTCCGCCGCGAACGGGTCGGTACGCTTGCCGCCTTCCTTGAACGACGGATCGACTTTGGTGTAACCACCGTCCCAGGCGGGAATGGAGCCGTCGGCGTTACCGGCGCGCTCGGCCCCGAAGGGTGTCAGGCTTTTCGAGAGTTTGGCCGCGTCTTCAGCCGTCGCCGCCAGTGTCACTTGGCTGCAAATGGCCAGGCTGCCGAGCAGTGCCAGGCAAAGGGCTTTGAGCTTGAAGGCTCCGGATTTCTTGTTGTAGGTCATGCGCAAGTCCTCTTAAAACGTGGTCTTGACGGAGAAAGCCAGGTAGTCCCGGTCTTTCAGCGATTGCTTGTAATTGAACTGGCTGGCCGCGTTGAGGTTGGTGTCCTCGGCGCCGTAGTAATGCGTGTAGGTCAGGCCGGCGGTGACGCGATCCAGGTAAGTGGCGGTGATGCCGATGTTCATGTCGCCGCCGTTATCCGGGCCAAAGGAGCTGACAACGGCCGACTTGCCCAACGGGAAATAGCTGACGCCGATTGGAATGCTGATATCGATGCCGGAGAAAAACTGGCGGTAGGTCGGGGTGTAAACCATCTTGAATCCGAGGCCGTCATCAGTGGCGTTGGGGTCAAGCGCAGCGCGGTTTTTCGTGACGCTCAGCAGTCGGTTCCAGGCGATCTCACCGACCAGTCCCGATTCCCTGGCAATGAAGTTGGGGCCGAACGAAGCCAACACGTTGAGGTTGACGTGAGCGGTACGACCCACGGCGTACAGGGCATCGTCATCGTTATCGGCGACAACGCCCGGCAAGACGGTTTGACCGTTGGAAACCAGCGGCATGTTCCAGCGCATCGACGCTTCACCGGCAAAGCTGTACTCATCGACGGTGGTCGAAAAACTGGTACCGAATGCGCGAATGTCTTCCGGGTAAACCCAGTAGTACTCGCCGATCTGGCCCGTGCTGAAATTCGGTGCACCGCTGTTGGGCTTGAGGTAAAGCTTGGGGGTTTTGTCGTGGTACTGAATCGCGTACAGACCGTACTCGACGGTTTCCGCGCTGTACTTCAACTGCAGCCCGCCCTGCCCCGAACTCTTCGCCTCCTTGTCATTGCCGTGGAAAAACGCCGCCGGGCTGCCGGGATTGCCGCCGAGGAATGGGGGAAATGGCGCGCCCACGATCAAGCGTTCGTTGCCTTCACCAATGGTGTCGCTGGTGGAGAAGTAACTGCCGGCACCCGGCAGGCGCGTCTCCTCCCACTCCAGCTGGTAAAAGGCGCCGAGCGAGACGTCATCGGTCAGCTGGAAAGTCCCCGACAGTTGATTGACCGGCCGGGTGATTTCCTTGAACTGGGTGTTGGGTACGGACTGCGCTTTCACCACGTCGACCGGCGCCATGCCACCGGCAATGCCGTTGGCCCCGAAGAACAAGCTCTCGCCCCAGATCAAGCCGTGGCGGCCGGCGCGCACGGACGTGGCGTGATCGGCCAGCTCGCCGTTCCAGTACACGAATGCATCGAGCAACTCACCGTCACCGCCATGCAGATGACGGGTGTCATCGGTAAATTCGTCGTAGGCCACGGAACGGGCGTTGGCACGCGCCGGATCGTCGTTATCGTTGTCGTGCTGATATTCAGTGTCGTACCAGGCGGCGCCACTGAGGCGCGCGCCGACGTTTTTGAACGACATGTCCAGCTCGGAAAGGATGTCCGTGCGGTTAGAGATCAAGCCCTTTTTGAACGCCCGATCGCCGTCGTCCTGATTGAGCGCAACCCGCCCCTCACTTAGTTTGCTGCTGGGATCCTGGGCGCGCCATGCGGCGCTGTACTTGACGGTGTTGTCCCAACGCAGGCTGAAATCCGGATTGCCGGTATCCACCTGAAAGGCGTGTGCAGCCTGGCTGCACAGCACCAACGCTGCGGCCAACGAGAAACCAAAGGGTGCAGACATGCAGACCGGGCGGCGCGCAAGCGTCGCAGTCATGGAGCTAACCATCGCGTTAACCTCTTGTTTTTATAGTGGTAACTGCTGTGGGTGACGGCCCTGTCGAATCAGATCGGCTCAGCCGTGCGCGCAAGCATTTGCTTGACCAGGCCGATGCGGTCGAACTCGCGGTCGTGTTGCATTTCCTTGTCGCCCGCCAGCACCGAGCTTTCGCTGATGAACTTGCAGCGTTCGAAACGGCGTTCCATGAAACGCTGGAGAATTTGCTCAATACTGCCGTCGCCGGTCAGTTCTTCACTGAGCACGATGGCATCTTCTATCGCCATGCCCGCCCCCTGCCCCAGGTGTGGTGTCGTCGCATGGGCGGCGTCGCCGATCAACAAAACGCGGCCGCGGTACCAAGGCTCATTGACGAAAACCACTTCCATTGGCTTGTAAACCACTTGGCTGCTGTCGGTGATTTGTTCACGTAACTGGCCGACCAGGCCGGTAAAGCCTTGCAAGCGCTGACGCATCTGCTCGGCCAGCGTCTGCGGGTCCATCCAGGGATTGGATGGTTCGTGGGAGGTGAGGAACAGGTACATCAAGTCACCGGCCAGCGGCACCAGGCCAGCGTTGCCGTCAGCACTCTGGTAGTTGGCGAGGTGATCGATTTGCGGGTCGCGCGGGAAGTTGTAGCGCCATACCGATTGGCCGGTAAACCTGGGCGTGTACGTGTCACCAAACAGCAAATCGCGCACTTTGGAGAACAAACCATCGGCCCCCACCACCAGGTCATAACGACCGTGGCTGCCGTCGGTGAACAACACGTCGACGCTGTCGTCCTGGTCATTCAGGGTTTCTACGCTGAGTCCAAGGCGTACTTTGGCGCCCAGTTCCAGGGCCGTTTCACTGAGGACTTTATGCAGTGCCAGGCGTGAGATACCGACGTTCGCCGGGTAGGCAGGCCCAGCCAGGCGCTGACCCGGGATGCGTGCCAATTGCTGACCGGCCGGGCCATAGATGGCGACGTCTTCAAAGGCATACGCCGCATCGAGATAACCGTCGAGCACGCCCAGCTTGGCCATTTCGCGAACGACGTTGCTTTGCTGGATGATCCCGACACCGTAAACGGTCCATTCTGACTTGAGTTCGATCAGGTCGACTTCAATGCCCTTGCGCCGCAGTGCGATGGCTGCACACAAGCCGCCAATACCACCGCCCACGATCAGAACTTTGTTCACTGCACTCATGGTGTACTCACTTTTTATTCTTGTGATTCGATGCAGCGCCGGGCACTGCGTCGTTAGGTCCAGCTTCTCGTCAAAGCAGGGATTTGACTAATCGCGAGTAGGGATGCGATGTATCGCCAAACGCGATACCTCATCCGCCCCTGATATCGCCGTCTTTACAGGTATTTCCAACACCACCCAGCCCTCCTCCAGACGCCATGACAGCGCGTCCAGCCGTTGGCCCAGACACGGGCCGTAGACACATTCGCCGGTGTCCGGAAGGAACTGCGCACCGTGGGCGTAACAGACGATCAACTGACCGTCAGCCGACAAAAACCGGTCCTTGCGGTACTCCAGGCGTACATCGAGATGCGGGCAACTGTTGCGATAAATCCGCACCTGCCCTTCGTGCACCAGTGCAAAAACTGTGTCCCTGCCGCACTGCGATGGATCGAATCCGCGCGCCTGCCCTTCTGCCAATTCGTCCATCCGGCACAGGAAAAAATCGCTGTGGTCCATGACAGAAACCTTTGTAGGAGCGAGCCTGCTCGCGAAAAACCTGAGAGCACCGCGGGGCATCAGGCTCCCCGCATCATCGTTTGCCTCCATCGCGAGCTTGCTCGTTCCTACCGGGGCGGACCGCCCGGCGCCCATTTTTCTTTCGAGGTGAACAGGAACAACTGCGAGTTATCCGCCGACAGTGGTGCGCGGCGCGCCTCCCAGGCGTCATCGTGTTTGTCCATGTCGGCGTCGTATTCGATGTGGCAGCCCAGCGGACTGTTGAAGTACCAGAACCAGTTGGAACCAAAGAGATGACGGCCAGGGCCCCAGAAACTGGTCCAGCCTTTTTGTTCGAAGCGTGTACCGGCCAACAACACTTCAGTGCCACTGCCCATGTGAAAAGTGAAGTGTTCGCAGCCCTTCATGTGCGGCGGAGTCTGGATCATGAACAGGCAATGGTGGTCATCGGACCCCGCCGGACGCATGAATGGCCCTGCCCCGATGAAAGTGTCGGTGGTTCGAAAACCCAGGCGCTCGGCGTAGAAGGCTTCGGCCTTGGCGGCATCCGGGACGAAATACACCACGTGCGACAGCGTGCGCGGCGTGGCGCTCATCTCGAGGGTGATGCCCGGTTGGTTAAGCGGACGTTGTGGCGCGTGGCCGGCGGCGTTGGTCAAATCGTCTGGCGCGACGTAGGACTTGCGGACGGTGACCTGGAAAGCGATGGCAAACCCCATGTCGTCGACGCTGTGCAGCACGCCGTTTTCTCGGGTGACCTGACGGTCTCGCGCCAACTCGTCTTCGATGGCGTCGAGGTCAGCCACGCTGGCAACGCCGTAAACGGTTTCGCGAATCGACGGCGCCGGGCCGATGGCAATCGGTAGCGTCGGATCGTCCGCACGGCGAATGATTACGGCCGTACCGTCCAATGCTTCAAAACGCCCACCGCTGCTGTCGACGTCAACCGGCGCGAGGCCGTAATCACGCAGGCAATCGGTACAGGCTTGGATGTCATCGACGCCAAAGATCAGGGCATCAAGGCCAATGATGTTCATCGCTACCACTCCATTGAAATTAGTATCCGGAAGCAGGCACTGGCGGCTCGCAAGCGCACTCAGCGATGCATGGAATCCGGTGGTGGTGTCGGCAACAAGGCCGACTGCGGCGAAGATTGCCGTGCGGTTTGGCAGTTGACTAATCGCGAGTGAGGATGCGACCTATCGGCAAACGCGATACCTGAGTGCGCGGGATAACGGCAGACGGACGGGGTTGACGGAACGATGAATTAACCGGAATGTATCGCGAAAATAAATACAAAAGCGGATATGCCTGATGCGTTTCAACCACTTGGACCTGAACCTGTTGGTCGCACTCGATGTATTGCTTGAAGAGCAGAACATCACCCGTGCCGCCGAACGCCTGCACATGACGCAGTCCGCCACCAGTGGGGTATTGGGACGCCTGCGAACCTATTTCGAAGACGAATTGCTCGTGCAAGTGGGGCGTAAAATGCAGCCAACGCCTTACGCGCAAGAGCTTGCCAAACCCATCCGTGAAGTGCTGCTGACGATCCAGTCGTCGATCACTGCCAAGCCGGTGTTCGACCCTACGACCAGCAAACGTCATTTCCGCCTGGTGACTTCGGACTACCTGATCAGCGTGCTGTTTGCCCAGGTGATACAGAAGATCCATCAGGAAGCGCCCAACATCACCTTCGAAATGATCGGCCCCGGAGACAGTTCCGCTGATTTGTTGATTCGTGGCGAGGTCGATCTGATGATCGTGCCTGAGCGCTACATCATCGAAGGTCACCCTCACCAGTTGTTGTTCGAAGAAGAGCACGTCTGCGTCGTCTGGCAGGGCAATACCCAGGTCGGCGACAGCCTGACCCTTGAGCAGTACATGGACATGGGCCATGTCTCTGTCGGTTTTGGTCGCAGCCGGCACTTGAGCATCGAAGAGTGGTTCATGAACCAGTACGGTTTCAACCGCCGCATCGAAGTCATCACCAACGACTTCAACACCCTGCCGCAACTGGTCGTCGGTACCCAGCGCATCGCCACCATGCACCAACGTCTGGCACGGTTGTACGCCGAGCATTTGCCGCTGCGCATCCTCAATCCACCGGTAAAGATTCCGGTCATGTGCGAGTTCATGCTCTGGCACCGCAGCGTCGACGGTGACCCCATGCACCGCTGGCTGCGCGAACGCATCAGCGCATTCATCCAGCATCTTGAACACGATCATATCGCCGCTCGCGATACCTCCCATCCGGAGTCACGATTGGCTAATTAGCCGGGGCGTCCTTAACGTGCCTTGTGAACGACAAGGCAACCACAAGGACAACAACAACCATGTTCCGTTACTTCCCGACCAATTACGTATGGAATCTCTCCGTCGACCTGGCCATCGAGATGGGCGCCCGTATGGGCGAAATTGAAGAGATGTGCGCACCGCTACAGGAAGCCGCCCAGCAACCCGATGCTGCTGGAACCAAGGCGTTTCGCGAAACCTGGGCAAAGATGGCCGACAAACTCTGCGGCCTTGCTGAAGAAGATGAAGGCAATGGCCGACTGCTGTCTGCTGGTGAAAAGTACAACCGCGCCGCCACCTACTACCTGACCTGCGAACGTTTGCAAGCCCACGGCGCGCCGGGCCGGACAGAGCTGTACCAGCGTTTTCTGCAGACGTTCAAACGCGGTATCGAACTGTCTCGCGAGAACTGTGAGCGCGTAGAAATCCCCTACGAGGGCAAACATATTTCCGGTTTACTGGTACGTGCCGAAGGCGTGACCGGTCCGGCCCCGATCCTGGTGCAGGTCAATGGACTGGATTCGACCAAAGAAATGAAATATCGCGTCGGGCTGCCAGCGTGGCTGGCGAAGCGCGGTATTTCATCATTGATCATCGATCAGCCCGGCACAGGAGAAGCGCTGCGATTGCACAATCTGGTCGCCCGTTTCGACAGCGAGCATTGGGCCAGTCGGGTGGTCGACTGGCTGGAAAGCCGTAGCGACGTGGATGCCAAACGTATTGGCCTGGAGGGCGTCTCGCTCGGCGGCTATTACTGCCCGCGTGCGGTGGCGTTCGAACCACGGTTTGCGTGCGGTGTGGTGTGGGGCGCCAACCATGACTGGCGCGATGTGCAAAAACGTCGCCTGGAAAAAGAAGGCAGCTTCCCCGTTCCGCACTATTGGGCACACGTGTGCTGGGTGTGGGGAGCGAAAGATATGGATGAGTTCATGGCCATCTCCGAAAACGTGCACCTGGATGGCGTACTGGACCGGATCAAGGTTCCATTCCTGGTGACCCACGGTGAAAAGGACTCACAGATTCCATTGAAGTGGGCACATCGCACGTACGAGCAACTGATCAACAGCCCCAAACGCGAGCTTAAAATCTTCACCGAACGCGAAGGTGGCGTGCAGCATTCCAGCTTCGATAACAGCATCAACGCGGGCCAATACATCGCCGACTGGATTGCCGAAACATTAGGCGGCCACACCGCGTAACCTGCGTCCTCTACAAACTCGCTTGCCAGCGATGGCGATGTCACATTCGCCATCGCCAGCAAGCCGGCTCCTACCGATTTATGTGGTACCAAACAATCCGAACTCCCCCTCGATCCTGTAGGAGCTGGCTTGCCGGCGATGGCGTTTTGTCGAGCGCTGAACGAGCTCAGTTGGGTGCTCGAGGTACAGCAGCTATTGACGCCATCAATACGCGAGCATTGATGCAAGTTGCTGGTGGCATGCATGGCCCTGCCCTAGCCTCGCTTTGCATAACAACCCACACAGTGAAACGCCATGCCCGCCCTACACCTGAAATGCCAGACCCTGTTCGACGGTACCGGCCTGCAAACCCGTCAACAGCAAACCCTTATCGTGGAAAACGGCCTGCTGTCGTACGTCGGCCCGACCGCCCTCGCGCCGCCGACGCAACCGGGCGACACCCTGCTGGACGCCGGCGATAATTTTGTCATGCCGGGCCTGGTGGATGTGCACACCCATTTGGCCTTCGGCAACGCGCAGAGCGAAGAAGACATTGATATCTGGACCAGCGACGAGTTCCGTGCGCTGCGCGGCATGTTCTTCGCCCAACACGTGCTGGCCGCCGGTGTGACCAGCATGGTCTGCCCGGGCGATAGCGGCCAACTCAGCATCGCTGTGCGCAACGCAATCGCTGCCGGTTTGTTCGAAGGCCCGCGTATCGCCGCCAGCAGCCGGGTCATCACCAATCGACAGAGCCTCAACGACTGGTTTCCGAGTCGAGTAGGTGCTCCGGAGTATTTCACTGCGCGCCTGGTCACCAGTCGCAGCGAAGCGTTGGCTGAAATCCGCAAACAGGCCAAGGATGGCGTCGACCTGATCAAGATCGCCATGGACGGCACCCACCGCCGCCCGAACGGCGAAATCATCGCCGCGTTCACCGCCGAAGAAACCTATGAGATGGTCGAAGAAGCTCACCGCCTGGGCTGCAAAGTGGCGACCCACGCCTATGGCCGAGAAGCTGTGATGTACGCCGCACGCGCCGGTGTCGATCTGGTGTTCCATGCCTTCTACATGGACGACGACTGTATCGAGGCATTGCTCGAAGCCGGCAGTATTCTCGCGCCGACCATGACCTTCCCGCAAAACACCGTGGACTTCTGCCAACCCCACGATCCAGCCATCAGCACCGGTTATGCCGGTTACTGTGCCCGCACCCTGGAAGTCGGTTCGGCGGTGCTCAAACGTGCCAAGGCCGCTGGCGTGCCGTTCGCGTGTGGCAGCGACAGCGGTTTTGCGGTAACGCCCTATGGCGAGTGGCACGCTCGTGAGCTGGAACTGTTGGTCACCCGGCTGGGCTTCACCCCCGCAGAAGCGCTGTATGCCGCCACCAACGTCGGTGCGCGCTGCATGCCACGCGGTGAGACCATCGGCACCCTCGAAGTGGGCAAGCAAGCAGACTTCCTGTTGCTCGACGGTTCGCCGTTGCACGACATCCGCATCCTGCAAGACCGCTCTCGCCTTAAAGCCGTGTACAAGGCTGGCCAGTCCGTGCGCATGGAGCGCAGCCCCTACAACCCCAAACAGGTCTCTGATTTCAACTCGCTGAAATGGACTGATCTTTACACCCGGGACCGCGTGACCCAATTGGGCAAGTGGGCACAATGAGGACCAACGCCATGCAGCAACTCGACCTGATGACCGCCACCAACATCGCCAGCCATGCCATCCGCATCGCTCGGGAAACGGGCATCAACCCCCTTGCGGTGGCCGTGCTGGATGCTGCGGGTCATCCGCTGGCAGTCTTGCGTGATGAACATGCCAGTTTCCTTCGACCACAGATCGCCACCGGCAAGGCACGGGGTTGCTTGGGAATGGGCTTTGGCGGGCGCGAACTGGCCCGGCGCGCACAAGCGATGCCGGCGTTCTTCGACGCTATCAACAGCCTGACCGGCGGTGAGGTGATTCCCGTCGCCGGAGGCGTGTTGATTCGCAATGCCGAGGGACTGATTCTGGGTGCCATTGGCGTCAGCGGTGACACTTCAGACAACGACGAGCGCTGCGCTTTACAGGCTATTGAACAGGCTGCGCTGGTGGCGGATACCGGTGATCAGGTAGAGCACTGATCAAGCAACGCGGCCTGCTGCGATAACAGGCCGCGAAACCACACCATCGCCGGGTCATGATCTTGATAAGGGTGCCATTGCAATACCTGAACGGCATCAGGAAATGCCAGCGGTGCCGGGTGAATACGCAACGGATAATGTTGAGCGAAGCGCTGCGCCTGGCGGCGAAACACGGTGGCGATCCGGGCAGTACCGACGATGAATTCGGGCATCAACACAAAGCTTTCCAGGGCCACTGCCACTCGGCGATGAACGCCCGACTCATGCAAGTGCGCTGCATCCATCGCCAGATTTCGACCCTCGGCAAACTCGCGTACCACGTGCTCCGCCGCGCAATAGTCGGCCAGGCTCAAGCCTTCGGCGAACCGGGGTTGCCGAGCGCAGACGATGCAACAGAGCTCGTCGTTCATCAGCGGGATATGGGGGTAAGCCGGGTTCAATCGCCGCTGAGGCACAATCACACAATCGCTGCGGCGATAGTCGAGCGCTTCGCTGACCACGTCACTGTCACGCGGCACAGGCATGTCCCGCAGACTCAAGCGCACACCAGGTGCGATTCGGGCCAACTCAAGACTGACGGCTGGCAGCAGGACGCCAGCTACGTAGTCGGAAGCCACCAAAGTGAAGTGCCGAGTGCAACTGGCCGGTTCAAAATTGACCGGTGCATCGACAATCTCACGAGTCAGAGCCAACGCTTCACGCACTCTGGGAAGCAGTTCCAGACCCAACGCCGTGGGTTCCAGACGCCGTCCAATCTGGACCAGCAACGGATCGTTGAAATGCTCACGCAAACGTCCGAGCGCCGAACTGGTTGCCGACTGCCCCAGGCACAATCGCTCGGCGGCCCTGCTGACACTACATTCGCTCAACAAGGCGTCCAAGGCGACCAGCAGGTTCAAGTCAAGACGTCGATAACGCATGTCGTATCCAGTTTAAGTTTTCAGGTGTTTGAACTACGTCGCTGATCACACCCAGCGGGAGTGCTTCAGGTGTCGCGGTGAAACGCCCCTACCGCTTCACCAAGGCTGACGCTCAGGCGCTGCAAGTCGCCATTCGCTGTCTCCAGCCGAGCACACTCCTCGGCATTTTGCTCGACTACCCTGTCCACCTGCCCAAGCGCTGCATCGACTCGACAGGCTATGTCATGTTGCGATGCTGCAGCGTGGGCAATTCTCTGTCCGCTGTATTCAACTCGCGAGATGGCCTCGGTAGTCGCACCCAGGACCTGACTGGCGCGCACTGTCAGCTCAACGCCTTCGGCAGTCCGTCGCTGACTGTCGAAAAGACTGGTTGCTGTGTCGCCGGTGACCTTCCAGAGGCGTTGAATCATGCTATCAATCTCGCCTGTCGATGCTCGCGTTCGACTGGCGAGCACCCGAACCTCGTCGGCCACTACAGCAAAACCGCGACCCTGCTCACCGGCTCGCGCTGCTTCGATGGCGGCATTCAAGGCCAATAGATTGGTCTGTTCGGCGAGTGCGCTGATCACATCCAGCACACTGGTAATGGCCTGGCTTTCGCTTTGCAACAGTTGCATGGAACCCACACTGCTGGTCATTTCCCGCGATAGCTGCTGAAGGCTTTGACTCGCCTGTCGCACCAGGTCGTCGCCATGATGAATCAGCTTGCAAGCATCGCCCAGGCTCGCCTGGCTTCCCGCGACTTGCTGGTTGACCTGTGCCGCCGCTTGGGTCATATGCTGCATGGCCGCAACCACCTCGGCGGTCTGCTCGCGCTGTGCGCGCACACCCTGCCCTGTGCGATCGACCATTGCACCCAGCGAGACGGCCGCGGCGTCCAGTTGTTGCACGTCGCTGCCGATTCGCCCCACAAGATGGCGCAGCGCCTGCAACATCAGGTCAATAGCACTACCGAGCTGGCCCAACTCATCTTGTCGATCAAGCAGCGCGGGACGATCCTTCAGATTTCCCGCAGCCACCCGTTGCGCCAGACCCAGCATCATTTTCAGTGGCGAAACAATTGAACGCTGGATCAAAAGGCACGCGCCGATACTGAGCAACACGGCAAGCAGCACCATCACTGCAAGTTGCTGATCCAGACGTCTTTGGAGTAATTCATAAGATTGTGCAGCCCTCGCCCGCTCGGTTTCCAACACCATCGTCACTTGTTCAGCCGACACCGACATGCTCACTTGTTGCGCCATGGCCTGCTCACCGCTGCTGGCAAAACCCAGAAATGCCTCGCGGTACTCGGCCAACGCTGCACTGGCCTCATCCAGTGCTCGACGACGATCGCCATCGAGCTGCGAATTCAGACTGCCTAGCGCGCTGGCAAGCTCATTCACCCGGTTCACCCAATCGTCCCGATAACGGTTTTGCGGATCGAGGGAAAAATACAGCTCGCTGTCACGCAGATTGGCCAAGCGCTCGCGCAATGCCACCGCCTCTTCCAACTGCTGCATTGACTGCGCTTGGGGCAGCTGGTGTTGCTCAAGATTGAGGTTGATATCGTCTAATTGGTCGAGGAATACTTCGCTGAATCGCTGCCCTGTCGTTTCCGCCAGCACTTGCATACGCAGCCTCGCCCGAATCGCCTGGTAGCGCGCTTCGGCATAGGCCTGAAATGCCTTCAGGTAACGGTCGGATGACTGGACGAGCGTCTGCCTGAAACGCTCTCCCGAAAGAGCAAGCGACGGTCCGACTTGTAGTTGACGTAAAGAATCCTCGACCTGCGCAACCGATTCTCGTGACGGCAGCAAACCAAAATCCCGCTCGGCAAGCCGCGCCTGGGCAAGACTGGCTTTCTGGCGATCCAGCTCCCGTAACTGTGTGGTGCTTGATTGCGTTACCCGCACCGAATACCAAGCGGTGAGCGCCATGCCCATCGTGCAGATCAGGACCAGACCGAAGCCGAGCGTTAACTTGCCGCCGACACTGAGGCGGTTCAGCGAAGCACCCAATCGATGGACTCTCACTTGCTCGGCCTGTATGCGGCGATAGAGCGATCAGCCATCGAGTGAACCCCATTATTGTTTTAATCGGGGCAGGTTGACGTGACAGTGCGAAGCTGACCAATCGCTTGTGTGGATGCGACCCATCGGCAATCGCGATACCTGAAAGGCACTCGAGTTTCAGGCACCCAGATTCAAGCGTCTTCGGGGTCGTACTCGTTCACATTGGCGACCTGGGAATGCAGTCGGCCCAACAACTCGACGAGGGTGTCCACTTCCGAGGCAGATAGCTCGCTGAGCAGCCGCCGCTCACGTTCCAGTGCAACCTTCAGGACTCGCTCATGCAGGGCTTTGCCGCTGTCCGTCAGGCTGACGGTATAGCGCCGCGCATCCTTTGAATCGACCTGGCTGCAAATATGCCCGGCACCTTCCAGCGACTGCAATGAACGGCTGACCGCGCTCTTGTCGAGGCCGATCGTCTGGCAGATTCGGTTGGCGGTGATGTCATTTTCCACAGCAAGCATCGAAAGCATTCGCCATTCGACGACACCGATTCCGAAATGCTTGCGATAGCACTGCGATGCGCCTGAGGAGAGCTTGTTGGACAAGAAATTCAGCAGTGCCGGGACATAACGCGTGAGGTTCAGTTGGGATTCTGCAGACATTGAGCGAACACCTTGGATCGGCGGGGCCTTGGAATATTAGTTGACACCGCAACTAAATAATCGGAGGATTTCTCTACCGAACGTCACGGGCGATTCGCTGCATGATATGCCGCCGCCCTGCCTCATAAAAATAATTATCAGGTTTTGGTCATGAACCCCTTCAATCTCATCGCCTTCGTCTTTCTCGTGCCAGCACCCGGCTGATCCGTCCCCGGCCAGTGCTCTAACCGACGCTTTTTTTTCAGCAGCCACTTCAGTGTGGAGGGACAAGTCATGCTTCAAGTCAACGTCACCCGCAAAGCAGACGAAGCCGAAGGCATCTGCAGTTTCGAACTATGTGCCGCCGATGGCAGCACGCTGCCGGCGTTCGAGGCCGGCGCCCACATCGACATTCACATTGCCGATGGCCTCACCCGCCAATACTCCTTGTGCAACGACCCCAAGGAACGCCACCGCTACCTGATCAGCGTGCTCAAGGACCCGAGCTCCCGGGGCGGCTCCAGAGCCATGCACGAGCAGATTCAGTCTGGGCAAACACTCAGCATCAGCACTCCGCGCAATCTTTTCCCGCTTGATCACTCAGCCAAGCGACACCTGCTGTTTGGTGGAGGTATCGGTATCACGCCCATGCTGGCGATGGCCTGGGAGCTGTCACATCAAGGGGCCGATTTCGAACTGCACTACTGCTTCCGTTCGAGCCAGCGCGCAGCGTTCGTCACGATGCTTGCTGATACCCCATTCGCCGACCGCATAAAACTTCATGACGACAGTGGCCCCCAGATACAGAAGCTGGATGCGCCAGCCTTGCTCACGCCCTCCCACGCTGACACCCATCTGTATGTGTGCGGGCCGGCCGGTTTCATGAGCTACATCCTCGATTCAGCGCAGAACGCCGGGTGGCCGCAGGACCGGGTACACAAAGAATTCTTCGCTGCCGACCCTATCGATCAAAGCGCCAATGCATCGTTCGAAGTTGAACTGGCAAGCACTGGCCAGGTTTTTCAGATTCCTGCCGAGCGTACGGTGTTCGAAGTACTCGACGAGGCCGGCATAGAGATCGAGTCATCTTGCGAGCAAGGCGTCTGCGGAACGTGCGTCACTCGCGTACTGCGGGGCATACCCGAACACCGGGACAAGTTCCTGACAGTGGCCGAACACGCCGCAAACGACCGCTTTACCCCCTGCTGCTCTCGCGCCAAGTCATCACGCCTGGTGCTCGACCTGTGAATTCAAACAACAACATCAACCGTGCCTCCTGGAGAACACCATGAACACTTCCACTCTCCAAACGCTTGCCGAAGAAATCCCGGCGCCTGCCTTGCCCAGCTTTCCCCTCAACCAATGGTACGTCGCTGCCCTGGGTTGGGAGTTGAAGGACAAACCGGTAGGCCGGACATTACTCAACAAGCCTGTCGTGCTGTTTCGCAAGGCCAACGGCGAGGTCGCGGCATTGGAAGACCGCTGCTGCCACAGAGCATTGCCACTGTCGAACGGAACGCTGGAAGCGACCGGCATTCGTTGCGGTTATCACGGCCTGCTGTTCGATGACCATGGAAAATGCGTCGAAATCCCGGGGCAAGACAAGATCCCGAGCAAAGCCAAAGTGCCTGCGTATCACGTGCGTGAGCAGGACCAGATCGTCTGGATATGGTTTGGTAGCCAGGCTCAACCCGAGCCGATGTGTGAGCCGCCGACTTACTCCGTCCACAGCAGCGGCAAATACCTGTTCGACGGCAACGTCTACCACTACGACGCGCCTTATCAATTAATCCACGACAACCTCATGGACTTGAGTCATTTGGGGTATGTCCATCTGCGCACCATCGGTGGCAACGCCAGCATCCATATGAATGCGCGGATGAATGTGGAAAGTGAAGACAACGTCGTACGGGTCGTGCGCCATATGCCGGACTCTGTTCCACCGCCCACCTACACCGCCGCCTACCCCTTCAAAGGCAACGTGGACCGCTGGCAGGAAATCGAATTTCACGTCAGTCATCTGCGGATCTGGACCGGTGCGGTGGATGCCGGTACCGATTCACTGGATAACCCTGATCGCGGTGGCTTCCACATGCGCGGGTTCCACGGGGTAACGCCGGAAACCGACACCACCAGTCACTACTTCTGGACCATTGCCACCAACCCGGCGAGTGATCCAGAAACCATCAAGGCCAAGGTCGTTGAGCAAACCATCCTGACCTTCGATGAAGACAAGGAAGTGATCGAAGCCCAGTACCAGAACATGTGCCGGTTCGGCGCGCGTCCGATGATCGACATCCACGTCGATGTCGGCGCCAATCGCGCCCGCCGAATCATCGAGCAGCTTCGCCAATCCAGCGTTTGAGTCCTTCAGACCAAACTCAGGGCTCCAGGACATTTGCTGCCCCGAAGGCAGCATTTTGCAGCGCTACATAACAACAACTTCCTCGAGGAAAAAAGCATGTCTGGCAATCGTGGTGTGGTGTATCTCGGCGCTGGCAAGGTCGAAGTACAGAAAATCGACTATCCAAAAATGCAGGACCCGCGCGGTCGCAAGATCGAGCACGGGGTCATTCTCAAGGTGATTTCCACCAACATCTGCGGCTCCGACCAGCACATGGTGCGCGGCCGGACCACGGCAAAAACCGGCCTGGTGCTGGGCCACGAAATCACCGGTGAAGTGATCGAAAAAGGCAGTGACGTCGAGCACCTGAAAATCGGCGACCTGGTGTCCGTGCCATTCAACGTGGCATGCGGACGCTGCCGCTCTTGCAAAGAGCAACACACCGGTGTGTGCCTGACCGTCAACCCGGCCCGCGCCGGCGGTGCTTATGGTTATGTCGACATGGGCGACTGGACCGGCGGCCAGGCCGAATACGTGCTGGTGCCCTACGCCGATTTCAACCTGCTGAAACTGCCGGACCGCGACCGGGCCATGGAAAAAATCCGCGACCTGACCTGCCTCTCCGACATCCTGCCGACCGGTTATCACGGCGCGGTAACCGCAGGTGTTGGCCCGGGCAGCACCGTGTACATCGCCGGTGCCGGACCGGTCGGTCTGGCGGCGGCTGCATCCGCTCGCCTGCTGGGCGCGGCGGTGGTGATTATCGGCGACGTCAACACCGTGCGCCTGGCCCACGCCAAGGCCCAGGGTTTTGAAATCGTCGACCTGTCGAAAGACGCGCCGCTGCACGAACAGATCGCCGCGCTGCTCGGCGAACCGGAGGTGGATTGTGCGGTGGACTGCGTCGGCTTCGAAGCCCGCGGCCACGGTCATGACGGCGTCAAACACGAAGCACCGGCCACCGTTCTCAACTCGCTGATGGGCGTGGTGCGTGTGGCCGGCAAGATAGGTATCCCCGGCCTCTACGTCACCGAAGACCCAGGCGCCGCAGACGCCGCCGCGAAAATGGGCAGCCTGAGCATCCGCTTCGGTCTCGGTTGGGCCAAATCCCATAGTTTCCACACCGGCCAGACACCCGTGATGAAGTACAACCGCCAGTTGATGCAGGCAATCATGTGGAACCGCATCAACATCGCTGAAGTAGTCGGTGTGCAAGTCATCAGCCTGGATCAGGCGCCGGAAGGTTACGGCGAATTCGATGCCGGTGTGCCGAAGAAATTTGTGATTGACCCGCACAAGTCTTTCAGTGCGGCCTGAGCCTTAGATCAACGTCGCCCAGCGCTTCTCGAGCCTGAGCACCGTACCGCCCCGGAGTCGAGCCGCCGGCTCCCAGGCACCTTGCATGCACCACTGACCAACAAAAACAAGAAGGTATCGACATGTACACACTGCAACCTCCGCATAGTGAGGCGGCTTCGGCTGCCCGTCGTTCAAAGCATTTTTCCACCCACAGCTTCGGAGCCTGACGCCATGAGCCAGTCGATTGGGCAACAGCTGGACGAAAAACCCATGGTCAGCTTCCAGTGGGGCGTGGTTGCGCTCTGCTTTCTGATAAACATGCTGGATGGCTTCGATGTATTGGTGATGGCTTTTACCGCCGCGTCCATTTCCGCCGATTGGGGCCTGAGCGGCATTCACCTCGGCTACCTGCTCAGTGCAGGGCTTGTCGGAATGGCTATCGGCTCGTTGTTCATTGCCCCTTGGGCCGATCGCTTCGGGCGACGTCCGCTCATTCTGCTGTGTGTAGGCATCGCCGGGCTCGGCATGCTGGCGTCTTCGAAGGCGACATCCCCCGAGATGCTCGCGGTGCTGCGCCTGATAACCGGACTCGGCATCGGTGGCATCCTGGCCAGCAGCTACGTCATTGCCGGGGAGTACGCCAACAAGAAGTGGCGCAGTCTGGCCATTAGCCTGCAATCCACGGCCTATGCACTGGGCGCGACCATCGGCGGCCTCATCGCGGCGCAAATCATTCCGTCCCTGGGTTGGCGTTCGGTGTTCTTTTACGGTGGCATAACGACGCTGCTGATCCTGCCGATCCTTGCATTCTGGTTGCCCGAGTCCCTGGCTTTCCTACTGTCTCGCCAACCCCGGCGCGCGCTGGAGCGTATCAATGTTCTGCTGCAACGAGTCGCGATCACGTCCCTCGAGCGATTGCCCGAGGCGTTGCGTGAATCCAGGAAACCGCTACGAGCCACCTTCGCCGAGCTCTTTTCGCCAGCGCTGCTGCGTTCAACCTTGCTGGTGTGGAGCGCCTTCTTTCTGGTGATGTTCGGTTTCTATTTCGTCATGAGCTGGACGCCGAGGCTGCTGGTGTCGGCCGGCCTGTCGAATACGCAAGGCATCACGGGCGGTGTGCTACTCAACGTCGGCGGCATTCTTGGCACCTCACTGATCGGCTTGCTGGCGGCACGTTTTCGTCTGTCCCGAGTACTCATGACCTACCTTCTGGTCAATGCGGTGCTGCTGGCCGTCTTCGTGCAATTCACTGCCAACCTGAACCTGGCCTTCGCCCTGGTGCTGATGATCGGAGTTTTCGTCAACGGCTGCGTCGCGGGGCTCTATGCGCTTACCCCGAGCATTTACAACGCCACCCAGCGCGTCACTGGCCTGGGTTGGGGCATTGGCATCGGTCGCGCCGGTGCGATTCTCTCGCCATTGGTGGCTGGCCGTTTGATTGATGCGCAGTGGCAGCCCGCCGATCTTTACCTGCTGTTTGCCCTGTCCTTCGTCCTTGCGGCTGGCGCCGTCTGGCTTTTGAAGCCGCAACGGCTGCTGCAGCTGAACACCGTCAGCAACGCCTGATTCGACCGTCCATAACAATAAAAGCAGGACCGATCACATGCAAAAAAACACTTTATGCCCTTGGCGCTACAGCCTGGGCATGGCGATAGCCTGCGCCTCTTCCACTGCCTACGCAGGGTTCGTGGATGACAGCAGCGCGACCCTGACCACGCGCAATTACTACCTGGACCGGGACTACAAAGGCGACAGCCCCTATTCGGCCGCTCGCGAGTGGGCCCAGGGATTCATCCTCAAGGCCAACTCCGGTTTTACCGACGGGGCCGTCGGATTCGGCCTGGACCTCACGGGGATGCTGGGACTCAAACTGGACTCGTCGCCCGATCGGACCGGCACACAACTCCTGCCTTTTGACCCGATGACCCGTGAGGCTGAGGACGAATACTCTGAACTGGGTGTGGCGCTGAAGGCGAAAATCTCAAAGACCCGGCTATCCGTTGGAACGCAGTTCCCTGCCCTGCCGGTCATCACCGCGAGCCCTGCACGTTTGGTTCCGCAATCCTTTCGTGGTGCGTATGCGATGTCCGAAGACATCGACAAACTCACGCTGCACACCGGCCGTATGGATCGAGTGAACCTGCGGGATTCCACTGACTATCAGCCAATCTCACTGGCGTCGCCCAATGGCCGCTTCAAAAGGGGCGCCAGCTCGGAGCGTTTTGACTTCATGGGCGGTGACTATCGCTGGTCTGACACGTTGACCCTTCGCTATTTTCACGCCGAGCTGAAGGACATATACACCCAGGACTTTGCGGGAGGCATCCACCAGTTCCCCCTCGGCCCAGGCAAACTCAAAACGGACGTGCGGATCTACAACAGTCGGGAGAACGGTCGCGCAGAAGCCGGCAAGGTCGACAACCTGAACGCCGGTGCCATGTTCAGCTACCAGATCGCGGCCCACACCTTGGGCATGGGCTACATGTACCAGACGGGCGACACAGCAATGGCCTACATTGCTGGCGGGGAGCCAACGGTGCTCAGCGACGGCACCATGAGTGCGGACTTCGTCAACCCGAAGGAGCGGACCTGGGTAGCGCGTTATGACTACAACTTCGCCGCTGTTGGGCTACCGGGCCTGACCGGTATGGCTCGCTATTTGAGAGGTAGCCACATTGACCTGCCCCAATTGGGGGGAACTGACCTGACAGAGTCGTCGAAGGACGTGGAGTTGGCCTACGTCATACAGTCAGGCCCGGCAAAAGGCCTCGCCTTGCGCCTGCGCCATGCCTTGTATCGCAATGAGCAAAGTGCAGCCTCGACATTCAGGAGCGACAACGAAACCCGGATTAATGTCGACTACACGATTCAGCTTTGGTAACTGATAAGAGTCATTAACACTCGAGGTCAAGGCCGCCAGTTGATCAACAAGGAAGCGGATTAGCTGGCGGGCCCAGTAGGCGAATGGCGCAGCGGGTTAACAGCGAGATGACCGAACGGCCATGCCCCCAAATCTGCCCCCCCCCAACTTTTGGCTGCCTAGGTCAGTTTCGGCAACCACAGACAATAAAAAGCCCGCACTAGGCGCACTAGGCGGGCTTTTTGTTGGCTTTCGGATGATTCTGAAATCACCTGAAAATGATTAATAGTGCCGAAGCCGGAATCGAACCGGCACGCCCTTACGAGCGGGGGATTTTAAGTCATCCTGCCCCTCGCTAGCATACAAAAGCAGTTGAGCGCCGAGACCGGCCCTTGCCCGTGCTTACAGGCTTATAAACTTGTCAAATCAATAACTTACGGACATTCTTGGCGCGTAATGAAGCGCGGGTGAGAGCTGAGCGTGGCGTGCCAGGAATGGCAAAAGCTACCAGCAAAGCTCCCAAGTCGGCTCCCAAATAGCTCCCAACCTAGCAACCAAATTTAAGGTGCCGGATGCCAAATCGCAGACAGCAAAAAACACCAGGGTCTCGTTAGACGCTGGTGACAGATAGTGGTGTTTTTTGATGAAGCGAGATGGTGCCCCGAGCCGGAATCGAACCGGCACGCCCTGCGGCGGCAGATTTTAAGTCTGATGTGTCTACCAATTTCACCATCGGGGCATGGGAAATGCAAAAGCAGGCGCTGATTTAACCCTAAAACAAAACCAGAATCAATCACTTAGGAAATAAGCCCCCTTATGGCCAGGAAAATCAATTTTGCCAAGTCCGCATTGAACAACCTGACGTGCCCGGACGGCTAAGCCGACATCCTGGTGTACGACACGGAAATCAAAGGCCTGGCCATCCGGGTCTCCAAAGCAGGCGGTACGCTGACTCGCAAGCAGCATTCGCACCGACTTTGCCGCTATCTAATGCCAGTGTTAGTCACACCCAAGCCTATGGGATTGCCTGGCTGAATACTGGCGGACTGCCTAGCCGCCAGCACCATGGCCAAGGCTATGGGCAGCCACATGATCAGCCAGTCGGCATTAGGTTTGAGCCACAGACCGATGCCATCAGTGAGCAACGCCACGCTGGAAAAGGTCCACAACGCTAGCAGCGCACGACCCAGGGTGCTTTCACGGTTCAGCCAAGCGCGCCGCGCAGTCGCGCCCCAAAGCAGTAGAAACAGGAACAGACCCGGCAATCCCAGACGCACGCCAGTATCCAGAAACAGGTTGTGCGGGTGCTTGAACGACATTTGTAATTCTGGCACTGCAATTTTAAATGGCTCGAACCCCACCCCCAGCAGCCAATGCTCGCGAATCAACTGTACCCCCCCAGCCCACAGGGTCGGCCGGTACGACAGGCCGCGCTGGAGCACCATCTGCGATTCGAACATCAGCACGCCTACCACTCCGACCAGAACCAGCAGCAGGAGCGCCCACCACAGACGCGACCGCGATACGAGCACCATCACCACGAGTGCAACAAACAATGCCAGCCAAACGCCCCGCGTCTGGTTGAGCCCGAGAAAAGCCATATAGGCCAGAGCGATAACAACCAGCGGCACCACCCCGGGTTTCTGCCCCTGACACCGAAAGATGAAGAGCCCCAGCAGCGCCAGCGCCCCTGTCGCATGGGCGGCCATGATCGGTGTATCCCACAACCCCGGCGTGGCAATCCGCAATCCCGGCACCGGTTCAAGGACCCAGTAGAAATACGCAATGGAGGCGATGGCTCCCAATGCGCCAACTACAGCACTGCCTGCCAGCAGTTGCTCCAGCGACCAGCGCGAGCCCTGCGCTGCCAGCACAACGCCCAGGAGTGTCAACAACACATAAAAGGGCATCTTGGCCTTTTCCGGATGGTCCCCCTTGAGCAGTACAATCAGCAGTGTCCATGCTGCCAATGCCGCGAACAGGAGCATTTCCGGGTGCTTCAATTTCTTGCGAAAGTCACCCAGACACAGCGCCAACAGCGTAGGCAAGCAGAGAAATACATAGAGCAACTGGTGATAGTGCTTGTCGCTCGTTATCAACCACGGCACACAGAGAAAGATCAACAGACCGATAGCCGCCCAACGCGCCAACACCTCCTGACGCAAAACCAGACCTTTCTGCACTTCAACGCTCCTGTCGGATAATTCGTGCAGCCGCTCGCTGCAACTGGGCCTGGTCGGCATTCTTCCAGTCACCCTGCACGCAGTACTCCGCGGCCATATAGCTTAGGAAGTGTTCGCGGATGCACGCTTCCAGCGGCCAGTCGGGGAAAATCCGTGCGATCTCCATCAGCTCGGCGGCGGAGTCCGCATGCATCACCAACCCTGGAATATTGAAGAACGCCTGCCCGAGAGTCAGCACCGGCTTGCCCAGTAACAGACTCTCCAGGCCGACAGTGGAATTGAGAGTAATCACGAACTCGCTGGACTGAATCAGCTCTTGGGTACTGTTGCCGTTGGCGAACAGCAACCGCTCATGGCAACGCTGATGCAACTGAGGATAGGATTCGCGACTGGATGGATGCTCCTTGAACACCACGATCATGCCGGTTTCGGCTGCAAGCCGCTCGCCGAGAGCGAACAGTTCGCACATATTGCCCACCCAAGGTGAAAACAGGCGAACCTGAGTATCGCGATCATCCTGGAATGGGATGAACACGAAATGCTCGGGCAACTCAATGGGCTCAACTCCTGTCGAGCGTGGCTTGCGCGGCACCAGAGTGGTCTGGGCTGTAGCAGCATCAGCCGGAGCTTGATAACGGCGATAGAACTCTGCTTCGCGCGGTACCGAGTTATGAAAATTGACGCCCCGGGGATCGAGTGTGGTGGTATTAGGCAACAGACCATTTTCGAAGAAAAAAGTCCGACAGCCGACCGGCAGAACCGAGCGCAGCAACTGGCAGTAGCGATGGGAGCCATTCCACATGATTACCGTCGTCGGCTGTTCGCGCTCCACCAGCGCCAAGGCCCGCAGGCCGACCCAGGCCAACTCCAGACGCAGCAGCAGACGAAAGAAAACGCCTTCGTACTTGCGCTTGACCCTTCGCTCTTGGCACTTCTCTTCGAGCAAGTGCGCCCAATCGATACATTTGAGAATGCGCGGCAACTGCCAAGGTCGCGGCCAGGGCATCCTGCCGGGTACTATCACTTTGCCTCTGAGTTCGGTCTCATCGAGCAGACGCTGGAAATAGAGACTCTGGTGCTTGGCCAGAGAGAAGAACAACATACGGCTCGATGAGCCTCCCTGTGAATTTGGTTCGGCACTGCCGGCAATATGCTCAACGTGACGCATAGAACGATGGGGCATTGGGTTTTTGGTAGCGAGCAAGGGGTGGTGCTCGATGCTGGAAGACAAGTCGCCCCCGTCCAGCAAGGCTGTCAGCGCCTGCTGATTCATCGGCAGCCCCAACACGCCATGTGCCAGATGGAAGCAAGCGAACGTCCGCGCCTGGCTCGCGGCCCCGGCATAATCGTCCATTACCTCGGCCACACGAGCCTGCAGCGCACTGATGCTATCCACCACCGAGCCGAAGAAACGCTCCTGGCCGAAGATGTCGCGATCCTTGCTGAGGTTGCAATACAACACAGGTCGGCCGGCCAAGCCTGCCTCTATCACCGCATTGGACATGATATTGACCACCAGCGAGGCCTGGGCCAACGCTTCAGCCAGGCCACAGGTCGGCGCCAGCACCTTCAGATTGTCGAGTTCGGCGGCGGCCTCCTGCCAAAAGGGTCCCTGACTGCGCGGATGCATCTTGATCAGCACCTGGTAGTCCGGATTCGCGGCCGTCCAGTCACGCAGCATCTCGTAAGTGCGCCGGTAGCCTGGTTCCTTTTCCTTATCCGGGCCGATACCGAGGATTAGCATCACACGGTTCTCGGCTTGGGCCAACGGCAGGTCGAAGGCGCTGTCGATCATATGCGAGCCAACCAGCACCGCTGTCGAGTTACCGAAGCGCAGCTCACGCGCCTGCAGGGCTTCGAGCGAACTCTGGCCGAACAGAAAGTTGTAGTCATAGTCGTTCATGCCCAGGCGCTGCGAATGTTCCACCGTGGTCGCGTGGGCCAGGTGCACCAGCAGGCGCTGACGGGCATTCAGTGAAAGGCGCAGGAACGGTGCGTAGAGGCTGCCATTGCGGTCGTTGAGCAAAATGCGCGGCTGATGGTGCTCCACCAGCCATTCGGCGTAGGCAGCATGGCCGAAGTAACGGGTTGGCACACTGCACGGCGGACGTTTGAGCATGCGCAGGCGGAGAATGGTCCTTGGCTCCTCAAGGGCCGTTTCCACCAGGGTATGGCCACTCGAGCGCAGCCCCTCGATCAGCAGTTTCTTGCGCTGGAACTTGATCACCTTGGGCGCCGACTGCAACAGCAGAAAATCGCAGGGTTCGGCCATCACAGCGGCGGCCAGGCGGCGCTTGGCGCGCTGACCGAACAACCAGTCGCCGGTCTGCTCGCGGGCGAAACGCAAGGCGCTGCCGATCAGGCTATAGCGCGCGCGCAACAACAGCCAGCGATAGCGATCCAGGGAGCGTGCCTTGGCAGCCCAAGGGTTATTGGTGTCGTCCAGTAACATGGCAACCTTAGCGCAGGGCGATAAGTAAGATGGTGCGCAAAGGGCCATATTAATGGACTCTGCGAATATTGACAGCATTGGAGTGTCGTTCCAGCCGAACTTCATGGGATTAGCCCGCCGAACTGTTGGCGTAGTTGAAATCCCTCAGTTCAAGTCACGGCTATCGCGTGGTTGCGCTGGTTGCGCTGGTCGCGCCCGAAAACACAGTCACCCTTAACGTTTTCCCCAAGCGAGTTTCTTCACCGATAGTCTCTTGCACCAGCATGAGACACGCCATCATATCGAACTGCATTACTGTCCATGTACTTTCGCCGCGAGTCGAAGCCCCCTTTCGTCAGGTCGATCGCAAAACAATCAGGGATAGACCAAGATATTGATATTGCTGAGCTTCCGCTTATGGCCGATCTCTGCCTTTCGCCACCGGCAGCTCTGGGTCGACTACAGCCCATCACGATAGAAAATTACCAGCCAATTGCGGAATACATTCAAAAAATTGCGGAACACTTCACTTTTTCGAAGGCAATAAAAAACCCCGTAGATCACTGATCTACGGGGCTATTTATAGTGGAGGCCGAGGTCGGAATCGAACCGGCGTAGGCGGATTTGCAATCCGCTGCATAACCATTTTGCTACTCGGCCTCAAAACATTTGCTGTCAGGTAGCACAACATCAAATGCGTAAAAACTTGGAGTGTGAAGCACTACTACACTTCGCTATCCCCTTGAAAACATTCAGCTTTTTCAGCCGTCAGTGCTTTCGATGGCGTGAATTATGTACTGATTTCTTGAGGCTGGCAACCCCTTGATTTCAAAAAAAAATCTGGCGCCAGGTTTGCGGATTGCGTCGAACATCAACGACAGACGGATGACTTATGAGGTATCGCTCGATACCCTTGCCTGCCCGTCGCCTGACGGTTTCCAGTTAATATCCCATTTCACCCAGATGAGCATGCCATGAAATCCCCCGCAGGTTTGCTGCTGTCGGCTATCGAGCTGGACCGTGCCAGTGCGATTCCCCTGTACCGCCAACTGTATCTGCAGATTCGCAAACAGATACTCAACGGCAGAATCCAAGGGGGCGTGCGCCTGCCGTCGACCCGGACCTTGAGCAACGAGTTGGGGTTATCGCGGATCACCATTCTCAATGCTTTCGATCAGTTGATTGCCGAAGGTTTTCTGGCCTCGCGCACCGGCGCCGGCACGTATGTCGGCACTGAGTGGGAAAGCCGGGGTATCGAGGACGAGCAACAGCCCCAGCCGCCACGCCTGTCAGACCTGAGCCAGTCGATGCTATCGCTGCGCAGCGATCATTTTCGCGGGGTGTCTTATACCGATTGGGACCCTACGACCCCGACCTCCTTCCTGCCCAGCCACAGCACCTACGAGGCATTCCCGCAGGCGATCTGGCGGCGCCTGATGAACCGTCATCTGCTCAAGCCAACCAAAGCCATTCTGGGTTATGGCGAGTTGCAAGGCTTGCAGGCGTTCCGCGCAGCGATTGCCGAATACGTCTTCGATGCACGCGGCATCGATTGCGATGCCGAACAAGTGGTGATCGTTTCCGGCGCGCAGCAAGCATTCAACCTGTTGGGCATGCTGCTGCTCAATCCGCAGGACAGCATCTGGATGGAGGACCCGGGGCACATCGCCGCGCGCATTGCCCTGCAAGCCCAAGGCGCTCAGGTGGTCCCGTTGCGTATCGATGAACAGGGGATCGATGTCCAGCAAGGCCTGACCGAGTGCCCTGATGCCCGCCTGGTGTTTTGTACGCCTTCACGCCAGCATCCGCTGGGTGTCACCCTCAGTTATGCGCGACGCCAGGCACTCATCGATTGGGCTGCGGAGCACCAGAGCTGGATCATCGAGGACGATTGCGACAGTGAGTTTCGCTACAGTGGCCGCCTCCTCCCGGCGCTGTATGCCATGGACCAGATGGCCCGGGTGATCTACGTCGGAACGTTCAGCAAAGTACTCTTTCCGTCACTGCGCCTGGGTTACGTGATTCTGCCGCAGGCGCTGGTCGAACCCTTCTGTACCCTGCGCGCAGTCATGGATCGCAGCCCGCCCACGCTGCTTCAGGCGACGACGGCGGACTTCATGGGCGAAGGCCACTTCCTGGGGCACATCCGCCGCATGCGTGCGCTGTACAAGGCGCGCCAGCACGCATTGATCGAACAGCTTGAACAACAGATCGGCAGCTTTTTCAGGATCACTCCGACGGATGCCGGCATGCACCTGATCGCCTGGCTACCCCCGGAACTCAGCGACACCGACATCGCCCGGCAACTGGCCCGGCACAACATTCACACCTACGCCTTGAGCGACTACCGCATCAAGCATGCCTTGGCGCCAGCTCTGTTGATCGGCTTTGCCGGCACGCCTGAAAACCAGGCCCGGGAACGTGTCGAAGCGCTGGCCAATGCCTTGCGCACATTGGGTTATCTGCCACCGACCGCTTGATGTGAGACAAGTGGCCTTATCAATTAACTGATAATGGATCTATCGAGAGTTCCTGACTGGCGCGATAAAGGCACGGTGTCTGAACCAGGAACGACTCTAATGAACAATAAGATCCAGGAACGATTCAACGCCTTGCTGAGCCATAAGGTGGTCGAACACGGCGCAGTTCCCGCGCTGACCGATGCCCTGGCCCGGCGGCTGCTTGAACGTCTCGGCCAAATGCGGCTGTTTGCCCATGCTTACCCGCTACTGACCAACCTCACCCACGGTCGTGTTACCCCTGCCGACCTGCTGGATTTCGCCTATCGCCACGAGCTGCAAGGCCTGAGCCTGCACTTGCTCGACGGCGAGGAAAACAGCCTGAGCCAAATGTCATCCGTGCAGCTCCAGGCGTTCGCTGCCAAGGCCAAAGCGCTTGAGCTGGATCTGCACCTGGAAATCAGCAGCACGCGGAAAAAAGACGTCGACCAGGTGATTGCCATCGCCAGAACCCTGGGCGTGCGCAACATCCGTGTCTACTCACGTTACGAGGGCACGCTGTCGCACGTCATGGGCGTGATCGAAACCGATCTGCACTACCTCGCGCAGCAGGCTGACGAGCACGATCTGTTTTTTGATTTCGAACAGCATGAAGAACTCAAGAGCAACGAGATCGCGCAGCTGCTCAACCGTCTCAACCACCCTCGCCTGCACGCACTGTTCGACTTCGGCAACATGATCAATGCCTGCGAACAGCCCTTGCAGGCCCTGCGCACCATGGCGCCGCACATCCGCCAGACACACCTCAAAGGTGTACGCATCGTCCCCGAGCAAAACGGTTTCGGTCATTACGGTGTCCTGCAGGGCAGCGACGAAGACGATCTGCCCAGCGCCCGCATGCTGTTCGAGCTGTTGATGCTCGGCGAATCCACCCCACAGGTGATTGCGTTCATTCTCGAGCAGGAAAACCACTACGTGGCCCCGGCCTTCCGCCAGAGCACTGAAGCGGCCGACCCGTTTATTGCCTACCGGGAAATGAGCGAAACGCCGCTCCCGAACGGCTACTCCCTTGAGCGAATGCTGGCCGATGAACACCGTTGGGCGAACAACCAGGTCGCCTATGTCCGTAGCGTGCTGGCCGAATTGCGCACCCTGGCCGAACTGACGCTGGCCTCCCCTTCCAACGCGTGAACCTGACGACCCGATTACGCCCGGAGAACAATAATGACAATTCAAAACAAGGCCAAATGGCTCAGATTCCTGATCCTCATTCTTGGTGGCGGCACCATCTACAAGCTGGCGAACCTCAAGGATGCCTTCTATGTGCCCATGCAGGAATTCATGGGCTTGAGCCACACCGAGATCGGTGTTCTGCTGAGTGCCAACGCGATTATCGCCACCGCCCTGTTTGTGGTCGGTGGCCTGCTCGCCGATCGCTATGACACGCGCAAACTGATCCCCCTCGGCCTGATCGGCACCGGTGGACTGGGGTTGTACCTGGCGACCTTTCCACCGTTCAGCAATCTGTTGATCGTGTTCAGTCTGCTGGCCGTGTGTGCCGACTGCCTGTTCTGGCCATCGCTGCTCAAAGCCATCCGCAACCTGGGTGACGATCAGGAGCAAGGCCGGTTGTTCGGCCTGCTCGAAGGCGGACGTGGCGTGGTTGATACGCTGGTGGCCTTTTCCGCACTGGGCGTTTTCGTCGCCATGGGTTCGGGTGAAACCGGCCTGAAGTCTGCGATTCTGTTCTACTCGGTCATCGACATTCTGGCCGGCACCCTGACCTTCTTCCTGCTCAAAGGCGGTAACGCACCGTCGGTGGCCAAGCCGAAGAATGGTCTGGTGAACCTGATGGAAGCGATCAAGGTACCGGGAATCTGGCTGGTCAGCCTCAACGTGTTCATGGTCTACATCGTCTACTGCGGCCTGACTTACTTCATTCCTTACCTCAAGGAAATGTACGGATTGCCCGTGGCATTGGTGGGCGCCTACGGCATCATCAACCAGTACTTCCTGAAGATCCTCGGCGGGCCGGCCGGCGGTTTCATTGCCGATAAACAGTTCAAGAGCACCAGCCGCTACCTGAAGTGGGCATTCCTGGCGCTGCTGCCACTGATGGGCGTGATCATGCTGATTCCGAAAAGCCCGGGCTTCATCTATGCGGGCATGGCCGCGACCCTGTCCTTCGCCCTGATCGTGTTCTCCATGCGCGGCGTGTTCTGGGCCCCCATGGGTGAAGTCGGCATTCCCCAGCACATCACCGGCTCGGCCTTCGGCATCGGCTGCCTGATCGGCTATGCACCGGGCATGTTTGCCTACGTCATCTATGGTTCGATCCTCGACCACTTCCCCGGCCAGCAGGGTTACAACTATGTCTTCACGCTGATGAGCATACTGGCCATTGCGGGCTTCATGGTGTCCAGCCTGCTCTATAAAGCAGTGCGCAATAAATCCGTAACCGCTGGCGAGATGAGCACTGCGCAGGCCTGATCGTGCCTTCGAGTTAACGTAACCCTGAATAACGCGCAGACACAAAAACGCCACTCTATTGAGTGGCGTTTTGCGTTGTTCATGGATCGCCTATGCGATCAGGTAATGTTTGGCGATACACACAATCTAGGCAGCACCGAAGGTGCTCGCTAGACTCGCCACCCACCCAGGAAAGGACTCTCCATGAATAACGAGAATCGCGTCGTCACCGGTATTGCTCCCTTGAGCTATGCAAGACTATGGCGAGCAGTAAAGTTCGAAAGTTTATCGATTGTCGCTCTGCTGTTCGCTCTGTTTTTTACAAGCGGCTATGTCTATCTGGAAGTGATCAACAGTAAGTTAGGCGTACCCGTTACACGACTAGGGTTTGACAGCTATATGTATGCGGTATATGGCGGTGTCAATATCCTGATCATATTCACCGCCCTCCTCATTGCAATCGCAGCAGTGGCCGTATTCTCAACGATGATGCATTTCTTCGAGAACCCCGACCGCGCCTCACCTTCAGTAAATCCTAATCCCGAGAGTCGTGGTTACAGACTGGCGCTATGGCTGGAAAAGCGTTTCAAAAGATCCAGAGAACCCGTCATTGCCTCGTTGCTGATCAGCCTGGTCGCCCTTGGATTCTGGAGTATCTGGAAGATGACGGTCTCCCAATCGATAGAACGCGCCGAACTGGCCGCGTACAACGAACTGCGTCAGTGCACACCATCGTCCGTTCAACTCAACAGCCTGGATCTTGTGACCGGCTGCATCGTCGGAGAAAGCGATGATGTGCTTTATCTGGTGGAAAAACGAAGCGAAGGAAAAGAGGGCATTGTGTTTGAGAAACGGCAGGTCCCTAAAGTCAGAATCCGTATGGTCACGGGTACTGACACTCTGAAAAAGCCGGACTGACCTCCATCAAAATCCTTGAGGGTACGGTTTTCCCGAATGAGGAGAGATGTACGGCGTCGACAATGCGTTATCTACTACTACCCGCAAAACCCGTATTTCGAGGTACTCATTGATCTACTTGAAATTCGTAGCTGCGGGTAGCTTTTTTCGAGACCGGTACGTGTCAAGGTACCTGTCACCTTGTCTTACAGTTGCTAGCCCGTTGCGCTCTTAATTTCAGGGCGCTCTGGGTTTAAATACACAGCATCTGCCAACTTCCAGTTGCGTGTTCGAGTGCTCCA
>NZ_FYDO01000066.1 GCF_900187615.1 Pseudomonas sp. Irchel s3f7 | reverse complement strand
GGTTCTTCACGGAATCCCGGGAAACACAGAAACAAGAACGCCGATTTGATTGATGATGTTCGTGCGAGCAAACACATCTAACAAACCGGCGTTCTTATGCGCGATATTAATACTTTCCTTCCTTTTTGGGAGGGCTTTTCTGTCGTCACGATCAAACCTGATGGTGACGCCCTTCAGATCGATCTGATCCCCCACGCCACCCGATTCCCGTCCTGCGGTGGCTGCCAAAAGCCCTGCTCAACCACTCATGAGTATTGCGAGCGTACAGTTCGTGACTTGCCGATTCTCGGTCGCGCGGTGCGCCTCAGTGTGTTGCTCAGGCGGGTTGGCTGCCGCGACTGTGGCAAACGTATGGAAGCCGTCAGCTGGCTGGATCGTTATGCGCGCATGACTCGCCGCTTGGCCGAGGCGGTCATCCAGGCCTGCGAACGCCTTCCAACGCTGCACGTGGCCCAGATGTTCGGCTTGCATTGGGACACCGTCAGGTTGTTGGAGCGTCGAGCCTTGCAAGCGGCGTTGAGCGAGTTGCCAAAGGCGCAACCACGACGCCTGGTGATGGATGAATTCGCGCTATTCAAGGGACATCGCTACGCCAGTGTTGTGTTGGATGCCGATACGCGACGAGTGCTTTGGATCGGCGAAGGCCGCAGCCGAGCGGCGGTCAGGCCTTTTTTCGAAGAGCTTGGGCCAGAGGGTTGCGCACGAATCGAAGCGGTGGCGATGGACATGAACACCGCGTTTGACCTAGAGGTGCGTCAGCACTGCCCAAAAGCGCGCGTGGTCTATGACCTCTTCCATGTGGTGGCCAAATATGGCCGAGAGGTCATTGATCGGGTCCGCGTCGACGAAGCTAACCGGCTACGTCATGACAAGCCGGCTCGCAAGGTCATCAAGCAGGCGCGATGGCTGTTGCTGCGTAATCCGCAGAATCTGAAAACGCCTGAGCAACAGGTCCGTTTGGAGGATCTGCTGGCGGCCAACCGAGCGTTGATGACGGTCTACTTGATGAAGGCTGAACTCAAAACGCTTTGGACGCCGAGCACGGCCTGGGGCTGGCGATCAGCCTGGAAGCAATGGCTGCGCCATGCTCATGAAAGCGAAATACCGGCCTTAATCTTGTTTGCCAAACGATTGAAGGGTTACTGGCGGGGCATCGTGAGCCGGGTTCGCTGGCCGATGCATACGGGTCAGCTGGAAGGGATAAACAATCGAATAAAGGTCATCAAGCGGATGGCGTACGGTTACCGGGATAGCGAATTCTTTTTCATGAAGATCAAGAGCGTCTTTCCCGGTAATCCGTGAAGAACCT
>NZ_FYDO01000025.1 GCF_900187615.1 Pseudomonas sp. Irchel s3f7 | reverse complement strand
GCCCCCAAGCAGATCATCTGTGCGGCGATGCGCAAACTGCTGCATTTCGTTTACGGAGTGCTCAAGTCGGGCCAACCCTTTGACCCGAAACTTGCGCTTGCTCGATGAGAAGCAAGACGGTATCTACGGGGCTCGCATTACTCGCCGCGAATGTACTGCTCGAGTTGGCGAATCAGTTCAGCCTGCTCGGCAATGGCTTCCTTGACCAGGTCGCCGATTGAAAGCAAACCGATCAACTTGCCGCCTTCCACCACCGGCAGGTGACGCAGGCGCTTGTCGGACATGATGCCCAGGCACGTGTCGACGGTTTGATGGGTGTCCACGGTAATCACCGGCGAGACCATGATGTCGCGCACCGGTGTGCCTACCGAAGAACGGCCGTGCAGCACCAGTTTGCGCGCGTAGTCCCGCTCGCTGATGATGCCCAGCACTTCGTCATTTTCCACCACCAGCAAGGCGCCGACGTTTTTCTCGGCCATCTTCATCAGCGCTTCGAGCACCATGTGATCGGGTTTGATCTGGTGCACTTCCTGATTCTTCTGATCTTTCAACTTGAGCAGCTGGGCGACGGTTTTCATGGTGGTTACTCGGGTGTTGTCGTTGTTCCTGAAGAATCGTAGACCCAAGCGCAGAGGGCAAGGGCGAATGCGGCAGATAACACGCAAAAAACGTCATTTGGCGGTTTTTCTTCTGCAATCCTCGAAAAGATCGCAGCCTTCGGCAGCTCCAGGAGAACGCGGGAACGCATAGGCGCTGCCGAAGGCTGCGATCTTTTCCCGGCTGGCCGCTAAGTCTGGGTGATCACGGGTAGAATCATCACCCTGAATCAAATCTGAGGTTTGCAGTGGTGGATTTACCGCAGGGCTTCGTCCTGACCCGGCATTGGCGCGACACCCCGGCCGGTACGGAAGTCGAGTTCTGGCTGGCGACCGACAGCGGTCCCCGGCGCATCCGCCTGCCTCATCAACCGTCGGTGGCGTTCGTGCCCGCCGAGCAAAGGGTGCAAGCCGAAGCGCTGCTGCACGACGAAAAAAACGTCGAGCTGCGGCCCTTGGCCTTGCAGGATTTCGAGCATCGCCCGGTCCTGGGCCTGTATTGCCAGCAGCACGGTCAGCTGATGCGCCTGGAAACCGCGCTGCGCAAGGCCGGCGTCGAGGTGTTTGAAGCCGACGTGCGGCCGCCGGAGCGCTACATGATGGAGCGTTTCATCACCGCTCCCGTGCGCTTCAACGGTACGCCAGGCGCCGATGGCCTGCTGCTCGACGCCCAGATGAAACCCGACCCGATGTACCGGCCCAACCTCAAACTGGTGTCCCTGGACATCGAAACCACGGCCCAGGGCGAGTTGTATTCCATCGCGCTGGAGGGTTGCGGCGAACGCCAGGTGTACATGCTCGGTCCGCCCAATGGTGACGACAGCGAGGTGGATTTCCAGCTCGAGTATTGCGACTCCCGGGTGGCGTTGCTGAAAAAGCTCAACGACTGGTTTGCCCGTTTCGATCCCGACGCAATCATTGGCTGGAACGTCGTGCAGTTTGACTTGCGGGTACTTCACGAGCACGCCCGCCGCCTGGCGGTGCCGTTGCGGCTGGGGCGTGAGGGCGAGGAGATGCAGTGGCGTGAACATGGCAGCGGCAACCACTATTTCGCCTCCGCTGCCGGAAGGTTGATCATCGACGGCATCGAGTCCCTGCGGTCGGCAACCTGGAGTTTCCCGTCATTCAGCCTGGAAAACGTTGCTCAGACCCTGCTCGGCGAGGGCAAGTCGATCGACAATCCGTACCAGCGCATGGACGAAATCAACCGCATGTTCGCCGAGGACAAGCCGGCGCTGGCCAAGTACAACCTCAAGGATTGTGAACTGGTCACACGGATTTTCGCCAAGACCGAGTTGCTCACGTTCCTGCTGGAGCGGGCCAGCGTCACCGGGCTACCGGCCGATCGCATGGGCGGTTCGGTGGCGGCGTTCACCCATTTGTACATGCCGCTGATGCATCGCCAGGGGTTCGTTGCACCGAACCTCGGCAGCAAACCGCCGCAAGCCAGCCCCGGCGGTTTTGTCATGGATTCGCAGCCTGGGCTTTACGAATCGGTGCTGGTGCTCGACTACAAAAGCCTCTATCCATCGATCATCCGCACCTTTCTGATCGACCCCGTGGGCCTGATCGAAGGCCTCGCGCACCCGGATGACAGCGCGTCTGTGCCGGGTTTTCGCGGGGCGCGTTTTTCGCGCACCCGGCATTGCCTGCCATCGATCGTCGCGCGGGTCGCCGAAGGTCGGGAAACGGCCAAGCGCGAGCGCAACGCGCCGCTGTCCCAAGCGCTGAAAATCATCATGAACGCGTTTTACGGTGTGCTGGGTTCCAGCGGTTGTCGCTTCTTCGACACGCGCCTGGCGTCGTCCATCACCCTGCGCGGCCACGAGATCATGTTGCGCACCCGGCAACTGATCGAAGCCCAGGGCCACGCGGTGATCTACGGTGACACCGACTCGACCTTCGTCTGGCTGCGCCGCGCCCATGACCAGGAGGATGCCGCGCAAATCGGCCGCTCGCTGGTGGATCACGTCAACCAGTGGTGGCGCGAACATGTGCAGGAGGAATACGGCCTGCAGAGCGCGCTCGAACTGCAGTACGAAACCCACTACAAACGCTTTCTGATGCCAACCATCCGTGGCGCCGAGGAGGGCAGCAAGAAACGCTATGCCGGGCTTGTGACCCGCGCCGATGGCAGCGAGGAAATGGTCTACAAAGGTCTGGAAACCGTGCGCACCGACTGGTCGTTGCTGGCCCGGCAATTCCAGCAGGAGTTGTACTTGCGGATTTTCCAGCGCCAGCCGTATCGAGAGTATGTGCGCGACTACGTGCGCAAAACCCTGGCGGGCGAGTTCGATGATCGGCTGATTTACCGCAAACGCCTGCGCCGCACCCTCGACGATTATCAACGCAACGTGCCACCCCACGTACGCGCGGCGCGTATCGCCGATGACTACAACGACCGCCAGGGCCGCCCTCGGCAATACCAGAATGGCGGCTGGATCAGTTACGTGATCACCGTGGCCGGCCCCGAGCCGCTGGAGATCCGCAGCGCGCCCATCGATTACGACCATTACATCAGCCGGCAGCTGCAACCGGTGGCGGACGCGATATTGCCGTTTGTCGACGACGATTTCTCAACGCTGATTGGTGGGCAACTGGGGCTTTTTTGAGTCCATCAACTCCAGGGTCCAGGCGTCGAGAATGCCGTGGAAATACTGATTCAGCGCTTGATGAAAGACGCTGTCGGCGGCCGCGACCTGGGCAAACAGGGTCATGGATGAATGAAATTTCAGGTCGTCGGGATGACCGAATATCCCGGCCACCGAGCGCTGTGGGATGTTCAGCACTTCCAGGGTGCAGGTGCGTAACCGGGCGCCCAATAATGGATGCTGCAGATAGGCCTGGGCTTCTTCCCTGGAGCGGATGGCGAAATGTCGCGACATCTCGCTGCCGCCCAGCCCGGAAAACTGCGGAAAGATGAACCACATCCAGTGACTGCGTTTGTGACCGGCATTCAATTCGGCCTGGACGCGGTCAAACACCGGGTCCTGTGCCTGGATGAAACGTTGCAGATTAAAGGCGTCCAGCGGATCGGTACTTCTCATGCCGATGTCCTCTGACACTCCGCGATGGCTCAGACCATGGCCAGCCGCTGCTTGTGTTGTGGCGCACGAAACGCTTGGTCCAGCGCCTCCAGATCTCCGGCTTCAAGCTGCAACAGTGCCGCTTGGGCGTTGAGTCGCACATGCTCGGGGCGGACCGCCTTGGGGATGGCGATCACGCTGTCCTGACGCAGAATCCATGCCAGCGCCACTTGGGCCGGTGTCACATCGTGACGGGCGGCTACTTGCTTGAGCAGCGCATTGGCCAGCATTTTTCCGCCCTGGCCAATCGGGCAGTAAGCCATGGTGGGCAGCCGTTGCTGCTGGCTCCAGGGCAACACATCAAACTCTATACCGCGTTGCTCCAGGTTGTAGAGAACCTGACTGGTGGCGATGGCGTCGCCCACCACTTCTTCGGCGCCACCTTCGGCGTACATTTGCGCCGTGTCGATCAGGGTCATGCCCATCTCGATGCCCAGGCGCAACGCAGCGACTTCCTGTGCCGGTGATCGATTGGTGTCGGCCGACACTGCACTTTTTCCAAATGACCGGCTCTATCCTTGGTTGCCTGCGGCGATCCCCACCGCTGGCCCATGCCCAAGTTCAAGCATTTATGGCCCAAGCGTTACCTTTCATGACCGCGCTATTCACAAAGAATTGCTGGCTGTTGGTCGGCCTGTCGATGTGCCTCTTCACCGGTTGCAGTCAGCAGCAAGGCAGCGACATTTTTACCCAGATGCGCGAAGGCCGGCCCCAGGAGTTTCTGCAAACCAGTGTTGACCGCATGGCGACCCTGGCGATGCGCGACAACCTCGACAGCCTTTACGTGTTGATGAGCAAGCTGTACCTGCGCAATCCCGAAGAACTCAAAAAATCCGGTTTCCTCGACGCCCGCACCGCCAGCAAGCAAGTGCGCATGGCCATCGAACAGCAAGAGCCGTTGCCCACCCTCGGCGGCAAGAAGGACCTGGCGGCCCTGCGGTTTGCCATGAGCCCGGAGTTTCTCGGGGACCGGGTCGGGGCGTTCATTTACGCCATCGGCAGCATGCTCGTCACCGCTCACGGCAATCGCCTGGAGTTCTATATGACGGACGCGATCAACCCGGTGTTCGTCAGCAACGCCGCACGCAACATCGAGATCGCCACCTGGATTCTGAGCCAGCGACAAAACAAGGAGGGCCAGCCGTTGCTGTTCTCCAACGAGATTTCCGAGGAGGGCAGCAACCTGAGCTTTGCCGTCGAGTTCGGCAAGATCGTCGCCCGACTGGACTTGCTGACGCAGATGCTCGACGAGCGCTACCGGCGTATCGGGCTGAATTATGCCCAGAGCCTGCTGTTTCTGAATTTCCTGCCGGTGCAGTAAATTCTTGTAGGAGGTTCGGGAATAAAGATAGATCGCATCGATATAACTGGTTATAAGAAATCTCGCTATGCTGCGGGCCGGATTTCCCTGCGATCTTTGTGGACGTATCAATGGATTTACTGAACATCGGGTTGGTCATTGCAGGGTTGGTGGTGGGTTTTATCGTCGGCATGACAGGTGTGGGTGGCGGGTCGCTGATGACCCCGATCCTGCTGTGGTTCGGCATCAATCCGGCCACGGCCGTCGGTACCGATCTGCTTTACGCGGCCATCACCAAATCCAGTGGTGTGCTGGTTCACCGAAAGAACAACAACATCGATTGGGCGATCACCGGTTGGCTGACCCTGGGCAGCGTGCCGGCGGTGCTGCTGACGTTGTGGTTCCTCAGCACGTTGCACGAAAGTCCCGACGCGATGAACGCCATCATCAAACAAGCCCTGGGCTTTGTGCTGTTTGCCACGGCGCTGGCAATCCTGTTCAAGAAGCGCTTGCTGGATTTCGCCCACAAGCGCGCCGGTGGCAACTACAACCCCACTGGCCCGCGCCTGAATGTCATGACCGTCATTACCGGTCTGATTCTTGGCACCATGGTTGCGCTGACGTCCATCGGCGCCGGCGCCTTGGGCACCGTGGCACTGTTCATTCTTTATCCGTTGTTGCCGACTCGCCGTTTGGTGGGGACAGAAATTGCCCACGCCGTTCCGCTGACGCTGGTCGCCGGTCTCGGTCACGCGAGCATGGGTAACATGGATTGGCAGGTGCTGGGTTACTTGCTGGTCGGTTCGTTGCCGGGGATTTATCTGGGCAGCCACCTGACCGGGCGGATCTCCGATGAACTGCTGCGCCCTTGCCTGGCAACCATGCTGATGCTGATCGGCTACAAACTGGCGTTCTGATTCGACCCCCTCCTTTTGGCGGGTGAATATTTCCAGCAGATGCCCGACATGGGTATCGAAATTCACCCGTCGTCCTGTCGCACAATCCTTGATCTTCCTTCGCATTGGTTCACGCCCAAGATTGCCCCGAGCTGTTGCGCAATGACCGCGCTGACCTAAGCTTGGGGCAAGGCAGAGCACATTTGCCGAGCGTCACCGGAACGAACGCCGCGATGCGCAATCATTAGAGCGTGGATATCAAAAGGAGAGGCGCATGCTCATCAGGTCACTGACCCTGGCTACCCTGCTGGCAATCGCCGGCCCCCTGTTCGCCGCCGATGGCGACTCACCGCTGGACATGGACAAGGGCCGGTCCCGTCCGCTGATTGTTATCGCCCCAAGCACTGTTGACCCTATGTGGGTCAGCCTGAAACAGTCACTGGACGAGCCGGCCAATCGCAAGGGTTTCACCGACCGCAACATGGTGCTGTACACCGTGCTCAACCTGATGGGACAGCGCGAAGGCAAGGACCTGGGGCCACAGGACACGGCAGCGTTGATCCGCTCGCTCAAACTGGGGGCCGGGTCCAAGAGCAAGGTGATTCTGGTCGGCAAGGATGGCGAAAAGAAGTTCGAACAGTCAGAGAACATCAAGCTGGAAGATATTTTCAGCGCCGTCGACCAACTACCCGCGGCCGAGAAAGAAACCCCACCGCCAACAGTGGCCACTCCAGCGCCAGAAGCGCCCGCGGCTAAAGGCGCCAAGAACACCAAGCAGGCTAAATCGACCAAACCCGTCAAACCGCCTGAAATGCCGGATGATTGATCCGGCGCGAAATCCTTGTAACAGCAGGTGGCGAGGGGGCTTGCCCCCGTTGGGCTGCGAAGCGGCCCCGCTTCAGATACACCGGCAGCTCTGCCCGGCGCTCCGATAGGCTCTCTCCAAAGCATCTGCATCAGTCCGTAAAGCTACCCGTTGTAGCGATACCCCACCGTCACCGCCCAGGGCTGTTCGATGTCACTGCCCTTGGTGTATCCACCCTCGGCGTAGAAATGATGATTCTGCTTCGCCGCCACGCTCAAACCACCACCGATCTCGGCCCATTTGTCGCAACGCCGCCCGGAGCGAGCTCGCACCTACAAGGCGCTCAGTACCTGATGGGCAATTTTGACCCGCTCTGCAATCGGGAAATTCTTGTTCGCCAGAATCACAATGCCGATGTCCTTCGATGGTACAAATGCGACGTAGGCGCCGAAACCACCGGTCGATCCGGTCTTGTTGATCAGTACGCTGCTCGGCTGTGGTTGTGGCGGGTTCAGCCATTGGACTTTGTGCGCTTGCATGGCCATGGGTTTCGAGTTGCCTTCGAGCAGGCGGTCCAGCGAAACCGGATAGGCATACAACTCCCAACCCAATCCCTGAGTCATGTCGCCGACGGTGTAGTAGCCGGTGTGGGTCAAGGCGATGGCCTGTTGCAACGGTTTTGCCAGACTGGCCGGCTTCATGTTCGCTTGAACATACATCAACAGGTCCGCCGCGCTGGTTTTCACTCCGTAGGCTTCGGAATCGAGTGCGCCGGGGCCGACTCGCACCGGTTTGTCGTCCTTGTTGTAGCCCTGGGCGTAGAGGCTCATCTGGTCCTGTGGCACGTTCACATAGGTGTGCTTCAAACCGAGTTTCGGCAGCAGGGTTTTCTCCATCGCATCATCAAACGGCTTCCCGATGCTATGCGCGGCGAGGTAGCCGAACAGGCCCAGGCTGGGGTTTGAATACAAGCGATGGGTGCCGGCAGGGTAGAGCGGTTTCCACTGCTGGTAGTAACCGAGCATGGTGTCGGCGGAGTCGGCCTCAGGCGGAAATTGCAGGGGCAGGCCCCCGGCACTGTAAGTGCCTAATTGCAGCACGCTGATGCGGTCGAACGCGCTGCCGCGCAGGGCTGGCCAAACCTGGCTGGCCTTGTCCGATAACGACAGTTTGCCGGTGGCCTGGGCATAGGCGGCGAGGGTGGCGGTGAAGGTTTTGCTGACGGAGCCGATCTCGAACAGGGTGTTTTCCGAGACCGGTTTTCCGGTTTCTGTCGAGGCTACGCCATAGTTGAAATACTGCGGTTTGCCGTTGACGGTCACCGCCACGGCCATGCCGGCAATGTTCTGGGCTTGCATCACCGGTTGAACAGCGGCGTTCACGGCTGTCTCGATTGGATCTGCGGCGATGCAGGGGCCAGTAGCAAGCATGGCCATGCAGGCCGCAAGTGTTTTCAGCTTGTTCATGTGGATGAGGTCCGCCATTGATTCAGTGCGCGCCATTTTAGGCGGTTGAATGCAATGGCGGACGGTTTTTCATGCGCGGCCGGGAGTGGGTTTCAAAACCGGCATTCAGCGCACCAGGCACGGCTTCTTGTTATCGAACGTCCAGCCCGGAATCAAAAACTGCATCGCCACGCTGTCGTCCCGCGCACCCAGGCCCATGCCTTTATAGAGTTCATGGGCCTTGGCCACTTGATCCATGTCCAGCTCAACGCCCAGCCCCGCTTTCTGCGGCACCTGCACGCAGCCATCGACAATTTGCAGCGGCGCCTTGGTCAGGCGCTGACCGTCTTGCCAGATCCAGTGAGTGTCGATGGCGGTGATTTCGCCCGGCGCAGCGGCCGCAACGTGGGTGAACATCGCCAGGGAAATGTCGAAGTGATTGTTGGAGTGCGAGCCCCAGGTCAGGCCCCATTCGTGGCACATCTGCGCCACGCGCACCGAGCCCTGCATGGTCCAGAAGTGTGGATCGGCCAACGGGATGTCGACCGACTGCAACTGGATCGCATGACCCATTTCACGCCAGTCGGTGGCGATCATGTTGGTCGCGGTTTTCAGGCCCGTGGCGCGACGGAATTCGGCCATGACTTCGCGCCCCGAATAACCGTTCTCCGCACCGCATGGGTCCTCGGCGTACGCCAGAACGTCGTGTTGGTCACGGCACAGGCGAATCGCTTCCTTCAGTGACCACGCGCCATTCGGGTCGAGGGTAATGCGCGCATCGGGGAAGCGTTCGGCGAGGGCGGTGACCGCTTCGATTTCGGCATCGCCGGCGAGCACACCGCCCTTGAGCTTGAAGTCCTTGAAGCCATATTTCGCGTGGGCCGCGACCGCCAGACGGACAACACCTTCGGCGGTCATGGCTTTCTCGTGACGCACGCGGAACCAGTCGTTGTCGGCGTCCGGTTCGCTGCGATAGGCGAGGTCGGTTTCGTTGCGATCACCGACGTAGAACAGGTAGCCGAGCATCTTCACTTCATCGCGCTGTTGACCTTCGCCGAGCAGGGCGGCGACCGGCACATCCAGATGCTGGCCGAGCAAATCGAGCAGGGCGGCTTCAAGGCCGGTAACAGCATGAATGGTGATGCGCAGGTCGAAGGTCTGTAAACCGCGACCACCGGCATCGCGGTCGGCGAAGGTCTGGCGCACCTGATTGAGAATTTTCTGGTAGGTGCCGATCGGGCTGCCGACCACCAGGCTGCGTGCGTCTTCCAGGGTTTGGCGAATGCGCTCGCCGCCCGGTACTTCGCCGACGCCGGTGTGGCCGGCGTTGTCCTTGAGAATGACGATGTTGCGGGTGAAAAACGGGCCGTGTGCGCCGCTCAGGTTAAGCAGCATTCCGTCGTGGCCGGCCACCGGAACAATCTGCATGCTGGTGATGATCGGGGCCTTGGCGATTTCTTGTACGGTCATTTGTTTATCCTTTCAGGCGTGACGTGGCGCAGTTTTGGCCGATTCGACGGCAGGCGCGGATTTGGGTTTGTTGCGGGCGGCGAAGACGATGATCGACGTTGCGGCCAGGCCGTAGAGCCCGCCCTGAATCGAACCGGTGCGTTCTTCCAGCAGGCCGAACGTGGTCGGCGCGACAAAACCGCCCAGGTTGCCCACCGAGTTGATCAGCGCGATGACGCCCGCAGCGATGCGCGCATCCAGATAGGCCTGGGGAATTGGCCAGAACAGCGACGATGCCGATTTGAAACCCAGCGCCGCAAAGCAGATCGCCACGAAAGCGAAGACTGGCCCACCGGTGGTGGACATGAACATCCCGGCCGCTGCAATCAACAGCGCCGCGGCAACCCAGGCTTGCTGGTGCTTCCATTTGCCCGACAGCGTGGCGAAGGCGTACATGCCGATGATCGACAGCAACCACGGAATCGAGTTGAACATCCCGACCTGGAAGTCGCTGAGGTCGCCCATCTTCTTGATGATGCTCGGCAGCCAGAACGTCGCGGCGTAGATGGTCAATTGGATGAAGAAGTAGATCACGCAGAACAGGATGATCTGCCGGTCCTTGAGCAGCTTGCCCAGCGACGGTTTGATCGGAGTCGCGGCTTCGCGGGCCAGTTGTTCGTCGTCGATGGCTTTGACCAAGGCGTCCTGTTCGGCGCGGGTCAGCCATTTGGCATCGTGGGGTTTGGAGTCCAGCCAGAACCAGACAAAGGCGCACAACCCGACCGAGAACATGCCCTCGATGAAGTACATCCATTGCCAGCCGTGCATGCCCAGGCCGCTGATTTGCAGAAGCAACCCGGACAACGGGCCGGAGATCAGCGAGGCAATCGCCGAGCCACTGAGGAATATCGCGATCGCCTTGCCGCGCTCCACGCCGGGCAACCAGCGAGTGAAGTAATAAATCACCCCGGGGAAGAAACCGGCTTCAGCCACGCCCAGCAGAAATCGCAGGATGTAGAAGTGGGTTTCGTTCTGGATAAAGGCCATGCCCGCAGCGACAAGGCCCCAGGTCAGCATGATGCGGGTCAGCCAGATACGTGCGCCGACTTTTTGCAGAAGGATGTTGGAGGGCACTTCGAACAGCGCGTACCCGATGAAGAACAGACCGGCACCGAGGCCGTAGGCGGCAGCACCGATGCCCAGGTCGTGTTCCATGTGGGCGCGGACGAAGCCGATGTTCACCCGGTCAATGTAATTGACGATGAACATGATGACGAACAGCGGCAAGACGTGACGTTTGACCTTGGCGATGGCGGACTTCAGCACCGAATTGGCGTTGTCGTTCATCCCGGAGATGGATGTATTCACTGCGTTTTCTCCCACTCGTTATTGTTATGCGGGGCGTGACGGATGCTGCGTTGTTGATAGACATCATACAACTAGGTTTTTTTGCTGTGCAAGCGTCTTTTCTCAATAAAATAGCGCTGATCGTGAAGTTTGTGAGGCTCATTTTGGTCTGTGGCAATCTGATTTCAGGCGGTATTAATGCTGTTTGTTGAGTGTTGTCATACAAGCTGAGTGATGTTTTTCCAGAATTCCCATCCGGTGTGGTGCTACGATTCGGTAGCCCCGTTTTCCGGATATCCTCATGCAAGAAGATTTCGACGTGCCTGCCCGCAAGCGCACCCACAACCTGGCCCATGATCTGGTCGAGAAGCTGACCCAGAGCATCCTGCTTGGCCAGATGTCCCCCGGCGACAAGCTGCCGTCGGAGAACACCATCGTTCAGGAACACGGCGTCAGCCGTACGGTGGTGCGCGAAGCCATCTCAAAGTTGCAGGCGTCGGGGCTGGTGGAAACGCGGCACGGTATCGGCACGTTCGTGATCGAGCGTGCGCCGGAGCAGGGCTTACGGCTGAACGTCGATACCGCGCTGGGGGTGCGCAGTATTCTGGAGTTGCGCATGGGCCTGGAAACCCAGGCGGCGGCGCTGGCAGCAACGCGTCGCACCGATCAACAGTTGGCGCAAATGCGCGAAGCCCTCGACGACTATCAACGCCTGTTGGCCAACAATGACAGCTGTGTCGAGGCGGATCGGCGTTTTCATCTGTTGATCGCCGAAGCGACCGGCAATGTCTGCTTTACCGAAATCATGCAGCACCTGGGCAGCGCCATGATCCCGCGAACCCGGGTTAACGCCGCCGAGCGCGGCGCGGTGGATTTGAGCAAGCTTGGGGAACTGGCCAACCTTGAGCACGAGGCGATTCTCAACGCCATCAAACGCCAGGACCCGGACGCGGCGCGGGCGGCGATGTGGCTGCACCTGAGCAACAGCCGCGACCGGTTTTCGCCGAGCTGAGTCTGGCTGTTTTCAATGAGACGGAGTCATCGTTCATCGCGAGCTTGCGCGCGATGGCGTCGCACCTGAAAACGAAAAATCCGAATCAAGCTTCGGCCGCTTGAACCACCACCACCCGCCGCTCCAGATTCAACGCCAGCACACTCGCCAACACCACCAGCGCACCGACCACAATCATCAGCGTCGGCCGCTCGCCCAGGGCAAACGACGCAATGACCATCGCCGTCGGCGGGGTCAGATAGAGCGTCATGGTCGCCCGGCTCAGGTCGACATGCGCCAGCACGTACGCCCAGGCCAGGTACGCCAGCGCACTCGGAAAAATCCCCAGGGCAAACACCGCGAACTGCACGCGCAACGGCGCATTCACCACCTGATCCGCCAGCCCCGGCAGGAAAAACAGCAGCAACGCGGTCCCTGACCAGACCGTGTAGCAGACCAGCGTCAGTCCGTCATAACGCCCGGTGTGATGTTTTTGCAGGGCAAAGTACAGACTCCAGGACACCGCCGCCAACAGGATCAACAAACCGTGGGCATCGAGGCTGCCCAACCCGTGATCACCCGCCACCACAATCACCGCGCCGATCAGCCCGAGCAAGACACAACCCCAGCGCCACAGGCTCACCCGGTCCTTGAATACGAACCGCGCAATCAGGGTGCTGAACAACGGAGTTGTCTGCGCCAAGACACTCGACGCGCCGGCGCTGACCCCTTGTTGCCCGAAGTTGATCGCTACGTGATGCAGGCTCACCGCGAAGAACCCCAGCCCGAACAGCAGCGGCAAATCGCGAAGGGCCGGCAGGCGGATGCCTCTGAACATCGCGACCACGGCCATGAACCCTGACGCAATCAGAAAGCGCAGCAGCGCCAGATGTCCGGGGTCGTAGGCTTGCAAACCGATATGAATACCGGTTGGGGAATACCCCCAGCAAGCCACGACAAACGCCATGGCCAGAATGATTTTCAGAGGGGAAACGTGGGCGGATATGAGCGGCGTCATGGTCGTGCACCTGTGGGCGGATGCGGCCAGTATCAGAAGGCTCTTGGTTCACCACAACTGACTTATACTGCGCTAAACGTTCACTTTGGGTGATGTATGGAGTTGGCGCAGATTCGCATGTTCAAGACCGTGGCCGAGGAGGGCAGCATCACGCGTGCCGCCGAGTTGCTGCATTGCGTGCCGTCGAACATCACGGCGCGGATCAAGTCGCTGGAAGCGGAGTTGGGTGTCGCACTGTTCCTGCGTGAGGGACGTGGACTGCGCATCAGTCCGTCGGGGCAAACCTTCCTGGCCTACGCTTCGAAAATTCTGGCGCTGGCCGCCGAAGCCAAGCGCGCCGTGGACCCTTCGGCGGAGCCGTCCGGCCCGTTGCGCATCGGCGCTATCGAGTCTTCGGCCACTGGTCGTTTGCCGCGGTTGCTGGCCAAGTTTCACAAGCGCTATCCGGCGGTGGCGCTGGAGTTGACCACCGGCAGTTGGGGCCAGTTGCTCGATGACACGCTGAGCCATCGGCTGGATGGCGCGATTGTCGCCGTGGATGTCGAGCGCTCGCACCTCAAGCGCACGCCGATGTACCGCGAAGACCTTCTGCTGATTGCCTCGACGTCGCTGGGGCCGGTGCGCGACATGACGGATTTGCAGGACAAAACCGTGTTCATGTGGCCCCAGGGCTGTCCGTATCGGGCCGCGCTGGAACATTGGCTGTTGCGGCAAGGACTGGCGTTGCCGATTGTCAGCCTGGCCAGTTATGGCGCGATCGTCGGTTGCGTCAGTGCCGGTGCCGGGGTGGCGCTGGTGCCGAAAGGGATTTTCGATCAGTACGCCAAGGGCGCCGGTTGCGTGGGCTATGAGTTTTCCGAACTGACCGCCATCGAAAACCTGTTCTATTGGCACGAAAACGCCGGGGTGCACCCGGCGCGAGAGGCGTTTGTGGCGATGCTCCGCGAAGAGTTTGCCTGACGCAGAACCTGTAGGCGCTGGCTTGCCAGCGATAGCGATCGCCCCGTCACTACAATGTCGACTGGCAGGCCGCAATCGCTGGCAAGCCAGCTCCAGGGGAATTATGTTGCGTGGATATCGCGCATCAACAAGCCGAAGCTCAGATCCACCGCATCCGGTATCGGCAGGTAAACCGTGTGCCCATCACCCGGCGCCACTTCGATGGGCTCGCCTTTGCTGTTCTGCAATTGATGCAGATCGAAGTGGAAATTGCCTTTGGGTGTCATCAGTTCCATGTGATCGCCCAGGGCGAAGCGGTTCTTCACCTTCACCTCCGCCAACCGCTCGCGCCGCTCGCCGGTCAGTTCGCCGACAAATTGCTGCCGCTCCGACACCGAGCTGCCGTTCTGGTAGTTCTGGTATTCGTCATGCACATGGCGGCGCAGAAAGCCTTCGGTGTAGCCGCGTTGGGCGAGCGATTCCAGATCAGTCATCAGGCTGCGGTCGAACTCGAGACCGGCCACCGCGTCGTCGATTGCCCGGCGATACACCTGCGTGGTTCGCGCGCAATAAAAATGCGATTTGGTCCGGCCTTCGATTTTCAGCGAATGCACGCCCATCTGCGTCAAACGCTCGACATGCTGTACAGCGCGCAGGTCCTTGGCGTTCATGATGTACGTGCCGTGCTCGTCTTCGAACGCCGGCATCAGCTCGTCGGGGCGATTGGCCTCCTGCAGCAGGAACAGCTGCTCGGTGGGAGCGCCGATGCCCAGTGTCGGTTCCGGTTCGAAGTGTTGAACGATGTCCCCGACCAGGTTTTCCATGGCCGGTTGCGCCGCATATTTCCAGCGACAGGCATTGGTGCAACTGCCCTGGTTGGCATCGCGCTTGTTCATGTAGCCCGACAACAGGCAACGACCCGAATAGGCCATGCACAATGCGCCGTGGACGAACACTTCCAGCTCCATGGCCGGGACTTGCTGGCGAATCTCGGCGATCTCCTCCAGGGAGAGCTCCCGCGACAGGATGATCCGGCTCAAACCCTGTAACTGCCAGAACTCGACACTGGCCCAGTTCACCGTGTTGGCTTGAACCGACAGATGAATCGGCATCTGCGGGTAGTGCCGGCGCACCAGCATGATCAGGCCGGGGTCGGACATGATCAACGCGTCCGGCGCCATGGCAATGATGGGGGCCAGGTCCTTGAGGAACGTTTTGAGTTTGGCGTTGTGCGGCGCGATGTTCACCACGACGTAGAAACGCTTGCCCTGGGCCTGGGCCTCGTGAATGCCGAGGGCCAGGTTGGCGTGATCGAATTCGTTGTTGCGCACCCGCAGGCTGTAGCGCGGCTGGCCGGCGTACACCGCATCGGCGCCGTAGGCGAAGGCGTAACGCATGTTTTTCAGGGTGCCGGCGGGGGCAAGCAGTTCCGGAGCAATGAGGTTCATGGTGAGTCGATCGCAAAAGCCGCGCAGGGTAAACGTCTTGGGCCTGGGGTTTATTGATCTGGATCTATGCTTTCTTCACCAACGGAGGGCACTCGTGCGCGCTGCGGTGGCCTAAGCATCAGGACGTACCTTTTACGTCCGGCGCACTGGCATGGATCGGACATGAACGAAGAATCGCTCAGAGACAAATCGTTGGCCATCTTGCTGTTTCTGGTGAGCATCGCGTTCATCTGGATACTGCTGCCGTTTTACGGCGCGGTGTTCTGGGCGGTGATCCTCGGGATCCTCTTTGCGCCCTTGCAGCACCAACTGCAATTGAAATTCGGCTGGCAGCGCAATCTCACGACGCTGCTCACATTGAGCATCTGTTTGCTGATTGCGATCCTGCCCGTGATTATCCTCGGTATTTTCCTGGTCCAGGAGGGTACCGAGCTTTACAAGCGCATTGAAAGCGGCGAGCTGGACATCGCCGGGTATGTGTTGCAGTTCAAGCACAGCCTGCCGCCTTATTTCCAGAATTTGCTCGACCGCTTCGACATGGGCGAGCTGAACGGGTTGCGCGAAAAAATCATCAAGAGCGCCATGTCCGGTAATGAGTTCGTCGCCACCCAGGCCTTCAGTTTTGGTCAGGGGACATTCGAATTCATCCTCAGTTTTTTTATCATGCTGTACATGCTGTTTTTCTTCCTGCGCGATGGTGCGGAGCTCGCACGCAAAGTGCGCATGGCCGTGCCGCTTGAGGAAAACCAAAAGCGCCGGTTGCAACTCAAGCTCAATCGCGTGGTGCGGGCCACAGTGAAGGGCAACCTGGTGGTGGCGATCACGCAGGGTGCATTGGGCGGTTTGATTTTCTGGTTTCTGGACATTCCCAGCGCATTGATCTGGGCGGTGTTGATGGCGTTTCTGTCGCTGTTGCCAGCGGTGGGGGCGGGGATTATCTGGGCGCCGGTCGCCGCGTTTTTCCTGCTCACCGGTGCGATCTGGCAAGGGGTGACGCTGGTATTGTTCGGCGTGTTTGTGATCGGCCTGGTGGATAACGTGTTGCGCCCGATCCTCGTGGGCAAGGACACCAAGATGCCGGACTACCTGATCCTGATCTCAACCATCGGCGGCCTGGCGATTTTTGGTTTGAACGGTTTCGTCATCGGCCCGTTGATTGCGGCCCTGTTCATGTCGAGCTGGGCCATTTTCATCGAAACCAAACCGCGGGTTCAGCTGCCTTAGGCGCTGATTTTTCCGGGCTGGCCGGTGCCGACCCGTTGCGACAGCACCTGGGCGTCGGGCAGCGAAGTGAGCGGGCCGCTGATGGGTTCGCCGTCCTGCATCAGGTACCAGCAGGCGAGCAGGCCCGATGCTCTGAGCGAGGCGGGAACGGCGCTGCCGATAACGGACATGATTTGAACCTGAGACATGCTGAGAACCTCCATCAATCTGTGGAGGTACCTTACGTTCGCGGGGCGGCAACGAAAAATCAACGCGTTTGATAGTGGACATTGATGCGACGGTGGGCAAACGACCGGCTGTCGCTCAGTCGACCACCTGATCGAGCAAATGGACCACTTCCTGCTCATTGAGCAGACCTTTACGCACCAGGCTCTGGGTCAGCAGCGAGAGAAACTTGGCGTTTCGGTGACCTTCCAGGTGCTTGAGCTCGGTCAGTACGTTGTACACCTTGCTGGAGGTGCACAGACCGACAATGCGGTGCGGGTTTTGCGTGGGCATGGCGTCGTCCTTGTTGTTGGTTTTGACAGACAAGCCCGAGCTTGCGGACCTGACATGACAGAAATATGACCGCTTGCTACCGCACGGCAGAAACAGTGACGAATCAGTCTTGCCAATTTGCGTCTACCGCGCATTCCTGAGAGCGACCTCGACGAGATTTATCCAGACCTTGTGGCGAGGGAGCTTGCTCCCTCGCCACAGGTTCAACGTTGCAATCAAGCGGTCAGCATTTTCTGATGTACCTGTTACCAGCGGCCGTATCCGCGATGCGGGCCATAGTAGTAGCCGCGTGGCGGGCCGTAATAACCACGAGGTGGGCCGTAGTAAACCGGGGCCGGTCGGTAATAGATGGGTTGTTGCACGTAGACCGGGGCCGGCTGGTAGTAAACCGGAGGCGGCGGTGCGTAATAAACCGGCGCGGGTTGGGCGTAGACCGGTTGCGGCGCGACATACACCGGTCGATTCGCGTTGATGAGGGCTGAACCGACGATGGCAGTACCGACAATTGCTCCGTATACCGCTGCGTCATTACCACCACCATGGGCTTGCGCCTGACCTGCGATCGCGAGTGCGCCGATCAGCAAGGCAACTGTGGGGATTTTACGGATCATGATAGTTCCTCGTTACTTCGCCCCGGCGCTTGTGTCTGCGATAGACATAAGGATTGTCGTGGGGATACCTCTAAGACAGCTTTTTTTTGCAAATCAGCACAGCCGTTGGGTAAATATTGTGTAAGGTCTGTACCGGTTTGCAGACGGTCGAGAGAGGCCGCAAACAGCTGCATAAACATGATCGATCAGAACCGATGGGCTGGCTAATCCCGTCCATCCGAAAGTGCGTTTGAAGGAGATTTCCATGCAGATGAACCCCAACAAAGACACCCAGTTGTGCATGTCGCTTTCAGGGCGGCCTGGGAACTTTGGCTTGAGATTTCACAATCATCTGTATGAGCAACTGGGCCTGAATTTTTACTACAAGGCCTTTGCCAGCCAGGACCTGCCGGGTGCAGTCGCTGGCATTCGAGCGCTACGGATCCGTGGGTGCGGCGTGTCGATGCCTTTCAAGGAAGATTGCATTGCCCTGGTCGATGAGCTGGATGCATCGGCGGCCGCCATTCAATCGATCAACACAATCGTCAACACCGACGGTCATCTCAAGGCCTACAACACCGACTACATCGCCATCGCTCAATTGCTCCAGACCCACGAAGTGCCCAAGGACTCGACCTTCGTCCTGCGTGGCAGCGGCGGCATGGCCAAAGCGGTGGCCAGTGCCCTGCGTGACGGCGGCTACACCCATGGTCTGATCGTGGCCCGCAACGAGCGCGCAGGGCAGGCATTGGCGCAATCGTTGGGATATGAATGGCAAGCGGAGCTGGGAGAGCGGCGCCCGCAGATGCTGATCAATGTCACACCGATCGGCATGACCGGTGGCCCTGAGGCTGATCAACTGGCGTTTGAGCCGGATGCCATCACGCAGGCTGAAACGGTTTTCGACGTGGTGGCTATTCCCTCGGAGACACCGCTGATCGTGCGCGGTCGTGCCGAAGGCAAACGGGTGATCACCGGGCTCGAAGTCATCGCCATCCAGGCGCTGGAGCAGTTTGTGTTGTACACCGGCGTGCGGCCGACTGAGGGGCAGTTTCGCAAAGCGGTGGAATTTGCCCGGAGTTGAACCGGTATTGACTGTACGGACGCCATCGCGAGCAAGTTTGCTCCTACAGGTGTGCACCGCAAGCCTGCTCGAGATGGCGGCGGTGCATCCAGCATTAAAGTGACTGAAAGCTCACTCTATTCCAGTCGCTCCAACCGCTCTTCCAGCGCCGCAATCCGTGCTTCCAGCTCTTCGATCCGTTCAATTGAAACGCCGCTGCCCGAACTGCGCTCCGACGGGTTCTGTCGGGCCGAGAGAATCGCTTCGATATCTGCCGGATCACCCAATGCGTGGGTATAACGATCTTCACGCTGGCCAGCCTGGCGCGGGATCAATACCGCCAGACCTCGCGCAATCAAACGCTCTAGCTGATGCACCACTTGTTCGGTGTCTTCAAACTCATGCATGCGACCACTGCGGGTCAGCAGTTCGTTGACCGTCTGCGGGCCGCGCAGGAACATCAAACCCGTCAGAATCACCTGCGCCGGCACCAGCTCCAGCGCCTTGTCCACCTTGTGCTCCCAGCGGTCGGCGCGGCTGCCCATCACCAGCTTGGCGAAACCACGTCCCTCAAGGGCGCGCAGGCTCTGCCCGACCTGGCCGGGGGTGAGGTTCATCACCGGCTCGCGGCTGGTCTTCTGGTTGCAGGCGGTTACCAGGGCGTTGAGCGTCAGCGGATAGGTTTCCGGGCTGGTGGCCTGTTTTTCGATCAACGAACCCAGAATGCGGATTTCCGTGCTGCTGAGCCGTGGCTCGTCGAAGGTTTGCTCTTGATCAGTGCTCATCGCGCTTTCCCTATGCCGTCGAAGCAGCCTAGCCTAATCCTTGCAGGATAAAAGACAAGCCGCAGGCCGGTCCGGGATGGCTATAATCGGCCCACGTTTCCTCCCGTCACCACACGAGACCTGCCATGACCATTTCCCTGTACGACGCTTCGGTGCCTGTTTTCCAGCAAATGCTCAACGCCCTGAGCGATGTGCTGAAGAAAGCCGAAGCCCACGCCACCGCCAAGAACATCGACCCGAACGCCTTCCTGCAAGCGCGCCTGTTCCCGGACATGTTCCCGCTGGTACGTCAGGTGCAGATCGCCGTTGACTTCAGCAAAGGCGTATCCGCGCGTCTGGCCGAAATCGAACTGCCGAAGTACGACGACACCGAAACCACCTTCGCCGAGCTGCAAGCGTTGATCGCCAAGGTCCTTGCCTTCATCGGCGAGATCAAGCCAGAGCAGATCAATGGCAAGGAAGGCATCGAGATCGTCACCCGTCCAGGCACGCCTAAAGAGAAGCGCTTCTCCGGTCAGGCTTACCTGCTGACCTACGGCCTGCCGCAGTTCTTCTTCCACGTCACCACCACTTACGCACTGCTGCGCCACAACGGCGTGGAAGTGGGCAAGCGCGATTACATGGGCGCGTTCTAAACCGCCCAGCTACAAAAAAGCCCGCCAAGGTTTGCGCCTTGGCGGGCTTTTTTTGTGCTTTCTGTGGACGCCCGGCTCATTGGAGATGGCAGCCTCAAGCCGTTCCTTTGTAGGAGCCAGGCTTGCCGGCGATGGCGGTCTTAAGTGCGCCATCGCCGGCAAACCGGGCTCCTACAGGATTTGTGTCAGGCCAGACGTTCGGCTTTCTGCTCTTCACCCAGGCAAGCCGCCGCGGTGAACAACACATCGGTGGACGAGTTCAGCGCGGTTTCCGCCGAGTCCTGCAACACACCAATGATGAAACCGACCGCCACCACCTGCATGGCGATTTCGCTCGGGATGCCGAACAGGCTGCACGCCAGCGGAATCAGCAGCAGCGAACCGCCTGCCACACCCGAGGCGCCACAGGCGCAGATTGCGGCAACGACGCTGAGCAGAATGGCCGTTGGAATGTCCACGGCGATCCCCAGCGTGTGCACGGCGGCGAGGGTCAGCACGGTGATGGTGATCGCGGCGCCAGCCATGTTGATGGTCGCGCCCAATGGGATCGACACCGAGTAAGTGTCTTCGTGCAGGCCCAGACGCTTGCTCAATTCCAGGTTGACCGGAATGTTCGCCGCCGAACTGCGGGTAAAGAACGCGGTGATGCCGCTCTCGCGCAGGCAGGTCAGCACCAGCGGGTACGGGTTGCGACGCAGTTTCCAGAACACGATCAGCGGGTTCATCACCAGTGCCACGAACAGCATGCAGCCCAGCAGCACGGCCAGCAGGTGAGCGTAACCGATCAACGCGCCGAAACCGGAGGTGGCCAGGGTCGAGGCCACCAGACCGAAAATACCCAGCGGGGCAAAGCTGATGACCAGGCGCACGATCACGGTCACGCCATTGGACAGGTCGCCCAGCACTTCGCGAGTGGTGTTGCCCGCGTGGCGAATGGCGATGCCCATGCCGATGGCCCAGGCGAGAATGCCGATGAAGTTGGCATTCATCAGCGCACTGACGGGGTTATCGACCACGCTCAGCAGCAGACTTTGCAGCACTTCACCGATACCACCCGGTGCCGTCACCGCGACGTCCTGAGTCGACAGCACCAGGCTCGACGGAAACATCATACTGGCCACCACCGCGACCACCGCGGCGGCGAAAGTGCCCAGCAGATAAAGGAACAGAATCGGCCGGATATGAGTTTCCTGGCCGTGCTTGTGGTTGGCGATGGAGGCCATGACCAGCACAAACACCAGAATCGGCGCGACCGCTTTCAGCGCGCAGACAAACACTTTGCCGATAAACGCAGTCGACTTCGCCGCTTCAGGCGCAATCAAGGCCAGGACAATACCGGCGATAAGGCCGATCACGATTTGCGTGACCAGGCTCAGGCGTTTCAGGCGGAGCAGTAGAGAAGGGGATGAAGCAGTCATAAAACGGCATCTCTGAATTTTTATAAGTGCGTGGTTTCACCGTGGTTGCAGCAACAAACGGGGCAGGCCGCAGGCGGGAAACCGAAAAGGAAACACTGGGTGTACGTTTTTCAGGGCGCGGACTTTATCACAGCGTAGGCAGGATCTTTCAGACCTGTGACGAACTGCCACCATGGCAATCAACGCGAAATGCAGGTTCGTGCAACCGCCTGTGGAAGCACTCTGTTAAGATTCGCCATCCTCATTTTCATCTCTGCCAGTGGGCCTTCGGGCTATCGCTGGTGTCGTCGTTTTTTCTGGAGTTCTGCATGCTGTTGCCGATTCTTCTGTTGTCCGCCGCCGGTTTTACGGTGCTGACCACGGAATTCATCATCGTTGGCCTGTTGCCGGCGATTGCCCGGGATCTGGACGTCAGCATCCCGCAAGCGGGTTTACTGGTGACCCTGTTCGCCTTCACCGTCGCCGCATTCGGGCCGTTCCTTACCGCGTATTTCTCCCGCTTCGAGCGGCGCAAGCTGTTCATTTCGGTGTTGATCCTGTTCGGTATGGCCAACGCGGTCGCGGCGCTGGCACCGAATATCTGGGTGATGGCGTTTGCCCGATTGGTCCCGGCGCTGGGGCTGCCAGTGTTCTGGGCCTTGGCCAGCGAGACGGCGGTGGACATCGTTGGGCCGGACTATGCCGGGCGCGCCGTTGCCAAGATCGGCTTCGGCATCGTCTGCGCCACGGTGTTCGGCATTCCGGTGGGCACGCTGATTTCGGATGCATTCGGCTGGCGCAGTGCGTTCGGCATTCTGGCGGTCATCGCTTTCGCCAAGGCGTTGCTGCTGTTTATCTATTTGCCGAAAACCAACTTGCACCAGCATCAGGCGAGCTTTCGCTCGCAATTCAGCATCCTGCGCAGCCCGCTGATACTCGGGCACATCTTGCTATCGGTCGTGGTGTTCAGCGGCATGTTCACCGCGTACACCTATCTGGCGGATATTCTTGAGCGGCTCGCCGGTTTCAATGGCACGGTGGTTGGCTGGTGCCTGATGGGCTTCGGTGCGGTCGGGCTGATCGGCAACTCGTTGGGCGGTCGCGCGGTGGATCGTCACCCGCTGGTGGCATCGATGATGTTCTGCGCGTTCATGATCGCCGGCCTGGTGGCGCTGGTGCCGAACATTCATTCGCCCGTCGGGCTGGCGGCGGCCATGGGCATCTGGGGCGTGACTCAGGCCGCGCTGTTCTTGGTCAGCCATGTGCGCTTGATGAAAGTCGCGCCGGAAGCGCCGGCATTCGCCGCGTCCTTGAACATTGCCGGGGCCAACTTCGGCATCGGCCTGGGCGCCATGATCGGCGGGCGGGTGATCGACAGCGTTGGCCTGCAAGGTCTTGGCTTCGCGGCGGCCGGTTTTATCCTCGCCTCGATCCTGCTGGCAATTGCGCTGATGTCGTTCAAAGCTCGCGAAGTCTGTGCCTGAAACGTCACAACTCGGTAAACAACTGGCGTCGGGCACCTTCGGTAATGGCGACGATGCCGGGGTGCTTGACCTTGCGTTCGACCGAAATGGCGTAGAACGACTCCGTCACCGCGTCGGTCTGGCCAATCACCGCCACGCCGCATTGGCGTTTCACTTCATCGGCAATCACGCTCGGGCCAATGAAAATCCCGCTGCCGGATTGGCCGAAGGCCTGCATCAAGGCGCTGTCGTCGAACTCACCGACAATCTGCGGCTGGATCTGCTGCTCGGCGAACCAACGCTGCAAACGGCTGCGCACCACGGTTTCCGGACCGGGGATCAACAACGGCGCACCGTGCAGGTTACGCGGGAAATCTTCGCCGTAACGGGCGGCGAGTTCCGGAGTGGCGAAAAAGCTGATCCCGCATTCCCCCAGCTTCTGGCTATAACCCTTGATGTCCAGGTGCGACGGCATCGGGCTGTCGGAAATCACCAGGTCCAGGCGCTGGATCGCCAGGTCGGCGAGCAGGCGCTCCAGTTTGTCTTCGCGGCAGGTGATACGCAGCGGCTCGCTCAGTTCCATGGTCGGTGCGATCAGGCGATAAACGATGGATTTGGGGACAACGTCGGCGACGCCAACGCGAAACAGGATTTGCTGTTCATTGGGTTGGGCGCGCAACATCAACTCCAGTTCGCCCCCCAGCTGAAACATTTGTTCGGCGTAGGGCAGGGTCTGCCGACCGGCCTCGGTGAGTTCCAGTTGCCGACCAACCCGGCGAAACAACTCGATGCCATAGGTCTGTTCCAGCAGTGAAATCTGCCCGCTGATCGTTTGCGGCGTGAGGTTCAGCTGTTCACAGGCGCGCACGATGCTGCCGGTTTTGGCCACCACCCAGAAGTAATGCAGTTGCCGATAGTTGAGCATGGCTGAGTTCCCCCTACATACAGCGATTGCTCGCTGGATTCGTAAAAACCGAAGTATAGCCGCTAAAAATACGAATTTTCCTGAAGTGTTTGTCCCCCTAGAATGCATCGCTATTAACGGGCCATCGTTTCGGCCTCGTTTGTTCTATCGAGGAAAACATCATGAAGGTTAAAGCCACGGCACTGCTGATTACGTCTTTACTGGTACTGGCCGGTTGCGACCAGGCCGAGAAAAGCGCTCAACAATTGATGGGCAAGGCTGCCGAAAGCGCCAAACAGGCGATTGACGATACCCACAAAGCCGCCGAGCAAGCGCTCAGCGATGCCACGGGCAGTTTGATCAGCAAGAAAGAATCAACGGAAAAAGATGCGGAAAAAACCGAATCTTCTTCCCAGGAAATCTAAACGTCTTACAACGAGTCAGGACTGACCCATGGAATACCTTTTACAACTTGCCGCCAGCCCCGCTGCCTGGGTCGCTTTGTCGACGCTGATCGTGATGGAAATCGTGCTTGGCATCGATAACCTGATCTTCATCTCGATCCTGACCAACAAACTGCCCCTGAAAAATCGGCAGAAGGCACGCCGTATCGGTATCGGCATGGCATTGATCCTGCGCCTGGGCTTGCTGAGCACCATCGCCTTCATCGTCCAGTTGACCGCGCCGGTGATCGAGATACTCGGCCATGCGCTCTCCTGGAAGGACATGATCCTGATTGCCGGTGGCCTGTTCCTGTTGTGGAAGGCAACCTCCGAGATCCATCACAGCATGGACCCGGCGCCAGAAGATCCGAAGTCGGCGACATCGACCGTGACCCTGGGTTTTGCTGCGGCGATCGGTCAGATCCTGATGCTGGACATGGTGTTCTCCATCGACAGCATTATTACCGCTGTCGGCATGACCGAGCATTTGCCGATCATGGTCATCGCAGTGGTGGTGTCGGTGCTGGTGATGTTGTTCGCGGCTGATCCGCTGGCCAAGTTCATCAACGACAACCCGACCGTGGTGATGTTGGCCCTGGGCTTCCTGATCATGATCGGTATGACGCTGATCGCCGAAGGCTTCGGGGCCCACGTACCGAAAGGTTACGTCTATGCGGCGATGGCATTCTCGGCGACAGTCGAGGTGCTGAACATACTGCGTCGCAACCGGCATCAGCGCTTGGCTGCTGAAGCCTGATCCTCGCTAAATGAAACGGCCGCCTGGACTCCAAGGGAGTACAGGCGGCCGTTTTTGTTTGTGTCCCGTTAAAAAATCGTCAGTGTGCGCTGGCGTGTGAAACCGGCGATTCTTCGTTTTTCGCCAGCGGCGCTGGCTGAACAGGGTGGTGATGGTGGCGGCGGGTAACTCGCAGAACCCCCCATAACATGGCGGCGGCGACGGCCAGCCAACCGGAAATCAACATCACGATGGTCATTGCCAGGCTCATCTGTGCCTCCTCTTTGCCCTGCTGCGGGCGCACTCGCTGTGCTTCTGCTCTTTAGAACACAGTCTAGCCGTTGCTGTATTTCAGGCTATTGACCAAAGGTCGGCTACCACCAACCAGTTCGCTCTATCCAATACACTCAACTACCGTTTAAGGCTATACCGACGCCGCGCCGCCCCCTATGATCGTCGGCCAAGCCGGGAATGGGATTGCCTGGCAACTGAATAAGAGAGTGATGATGGTGCGAGTGATTTCTCGAACGCTATCGGTGGCGCTGATCGTGGCCAGCCTGGCGGGTTGTGCGGGGAGCGTTGATCCGCAGGTCAAACGCCTGCCGGAGCGTGTCGAGCTCAGTGGTCGTTTCTACAAAGGCGTCGCGAACCAGAGTGGGCCGCAAGTGCTGGCGAGCATGTTGTCCCAGCAGGGGATCGTGATCACGCCGGGCCTGCTCGATAAGCCTTTGCATTTGCCGGGCGCAGAAGCGCAGCTGCAACAGAACATGCAAAACCTTGCCCGTGAATATGGAATGGTTGTTTATCCACTCGACAGTAATCTGCCCGCCTTGTTGACCCAGGTGGCGGCCGGTTATCCGGTGATGGTGCGCTTCACGGAAGGCTCTGTGATGTGGACCGAGCCTCGTTACGCGATTCTTTCCGGATACAATCGCCAGAAACAGACCGTCCTGCTGCGGGCCGGCATGAATCGAAACACGCGGATGAGCTTCAGCTCGTTCGAATCAGCGTTCAAGGACGCTGGCGGTTGGGCGGTCTTGATCCAGAGCCCGACGCAAATCCCGGCCCAGGTCGATCAACAGCGCTGGCTCAAGGCCGCGAACGACCTGGCCCAGGCCGGTCAGGAACAGGCAGCCGCCAAAGCTAAACAAGCCTTGGCCGGACAGTAACTCCGTTCGTCACCTGCCGGGCACCTGCGCCCGTTAACAACCTCTGATCTGTACAGGCCCGAATTGTTTCGGGCCATACGATCAGGAGGCGCCCATGGCTCATTCCACTACGCCCGAGGGCCCACACTCGTCTGAACAGTCTTCCGGGGATGAACTTGGTTTCGACCCCGACTCTCCGGATCTGGCTGATCCTCAAGTCGATCCCACAGGTCCGGCCAAAGCGCCGCGGGATATAAAACCGGGCGACAACTCCAAGGTTCCGGCGAAGCCCTACGATCCCCTTGGCGATCTGAAACCACGGACTTGATGGAGGTGTGTATGTCTACCGATTCGAGTTTCGATGACAAGCGTCCGGAAACGGTTCCTACCACTCCCGAGCAAGACCCTGACCCGGTGATGGACCCGAACAGCCCGTTACGCGATCCGCTGGTGCGGCCAACGGTGGTGCCGACTGAGCATCCAAAGGGATGGCGAGATCCGAGCACTGGCGACGGCATTCCGGATGATGACCAGATGCCGCTGCCTAATGATTAATCGCTAGAAAAAACTGTGGCGAGGGAGCCTGCTTCTGCTGGACAGCGTAGCTGTCCCATGGGGCCGCTTCGCAGCCCAGCGGGAGCAGGCTCCCTCACCACAGGTTCGTGTCGCGTTGTTACTTCGAGGCTTCAACCACGCCGCTCTGGCGTTGCTTGAGGTTTTTGTCCGATTTGTACTGCAACGCTACGGACGGCACCGTCGCGCTGTTGCCGGTTTCGACCCATTTGCGAATGCGCGTGGCATCGGCGAAGTGGGTGTACTTGCCGTATGCGTCAAGAATGACCAGCGCAACCGGGCGGTTAGCCATATGGGTCACCAGCACCAGGCAGTGACCAGCAGCGTTGGTAAAACCGGTCTTGGTCAGTTCGATGTTCCAGTTCGGCTTGTTGACCAGGTGATCGGTGTTGCGAAAACCCAGGCTGTAATTGGGTTTGCGGAACGACACGGTTTTTTGTTTGGTGGTGCTCAGCTCTGTCAGCAAGGGGTGCTTGTGCGCGGCGACCAATAGCTTGCTCAGGTCGCGCGCGGTGGACACGTTGCGCGGTGACAGGCCGGTCGGTTCGACAAAGTGCGTGCTGGTCATGCCCAGTGCCCTTGCCTTGGCGTTCATGGCGGCAATAAACGCTACGTAGCCGCCCGGATAGTGGTGGGCCAGGCTCGCGGCGGCACGGTTCTCCGAAGACATCAGCGCAATCAGCAACATTTCCCGGCGTGGCATCTCGCTGTTGAGCTTGACCCGGGAAAACACGCCCTTCATTTCCGGGGTGTCACTGATGTTGATGTTGATGTACTCGTCCATATTTTGGCGGGCTTCGACCACCACCAGACCGGTCATCAACTTGCTGACGGAAGCGATGGGTACCACCACGTCCGGGTTATTGGCATAGATGACTTTGTTGGTCTGTAAATCCACCAGCAAAGTGCTGCCGGACGCGAGCTTGAGTCGTGTGTTGTCCCGCGGCGCCGCGGTCGTTTCGCCAGCGCTGGCGATTGGCGTGATGAGAATCCCTGTAACGGCAAACAATAGGCTCAGGATAGAGAGGCGGATTTTCACGCTGGCAGACTCATAAGGTGTTGATAAGCCGTTTGTAACGGGCTATTTCTCAAAAGCGCGACATTCTGGAGTATGGCTGAATAACTGTCGATGGTTGTTCAACTAACAGGTGAAAGTCCTTGGAAACATGAAAAAAACGTCATTTTCCGGCGGATGGTCGATCTTTTTTTTCAGGCAAAAAAAACCCCGCGATGGGCGGGGTTCTCTTCATGCCAATCTGCAACTCAGCTGTGCAGTGTTTCAGCTGCGTACAGCGTGTTTTCCAGCAGGCAGGCGCGGGTCATCGGGCCAACGCCGCCCGGCACCGGCGTGATCCAGCCTGCGCGGGGCAGGGCGGTTTCGTAGATCACATCGCCCACCAGCTTGCCGTCTTCCTGACGGTTGATGCCGACGTCGATCACGATCGCGCCTTCCTTGATCCACTCACCCTTGACCAGGCCCGGTTTGCCGGCCGCGACCACGACCAGATCGGCGCGACCCACGTGGCCGGCCAGATCCTTGGTGAAGCGGTGGGTGACGGTCACGGTGCAACCGGCCAGCAACAGCTCCATCGCCATCGGACGACCAACAATGTTGGATGCGCCGACAACGACTGCATTCATCCCGTACAAATCGGCACCGGTGCTTTCCAGCAAGGTCATGATGCCTTTAGGGGTGCAAGGACGCAGCAGTGGAATGCGCTGGGCCAGGCGACCGACGTTATAAGGATGGAAGCCGTCGACGTCCTTGTCTGGACGAATGCGCTCCAGCAATTTGGAGGCGTCCAGATGCTCTGGGAGTGGAAGCTGAAGGAGAACGCCGTCGATCGCCGGGTCGTCGTTCAAACGATCGATCAGATCGGTCAGCGCTTCTTGAGTGGTTTCGGAAGGCAGGTCATAAGCTTGAGAAAGGAAGCCGACCTCTTCACAGTCTTTACGCTTGTGCGAGACATAAACCTGAGAGGCAGGATCGCTGCCGACCAGGATCACCGCGAGGCCCGGTGTGCGCAGGCCTTGCTGGCGACGCTCGGTGACGCGTAGGGCGATCTGCTGGCGCAGGCTGGCGGCGATCGATTTGCCGTCGATAAGTTGTGCAGTCATTGCGCGTGATTAACCATCGAGAGGGGAAAAAAAGAGAACGCATTCTCGCATGTCATGAGGTGAGGGCAAAGGCGCTTGGTCTGCAAATTCCTCTAACCCCTTTAATTAAATGAATTTTTTATAAAAAGGATTTGACGACCTCCGGGGCGCTCTATACTATTCGTCGCACTTGTCGGGCACAGCCTAGCACTGGTTGAGAAGGTCGAGCGGAATCACAGTTCTGCAAGACCGAAAAGCACTTAGTTTGTAGTCCTTCAAGGTTACAGCTAACAAGGCGCCCGTAGCTCAGCTGGATAGAGCATCCGCCTTCTAAGCGGATGGTCGCAGGTTCGAGTCCTGCCGGGTGCGCCATTAGGCAGCTTTGGCACAAGTAACGCGATATGGTGGGCGTAGCTCAGTTGGTAGAGCACGGGATTGTGACTCCCGTTGTCGTGGGTTCGATCCCCATCGTCCACCCCATATTTCGAAAGGCGCCAGATTAACAGTCTGGCGCCTTTGCTTTAAAAGCTTCAATCCGCGGATGTGGTGGAATTGGTAGACACACTGGATTTAGGTTCCAGCGCCGCGAGGCGTAAGAGTTCGAGTCTCTTCATCCGCACCAAATAAAGCTTCGCTCATGTCGGTTGGCATGAATGGGGTTTCACAAGGAAGTCGTTCATTCTTTGTAATGCAATATGGTGGGCGTAGCTCAGTTGGTAGAGCACGGGATTGTGACTCCCGTTGTCGTGGGTTCGATCCCCATCGTCCACCCCATATTCCGAAAGGCGCCAGATTTAACAGTCTGGCGCCTTTTTTGTTTTAGTGGCTGCAGGTTCTGAGTCGCAGCGGCGGGGCGTTTCGTCGTATTTATGTTTCTCGATGATGCCGCGCTGCCCGCCGGCCTTGCTTGCAAGATCGGCTGTCAGGGAGATGATTGGCAGTCTCTTCTATATATAGAAGGGGTGGCGCAGAGCCCTGGCGTGATTGGCTGTAATTGCCATCGGGGCGAGGTGCATTCGTGCATTCGCACCTATAAATTGCCTGCTGCGTTTTTACCCGTTTTCAGTAGGGTGACTTCTTGAGTTTGACCCACTAGAATGCATGCCCTTGATTCTGGGGTCGGAAACGGCCGGCTAACGTCTGTGCAACGAGGAATATCCATGCAAGTTTCTGTTGAAAATACTACTGCTCTTGAGCGCCGCATGAGCGTCACCGTGCCGGCTGAGCGCATCGAGACTCAGGTCAACAAGCGTCTGCAGCAGACCGCCCAAAAGGCCAAGATTGCTGGCTTCCGTCCAGGCAAAGTGCCAATGAGCGAAATCAAGCGCCGTTTCGGTGCTGACGCTCGTCAGGAAGCTGTAGGCGACGTGATCCAGTCTTCTTTCTACGAAGCTGTGGTTGAGCAGAAGCTGAACCCGGCTGGTTCGCCGTCGATCGAGCCAAAATCCCTGGAAGCTGGCAAGGACCTGGAATACGTAGCCGTATTCGAAGTGTTCCCTGAGTTCACCGTTGCCGGTTTCGAAGGCATCACTGTCGAGCGCCTGAGCGCCGAAGTGACTGACGCCGATCTGGACAAGATGCTGGACGTCCTGCGCAAGCAGAACACCCGTTTCGAAGTGGCCGATCGCGCTGCCCAGAACGAAGACCAGCTGAACATCGATTTCGTCGGCAAGGTTGACGGTGAAGTGTTCGCCGGTGGTTCCGCCAAGGGCACTCAGCTGGTGCTGGGTTCCGGCCGCATGATCCCTGGCTTCGAAGAAGGCCTGGTTGGCGCTAAAGCTGGTGAAGAACGCGTTCTGAACCTGACTTTCCCAGAGGACTACCAGAACCTCGACCTGGCTGGCAAAACCGCCGAGTTCACCGTAACCGTGAACACCGTTTCCGAGCCTAAGCTGCCTGAGCTGAACGAAGAATTCTTCGCTCAATTCGGCATCAAGGAAACCGGCCTGGAAGGCTTCCGCACCGAAGTTCGCAAGAACATGGAGCGCGAGCTGCGTCAGGCGATCAAATCCAAGGTCAAGAATCAGGTAATGGACGGTCTGCTGGCCACCAACCCGATCGAAGTGCCAAAGGCTCTGCTGTCCAACGAAGTTGACCGTCTGCGCGTGCAGGCTGTTCAGCAGTTCGGCGGCAACATCAAGCCTGACCAACTGCCGGCCGAGCTGTTCGAAGAGCAAGCCAAGCGCCGCGTAGTGCTGGGTCTGATCGTGGCTGAAGTGGTCAAGCAATTCGACCTCAAGCCTGACGAAGCCCGCGTTCGCGAGATGATTCAGGAAATGGCTTCGGCCTACCAAGAGCCTGAGCAAGTTGTGTCCTGGTACTACAAGAACGACCAGCAGCTGAACGAAGTTCGTTCTGTTGTGCTGGAAGAGCAAGTTGTGGATACTGTTCTGCAGAAAGCTAGCGTGACCGACAAGTCGGTCTCTTACGAAGAAGCAGTCAAGCCGGTAGAAGCACCACAAGCCGACTGATCTTTCTTGCGGTAAGAAGCACACACCATAAGCCAGCTCTCGAGCTGGCTTATGCGTATTCAAGACATAACTATTTGGGAGTGACTGCAGAGCATGTTCCGTAATTCGTATATTCAGCAGAACTCTGATATCCAGGCCGCAGGCGGCCTGGTCCCGATGGTTGTCGAGCAGTCCGCTCGTGGCGAGCGCGCCTATGACATCTACTCGCGTCTCCTCAAGGAGCGAGTGATCTTTCTGGTTGGTCCGGTAGAGGACTACATGGCCAACCTGATCTGTGCGCAGCTGCTGTTCCTTGAAGCGGAAAACCCGGACAAGGACATCCATCTCTATATCAACTCCCCGGGCGGTTCGGTGACGGCGGGTATGTCGATCTACGACACCATGCAGTTCATCAAGCCTAACGTGTCGACCACCTGTATCGGTCAGGCGTGCAGCATGGGCGCGTTCCTGCTGACGGCCGGTGCTCCTGGCAAGCGTTTCTGCCTGCCTAACTCGCGTGTGATGATTCACCAGCCACTGGGCGGCTTCCAGGGGCAGGCATCGGATATCGAAATCCATGCCAAGGAAATCCTCTTCATTCGTGAGCGTCTCAACACGCTGATGGCCAAACACAGCGGCCGTACGCTTGAAGAAATCGAGCGCGATACCAACCGCGATAACTTCATGAGTGCAGAAGCCGCGCGTGAGTATGGGCTGATCGATGAAGTCATCACCCAGCGCCCCGCTTAAATTAAGCAGCTCAAAATAAGGTTGGTCGGCGGGTCCGATCACCAGCGGGCTTGAAAAAGCCCGCAATAGCCTTCATCTTGTGTTGCAAGCCTATCGGATTTGGATCGAACGAATGACTGACACCCGCAACGGCGAGGACAACGGCAAGCTGCTCTATTGCTCCTTCTGTGGCAAAAGCCAGCATGAAGTGCGCAAATTGATTGCCGGCCCCTCGGTCTTTATCTGCGACGAGTGCGTCGACCTGTGCAACGACATCATCCGTGAGGAGGTGCAGGAAGCCCAGGCCGAAAGCAGCGCGCATAAATTGCCTTCGCCTAAAGAAATCAGCGGCATCCTTGATCAGTACGTGATTGGTCAGGAGCGTGCAAAAAAGGTTCTGGCCGTAGCGGTGTACAACCACTACAAGCGCCTGAACCAGCGTGACAAAAAGAATGACGACGTCGAACTCGGCAAAAGCAACATTTTGCTGATCGGCCCGACAGGCTCGGGTAAGACCCTGCTTGCCGAAACACTGGCCCGTTTGCTGAACGTTCCGTTCACCATCGCCGACGCAACCACCCTCACCGAGGCGGGTTACGTGGGTGAAGATGTCGAGAACATCATTCAGAAACTGCTGCAGAAGTGCGATTACGACGTAGAAAAAGCCCAGATGGGTATTGTCTACATCGACGAAATCGACAAGATTTCCCGCAAGTCTGACAACCCGTCGATCACCCGGGACGTTTCCGGTGAGGGCGTGCAGCAGGCCTTGCTCAAGTTGATCGAAGGCACGGTCGCTTCCGTACCGCCTCAAGGTGGCCGCAAGCATCCGCAGCAGGAATTCCTGCAGGTCGACACCCGTAATATCCTGTTCATCTGCGGCGGTGCGTTCTCTGGTCTTGAGAAAGTCATTCAAAACCGTTCCACCAAGGGTGGCATCGGTTTCAACGCAGAAGTGCGCAGCAAGGAAGAAGGCAAGAAGGTTGGTGAGTCCCTGCGTGAAGTCGAGCCTGACGATCTGGTCAAGTTCGGTCTGATCCCTGAATTCGTTGGTCGTCTGCCGGTTCTTGCAACGCTGGACGAGCTTGACGAGGCTGCGCTGATGCAGATCCTCACCGAGCCGAAGAATGCTCTGACCAAGCAGTATGCCAAGCTGTTCGAGATGGAAGGCGTTGATCTGGAGTTCCGTTCCGACGCTCTCAAGTCGGTCGCCAAACGTGCCCTGGAACGCAAAACCGGTGCCCGTGGCCTGCGCTCGATTCTCGAAGGTGTATTGCTCGACACTATGTATGAGATCCCCTCGCAGTCCGAGGTGAGCAAAGTAGTGATCGATGAAAGCGTAATTGAAGGCAAATCCAAGCCACTGTATATCTACGAAAACAGTGAGCCGACTGCCAAGGCCGCGCCAGACGCTTAAGCGTCACGCAGCTGAAATAAAGAAGGGGCCTTCGGGCCCCTTTGCTATTGTGGGCCCCGTATGGGGCCGGCTTTGCCTGTGATCGCGGCCTGACAGGCGGCTTTTTCGGTCGTGCCCGGGCCACCGCAGGCAGCATTCTTTTAACTGGTACTTTTATCAGCTTGTTTTTTTCCAAAGCAGCCCCCATCTTGGTTTCAAGCTTACTTCCATCTGTTTACGGCCTTATGGCCGCCGTAGAGGCGAAATCATGAAGACAACCATCGAATTGCCTCTCCTGCCATTGCGTGATGTCGTGGTTTATCCGCACATGGTTATCCCGCTGTTCGTGGGGCGCGAGAAATCCATCGAAGCCCTCGAGGCCGCGATGACGGGCGACAAGCAGATTCTTCTGCTGGCCCAGAGAAACCCGGCTGACGATGATCCCGGTGAAGATGCCCTTTATCGCGTCGGCACCATTGCCACCGTTCTGCAGCTGCTGAAACTGCCTGACGGCACGGTCAAGGTTCTGGTCGAAGGTGAGCAGCGGGGCGCTGTAGAGCGTTTCATCGAAGTGGATGGCCACTGCCGCGCCGAAGTCTCCCTGATCGACGAAGTCGACGCGCCTGAGCGCGAGTCGGAAGTGTTCGTTCGCAGCCTGCTGTCTCAATTCGAACAATATGTGCAACTGGGCAAGAAAGTCCCGGCTGAAGTCCTGTCGTCGCTCAACAGCATCGACGAACCAGGTCGCCTGGTGGACACCATGGCTGCGCACATGGCCCTGAAGATCGAACAGAAGCAGGAAATTCTCGAAATCATCGATTTGTCGGCCCGGGTCGAGCACGTCCTGGCGTTGCTGGATGCCGAGATCGACCTGCTGCAAGTCGAAAAGCGCATTCGCGGTCGTGTCAAAAAACAAATGGAGCGCAGTCAGCGCGAGTACTACCTGAACGAGCAGATGAAGGCTATTCAGAAAGAGCTCGGCGACAGCGAGGAAGGTCACAACGAAGTCGAGGAGCTGAAAAAGCGCATCGATGCCGCTGGCCTGCCGAAAGACGCGCTGGCCAAGGCAACGGCCGAGCTGAACAAGCTCAAGCAAATGTCGCCAATGTCCGCCGAAGCCACCGTGGTGCGCTCGTACATCGACTGGCTGGTTCAGGTGCCGTGGAAGGCCCAGAGCAAAGTCCGTCTGGACCTGGCGCGTGCAGAGGACATCCTCGACGCGGACCACTATGGCCTGGAAGAAGTCAAAGAACGCATCCTCGAATACCTCGCCGTGCAAAAACGCGTGAAGAAAATTCGCGGTCCTGTGTTGTGCCTGGTCGGTCCTCCGGGGGTGGGTAAAACTTCTCTGGCGGAGTCGATTGCCCACGCCACCAACCGCAAATTCGTGCGCATGGCCCTTGGCGGTGTGCGTGACGAGGCTGAAATTCGTGGTCATCGCCGTACTTACATCGGTTCGATGCCAGGTAGATTGATTCAAAAGATGACAAAAGTGGGCGTTCGCAACCCGCTGTTCCTGCTCGATGAAATCGACAAAATGGGCAGCGACATGCGTGGCGATCCAGCGTCGGCGTTGCTGGAAGTGCTCGATCCGGAGCAGAACCACAACTTCAACGATCACTATCTGGAAGTCGATTACGACCTGTCCGATGTGATGTTCCTTTGCACCTCGAACTCCATGAACATTCCGCCGGCGCTGCTGGACCGGATGGAAGTGATTCGTCTGCCGGGCTACACGGAAGACGAGAAGATCAACATCGCCGTCAAATACCTTTCGCCGAAGCAGATTACTGCCAACGGCTTGAAGAAAGGCGAGCTGGAATTCGACGCCGACGCGATTCGCGACATCATCCGCTACTACACCCGCGAAGCCGGTGTACGGGGGCTGGAGCGCCAGATCGCCAAGGTTTGCCGCAAAACCGTCAAAGAGCATGCGTTGGAAAAACGCTTCTCGGTGAAGGTCACGGCCGACATGCTGGAACACTTCCTGGGCGTGCGTAAATTCCGCTACGGCCTGGCTGAGCAGCAGGATCAGATCGGTCAGGTGACTGGCCTGGCGTGGACGCAAGTGGGCGGCGAACTGCTGACCATCGAGGCCGCAGTCGTTCCCGGCAAGGGCCAATTGATCAAGACCGGCTCCCTGGGTGACGTCATGGTCGAATCGATCACGGCTGCCTTGACCGTTGTCCGTAGCCGGGCGAAGAGCCTGGGGATTCCTGTGGACTTCCATGAGAAGCGCGACACGCATATCCACATGCCGGAAGGGGCGACTCCGAAGGACGGCCCGAGCGCGGGCGTGGGCATGTGCACGGCCCTGGTGTCGGCGTTGACCGGCATTCCGGTTCGCGCCGATGTCGCCATGACCGGCGAAATCACCTTGCGTGGTCAGGTGCTGGCGATTGGCGGTTTGAAAGAAAAACTGCTGGCCGCTCACCGTGGCGGAATCAAGACTGTGATCATTCCTGAAGAGAACGTGCGTGATCTCAAAGAGATTCCGGACAATATCAAGCAGGATCTACAGATTAAACCGGTTAAATGGATTGACGAGGTCCTGCAAATTGCGCTGCAATACGCGCCGGAGCCCTTGCCGGATGTGGCTCCGGAGATAGTCGCGAAGGATGAGAAACGCGACGCGGATTCCAAGGAAAGAATTAGCACGCATTAGTACGTATTTGCCTGGGGGGCTTCCTTGACAGTTTTTTAGAGCCCTTGTTATAAAGCGGCTCTTAAGTGTCTGTAGGCCATTCAGCACTCGTTTTGCTTTCACCAAAAAAACTTAGAATCATACTCAAATAGATATAAGGGGACTTAGAGTGAACAAGTCGGAACTGATTGATGCTATCGCTGCATCCGCTGATATCCCGAAAGCTGCTGCTGGCCGTGCGCTGGACGCTGTAATCGAATCCGTCACTGGCGCTCTCAAGGCTGGTGACTCTGTTGTTCTGGTTGGTTTCGGTACTTTCTCCGTAACTGATCGTCCAGCTCGCATTGGTCGTAACCCACAGACCGGTAAGACGCTGGAAATCGCAGCAGCCAAAAAACCAGGTTTCAAAGCCGGTAAAGCACTGAAAGAAGCTGTCAACTAAGTTCGATTCAGGTTTTTACCCATCCGGGTCGGGGTCATGCCTGACTTGGCAGCGGAGCGGCAGTCCAGACGGCAGGTCGCCGGCTACAGACGCCGAGGGCCATGAGTTCAAGCCGCCCTCGATCCGCTCCGCCAGTTACGAGAAGGCGCATCCTCGGATGCGCCTTTCTTCTATCCGGATTCTACCCACGCTCCACGGTTGCCTAATTTTGAAGTTCAACCGTTTCTGGGGGACGCATGCTGCAGAATATCAGGGACAATTCACAAGGCTGGATTGCCAAGACCATTATCGGGGTCATCGTTGCACTGATGGCTTTGACTGGTGTCGATGCCATTTTTCAAGCCACGACGAACACGAATGAAGCGGCGAAGGTCAATGGTGAAGAAATCAGCCAGAACGAGCTGAGCCAGGCGGTCGATATGCAACGCCGCCAGCTCATGCAACAGCTGGGCAAAGATTTCGACGCTTCCTTGCTTGACGAGAAAATGCTGCGCGATTCGGCTCTCAAGGGCCTGATCGATCGCAAACTGTTGCTGCAAGGCGCAGAAAACTCGAAGTTCGCTTTTTCCGAAGCGGCTCTGGATCAGGTCATGCTGCAAACCCCTGAGTTTCAGGTGGATGGCAAGTTCAACTCCGAGCGTTTCGATCAGGTGATTCGTCAGCTTGGTTACAGCCGCATGCAATTCCGCCAGATGCTGGCTCAGGAAATGCTGATTGGCCAGCTGCGTGCAGGCCTGGCCGGTAGCGGTTTCGTCACCGACGCGCAGGTACTGGCTTTTGCCCGTCTGGAAAAACAGACCCGCGATTTCGCCTCGCTGAACATCAAGGCGGACCCAGCGGCAGTAAAGCTGACCGACGATGAGGTCAAGGCCTACTACGACGAGCACGCCAAGGAATTCATGACGCCGGATCAGGTAGTCATCGATTACCTCGAGTTGAAGAAGGCGTCCTTCTTTGATCAGGTCAGCGTCAGCGACGAAGACCTGCAAGCGGCTTATCAGAAAGAAACCGCGAACCTGTCCGAACAACGTCGGGCTGCGCACATTCTGATCGAAGTGAACGACAAGATGACCGAGGCGCAAGCCAAGGCCAAGATCGACGAGATCCAGGCGCGTCTGGCCAAAGGTGAGAAGTTCGAGGCGCTGGCCAAGGAATTCTCCCAGGATCCGGGTTCGGCTAACAACGGCGGTGACCTGGGTTTTGCCGGTCCTGGCGTTTACGATCCTGTGTTCGAAAAAGCCTTGTATTCGTTGACCAAGGATCAGGTGTCCGAGCCGGTTCGCACCGACTACGGTTTCCACCTGATCAAGCTGCTGGGTGTCGAAGCGCCTGAAGTGCCAACGTTTGCCAGCCTGAAAGACAAGCTGACCCGAGCGCTGAAAACCCAGCAGGTCGAGCAGCGTTTCGTTGAAGCGAGCAAACAGCTGGAAGACGCCGCCTTCGAAGCGTCCGACCTGGCCCAGCCTGCACAGGACCTGAAGCTGACCGTTCACACTTCCGCGCCGTTCGGTCGTGAAGGCGGCGAAGGCATTGCGGCTAACCGTGCCGTGATCACCGCAGCCTTCAGCCAGGAAGTTCTGGAGGAGGGCGCCAACAGCACCGCGATTGAGCTCGATCCGGAAACCGTGATCGTGCTGCGCGCCAAGGAGCACCTGAAGCCTTCGCAGTTGCCGCTGGAAAACGTCTCTGCCAGCATCCGTGTGCAACTGACCAAGGAGCACGCAAGTGCTGCTGCCAAGACCAAGGCTGAGCAGTTGATCGTCAGCCTGCGTGAGGGCAAGACGCCGCTCAACCAGGCGGTCGATGGTCAGAACTGGAAAGTCACGGAAGCGGCGACCCGCGCTCAGGAAGGGGTTGACCCGGCTGTGTTGCAGGCGCTGTTCCGTATGCCGAAGCCTGCTGCCAAAGACAAGCCGACCTTCACCAGCGTGACGCTGGCTGACGGCAGCTTGATGATCGTGCGCCTCAATGGCGTGAACGAAGCGGCAGCGCCGACAGAGGAAGAGAAAGCGCAGTATCGTCGCTACCTCGCTTCTCGCATCGGCCAGCAAGACTTTGCGGCTTACCGCAAGCAGCTCGAAAGCGAGGCGGACATCAAGCGGTTCTGATGCCTGACTGAGTTTTGCGTTGCACAGAGAACCCCGGCCCAATAGGTCGGGGTTTTTTGTTTGGCCGTATGTCATTTAGCGGGGTGACGTTTCATCGTAAACGGGGTCAATCCACCTGTAACTCTTTTAAGACACGATCGATGCTCCGCTATGCATCGATCTGTTGCACAATATGCCCCGAACCGTTTTCCTCAGGATGTTCAATGTTTAAATCATTTCCCATGCGTGTTGCCGGGCTGGTGGCGATGCTGGCCGCGGTGGCCGGTTGTTCCTCGGACAAGGCCGCTATCTACGAGCATGAGAACTTCGACGATTCCGGAACGTTTTCGCGCAACTATCCGGTGACTGATGTGCAGACCTGCGAAGCCGCTCGTCGCGCGTTGCTCAGCCAGGGCTACATCATCACCAGCAATGATCCGAAGCTGATCAGCGGGCACAAGAGCTTCCAGCAGACCGGCGAGAATCACATGGAGATCAGCTTCAGCGTGGTGTGCGCGGATGACGGCAGCAAAGGGCATCACGCCACCATGTTCGCCAATGCGTTGCAGGACCGTTATGCGCTGAAGAAGACCAACAACTCCGCGAGCTTGGGCGTGGGTGTGCTGGGCTCGGTGTCGATGCCGATTGGCTCGTCGGACGATTCGATGGTCAAGGTCGCCAGCGAAACCGTATCTTCCGCCAAGTTCTACGAGCGCTTCTTTGCGTTGGTTGAGCTGTTCCTGCCGCCGGAAGCCAAGAAGGCCGCGCACATTCCCGAACAACCGAAAACCGATCCCTTGGGCATGCCTGAGGCCAAGGCAACACCGGCTCCGCTGGCACCCGCACCGGCGGCTCCTGTTGCCGAGCCGGCTCCCGCTGCACCTGCGCCGGTTGAAGCGACGCCAGCAGCCTCTGAAACGGTGGCCCCGCCCGCTGAAGCAGCGCCGATAACGCCGGTCGAGCGTGTTGAGCCTGCCCCGTCCACAGAAACCATCACGCCAGTCTCGAACCCGAGCGACATGCCGCCGCCGAGTGAACCCATTCCGGTGATGCCTGCTTCCAGCCAGTGAGCGTGACGTTACAGGACCGGTTCGGATGACCCGGTCCTGTGATTGCTGGAAAGATTGACCCGTATCAAGCCAGGCCACTGTTCTGAGGCCTGCCGCAAAAAAGCCAATGATAAATTTCTGATCAGCTGCTACGTTTTATTCTGTAGCGACGGAGTGTCGTGTCTGCGTCATTTTTCTTTCACGCAGGCACTTTATGCTCAAGGGACTGGTCATTAATTCAGGCGTTTTCAATACGCGTCGGGGGCTTCAAGAATGGACGATTATCAAGAAGAGCTGCTTGAATATCAGGCGTTTGAACTGGACCCATTGGAACCAGCGGAAGACGCCACCGAGTTGTAAGCGTCAGACGGACTGGCGATGGCTGCGGCGAAACTCGCCGGGTGTCTGCCCGTTCCAGCGTTTGAAGGCGCGTTGAAACGCTTCGGCTGAGGCAAAGCCCAGCAGGTAGGCGATTTCTCCGAACGCCAGTTCGGTGTCGCGTATGTAGGTCATGGCCAGGTCACGGCGGGTGTCGTTGAGAATTGCGCGAAACTGCGTGCCTTCCTCGGCCAGTTTGCGGCGCAAGGTCCAGGTGGGCAGCTTCAGGCGTGCCGCCACTTCTTCGAGGTCGGGTTCCCGGCCACCACTGAGCAAAGGCCCCAGCAACGCGATGATGCGTTCACGCAGGCTGCGGGTGTGTGTCAGTTGTTCCAGCTCCCGTTCACACAATTGCAGCAGATGCCGCCAGGTGCTTGGGCAATGCTCGGGGTTGCGCTGGGCGAGGCTTGCCAGACTCAGCCGTAGCTGATTGTGTTCGCTGCCAAACTGGATCGGGCCATCACCCAAAACGTCATAGGCTGCGCGGTATTCAGGTTCTTCGAACTCTATCTCGATGCGTTCTGCGCTAAGCGGGGCAGGGCTTATGCAGGATAAATGCTGCAACCAGCCAGCAATGATCGAGTCCACGACGAAGCGGTTGTACGCGTTGTAGGGGCTGATCGAATAGAAACGCAGCCAGGCGCCCCGGGCGTCTTCGTGAAAACTGGATTGACCGCGATAGTTGGAACCGTACAAGGCCTCGAAGCGAATCAGGTAACGGGCCGCCTCACGGACCGTGGGCGCCTGGGCGGCGGTGACCCCGGCAAGCCCTAGTTGGCTCAAGCGGCTGAGTTGACCCATGCGCAAGCCCAGTGCCGGGTTGCCGGTGAGTTGTATGGCTGCGTGTCCCAAGCGCATGTAGCGCGGGATCGATAGACGCGCTCCCGCTTCGCTCAGACGCGCCGTGTCGAGGCCATACTGTTCAAGTAGCGGCTGCGGGTCGATTCCATGGCTGCGCACGGCGTCGGCCAGGCTATGAACAAAACCTACGGACAGATCACCAAGACGCATCGGCTGAGGTTTCATGGGTTACAGCCAGAGGTTCAGCAAGCGCGCACCTTGGGCGTTGCCGTCGGCAAAGTGCTGGCCGTTGCGGCTGAGGAAGCTATGGCCGGCGCTGCCCTGATCCCAGAACTGACCGCGCAGGAACACACTCATGCCGGCGACGGCCTGACTGGCTGGCATCTGGCCGGTCAGGGTCAGGCGCTCCCAGGCCTGGCCTTCGCTGAGTTCTGCGGCATTGAGGCCGCCTGACGTTGGCTTCGGTGAATTTCGGTCACCCTGAAACGGTTGTTCCCAGGTGCCGCGGCCGGCGACAAACGCCGGAACCGCGACGAGCTGGACGTTCTGGTCATCGAGCTTGCGGTAGTTTTCCGGATACCAGCTGTCACGTCCGATCAGCACGCCCAGGCGCCCGGCCGGTGTGTCGACAACGTTAAGCGAATGCTCGCCATTCGCCTTGACCCCATCCTGCCCGGCGAACACCGGGTGCATTTGGCGCTGAGGCTGGCCCATCGGCAGGCCTTCGCTGTTGAACACCACACTGGTGTTGTAGAGCGCGCCGTGGCCGATTTTCAGGGCGCCGTCGATGATGCTCGGTTCGGGCAATACAATCGAACCCGCTACCAGCGTCACGTGGAATTCCCTGGCCAGTCCTCCGAACAATGCCTGGTAGTCTCTGGCCATTACCTTGGCCTTCATGCGCAGATGAGCATCGTCCAGTCGGCTTCCGCCTTCGGCGCTGATCAGGGCGCGGACAAATTTGACGGGATTGCTCACCGCCAGCCAGTTCATGGCTTCTTTGAGGGTGGGGGCTTGATACAGCTCATCCTTCTCACCGCTGATCATCAGCCAGGTGCCGACATGCTCCGGCAGCACGACGATGGTCTTGTTGTTCAACAAACCCTGGTCCCGGGCAGAGTGCAGGTAGGCTGCGAGTTTGCGATGCAGGCGCTCGGGGCTTTGATAGTCGGTGGGAAACAGCTCGGGCTGGATGCCCAGCAGATTGCCGCGATCAGAGGGCGTACCTTGATCGACCGCGAGACTGATCCGAAGATCGGAGAGGTAGTGGCCCACCGGACGATCCGCGGCCCACATGGCGTAGGTCGTAATAGCGGCGAGTAACGCCATGGACAATGTCAGGTACAGAAGTTTGCGCATTGGGAAACAATTAACAGCCGTGTGCGAGGTTTCATATTTTGCCTTCGGATCGGTATCGAGCCTACGGCAAACCATGGGGTAAGGATAGGATTCTCCCACGTTTGAGGTTTTTTACCTTGCTCTGGAGCAGGATAGGTCAACGCTGCTGCGTTATGGTCACTTGCGTTTTCTTGCTACTGGCAATGATGCAAGTAGCAAGATTTGTGAGCGTTTCTGTCAATTGCACTTCGGTTGTTTGAGTGCCATACCACTGTGACTGTCCAAACAGAATGACAATGACCGCGCTGGTGGTCGGGCAGGTACCTGCCGAAGGTTTGTTTTTCTCGCCGAGTGGGTCAGTGATGATGGCGCTTAGAACGGACGAATATCTGTCTTTCAGCTGGAGGATATGCTGCTGTTGTTCGTCATTGAGGTTGGAAAACTCGCGGGTCATCAGGGTCAGTCTGTGCCTTTCGTTAAAACTGAAAGAAACGAAGGCCTGGATGAAGCGCAACAGGCGCTTTTCAGGGCTGCGTGCTCCTTTCATTCGGCGCGTGGTGTCCAGTAACAAGTCCGATAAGGCTGACTCGATCAGTTCGAACAACAAAGCCTGTTTGTTTTCGATGTGATGGTAGAGCGATCCTGCTTGCAGACCCACGTAGCTCGCCAGATCGCGCAAGCCAATAGACTGAAAACCATGTGTGGCGAAGAGTTCAGTTGCCGCATCAAGTACTCGGTCGCGGGCGCTGTGTCTTGAAGTGATTGGCATGAGTTATTCCGCGTGGCGATAGTCTGTTTTGGAAGCATGGTGAGCGGTGCGGATAAGCAACAAAACCGCGCAAATTACCGGCAAGTTCACCAACAGCAACGCATAGCGCAGTGATTCGTGGCCAAACGCCGGTAGCAGCATGTCGCTGAACAAGCCGGTTATCAGTGGCCCGACACCGACGCCGAGCAGCGTGCTTACAATCGTTTGCAGCGCCATGGCGGTCCCGCGTCGACCCGCGGGGACCAATTGGGTGACGAGGTTGTAGGACGGGGCAACCCACCACACGGCAAAGAACGAATAAAGCGCGCACCAGAGCATGGCGCCAGGAATCGGCACATCACCCAGACGCACCAGCAGGGAGTCAGACCAAAGCAAGTAGGGAACCAACGCGCAGATGGCCGCCAGGTGGCCCACCACTGGAATCGAAATTTGCCAGTGTGGATGGCGGCGGCAGAGACGGTCGCTCAACCAGCCACTGAACAAACCACCGATCCCGGCTGAGGTTCCGCAGATCACACCCGCGAGCAACCCTGCGTGTTGCAGTGACAAGCCGTGGGAGCGCACCAGGAAGCTGGTGTTCCACATGCCAATGGCATAGGAGCTGAGCGTGGTCAGGCCGCCCGCGAGGATAAGACAACGAAAGGCTGGCAATGCCCAGAGTTTGCGTGCTTCGGCACGCATGCCCAGTAGTGCAGGTTGCGTATGGGAGTGTGGCGTGAGGTCCCAGCGGCCACGTTGCGGGTCGCGCACGGCAAACGCCAGGATGGCGCTGAACAAAAGCGCCGGCACGCCAAGGGCAACGAACGCACTGCGCCAGCCATAGTGCTCCACCACCCAGGCGCCAATACTTAAACCGATGATCGAAGAAAAGGTCGGTGCGGCGGTAAAACAACTGATCGCGAATGAGCGTCGTTGTGGTGGATACAGGTCAGCGATCAAGGACAGCGAGGCCGACGTCGTCGGCGATTCGCTGACGGCAACCAGCATCCGTGCAAAGGCCAGCGCCAGGAAGCTGCCGGCCAACCCGCAAGCCATGGTCGCCACAGACCACAACAGGCAAGACATAGCCAGCAGGCGGATACGTGGCATGCGATCCACCAACCGCCCCGCTGGCAGGCCCATCAGTGCATAAACTGCAGCGAAGGCCAGGCCCGAGATCAGGCCGATGGCGGTGTCGCCGACTGCGAATTCCGCTTTGATCGGTTCGACCATGACTGCGAGTATTTGTCGTCCGACGAAGTTGTCGGCAAATACCATGGCCAGCAGCAATAGCAAGCCATGGCTGCCCCAGCCAACACTGACCGGTGACAACAATCCTGCGCGGGCTGTCACCGCGGTGCCCACAGATCAGGCAAGCCCGGGTCACTGACGACGATCAGACGCTTGAGCAAGACCTTCAAGGCTTGGGCGTCAGCGGGACCGAGTTTGACCGAGAGGTCCTCTTCAACGGCCTTGGCCAATGCCAGTTGATGCAGTGAAACCTCACGACCTTGGGCCGTGAGAACAAACCGGATGGAATCGGCTGAGCCCTCGAACGCGACCAGACGCTGACGCTCGAGAAAACGCATGCTCGCCAGTGTCACTTCGCGACCGGTGTAGTTAACGAATGTGTTGATTTCCTCAAGGGTCAGGTTGTCGCGGATACACAAGATCGACAGGACGAAAAACGTCTGTTCGTCCAGTTGCTGACTATTCAGCAATTGGCGCAAGGCGTTGAGTGCCTGGTAATGCGCGCGCCCCAACAGATAGCCAAGCAAGTCCTCGGTGTAGCTGCACTCCGGAGGTGGCGGCGTAGTTGCCAGGCGCAGTTCGCTGCGCGGCTTGCGCGTGGCCAAGGCATATTGGCCACTTTGGAACGCCAGCGGCGCGCGGTCGCTGTGATCGAAGGCGAGCACTTCGCCAACGAAGATCACGTGGTCACCACCCTCGTATTGAAACGCCGTGCGGCACTGGAAGCGAGCCGTGCAATCCTGCAGCAGGGGGGCCTCGCTGACGCCATGATCGAGTTCGATCTCGGCGAACTTGTCCTCGCCCTGGGTGGCGAAACGTCCCGACAGCGTCTCCTGCTCCGTGGACAGCACATGCACATTCCAATGCTTGCCGTTGCTGAACACCGGAAGGCTGCGCGCTTGCTTGGACAAACTCCAGAGTACCAGCGGCGGGTTGAGTGACACCGAGTTGAAGCTGTTGGCGGTGATGCCCACGGGCGAGCCGTCTTCGTTCTGGGTGGTGATGATCGTGACCCCGGTGGTGAACGTGCCGAGCGCGGCACGAAATGCCTGGGGGTCGAAGCTGATGTTTTGCATTGCCATGACTGGCCTCATGGAGTGGGGTTTTCGTATGGCCAGTATTGTGCGTTTGCAGGCGCAGAACATCGTCTCAACGGACTAACGCTAATGTACGGCCTCGTCCGATTGGACGAGGCGGCGCAGGTGGCGGCGAGGCTAGGGTGGCGCCAGGCGCATCGGGCGCTCAACGGCCATCGAGCCAACCTGCAAGGGGATAACAATGAGTACAGCCGCATCTTGTGTCCAAGACCTTTCCAGCCTGCTGGCGCAACAGAAAAGCGCCTTTGCCAGCGCTGGCAGTGTCAGCGCCGACACCCGCCGCCAGCGGCTGCAGCAAGTGATCGACCTGCTGGTCCAAAACCACGAAGCATTGACCACGGCGATCGACCTGGATTTTGGCGGGCGGCCCGCCGGATTTTCGTTGATGAATGACGTGCTGGGTGCACTGGCCTCGCTCAAATATGCCCGTGACCATTTGCAGGAATGGATGCAGGACGAACCGCGCGAGATGTTTTCCCCCTATGACCAGCTCGGCGCCCGGGCCTGGGTCATGCACCAGCCGAAAGGTACGGTGGGCATCCTCGGGACCTGGAACGCGCCTTTGTACACATTGTTCAGCCCATTGGCTTCGGCCTTGGCGGCCGGCAACCGGGCCATCCTCAAGCCTTCCGAAGTCGTGCCTCGCACCGCCGAACTGGTGGCGCGCCTGTGCGCCGAATACCTTGATCCGCTGGTGGTGGCGGTGGTTAACGGTGGGCCGGAACTGGGCGAAGCATTCAGCAGCCAACCCTTCAATCACCTGGTGTTCACGGGCAGTACAGCGATTGGCCGGCTAGTGATGGGCAATGCTGCAAAAAACCTGGTGCCGGTGACCCTGGAACTCGGCGGCAAGTCGCCGGTGATCGTTTCGCGTACGGCTGACTTGAACAAAACGGCCTTCAGCATCGCGGCGGGCAAGATTTGCAATGGTGGGCAGGTCTGCATCAACCCGGATCTGGTCTACGTGCCCACGGCTCAACTTGAATCGTTTCTCGACACGCTTCGCAGTGTCTATCGCGATCTCAACCCGACAGTGGCCGGTAACCCGGATGTGGTGGCGGTGGTCAACCAGCGTCATCTGGACCGGGTCGAGGACCTGATCGAGGACGCGCAGGTACGCGGTGCGCGTATTGAGTGCCTGCCCGAACCTCTGGCCGTGGATACCCAGGACCGTCGTCGTCCGCTGCGCGTAGTGATCGATCCGGCTCCGGACAGCCTGATCATGCACGAGGAAATCTTTGGCCCTGCGATGGTCGTGCTCAGCTATGACGACCTCGATCAGGTCATCGCTGAAATCAACGGCCGACCGCGTCCGCTGGCGTTGTACTACTTCGGCGAGGATGCACAAGAACAACGTCATGTGCTGGAGCACACCCTGTCCGGCGGCGTCACCCTCAACGATGTGATGATGCATGCCGCTTTGCACGATGCGCCGTTCGGTGGTGTCGGCGCTTCGGGCATGGGTCATTACCATGGCCGCGAAGGCTTTCTCGAGTTCAGTCATATGCGCACGGTATTCAAGGCGTCGGCCCATGACCCGCGCCGCGAATGGGGCCTGCTGCCGCCTTATGGCGAGCACTACCTGGCGGCCATGCTGGCCGGGGTCACCTCCGACTGATTTCAGCGCGGGGGCCTTGCGCCCTCATCCGCAGCGTGGACACCATTGCCGCCGTGATTACCGAACAGGTGCGCGTCACGCGGGAAATGGTCAGCCGGGTCGAGAGTGTCTCGACCGGCATCGGAGCGCTGCCGGCCAACGCCGGGCGCAGCGCGGTGGCCGCCGCGGACCTGGAACAACTGGCGCGGGCATTGGATCAGTTGTCGGCACGCTTTAATGTCGCGTGATCATCTGCCTTGTTCCGTCTGAATACCGCTCCCACAAGGAGCAGGACCTCAATCCCTTAACAACCCACAATCAGGGCGCGCTCATCACCATGGATAACCACGAAAACGCACCACTCAACTCCATCACCGGCTGGCCGCGCCGCAGCGTACTCAAGGCCGGTGCCGTGGCTGTCGGCGTCGGGCTTCTGGGACGGTTTGCCGATGCCCGCGCGGCGGGGCTGTCGGCGAGCAACTACCAAGCCATGGATGCCTGGGCCATGAGCCAGGCAATCCGCAGTGGCGAACTCAGCGCCGAGGACCTGTTGGCAGCGGCGCTGGCCCGCTACAACGAGGTCAACCCCAAGGTCAATGCGGTGAACATGCTGCATGAAGCCTACGCACGTACACTGCTCGCCCAGCGTCGCGCCGCCGGCACCTATAACCAGGGCGCTCTGGCCGGTGTGCCGCTGCTGTTCAAGGACCTGAACACCACGCTACAAGGTACGATCACCAGTAACGGTAGCCGGATGTTCAAGGACTCACCGCCCGCTGCTCGCACCAGTACCCTGATCGCCCGGTACGAGCAGGCTGGTGCGGTGCCATTCGGCAAGACCACATCCCCCGAGTTCGGCTTGACCACCACCACCGAATCCCTGGCCTGGGGCCAGACTCATAACCCGTGGAACCTGGCCATGAGCGCAGGCGGTTCTTCGGGGGGCTCGGCCGCTGCGGTGGCGGCGGGGATCGTTCCCGTGGCTCATGCCACTGATGGCGGCGGTTCGATCCGCATTCCCGCTTCGTACTGCGGCGTGGTCGGGCTCAAGCCGACCCGCTATCGCACCCCCAGCGGGCCACTGCAATTCGAGGGTTCGTTTGGAGCCAGCGCTGCCAATGTGGTGTCGCGCACGGTGCGCGATACCGCGCTGTTCCTCGATGCCGGTCAGGGTCATGAGGCGGGCAGTGCCTATTGGTGCGCACCGTTGGTTCGGCCTTATATTGAAGAATTGCAACGTGATCCGGGCAAGTTGCGCGTGGCCGTGGTGCGCCAATCACTGACCGGCGCCCCCTTGGACCCGGCGATTGCCGCCACGCTGGAACAGACCATCAAGCAACTGTTGGCCCTTGGGCATCAACTCGACGAATTGACGCTGAACATCGATCCACGCCAGTTGTTCGGTGCCCATGGCGCTGCGCTCGGCATGGCATTGCGTGTGCAGATTCATGACCGCGAGCAGGTACTCGGACGGGCTGCCACGGCTCAGGATCTGGAGAAGATCACCTTGGTCAATCTCGAACGTTCGAAAGCGACCAGCGGCGAAGACCTGTACCGCGCGCGGCAAGCATTCGAGCGTATTGGCGCGACGATGGAGCAGCACTTCGAACGCTACGACGTGATCCTGTCGCCGGTTACCGGCAGCCTGACCCCGAAGCTGGGTCTGTTGTCGCTTGACCAGCCTTGGGACAGCTACGTCCATCAGGCCATGGGCAGCGCCGGTTTCACCGTGATAGCCAATGTCAGCGGCCAGCCGGCCATTTCTCTGCCGCTGGGCCAGAGCGACGACGGCCTGCCGGTGGGCATGATGTTCACCGCTCGCCTGGGTGGCGAAGACGTGCTGCTGCGCTTGGCCAGTCAACTGGAACAGGCCCACCCGTGGGCTGCCAGACGTGCCACTCTTTAACCCGCCCCCTCACCCTGTAGGCGCCGGCAAGCCAGCTCCTACAGGTTTATTGGGCGTTGCCGGGATTTGCGCCTGACGGTGATCCCCTGTAGGAGCCGGCTTGCCGGCGAAGGCGGTGTGTCAGGCGAGTGAGATGTTGGATGTGCCGACCGTATCGCTGGTAAGCCAGCTGGGCACCCCCTAGTCCACTTTGACGATGAGCCCATCCCCCCGCAGCCCCGATCATGGGCTGCACTCCGCCAGCGCACCCTGCGTGGTCGGCGGTTTCTTTCTGACCTCAGCTAATGGCATAACAACAATGACGGCTCAAGTTCAGTCTCAGACCCACTACGACGTGATCGTCGTCGGTTCGGGTGCAGGTGCGATGACTTCGGCGGTGTTCCTCGCCGACCAGGGGTTGCGCGTGCTGGTGGTGGAGAAAAGCGACCAGTATGGTGGCACCTCGGCGATCTCCGGCGGCGGTATCTGGATTCCGAACAACCATTACTTCGCGCGCATGAGTGGCACCGACAGCTACGCCACGGCGCTGACCTACCTGAAGGCGGCGGCAGGGGAGCATGTCGATGAAGTGCGCCTGCGTGCCTATCTGGACAATGCGCCAAAGATGATCGAACTGCTCACCCGTAACAGTCGGGTGCGTTATGCAGTAGCGGCCAAATACCCTGATTACTATCCGCATCTACCGGGAGCCCTTGCCGGTGGGCGAACCCTGGACCCTGAATTTTTTGACACCAGTCTGTTGGGTGACGAACTGGCAAACCTGCGCAAGCCGTCGCCTTCAACGCTGCTGATGGGTTGTATCGCCTGGACGGCGCGTGATGCGCACAAGGTCATGGCCCGCAGTTTCGGCTGGCGTCTGCTGATCATGAAACTGATGCTGCGCTACAAGCTGGACTTCAAGTGGCGGCGCAAAAGCAAGATTGATCGCCGTGCGTCCCTGGGCAGTTCGTTGGTCGCCTCGTTGCGTCGCTCGCTGATGGACCGCAATGTGCCGCTGTGGCTCAACACCGATTTTTGCGACCTGATCACTGACAACGGACGGATCAGCGGCATCACCGTGCGGCGTGACGGCGCCGAGCTGCAACTGCGCGCGCGGTTGGGGGTGATTCTGGCCTCGGGTGGCTTCGAACAAAACCAGGTGCTGCGCGACCAGTACCTGCCCAAGCCGACCCGCAAGTCCTGGAGCGCGACACCGCCTGGCAACAATACTGGCGCGGCGCTGGAAGCAGGCATGGCTCAGGGCGCGGCCACCGCATTGATGGATTGGGCCTGGTGGGCGCCGACCATTGCCGTACCGGGAGAGGACAAGCCCCGGGGGATCTTCGCCGAGCGAGCGTTCCCTGGCGCCATCGTGGTCAACGGTGAGGGGCAGCGGTTTGTCAACGAGGCGGCGCCGTACCTGGAGTTCGTCGATGCCATGCATCAGGACAACCAGAAAACCGGTGGCAAGTCGGTGCCGGCCTGGGTGGTCTTCGACGCGCATTTCCGCTTCAACTACGCCATGGGCCCTTTGATGCCCGGCCAGATCATGCCCGACAGCCGCTTGCGCAAAGAGTGGCTCAACAACCTGTACTGGAAGGCCGACACCCTGGCCGGGCTGGCCCGGCAGATCGGCGTCGACAGTGCCGGGCTGGAAGCCACCGTCAGCAAGGTCAACGCCTATGCCCAAAGCGGTGTCGACCTCGACTTCGCCCGTGGCGGCAACGTCTTTGACCGTTACTACGGCGACTGCAACGTCAAGCCCAACCCTTGCCTGGCGCCGCTGCGCAAAGGTCCGTATTACGCCATGCGCCTGGATGCCGGTGACATCGGCACCAAGGGTGGCCTGTTAACCAACGAGCACGCCCAGGTGGTGCGTGATGACGGCACGACCATCGCCGGCTTGTACGCCATCGGCAACTGCTCGGCGTCGGTGATGGGCACCAGCTATCCGGGCGCGGGTGGCACCCTGGGGCCGGCGATGACTTTCGGCTATGTCGCCGCCAACCACTTGGCCAGCCAGCGATAGGAGCGTGTATGTCAATGTCCGATAACCTCCCCAGCACCGAAGCGCTGCCGCCCTTGCAGGTGGCTGATAGCAACAGCGTGACCTGGGACGAAGAATGCGATGTGCTGGTCGTTGGCTGGGGCGCGGCCGGTGCTTGCGCCGCGCTAGAAGCTCGCGCCCAAGGCGCCGATGTGCTGATCGCCGACCGCTTCACCGGCGGCGGTGCCAGCGCCAAAAGTGGTGGGGTGGTCTACGCCGGTGGCGGCACTCGCCATCAGCAGGCTGCGGGCTTTAACGACAGTCCCGATGCCATGTTCGATTACCTCAAGCACGAAACCCAGGGCGTTGTCAGTGACGACACGTTGCGGCGCTTCTGTGATGACAGCGTGAGTAACCTCAATTGGCTGGAAAGCCACGGCGCGCCCTACGCCCACCAGATGCCACCGGGCGGGGGCAAGACCTCGTACCCGCCCGACGGCTACTTCCTCTATTACTCGGGTAACGAATTGGTACCTGACCACGGTGGTCCCCTGCCTCCGGCACCACGAGGGCATCGCACCGTGGGCAAGGGGCAGGGCGGCGCGGTGCTCTATTCCCACCTCAAGGCAGCGTGCCTGAAGGCCGGAGCGAAGACGCTGTTGCAGGCGGCGGCGCGACGGCTGGTGATCGATCCCCGGGGGCGGGTACTGGGTGCCGAGTTTTGGTGTATGCCCGTTGGCAGCAAGCAAGCGCAGTTGCATGCACGACTGGCGGCCCGCGCCGAACGATTGCAAAACTTCGCCCCTGGCTATTGCAACAAACTTCGCCAGAAAGTCTGTCAGCTTGAACGGGATTTCGCCCAGTCACGCCGGGTGCTTGCGCGCAACGGGGTGATCCTGAGTACCGGTGGTTTCATCTTCAATCGCCAGATGATTCAGCAGCATGCACCGAAGTTCCTGCGCAACTTCAAGGTTGGAGCCACCGGTTGCGATGGCAGTGGTTTGCGCCTGGGTGCCAGTGTCGGCGGCCAGAGTCGTGGGCTTGAGCGGGTATCGGCGTGGCGATTCCTCAACCCTCCGTACAGTTGGCACAAAGGCATTGTGGTCAATCGCGAGGGGCGGCGCTTCTGCAATGAAGAGGTCTATGGTGCCACCCTCGGCCAACCCTTGATGGAAGAGCAGGGCGGTAAGGCGTGGCTGGTGCTGGATGCGCCGTTGCGCAAGAAGGCCATTCGCGAGGCGCTGTTTGGTGGCTACTGGTGGTTCCAGAGTTTTCCGGCTCTGGCGCTGATGCTGTTCAAGGTGCGCAAGGGCAAGAGCCTGAGCGAGCTGGCCGACGCGACGTCCATGGACCCTGCCGTGCTGCGGGCCTCGGTGCTGGCCGCCAACGCCGCCGCCCGTGGCGAGGCGCCGGAGCCGTTCGGCAAGTCCGAGGGCGGGCGCCAGGTGCTGGAGCAAGGACCTTTCTATGCCTGCGATATCTCCGTGACCAATCCGGTATTCCCCCTCGGTGCCCTGACCCTGGGCGGCTTGCGCGTGGATGAGCGCAGCGGCGCGGTGCTGGACGAGCAAGGCCAGCCGATCGACGGCCTGTACGCGGCTGGGCGCAGTGCCCTGGGGATTCCTTCGCACCTGTACATCAGCGGCCTGTCCTTGGCCGACTGCGTGTTCTCCGGCCGTCGAGCCGGTGCCGCCGTCGCCCGCCCGCACGACCGGCAACTTCAAACGACCCACGCACATGAGATGACACGATGACCCTCAATCACCACAACAAGAATGGCCGAGTTCACGGCAAGGTCGCGCTGGTCACCGGCGGCGCCAAGGGGATCGGCGCTGCCAGCGTGCGGCTGCTGGCGGCCGAAGGTGCCAAGGTGTTGATCAGCGACCTGGACGTCGAGGCGGGCCAGGCTCTGGCGGTGGAAATCGGACCGGCTGCAGACTTTATCCGCCACGATGTCAGCAGCGAAGGTGAGTGGCGCCAGGTCATCGACCATGTGCGCGAGCACTACGGACGCTTGGATATCCTGGTAAACAACGCTGGCATCCTCATCTGCGGTTCGATTGAAGACACCAGCCTGGAGCAGTGGCACAAGGTAATGCGCGTGAATGCAGACAGTGTGTTTCTGGGCTGTCGCGAAGGCATTGCATTGATGAAGGAAAACGGAGGTTCGATCATCAATCTGTCGTCCATCGCGGCCTTGGCCGGGCGTGACGATTACATGGCCTACAGTGCTTCAAAGGGGGCGGTGGCGGCGTTGTCGCGTTCGGTGGCGGTGCTTTGCCGGCGGCGTAAATACGGCATTCGCTGTAACACCCTGCACCCTGATGGCGTACTCACCGACATGACCCGCGGGGGTTTCCCCGAGGGTGTTGACCCGAATCGCCTGACTATCGATAGCGACCCGATGAACCGCATGTGTCGGCCCGAGGATGTGGCGGCCAGTGTGCTGTTCCTTGCCAGCGACGAGGCTCGGGCGATCAATGGTGTCGAGTTGCGTATCGATAGTGGGCAGATGGTGATGAGTATCTAACCCTTGCCCGCGAAGGCGGCCTTCCAGTCGACACTGATTTTGCGGGTGTCCCCGATCCCCTGTAGGAGCGAGCTTGCTCGCGAAAAACTTCCTGACAATGGGTTCATTCAGACAGCACGCATCATCGTTTTAGTCCATCGCGAGCAGGCTCGCTCCTACAAGGAGTGCGCATGAACTACCGGTCAGAACGGCCGGCAGGCCGCCTTCGCTGGCAAGCCAGCTCCTACAGGTATGCGTCTTGGTTGACGAACGCCTAGTACCCCTCGAATTGCGCCGGGCGTTTGTCGATGAACGCCTGCATGCCTTCTTTCTGGTCCCGTGAGGCGAACAGCAGGGCATTGGCTTTTCGCTCCAGGGCCAGGCCGGTTTCCAGCGGGGCGTCCATGCCTGCCAGGATCACTTCCTTGATCTGCTCGGCGGCCAATGCCGGCATCGCCGCGATGACGCGCGCCAGTTCCAGGGCGTGGGCCTGCACCTGGTCATCGTCCACCAGATCACTGACCAAACCTGCCACCCAGGCTTCCTCGGCGCTGATCGGTTGCCCAGTGAGCGCCATGCGCATCGCCTTGACCTTGCCCACCGCGCGCACCAGCCGCTGGGTGCCACCGATGCCGGGCATGATGCCAATGCGGATTTCCGGTTGGCAGAAGCGTGCGCTGCGCCCGGCGACGATCAGGTCGGCGTGCATCGCCAGCTCGCAACCTCCGCCATAGGCGTAACCGCAGACCGCCGCGATCACCGGTTTCGGACAATGCTGGATCGGCCCCCAGACCCGCTCGGTGTGGCGTTTGTAGATATCGATGGCGCCGACCCCGGCCATGCTGTTGATGTCGCCACCCGCCGCGAACACCTTGTCACCGCCCGTCAGCACGATGCAACGCACCTCGGGATCAATCGCCAGTTCACTGAAATACCGCGACAGCAGCGCCTGCAATTCCAGACTCAAGGCATTGGTCGCCTGCGGGCGGTTGAGCCGCAGCAGGGCCACGCCGGGCAGTGGGCGTTCGAGCAGAACCGGTGCAACGGATGGGTCGGACATGGGCATCCTCAAAGACCAGAAAACGTGTGAATGACCACCAGTGTCCTGTTCGCGAGGTTTAATTTTCATCGTCCGTTCAGACGTAGTTTGACCCGAGGTTCGTCCCTAGAGTGACCCTTGTCAGTAGAGAAAGGAGCACATGATGGAGCTGCATTCGGGTCTTGATTACAGCGGCAAAGTGGTGCTGGTCACCGGTGGCACCAAGGGCATCGGCGCGGGTATCGCACGGGGGTTCCTCGCTGCCAACGCGAGGGTGATCGTCTGTGCCCGGCGCGAGCCTGAGCAGGTGCCGACAGTGGGTGGCAAGCGTGCGAGCTTCATTGCCGCCGATGTGCGTGACCACGACTCCCTGCAACGCCTGTTCGCCAGCATCGAGCGCGACTTCGGGCGCCTCGACGTGGTGATCAACAACGCCGGCGGCAGTCCGTCCGCCGAAGCGGCCACGGCCTCGCCCAGGTTCCACGAAAGCATCATCGGGCTGAACCTGATCGCGCCGCTCAATGTCGCCCAGCACGCCAACCGGCTGATGCAGGTACAGGCGCAGGGTGGTTGCATCGTCTTTATCGGCAGCATCAGTGCACTACGTTCTTCGCCAGGCACCGCCGCTTACGGCGCGGCCAAGGCCGGGGTGCTGGCGTTGGTGCAATCGCTGGCGGTGGAGTGGGGCCCCAAGGTGCGGGTGGTCACGGTCAGCCCGGGGCTGGTGCTGACCGAGCAGGCGCATCTGCATTACGGCTCCGAGGCCGGTATCGCTGCCGTGGCTGCCGGCATCCCGGCCGCTCGTATGGCGGTGGCCGAAGACATCGCCAACGCCTGCCTTTACATCGCATCTCCGCTGGCCAGCTACGCCAGCGGTTGCAACCTGTTGCTGCACGGCGGTGGTGAACGCCCGGCATTTCTCGGTGCTGCGCAGGTTCTGCCCACCTGATCGACCTATTGCGGCGACCGGGTTCGGTGGCCGCCTTCAATGTGAAGGAGACGACTTTGGCTGATCCACAATTGCTATCCAATGTGCGCGCCCTGGTGGGGCGCCAATACGGCCGCGTGTATGCCTGGGACGAGGTCAATGCCCCGATGATTCGCCAGTGGTGCGAAGTCATGGGCGTGGACAACCCGCTCTACACCGACCCGGCGTTTGCCCAGGGCACCCGGTATGAGGGCCTGATCGCTCCACCGGCGATGTTGCAGGTGTGGACCATGGAAGGCCTGCACGCCAACAACTATCCGCCTGGCTCCACCGACGAGAACCCGTACGAGGTGCTCAAGGAAATGGAAGCCTACGGCTACGCCTCGACCGTGGCGGTGAACTCTGAACTGACCTTCACCCGTCCGGTGCGCCTGGGGGAAAAGCTCTACTACACCACGCGCCTGGATGCGGTGGGCGATGAAAAAACCACCGCCCTGGGCACTGGTTTTTTTGTCACCCTGGTGATGAGCCACTTCGTCGAAAAAGCCGGTGGCGACGAGCCGGTGGGCGAGTTGCTGTTTCGCGTCTTCAAGTTCCGCGCGGCCAATGCCCAGGCGCCAGCCAAGGTTGAGTCGGCACCGGTCAAGGCCAAGCGCCCGCTGCCGGGCATCAGCGACGACACCCGCTTCTTTTGGGAAGGCTGCGAGCAGGGCCAGTTGCTGATCCAGCGCTGCACCGCCTGCCAGACCCTGCGCCATCCACCGGCACCGGTGTGCATCGAATGTCACAGCTTCGACTGGGACACCGTGCAGGCCAGTGGCCGCGCCCAGTTGTATTCGTTCGTGGTGATGCACTACCCCGAAGTGCCGCCATTCGATTACCCCAACCCGATTGGCCTGATCGAACTGGAAGAGGGCGTGCGCCTGATCGCCGGCCTGGTCGGCATCGAGCGTGAGCAATTGCAGATCGGCCAGCGTTTTCAGGTCGAGTTCCAGACCTTCGATGACCAGCTGACCCTGCCGTTGTTCCGGCCGGTAGAGGCATAGGAGCCACCATGGATTTCGAATTGAGCGAAGACCAGCGCGCCATTGCGCAGATGGCTGACGGCTTGTTTGTCGACCATTGTCATGACGACTACATGCGCCAGTGGGACACCAGCGGCGAGCCGATGATGGCGCCGCTGTGGGCGCTGTGTATCGAGACCGGGCTGCATGCCCTGGCTATTCCCGAAGAACACGGCGGCAGCGGTCTGGGCATGACCGAACTGATGCTGGTGCTGCAAGCCCAGGGCAAGGCCCTGGCCCAGGTGCCGTTGTGGCGCCATCAATTGGCTGCCGCGACCCTGGCCCGTTTCGACGCTGGCGACAGTGCGGGCTGGGTTGCCAAGGCGGCGTCCGGCGAGGCGCTGCTGAGCCTGTCCATCGACGGCTTGAGCAGTGCCCGGGGCATTGAATTGCAGGCGCAAGCGAATGCCGGGGGCTGGTCAATAAATGGCCGGGTCGCAGCCTTGTCCCAGGGTGATTTGGCCAGCGCCGCACTGGTGCTGGTGCAGGCCGAGGGCCAGCCGCGCTTGCTGCTGCTCGATCTGGCGGCGCCCGAGGTTCAACGGGTGTCGGCAGTGTTGACCCACGGCGAGGCGGTGGCCGACCTGCACATTCACGGCTTGACCGTGAACGCCGCCGCGCTGTTGCCGATTGAGGCCGTCGCTTGGCTGGAACTGCGCTGCACAGCGGCATTGGCAGCCTTGCAACTGGGGGTCAGCGAAGAGCAGATCCGCCGCACCGTGGCCTACGTCAGCGAACGTCGACAGTTCGAGCGCAGCATCGGCAGCTTCCAGGCGGTGCAGATGAGCATGGCTGACACCCATATCGCCGTCGAAAGCTTGCGCACCGTGCTGTGGCAACTGGCTTACCGCATCGATGCCGGTTTGCCGTCGCCCAGCGAAGCCCTGGCTACCGCCTGGATTGCCTGCGAAGCAGGGCATCGCATCGGCCATGTCGCACAGCACGTGCATGGTGGCATCGGTGTCGACTTGACCTACCCGATCCACCGTTTTCTCTACTGGAGCCGTGGCCTGTGCCTTGCCTTGGGTGGCTCGGCAGCAAGCCTGGAACGCCTGGGCGACTGGCTCAACGATAACGACAAGCTGGGATGGAAATATGACCTCGAAGAACACCAAGCGCTTTGAAGACGTGCAACCCGGCGAAGTACTGCCGGAACTTGCCGTGCCGATCACGGTGACCCTGATCAACGGCGGCGCGATTGCCACCCGTGACTACTTCCCCGGTCACCACGACGCGGAAGCGGCCCGTGCCCTGGGTTCGCCCCATGTGTTCATGAACATCCTCACCACCAACGGGCTGGTGCAGCGGTTCATCGAGCAGTGGAGCGGGCCGCTGGCACAGTTCACCGCGCTGAAAATCAAGCTCGGCGCGCCGAACTATCCCGGTGACTGCATGACCTTCAATGGCAGCGTCACTGGCGTTGATGCGGACACCCGTTCGGTGGAAATCACCTTGAGCGGCAAAAATTCCATGGGCAACCACGTGACCGGCACGGTCGCGCTGGTCCTGCCTTGACAGCCGGAGAGACACAGATGACTGATTCATCGATTTCCGGGCGTGCCGCGATCGTTGGTCTGGGCGCGACCGAATTTTCCAAAAACTCCGGACGCACTGAATTGCGCCTGGCGCTGGAGGCCACCTTGAGTGCGCTCAAGGACGCCGGCATCGATCCATCCGAGGTCGAGGGTTTCAGCTCCTACTCGGTGGACAAGGTCCCGGAGTACGAAATCGCCCGTTTGCTCGGTTGCAAAGACGTGAAGTTTTTCTCGCAAGTGCCCCACGGCGGCGGTGCGGCCTGTGGGCCGGTGATGCACGCGGCGATGGCGGTGGCTACCGGGATGGCGAAAGTGGTGGTGGTCTATCGGGCGATGAACGAGCGTTCCTGGTATCGCTTCGGTACCGGCAGCTACGGCTTCGCTTCGGCGCCGACTTTCGACAACGTCAACTACGGCTGGTACATGCCCCACGGCTTCCATACACCGGCCGCCTGGGTCGGGATGTTTGCCCAGCGCTACATGCACACCTACGGCGCCACCAGTGAAGACTTCGGCCGAATAGCGGTGGCGGCGCGGGATTTTGCCGCGACCAACCCCAAGGCGTTTTTCCACGGCAAGCCGATCACCCTGGAAGAACACCAGGCCTCGCGCTGGATCTGCGAGCCGCTGCACTTGCTCGATTGCTGCCAGGAATCCGATGGCGCCGTGGCGATGGTCATCACCTCGGCCGAGCGTGCCCGTGACCTGCGGCAGAAACCGGTGACCATCAAGGCCGGCTCTCAAGGCATCAGCCACGGCCAGCAGAGCATGACGTCGTTCTACCGCGACGACATCACCGGGTTGCCGGAGATGGGCGTGGTCGCCCGTGAACTGTATCGCCAGTCGGGCCTGGGCCCGGACGCGTTCCAGACGGCTGTGATCTACGACCACTTCACCCCGTTCGTGCTGCCGCAGCTGGAAGAGTTCGGCTTCGTCAAACGCGGCGAAGCCAAGGAATTCATCCGCGCCGGGCACCACGCCCGTGGCGGAAAACTGCCGATCAACACCCACGGTGGACAACTGGGCGAGGCCTATATCCACGGCATGAACGGCATCGCCGAAGCCGTGCGCCAGGTACGTGGCACGGCGGTCAACCAAGTGGCGGATGTGCAGAACGTGCTGGTCACCGCCGGCACCGGCGTACCCACCAGCGGCCTGATTCTCGGCGCAGCGTAAGGAGCACCAGATGTTCGTCGACCTCACTCCCGAACAACATGCCCTGCGCCACAAGGTGCGGGACTATTTCCAGGCCCTGATGACCCCGGACATGCGCGAGCAGTTGCGTGGCAAGGAAGGCGGCGAGCTGTTTCGCCAGACCATCCGCCAGATGGGTCGCGACGGCTGGCTCGCGGTCGGCTGGCCCAAGGCCCATGGCGGCCAGGGTTACGCCGCCACCGAACAGTTGATCTTCTTCGAAGAAGCCAACATCGCCGGCGCGCCGCTGCCGTTCGTGACCATCAGTACCGTGGGCCCGGCCTTGATGACCCACGGCAGCGAGTTGCAGAAAGAACGCTTCCTGCCCGGCATTGCCGCAGGCGAAATCATGTTCGCCATCGGCTACTCGGAACCGGAGGCCGGCAGTGACCTGGCGGTACTGAAAACCAGTGCCCGTCAGGATGACCAGGGCTTTGTGGTCAATGGCAACAAGCTGTGGACGTCTGGGGCCGAATCGGCCGACTTCGTCTGGCTGGCGGCCCGCACCGACCCGACCCAGGCACGGCACAAAGGCATTTCGCTGCTGATCGTCGACACCACGACGCCGGGCTTCTCTCACACCTTGATCCCCACCACCAGCATTCCGACCACGGCCACTTATTACGACAACGTACGGGTGCCCAACGAGATGCTGGTCGGTGAGTTGAACGGTGGCTGGAAGCTGATCACCTCGCAACTGAACCACGAGCGACTCGGCCTGGGTACCTGGTCGGACAAGGTAGTGGCGCTTTTTCGCCGGGTTTATCTGTGGGCGCGGGCCAGCGACGAGCAGGGGCGTCGGGCGATGGACAAGGCCTGGGTGCGCAGCTCGCTGGCTGAATGTTATGCGCGCCTGGAGGCAATGCGCCTGATCAACATGCGCATCGCCTCGGACCTTGAGCACGAGCGCATGGACGTGGCGCTGAGTTCGACCACCAAGGTGTTCGGCTCGGAATCGGCCATCGAGATCCTGCGCAAACTCGCGGCGGTCCTCGGCGCCAATGGCTCGATGCGCAGCGGTTCGGCAGCGACGTTGCTGCAGGGCGAGCTGGAATACGAGTTGCGCAGTTCGGTGACCCTGACCTTTGGCGGTGGCACCAATGAAATCCAGCGTGAGCTGATCGCCCAGTTTGGCCTCGGCATGCCGCGCACCCAACGCTGACGTTGGTCCATCAACAACAAAAACCGTACCCGCCCCGAATCCGGGGCGAGTCGAAGGGGACTTTCATGAGCACTATCGAGCAATTCAGGCACGATACCCGTGCCTGGCTGGAGGCTAACTGCCCGCTGTCGATGCGCACCGGCATGGCTGAAGGCGATGTGGTGTGGGGCAGCCAGAACCCGCAGTTTCCCTGTGAAGACGCACGCTTGTGGTTTGAGCGCATGCGCGACAAGCGCTGGTTCTGCCCCGAGTGGCCCGAGGAATACGGCGGCGCCGGTCTAAGTGACGAACAACTGGCAGTGCTGGAAAGTGAGATGCGCCGTCTCAAGTGCCGGCCGCCGCAGATTAACCTCGGTATCTGGATGCTTGGGCCAGTGCTGCTGGCTTACGGCAGCGAGGAACAGAAACGCGATCTACTGCCACCGATTGCCCGCGGTGAAGTGCGTTGGTGTCAGGGTTTCTCCGAGCCGAACGCCGGTTCCGATCTGGCCAGCCTGAAGATGGCCGCCCGCGATGCCGGCGATCACTTCGTGGTGGACGGCAGCAAGATCTGGACTTCTTACGGTGACAAATCCGACTGGATGTACGCCCTGGTACGCACCGACTTCAGCGTGCCCAAACACCAGGGCATCAGCCTGATCGTGCTGGACATGCGCAGCCCCGGCGTCAAGCCACAGCCGATCGATTTGATCAGCGGCAAATCGGCCTTTTGTCAGGTGTTCTTCGACAGCGTGAAAGTGCCCAAGAGCCAGCTGATCGGGCCGTTGAATGGCGGCTGGAACCTGGCCAAGTACCTGTTGCAACACGAACGCAAGGCGATGTCGAAATTCGGCGAGTTCAGCCTGCCGTCGCACTTCGACCTGCTGGCCCTGATGCGCGAATACGTGCCGGCGCCCCGGTCCCAGAGCGAGCACGCCCTGCAGGCGCGGGCCACGGCCTGTGCGATGAACGAGCATGCCTACAACCTGACCGTGCAGCGCATGGGCGAAGAGGCTCGGGCTGGCGACGACATCGGTGGCCTGATGTCGATCATGAAGCTGGTGCACACCGAACAGGAACGCGACAAATTCGAAGTGCTGCTCGATGCCATGGGCGGGGATGCCTTTGGCTGGGAGAGCGCGGCATTCAGCGAGCAGCAACTGGCGGTGACCCGCGCCTGGTTGAACAGCTATGCGCTGACCATTTCCGGCGGGTCCTCGGAGGTCCAGTTGAACGTCATCGCCAAGCGCGTGCTGGGTTTACCCGACGCTAAAAAAGGAGTTACCCCATGAGCCTGCGCTATAGCGACGAACAACGTTTGCTGGCCGACAGTGCCCGGGATTTTCTCGCCGCGCGCAGCCCGGTCAGTGCCCAGCGTCGACTGCGCGATGACGCGGTTGAGGCGGGTTTCGATGCGCAGTTGTGGCAGGGCGCGGTCGATCTGGGCTGGAGTGCGATTCCGTTTCCGGAAGACTTTGGCGGCCTGGATTTCGGTTGCAAGGGCCTTGGGCCGATCTTCGAATCCATGGGCCGCAATCTCTCCGCAACGCCGCTGTTGTCCAGCGTAGTCCTCGGCGGTTCGCTGGTACTTCTGGCGGGCAACTCCGCGCAACAGACGCACTGGTTGCAAGCCGTGATCAGTGGTGAACAGCGCCTGGCCCTGGCCGTGGACGAACAGTCGCGCCACGACCCGAGCCGCATTGCCCTAACGGCTAAAGCCGAGGGGCAGGGCTATCGCTTGCACGGCGACAAGTTCTGGGTGGTCGACGGGCTGGGTGCAGATGCCTTCGTGGTAGCTGCGCGCACCGCCGGACAACCGGGCGACACGCACGGCATCAGCCTGTTCCTGGTGCCAGCCGGTACACCGGGTTTGACCGTCAGCGCCTTGTCGCTGATCGACTCGCGCAACAGCGCACGGCTGCAACTGGACCAGGTGCAATTGGGCAGCGAAGCGCTGCTGGGCACCCTGGGCGAGGGCTGGGCTGCGCTGGAAACGGTGCTGGACCGTGGCCGCACTTGCCTCGCCGCGGAGCTGTTAGGGATGGCCGAACAACTGTTCGAAACCACGCTGGAGTACCTCAAGACCCGCGTGCAGTTCGACACGCCGATTGGCACCTTTCAGGTTCTGCAACATCGTGCCGCGCAAATGTACATCGACCTGGCGCTGAGCCGTAGTGCGCTGATGGCTGCGTTGGCGACTCTGGATGACGCCGGCCACGACGCAGGGGCACGTGCGCGACTGGTCAGCCTGGCGAAATGGAAGGCCGGCGACACGGCAATCAAGGTGGCCAACGAAGCCGTGCAGATGCACGGCGGCATTGGCGTCACCGACGAGCTGGATGTCGGCCTGTACCTCAAGCGTGTCCGTGTGGCGCAGAGCTGTCTGGGCGACCGGGATTTCCATTGCGAGCGCTATTCCGCCCACGCGTAGAACCTGTAGGCAGTCAACTCCTGTAGGAGCGAGCCTGCTCGCGATAGCGGTGTAACAGGCGGCATTTATATCGACTGACACGCCCTCATCGCGAGCAGGCTCGCTCCCACAGGGATGTCGCTTGACCGACTGACATTGGCCCACTTGCACGCCATTGGGGGCGCTACCCCGGCTGTCCTGGAGAAAACAATAATGAGCATTGAACGCTGGCAAACCGCGTGGCGGCAACTGATCGCCCCCGGTGCGCCGTTTGAAGTGGTGACGCCCGATGACGGCGCTCCACGCTTCTTCCGTCACGCCGCGCACGACCTGTTGCAGGTGCTGGACACCGGTCGAGTCCATGGCGACCGTGAGTTCCTGATCTGGCAGTCGCAACGCCTGACTTTCAACCAGTTCTACGATCAGGTCGATCGCCTGGCCGGGCAGATGGTTGCCCGCTTTGACTTGCAACCGGGCGAGCGGGTGGCGATTGCCATGCGCAACCAGCCGGCGTGGCTGGTGGCCTTCGCCGCTATCCAGCGCTGCGGCGCGGTGTGTGTGCCGCTCAACAGCTGGGGGCTGCGCGATGAGTTGCAATACGCTTTGCAGGACAGTGGTTCGCGCCTGTTGCTGTGTGACGAAGCGCGCCTCGAAACCCTGCGCGCAGACCTCGCCCGTGAACAGCGGGCGACGATTGTCGTCGGAGCCCAGGCAGGGTCGTTGCCCGAGTATTGCCTGCGTTTCGAAGACCTGATCGGCGCTCCGGCATTGCCGGTGCCAACGCTGGAAATCGATCCCGATGCGCCGGCGCTTATCCTCTACACCTCGGGCACCACCAGCCGCGCCAAGGGTGCAGTGTCGAGTCACCGGGCCATCTGCCAGGCGCTGTTTGCCCTGGATTTTCAGGGCGCGTTCTGCGCCATGAGTTCGCCTGAACGCATCGGCGTGGTGATCAACAGCGGCTACCCGCCGACCACACTGGCAGCGGTGCCGATGTTCCACGTCAGCGGCCTGCATGCGCAGTTCCTCTCGGCCCTGCGCGGCGGACGGCGGTTGCTGCTCATGTACAAGTGGGATGTGGAGCAGGCACTGGACCTGATTCGTGACGAGCGTTGCACCCAGTTCAACGGGGCGCCGGTGATGATGCAGCAACTGCTCGCCTCACCGCGCTTTGGCGGCGAGCACACCGCCAGTCTGTTCGGTTTGGGGCTGGGTGGTGGAGCGGCGTCCGCCGGGGTGTTGGACAACATGCTCAAGCTCAAGCCCGATGCCATCGGCGGCGCCGGCTACGGTCTGACCGAAAGCAACGGCATCGGCGCTGCCATCGGTGGCGACCCGTTCATCTACAAGCCGGCAGCGGCGGGGTGGGCCTTGCCGATCGTCGATATTCGCATTGGCGATGATCCGCACCGACCGCAGCCTGCGGGCACTCGCGGGGTGATCTGGCTGCGTTCGCCGACCTTGATGAGCGCCTACTGGAACCTGCCTGAAGCCACCGCACAAAGCCTGCGCGACGGGTGGCTCGACACGGGCGATATCGGCTACCTCGACGATGAGGACTTCCTCAGTATCACCGGCCGGGTCAAGGAGTTGATCAACCGCGGAGGCGAGAAAATTTCCGCCGCAGAAATCGAGACGTGCGTGCTCGATATGCCCGGTGTCCTGGAAGCTGCGGCGTTCGCCATCGCCGATCCGCTACTGGGTGAAACGGTGGGGCTGGCCGTGCATGGTCAGGCTTCGACGCTGCCCCAGCAAGCGCAAATCTGCGCCTTCATCGCCCAGCGCCTGGCCGCCTACAAAGTGCCGGCGCAGGTCTATCGGGTACTCGAACCCTTGCCACGCAACGCCACCGGCAAGGTGCTCAAGGCACAGCTGCAAGAAAAGTTGGGCGCATAGCGCTGCCTTAGTCTTTCCGGACGATGTCGGGGCCGGCAGAAACCGAACAATGGGTCCATCCACACAGCCTTATCAGCGAAGGAGGCATCACATGAAAATAACAAGAACAGGTCTCATGCTCGCGGTCGCAGTCACAGCCAATAGCGGGCTGATGGGTTTTGCGCACGCCGCGGTGTCACCTCAGGAAGCAGCCAAACTGGGCAAGGAGCTGACCTGTGTCGGCGCCGAGCAAGCCGGCAATGCCGAGGGCACCATTCCGCCGTACACCGGCAAGTACCTGGGTGAAGTCCCGGGCTGGAATCATGTGAAGTTCTCCGGCGACCAGCCGGTGGACCCCTATGCGGCGGAGAAGCCGATTCTGGTGATCACTGCGCAGAACATGAGCCAGTTCGAGTCGCACCTGACCGAGGGCCAGAAGGCGCTGCTGAAGAAGTATCCGACCACCTACAAAATGAACATCTACCCGGGCCATCGGGATTTCCGCTATCCGGATTATGTGTGCCGCCGTGCGATGGACAACGCATTGCAGGCCAAACTGGTCAATGACGGTGCAGGTTTTACCGGGATTGGCCAGGTGCCGTTCCCGATTCCCAAGAACGGCATGGAATTGCTGTGGAACCACCAACAGCCGGCGCGTGCCTACACCGAGGAAAAAACCACCGATCTGGCTTCGGTCCTGCCCAATGGCAGCATCGGCTGGGGGCGTGCATATGCCCGTAACCTGGCATTGGCCAATTCACCCAGTGCCGACTCCAGGACCGAAGACAAGATTTCGGCCATGAGCAACAACATGACCCTCAAACCGGCCCGTGACAACGGCACGCTGAGCATTTCGCACGAACCCTACAACTTCGGTACGGACTCACGCCAGGCCTGGTCCTACAGCCCATCCACCCGCCGCGTACGGCAACTACCGGGCTACGGCTTCGATCAACCAATGATTGGCACCAACGGCACCATGACCGTCGACGAGGACCGTTTGTTCAACGGCACTCCGGAGCGCTTCAACTGGAAGCTCATTGGCAAGCGTGAAATCTACAGCCCGGCCAACGCCTTCAAGCCCAACACCGCGTCGATCAAATATGCCGACATGCTGACCCCCAACCATCCCAACCCGGAGTTCATGCGTTATGAGTTGCGTCGCGTCTGGGTGCTGGAAGCTGACCTGAAGGAAGGCTATCGCCATGTCTATGGCAAGCGTGTGCTGTTCATCGACGAAGACACCTGGAACTCGGTCATGGCCGACAACTACGATGCCCGCGGGCAGCTGTGGAAGCACGCCATGGTCAACTACTACTACCACCCTGACATGAGTGGCTGGCAGGCCGGGTCGCAATTCTTCATGGACTTGAATTCAGGCCAGTACACCGGTTACGGCATGACCAACGAGTCGAAGAAGGGCCCGATCCTCAACGAAGGCAAATTCACCCCGGACCAATACACCGCGGATGCGGCGCGGGCGATCGGGCGGTAACGACTTCGGCAATACCCGCTACAAGTAAAGGCCTCGCCGGGTAACGGTGGGGCCTTTTTGGGTTGGGTTCTGCAATAAGGTTATTCGATAGCAGGAGGATTTACCTGAGACAGATCAGCACGATGCTCTTGTTTTCCCGAGATGCCGTGAAGAACCTTTTTTTGCTGGTCAGACGCGTTCTTTCAACAACGTCCCATTACCTGTAGCAGCTGGCGTTAGTTCAGGGCTAGACATCTTCGTTGCGAGCAAAAAACCCAGTCAGCGCGATTACACGCTGACTTTCAGGTTGTCAGTCAGTTGATCGGCTGAGAGGTGATCGACCATTGGGGATCCAGTGGGCCGATGATCTCCAGCAGCCGTTTGTAACCGGTACGGAGAATGCGCCATTCGCCTTGTATCTTGATGTAGCTATCCTCATAGATCGCGCTGCCGTTAAGCAGGGTCTGCTTATCGAGGTTGATGAACAGGTCGTTGAGGTACCAGAGGCCAGTGGCTTCATCACCGTTGACCACGATTTCCGGGGTGTGGCCGTTGTGCATGCCGAAACGGCGATTGGTGAAGTTGGTGCGGTAGAACTCGATGGCCTGCTCCAGTCCGTTGAGTTCGAGCTGGTAGGTCGGGCTTTGAAAGCTGATCCTCACCTCGGGGGCGAGGATGCTGCGCAGTAGTTCGAGGTTACAGGTATCGATACCTCGAAAATAGCGGGCCTTGAGCTGTTTGATCTGCTCGATGGCAACGAGATCCAGCATGTTATTCAACTCCAAGGGGAAGGCGATGGCCACACGGGTACCGTGTGGCCGCTGGAAAGAGGCGACGTGCTTGTCGCCTTGAAGTGCTTAGCAGGGCAGAAAGTGGCCGCCGTTGACGTCCAGTTGTGCGCCGGTAATGACCTTGGCGTAGTCGCTGGCCAGGTACAGGGCGGCCATGGCGCAGTCGTTGTCTTCGGGGATCTTGCGCAGTGCAATCTGTTGGGCGACCTGGTCGACCAGCGACTCCATCGGGACACCCAGGCGCCTGGCTTCGCTCTCGAAGTGGCCGATGACCGGCGCGCCCCACATCCAGCCCATGAAGGTGGAGTTGACGCGGATGCCGAACGGGCCAAGATCCTGGGCCAGGTACTGCACGGCGGTTTTCAATGCACCCTTGGAGACGGCATAGCCGGATTCCAGTTGGTTGGGGGTGCGGGTGGCCATGGTGTTGATCATGACGATGCTGCCCGACTTCTGCTTCTTCATCTGCGGCAACACGGCCTGGGTCATGTGCATGGTGCCGAACAGGTTGACGTCCATCGCGTTGCGCCAGTCGTCCATTGACGACTCGGAGGAACTGCCCCAGGCGCCATGGACGTAGGCAGAGTTGATCAATACGTCGATCTGGCCGAAGTGCTCGATCGTCAGGTCGGCGAGCGTCTGGCACTGTTCGGCCTGGGCAATGTCGGTGGGGACTTTCAGCACAGGAGTGCTGTAGCCGGCGTCGCGGATGGCCTGTTCAGCCTGATCCAGCTTGGCCGGGGTGCGGGCGGCCAATACCACGGCCTTCGCCTGATACTCCGCGGCACGCACGGCCAGCTTGATGCCGAGGCCAGGACCGATACCGGAAATGATGACGACTTTATCTTTGAGCAACATGGCAATTACCTTCTTATTGTTCTGGTAGGGAATGGGGCGTTCAGGTGCGACTGGCGTGCAGTTCTTCGGCACGTCGTTTCAGATCCAGGGCCATCTGGTCGAAGCCGGTTTTTACCCAGGCTCCGTGTTCACGCATGATCGTGTCCTGGTTCAGGCCCAGGAAAATGTCAGTGGTGAAATAGCTGCAGCGGTTGGCATCGATGGCCTTGATGTACTGATCGCGGCGGGCGGCGTCCATGTTTTCCGGGACGGGGCGCTGCTCCCAGGACAGCAGTCGCTCGGGGTCGCAGGCCACGAGGTATTCGAAGACCGGAACGGTTTCGCCGGTATCGGGCGTAAGTACCTGCATATGCACCTCGTCGCCGATCTGCAGGCCGCACTGAATGTTCGGGCAGAAGCTGTTCCACTGGTGGTAATTGTCCAGATCAATGAGCACTTCCCAGACCACCCGGGCGGGGGCATTAATTTCCACCGTGTGGGAGGTCACTATGTTTTCTGCTCTGGCCATGACTGTCTCCTGTTGTGCATTCAGTTGATGGGTTTGGAGGTGATCTGCAGCTGTTCACTCAAGGGCTGGATAGTCTCGAGCAGGGTTTCGTAGCCCGTCTCGGCGATCATCCAGCGCTCGCCGCGCTTGATGTAGCGATCCTGGTAGATCGCACTGCCGTGCATGTGGGTGTTTTCCTCGAGGTTGATGAACACGTAGCTCAGGTACCAGAGGGCTGTCGCCTGGTCGCCATCGACTTCGATTTCCGGGGTGTGACCGTTGTGGGTGGCCAGGCGGGTTTTGGTGAACGAGGTGCGATAGAAGTCCAGCGCATCGCCCAGGCCATTGACGTGGAACTCGTAGGCAGGGCTCTTGAACGACAGGGCGACGTCCTCGGTCAGCATGCCCTGGAGCATCTCGATGTTGCAGGTGTCGATGGCGCGGAAATAGCGCGCCTTGAGCTGTTTGATCAGCTCGATTGCTTCTAGATCCAACATGTGAAGCCTCCTTGGGGCCACTCAGGCACTGAGCTGGTACTCGCTGGTGAGGATGCAGTCGATCTTCTGGAAGTCGATGAATTTGCTGGTCGATTCGTACATGGCTTGCTGGCGCTGCGCGCACTTGTCCGGGTCGCCCAGGGCGGCGAAGAATCCTTGCGGATTACCGATGGCCTCGGGCGGGAAGTTCTCTTCGACGATGGCGTGCAGCACCGGTGCGCCGAAGGTCAGCGCGCGTACCACGGTGTTCTGCCGGTAGCCGAAGATCGATTGCAGCGGATAGGCATTAGGCCCGTGTCCGTTGCGCCAGGTGTCGTACCAATGCTCGTAGCTCATCCGGTCTGGCTTGTGCAGCAACGCCACCTGATTCATGCCGGGCGTGCGCTCGCCGACCGGCACCCGATACTGGGCGGCACGGGGCTGGCGCTCCTCGGGATACGGCTCGGATTCCACCACCAGATAAGCCTCCAGGCGGCGGGTCTTGGGCGCCACGAGTGCCTGGATGGCGGGCCATTGCGAGGCACTGTCCAGCCACAACGAGAGCAACCCGTCCAGGGGCACGGCGCTATTGGTGATGCGCTGCGTCGAGGCGGCGGCCACCGCCTCGTCGACCAGCATCACGCGGAGGTTTTTTGCACCGGCTGCAGTCAATGCGTCGCGCAGGTCGAACAAATCCGCACGCCATTGCCTGGCGTTGGGTTGTGTCGGCTTCCACAAGGTCAAGATGATTTTTTCCATGATTTCTCCAACCTGCGTTCAGTGATTGACGCTCAGGTGACGGGCGCGATATTCGCTGTAGTCCTGGATCATCTGCGTCTCGTTCAGACCGAAGCGCTCCAGGCTGTAGTCATGGCTGGCACGTTTTTCCCGGCTGTTTTGCGACAGCCAGCCCTGCGCGTCGGCGCGGGCCTTATCGGTAAACGGCAGATTGGCGAAGGCGTAGACCTTTTCCAGCACTTGCAGCGGCTGCTTCACGGTGTCGGCGAAGTGGATGTCGAGAAAGCGCTCGGCCACATGCTGTTCGCGAACCTGCATGGTGTGACGGATGCCTCGCGCCATGCGGTTGTTCCACTGCTCACCAGCGGCTTTCGGGTCCGGGTTGTCGCTGTACATCTGCCACAGGGTGTGGGCCATGCTGGCCATCGACGGGATGGTCTGGGCCGGTTCACGGTGGGTCAGAATCACCTGCGCCTTGGGGAAGACATCCAGCAGCAAATCCAGGGTGTGCAGATGTTGTGGCGCTTTGAGCAGCCAGCGTTGACCTGCCGGCTCACGCCGTTGTTGCTTCTGCCACTGCAAGAACTGCAGCATTTTCTTCAGTTGGGTGTAGACCGGCCGCTGGTCTTGCTGATCCAGCCAGCGGGTATAACTAGGCACGTTGACGTAGGCGTCCATGGCGCACATGAACGAGTGTTCCATGAGCATGAACTCTTCGTCGCAGAGCATCGGATCCAGCGGGTGGATCGCGAGGATCTGCGGGATCACCTCGGCCATCAGATCGACCTCGGCCTTGGCCTGGGCGATGCGCTTGGCCGGCGCGGCCAGAGTTTCGTCAGTCAGCGGTGCCGGAAAGCGAGTTTCCCACCAGGCGGCGGAGTAGAAGCGTGGGTCGACCGCCAGCGTGCGCTGAAGCATGGTGGTGCCGGTGCGCGGCAGGCCGACGATGACCAGCGGATCGTCGATTTGTATCTGGGTTATTTCTGGATGACGGCGCAGGTAGTCTTCCATCACCAGGCGGTTGACCAGTTGCCCGACCAACCTTTCTTCCAGCAAATACAGGCCGGAGGCTGACAGCTGGGCTTCGGCGGCCAGGGCATCGAGCAGCGCCTGCAACGACTCGCGGTAGTTGTCATCGCCAAAATCGCTCAGGCCATTGCTGCGCGCGATGGCGCTGGCCAGCAGTTTTTCGACGGTCAGGTCTTCAATGCGGGTGTGCGCGTTCATACGGCCTCCGCGACGGCAGATACGTTTACGACGCGGGTGGTGGGGTGGCATTGCTCCCGGGCGCCGACCCAACGCAGGCAGAGCGTGCCCTGGCGTACACCGGCGGTTTGCAGCCAGTTGCTCACCCCGGGGTCCAGCTCACTGAGTACCAGCGTCACGCCGCCGTTGTCGTCGTAGCGGGCCTGATGCTTGTTGAAACAGATCTGGTGGTAGCGGTAGTCCAGCGACTCCATCCAGTAATTGTTGATCTGCAAGTTCCAGAAGTCGCAGTCCGGCACTTTATCAATGTGGATGACCAACGCCTCGTCCGCGGCTAGCGCCCAGTGCGAGTGGTAGTAGAAAATGTTCGGATCGCCGCCAACTGACTGGCAGAGCGCCTGGTTGGCTGGGGGCAACTGATTGCTGTGCGGCAGGTAGCTTTCGCTCCAGTCGGCGAACAGCCGGGCGGTGTTTTCCACGAAGCTCGATACCCGCGCCAGGCCTTGTTGGAACGTCGCCGGGTCAAGGGCCTGTGGCTTGGAATCGGTGCCGATGCGCTCGATGCTCAACTTGGCCGGCACTTCGCTGCGACGGTCAAGAAACGTCTGGCGTACGATCAAGGCATTGGTGGCGCCTTCCATTTTCAGCCAGTTGCCCGTTTGCGGTTCGCTGCTGAGGATGATTTCAAAATTGCCCTGGTCATCGACCTGTAGCTGGCTGGCATCGATGAAACCGGTCTGGATCAGGGTGCCGTCGGTTTCATAACCGCCTTTCTGGGTGCCAAAGCTCAGGTAGGCGACACTGCCGCGCTGGCCTTTGATGCGATAGTCCAGCGTGCCGTCCAGGCGCGAGTACTCATAGAGGTTGTCCGGGTTGTCGGCGCCAATTTTCGCGGTCTCGTGGGAGGTCTTGAAGAAACTGGGAAACGCCGGGTCGGCAAACTCGATGTGCATCTCCAGGCCGATGCGCAGCAGGCGCGTCAGGTAGCGGAAGCCTTCGGCGCGGGTGGCCGCATCGACGGGTGCTTCGGGACGCAGGATCTGCTCGCCGCAGCGCTTGAGGTGATCGCAGAACGTGGCCCAGGTCTGGCCACTCAACAGCTGTTGTTCGTCAATAGAGCTGATTGTCATTGTTAGACTCTCTTGATTAGGCGAATCCGGCTCGTGAGCGACTGCCAAGAGGCGCTTGAGCCGGATTCACGGGACACGGTCAAATGCCCGGCGAACCGGGCGCCGGGGCTAGAGTTCCTTACCGATGAAGCCGCGCTCGGTCAGCACCTCGATGATCCGGTCCACTGCACCCTCCGGCGTCAGCTTGCTGGTCTGGATATGGATGTCCGGCTTGCTCGGTACCTCATAAGGCGAGTCGATGCCTGTGAAGTTTTTCAACTCACCGCGGCGGACTTTCTTGTACAGGCCCTTGGGGTCGCGCTCTTCGGCCACGGCCAGCGGCGTGTCGACGAAGATCTCGATGAACTCGCCTTCCTGCAGCAGCCCACGCGCCATCTCGCGCTCGGAGCGGAACGGCGAGATGAAGGCGGTCAACACGATCATCCCGGCATCCACGAACAACTTGGACACCTCGGCCACCCGGCGAATGTTCTCTACCCGGTCGGCATCGGTGAAGCCCAGGTCGCGGTTCAAGCCGTGACGCACGTTGTCGCCGTCGAGCAAGTAGGTATGGCGGCCGCGGGCGTACAGCCGGGTTTCCAGCAAGTTGGCGATGGCCGATTTGCCAGCCCCCGACAAACCGGTGAACCACAGCAGCACCGGCTGCTGGCCCATCTGTTCGGCACGTGCCTTCTTGTTCACATCCACGTGCTGCATATGGATGTTCTGCGAACGGCGCAGCGAGAACTCGATCAGGCCTGCGCCGACGGTGGCGTTGGTCAGGCGGTCGATGAGGATGAAGCTGCCGGTTTCGCGATTGTCCTTATAGGGATCGAAAGCGATCGGCTGGCTGGAGAAGAGGTTGCACACGCCGATCTCGTTCAACGCCAGTTCCTTGGCCGCCAAGTGCTCCATGGTGTTGACGTTGATCTTGTACTTGGGCACCGCCAGGGTGACCGACAGCGTCTTGCCGCCGATCTTCATTAAGTAAGGGCGACCGGCGAGCATGGCCTGTTCGTGCATCCAGATCAGGCTGACCTGGAACTGGTCGGCGACGCTGGCCGGGTCTTCCGAAGTGGACAGGACATCGCCGCGGCTGCAATCGACTTCGTCGGTCAGGGTCAGGGTGATGGACTGCCCGGCCACGGCTTGTTGCAGGTCGCCGTCGAGGGTAACGATGCGCGAGATTCGGCTCTCTTGCCCGGCCGGCAACACACGTACGCGGTCGCCGGGACGAACCACGCCGCTGGCGATGGTGCCGGTGAAACCACGGAAATCCAGGTTGGGGCGGTTGACCCACTGCACCGGCATGCGAAACGACAGTTTCTGCTGGTGCGCCTCGTCGATCTCGACGGTTTCCAGGTAACCCATCAGCGTGGTTCCGCGGTACCAAGGCATGTGCTCGCTCTGCTCGGTGATGTTCTCACCCCGCAGCGCGGACATCGGGATGGCGGTGACATCCTGAAGATTGATCTGCCTGGCGAAGGCGCGGTAGTCATCGACGATGGCGTTGAAGACTTTCTCCGAGTAGTCCATCAAGTCCATCTTGTTGACGGCCAGGACCACCTTGCGAATGCCGATCAGCGAAGCCAGATAGCTGTGACGCCTGGATTGGGTCAGCACGCCGCGTCGGGCGTCGATCATTACCACGGCCACGTCGGCCGTGGAGGCTCCGGTCACCATGTTGCGGGTGTACTGCTCATGGCCCGGGGTATCGGCAACGATGAACTTGCGCAGCTCCGTGGAGAAAAAACGGTAGGCCACGTCGATGGTAATGCCTTGTTCGCGCTCGGCGGCCAGGCCGTCAACCAACAGCGCGAAATCCAGTTCACCACCCTGGGTGCCGTCTTTTTTCGAGTCGGCCTCCAGCGCTTCCATCTGGTCTTCGAAGAGCATTTTCGAATCGTAAAGCAGGCGTCCGATCAGCGTGCTCTTGCCATCGTCCACGCTGCCACAGGTAATGAAGCGCAGCAGGCTCTTGTGCTCGTGGGCCTTGAGGTATTGCCCGATATCCTCGGCAATCAGGTCAGATACGTGTGCCATTAGAAGTACCCCTCTTGTTTTTTCTTCTCCATCGATGCGGACGAGTCGTGGTCGATCATTCGCCCCTGACGTTCGGACGTGCGGGTCAGGAGCATTTCCTGAATGATCTTGGGCAGGGTGTCGGCATCGGACTCGACGGCACCGGTGAGCGGGTAGCAACCCAGAGTGCGGAAGCGCACGTTGCGCATCATCGGCACTTCACCCGGGTTCAGCGGCATGCGTGCGTCATCGACCATGATCAGCATCCCGTCACGCTCGACCACCGGGCGCGGTGCGGCGAAATACAGCGGTACGATCGGGATGTTTTCCAGATAGATGTATTGCCAGATGTCCAGCTCGGTCCAGTTGGACAGAGGGAACACGCGGATCGACTCGCCCTTGTGTTTACGCGTGTTGTACAGGTGCCAAAGCTCTGGACGCTGGTTCTTCGGGTCCCAGCGGTGCTGATCGGAGCGAAAGGAGAAAATCCGTTCCTTGGCCCGGGATTTTTCTTCGTCGCGACGCGCGCCGCCGAAGGCCGCGTCGAAACCGTAGTGATCGAGTGCCTGTTTCAGGCCCTCGGTTTTCATGATGTCGGTGTGGATCTGCGACCCGTGCTTGAACGGGCTGATGCCCATTTCAATGCCTTCGGGGTTGGTGTGGGTCAGCAGGTCGACGTTCAGCTTGGCCACCATCTGATCGCGGAAGCGATACATCTCCTGGAACTTCCAGGTGGTGTCGACATGCAGTAAGGGGAAGGGCGGCTTGGCCGGGTAGAAGGCCTTCATGGCCAGGTGCAGCATGACCGCACTGTCCTTGCCGATGGAGTAGAGCATGACCGGATTGTCGGAGTCGGCGACAACCTCGCGCATTGCCTGGATGCTTTCCGCTTCCAGTCGTTGCAGATGGGTAAGCGTCATAGATTTTCCTCTCGCTTTTTGTTGTTGTCGTTTATCAACGTACAACTGCTGCGATTCGGACTTATGCGCGACTTGATGTTTTAACATCAGGCGCAACATCTGCAGCATGGGATCGCGGGGCAGGGGGGGAGCGACTGTGGCGGGCACGTGATCGAGCTCATCGTCAGGACAAACGCGCGCGGCTTGCTGACTGATCTGGGTCGCCAGGTCGCGGGCACCGCTGAGCATTGCGCTGGCTTCGGGCAGATGAAACAGATGCAGCCGTTCGGCGCGTTCGCCGGCCCAGGTGATGAAGGTCGCGGCGCGTTGCCAGTGCATGCCCGAGAGCAGGGCGAACACTTTGCGGTCGACGGAGCGATACAAACGGTCGAAGAACGCTTCCAGGTGGGGCGCGCGCAAGCCGTCTTCGTATGGCAGCCAGAGCACCTTGCCGCGATTGCTGACCGCGCGCAGTACTCCGTGACTGAGCTTGCCCTGGTCGTTGCGCGCACCGTAGTCATCGATCCAGTGGATCTCGCCGTTCTGCGTACGAGCCTGTTCGAGGATGTCCCGGTAGGTGCCGCGGTACCAACGCTGCACCGCTAGCGAAGCATTCGCGACGCGCTTGGCCGGGCGCTCGGCATTGAGCTGCCAGCGTTGCAAATAATGGGCGGCGGTGCGTTCCGGCAAGTCGATATCGTGCAGGCGCTTGACCAGTGCCTGCATCGCTTCCAGTTGCCAGAGCAGGAAGGGTAACTGGTGTCGTTCCGGCGGCGTACTGACCAGCAATCGGTAGATGTTCTGTTCCTGCTCGGCAGACAGGCTGCGGCCTTCACCTTGCTTGCGCCCGCGTTCGCGCACGGGCACGGCATTCCAGCCACCGGCCTGCCACGCCTTGTAGGCAGAAATGATCGTCGGCGATGAGAGTCCGGTGTCCTGGCTGATGGCTTTGAGCGTGCTGCCAGCGATGCGCAATTGCACGGCGCGCAGGCGAAGCTTGTTGATCTGTGGAACGGATAACTGATTGCCGTGGGACACAGGAACTCCTGTTAAACATCCATTTGCGCAGTGGCGGTGGTGCGGATGTCTGTACTGTTCCCGGATCCGGAAAACGGCGCATAGGCCGAATGGACCATACGAAGAACAAAAACAGGAGAATTGCCATGAACGAGTCAATGACTGTTCTGCTTGAAGACGTCATCGCTATTGCTCGCGAAGCAGGTGAGCTGGTGTTGGAGGTGTACCGCTCGGATTTCGAGGTACGCGGCAAAGTCGATGCCTCGCCAGTGACCGAAGCTGACGAGCGTGCCGAGGCTTTGATTCTGCGTGCCTTGGCGGCGCGTACGCCGCAGATTCCGGTGATTTCCGAAGAGGCCGCCGCTGCCGGCCAGGTGCCCGACGTGGGTCAGCGTTTCTGGCTGGTGGACCCGCTGGACGGAACCAGGGAATTCATCAATCGCAATGGCGAGTTCACCGTCAATATCGCCCTGATCGATAACGGTGAGCCGGTGCTTGGGGTGGTTCTGGCGCCCGCGCTGTCGCGTCTGTTCGCGGGTGCCCACGGTTGTGGAGCCTTTATCGAACAGGCCGGGCAGCGCCAACCCATTCACTGCCGTGCAGTGCCGCACGAGGGCCTGGACGTGGTCGCCAGCCGCTCCCATGGCGATGCCGAGGCGCTGGACAAATTCCTCGACGGGCGCCATGTGCGATCACTGAAAAGTGCCGGTTCATCGCTGAAGATTTGCCTGGTGGCGGCCGGTGAGGCCGACCTTTATCCGCGCCTGGGGCGCACCATGGAGTGGGATATCGCTGCGGGGCATGCGGTGCTTGTCGCGGCCGGTGGACAGATCCGCACCCTGGCCGGAGAGGTGTTGCGTTATGGCAAGCCTGGCCTGGACAACCCGCATTTCTATGCTCAGGGTCTATAGATCGCCGGGCATTCGCGAATGTACTCGTTGCATATTTGGATTGGGTGTATATCCGTTGCTGCGGTAACGGCGACTTAGGGTTTCGCTCTTACAGCGAGTCACTTGGAAAAGCCCCAAGTAACCAAGGGCTCTTGCCCCTGGCGTTCGGTGCCTCGCTAATGCTCGGCATGCCCTCGCTCCGGTCCTGCTCCGTGGGTCGCCGCGATGGGCCATCCATGGCCCAGCGCGGCTAAACCGGCATCCTTGCCGGTTTACCCACTGCGCAGAACCTCCACTCGGCCTCTCGATGGGGCAAGAAAATCAAAAGCCAAATCAAAAGCGAAAGCAAAAGCGAGGCGGCCTGACAGCCGACCTGATTTCGCGGATGTACTCGTTGTGATCGTTCCCACGCGGAGCGTGGAAACGATCACAGGCCTGCACCTATCTGTGCGCAGCCTCTGTTGTCGGGCGCAGGATGTCGCGGCATCCCTGCTCGTGACTGATGACCATGCGTCGATGGGCAATACGCCAACCGTTCACCGTCGATACCCAGCGATCCTGATATTCGGCCAGCGATTCATAGGTGATGTCCCGCATGCTGCCGGCGCCGCGATGCGCGGCACGCACGTACACGCGGCTCTCGACGGCCGCATCACTGGCGTCGACCAACAGGTTGCCAAGCAAGTGCTGCGAAGGTCCGCAGCCATCCAGGTGCACACGGATCATCGCCACAATCGGCTCACGCCCTTGAAGGTGTTGCAAGCCGCCATAGTCGGCGGTGGCATCCTCCAGGAAAACATCCTCCATGGCCGACCAGTCGCGTTGGTCGCAAGCACGTGCATAGCGGGAAAGGACTACATTGAGCTCGCGCTCAAGCAGCAGATTGTTGATGTCCATCTTGCCTCCCTTCATTTCCGGTTTTTTCGGTTGACCTGATGCTCGGCCCGCTTCGGGTTCCCCTCATCGTCCGTTCAGACCATTTGCGGCTACATCACCAAATGCCCGCGCAAATCCCCCAACATGTCCAGGTGCGAATAATCACGAAAGCTGAACCGCCAGACCCCGTCGACACGCTCGAACTCATCAAGGTAGCGCCCGGCGGCAATGGGTTGCAGGGGGAGTGTGTCGGTGGCCTGCAGCACGGTGTAGCAGGCGCGAACCGTGGCGGTTCCCGAGGCTTCGTCGATGTCGATGATGGGGTTGCTAATGACGTGTCGGGTGCGCGGTGTACCGCAGGGGTAGAGCTTGATGCGTTGCTGCCAGATGCCCAGCAGGGCGGTGTGATCAAGGCACTCGCCCTGGCTGTTTACCTTGATGCGGGCATGCCGAAACAGTTCGGCGGCCTCGACCAGTCGGCCGCTGTCCAGGTACTCGGCGTAACGGTAGAGCAGGTTGCAGATCTGTACGGCGCTCATGGCATTCCTCATGAAAAAAAGCCGCTGCAACCTGGCAAGGTTGCAGCGGCGCGGTGGTGCAGGAAAGGAGTCAGGCCGTCACGGCCCGGACCGGTGCAAGGGGTGCAGCCGGGTGCTTCATCTGTTGGCGATAACGCGGCAGTGCCAGGGCCAGGAACACGCTGGCCAGCAACAGCATCGACACCGACGAAGCCAGGGCATAGCGCAGCGATTCACTGCCCAGGGTCGGCACGAAGAAATCGCTGAGCATGCCGACGAACAGCGGTCCGATACCAACGCCCAGCAGGGTCATGGACATGACGAAAATCGCCGTGGCCTGGGCCAGGCGTGTGGCCGGGAACAGGTGGGTAATGGCACTCAGGCACGGTGTTGCCCACCACACGCCGAAGAAGGCGAAGGCGCTGTAGAACAGGAACGCCTGGGGCACGGCGATGCTGCCGATATGGAACGCCGTGCCTTGGGGCCAGAGGAAGTACGCCAGGGCGAAGGGGATGCTGATCAGCGTACCCAGCAACGGCACGCCGATTTGCCAGCCGACATCGCGCCGCGCCATGCGGTCGGTGAGCATGCCACACAACAGGGTGCCGACGGTCGCGCCGCCACCGCCCACCACGCCCACCAAAAATCCGGCCTCTTGCAGGTTGAGGCCGTGGGAACGGATCAGGAAACTCGGGCTCCAGGTGCCGATGGCGTAGCCGGCAATCGCCGCCGCGCCGCCGGTGAGCACCAGGCACAGGAACGAGGGCATGCGAAACAGTTCGACCAGGGTCTTGAGCCAGCCATCCTGTTGCGTCGCGAGGTGGCCCAGCGGCACTGCGCGCTGGGGTGCCCGCACAGTCAGCAGCAGAAGCAGGCCAAGGAAGATCCCGGGTGCGCCGATCAGCAAGAAGGCGTAGCGCCAACCGTGGTGCTGGGCAATCCAGCCACCCAGGCCCAGGCCGACGATCGCCCCTAGGCTGGAACCGAGCATCAGCACCGACAGGGCCGTGGATCGGCGGTTCGCCGGGTACAGATCCGAGACCATGGCCACCGACGGCGCCGTACCGCCAGCCTCGCCAACCGCCACGCCAACCCGTGCCAGCACCAGGGTCAGGAAGTTGCCGGCCATCCCGCAAAGCATGGTCATCAGGCTCCAGGCGATGCAGCTGAAGGCGATCACCGGCTTGCGTCCGATGCGGTCCGACAGACGCCCCATCGGGAAGCCGAACACGGTGTAGAACACCGCGAAGGTCACCCCCGAAAGCAGGCCGATGCCGGTATCGGATATACCGAATTCGAGCTTCACCGGTTCGATCAGGATCGCCATCAACTGGCGGTCGATGTAGTTGAACACATAGATGCTGGCGAGCACGAACAACGCGTAGTGCGTTCGCCATGTCACGGGGGTGGATTGGTTCACTGCGGGTGCTCCCGGTTTTGTTCTAGTTGGCGCGATGCTCTACGTGCCCGGTTTTTATTTCATCGTCCGTTCAGACCATCTTTGTCGTACCCAGGCAAGCCGCCTTACCCAATGGCGAACCTAGTCTTGTCGGACGATGTTTCGCTTGTGCTCAACGTCAATCATTCAGCCCGTATCCGCTGGCATGTCAGCGCTTGCCCACGTTGTGGCGAGCATGGCGACAGCCTGAAAACAATAAGAAGCTGAGGAATTGAAATGAGCGTCTTGTTCGAACCGGTCGCCCTGGGCGAACTGCAACTGGCCAACCGCATCGTCATGGCACCCATGACTCGCAGCCGTGCCCTTGCCGATGCGGTCCCTGGTGGCGACATGGTCGAATACTACCGCCAGCGTGCCAGTGCCGGGTTGATTGTCGCTGAGGGCACCGCGCCCTCGGCCAGTGGCCTGGGCTATTGTCGCACCCCGGCCATCTACAGCGACGAGCAGATCGTCGGCTGGCAGCGGGTCACCGAGGCGGTGCATGCCGAGGGCGGGCGCATCGTCCTGCAGCTGATGCACGTTGGTCGCGCCGCCAGCCGGCACAATAAGCCGGCGGGTGCGGCCACGGTCGCACCTTCGGCATTGCGCGCACGCACGCAGGTGTTCAGCGACGCTGCCGGACTGGTGGACACAGACGAGCCCCACGCACTGACTTTGCAAGGCATCGACGACGTGATCGAAGACTATCGCCAGGCCGCATTGAATGCGCGTCTGGCGGGTTTCGACGGTGTCGAACTGCATTGCACCAGCGGCTATCTGCCGATGCAGTTCATGGCCTCCGGCAGCAATCAGCGCAGCGACGCCTACGGCGGCGATGTGACCGGACGGGTGCGTTTTGCCAAGGAAGTGATCGAGGTCATGGCCGGTGCGATTGGCGCCGGACGCGTCGGTTTTCGCCTGTGCCCCGGCAACCCCTACAACGACATCGACGACAGCGATCCGGCGGCCACGGCGGCTGCCTTGTGCGAAGCCGTGGCGTCGCTAAACCTGGCCTACCTGCACATCATGCGCTCGCCACTGGCAGAGCTCGATGCCTTCGCCCTGGCGCGTCGGCACAGTCCGCATGCGTTGATTCTCAACGATGGTTTCGACGGCCTTTCGGCCAGCGCCGCGCTCGCGTCGGGCGAGGGGGTTGCTGTGTCGTTCGGCCGTCACTTTATCGCCAATCCCGATCTGGTGGACCGCTTGAAGCGTGGCCTGCCGCTGAGCCGCTTCGATCGTAAAACGCTCTATACACCGGGCTCGGCGGGCTACTCCGACTACTGCGCCTACCAAGCGATTGCCCAGGAGGTGGCGCAATGAACCTCAATGACTTGAGCCGCGTCTTGCCAACACGTCCAGTGCCACGGGAGCAGACCCAAGCGCTGCTCGACCAACGCTCGGCGGCCGCCGGGCAGATCAAACCGGGCGACCTTTACACCCTGGCCGATCGTCTGGAACAACAGGCAAGCAAGCAAGGAGAGCAAGCGTTCCTGATCTATGGCGAGCAGACCCTGAGCTACTTCGAGGTCGATGCGCGAGCCAACCAGATGGCCCACACCTTTTATGCCAATGGCCTGCGCGCCGGTGATGTCTGCGCCCTGGCCATGGAAAATCGTCCGGCGTTTTTCTGCACATGGTTCGGTCTGGTCAAGCTCGGTGTGGTGGTGGCCTTCATCAACACTCAGGTCAGTGGTCGACCCCTGCTGCATGCGTTGCAGACGACCGAGGCCAAGGCGTTGGTGATCGGTGAAGAGTGCCTGGCCAATGTGCAGGCCACCGAAGGTTTTCCAGACCTGCCGTGCTGGCTGCTGCGAGACGCGGAAAATCCCTGGACCGCAGCGCTGCCCAAGGGAGTCGACGGGCATTTCGATGCGCGCCTGGAGAAAGCCCCGCGCACGCCGTTCCCCCGGGATATCCGCGCGCACATCGACGCGCAGACGCCGACCCTGCTGATCTTTACCTCGGGCACCACAGGCTTGCCCAAGGCGGCGCGTTACAGCCACATGCGCTGGATGTCGTCGGGCGATGTGATGGAAACGACCCTGCAGGCCACCTCCAGGGATGTGTTCTATTGCTGTCTGCCGCTGTACCACGGCGCAGCGGCCACGTCCGTGACGTCGACCGCGCTGCGCGCCGGTGCCGCCATTGTGGTCCGCCGCAAGTTCAGCGTGCGTGAGTTCTGGAAGGACGTGTCTCGTCATCAGATCAGCATCTTCCAGTACATCGGTGAGATCTGCCGCTACCTGCTCAATCAACCGGTGCAAGCGAACGAGCGCGAGCACACCCTGCGCTGCATGCTTGGTGCCGGGCTGTCGCCGGATTCCTGGCAACGCTGGCTGGAGCGCTTCGGCCCGATCCAGGTGTTCGAGGGCTGGGGCGCCACTGAAGCCAATGCTGCAGTGATCAACGTCGACAACTATTTCGGTTCCTGCGGACGCGTGCCGGACTGGAACAAGACCAACCTGCGGCTGGTGCGTTACGACATCGAAAACGACTGCCATCCGCGGGACGAAAACGGTTTCTATCAAGTCTGCAAAGTGGGCGAGGTCGGCGAGGCCATGGGCTTTATCGTCGATCACCCTGAGATAGGTGGCGGGCGTTTCGAGGGCTACACCTCGACCGAGGCCACCGAGAGCAAGATTCGCCGCAATGTGTTGCGCGAGGGCGATGCTTATTGGAGTTCCGGCGACTTGCTGCGCGAAGACGCCGACGGTTACTGCTACTTCGTCGACCGTATCGGCGATACCTATCGCTGGAAGAGCGAGAACGTATCGACTCAGGAAGTCGCGGATGCGTTGGGTGATCTGCCGGGGCTGGAGCTGATCAATATCTATGGCGTCCAGGTGCCGGGCAATGAAGGTCGCGCCGGCATGGCCGCCGTGCTGATGCAGGCGGCCCAGACGTTTGATCCTGTCGCGCTGTACGCCCTGGCTGAAGCGCGCCTGCCGCGTTATGCGGCACCGGTTTTCGTGCGGGTCACCCAGTCGGCGGATCTGACGGCCAGCTTCAAACTGCGCAAAGTGGATCTGCAGCGCCAGGGTTACTGCCCGACCCGTTGCAGCGATCCTCTGTTCATTCGCGACGAACAGGCGCGCACCTATGTGCCTTATTCGACAGAGGCTTTGACGCGGGCCGGCCTGACACCCTTCGCGGTGGCCGACCATGGCTGATCTCGACGTCAACGGTCATGAACTGCGCGGCGGCCTGCGGTATCCCTGGCCGCAAGCGCCCGACTCCGGACAGGTGCGCGAAGTGGCGCCAGGCGTGTGGTGGTTGCGCATGCCGCTGCCGTTTCGCCTGGACCACATCAACCTTTATCTGCTGCGCCACACCGACGGCTGGGTGGCGGTGGACACCGGCATGAACACCGATCAGACCCGAGAGGTCTGGGACCGGGTGCTGAATGAAGTGTGTGGCGGGTTGCCGTTGCTGGCGGTGGTCTGTACCCATTTTCACTCTGATCATGCCGGGGTCGCCGCGTGGCTTTCGGCGCGTTTTCATTGCCCTGTGTACATGACCGCCAGTGAGTTCCAGTCGCTGCACGTCAGGTTCCCCGCCGATCAAAAACCGGGCTGGGATTTTCTCGATTTTTACCGCAAGGCCGGCGTCAGTGACGAACAAAGCACCGAGATGTTCACGGTGATGAGCAACGCCCATTTCCTGCCAGTGCCGCTGAACCATTTCCACCGTTTGCACGAAGGCAGTGAACTGCATATCGGCGGCCGTACCTGGCAAGTGGTCATCGGTCGCGGGCACTCGCCGGAGCATGCCTGCCTGTACGCCGCGGATGACGGCTTGCTGATCTCCGGCGACCAGGTCTTGCCGCGCATCACCTCCACCGTCGGTGTGCATGCCACTGAACCGTTGGCCGACCCGCTGCGCGACTGGCTCGATTCCATCGAGCATTTGCGCAGCTTGCCCGACAGCGTGCTGGTGCTGCCGGCGCACGAACGGCCGTTTTTTAATTTGCATGAGCGCCTGGATCAACTGGAAGCCCATCACAAAGGGCACCTGGCGCTGATGCTGGCCAACTGTGACGAGCCGCGCACCGTGCTCGAACTGATGGCCCTGTTGTTTCCCAAGCTATCGGGTCGTTTCGACGAACTGATGGCACTTGGCGAAACGTTGGCCCATGCCAACTACCTGGTGGCCGAAGGGTCGCTGGAGCGGGAAGAGGACCGGGGGCGATATCGCTACCGGCGTGCTGTAAGGGGAGCGTGCGCTGTTACTCCGCTCAAGGTGTTTTGAGCGGACGGCACGGCAGCAGTGTTGAACATTCCAGGCAGCCAGCCGGTTGTCATTGAGGAGAGTCAGTGTGATCAACAAGAACAACAATAACTTCACGGTCAGCGGTTCGAGCGCATTTCAGATCAGCAGTCTCGCGGCGGCCATTGCGCTGTTGTCCACGCCCGTATGGGCCGGTGACACGATCGAGTTCGACAACGGCGCAACCATCGACTGGTCGGTGACCACCAGCTACGGCATCGGTGTGCGCACGGGCAGTCAAAGCGATCGCTTGCTGACGGTCAACGCCGACGATGCCAACCGCAACTTCGACAGCGGCAGTCTGACCACCAACCGCGTGGGCGCCCTGGCAGAAATGATCTTGCGCAAGGACAACTACGGCGCCGTGGTGCGCGGCAGTACCTTTTACGACGACATCTACCACCGCAAGAACGATAACGACTCGCCGGCCACCGTGAACAAAAACGGCAGCAACGACGAGTTCACCAGTGATACCCGCTACTACAGCGGCGGTCGCAGCAAAATGTTGGATGTCTATGTATTCAGCGGCTGGCGCTTTGACAACGACACCATGCTGGACGTCAAGGCCGGGCGGCACATCGAGTCCTGGGGCGAGAGTCTGTTCTACCCGGGTGTGAACGGCGTACAAAACCCGTCCGATGCGGTAAAAGCCTCGCAACCGGGTGTTGAAGTCAAGGAAGTACTGTTGCCGGTGGGCCAGTTCTCCGGCTCGTTCCGACTGAACCCCCAACTGACCTTCGGTGCATACGTGCAATACGAATGGAAGGGTACCGAACTGCCGCCGGTGGGCAGCTATCTGTCGGGCAGCGACGTAGTCGGGCCAGGGCGCGAGTTTATCTACGCCAATGGCCAGAAGATCCCTTACCGCGGCACCGACGAGCCGAGTGATGGTGGCCAGTGGGGCGTGCAGATGCGCTACCGCCCGGTGCCAGCAATCGAGCTGTCGCTGTTTCATGTCAACTACCACGACAAGAACCCGGCCACCGCACTGGTCGGCTACAACGCTTTGCCGATTGGCGGTGGCCGCAACGCTTTCGTCAGCAATGGCTACGAGATCAAGTACTTCGAAGACATCAAGCTGACCGGCATCAGCGCCTCGACCAAGATCGGCGACACCCAGGTCGGCGCCGAATGGTCGTACCGCGATGGTGCGCCAGTGATGGTCAATACCGGCCTTGGCGCAGTACCGGCCAAGGGCAAGGGCCAGCAAATGCAGTTGTCGGCGATCCGGATCCTCGGCGACCGTCCCTGGGCCAGCCAGACCAGTCTGACAGCCGAAATCATCCGCGTGCAGGTCGACAGCGTCGAATCCACTTCGGCGGCGCCCAACCTGCAAGGCGTGAACCTATTGCCCTCCCTGGCACCTCTAGTGGCCTCTTCCGATGACTATACCTACAGCACAGCCGCGGGTTACCGCACCAAGTACTCCAGCGCCTACACCGTGGGCGCATCGTTCAGTTATCCGGGAGTTTTCCAAGGCTGGGATCTGGATGTCCCCCTCAGCTTCTCCAACGTCTTCAGCGGCTCCACGCCCATGTCCGGAAGCATTTCCGGCGTTGCCGGTGACCGACGCCTGAGTGCGGGCACGACCTTCAAGTACCTGGGCAACCTGGAACTCGGTTTGAGATACATCGCCTACCTGGGGGAAGCCGACGCGATCGATCGTCCGTTCGCTGACCGCGACTACGCCACGTTTTCGATGAAATACACCTTCTGATTGACGACTCGAGGTCCGGGTCGCCCTGCTGCGCCCGGACCGTCAACACAACCTGGAAAAACGCCGCAGCGTAACGCTTCGGCATGGAGGCACTATGGGGCTCAAAGGGCACGCGGCCATTGTTGGCACCGCACAATACAAACCGGAGAAGTACTCGACTGCGCCCAAGATGTTCCATCTTGAGCAAGTCGCCGACCTGGCGGCCCAGGCCCTGCGCGATGCCGGGCTCAAGGCCTCGGATCTCGACGGGCTGGTGATCAACGGCCCGCATTTTCATGAAGCCTCGGTGTTCGTACCGGCGATGGCGGCCGAATATCTGGGCCTGCGGCTGAACTTCGCCGAAGTGGTGGACCTGGGTGGCTGTACGTCGGTGGGCATGGTCTGGCGCGCTGCCGCTGCCATCGAGCTGGGGCTGTGCCAGGCAGTGCTGTGCGTCATCCCCGCACGCATGGCGCCGTTGGGGCCCGACGAGGACCCTGGCTGGATGGCCCGCTCCATGCGTTTCGGTGGACACAGCACGGCATTCGGCGCGCCTGAAGCCGAGTTCGACCTGCCTTACGGACACATGGGCCAGAACACCGGCTACGCGATGATTGCCCAGCGTTATGCCGCCCAGTACGACTATGATCAGCGCGCCATGGCCAAGATCGCCGTCGATCAGCGCACCAACGCCCTGGCCAACCCGCAAGCGATGTTCTACGGCCAGCCATTGACCATCGAACAGGTGCTGGCCAGCAAAATGGTCGCCGACCCCTTGCACGTCCTGGAAATCGTCATGCCGGTGGCCGGTGGCGCCGCGCTGATCATCACCAACAAGGAAGTGGCGGCGCGGGCGCGCAAACGCCCGGCGTTCATTACCGGCTTTGGCGAGCACCTGGCCTTCAAGTCGCCGTCCTATGCCGAGGACATGCTGCACACGCCGATCGGTCCAGCGTCCCAGCGCGCCTTTGCCATGGCCGGGCTCAAGCCCAAGGACGTCGATGCTGCGCAGATCTACGACTGCTACACCATCACCACCTTGCTGACCCTTGAAGATGCCGGTTTCTGCGCCAAGGGCGAGGGCATGTCGTTCGTGCGCGAACACGACCTGACCTGGCGTGGCGACTTCCCGATGAACACCCATGGCGGGCAACTGAGTTTCGGCCAGTCGGCCTCGGCCGGTGGCATGAGCCAGGTGATCGAGGCGGTGACCCAGATTGCCGGCAATGCAGGCGAACGCCAACTGGGCCGCTGCGACAGCGTCTACGTCTCCGGTACCGGCGGCGTGATGAGCGAGCAGGGCGCATTGATACTTCAGGGAGCATAAGCACATGTCCAACAACAAACCGATGCCGGTCGCGACGCAGATCTCCGCGCCGTTCTGGGAGGGCCTGAAGGCTCGCCGTCTGTTGATCCAGCAATGCAACGCCTGTGCACACTGGAACTTCTACCCGCGCCGGCATTGCCCGGTATGCCTTGAACATGACCTGGCCTGGCGCGAAGTCAACGGCGCCGCGACGCTCTACAGCTACACCGTAACGCGCATTGCGACCTTGCCCGACTTCATTGATGAGATGCCGCAGAAACTGGCGGTGGTCGAGTTGGCCGAAGGGGTGCGCATCAACACCAACCTGGTGGGCCTGGACGAAGGCGAAATCAAGATTGGCATGCCGTTGCAGCCAGTGTTCGCCGAGGTCGATGCCAAGGGCAATCGTCTGCTGCGCTTCACCGGGGTGGACAAAGACGCGGTCAGCCTTGAACCGTTGCCGGCGCAGGACAATGAACCAGCGCCTGCGGTATCGGAGCAAGCGCCCGTGCGGCAGATCGACCTCAATGACGGTCCGGCTTTGCAGGCGCTGGTCAGCGAGCAGTTCAGCGACTGGAGCAACGTGGTGGTGGTCGAGCAGGCACTGATCGACGACTTTGCCCGGTTGTCGGGCGACGATTACTGGATCCATACCGATCCGGAACGGGCACGCCTGCAAAGTCCGTTCGGCGGCACTATTGCCCATGGCGCACTGGTGCAGGTGTTGCAGTCGCGGATGAAATTGGCGCTGGGCTTCGAAATCAGCGGCTTCACGACGCAGATCAACTACGGCTCCGATCGCCTGCGCTTCCCGGCTCCGGTACCGGCCGGTTCGCGCATCCATGCGCGGGCCAGGGTGAAAAAAGTCGAAGTCCTGACCCGTGGCACCCAGATGACCCTGGAGCTCAACACCCATGTGGTCGGCCAGGACCGGCCTTCGGTGATCAACGATCTGGTGATCCTGTACATGGCCTGATCCCCGCCGAAGATCCCCCCGTAGGAGCCGGCTTGCCGGCGATGGCGTCCGTCAGGTCGACGAATGGGTTGTCTGAACTGACGCTATTGCCGGCAAGCCGGCTCCTACAGGGGGGGGCGATGCCAATCAGTTCGGTTTGCACATAAATACCCGCCATTCCCCCCACGCCATTCCCGCCAATGCATAAGCCATTTGGACGATGTGTCACCCCTCCCTTGCGCCGACTATTCCCTCAGAGGCAACGCCCATCTCGATTGCCTCGCATGCCCTGGTGCGTGACAAAAACAAGAGGATCGGCCCTATGACTTGCCCTATCCATATCTTTCCCGAACAGGAGCGTTGCTCATGCGCTCGGTGATCGGCTACGTGGTTTGCCTGGTGGTTGCCTTGACCATTGGCTACACCTTTTCCCCCAAATCCCCACCGCAGGCCGAACTGTTGGCCACGCGCCCGGACCGAGTGCAGATCAATGGTCTGCTCAATCTTGGCGCGCGGGTGGTCGCCGTGGGCGAGCGTGGCAGCATCTTGCTCAGTGATGATCAGGGCGTCAGCTGGCAGCCAGCCAATGTCGCCACCCAACGCAATGCCACCCTGACGGCCGTTGTGGCGCTGGACGACAAACGCTTGCTTGCTGTCGGGCATGACGGCTGGATCCTGCGTTCTGTGGACTCGGGCAGCAGCTGGCAGGAAATTCGCCACGACAGCGATCTGGGTGAACCGCTGCTGGGCATCTGGACGGGCGGTGGCGACAGCGTCATGGCGTTCGGCAGCTTCGGCAAGTTCTATCAATCGCCGGATGGAGGGCAAACCTGGACACCGCAGCCGCTGGACATCGACAGCGCGCACCTGAACAGCATGGCCGGAGGCAACGATGGTCGGCGCATGTTGGTGGGCGAGCAGGGTCTGGTGTTGCGTACTACCGACAGTGGCCAGCACTGGCAGACATTGCCGGCGTTCTACAGCGGTTCACTGTTCGGCATCGTGCGCCTGAGTGCAGATAACTGGGTGACTTACGGCATGCGCGGGCACGTTTTTGTCAGTCACGACTTCGGCGACAGCTGGACCCAGATCAAAGTCGGAAACCAACTGCCGCTGTATGGCCATGTGGTGCTGCCCGATCACTCGGGCCTGGTGATCGTCGGTGCGGGCAGCTCGGTGGTACGCCTGAATGTGAAAGGTGAGCTGGTCGGTGTCGGGCGTCTGGCCGGCCTTGGCACGTTGACCTCGGCGACCGTCGTTGGCTCTCGCCTGTTGGTGGGTGGCGAACGCGGGGTATTACAGGGATCAGGTGGCAGCGTCGCTGCCCTAATGGCCACTGAGGCCACCCAGTGAATGAGAGGCGGGAAATGAATCAAGGTAAACACTGGGTGACACGTTGTGTCGATACGTGCGCAGACCACCTGATGGCCTGGCGCAAGGGACTGCTGCTCCTGTTTGTTCTGGTAACGCTGGGCCTGGGTTACAGCGCCACCCACACGCAACTGGATCCGGGGTTTAACAAACAGATCCCGGTGCGTCATGAGTACATGATCAATTTTCTCAAGTTCAGCCACTACTTCACCGGCGCCAACCGCTTTCTGGTCAGCGTGCGCTGGAAGGGCGAGGGTGACATTTACAACGCTGAGTACCTCGAGACCTTGCGTAAAGTCACCGACGACGTGTTCTTCATCTCCGGGGTCAGTCGACCGAGCGTGACGTCGCTGTTTACCGCCAACGTGCGCTATATCGAAATCACCGAGGAAGGTTTCTTTGGCGACGTGGTCGTGCCGCCGCGCTTCAGCGGCACCACCGAGGACCTGGCGCAGGTGCGCAGCAACACGGCGGCCTCCGGGCAGGTCGGTCGTCTGGTGGCCAACGACCTGAAGTCGGCCATGGTCCGCGCGGACCTACAGGACACCGACCCCAAGACCGGTCAGCCGGTGTCCTATGTCCAGATCGCCAAGCGTCTGGAAGAGATCCGCGGCAAGTACAACAACCCCGATATCGAAATCAACATTGTCGGTTTCGCCAAACTGGTGGGCGATGTGGTTGAAGGGTTGAACACGGTGATCGGTTTCTTTGTGGTGGCCTTCGTCATCACCGGGTTGCTGCTGTGGCTGTATTCTCGCTCCCTGCGCCTGACAGTCGTGGCTCTGGTGGTCGCGTTACTGCCGGTGGTCTGGTTGCTGGGCCTGTTGCCGCTGCTGGGCCTGGGCATCGATCCGATGTCGATCCTGGTGCCGTTCCTGATCTTCTCCATCGGCGTGTCCCATGCGGTGCAGATGACCAACGCCTGGAAGCAGGACGTGTTGGCCGGCAGTAGTTCCAAAGAAGCGGCGCACTCGGCGTTCTGCAAGATCTTCATCCCCGGTTCCCTGGCCTTGCTGATGAATGCCCTGGGCTTCGCGGTGATCATGATGATCGACATTCCGATCGTTCACGAACTGGGGGTGACGGCCTGCATCGGCGTCATGTTGATGATCATCACCAACAAACTGATGTTGCCGATCATCATTTCCTACCTGCACCTGGAACCCGCGCTATTGCGTCGTGCGCAATTCCGGCCGACGGGCAAGCACCGCCTGTGGTGGCGTCTGTCGGCGCTGGCAGAGCCGGGGCCTGCTCTGGGCGTATTCGTTGTCAGTCTGTTGCTGCTGGCGGCGGGGGCCTACAAGGCTCGCGACTTGGCGGTGGGCGATATCGGCGCGGGCGCGCCGGAACTGCGGGCTGATTCCCGCTACAACCAGGACAACGAAAAGATCATCAACAGCTACTCCATCGGCCTCGATGTGATGTCGGTGTTTGTTCAGGTCAAGGGTGTTGAGGAAGGTTGCCTGTCGCCTGCGGTGATGCGTGCGGTGGAAGCCTTTGATTTCCGCATGCGCACGGTCTCGAGCGTGCAGTCGATCCAGAGTGTGGCGGACATGGGCAAGCGGGTGATCGCCGGCAACAACGAAGGCAATCCACGCTGGGCAGCGATTCCAGGCTCGCCCCGTGGCTTGAGCCAGGGCGCTCGGGCCTATATGCCGGATGACGGACTGGTCACCGACGGCTGCCAGCAGATGCAGATCCTGGTGTTCCTCGCCAACCACGAAGGCAGCACGGTCAGCCATGCGATCGCGGAAGCCAAGCGGATCATTGCTGAAGTCAGTACACCGCAAGTCGAATTCCTTCTGGCTGGCGGCAACGTCGGGGTGATGGCAGCGTCCAACGAGGCGGTCAAGCGCGCCGAAGTGATCATGCTCGGGGCACTATTCGGATCGGTGGCATTGTTTTGCTGGCTGACCTTCTTGTCGATCCGCGCAGTGCTGTGCATTCTGGTGCCGCTGGCGATTGTCGCGATCCTCTGTAACGCACTGATGACCCTGCTCGGGATCGGACTGAAGGTTGCGACTTTGCCGGTGATGGCGTTGGGGGTGGGCGTGGGCGTCGACTATGGCATTTACCTGTACGAACGTATCCAGCACGAAATGCTGCGTGGCGCCAACCTGCGCGAGGCGTTCTATCAGGCCATGTGCCAACGCGGCACCGCTGCGGTATTCACGGCCGTGACCATGGCCATTGGTGTCTGCACCTGGGCGTTCGCACCGCTGAAGTTCCAGGCTGACATGGGAGTGCTGCTGTCGTTCATGTTCCTGGTCAACGTGCTGGGGGCGATTTTCCTCCTGCCGGCATTGGCGGCCTGGTTCAATCGAGGTCGACCGTTGGTTGCCTGTCGGGTACGTACGCCTGCTCCGGCACAAGGGCAGTTCCACCTGAAAAACAGCCTGGCGGCGCGTGATACCGCAGGCGAAAAATAAACCTGCCGGACCTCTTGTGGAGTCCGCAGGTGCTAGGGAAACTGGCAGGCAAGTAGAGTCGAAAAGGGGGGGAACCCTGGGTTCCCCCCGCCGAAATTATAAAAATAACAAGGGAAGGGCCAGGCTCTTACCCGAGCGAGATAAGACTATGCAAAATGGTGTCTTGACCCATGAAGCCCTGGCCAGTCTTGGCCTCGACCTCACGCGCTACAACCAGTTGGTGGGCGAAATCTATGAAGGCGCCCTCGATCCGAAACTGATGGCCCACGCCCTCAGGAGTTTTCTCAAACTCTACGATGCCAACTTCGTCACCCTGATCCTGCGGGTGCCGGATCAACCCGATACGGGCGTGATGATCATCGTCGGCGACATCGAAGGTGCCGGTGATGTTTGCTACATGACTTACCCGCAGACCAATTCGCCTTTCTCCAACCAGCCGCTGGACAGCGTGTTCACCGTCGATGACCTCATGAGCAACTCGCAATGGGAGCAGAACGGTTACTACAAGATGTTCTGCGAGCCCCATGACGTGTATCACCTGATGTGCGCCGACATTTCCACTCCGGACGGCGGCAAACTACGTTTTCGCATGACCCGCCCAAAACGGGCACCCAACTTCTCTGCCAACGACCGGGCGGTGTGCGCCAGTTTCCTGCCACACCTGCGGCGTGCCTCGCAGTTGCATAACATGGTGGACCGCAGTGAATCGCTGAGCGAGTTGTACTCCCAGGCCATCAGCCGGTTATCGGTGGCGACCCTGGTACTCGACGAAAGCGGCAGCGTGTTGCAGATCAATCCGGTAGCCCAGGAAATCCTCGCCCGTTCCGATGGCCTGAAACTGGTGGGCGGGCGCCTGGAGGCGACGTATCCCAGCGACAACCGGGAGCTGCAACGCCTGATTCGCGGTGCGTTCTGTCCGGATGCGCCGAAAAGCGCCGAAGCCATGTCGGTGACGCGTCCCTCGGGGCTGGTCAACCTGGGGGTGGTGGTCGAATCGATTCCGTCCCTGGACTGGGCCGAGGAGAAGGGCCAGCCGGCGGCGCTGGTGTATATCCGCGATGCGTCGAGCAAGTCCCTGGCCAGCGAAGTGGTGACCAAGCAGCTGTTCAACCTGACCAAGGCCGAAACCGCCCTGGCCATGGAACTGGCCAACGGCTTGTCCCTGGAAGAAGCGGCCGAGGTTCTCAATATCCGGCGTAACACCGCGCGGGCACACTTGCGCTCGATCTTCTCCAAGACCGGCGTGCGGCGCCAGACCGAACTGGTGCGCATCATGCTCAACAGCGTGGTGGCCCTGGGCAAGCCGCAACTGGCGTTGAAAATGTCCGAGAAAATCAAGGTGCCGCCACTGCAACTGGCCGTGCCGATCTACCGTCAGGCCTGATCCTGCAGACCCACCGCCGGGCCATTCGCGCCCGGCGTCGCAGTCGTTGACCCCGCGCATTTTTTAGTCCGCACGGACGATGCCGTCCCGTGATCGCCCTGTCGATACTGGGCGGACCAATCACGGAGAACCACCATGCCAATTACAGCCATCACCGGCAGTGCCTCGGGAATCGGGGCCGCCGTATCCGCCGCCATGCGTGCCGCCGGGCACCAGGTCATCGGTATCGATCGCAGCAACGCCGAAGTGATCGCCGACCTGTCCACCCCTCAGGGGCGTGACGCCGCCATCGGGCAAGTGCTTGAACTCAGTGGCGAGGTCCTCGACGGGTTGATCTGCTGCGCCGGGGTCGGTGTCACCGCGCCAAACTGTGGCTTGGTCCTGGCGGTCAACTACTTTGGCGTCAGTCAGTTGCTCGATGGCCTGCAGGGCGCATTGGCCAAGGGACAACAACCGGCGGCGCTGGTGATCGGCTCGGTGGCAGCGACTCATTCGGGGCCTGAGGGCCAGCCGCTGATCGAAGCGATGATCGCCGGCGATGAAGCCCGGGCGCTGGAATTGGCCAACAGCCTCGGCCAGCCTCACGTCGCCTATGCCGCCTCCAAGCTCGCCATCAGCCAACATGTCCGCAGCCTGGCGGTGAGCTGGGGCAAACAGGGCATGCGCTTGAACGTGGTGGCGCCGGGCGCGGTAGAAACCCCGCTGCACCAGGCTTCGCTGGACGATGCGCGTTTTGGCCAGGCAACCCGTGATTTCGTCGCACCCCTGGGCCGCTCCGGGCACCCTGATGAGATCGCCGCAATGGTAGCTTTCTTGCAATCGCCACAAGCGTCATTTGTCCATGGCACCGTGGTGTTCGTTGATGGCGGTATGGACGCCATGGTCCGCGCCTCGCGTTTCTAAAAGGAATCTGTATGAACAAGGTGGCATTCATTACCGGCGCCAGCCGAGGTATCGGCCGCGAGGCGGCGCTGGCATTCGCCCGCGCCGGTTTCGACGTAGCGATCAGCGCACGCACCCTCAACGAGGGCGAACAACATGAACATGCGTTGCGCAATGCCGACGGGGCGCCGTTGGCCGGCAGCCTTAACGGCACAGCGCAGGCATTACGAGAACTCGGTTGCCGGGTGCTCGTTGTGCCGATGGACCTGCTCGACAGCGCCTCGGCCCTGAACGCCTGCGAGGCGGTGCTGGCCGAGTACGGGCGCATTGACGTGCTGATCAACAACGCGATCTACCAAGGCAGCGACCTCAACGCCGGGTTCATGGACCTGCAAGCGCAGACCCTGGAGCGGATGTTCCAGGGCTACATCCTCACCCCGTTCCTGTTGACCCGTGCGGTGGCCGAACACATGGTGACGCGCGGCGGCGGGGTGGTGATCAACGTCACCTCCGGCGCTGGCGAAAGCGACCCACCAGTGGCGGCGGGCAAGGGCGGTTGGGGTTATGCCTATGGCGCGGGCAAGGCGGCGGTGTCGCGACTGTCCGGGGTGCTGAGCACGGAACTGGGCGAGGCCGGCGTGCGTGCTTACACGCTAAATCCAGGCGTAGTCACCACCGAAGCGCTCAAGGCCACCATCGGCGACAAAGGCCTGATCGCCCTGCGCGCCGGCAGTGCTCCACCGCATGTTCCGGCGGCGGTGATGCTGTGGCTGGCTACGGCCGAACAGGCACCGGGCTTTCAACGCCGGACCATCGCGGCGCAGCCGTTTGCGCTGGAGCACGGGATAGTCGCCGACTGGCGTTGACGAAAACGGTGGGTCGGTCGCCATAGATGTAGGCGCCGGCTTGCTGGCGATTGCGTCAGGTCAGACAACCCATTCGTCGACCGGACGAACGCCATCGCCAGCAAGCCGGCTCCTACAGGGTTCTTTACGCCTGCCGCCGCTGGCGGGCCAGGGTCATGGCGGTGTCTTCGATCATGTCTTCCTGGCCTCCGACCATGCCGCGACGGCCCATTTCAACGAGGATCTCCCGCGCGGATACGCCGTATTTCTTCTCGGCACGTTTGGCGAACAACAGGAACGAGCCATAGACCCCGGCGTAGCCCATGGTCAGGGCGTCGCGGTCGCTGCGGATCGGGAAGTCCATGATCGGCACCACCAGATCTTCGGCGACGTCCTGGATACCAAACACGCTGACGCCAGTGTCGATACCCATGCGGTCACACACCGCCACCAACACTTCCATCGGCGTGTTGCCGGCACCGGCACCGAGGCCTGCGCACGCGGCGTCGATCCGGTTGGCCCCGGCGGCAATCGCGGCGATGGAGTTGGACACGCCCATCGACAGGTTGTGGTGGCCATGAAAACCGATCTCGGTTTCCGGCTTGAGGGCTGCGCGCATTGCTGCCACACGGGCGCTGACGTCATGGGGCAACAGGTAGCCCGCCGAGTCAGTCAGGTAGATGCAGTTGGCGCCGTAGCTTTCCATCAGCAAGCCTTGCTTGACCAGGCCTTCGGGGCTGTTCATGTGGGCCATCATCAGGAACCCGACAGTGTCCATGCCCAGGCCGCGGGCGTGGGAAATGTGCTGTTCGCTGACATCGGCCTCGGTGCAATGGGTGGCGACGCGAATGGTGTTGACCCCCAGTTCATGGGCCATTTTCAGGTGATCGACGGTGCCGATTCCCGGCAGCAGCAAGGCCGAAACCTTGGCCTTTTTCATCAGCGGGATCACCGCCGACAGATACTCCTCATCGGTGTGGGCCGGAAAGCCATAGTTCACGGAGCTGCCGCCCAGGCCGTCGCCGTGGGTGACTTCGATCAGCGGCACGCCCGCCGCATCGAGGCCGCAGGCGATGTCTTTCATCTGTTGCAGGCTGATCTGATGACGCTTGGGGTGCATGCCATCGCGTAGGCACATGTCGTGAACGGTGATGCTTTTGCCGCGAAGATCCATGGTCGGCTCCTTATGCGTGGGCGGGTTGGGCGGTGGCTTTGAGCACAAGTTCGCCCTTGAGGATTTCCTCGGCGAACATCTCGGCGGTGCGCGCCGCGGCGGCGGTCATGATGTCGAGGTTGCCGGCGTACTTGGGCAAGTAGTCGCCCAGGCCTTCGACTTCCATAAAGATCGACACCCGATTGCCGTCGAACACCGGGCCATTGACCAGCTTGTAGCCGGGCACGTAGCGCTGCACTTGCTTGATCATCGCCTCGATGGCCGCGGTGATCGCCGGCTGGTCGGGTTCGCTGGCGGTCAGGCAATGCACGGTGTCGCGCATGATCAGCGGCGGCTCGGCCGGGTTGATGATGATGATTGCCTTGCCTTTCTTGGCACCGCCGACCTTTTCCACTGCACTGGACGTGGTGCGGGTGAACTCGTCGATGTTTTTCCGGGTGCCGGGGCCGACCGATTTGGACGCGGCGGTGGCGATGATTTCGGCGTATTCCACCGGCTGCACGCTGGACACCGCCGCCACCAGCGGAATGGTGGCCTGGCCGCCACAGGTGACCATGTTGACGTTCATCACCCCCAGGCCCAGTTGCGCCTTGAGGTTCACCGGCGGTACACAATACGGGCCGATCGCTGCTGGGGTCAGGTCGATCATCAATACGCCCAGGGCATTGAGCTTTTGCGAATTCTGCGCGTGCACGTAGGCCGAGGTGGCGTCGAAGGCAATCTGGATCTGGTCTTCGAGGACATGCGGCAGCAAGCCGTCAACACCATCGGCGGTGGTCTTGAGGCCCAGCTCGCGAGCCCGCGACAGGCCCTCGGAGGTGGCGTCGATGCCGACCATCCATACCGGCTCCAGCACCTCGCTGCGCATCAGCTTGTACAGCAGATCGGTGCCGATGTTGCCCGGCCCGATCAGCGCGCATTTGATCTTTTTACTCATGGTTTCTGGCTCCTCAAGAGGGAAGGGCAATTCACGGGACAAAGCGCAGGCTGGTTTCGCCCAGCCCGCTCATGGACAGGCTGATTCGGTCACCGGCGACCACTGGCACCAGTGGCGCCAGGGCACCGGAAAGAATGATTTCGCCACGGCGGAACGGGATACCCAATTCACCCAGGGTGTTGGCCAGCCAGGCCACTGCCGCACAGGGATGGCCTTGCACTGCCGAGCCCAGGCCCGAGCCTGCCGGCTGACCGTTTTTGAGCATTTTCATCTCCACCGCAGCCAGGTCCAGCGAGCGCGGGTCGATGCGCTGGCTGCCTAGGGCGAAGACCGCACAGGAGGCGTTGTCGGCCACGGTGTCCTGGATGCGGATCTGCCAGTCGTCGATCCGCGAATCGACGATTTCGAAGCACGGCACGACCCATTGACTGGCGGCCAATACGTCTTCGGCACTGATGCCTGGGCCTTGCAAGTCTTCACCGAGGATAAAGGCGATTTCGCCTTCGGCCCGTGGCTGGATCAGGTTGTAACGGGCCAGGCTGACATCGCTGCCATCCTCGACCTGCATGGCGTTGGTGAGGAAGCCAAAGTCCGGTTGGTGGACATCAAGCATTTCCTGCACGGCGCGACTGGTCACGCCGATTTTCTTGCCAACCACGTGCTCGCCGAGCGCTTCGCGGCGTTGCAGGAAGCGCAGGGAAATCTGATAGGCCTGCTCCAGGGTGATCTGCGGATAACGCCGGGTCAGGGGCGCCAGCGTCTGGCGGCCGCGCAAGGCGTTGAACAGCTCGTCACCGAGGGTGTTGATCAAATGGGCGTCCATGACGAGGGCTCCAGATGGGGGAAGAAAAAAGGCCCGCCCCAACGTGTTCGGGGGCGGATCCAAAGGAGTCGGTCAGCCGGGCCAGACGGACGTCTCGGCGCCGCCATCGACATCGATGATCTTGCCGGTCACCCAGGCCGAAGCGGGGCTGGCGAGGTACAGCGCGGCGGCGGCGATGTCTTCAGGGGTGCCCAGGCACTTGAGTGGCGTGTTGGCTTCCATGGCTTCGCGCATGGCAGCGGGCATCACACCGTTCAGCGCTTCGGTCAATGTCGGGCCGGGTGCCACGGCGTTGACCCGGATCTGCGGCGCGAAGTCCTGGGCCAGCAGGCGGGTCAGATGGCTGAGGGCGGCCTTGGCCGTGCCGTAGGCGCTGAAATGGCGCTGGGCATAGCGTGCCGCCACCGAGCTGATGTTGATGATGTTGCCGCCACCGGCCTCGCGCATCAGCGGCACGCACAATTGGCAAAAGGCGTAGCTGGTGGCGACGTTGAAGGTCAGCGTTTCGGTGAATTGCTCGGGCGTCATCGTCAGCGGATCGTTGGGACCGCCACCGCCGACGTTGTTCACCAGATGAGTGATCCGACCCATTTGCTCAACGCTTTGACGCACCAGAGCCTGGCGTTGCCCGGCATCGTTGACGTCACAGGCGATGGCCAGGGCGCGTCGGCCCAGGCCACGAACCTCTTCGGCCACTGCTTCTACCTCGTCCATCGAACGCGCCGAGCACACCACGTCGGCGCCGGCTTCGGCATACGCCAGGGCAATCGCCCGACCAATACCCCGGCCGCTGCCGGTGACGATGGCGACGCTGCCGTGCATGTGGAAACGTTGCAAAATACTCATGAGCCCTTGCTCCGTGGGGTCGATTGTTTATGGATTGAATATCGCCGCAACGGTTGGCGCCAGCATCGTCTCAATGGACTATCAAACAGCGCACACAGGGAGCTGCGATGAGGTGCACCGGCTTGCCAACGAAGGGGCCCTCGAGATTGACGCGATGTGTGACGACGCCTTCGCCGGCAAGCCGGCTCCTACAGGAAATCGTGCGGTCACGGAATTCCGCGCTCTTCGTAGGAGCTGGCTTGCTAGCGAAGGGGTCCGCGAGATTGACGCGATGTTTGACGACGCCTTCGCCGGCAAGCCGGCTCCTACAGGAAATCGTGCGGTCACGGAATTCCGCGCTCTTCGTAGGAGCTGGCTTGCCAGCGAAGGGGTCCGCGAGATTGACGCGATGTTTGACGACGCCTTCGCCAGCAAGCCGGCTCCTACAGGACATCGTGCGGTCACGGAATTCGGCGCTCTTCGTAGGAGCTGGCTTGCCAGCGAAGGGGGGGCGCGAGATTGGCGCAATGTTTGAGGGCGCCTTCGCCAGCAAGCCGGCTCCTACAGGACAGTGCGAATCCTGGGAGACCCATCCCCCCTAGTCCGCTTTGACGATGAATGATTGCCCGCTCAATCCGATGATCCATCCCAACTGGCGCAATGGCGCAGTGAGATCGGGAGAATTGAGTGATGCACAGCATGCGTGAAAAGACCCAGGACGAACGTGATCTGCTGGAACGTGCACGGCGCCTGGTGCCCGCACTCAAGGCACGCACGGCGCAGGCCGACAAGGACTTGAAGGTGCCCGTGGAGAGCGTCGTCGAGTTGCAGTCCGCCGGCTTGCTGCGGGCCTTGCAGCCTCGGGCGTTCGGTGGCTACGAAGTGGACCCGCGAACCTTCTTCGAAATCCAGACCATCCTCGCCGAGGGTTGCATGTCCACGGCCTGGATCTACGGCGTGATGGGGGTTCACCCTTGGCAACTGGCGCGTTACCCAATTGAAACGCAGCGCGAAGTCTGGGCTGAAGACCATGACGCGCTGATCTGCTCGACTTACATGCCGGCGGCCAGGGTCACGGTGGTCGAAGGTGGATACCGCATCAGCGGACGCTGGGGTTTCTCCAGCGGCAGCGAGCACTGCCAATGGGTGTTCCTGGGCGGCATCCTGCCACCCGATGGCGAACTGGCCGCTGAGCACGGCACCTTCCTGCTGCCGCGCAGTGACTATCAAATCGAACGCAACTGGGACGTGATGGGCCTGCGCGGCACCGGCAGCCATGACATCGTTGTCGAGGATGTATTCGTCCCGGCCCATCGCGTGCAGCGCACCAATAACTGGAACCTCGAAGCAACGCCCGGGCGGCTGGTCAATACCAACCCGATCTATGCGATTCCCTTCGCCCAAGTGTTCTCCCGCGCCGTCTCGACCTCGGCGATCGGCGCCCTGCAGGGGGCGATCAACGAGTTCCGCGACAACGCCGCCAAACACATCGGCAAGCATGGCGCTCGCACCGCTGAAGATCCGGTGGCGCAAACCGCGATTGCCGAAGCGATGGTCACCGTCGACAGCCTGCGCCTGGTGCTGGAACGCAACTACGAGCACCTGATGAGCCTGGCCCGTGCCGGTGAATACCCGGACACCGAGACCCGCCTGTTGTATCGCTACCAGTCGGCCTATGTGACCAACATCTGCGCCGAACGGGCCAACGACCTGCTGCGCAGCATGGCGGCCTCGGGCTTGTACAACACCAACCCGGTGGCGCGACTGTTCCGCGACCTGCACCAGGCGCGCGGACACATCGCCAACAACTACATGGCCTACGGCCGCAGCTACGGCGCGGTGATGCTCGGCTTGCCCAACCCGGACCCTTACGTCTGAGGCGATGGCGCCCGTTTCGACATCCCTGGGTTTACACCTGTCCGTGATGCATGGGCAGGTGGTCATGAGTACCTGACCTATGAGTAATTATCTGGCCCTGCGCGTGGCGCGAGTGATCGAGGAAACCGCCGATGCGCGCTCCCTCGTGTTCGACGTGCCGGAGCATCTGGGCGAACGTTTTCGCTATCAACCCGGCCAGTTCCTGACCTTGCGGGTACCTTTCGAGGGCGGCTGGCTACCCCGTTGTTATTCATTGTCCAGCACGCCGTTGCTGGATGAGCCGCTGCGGGTAACGGTCAAGCGTGTGCACGAGGGGCGAGCTTCGAACTGGCTGTGCGGCGAGTTTCAGGCCGGTCAGACCCTGGAGGTGCTGCCCCCGGCCGGGGTGTTTGTGCCCCGTAGCCTCGACGGCGACTTGCTGCTGTTCGGCGGTGGCAGTGGCGTGACGCCCGTGCTGTCGATCCTGCGTTCGGCGCTGCTCGCGGGTACGGGCCGGATCCTGCTCATTTACGCCAACCGCGATGAGAAATCAGTGATTTTCAAAGATGAACTCAAGGCCTTGGCCAGTGTTCATCCGCAACGCCTGCAAGTCGTCCATTGGCTTGATTCGGTGCAGGGCATCCCGAGCGTCGGGCAACTGGGCGAGCTGGCGCGGCCGTTTATCGATGCTCAGGCATTCATTTGCGGACCCGGCCCGTTCATGGATGCGGCCGTCAGCGCGCTGAAAAGCCTGGGCATGCCGGATCGCCGAGTGCATGTCGAGCGGTTCGTCTCGCTGCCCGGCGAGGGCGAACTGCCGCTGGTGAGCAGCAGCGAAGCGGCGGTGGCCGCGCAGTTGGCAGTGCGCCTGGACGGCGAGGAGTTTCAACTGGCCTGCGACAGCGGCGAGACCGTGCTGGCCGCCATGGAGCGAGCCGGTCTCAACCCGCCCAGCGCTTGTCGTGTCGGTGGCTGCGCCTCGTGCATGTGCACCCTGGAAAGTGGCGATGTCGAGCTGCTGCACAACGATGCACTGGATGCCGGCGAATTGGCCGAAGGCTGGATCCTCGCCTGTCAGGCGGTGCCCACCAGCGCGCAACTGCGTATCCGCTTTCCCGATTAATGAGCCCGAGCCCACGATGAATCAGAGCCTGAACCTTGCCGCGCCCCTGAGCGCAGCCCCTGCCACCCTGGCCCAGTTGGTCTTCAGCAGTGCCGAACGTTTTGCCGGACGCACGGCTATCGAGGACAACGGCCAGTGCATCGACTACGCGCAGTTACCCGAGCGGGTCATGGGCTTTGCCCGGGGCTTGATGGCCCTGGGGATCCAGGCGGGTGATCGGGTCGCAATCTGGGCGCCAAACTGTGCCGACTGGATCCTCGCTGCGCTGGGCATTCAGTGCGCCGGTGCGGTGCTGGTGCCGATCAACACACGCATGAAGGGGCAGGAAGCCGCCGATGTGCTGGAGCGTAGCGGTTGCCGAGTGTTGTTTGTCCAACAGCGTTTTCTCGACGTTGACTACCCCGCGTTGCTCGCTCCTCATCGGCCATCCAGCCTTGAACATCTGGTAATTGTCGATGGCGACGCGCCGGAGCAGTCTTCGGATTTGACGCTGGCACAGTTCCTGCGCGGTGCGGCGACCATCGATACGGACAGCGCCTTGCGCCGCGCATTGGCGGTCGGCCCCGAGGCCATGTGTGATTTGTTGTTCACCTCCGGCACCACCGGCAAACCCAAGGGCGTGATGAGCGGCCATGGCCAGAACCTGCGGGCCTTCACTGAGTACGTCAAAGTCATCGGCCTGGTGCCGGGTGACCGTTACCTGATCGTCAACCCGTTCTTTCATGCCTTTGGCTACAAGGCTGGCTGGCTGACCTGTCTGATCGGCGGGGCGACCATCCTGCCCCACGCGGTGTTCGACGCAGAGCAAGTGTTCCAGCGCATCGCCCGCGAGCGCATCAGCGTCCTGCCCGGCGCGCCGACGCTTTACCTGTCACTGCTGGCCCATCCGAAGCTCCAGCAGACCGACCTGTCGAGCCTGCGCATCGCGGTGACCGGTTCGGCAAGCATCCCGCCGAGCCTGATCGAGCGCATGCGCAACGAGTTGGGGTTTGCCGTGGTGACCACCGCCTACGGCCTGACCGAGTGCGGCGGGCTGGCGACGATCTGCGATCCGCAAGACTCGGCGCACGTGATCGCCGGCACCAGCGGACGACCGATTGCCGGCACTGAGGTGAGCATCCGCGACCCGAATAACCAGGCGCTGGACGCCGGGCTGACCGGCGAGATCTGCCTGCGTGGCTTTCACATCATGCAGGGCTATTTCCAGAACCCCGACGCGACCCGCGAAGCCATCGACGCCGAAGGCTGGCTGCACACCGGCGATGTCGGCCGCCTGGACGACGCAGGCAATCTGATCATCACCGACCGGCTGAAGGACATGTTCATCGTTGGCGGTTTCAACTGCTATCCGGCGGAAATCGAAGCAGCACTGATCCGGCATCCGGCGATTGCCCAGGTGGCGGTGATCGGTATCGCCGATGAACGCATGGGCGAAGTCGGCTGTGCCTGCGTGGTGTTGCGTGAAGGCAAAGAGCTGGACGAGGCGCAACTGATCACCTGGAGCCGCGAGCAAATGGCCAATTACAAGGTGCCGCGCCAGGTGCGATTTTTCAGTGCGCTGCCGCTCAACCCGTCGAGCAAGGTGGCGAAGAACGAACTGCGCGCGGTGGTGGCCAACGGCGCTCAGGCATGAGGAGCGCTCATCTCACCAAACGGACGATGTGCGTCACAGCGGATTTTTTCATGCTGTGGCGGCACAAGCAAAAACAACAAAAAAGGAGAGGAGCATGTTTACCCGAAACCTGGTAACCCGCCGTCCGGGGAGTCCATTCGATAGTCGCTGCCTGTTGGCAACGGCCATCACCTTCGTCAGTGCTACGGCCAGTGCTGCACCGACCATCGAGCTGGGGGAAGATACCACCCTGGATTCGTCGCTGACGGTCAACTACACAGCATCCATGCGTACCGCCAAGCAGGCCAGCCAATACCTCAACGACCCGAACAACGACGACGGCACGCGCAACTTCAAGCGCGGCTCGTTGATCAACAACCGCGTGAGCCTGTTCGGCGAGTTGCAGCTCAAGCACGACAATCTCGGTGCGGTGCTGCGCGGCAGTCAGTTCTATGACGATATCTACAACCAGAAAAACGCCAACGACTCGCCGCAGACGGTCAACAAGACTGGCCACAACGATGGCTTCAGTGACGAAACCCGACGCCTGAGCGGTAGCATGGCGCGACTGCTTGATGCGTACGTGTATGGCAACTTCGATGTCGGCGAGACCCAATATCTGTCGATCAAGGCCGGACGGCATCTGGTGGCCTGGGGCGAGAGCCTGTTCTGGGCCAACATCAGCCAGGGCCAGGCCCCGGTGGATGCCACCAAATTCAACGTGCCGGGTACCGAGGCCAAGGACTCTTACCTGCCGGTAGGGCAGGTGTCCGGGTCGTGGTCGCTCAATGAAGACCTGGCGCTGGTGGGCTACTACCAGTACGAGTGGGAAAAGACCGATCTCAACCCCGTGGGCGACTACTTCGGCAGCGATACCTTCGGTCCCGGTGCCGAGTTCTATCGTCTGGGCGCCGGGCAGATCGACAGCCTGCCCAACGGCCTGGCGGTCGGTTATGCCGGTGAAAAAGACGCCAGCGACAGCGGCCAATGGGGCCTGGGCGTGCGCTACCGAGTCACTGAAAACACCGAAGTGGGGCTGTTTCACTACCGCTATAACGAGCGTGTCGGTTCGTTGTTTTTCGACTTCACCGGCACCACCCAGTACTCGTCGCTCAAGGGCATTGGTCATGACGGAACCGCGTCGTCCTATCGCCTGGGTTACTTCGAAGACGTCAAGCTGACCGGTATCAGCTTCAGCTCCAAGGTCGGCGACTCGGTGCAGTATGCCGGTGACCTGAGCTACCGCGATGGCGCCTCGGTCTACCTGAACAACGGTGCGCCGACCACCGGGCAAATCTGGCAAGGCAACCTCAACGCCATGTACATCCTCGGCCCGAGCTTCCTCGCCCAGCAGACCACTTTCATGGGTGAAGTGGTGCATCAACACATTGACGGTGTGGACAGCCTGACGATCACCGGTGGTGGGGCCGGCGTAGACGGCACGTTCGACACGTTCGAGTCAAAGACCCAGACCCGTGGCTCGTCCTTACTCGGCGTTGGCGCCTACATGGACTACCCGTCCATTGCCAATGGCCTGGACCTGAGCACCAAGGTGGTCTGGACGCAGAACATCGACGGCAGTGCGTACCAGGGCCTGGGTCGCGACGAGAAGCGGCTGACGGTGGGTGGCGACTTCAAGTACCTGGGCAATTTCCAGGTCGGCATGACCTACGTCGCCTACCTGAGCTCCCCGGATGTCGCCCAGGGCCGCTTGTTGGCGGACCGCGATTATCTGTCGCTCAATGCCAAATACACCTTCTGATGATCACAGCTGCGTCGCGACATGGCGGCGCAGCTTTTATTTGTAGCCTGATAACAATAAAGAGAGGCCAGTCATGAATCCTCGTCCGACCCCGTCAGCGTTCAGCCCGATTGCGATTGGACCGTTGACCCTGAAAAACCGCTTTATCAAGGCTGCCACCAACGAAGGCATGAGTGCCGGGGGTGTACCTTCCAAACAGCTGGTCAAGCTGCACTCGGCCCTGGTCGCGGGCGGCACTGCCCTGACCACCGTGGCCTATTGCGCGGTGAGCAGCGATGGCCGCACCTTGCCCAATCAGTTGATCCTCGCCCCCTCCAGCGTGCCGCACTTCAAGGCCCTGACCGATGCCGTGCACCAGTCCGGTGGCCTGGCCAGCGCGCAGATCACCCACGGTGGTTGCTTTACCTTTATTCGCGAACGTTCGACCAAGCGTCCGCTGTCGGCCAGCGGCGGCTTCAACAAGATCGGCTTGATGAGCGGCATGTTCCTCAAGCAGGCGATGAACGAAGCCGACATGCAGCAAGTGGTGCGCGACTTCACTCAGGGCGCGCGTCTGGCGCGGCAGGCGGGTTTCGATGCCGTGGAAATCCACATGGGTCACGGCTACTTGCTCAGCCAGTTCATTTCGCCGATGTACAACAAGCGCCGCGACCAGTACGGCGGCAGCCTGGAAAACCGCCTGCGCTTTCCACGCCGGGTGCTGCGCGCGGTGCTCGATGCGGTCGGCTCGGAAATGGCGGTGATCTGCAAATACAGCATCACCGAAGGCGTGCGCGCCGGTAACAGCGCCGAGGACGGAGCACAGATCGCCCGCATGCTGGAAGAAGAGGGCGCACACTTGCTGGTGCTCAGCGCCGGGATGAACGCCGAATCGATCACCACCATGTTCGGCTCGTCCTTCCCCAAGGAAAACCGCGTACAGCAGAAGAACAAGATTATCGCCCTGGCGATGGCTATCCAGCGTCGCAAAGAGCCGACCGTGGAGTTCCGTGAGCTGTATTTGCTGGAGCATGCGCGTAAGGTGCGGGCGGCGGTAAAGATGCCGCTGGCTTACCTGGGTGGCGCCAAGAGCCTGGCGAGTATCGAAAAGATCATGGCCGAGGGCTTTGACCTGGTCGCCATGGGGCGGGTGTTGCTGGCTGAAAATGACTACGTCAACAAACTCGCCAGCGGCGCCAGTCGCGATTCGATCTGCACCGCCTGCAACCGCTGCGTGGCCATGATGTACACCCCTGGCGGCACCTCCTGCGTACTGGGCCAGCCGGGCGATGCCGTGTTGAACAGCCAGAAGGCGGCGGGGTGACGGATACACCGGCGCCTGGGTCGCCTGTACGAGCTTGCTGGCGATGCGGCGGTGAAGCTGATGCCGCCATCGCTGGCAAGCCAGCTCCTACAGGTTTTGCGGGTGTCTCCGGATTGTTGAGCGGTACGAAAAATCTGTAGGAGCCGGCTTGCTGGCGATGCGGTGTTGAAGCGGATGCCGCCATCGCTGGCAAGCCAGCTCCTACAGGTTTTGCGGGTGTCTCCGGATTGTTGAGCGGTACGAAAATCTGAAGGAGTCGGCTTGCTGGCGATGCGGTGTTGAAGCTGATGCCGCCATCGCTGGCAAGCCAGCTCCTACAGGTTTTGCGGGTGTATCCGGATGGTTGAGCGGTAGGGAAATCTGTAGGAGCCGGCTTGCTGGCGATGCGGTGTTGAAGCTGATGCCGCCATCGCTGGCAAGCCAGCTCCTTGTATCTCGACTATCGCTCCATCAGGAGCGATAGTTCTCGACTGATCATCGAGGGAGGGTTCTGGAAGCCGTGCAGCTCCTTAGGCTTTATGCCTGTGACGTAGATTGTGCTCCAGCCC
>NZ_FYDO01000024.1 GCF_900187615.1 Pseudomonas sp. Irchel s3f7 | reverse complement strand
GCCCCCAAGCAGATCATCTGTGCGGCGATGCGCAAACTGCTGCATTTCGTTTACGGAGTGCTCAAGTCGGGCCAACCCTTTGACCCGAAACTTGCGCTTGCTCGATGAGAAGCAAGACGGTATCTACAGGGGGTGGGGTCAGTTCAGACTCTCGCGCACCATCTCCAGAAAAGTCGCCACCACCCGTCGTGAGCTCTGCTCGCGCAAGCACACCAGGGTTTCCGTCAGCCTGCGTTTGCAATCAATAATCGGCAGTGCGCATACCCGTGAATCCGCACCAAATTCGGCCGCCGACACCACGCCAACGCCAATCCCCACCACCACCGCCTCTCGCGCGGCTTCCCGTCCTTCGACCTGAATCGCCGGACGGATGCGAAACCCGGCGCCGGCCATTTCCTCTTCCAGCGTCTGGCGGGTCACGGAACCGATTTCCCGCAGCACCAGCGGTGTGTCGTCGAGGTCCGCGAGGGTGATGGATTCACGATCGGCCCACGGATGATTGCGTGACACGAACGCCACCATCGGGTCGTTGCGCAGCGGCAGGGAGAGCAGGCGTTCATCGCTGACGTCACGGCCCAGCAATGCCAGATCAGCCTGATAGTTGAAGAGCCGGAACAATGACTCATCGGTATTGCCGGTTTCGATCTTCACGCTGATCCCGGGGTAGCGCTCACAGAACCGGGCAATCTGCGGCAGCACATGGACCGGCGCATCCACCGCCAGAATCAGGCTGCCGGTCTGCAAGGCCTGGGAATCCTGCAACAGTTCCTGGGCCTCGGCTTCGATGACGAACAGTTTCTGCGTCACGCCGAGCAGGCGCTCGCCCAGATCAGTCAGGCGCACCGATCGTTTGTTGCGGTGAAACAGCAACACGCCGTAGCGCTCTTCGAGTTTGCGCACCTGGTCGGAAATCGCCGGTTGCGTCAGGAACAGGCGTTCGGCGGCCTTGGTAAAGCTTCCATGCACTGCCACGGCGTGGAAAGCCTTGAGCTGGGCGTGGGACACCGACATGGAAATCTCCAGTAACAAGCTGAGCTTATATTTGAAATACGATAAATCGATTTCACTTATTAATCAGTAATTGTTTTTATCCACCTCAGCCCCGGTGACTGGTCAGTCGAACAGCAGCGGGAGCCATGAGCCTGTGCGTGCAGCTACAGGACTCATCTGACCGGTATCCGCCGTAGGGACAGGGCGATATCGCAGTGCTCAACAATAAAAACACAGGCGTTTTCTTCCAAATTCTGCCGGCACACTCACACCCTGAGGTCAGAACCACAATGAACAAGCACATCGGCACCATCAAGCGTTGGCGCGTGCAGATCTTCGCGATCACCTGGCTCGCCTACGCCGCTTTCTACTTCACTCGCAAAGCTTTCTCTGTCGCCAAACTCGGCATTGGCGAAGACCCGACGTTCATGCTCGACAAAATGACCATGGCCAACCTCGATGCCATTTACCTGGCCGCCTACGCCGTGGGCCAGTTCGGTTGGGGCATCCTGGCCGACCGTTTTGGTCCGCGCGTCGTGGTGCTCGGTGGTTTGCTGATTTCCGCCGGTGCGGCGCTGGTGATGGGCAGTTTCGCGACCTTGCCGATTTTCGCCACCTGCATGCTGATACAAGGCCTGGCGCAGTCCACCGGATGGTCGGGATTGTGCAAGAACCTCGGCAGTTTCTTTCCCTCCGAGCAACGCGGGCGGGTATTGGGCCTGTGGAGTTCCTGCTATGCCTTTGGTGGTCTGGTGGCTTCGCCGTTTGCCGGCTGGTGGGCGTACACGCTCATTGGCAGCTGGCATGCGGCGTTCATTTCCAGTGCGGCGGTGGTTGGGCTGGTCGCCGTGCTGTTTTTTATTTTCCAACGCAACAAACCGGAAGACGTCGGCTTGCCGGCGGTGGAGCCGGAACCTGAGCTGACCGCCGAACAAGCTGACGCGCAAAGCAAAATCAGCATGTGGGAGCCTTTGAAGGAGATCCTGCGCAACCGCACCGTGCTGGTGCTGGGTTTGGCGTACTTCATGCTCAAACCGGCGCGCTACGCGATTCTGTTGTGGGGCCCGGTGATCGTTTTCGAACAGATGCCCTCGGTGGGCAAGGTCGGCGCGGCGATCATTCCGACTGCGTTTGAACTGGCCGGATTGCTTGGGCCGATCATGATCGGTCTGGCCTCGGACAAACTGTTCGGCGCCCGTCGCATGCCAGCCTGCGTGATCAGCCTGTTGGCATTGACCGTGTCCCTGGCGTTTTTCATGGGCGCCCTGCATACCGGCAGCGTGCTGCTGGTGGTGATACTGCTGTTCGTCATGGGCCTGACGCTTTACGGACCAGACTCGATGATCAGCGGTGCGGCCGCCATTGACTTCGGCACTGCCAAGGCGGGTGCCACGGCGGCCGGTTTCGTCAACGGCTGCGGGTCGGTCGGGGCGATCCTCGGTGGATTGCTGCCGGGCTACTTCGACACCGTCACGGTGTTCATTGTCTTTGCCGGCAGCGCGATGTTCTCCGCACTCGTCTTGATCCCGCACTGGAACAGCCGCCCCGGTGGCCTGGGTACCCATTACGCCTACGTGCCCAACCGGGCAATGGCCATCAAACCCCTGCGAACCTGAATCCTGTCCCGCGCAGCCTGCTGCACTGGTGGCAGGCCGGCGTGTGGACGTCTGACTGGAGATGACCCATGAGACCCTTTTGGCTGGACCAGGCCTTGAAGGCTGATACATCCGAACCCTGCCCGCCACTGGAGGGCGACAGCCGCGCCGACGTCTGCATTGTCGGCGGTGGTTACACCGGGTTGTGGACCGCGATCATGCTCAAGGAACAGAACCCCGAGCTGGATGTGGTGCTGATCGAAGCGGATATCTGTGGTGCTGGCGCCAGTGGTCGCAATGGCGGCTGTGCGCTGTCGTGGTCGGCCAAGTACTTCACCCTTGAGCGGCTGTTCGGCGTCGAGGAGGCCGTGCGCCTGGTCAAGGAATCCGAGCGCAGCATCCATGCCATCGGCGACTTCTGCGAGCAGTACGCGGTGGATGCCGATTATCGCCTCGACGGTACGCTCTACACCGCCACCAACCGCGCGCAATGTGGCTCGACTGACGCGGTCATTGCGGCGCTGGAGCGCAATGGCATCAACTCGTTCACCCAGCGACCAGTGGCCGATGTGCAGCGCATGGCCGGTTCCAGCAAACACCTGGAAGGCTGGTTTTCCCCGGCAGCGGCCAGTGTGCAGCCGGGCAAACTGGTGCGCGGGTTACGCCGTGTCGCCCTGCAATTGGGTGTGAGGATTTACGAAAACACCGCGATGACCGGGCTGGAAGAAGGCAAGCCGGCGGGAATACAAACGCCGAACGGTACGATTCGCGCCGATCGGGTGGTGCTGGCGATGAACGCGTGGATGGCTCGCGCCTTCCCGCAGTTCGAGCGCAGCGTGGCGATCGTTTCCAGCGACATGCTGATCACCGAACCTCGGCCGGACCTGCTCAATGAGATCGGCTTGACCAGCGGCGTCACGGTGCTCGATTCGCGGATTTTCGTGCACTACTACCACAACACCCCGGACGGCCGGATCATGCTTGGCAAGGGCGGCAACACCTTCGCCTTTGGCGGGCGCATGCGGCCGGTATTCGATCAACCGTCGCCTTATGCCGGCTTGTTGCAGAGCAGTCTCGCGGATTTCTTCCCGGCGTTTGCCGACGTCAAGGTCGAGGCAACCTGGAACGGCCCGTCGGATCGATCGGTCACCGGGCTGCCGTTCTTCGGGCAGATGAGCGCCAGTGGCAACGTGTTCTACGGTTTTGGCTATTCCGGCAGCGGGGTCGGGCCGTGTCATATGGGCGGGCAGATTCTGGCGTCGATGGTCCTGGGCCTGGACAACGCCTGGACCCGTTCGCCGCTGGTGAACGGACCGCTGGGCTTTTTTCCACCGGAGCCGATTCGCTACCTGGGGTCGTTGATGGTGCGCAACGCCATCCGCCGCAAGGAGCGCGCCGAAGACCACGGACGCCGCCCTCGTCACCTGGATGTGCGCCTGGCGAAGTTCGCGGCGGCAGCGGGCAAGGCCGACAAGGGCTGATATCAAAGCTCGAAATCCGAACGATTGACCAGCCAATCGAGCAACAGGCGGCTGTCACCGACGGGTCTCGGATTGGGCGCAGGGCGCGGCGGTTCGAGTGGGGCCATGACCGCGCAGAGCACCGGTCGGTCCGGATCACTGTCGAGGAAACTGACCAGCACATCGCTGCCGGCCACGGGCAGTCGGCTCAGGTTGCCAGGGTTCTGCGCGCAGGCCAGTGCAACCGGCAGCCAAAGCCCGACAGATTCGTCTGTATCCGTTTGCAGGGAAGACCAAATGTTGACCCGAACCCGCCCTTGTTCATCCCGGTCTGCCGGCTGCCCGATCGGGCCGCACACCCGGGCCGGCTGATAGCCCGGAATGTTGGGCCGGGGTTGCTTGAGTGCCGGCCGGAACGCGGTCGACCAGGGAATGGCAGTGAACCGGTTGTGGTACTCCAGCGTCACGCCCGGCGTGTTTTCGGCAAAAGGGGAGATCGGTTGCCCTTGATGCCACACCTCGGTGACCAGCCATTGATCATTGAAACTCGTCAGCGGATGTCCCGACACCTGCACAATCCGCGCACTGCGCAATGCACCCAGATGGCTCCGTCCCTCTATTTGTAGCTGTCGACAACGCAGCCGCTCCAGCTGTCGACGACTGAGCTGATCGCGGGCAGGACTGCGCAACGGTGGCATGCTGGGCGGCAGTGAGTGATTGGCGGCGCCATCGGTAACGTTTGCCGTACCTCGATTTCCAGGGACAGGGCGCGGCGGCGAGGGCCGCGACACATGGCGCTGAAACAGTTCAGTGATCATCGGCTCTTTCGTTTCATCGAACGCGTCGCTCTGGAACGTCGTCAACAATGCGTCCTGGGGGAAGCTCAGGCTGTCATCGGCCAGAACCAGCACGTGCCCGTCGCGCTGATGCTCGAAGTGGTAGTGGATACCTTCTTCTTCGCAGAGCCGTTGCAGCAGGTCCAGGTCTGTTTCCTCGTACTGAATGCAAAACGCTCGCACAGGGTACTGGCCGGTGGTCAGTTCGAAGCGATAGCTGTCGGCGGGCAGTTCATTTTCCTCCAGCAACCGGTGCAGGATCATGGGCACGCTCAAGTGCTGGAAAATGCGGCGGCGATGTTGATCCAGCGTTTTCAGGCGGGGGATCAGCTGCAGTTTGTAGGCGACCTGGAAGGTGCCACGGTATTCGAGACCGGTACTGCACAAAACGCCATGAACGCCCTGACCTGGGCCTAGCCCGAGGTAGGCCGGTTGATTCTGCAATCGCTCCAGGCTCAAGGCCGGAGCCAGGCCAATCACCTCGATTTCGAAACGATAGGGCTGGTTGAGCGCTTCATGACCACTGAACCGCACCACCTGAAAGTGCAAATCATGGTCGAGCAGGGACAGGGTGAAGGGACTTTGCGTGTCGTTATGCATCGAGCTCGCTGCTGCCATGGAATACGGGTGAAGAGGGTACGAAACCGCAGCGCTTTGTGGTCATCGCAAATCGACTTTTCAGAATCGCCCTACAACCGCCGGTGAAGATGTCGATGCACGTCAGAATTTTTGGTCGATTGCCGACTTTAGGCCGTATAAACTTGCGCAAAGCGTCGGCCAATAGATGTCTCGGCGCCATCGACAAGAGAGTGAGTAATGGGCGCACAGTGGAAGGTTAAACACAAAGAAGCGGCAGCCAATGCCAAAGGCAAGATCTTCGGCAAACTGGTGAAGGAAATCACCATCGCTGCACGCAACGGTGCCGATACCACCACCAACGCACACCTGCGTCTGGTGGTCGAACAGGCCAAGAAAGCCTCAATGCCCAAGGAAACCCTGGATCGCGCCATCAAGAAAGGTGCGGGCCTGTTGGGCGAAACCGTGCAATACCATCGCGTGACCTATGAAGGGTTCGCACCGCATCAAGTGCCGTTGATCGTTGAATGCGTCACCGACAACATCAACCGTACCGTGGCGGAAATTCGCGTGGCGTTCCGCAAGGGGCAATTGGGCGCTTCGGGCTCGGTGGCGTGGGACTTCAACCACGTGGGCATGATCGAAGCCTCGCCGGACACCCCGGACGCCGATCCGGAAATGGCCGCCATCGAAGCCGGTGCTCAGGATTTCGAGCCGGGTGAAGACGGTGCGACCCTGTTCCTGACCGAACCTACGGACCTGGACGCGGTACAGAAAGCCCTGCCGGAACAAGGCTTCACCGTGCTGTCGGCCAAACTGGGCTACCAGCCGAAAAACCCGGTCAGCGGCCTGAGCGATGAGCAGATGGCTGAAGTTGAAGCCTTTTTGGAAGGCCTCGATAACCATGACGACGTACAGGATATGTTTGTCGGGTTGGCGGGTTAAGTCTTTGTGTCAATGACGGTTCTGTTGCCTGGCAGGCCGTCATCGCGAGCAGGCTCGCTCCCACAGGGATTTGTGTAGATGACACAAAACCTGTGGGAGCGAGCCTGCTCGCGATTGACCGCGAAGCGGTCAGGTGGCATTCAACGCCTGGATAATTTCATTGAACCCAGGTCGAGTCAGCACTTGCGGCTGACAACATTGCTGCTGCAAGTCTTCCAGCACCTCTCGCTGCTCATCGCTCAACCCTGAGTCGATCCGCTCCAGCAATTCCCCCAGCAACACCCCGAACGCCCGCACTTCGATTCGCTGCAACGCCTGGCTTGCAAGGCTGTCATCCGTGGCGTGAAACGACGCTGCGCCAAAATCGCCCAGCAGACAGTCACCGTGCTCATTCCACAAGATGTTGTGGCCGTAGAGATCGCCGTGGGTGATGCCATGCCGGTGCAGGTGCTCGGCGACCGATGCGATACCACAAGCGATACGCAGCGCCACCGCCGCGCTGAAACGCAGGTCGTCGGCATACACGTCACGGCTGCAGGACGCCAGGCTTGGCAGTCCGGCGAGGTTGCGGTAACTCGGCGCGATCAGTTGCATGACCAGCCCGGCCGTTTCCTGCGGGTGATCCACAATCCGGCCTTCGACGCGGATCAGGTTCGGGTGCAGACCGGCGGTAATGCACGCATTCATCTCATGCAGCGGTGAACCATCGCTGGTCATCTCGCCTTTGTAGAGCTTGACCGCAACCGGCACTGCCGGTTGATGGGCCGGTTGCCAGAGGGCCTGATGGATGACCCCGGAGGCGCCTTCGCCCAGTTGTTGTTCCAGGCGCAACGTCGACCAGTCAATGCGCGGGGTGGCGTCGAGGGCGGCGGCATCGGCTTCGGTTTCCAGCGGGTTACCGGCATAGGCCAGCCACGTCAGGCTTGGCAGGGCCAGCAGCCATTGCGGTAATTCGGTCAACTGATTGGCGGCGATGCGGATCAGCTCCAGCCGATGACAATTGCGCAACGACGCCGGCAACGCTTGCAAACGGTTTCCCGCGAGCATGAGCTTTTGCAGGTGCAGACATTCTCCCAACTCAACCGGCAGCGTTTCGACGCAATTGTCGGTGAGAATCAGCCAACGCAGCCGCGGCGGCAACGCAGTGCCGGGGACATGGGCAATGCGGTTGGCCTTGAAGCCGATCATTGTCAATTCGGCGCATTGGCCGAGGCAGGCCGGCAACTCGGTGAAGCGGTTATCGGAACAGAACAGCACGCGCAATCGAGTCAGGCGGTGCAAGTCTTCTGGCAGCGAGCTCAAGGCATTGCCGCTGAGGTTGAGCACCTCGAGCGAGTCCGCCAGCGCGAAAATTTCCTGTGGGAATTCGCTCAGGTCTTCGGCCAGATCCAGGCGTGTGATGCCCGACAGCTGGCCGGCGCGCAATTGTGCAAGGGTGTGCATGAACAGGTTCGCTATTGATCAAGGAGCAGGCACTGGGCCCGGGAATGGGCGACATGATAGCGGCAACGGCATGTTTCCTGTCAGGCCGGCTCCCTGACTTCCATCAGTTGCCCCAAACGACTGCGGGTGCGCGCCAGATCAATGGCATCACCGCCCAGGCTGTCACGCAGCGAGTGCTGCCCCAGCAAGACCAGGTGCTTGTCCTGGTCGTACAGCACGTCGATCAGATTGATAAAGCGCTGTTGCGCGGCAATCGTGCATTCGCTCAGTGGCGGCAGGTCATCGATGACCCAGATGTCGAAGCGACGGCACAACTCCAGATAGTCCATCACCGCCGTGGGGCGGTCGCACAGGTCGGCGAAGGTGAAGCCGATACGCCGTCCTTCGCAGAACCGTGCCTGGAACTGCCGGGTGCCGACAGGCAGTGACACGGGCGGCGCGTCGCGTTCAGGCAGGTTCAGCGACAACCGTTGTGCGGCGCTGGCCGGCCAGACGTAATGACCTTGGGTGAAGAGCTGTTGCGCATGGGTGCGGGCCTGGCTGCGATAGTCGTGGGGGCCGCCGACTTCCATGACCTGCATGCGAGTGTTGATCAGGTCGATCACCGGTTTGAAGCGCGCGTGATACAGCGGGTTGGGCAGCAGGCCTTCGGGCGGGTAATTGGAGGTGACCAGCAGCAGGATGCCGCGCTGGAACAGGGCCTTGAACAGCCGTGTGATGAGCATGGCATCGCCGATGTCGTGCACATGGAACTCATCGAAACACAGCACCCGACAATCGCTCAGCAATTCATCCAGAGAAGTCGTCAATGCGTCGGGCTGCTCGCGATGGGTGAACATGCCCTGGTGCAGGCGAGCAAAAAAATCATGGAAGTGCAGACGCTGTTTTTTCTCCAGGGGAGCGGCCTGGAAAAAACCGTCGAGCAACCAGCTTTTGCCTCGCCCCACGGCGCCATGCAAGTAAAGGCCGGGAAGGGCGCTCGTCGAGGGCCCCGACAACGCTGAGGCATACAAGGCCATGCAGTCGATCACACGCTGCTGGCTGTGGCTGAGCGTGTAGCCCTGGGAGTGCGCCTTGTGGCGGAAGTAGTCGTGGATGGCTTGACCGCTCGCAGCGCAGCCCGGCACCGATGCCTTGCCAAATAGGCGGCGTAACGCGGACCAGCGTGGTGTGAGTCGCGAACGTTTGGGTGGTCGAACGGCCACGTGATATCACCTTCATTGACTGGCGAGCTCCCCGAGCTGCGGCGGCGTAGTGTAACCAGAGCCGGTTTTTGCTGCGATACGTTGATCCCTAGAATTGCGCGGTCTGTCTGAGCATCTGCGCTGCCGGTGTGTCCGCCGGGCTGACCATTGCGTAGTTGTAGCCACCTCCCGACCAATACTCGGCCTGCAAGCCGTTATCACGACGACTGCCTCTTGGCAGCAGGAAGTTTTTCGGCCCCGGTGGCCGGACATAAAAACTGATTTTCTGTCCGCCCTGATTTTCATAAACCACCATCGCCGCCGGCCCTTGCTCGGTACTGAGCAATCGCCCACTGGCCGGTTTGAACCCCGCACCCGAGAGGTCAGGCAGGCGGTTGGCCTGGGTGAAATAGCGGTCGAGCCAGCCTTGCATGTCACCGTCATCGCTGACCTTGTAGTCCGCCGGCAGGATGCCTTGCTGGGCAATCAGGCGATACGCCTGCAAGGCGTCGGTCATCGGTAGCGGAGCGGCGGCAATCGTCATCTCGCGTGCTTGCCAGCCGCTGACGCCGCCCACGCTGACGGCGATGAACAACACCGCCGCGCTGGCCAGGTGACGGCGCGACTGGCGTTTCAGGCGTTGGCGAATCGCAACCGGATCGAGGTCCGGGTTGGCCGGTTGCTGCAAGGCGCCACCGAGGGCTGCGCGCAGTGCCTGGGCGTCCTGCTGCCAGGCACGGACCTGTGCGGCAACGTCCGGGTTGCTGGTGAGAAAAGTCTCGATCAGACGTCGGTCAGCGTCGCTGAGTTGATGGTCGACGTAAGCGTGAAGGTCACGCTCGTCAGGGGGCATGCTGATCATTTGAGTCTCCGCAGGGAAGGGCGGTTGATTTCGCCATCGCTGAGCTGGCGCAGAGCCTGTCGAGCCCGGGACAGACGGGACATCACGGTGCCGATGGGAACGTCGAGAATCTCGGCGACTTCTTTGTAGCTCAGGCCTTCAACGGACACCCACAGCAGCAACGCGCGTTGCTCGGTGGGCAATTGATCGAAGGTGGTAAGGGTCGACTGGGCGATGACGGTGCGTTCCACCGAAGGCTGTGGGTCGTCACGCCCGGTGAAAAATTCGAGCATGCGCGCATACCTACGGGAACGTCGGTGCGCATCGAGAAATTGGCGATAGAGAATTGAAAACAGCCAGGCGCGCAAATCACCGTCGACACGTTTATCACCCCAACTCGACAGCGCACGCTCCAGGCTGGCCTGGACCAGGTCGTCGGCGCTGCTTGGGTTGCGCGTCAACGACACAGCAAATCGCCGCAATCGGGGAATGATTTCTCGCAGTTGTTCGTCGATATCGTTCATGTGGTTCTGGCTAGTCACTACGCTGTGGACTAGGAAGACGCCCGGTACGGGAGGTTATTCCACGCCTGGAAAAATAAACACCACACGTGGGAATAAACCGGTGTGCGGTTCGTCTGCTTGATTCTTCTCACTTGTGGCCGATGGCCCTGGAGTCTTTCATGGTAGATCGATCATCACCGCCAACGGGGCCGGACCGGCCACCGCTGAGTGCCGCGAGCCTGACACTGCGCCTGACCGGCATTGCCGTCGTCGTCGCTGTGCTGGCCGCGGCGTTTGCCTACGTCAATGGCACCTTCGACCCACAGCGCCTGACGCCGAAAAAGCTGATCAATGTGCTGGAAACCAACAACGGCGTGCACCCCGGTTTCCGTCGCAACCACTCCAAAGGCGTGTGCGTGATCGGGCACTTCGAAAGCAGCGGTGAGGCGCGCAGTTACTCAACCGCCCAGGTGTTCAATGAGGCTCGGACCCCGGTGGTAGGGCGTTTTGCCCTGCCGGCGGGTAATCCTTATGCGCCGGACAACGCCGTGCCGATCCGCAGCCTGGCACTGCGCTTCACTCAGGCCAACGGCCAGCAATGGCGCACCGGGATGAACAGCATGCCGGTGTTCCCGGTGGGTACGCCGGAAGCGTTCTACCAGTTTCAACAGGCCCAGTCGCCCGATCCGGCGACCGGCAAACCGGACCCTAAAGCGGTGCCGGCGTTCTTCGGTTCGCACCCGGAATCCGCGCCGTTCCTGGCTTGGGTCAAGACCGCCAAACCGTCGGCAAGCTATGTGACGGAAACCTACAACAGCGTCAACGCGTTTTACCTGGTCAACGCCACCGGGCAGCGCCAGGCCGTGCGCTGGAGCATGGTGCCGGTGGCGCAAGACGCGCCGGGTGCGATGGCATCCGAAGGTGGCGACTTTCTGGAAAAGGATCTGGTGCAGCGCATCGCCGCAGGACCCTTGCGCTGGCAACTGAATCTCACCCTGGCCAACCCGGGTGACCCGGTCGACGACGCCAGCAAGGCCTGGCCCACAGGGCGCAAAGTCTTGAACGCCGGGACCCTGGTCCTTGAGAGCACCCAGCCGCAACTCAATGGCGAATGCCGTGACATCAACTACGACCCGCTGGTATTGCCTGCCGGGATCGAAGGGTCCGACGACCCGTTACTCGCCGCTCGTTCAGCCGGTTACGCCAATTCCTACCTGCGTCGCACCAGCGAAGTCAGTCAATTGCCCGCCGCCAAACAGGAGACCCGGCAATGAGCACTCAACCGAACCACTTCGCCCCGCTGGCGCGTCTGCTGCACTGGCTGATGGCGCTGATGATCATTGCCATGCTGTTTATCGGCGCCGGTATGGTCGCCTCGGTCTCTGAGCGACATGAATGGCTGATCCATCTGCACAAACCCTTGGGCATCGCCATTTTGCTGCTGGTGATCGTGCGGCTGGTGGTGCGCTTCTCCACCACGCAACCACCGCTGCCGGCGGACCTGCCGGGTTGGCAAGTGTTGGCGGCCAAGGCGTCGCATGTCTTGCTGTATGCCTTGATGTTGGTTTTGCCATTGCTTGGCTGGGCGATGATTTCGGCGTCGGGTGAGCCGGTGATGCTCAGTGGTTCGCTGCAGTTGCCATCCATTGTGTCGGCGAATGCGCAGGTGTTTGCATTCCTTCGCAAGGCGCACGGGTATCTGGCGTATTTGCTGTTTTTGACCGTATTGCTGCATCTGGCGGCGGCGTTGTTTCACGGTTGGGTGCGCCGCGATGATGTGCTGGACAGCATGTTGCGGGGCAGGGATCGCGGTTAGAAAACTGCGGAAATCCGTGGCGAGGGAGCAAGCTCCCTCGCCACAGTGTGTGCTCATTTTCCTGCGAAGTTGATCAACGCAGGGAGTCGACCATCTCCGCCACCGTCGTCAACACATCCTTGCCCAACTGTTTCGAACGCTTGCCTGACCACCCCGTCAGCACATTCGGCGCATCGTTGTTGTCCTTGAACGGCATTTCCAGGGTCAGCGACAAGCAGTCGTACTGCTGGCCAACGCTGTTGCAGGCCAAGGTCATGTTGGCTTCGCCTGGTTTGTCGAGGGTGTAGCCGTGGGCGGTCTGGAAGTCCTTGGTCAGGTGCTTCAGATGGCTGCGGAAGTGTTCTTCGAGTTTGGCGATGCGCGGTGTGTAACCGGGATTACCTTCGCAACCGGCGGTAAACACGTAAGGGATTTCTTCCTCGCCATGGATGTCGAGAAACAGATCGACGCCGTACTTTTCCATCTGCTGCTGTACGAAAAAGACCTCCGGGCTGATTTCCTGGCTGGCGCTTTGCCAGGCGCGATTGAGGTCCTGGCCCATGGCGTTGGTGCGCAGGTGACCGTGGAAAGCGCCGTCCGGGTTCATGTTCGGCACCAGGTACACGTCGGCGCTGGCCAGCAGTTTGTTCAGGACCGGGTCGTCGCGCTTTTCCAGGCGCTCGATCACGCCTTCCATGAACCATTCGGCCATGTGCTCGCCCGGATGCTGCTGGGCGATGATCCACACCTTGCGCCGGCCTTCAGCGCCGGTGCCTTTGCGTAGCAACTGGATGTCACGCCCTTCGACGCTCTTGCCGGTCGCCAGCAGTTCGGTGCCGGCCTTGGTCAGGGCTTGCTCGATCAGGCAGTCGTGGCGGCCACGGCTGTAGGGTTCGAAGTAGGCACACCAGGCGTGGGTGGCGGTAGCTTCGAGGCTGAAGCGCAGGCAATCGCCTTCGAAAATGGTCGGCACCCGGAACCAGTTGACGTGGTCGTAGGAAGCGACGGCCTGATAGCCATCCCAGGCTTTGTTATACGAGGATTTGCTGGCGTTGCTCAGGCGGAACCAGTGTTCCTGGCCGACATGCAGGCCGCTGGCCTTGAAGTGGAACCACTGGAAATGCGGGCTGCGGGTATCGGGCTTGATGGCCAACAATGCTTGCAATGGATTGCTGATATCCAGGACTTCAATATTGCCACTGTCGAAGTTGGCACTGATATCGAAAGAGGATTTCGCCACGGTCATAATCGTTTCCTGAATATGATTTTTATCGCAGCTACTTTACACGCAAGACAGGGGTGAAACCGAGGGAAATTGCGGGGTGCGAGGGGGGCGTCCTCCATGACGCGGACGCAGCTTAGAGACTGTGCGATTGATTCTCAAGTGCTATTTCTATTTTAATTTTAGCTAATGAAGACGGGCTTCTCTTGCCAGCTGATGCTCTTTTGATATTATCCGCGCCTTCAAATTGGCAGTGCCCAAAAAGACTTCATTAGCCTGAAGCCAAAGCCAGAAAAACTGGCAAAAAAAGACCCGGCAAAAAGCCGGGTCAAAAACCGTGATTAGCCTGATGAGGAGATAGTCCAGGAGACCGACCTAAGGTCCCTGGTCCATCGACTGATCTCGCGACCAGTTGTTGCAATAATAATCATTCTCGTTTGCAAGTCAAACTTTTTTATCTATTCGATTGGAAAATTCTTTTCCGTCCTCCCTTTTTGCATCCCGAATTCAACCTCTTTGATGCCCTTCCAGCGAGCGATCCACCATCGCCTTGGCCATGTCGATCATATGCACCGTCGAAAACGCCAGGTCCCGGTTTGCTCCTTGCAAATGACTGGCTGACTCGAACGCCGTCGCGGCGGCGCATCGCAACAGGTCCGAGGCATGGACCAGTGCCTCCTCACTGCTGACATTGCGGTTTACATCAAAGAATCGCGATTCGTTCATGTCCTCTGAAACAGTCGGTTTCAAGTAATAGTCCAGCGCACGCTGTGCAGCGGCGGACCCCTGCGGCGAGGTGAGGGACGTGTCCATTTGCATGTCGGGCAGGTCGTTGGCGGGTTGGTTCATGGCGATGGCAAGCTCCGTGATTGATTCAGATCCGTGAATCCATCCTAGTACGATTTGTATTTGTGACGATCAATTAAATACTACAATGTGTGTTTTGATGGCCGGAGTCGCCCACGTATCGTGCCGCACATGGATAAATGGATCGAATTGGTCAAGGCCAAGATGAGTGAACTCAAGATCACTCAGGAAATACTCGCCGAACGTCTCGGAATGTCCCAGGGTGGCATAGGTCACTGGCTCAACAAGCGCCGCGAGCCTGGCATCGATGACATGAATCGCGTGTTGCATGCGCTCGGCCTGGGGTTCCTCGAAGTGGCCCTGGTGATCCGCGAGCCGCAGGCGTCTCAGGACGACGAGCTTTCGCTGACGCACAAGTACAACCCGTACTTCCGCTACCCGGTCAGTGACTGGCGCGAACCTGTCGAAGCACGCGATGGCGAGTTGGCGGCGTATGGCAAGGCGCAGTTCGAATTGACCGACTATCACGCCCGGGGCGCGGCATTCTGGTTGAAGGTGGTGGGTGACGCAATGACTGCTCCCAACGGCGTCAGCATCCCGGAAGGCATGCTGATCCTGGTGGATCCGGACGTAGAGGCGGAGCCCGGCAAACTGGTCATTGCCCAATGGCCTGGCAGTGCCGAAGCGACGTTTCGCAAGTTGATCGAGGAGGGCGGGCAGCGTTATCTGGTTCCGCTCAATCCGACCTATCCGAAAGCCCTTTACTCAGAAGAATGCCGAATCATCGGCGTGGTGGTTCAGGCAACCACCAGGTTCTAGTCAGATCGGTCCACGCAAAGCGTAGGACCGATCTTCATTTCAAGCCTCTTCCAGCTCGACCAGCGCACTGCCTTCGCTGACCATCTCGCCTTCCTGGCAATACAGCGCCTTGATCACTCCGGCATGGGGCGCACGAATGCTGTGCTCCATCTTCATCGCTTCCAGTACCACCAATTGCGCCCCGGCTTCCACCGATTGGCCGGCCTCTACCAGCACGCGGACGATGCTGCCGTTCATGGGGGCGGTCAGGCCACCTTGATGGCTGTGGCTGGCTTCGACGGCGCTGATCGGGTCGTAAGTCTCGATGCGGCGCAGTTCACCGTCCCATTGCAAGTACACAGAGTCGCCATGGCGAATGGCGCGATGCTGGCGACGTAAACCGTTGTGCTCGGTCAGCAAGTACTCACCCTTGAGCTGTGCTGTGTGAGAACAATCGTTACCCAAGGTCAGTGCGCGATCCTGGTCCTCACAACTCAGGTGCAAGGTGATTTCACGAGGCAGGCCGGAGCGGAAACCGCTGGCGTTCGACCAAGGCGAACTCGGGTCATCGGCGCGGGTTGCATTCGGCTGGCTTTGGGTAAATGCCTGTGCGGCGGCTTGCCAGAATTCGTCATCTAGTTGCGAAGGGGCCGGCAGCAGTTGTTCCTGATAGCGCGGAATGAACCCGGTATCCAGTTCGGCGGCGGCAAACGCGGGATGGGCAACGATGCGACGCAGGAAGTTGATGTTGGTCTTCAGCCCGCCGATGGCGAACTCATCGAGCATGCTCAGCAGGCGCAAACGGGCCTGCTCACGGTCCTCACCCCAGGCAATCAGCTTGCCCAGCATCGGGTCGTAGAACGGCGAGATCTCGTCACCTTCTTCGACGCCGCTGTCCACCCGGCGACCCGCGCCCGGGGCCGATTCGCGGTACAACGCCAGGCGACCGGTGGCCGGCAGGAAGTCATTACCCGGATCCTCGGCATACAACCTGACTTCAATCGCATGGCCGATCAACGGAACCTGATCCTGGGTCATCGGCAAGTCCTCGCCACGGGCCACGCGGATCTGCCAGGCCACCAGGTCGAGGCCGGTGATGGCTTCGGTGACCGGGTGCTCGACTTGCAGTCGCGTGTTCATCTCCATGAAGAAGAACTCACCGCGCGCATCCAGCAAGAACTCCACCGTACCGGCGCCGACGTAACCAATGGCCTGCGCCGAGCGCACAGCGGCTTCGCCCATGGCGCGACGCAGTTCGGGGCTCAGCCCCGGCGCGGGCGCTTCTTCGACGACTTTCTGGTGCCGGCGCTGAATCGAGCAGTCACGTTCGTTGAGGTACAGGCAGTTGCCGTGCTGATCGGCGAATACCTGGATTTCCACGTGACGCGGTTTGAGCAGGTATTTCTCCACCAGCATCCGCGAATCGCCGAATGACGATTGCGCTTCACGCTGGGCCGAGGCCAGGGCTTCGGCCAGTTGGCTGACGTCTTCGACCACTTTCATGCCTTTGCCGCCACCACCGGCCGTGGCCTTGAGCAACACTGGGTAGCCAATGCGTTCGCAGGCATCGCGGAAGGTGTCGAGGTCCTGGGCTTCACCGTGATAGCCCGGCACCAATGGCACGCCAGCGGTTTCCATCAGGGCTTTGGCGGCGGACTTGCTGCCCATGGCGTCGATGGCCGAGGCGGGCGGGCCGAGAAAAATCAGGCCGGCGTTTTCGATGGCGCGGGCGAACCCGGCGTTTTCCGACAAAAAGCCATAACCGGGGTGAATCGCCTGGGCACCGCTGGCCTTGGCCGCCGCGATCAGTTTGTCGATTTGCAGGTAGCTATCGGCGGCTTTGCTGCCACCGAGGTCGACGCGAACATCGGCTTCCCGGCTATGGCGAGCATCACGGTCGGTGGCGCTGTGCACCGCGACGGTGGTCAGGCCCAGAGCCTTGGCGGTGCGCATCACCCGGCAAGCGATTTCGCCACGGTTGGCCACCAGTAGCGTGGTGATAACAGGTGCGCTCATCAGCGGGGCTCCTTGGTGGTTTCGGCTTGCCAGTTCGGCGGACGTTTTTGCAGGAAGGCGCGCAGGCCTTCCTGGCCTTCGGCGCTGACGCGAATGCGGGCGATGGCGTTTTCGGTGTAGCGGCGCAATGCCGGGGTCAGTGAACCGTCGCCGACTTCGCGCAGCAGCTCCTTGCTGGCGCGCATCGCGGCCGGACTGTTGAGCAACAGATTGACGATCCATTGCTCGACTTTCTGTTCCAGCTCGGCACTTGCATAACTCTCCGACAACAAACCGATTTCCTGCGCCCGTTGCCCGCCGAAGCGCTCGGCGGTCAAGGCATAACGACGGGTCGCGCGCTCGCCAATCGCTTGCACCACGAACGGGCTGATCACTGCAGGTGCCAGGCCGATGCGTACTTCCGACAGGCAGAACTGCGCGTCATCGGCGCCGATGGCCATGTCGCAGCAACTGATCAGGCCCAGGGCGCCACCAAAGGCTGCGCCTTGCACCACGGCCAGGGTCGGAACTTTCAGTTTGGCCAGGTTGTACATCAACTCCGCCAGTTCCCGGGCGTCATCGAGGTTGGTGGCGTAATCGAGTTCGGCCGATTGCTGCATCCAGGCCAGGTCGGCGCCGGCGCTGAAGTGCTTGCCGCGACCGCGCACGATCAGGAATCGCAGGCTGGAATTGCTCGCCACTTTATCGAGGGCGAGGATCAACTCGCGGATCATTTCGGCGTTGAAGGCGTTGTTCTTTTCTTCACGGCTGAGCCATAGGGTCGCGAAACCACGGGGGTCGGTCAGCAGTTCGAGGGTGTTGAAGTCGCTCATGTTCTTCTCCCGATCACATCCGGAACACGCCGAAGCGGCTCGGTTCGATTGGCGCGTTCAACGACGCGGACAAGGCCAGGGCCAGTACGTCGCGGGTTTGGGCCGGGTCGATGACACCGTCGTCCCACAAGCGCGCGCTGGAATAATAGGGGTGACCCTGTTCTTCGTACTGGTCGAGTATCGGCTGCTTGATCTCGGCTTCCTGCTCGGCGCTGAAACCCTGGCCGCTGCGTTCAGCCTGCTCACGCTTGACCTGCACTAGCACGCCGGCCGCCTGTTCGGCGCCCATTACGCCGATGCGCGCGTTCGGCCACATCCACAGGAAGCGCGGGTCATAGGCGCGGCCGCACATGCCGTAGTTACCGGCGCCAAAACTGCCGCCGATGATCACGGTGAATTTCGGTACCTTGGCGCAAGCCACGGCAGTCACCAGTTTCGCGCCGTGCTTGGCGATGCCGCCGGCCTCGTATTTCTGACCGACCATGAAACCGGTGATGTTCTGCAGGAACAGCAGCGGAATGCCACGCTGACAGGCCAGCTCGATGAAGTGCGCGCCTTTCTGCGCCGCCTCCGCGAACAGGATGCCGTTGTTGGCGAGGATTGCGATCGGGTAACCGTGCAGGTAGGCAAAGCCGCAAACCAATGTAGTACCGAACAGTGCCTTGAATTCATCGAACACCGAACCGTCCACCAGCCGTGCAATCACTTCGCGCACATCGAATGGCTGCTTCGCGTCGGCCGGGACCACGCCGTACAACTCGTCGCTGCCGTACAGCGGCGCGATCGGTGCGCGCTGTTGCACCTCACCGAGTTTGCGCCAGTTGAGGTTGGCGATGCTGCGGCGGGCGAGGGCAAGCGCGTGTTCGTCGCTCTCGGCGTAATGGTCCGCTACCCCGGAGATCTTGCAGTGCACATCGGCCCCGCCGAGATCCTCGGCACTGACCACTTCACCGGTCGCAGCTTTCACCAGCGGTGGACCAGCCAGGAAAATCGTTGCCTGTTGGCGGACCATGATCGCTTCGTCGGCCATTGCTGGCACATAAGCACCACCGGCGGTGCAGGAACCCATGACCACGGCAATCTGCGGAATGCCCATGGCGCTCATGTTGGCCTGATTGAAGAAGATCCGGCCGAAGTGTTCGCGGTCCGGAAACACTTCATCCTGACGCGGCAGGTTGGCGCCGCCCGAATCCACCAGGTAGATGCACGGCAGGCGATTCTGCTGCGCGATGGTCTGGGCGCGCAGGTGCTTCTTCACTGTCAGCGGGTAATACGAGCCACCTTTCACGGTGGCATCGTTGGCGACAATCATGCATTCGATGCCTTCCACGCGACCGATCCCGGCAATCACGCCAGCCGCGGGAACGTCTTCTCCATAAACCTCGTAGGCCGCCAGTTGGCTGATCTCCAGAAACGGCGAACCCGGATCGAGCAGGCGATTGATGCGCTCGCGAGGCAGCAGTTTGCCCCGCGAGGTGTGGCGTTCCTGAGCCTTGGGGCCGCCACCTTGGGCCACTTGAGCGAGCAAAGTGTGCAGGGCGTCGACCTGTTTGAGCATCGCTGCGCTGTTGGCTGCGAACTCCGCTGAACGGGGGGTGAGCTGGGTATGCAAGGTTGCCATGGACAGCTCCGTTTAGCGGGTTTCGTTGAACAGTTCGCGACCGATCAGCATGCGACGGATCTCACTGGTGCCCGCGCCGATTTCGTACAACTTGGCGTCACGCAGCAGTCGGCCGGCCGGGAATTCGTTGATGTAGCCGTTGCCGCCGAGAATCTGGATCGCGTCGAGGGCCATTTGCGTGGCGCGTTCGGCGCTGTAGAGGATCACGCCGGCAGCGTCCTTGCGTGTGGTTTCGCCACGTTCGCAGGCCTGGGCCACGGCGTACAGATAAGCGCGGCTGGCGTTGAGTTGGGTGTACATGTCGGCGACTTTGCCCTGGATCAGCTGGAATTCGCCGATGCTTTGGCCGAACTGCTTGCGGTCGTGGATGTACGGCACGATCAGGTCCATACAGGCTTGCATGATCCCGGTTGGGCCACCGGACAGCACGACGCGTTCGTAGTCGAGGCCGCTCATCAGCACTTTCACACCACCGTTGAGCACGCCGAGGATGTTTTCTTCCGGCACTTCGACGTCATCAAAGAACAGTTCGCAGGTGTTCGAACCGCGCATGCCGAGCTTGTCGAACTTGTTGCTGCGGCTGAAGCCTTTCCAGTCGCGCTCGACGATGAAAGCGGTGATGCCGTGGGGGCCTTTCTCCAGGTCGGTTTTGGCGTAAATCACGTAAGTGTTGGCATCCGGACCGTTGGTGATCCAGGTTTTGCTGCCGTTGAGCACGTACTTGTCGCCACGTTTGTCGGCACGCAGTTTCATCGAAACCACGTCGGAACCGGCATTCGGCTCGCTCATGGCCAGGGCGCCGATGTGTTCGCCGCTGATCAGTTTTGGCAGGTATTTGGATTTCTGTTCGTGAGTGCCGTTGCGGTTGATCTGGTTGACGCAGAGGTTGGAATGCGCGCCGTAGGACAGTGCCACCGACGCTGAACCACGGCTGATTTCTTCCATTGCGACAACGTGAGCCAGATAACCCAGGCCGGCACCGCCGTACTCTTCCGGCACGGTAATGCCCAGCAGGCCCATGTCGCCGAATTTGCGCCACAGGTCAGCGGGGAACAGGTTGTCGATGTCGATCTGAGCGGCGCGCGGGGCGATCTCTTTAGCGACGAAGGACTGAACCTGATCGCGCAGCATGTCGATGGTTTCACCGAGGGCAAAGTTCAGGGATGGGTAGCTCATGGGACACCTTTTGGCTTTTTTGTAGGGTAGGGAGGGCAGTGCTACAGCTCTCACCTTTACGTTAACGTAAGCCTGTGACGAATGGCTGTCAATCACCCTTTACGTTAACGTCAACTTAAGCGAGAGTAGAGCCAGTTCAAGATAGAGCGCGGCTCATCCTGTGTTGATGGCCAGTGGCGAGGGGGCTTGCCCCCGTTTGAGTGCGCAGCACCCACAAGGTCTTCGAGACATCGGAAATTTTGGGGCTGCTGCGCATCCCAACGGGGGCAAGCCCCCTCGCCACAGGTCACTCCTACAGGTTGCCGCGGCAAGCCCATCAATAAAGACAATAGGGGTCGTCATGGATCAACCCAGTGCAAGTTCGCAGCGCAGTTACACCCGCGGTTCTCAGGACAAAGCCTTGCTGGCGATGACCATCGGCCAGGCCTTCGACAACACGGTTGCGAAGTATGCGAGCGCAGAGGCGTTGGTCGTACGCCATCAACAGCTGCGCTACACCTGGCGACAACTGGGGGACGCGGCGGATCTGCATGCTAGAGCATTGCTGACGCTGGGCCTGCAAGCCGGGGATCGTCTCGGCATCTGGGCGCCGAACTGCGCGCAATGGTGCATAACGCAGATCGCCACCGCGAAAATCGGCGTGATTCTGGTCAATATCAATCCCGCCTATCGCAGTTCCGAACTCGAGTACGTATTGAAGCAGTCCAGCTGCCAATGGCTGGTGTGCGCCGGGGCCTTCAAGACGTCCAACTATCACGCGATGTTGCAAGGCCTGGTGCCGGAGCTGGCAGAACAATCCATTGGCCAATTGCAGTGCGAGCGCTTGCCTGATCTGCGCGGCGTCATCAGCCTGGATGTGCAACCGCCGAATGGTTTTCTGCCGTGGTCGCAACTGGCCGATCTCGCGGGTAGCGTTTCGGTCGAGCAGTTGCGCCAGCGCGAGGACAGCCTGCACTTCGATCAACCCGTAAACATTCAGTACACCTCCGGTACCACCGGTTTTCCCAAGGGCGCGACCCTCAGTCACTACAATATTCTCAACAACGGTTACATGGTCGGCGAAAGTCTCGGGCTGACGGCCGATGATCGCCTGGTGATTCCAGTGCCGCTGTATCACTGTTTTGGCATGGTCATGGGCAACCTTGGCTGCATGACCCACGGCAGCACCATGATTTACCCGAACGATGCATTTGACCCGTTGCTGACGCTGAGCACGGTCGCTGAAGAAAAGGCTACAGCGCTCTACGGCGTGCCAACCATGTTCATCGCCATGCTGGATCAGCCGCAGCGGGCCGAGTTCGACCTGTCGACGTTGCGCACCGGGATCATGGCGGGCGCAACTTGTCCTATCGAGGTGATGCGCCGGGTCATCAGCGAAATGCACATGAGCGAAGTGCAGATTGCCTACGGCATGACGGAAACCAGTCCGGTGTCATTGCAGACCGGTCCTTCAGACGAGCTGGAACTGCGCGTGACCACCGTCGGCCGCACTCAACCGCAACTTGAAAGCAAAATCATCGATGAGTCGGGCAACTTTGTGCCCCGCGGAACCATCGGCGAGCTGTGCACGCGTGGTTACAGTGTGATGCTCGGTTACTGGAACAACCCCGAAGGTACGGCAGAAGCCATTGATCAGGCCGGCTGGATGCACACCGGTGATCTGGCGAGCATGAATGAGGAGGGTTACGTGTGCATCGCCGGACGTAACAAGGACATGATCATCCGTGGCGGTGAGAATGTTTACCCACGGGAGCTGGAAGAATTCTTCTTCGCTCACCCGGCCGTTGCTGACGTGCAGGTGATTGGCATTCCTTGCTCGCGTTATGGCGAAGAGATCGTTGCCTGGATCAAGTTCCATCCGGGCCACAGCGCCACCGAGCAAGAGCTGCAAACCTGGTGCAAGGAGCGCATCGCGCACTACAAGACGCCGCGCTACTTCAAGTTTGTGGAAGAGTTTCCGATGACGGTAACCGGCAAGATCCAGAAATTCCGGATGCGTGAAATCAGCGTCGCGGAGCTCAAAGCGATCCCCTAGGAGCCGGCTTGCTGGCGATGCGCGCGCCGCGGTCCATCAGACAGACTGCGTCATCGTTCATCGCTAGCAAGCCAACTCCTACAGGATCGAGAATTCCAAATCGCAGACAGCACAAAGGGGAGCCGAAGCTCCCCTTTAATTTGTCGTTGCGCGTGCTCTTTTTTTATTATTGAGGGTCGGTCTGTTTTTGTTTTTGGCAACCGTTGCCCTTTACCGCTGTTTTTTTGCGACCCCCATTCGGGATCAAGAGCAAACGTATTTTTTTGAGCGCTGATCTACTTTTTCGCTGAGCGATCCAACCAGTACGGGAGCTACCTGAGGGTAGTTTTATTGTTCTCTGTCCGGTTGCGGGTAACTCCGAAAAGCACCCTGAAAAGCACATCTTCTCCAAAAAAATCTGTTAGCTGCGTCTCTGCCGTGTTGTTTTTGTTATGTCAGAGTCGTTACGTTTTGTTTTTATTAGGGTTGCTGCAATTTTTTTTATTCTTGTTGTGCGATAGATATAGCAGGAGCCGTGCCAACTTTTTAAAGCCCTTTAAAATCAATGCTTTGGGTTTTATCGGGATTTTGCCTCTCAGGTGATCCCCTATATTTTGTTTCCGTGTTACTCGCTTTGCCCACGTTTCGGACCACGGCGGTAACACCCGGACACATTCCCCCCACTTATTGCGCGCTACGTACCTTGGCCACCCGAGAACCGGTAGGCCGCCCCAGTACGTTGCAAATCTGCTGACCGGCACGGATCAGGGCATCCAGGTCGATTCCGGTCTGAATACCCAGGCCGTTGAGCAGGTAAACCACGTCCTCGGTGGCAACGTTACCGCTGGCGCCCTTGGCGTAAGGGCAGCCGCCGAGCCCCGCGATGGAGCTGTCGAACACCGCGATGCCTTCCAGCAGGCTTGCATAGATGTTGGCGACCGCCTGGCCATAGGTATCGTGGAAATGCCCCGCCAGTTTGTCCCGGGGCACATCGGCCGATACCACGTCGAACATCCGGCGGGTCGCGCCAGCCGTGCCGGTACCGATGGTGTCGCCCAGGGACACTTCATAGCAGCCCATGGCGTAGAGCTCGCGAGCGACGACGGCGACCTGTTCCGGGGCGACGTTACCTTCATAAGGGCAGCCCAGCACGCACGACACGTAACCGCGCACACTCACGCCGTGCTGTCTGGCGGCGTCCATGATCGGTACGAAACGCTCCAGGCTTTCGCTGATCGAGCAATTGATGTTGCGCTGCGAAAACGCCTCGGATGCCGCCGCGAATACGGCCACTTCCTTGACCCCGGCTGCGAGGGCATCTTCAAAACCGCGCAAATTGGGGGCGAGTGCGCCGTAGACCACACCGGGCTTGCGCTGAATCTGCGCGAAAACCTCGGCGGACCCTGCCATCTGCGGCACCCACTTGGGCGACACGAAGCTACCGACTTCTATATAGCCGAGCCCGGCGGCGGTCAGTGCGTCGACCAGTTGCACCTTGTCGGTAACACTGATGGGTTGTGCTTCATTTTGCAGACCGTCGCGGGGGCCGACTTCGACAAGGCGTACGTGGGAGGGAAGGGACATGGGGATCGACCTGTGCTGATTGTTCGAAGAGCCCTGTAGGAGCGAGCCTGCTCGCGATGGGCTCCCAGCCACCGCGGTTATTCAGCAAGCACGCGTTATCGTTAACGACCATCGCGAGCAGGCTCGCTCCTACAGGGGCCGGGTTTTACTGAATGACTTCCTGGCTTTTGAGCGTCTGCTCCAGCGCCTGCACGCAGCGCTCTTCCGCCGTATCGAGTTCCAGTTTCATCTGCTCGATATCGAGCATTTGCTGTTCAAGCTGCTCCCGGCGCTCGCTGATTTTCGCCAGCATGCTGTGCAGTTGCTTGGTGTTACCGCTGGACGGGTCGTAGAGTTCGATCAACTCACGGCATTCGGCCAGGGAGAAGCCAATGCGCTTGCCCCGCAGGATCAGCTTCAGGCTGACCTTGTCACGGGGCGAATAGATGCGTTCCTGACCACGGCGTTCGGGGCTGAGCAGGCCTTGCTCTTCATAAAAGCGAATGGCGCGGGTGGTGATGTCGAGCTCGCGGGCGAGGTCGGAAATGCTGTAGGTCTGGCTGCTCATGGAAGCGCTCACGAAAGGTCATGGCGCTAAGCTAATGGCAGGTTGACGTTTACGTCAAGGGGCGAAAAGGATCGCAGCCTGCGGCAGCTCCTACAGGAAAATGCGTATCCATGTAGGAGCTGCCGCAGGCTGCGATCTTTTGAATGGCTTTACACCATTTTAGCGTCGAACTTCTTCTCATGCGCCGTCACCTGCTGGCACAACTCGATCATTTGTTCGCGCATCCAGCGGTTGGCCGGATCCTGGTCGGTGCTTTCATGCCAGTACAGGTGCGTCTCCACCGGCGGCACGTCGTTGACCGGCAGATTGAAGGCGTGCAGCTCATTGCGACGGGCAAAGCGCTCCGGCACGGTCATGACCATGTCCGTCTGCTGCATCACTTGTGATGCCATCAAATAATGCTGAGAGCGCAGGGCGATCTTGCGCTGGATACCCATCTTGCCCAGCGCGAGGTCAACATAACCAAGGCCGCTGCGACGGCTGGAAATATGGATATGGGTCAGCCCCAGGTAATCATCGAGGGTGAGCTTTTCCTTGCCCGCCAGGGGATGCCCCTTGCGCATGGCACACACGTAGCGGTCTTCCATCAATTTGACGTGGCGAACCTGCGGGTCGGTGTTGAGCGGCGCATCCACGGCGAAATCGAGGCGACCGGCTGCCAGCTCCTTGGTGGTTTCGCGGCGCTTGGACAGGAAACTTTCAATGATCACCGTCGGCGCGAGACGACGCAGGCGCTGGAACAGCGGCGGCAGGATCACTGCTTCCGTGAGGTCGGTCATGCTGATGCGGTAGGTCTTGTTCGCCTGTTGCGGGTTGAAAATGCGGCTTTCCTGTACGGAGATGCGCAGCAGCGAGAGGGCGTTGCGCACCGGGCCGATGATGTTCTGCGCCATCGGTGTGGGCACCATGCCCTGGGCGGTACGCACGAACAAAGGGTCGTTGAAGGTCTCGCGCAGGCGGGCCAGAGCGTTCGAGACGGCTGGCTGGGTGATGCCCACGATTTGCCCCGCACGGGTCAGGTTCGCTTCGGTATAGATCGCGTCGAAGACGATGAAAAGGTTCAGGTCGACCTTGCTCAGATTCATTGCGCGGCACTCTTATTGTGTGGACGGGCTGGCCTTGAAGATCAGCCGATCATATATCGGTGATGAATGTTTATACACGCCGAGAATAGGCTAGGTAAATTATCAACGCTGTTCTAGCATCGATACATGACCTAAACAACCTCCCCCAAGAAGGTATCTCGCTCATGGATTTCGCTTATTCGCCCAAGGTTCAGGAACTGCGTGAGCGCGTGACTGCGTTCATGGACACCTACGTTTACCCCGCCGAAGCGGTGTTCGAACGTCAGGTCGCCGAAGGCGATCGCTGGCAGCCGACCGCGATCATGGAAGAACTGAAACTCAAGGCCAAGGCTGAAGGCCTGTGGAATTTGTTTCTGCCTGAGTCCGAGCTGGGCGCCGGGCTGACCAACCTTGAATATGCGCCGTTGGCGGAAATCATGGGCCGCTCACTGCTGGGGCCTGAGCCGTTCAACTGCTCGGCGCCGGACACCGGCAACATGGAAGTGTTGGTGCGTTACGCCAACGAAGAGCAAAAGCAGCGTTGGCTCGAACCCCTGCTGCGTGGCGAGATCCGCTCGGCCTTCGCCATGACCGAGCCGGACGTCGCGTCCTCCGACGCCACTAACATGGCCGCCCGTGCTGTGCGTGACGGTGACGAGTGGGTCATCAACGGCAAGAAATGGTGGACTTCCGGCGCTTGCGACCCGCGCTGCAAGATCCTGATCTTCATGGGCCTGAGCAATCCCGACGCACCGCGTCACGCCCAGCACTCGATGATTCTGGTGCCGGTGGATGCGCCTGGTGTGAAGATCGTGCGCCCGCTGCCCGTGTTCGGTTACGACGATGCACCTCACGGTCACGCCGAAGTGCACTTTGAAAATGTCCGGGTGCCGTACGAAAACGTCCTGTTGGGCGAAGGACGCGGGTTCGAAATCGCTCAAGGTCGCCTTGGCCCTGGGCGGATTCACCACTGCATGCGTTCGATCGGCATGGCCGAGCGCGCGTTGGAACTGATGTGCAAACGCTCGGTGAATCGCACGGCGTTCGGCAAACCGCTGGCTCGCCTGGGCGGCAACATCGACAAGATCGCCGACTCGCGGATGGAAATCGACATGGCGCGCCTGCTGACATTAAAAGCGGCGTACATGATGGACACTGTCGGCAACAAAGTGGCCAAAAGTGAAATTGCGCAAATCAAGGTCGTGGCGCCGAACGTGGCCTTGCGGGTGATCGACCGGGCGATCCAGATTCATGGCGGGGCAGGGGTTTCCAACGATTTCCCACTGGCCTACATGTATGCGATGCAACGCACCCTGCGCCTGGCCGATGGCCCGGACGAAGTGCACCGTGCGGCGATCGGTAAATTCGAGATCGGCAAATATGTGCCGAAAGAGATGATGCGCAGCGGGCACTGATCATTCAGAGTCATTGTAGTCAATGAGCTTTTGTGGCGAGGGGGCTTGCCCCCGTTCGGCTGCGAAGCAGTCGTGAACCATCCACCGAGTAGTTTCAGATTAAACACGGTGGATGGGTTCAGGCCCGCTTCGCGTTCCAACGGGGGCAATCCCCCTCGCCACATTTGTTCGCATTGCAATTCAATACACCCAAACCTCAACCCGTCGATTCTTGATCCGCCCCTCATCCTTGCTGTTGGCAGCCACCGGCATTTCGGCGCCGAATCCGCGAATCTCGCGGAGCACTACGCCGTCCTTCACCAACTCCCGCCGCACCGCCATGGCCCGCAGTTTCGACAGCAGATCGGCGCGAGCCGGGTCACTCTTGGCATCACCAAACCCCACCAGTGTCACTTGCCCAGCCGTTTTATCGTGCTGCTTTATATAGTCGAGCACCCGTGTCAGGTCCTGACGCGCCTTGTTGTCCAGGCTGGCGCTGCCTTCTTCGAAGCGAAAGTTCACCGACAGGCGCTGGGCATGACGGCTGAGGGACTGGTAACCCTCGGGCATCAGCGCATTCGGCGTGACGGTCATGGCCTGGACGGTCTGGGCGATAAATCCGTTGGCGGCGACAATCGCTTGCCCTTTGCTGCTCTGGGTGTAGTCCACCAACGCTTGGGCCCAGGGATTTTTCCCGGTCGGCGGCAGGTAAAAGAACAAACGACGGGACAGCGGATAGTCTTCCGTGGCGATCAGGCTATTGAGCGGCAGCATGGCTTGGGATTGGCCGTCGATGATGGCGACGGCTTTGGCCTGGCGCACATAGGGCAGGCCGATAAAGCCGATGCCTTGCGGGTCTGCGCTGACAGCGTCTGACAGTTGTTCGCTGGATTCGAAGCGTTTGGCGGTGCTGCTCAGCGTTTTCCCACGGCCATCAAGGACCAGATCCTTGAACGTGTCGTACGTACCGGATTGATCATCCCGCGCATACAGATGAATCGTCCCACCGTGTCCGCCGACTTCTTCCCAGGTTTTGGCGTCGCCACTGAAAATACGAGCCAATTGTGTGGTGTCGAGTTGATGCAGCGGATTGTCCGGATGAAGGATGATCGCCAGGCCGTCGATGGCGATGACCTGTTCGGCCGTGGGAGTTTTCAGATCGCCCAGGGGTTCGAGGCTGGCCAGTTCGCTGTCCTTGATCGAACGCGACGAGGCGGCGAGATCGGCGGTGCCGGTTTTCAGTGCGGTAAAACCGGTGCTGGAGCCGTGGGCCGCCAACTCCACGATGACTGGTCGGCCTTGCCCGGTTTCACCCACGATACGTAGTTCGTTGGCCGTGTCTGCGGGCTCGCGATGAACATTGCGCAGACCTTGTTCTCGCAGCAACCCTTCGACCAGCGCCGGCCCCAACGCTGCGCCAATGGTGTTGGAGCCCTGAATGCGCAGCACCGGGCCGTGCTCGGGCGTCGGCAAATTGTCGGCCGAGACCAACGGCGGCAAGCCAAGGCTGAGTGTCAACAGGAACAGCACGCGCAGCATCATGCCGGCACCTTATATAGCAAAGGAGGTGTCGGGAGATTAAGTCAGTGAGGTTGCTAAAAGATGACAGTCAAAAGATCGCAGCCTGCAGGATTTTGCAGGCGGCGATCTTTTGCTTTCTAGCTCAATTCGAGCCAGATCGGCGCATGATCCGAAGGTTTTTCCATACCGCGCAGTTCGTAGTCGACGCCGGCCGCTTTGACCCGTGGCAACAGACCGTGGGACGCGAGGATCACGTCGATACGCAGCCCGCGCTTGGGCACGTCCTCAAAACCACGGCTGCGGTAGTCGAACCAGCTGAAGACATCCGCCACTTCCGGGTTCAGGTGCCGGAAGCTGTCAGTCAGGCCCCAATTCTTCAGGCGTGCCATCCACTCGCGCTCTTCCGGCAGGAAGCTGCATTTGCCGGTTTTCAGCCAGCGCTTCATGTTGTCCGGGCCGATGCCGATGTCGCAGTCTTCCGGGGAGATGTTCACGTCGCCCATCACCACCAGCGGTTGATCGTTCTTGAACTGGCTTTCCAGCAAGTGCTGCAAGTCGTTGTAGAAACGCTGCTTGGCCGGGAATTTGGTCGGATGGTCGCGGCTTTCTCCCTGTGGGAAATAGCCGTTCATGATGGTCACCGGCACGCCATTGGCGTCGGCGAAAGTGCCCCAGATGAAACGCCGTTGGGCGTCTTCTTCATCGGTGGCGAAACCTTTGTGCAGGGCCAGCGGCTCCTGGCGCGAGAGCAGGGCGACACCGTAGTGGCCCTTTTGCCCGTGGAAATACACGTGATAGCCCAATGCCTGAACCTCGGCCAGCGGGAACTGTTCGTCGTGGACCTTGGTTTCCTGCAGCCCTATCACGTCGGGCTGATGTTTTTCGATCAGCGCCGCCAGCTGATGGGGACGGGCGCGCAGCCCGTTGATGTTGAAGGAGACGATCTTCATGGTCGGCAGTCCTGGCAAAAGGGCGATGCTAGCTGACATGTAGGAATCGGGCCAGTGTTGGGGTGAGGGGATTCGCCTTTGTCTGTCAGCAATGTATTGGCAGCGAACCTGCTCGCGAAGGCCATTTCATTGCCTACACTCAATTCCGATCCGCCAGGAACTGTGTCCGCCCAAATGAGCTCGTAACAACAAGAGCGCAGCCGTTCGAGCTGTGCCGGGGAGAACGACCGTCATGCCCGAAACCTCGACCGCCATCGCTGATATTCACATGCTCGACAGCGGCTATGCCCGCGAAGCGCGCTCTTTGTTGTATCAGGCTTACCGGCATGAACCGACATTCGCCTACCTGTTCGAAGCCGAACGTCCCGGTTATGAACAGCGGGTCCGCGCCACCGTGCGCGAACTGGTCACGCAGCATTTTCTTCAGGATCTGCCGGCCATCGGCCTGTTGGTCAACGATCGCTTGATCGGCATCGCCCTGATCGCCCCGCCACAACGACGCCTGGGTATCACTGAAAGCTGGGCCTGGCGTCTGCGCATGGTGCTCAGTACCGGTTTTCGCTGCACTCGGCGCTACCTTGAGTATCACGATGCTGTGGCGGCGTGCGTGCCGAACGACTCGGTGCATGTCCTGCCATTGCTGGGCGTGCATCCGCAGTTTCAGGGCAAACATTTCGGCGAACAACTGTTGCAAGCCGTGCATAACTGGTGCGCGGTGGATGAGAGCTCTCAGGGTGTGATCCTCGATACCGGCAACCCTCGCTATCTGGATTTTTACAAGCGCCAGGGTTATGAAGAAATTGGCGAGGTCGCGATAGGGCCTATCCGCGAGCACGTATTTTTTCATCCCAATCCGCAGGTGTTACAGGCAGCAACCGGCTAGACAGCGAACTTTTTGCGCGCTGAAGGCTCTATCGCGCTCTCAAGCTCGTGATAGCATTCGCGCCTATGAAGTTTCCAGGAAAAATTACCAGTGGCGTGCTAATGCTGATTTCCAGCTGCACGGCGCTGGCGCAAAGTGAGTTGGATGTGCGGATCAAACCGTCCAACGATGAACTGAAGGCCAATATAGAGGGCTATATCGGCAGCCTCGGTGATCGTGACGAAGAAGCCTTGCAGCGCTTCAGTCGTGGCGCCGAGGAACAGGCGCGCAAGGCCGCCCAGGCCTTGGGCTATTACCAGCCGCAGATTGACAGTGACGTGAAGGACGGCGACAAGCCGCGCCTGATACTGACCATCGACCCGGGTGAACCGGTGCACTTGCGCAACGTCACGGTGCGCATCGACGGTCCTGCTGCCTCCCTCAAATCCTTTCGTGTTCCCAATAGTGATGCCCTCAAAACTGGCGCGGTGCTCAATCACGGGCATTACGAAGACGCCAAACGGTTGATCCAGAACCAGGCGTCGCGTTACGGCTTCTTCAGCGGTCATTTCACGCGCTCAAAATTGTCGGTGGACCCGCGTGCCGGTGTCGCCGATATCGAACTGATCTACGACAGCGGCCCGCGCTATGCCTTTGGCAACGTCGGATTCAAGGGCGACTCGCCGTTCGACGAAGGCTTGCTGCAACGCATGGTGCCGTTCAAGGCCGGTGAACCGTACGACTCGGAATTGATCGCCGAACTCAATCAGAACCTGCAATCGAGCGGCTACTTCGAAAGTGTGCGCGTGGACGCAGCGCCTGCGGCGTCCAAAGACAATGTCATCCCGGTGGAGGTCGAACTGGATACCCGCAAGCCCCGGACGATGGGCCTCGGCCTCGGTTACTCCACCGACGTCGGGCCGCGGGTCAAGGCTAACTGGACCCGGCACTGGGTCAATCCGCAAGGACACAGTTATGGCTGGGAAACCGAAGTCTCGGCGCCCCGGCAAAACGTCGGCCTGTTCTATGACATTCCGCTGGATCCGCCCCTGACCGACAAACTGCGGTTTGCCGGTGGTTACCAGAACGAAGACATCGCCGGCACCGACACCCACAGCGAGCTGCTGAGTATCGGCCCGGAATGGCACAGCAAATTGCCCAGTGGCTGGAAGCGCGTGGTGTCGTTGAAATGGCAGCGTGAGGATTACTCACTGGGTGACGACGCTGGGTCGAGTACGTTGCTGATGCCTGGCGTGAGCTATTCCTACCTGAAAAGTGACAACCGCATTGACCCGCACAATGGCTATCGCCTGCAATTCGAGTCCAAAGTGGCGAAAGAAGGGCTGGGCTCCGACAACAACCTGCTTTACGGCACCGCGCTGGTCAAAGGCCTGACTACTGTGTTCGATAAGCACCGTTTCCTCGGGCGGGTGCAGGTCGGTGGCAGTGCCACCAATGGCTACAAGTCCATACCGCCCTCGCTGCGTTTCTTCGCTGGTGGCGATCAGAGCGTGCGCGGTTACGATTATCAAAGCCTGTCGCCGGAAAACAACGAGGGCGACCGCATCGGCGGCCGTTACATGGTTGCCGCGAGCGCGGAGTATCAATACTCGGTCGCCGAAAAGTGGCGGGTCGCGACGTTCGTTGACCAGGGCAACTCTTTTAATACGCTTGAATTGCCGAACCTCAAGACCGGGGTCGGTATCGGCGTGCGCTGGGTGTCACCGGTGGGGCCGATCCGCCTCGACCTGGCCCATGCACTGGACGACGATGGCGGTATTCGATTGCACTTTTCCATGGGGCCTGAGCTGTGAATCGTGGCTTGAAAGTAACGCTGCTGGCGATTCCGGCATTGTTGATGTTGGTGGTTTTGACGCTGGCCACGGTATTGGGCACAGCAACGGGCAGCCGCTGGGCATTGGGTTTCGTACCGGGTTTGACCCTGGACAATTTTCAGGGCCGGTTGGGCGGACAGTGGAGCGCCGATCGCGTGCTGTGGCAGCAGGACAGCAGCCGGGTTGAACTGAGCAAGGTCATTTTTGCCTGGTCGCCCTTGTGCCTGACGCGCATGACGTTGTGTATCGAGCAGTTGAAGGCCGATCAGGTCAGCCTGCAATTTCCTCCCGGTGTCGAAGAAAAAAGTAGCGGGCCCATCAGTCTTCCGGATTTGAATCTGCCGGTGGCGCTCGAACTGGGAGACATTCAGGTCGGCAGCCTGCTGTTCAACGGCAGCGAAGAACTCAAGGGTTTGCAACTGGCGGCGCACTGGACGGTCAACGGCTTGCAGATCGACTCAGTGAAATTGCAGCGCGATGAACTGAGCCTGAACCTGTCCGGCCTGTTGCAACCGACGGGCAACTGGCCGCTCAAGGTTGAGGGCAAACTGACCCTGCCTTCACCGGGCACCGAGCCGTGGGCACTGGCGCTCAAGGTCGATGGCGACCTGCTGAAAACCTTGAACCTGAAAGCCGACAGCAGCGGCTATCTCAATGGGCAACTGACCGGTGAACTGCAACCGCTGGTGGAAAACCTGCCGGCCAAAGTGCGCATCACCGCCGATGGCTTCAAGCCGAGTGCCGATCTGCCAGATACCCTGCAACTCAATCAACTGGAACTGACCGGCGCTGGCGACCTGAAAAACGGTTACGCGCTACAAGGCAAGGCGAGTTTGCCGGCAGAGAAAGGCCCGGTCGCACTGGCGCTGCAAGGCAAAGTCGACGCCAACGGCGCACAAATCGCCGCGCTGGACCTGATCGCCAACGACAAACAAAGCCTCAAGCTCACCGGGCAACTGGATTGGAGCAAAGCCCTGAGCGCCGAAGCTAAATTCGACTGGCTGGACTTCCCGTGGCACCGGTTGTATCCGCTGATCGATGAGCCGGAAGTGGCGTTGCGCCGCTTCAACGGTGAGGTGTCCTACACCGACGGCAAGTACCTCGGTCATTTTGAGGCCGCTGCAGATGGCCCGGCGGGTGCCTTCACGTTGGCGAGCCCGTTTGCCGGCGACCTGAGCAAAATCTACCTGCAACAGATTCAACTCCAGGCCGGGCAGGGCAAGGCCGAAGGCCATCTGAACCTGCAATTCGCCGATGGCATCGCCTGGGACACCGCACTGGACCTGTCGGCCATCAACCCGGCGTACTGGGTCGCGGAGTTGCCGGGCACGTTGGCGGGGCCGTTGCGCAGTAAAGGCGAGATGAAAAATGAAACGCTCAGCCTCAACGCCGACCTGGACCTGAAAGGTAAATTGCGTGGCCAGCCGGCGGTGATCCAGGCCAAGGCCGATGGCGTTGGCGAGCAATGGAACCTCAACGCGCTGCAAATCCGCCTCGGCGATAACAGCATCACCGGCAAGGGCAGCCTGCAACAGAAGCTCGCCGGGCAGATCGATATCAAACTGACGCGTTTGGCTCAACTCTGGCCCGAACTGCGCGGCCAGATCAATGGCCGCGTGGATGTCGCCGGTACGCTCAAAGCGCCACAGGGCAAGCTCGGGCTGCAAGGCACGCAATTGGTGTTCCAGGACAATCGCCTGCAAAGCCTGAACCTCGACGCCACCCTCGACAGTGCGCAACGGGCGAAAATCGACCTCAAGGGCAGCGGCATCCAGGCCGGTGACACGTCATTCGGGACATTGACGGCCAGCGGTCAGGGCGACATCAAGCATCAGAAACTCGCCCTCGACCTGCAAGGGCCGACGCTGAAACTGGCCCTGGGGCTGGACGGTGCGCTGGACAAAGGCGACTGGCGCGGGCGGCTGGCGAGTGGTGAGATTCAGGCTGGTGGGCAAGACTGGAAGCTGCAAGGTCCGGCGAAACTCGAACGCCTGGCGGACGGTAAAATCAACTTTGGCGCCCATTGCTGGGCGTCCGGCCAGGCGAGCCTGTGCGGTGAAGATTCGCGTCTGATGCCGGAGCCGAAACTGCGTTATCACCTCAAGCAATTCCCCATCGACAGCCTCGCCCAATGGCTGCCCAAGGATTTCGCCTGGCAGGGTCGGCTCAATGCCGACCTGCAACTGGACTTGCCGGCCAGCGGCCCGAATGGCCTGATCAGCGTCGACGCCAGCGGTGGCACGTTGCGCATCAAGGAAAAAGACCAGTGGATCGATTTCCCGTACCAGACCCTGAAACTCACCAGCAAGCTCACGCCTAAACGCATCGACACCGACCTCAATTTCGCCGGTGCCAAGCTCGGCGAGCTGATGCTCCAGGCGCAGATCAATCCGTTGCTCAAGAACAAACCAGTGTCGGGCTCATTCCGCTTGAATGGGCTGGACCTGTCGGTGGCGCGACCGTTTGTGCCCATGGTCGAGAAACTGACGGGGCGTTTGAATGGCAGCGGTACGATCTCCGGTGGTCTGTTGGCGCCGCAGGTCAATGGCAGCTTGCAGCTCAGTGATGGCGAAGTCTCCGGCCCCGAGTTGCCGATGGAACTCAAAAACCTCAACCTGCAAGCGCTCATCGCTGGCGAAAACGTGCAACTGAACGGCGGCTGGAAAAGCGGCAAGAGCGGGCAGGGGACCTTGAACGGCAACATCGCCTGGGGTCAGGCGCTGGTGGTGGACCTGGCGCTCAAGGGCTCGCAGTTGCCCGTGACGGTCGAGCCTTACGCCAAGCTGGAAGTGGCGCCGGACCTGAAAATATCGATGAAGGGTGACGAGTTGGCCATCGCCGGCAAAGTGCTGGTGCCCAAGGGTGACATCACCATTCGCGAGTTGCCGCCTTCGACGGTCAAAGTCTCTGATGACACGGTGATCGTCGGTCAGCAGACCGAAGAGGGCAATCCGCCGCTGGCGATGAAAATGGACATCGAAGTGCTGGTCGGTGACGAGAAGTTGAGCTTCGCCGGGTTCGGCCTGACCGCCAATGTGCAAGGGCATGTGCACATCGGCGACAACATGGACACCCGGGGTGAGTTGTGGCTCAACGACGGTCGTTATCGCGCCTATGGGCAGCGGCTTTCGGTGCGCCGGGCGCGGTTGCTGTTTGCCGGACCGATCGACCAGCCGTATCTGGACATCGAAGCGATTCGCCAGACCGACGACGTGATCGCCGGTATTCGTCTGAGCGGCAGCGCCGAGCAACCGACCACGCAGATTTTCTCCGAACCGGCCATGAGCCAGGAGCAGGCATTGTCCTATCTGGTGCTCGGACGTCCGTTAAGTACCAACGGTGAAGACAACAACATGCTGGCACAGGCCGCACTCGGGTTGGGCCTGATGGGCAGCTCCGGGGTGACCGGTGGGCTGGCCAAGAACCTGGGGATCGAGGACTTCCAGCTCGACACCGAGGGCAGCGGCAACGCCACCAGCGTGGTGGCTAGCGGCAACATCTCGGAGAAGCTCAGCCTGCGTTATGGCGTCGGCGTGTTCGAACCGGCCAACACCATCGGCCTGCGCTACAAGCTGAGCAAAAAGGTCTACCTCGAAGTCGCCAGCGGTGTGGCCAGTTCGCTGGACATCTTTTACAAGCGGGATTTCTAAGCCGTATCCGTGCTGTGGCGAGGGCGCTTGCTCCCGCTGGGCCGCGAAGCGGATCAGAACACGGTCAATAAAATGTGGGAGCGAGCCGGCTCCCACAGGTTTTTGTGTGTGGCAGTCAGATCGATGGAGCCTGCAATTGCGGCGGCGGGGTGAAATCGAACGGTGCCAGCGCAAACCCGCTGTCATCCACCTGCAATGCCCAGCCTTGACGGTCCCAATCCCCCAGCACAATGCGCCGTGCCGCTTGTTCGCCCAGTTGCAACTTGTGGATGGCGGGGCGGTGGGTGTGGCCGTGGATCAGGGTTTTCACGCCGTATTCCTGCATGATCCGCGGAATCTCCTCGGGCGTGACATCGACGATGTCATTGGCCTTCATCCGTGTTTGCGCACGGCTTTCACTGCGCAGCTTACGGCCCAGTTTATGGCGGGTACTCAAGGGCAAATGGCGCAGGATGAACAGCGTGATCGGGTTGCGCAGGTAACGCCGCAGCTTCATATAGCCGACGTCGCGGGTGCAAAGGCTGTCGCCGTGCATCAATAGCACCGGCTCGCCGTTGAACTGCACGACACTCGGGTCCTTCAACAATGTACAGCCGGCCTGTTTGCAGAAAGCCTTGCCGAGCATGAAGTCACGATTGCCGTGCATCAGAAAAATGGCCGTGCCGCTGTCGCTCAACTCGCGCAGGGCCTGGCAGATGGAACGCTGGAAAGGGGTCATGGCGTCGTCGCCAATCCACGCCTCGAAAAAGTCGCCCAGAATGTACAACGCACTCGCCGAGCGGGCGCGTCCGGCGAGCAAATCCAGAAACGCCCGGGTTATGTCCGGGCGCTCCTCTTCCAGATGTAAATCTGAAATCAGCAATATCACTCAATGATCTCGGCTTTCTCGATGATCACGTCGTCTGCTGGTACGTCCTGGTGGCCGGACTTGGAAGTGGTGGCCACGCCTTTGATCTTGTCGACAACGTCGGTGCCGGCGGTCACTTTACCGAATACCGCGTAGCCCCAACCCTGAGTGTTCTTGCCGCTGTGGTTGAGGAAGCTGTTGTCTGCAACGTTGATGAAGAACTGCGCGGAAGCCGAATGCGGCTCCATGGTGCGGGCCATGGCGACGGTGTACTTGTCGTTGGAGAGGCCGTTGTCAGCTTCGTTCTGGATGCTTGGACGCTTGTCTTTCTTTTCTTTCATGCCTGGCTCGAAACCGCCGCCCTGGATCATGAAGTTACCGATGACACGGTGGAAAACGGTGTTTTCGTAGTGACCGGCCTTAACGTACTCGATGAAGTTGGCCACGGTGATCGGGGCTTTGTCGGCGTTCAGTTCGAGGACGATGTCGCCATGGTTGGTCGTCAGTTTGACTTGGGTCATGATCGGGACTCTTTTGAGTTGAAGCGTATTAAAGGAATTCGTGGTGTTGGAACCTCACGTTCCGCCACCGGTTCAGCCTGTCTTGGCCAAGGTGCGCAGTTTAGCGTGCCGGGCGCGAATTTCGAGGCTGTTTTTTCATTTAGAGCCTATTAAATACGACGGTTTACAGGGTGCGCTCTGTCAGGCACTTGACGGCATCGGCTATGATAGCGGCTTTGTTTTGTCCGGCCTTCATTACGGCCACGCACTTGTACGTTCAAGGATCCTATGAGTAAGCCCACTGTCGACCCTACCTCGAATGCCAAGACCGGCCCTGCCGTGCCGGTCAACTTCCTGCGGCCGATCATCCAGGCAGACCTGGACTCGGGCAAGCACACGCAGATCGTTACCCGTTTCCCGCCTGAACCCAACGGCTACCTGCACATCGGCCACGCCAAGTCGATCTGCGTGAACTTCGGCCTGGCCCAGGAGTTCGGCGGCGTCACGCACCTGCGTTTCGACGACACCAACCCGGCCAAGGAAGACCAGGAATACATCGACGCGATCGAAAGCGACGTCAAATGGCTGGGCTTCGAATGGTCCGGCGAAGTGCGCTACGCCTCGCAGTATTTCGACCAGTTGCACGACTGGGCCGTTGAGCTGATCAAATCCGGCAATGCCTACGTCGACGACCTGACCCCGGAGCAAGCCAAGGAATACCGTGGCAGCTTGACCGAGCCAGGCAAGAACAGCCCGTTCCGTGATCGCTCCGTGGAAGAAAACCTGGACTGGTTCGCCCGCATGAAGGCCGGCGAGTTCAAGGACGGCGCCCGCGTACTGCGCGCCAAGATCGACATGGCCTCGCCGAACATGAACCTGCGCGACCCGATCATGTATCGCATTCGCCATGCGCATCACCACCAGACCGGCGACAAGTGGTGCATCTACCCGAACTACGACTTCACCCATGGTCAGTCGGACGCCATCGAAGGCATCACCCACTCGATCTGCACCCTGGAGTTCGAAAGCCACCGTCCGCTGTACGAGTGGTTCCTCGAGCACTTGCCTGTGCCGGCCAACCCGCGCCAGTACGAATTCAGCCGTCTGAACCTGAACTACACCATCACCAGCAAGCGCAAGCTCAAGCAACTGGTCGATGAGAAGCACGTGCATGGTTGGGACGACCCGCGCATGTCCACGCTGTCGGGCTTCCGTCGCCGTGGCTACACGCCGAAATCGATCCGCAACTTCTGCGAAATGATCGGCACCAACCGTTCCGACGGCGTGGTGGACTTCGGCATGCTCGAATTCAGCATCCGCGACGACCTCGACCAGAGCGCGCCGCGTGCCATGTGCGTGTTGCGACCGCTGAAAGTCGTGATCACCAACTACCCGGAAGGCCAGGTCGAGAACCTCGAACTGCCATGCCACCCGAAAGAAGACATGGGCGTGCGCGTCCTGCCGTTCGCTCGCGAAATCTACATCGACCGTGAAGACTTCATGGAAGAGCCGCCGAAGGGCTACAAGCGCCTGGAACCGGCCGGTGAAGTGCGTCTGCGTGGCAGCTACGTGATCCGTGCCGACGAAGCGATCAAGGACGCCGATGGCAACATCGTCGAACTGCGTTGCTCGTACGACCCGGAAACCCTGGGCAAGAACCCTGAAGGCCGCAAGGTCAAAGGCGTGGTGCACTGGGTGCCGGCCGCGGCCAGCGTCGAGTGCGAAGTGCGTCTGTACGATCGTCTGTTCCGTTCGGCCAACCCTGAGAAGGCCGAAGACAGCGCCAGTTTCCTGGACAACATCAACCCTGATTCGCTGCAGGTACTCACCGGTTGTCGTGCGGAGCCTTCGCTGGGCAACGCACAGCCGGAAGACCGTTTCCAGTTCGAGCGCGAAGGTTACTTCGTCGCGGATATCAAGGACTCGAAACCAGGTCAGCCGGTATTCAACCGTACCGTGACCTTGCGTGATTCGTGGGGCCAGTGATTCAAGGAAGTTAACGTGCTAACCATTTACAACACGCTCACCAAGAGCAAAGAAGTCTTCAAGCCTTTGGATGGCAACAACGTGCGCATGTACGTCTGCGGGATGACCGTGTACGACTACTGCCACCTGGGCCACGGCCGCAGCATGGTTGCGTTTGACCTGGTGACACGCTGGTTGCGCTTCAGCGGTTACGACCTGACTTATGTGCGCAACATCACCGACATTGACGACAAGATCATCAACCGGGCCAACGAGAACGGCGAATCGTTCGAAGCGTTGACCGAGCGCATGATCGCGGCGATGCACGAAGACGAAGCGCGCCTGAACATCAAGAAGCCGGACATGGAACCGCGTGCCACGGATCACATCCCTGGCATGCACGCGATGATCCAGACCTTGATCGACAAGGGTTACGCCTACGCCCCGGGCAATGGCGACGTGTACTACCGCGTCGGCAAGTTCATGGGCTACGGCAAACTGTCGCGCAAGAAGATCGAAGACCTGCGCATCGGTGCGCGCATCGAAGTCGACGAGTCCAAGCAGGACCCGCTGGACTTCGTGCTGTGGAAAGCCGCCAAACCGGGCGAGCCGAGCTGGGAATCGCCGTGGGGCGCCGGGCGTCCAGGCTGGCACATCGAATGCTCGGTGATGTCGACCTGCTGCCTCGGTGAGACTTTCGACATTCATGGCGGCGGCAGCGACCTTGAGTTCCCGCACCACGAAAACGAAATCGCCCAGAGCGAAGCGGCCACCGGCAAGACCTACGCCAACGCGTGGATGCATTGCGGCATGATTCGCATCAATGGCGAGAAGATGTCCAAGTCCTTGAACAACTTCTTCACCATTCGCGACGTGCTCGACAAGTACCACCCGGAAGTCGTGCGTTACCTGCTGGTGTCGAGCCACTACCGCAGCGCCATCAACTATTCGGAAGACAACCTCAAGGACGCCAAGGGCGCACTCGAGCGTTTCTACCACGCGTTGAAAGGCCTGCCGACTGTCGCGCCTGCTGGCGGCGAAGCGTTCGTCCAGCGCTTCACCACGGTGATGAACGACGACTTCGGCACGCCGGAAGCCTGCGCAGTGCTGTTCGAGATGGTCCGCGAGATCAACCGTTTGCGCGAGAGTGATCTCAACGCAGCGGCCGGTCTGGCAGCCCGTTTGAAAGAACTGGCCAGCGTGTTGGGTGTGTTGCAACTCGAAGCCGATGACTTCCTGCAAGCCGGTGCCGAAGGGCGCGTCGATGCAGCCGAAGTCGAGGCATTGATCGCTGCGCGTCTGGCGGCACGTGCCGGTAAAGACTGGGCCGAATCCGACCGCATCCGCGATCAGCTCACCGCCATGGGCGTGGTGCTGGAAGACGGCAAGGGCGGCACGACCTGGCGTCTGGCTGACTGATTGCTGTAGTCGCTACAAACAAAACCCGCCTTGTGCGGGTTTTTGTTTTTAGGGGCTGCTCGCTAATTCTGCTCTGACAGGGCGGGCCCCATCGCTGGCAAGCCAGCTCCTACAAGGTCGCGCCGTTCGCCAAATTTACGTACACCTCGGGCACTGTAGGAGCTGGCTTGCCAGCGATAGGGCCCGTCCGGGCAACCCATCATTCCGTCTGGCGCAATCGCTTGTAAAGGGTGTTACGGCTCACCCCAAGCCGCCTGGCCAGATACGAAATATTCCCCCCGCTGCCATTCTGCTCTGACAGGGCGGGCGTCATCGCTGGCAAGCCAGCTCCTACAAGGTCGCGCCGTTCGCCAAATTTACGTACACCTCTGGCACTGTAGGAGCTGGCTTGCCAGCGATAGGGCCCGTCCGGGCAACCCATCATTCCGTCTGGCGCAGCCGTTTGTAGAGGGTATTGCGACTAACCCCCAACCGCCTGGCCAGATACGAAATATTCCCCCCGCAGCCATTCTGCTCTGACAGGGCGGGCCCCATCGCTGGCAATCCAGCTCCTACAAGGTCGCGCCGTTCGCCAAATTTACGTACACCTCGGGCACTGTAGGAGCTGGCTTGCCAGCGATAGGGCCCGTCTGGGCAACCCATCATTCCGTCTGGCGCAATCGCTTGTAAAGGGTGTTACGGCTCACCCCAAGCCGCCTGGCCAGATACGAAATATTCCCCCCAGCCGCCTGCAACTGCCGATTCAAATCCTCCACATCATTCAAATCCACGGCAATCGGTTCCGCCGTCTCGACCGGCTCCATCTCCAGATCAACAAAGAAATCATCCGGCAAATGCTCCGGCCGTATCGGTTGTTCCTCGGCCATGGCCAGGGCTACCTGAATCACGCTGCTGACCTGACGTAAATTGCCTGGCCACGGGTGACGGCTGAACAGTTCCAGCACTTCGTGACTCAACCCGGCCCATTGGCTCGGCTCGCGGTGTTGTTCCCACAGGCGTTTGAACAGCGCCTCTTTATCACTGCGTTCTCTCAAGGGCGGCAATTCCAGGGTCAGGCCGCCGATGCGGTAGTACAAATCCTCACGAAACCGCCCCAACTGCACCTGTTCGCGCAACGAACGGTTGGTTGCGGAAATGATGCGCAGGTCCACCGGGAACAACTCGCTGCTGCCCACCGGTTGCACGCAACGCTCCTGCAATACTCGCAGCAGGCGGGCCTGGGTCGGCAGCGGCATGTCGCCGATTTCATCAAGGAACAACGTGCCTTTGTCAGCCTTGCGAATCAGCCCGATGCTGCCTTTCTGATTGGCCCCAGTGAATGCGCCTCTCTCGTAGCCGAACAGTTCAGATTCGACCAGTTCGGCGGGGATCGCGGCACAGTTCACCGCAATAAACGCCTGTTTGCTGCGAGAGCTGGCTTGATGCAGCGCTTTGACGAAAACTTCCTTGCCGACCCCGGTTTCCCCATGGATCAGCAACGGAATGTCTTTTTCCAGCAAGCGCTCGGCCTGGCGCACGGCTTTTTCCACGCGGCTGTCGCCAAAATGCAGGGTGTTCAGGCTGATCGCAGCAGGCGCCGCCACGGGTTCAGCAAACACTCGCGGCTGCACCGGCACTTGTTGCGGCCTTTTCAACAGGCACTGAAAGCGGTTGCGCCCGGAAGCTTGTAGAGAGAAGGGCAGGCCTTCGGGTTGATTGAGCAGTTCCAGCAGCGAAACCTTGAACAGGCTTTCGACGCTGATCCGCGAGAGTCGAACGCCAAGCAAATTATCGGCGCGGCGGTTGGCCGACAAAACCTGTCCGCTCTCATCGAAAATCAACAACCCGGCCCACTGGCTGTCGAGGTTGTTCAGCCCAGTGTTGAACGTCAGTTGAAAATGCTGACCGTGGAACAGGTTGAGGATCAGCCGGTTTTCCACGGTCTGGCTCATCATCTTGACCATGCCCAAGGTATGAGAGGGCGGCAGATAGCTGTCGCTGGACACATCCAGCACCGCAATGACTTTGCGTTCGGCATCGAAAATTGGCGCGGCGGAACCGGTCATGAAACGGTTGGCCTTGAGGAAGTGTTCGTCATGCTCAATGTGCACCGCCTGCTCGCAGGCCAGCGCAGTGCCAATGGCGTTGGTCCCGCTGCAACGTTCCATCCAGCTGGCGCCGGCGCTGAACCCGCGGGTCAGGCTCGGTTCAATGAAACGCTGGGTCCCCCATGACGTCAGCACCTGGCCCTGATTGTCGGCGAGCATGATCAGGCAATTGGAGTTGCTGAGGATGTTCTCGTAGTACGGCAGCACTTCCTGATGGGTGGTCTGCACCAGGGAATGCTGGCTCTCCAGCAGTTGCGCAATGTCCACGGCCGGCAATTGGTCGAATGCCGGCGTGCTCTGGTGACTGAGGCCGAACGTGCGGCAACGTGACCAGGAGTCCTGGATGATGGCGTCGTGGGAGAGCGGCGAGGCGGGTGCGGCCATGGCAGTCGATCTCTGGGCAAGCTTTTATTGTTTTTATGGGTTTTGCACATCACGTTGAATCTCACACGTGATGGTTCTGGCGCGCCACGCCTTTGTAGGAGCCGGCTTGCTGGCGATGGCGATTTCGATGACGCCATCGCCAGCAAGCCGGCTCCTACAGGTGGCCGTGAACAGTCCGTAGAGTGTTGTTCACTATTGTTCATTGTCAATCGCTCGACTGTTCAGTTGTTCATTTCAAATTGTTCATTTGTGTTCAGCAACGAACGCCATTTTTCTTCCTTTTTCAGGATTTCCAAACTGAATCAATAACTTGAATTTTCTGGCACGAATGTCGCTGTAGTGCTCCGGTCGCTTGACTCAAAAAAATAAAAAGGCCGAGCCATGTCACTCACCCTGGAGCACGTCAGCCGCACCGTCGAGGGCCAGACCTGGATCGACGATGCCAACCTGAGTTTCGAACCCGGATCGTTCAACGTTTTGCTTGGGCGTACCTTGTCCGGCAAAACCAGTCTCATGCGCCTGATGGCCGGTCTGGATAAGCCTGACAGCGGTCGCATCCTGATGAATGGCGTCGATGTCACCCAGCGGCCTGTGCGGTTACGCAACGTGTCGATGGTGTATCAGCAGTTCATCAACTACCCGACCATGACGGTGTTCGAGAACATCGCCTCGCCGTTGCGACAGGCCGGGATGTCCAACGAACAGATCCAGAGCAAAGTGCTGGAAACCGCGAAGATGCTGCGCATCGAGAAGTTCCTCCAGCGGCATCCTCTCGAACTCTCCGGTGGTCAGCAACAGCGCACGGCCATGGCCCGGGCGTTGGTCAAGGACGCGGAGCTGATCCTGTTCGACGAACCGTTGGTCAACCTCGACTACAAGTTGCGCGAAGAGCTGCGCCAGGAAATGCGCGAGCTGTTCAAGGCGCGCCACACCATCGCCATTTACGCCACCACCGAGCCCAACGAAGCGTTGGCCCTGGGCGGCACCACGACGATTCTTCATGAAGGCCGGGTGATTCAGAGCGGGCAGTCGTCCTCGGTCTATCACCAGCCGCAGTCAGTGCTGGCGGCCGAGCTGTTTTCCGAACCGCCGATCAACCTGATGCCGGGGCGCATTGCCGGCAATGAAGTGAGCTTCGCCAACTTCGTGCACTTCCCGCTGAACGTCGATCTGCGTCCGGTGGGCGAGGGCGAGTTTCGCTTCGGCGTGCGGCCCAGCCATATCTCGCTGGTGCCGAGCAACGACGACGACCTCGAGCTGGCGGTGACCGTCGAAGTCGCGGAAATCAGTGGCTCGGAAACCTTCCTGCACGTGCGCAACGAGCATTTCCTGCTGGTACTGCACTTGCCCGGCGTTCACGAATACGACGTCGATGCGCCGATTCGCATCTACATCCCGACCCATAAACTGTTTGTGTTCGATGCGCAGGGGCGGCTGGTCCAGGCGCCGGGCCGGCGTGTCGCGAGGGTTGCCTGATGGCCGAAATCCGTTTGCAGAACCTCGCCCACAGCTACAGCAAAACCCCGACCGGACCGGAGGATTATGCGATTCGCGAGATGGACCACATCTGGGAGCAGGGCGGAGCCTACGCCTTGCTTGGCCCCTCGGGCTGCGGCAAGTCGACCTTGCTCAATATCATCTCCGGGCTGCTCAGTCCGTCCCAGGGGCATGTGCTGTTCGATGGCAAAGCGGTCAACAACCTGACCCCGGAGAAGCGCAACATCGCTCAGGTTTTCCAGTTCCCGGTGGTCTACGACACCATGACGGTGTTCGACAATCTGGCCTTCCCGCTGCGCAATCAGGGCATGGCCGAGGCGAAAGTTCACAGCAAGGTGCAGGAAATCGCCGAAGTCCTCGACCTGCAGAATCTGCTGAGCAAAAAAGCCCGCAACCTCACCGCCGACGAGAAACAGAAAGTCTCCATGGGCCGTGGGCTGGTGCGTGACGACGTGTCGGCGATTCTCTTCGACGAGCCGCTGACGGTGATCGACCCGCACCTGAAGTGGAAACTGCGGCGCAAGCTCAAGCAGATTCACGAGCAGTTCAACATCACCATGGTCTACGTCACCCACGATCAGCTGGAGGCCTCGACCTTCGCCGACAAAATTGCGGTGATGTACGGCGGGCAGATCGTGCAGTTCGGTACGCCAAGGGAACTGTTCGAGCGACCCAGCCACACCTTCGTCGGCTACTTCATTGGCAGTCCGGGCATGAACCTGATCGACGTGCAGCCGCAACCGGGTGGCGTCGGTTTCGCGTCGACCCATCTGCCGTTGTCCGAGGTCATGCGGCAGCGCATTGCTGAATCGGAGTGGAAAACCCTGAAGGTCGGCATTCGTCCGGAGTTCATCCATGTGTGGGACGAAGCCTTTGATGACGCGTTGCGGGCAGACGTCGTACACGTGGAAGACCTCGGCACCTACAAGATCATGACCCTGAACCTTGATGGGGCTCCGCTGAAAGTGCGTCTGGCGGAAGACAAGCCGGTGCCCCAAGGCACGGCGTACATCAGCTTTCCGGCGCAGTGGTTGATGGTCTATGCCGATGAGTTCCTGCTGGAGGCGCAAGCCCACGAGGTGCAGCGATGAACAAGGTGCAGAACAATAAAGCCTGGTGGCTGGTGCTGCCGGTGTTCCTGCTGGTGGCGTTCAGTGCCGTGATCCCGATGATGACGGTCGTCAACTACTCGGTACAGGACATCTTCGACCAGTCCAGCCGCTACTTCGTCGGCGCCGACTGGTACAAACAAGTGCTGCTCGACCCGCGCCTGCACGACTCGCTGCTGCGCCAGTTCATCTATTCGGCCTGCGTGCTGCTGATCGAAATCCCCCTGGGCATTGCGATCGCCCTGACCATGCCGACCAAGGGCCGCTGGTCGTCGGTGGTGCTGATCATCCTGGCGATTCCGTTGCTGATCCCGTGGAACGTGGTCGGCACCATCTGGCAGATCTTTGGCCGGGCCGACATCGGTCTGCTGGGGGCGAGCCTCAAGGCCATGGGCATCAACTACAACTATGCGGCGAACACCATGGATGCCTGGGTCACCGTGCTGGTGATGGACGTCTGGCACTGGACGTCGCTGGTGGCGCTGCTGTGCTTCTCTGGCCTGCGGGCGATTCCGGACGTGTACTACCAGGCGGCGCGGATTGACCGGGCCTCGGCCTGGGCGGTGTTCCGGCACATCCAGTTGCCCAAGCTCAAGAGTGTGTTGCTGATCGCCGTGATGCTGCGCTTCATGGACAGTTTCATGATCTACACCGAGCCGTTCGTGCTCACCGGTGGCGGGCCTGGCAACGCGACGACCTTCCTCAGCCAGACCCTGACGCAGATGGCGATCGGGCAGTTCGACCTGGGGCCGGCCGCCGCGTTTTCGCTGGTGTACTTCCTGATCATCCTGTTGGTGTCCTGGCTGTTCTACACCGCCATGACTCACTCCGACGCCAACCGCTGAGGCCATCATGAGCAAGAGAAAGCTTGTTCCACTGCTGCTCTACATCCTGTTCCTGCTGGTGCCGATCTATTGGCTGCTGAACATGTCGTTCAAGAGCAACGGCGAAATCCTCGGCGGCCTGACGCTGTTCCCCCAGGATTTCACCTTCCACAATTACAAGGTGATTTTCACTGACCCGGCCTGGTACACCGGTTATCTCAACTCGCTGTACTACGTGAGCCTGAACACGGTGATCTCCTTGAGCGTGGCGCTGCCGGCGGCGTATGCGTTTTCGCGTTATCGCTTCCTTGGCGACAAGCACCTGTTCTTCTGGTTGCTGACCAACCGCATGGCGCCGCCAGCGGTGTTCCTGCTGCCATTTTTTCAGCTGTACTCGTCGATCGGGTTGTTCGACACGCACATCGCCGTGGCCCTGGCCCATTGCCTGTTCAACGTGCCACTGGCGGTGTGGATTCTCGAAGGCTTCATGTCCGGCGTGCCGAAGGAAATCGACGAAACCGCTTACATCGACGGCTACAGTTTCCCCAAGTTCTTCGTGAAGATTTTCATCCCGCTGATCGGCTCCGGCATCGGCGTGACGGCGTTTTTCTGCTTCATGTTTTCCTGGGTCGAACTGCTGCTGGCGCGAACCCTCACCTCAGTGAACGCCAAACCGATCGCGGCGGTGATGACGCGCACGGTCTCGGCGTCCGGCATCGACTGGGGCGTGCTCGCGGCGGCAGGGGTGTTGACCATCCTGCCGGGCATGCTGGTGATCTGGTTCGTTCGCAACCACGTGGCCAAGGGCTTTGCCCTGGGCCGGGTATGAGGAGCTGATGATGGAATGGATGAGTTGGACGGTCCCCACGGCGGCATTTTTTAGTTTTATCGGTTTGATCCTGGTGGGCATGACCACCTGGGAATTGCGTTCGCCGAGCATTCTGCGACGAGGTTTTTTGCCGATTGCCACCACCCGTGGCGATCGGCTGTTTATCGGTCTTCTCGGCAGCGCCTACCTGCATTTGCTGGTAATCGGCGTCACCGACTGGAGCATCTGGGTCGCCTTCGCGATGTCCCTGGTGTGGCTGTTGGCTGTGATGCGTTGGGGCTAGTCGAATCGCTCGGCAATGTTGCTCCGAAACTTAAACAGGAGGTCTCTATGTTCGACAAAAACAATAAGCTGCGACATAGCATTTCATTGGCAGCCATGCTGGCACTCAGCGGTTTGAGCGCATCGGCCTGGGCCGACGCCTATGAAGACGCGGCGAAGAAATGGATCGGCGCTGAGTTCAAACCGTCGACCCTGACGGCCGATCAACAACTGGAAGAGCTGAAGTGGTTCATCAAGGCCGCGGAGCCGTTTCGCGGCATGAGCATCAAAGTGGTCTCGGAAACCATCGCCACCCACGAGTATGAATCCAAGGTGCTGGCCAAGGCCTTCAGCGAGATCACCGGCATCAAGCTGACCCACGACTTGCTGCAGGAAGGCGACGTGGTGGAAAAGCTGCAAACCCAAATGCAATCGGACAAAAACATCTATGACGGCTGGGTCAACGACTCTGACCTGATCGGTACGCACTTTCGCTACGGCAAGACCGAATCGATCACCGACCTGATGGCCAACGAGGGCAAGAACTTCACCTCGCCGACCCTCGACATCAAGGACTTCATCGGCATCTCCTTCACCACGGCACCGGACGGCAAGATCTATCAATTGCCTGACCAGCAGTTCGCCAACCTGTACTGGTTCCGCGCCGACTGGTTCGAACGCGCAGACCTGAAGGCCAAGTTCAAGGAAAAGTACGGCTACGAGTTGGGCGTACCGGTGAACTGGTCGGCCTATGAAGACATCGCGAAATTCTTCAGTGAAGACGTCAAGGAAATCGACGGCAAACGCGTTTACGGGCACATGGACTACGGCAAGAAAGACCCGTCACTGGGTTGGCGTTTCACCGATGCCTGGTTTTCCATGGCCGGTGGTGGCGACAAGGGCATCCCCAACGGCTTGCCGGTGGACGAGTGGGGCATTCGCGTCGAGGACTGCCATCCGGTGGGCTCCAGCGTGACACGCGGTGGCGACACCAATGGTCCGGCGGCGGTGTTCGCCACCACCAAATACGTAGACTGGATGAAGAAGTACGCACCACCGGAAGCGGCGGGCATGACCTTCTCCGAATCCGGGCCGGTGCCCTCGCAAGGCAGCATCGCTCAGCAGATCTTCTGGTACACCGCATTCACCGCCGACATGACCAAACCGGGCTTGCCGGTGATGAATGCCGACGGCACGCCGAAATGGCGCATGGCGCCGTCACCGCGTGGACCGTATTGGGAAGAGGGGATGAAACTGGGTTATCAGGACGTGGGTTCCTGGACCTTCATGAAGTCCACGCCTGAGAAGCAAAAACTGGCGGCCTGGCTCTATGCGCAATTCGTGACGTCGAAAACCGTCTCGCTGAAGAAAACCATCGTCGGCCTGACCCCGATCCGCGAGTCGGACATCAACTCGCAAGCCATGACCGACCTGGCGCCGAAACTCGGTGGCCTGGTCGAGTTCTACCGCAGCCCGGCCCGCGTGCAATGGACCCCGACCGGGACCAACGTGCCGGACTATCCTCGCCTGGCACAACTGTGGTGGAGCCACATTGCTGAAGCCGCCAGCGGCGAGAAAACCCCGCAACAAGCGCTGGACGGCCTGGCCAAGGATCAGGACGCCATCATGTCCCGCCTTGAGCGCTCGAAAGCCCAAGCCACTTGCGCGCCAAAAATGAACCCTGAGCGCGACGCGCAATACTGGTTCGACCAACCGGGTGCGCCTAAGCCGAAACTGGAAAACGAGAAGCCGAAAGGCGAAACCGTGAGCTATGCCGAACTGCTGAAATCCTGGGAGGCAGCGCGTAAGTAAGGAGGTTGTGTTGTGAAAGCGAACGGCACCGGAAGGTGCCGTTTTTTGTTGTCTGATCCACCGTCATCGCTCGCAAGCGAGCTCCTACAAGGGATTTCCTCCGCCCACATAATTTGCACCCACTGCCGGCCCACTGTAGGAGCGAGCAGGCTCGCTCTCACATGGGCAGTTATGCGTCGGCTTTTGGAAACCCCAACCGAAACACCGTCATCGTTCCCGGCAAACTCTGCACCTGCGCCACGCCCTGATGCAGGCTCATGATCGAGCGCACAATCGCCAACCCCAGTCCGGTGCTGCCTTGGGCACGAGATCGGCTGCTGTCGACCCGGTAAAAGCGCTCGAACAGATGCGGCAGATGCTGCGCTTCGATGCCGGTGCCGGGGTTGCTGACGAGCAGCGAAGCCTCTGTTGCGCCGCACTCGATCAGTAGTGAAACGGTTTCTCCGGGTGGACAGTGGCGCAGCGCATTGGACAACAGATTGGAGATCGCCCGTTGAATCATCAACCGGTCGCCCAGCACCCGCGCGCTGCCAACCACACTCAGATCGATCCGCTTCTCCTGGGCCGACAGCGCAAACAGATCGGCGACTTTCAGCGCTTCATCCTCCAGCTCGATCAACTCAAAAGGCGCGAGCGACTCCGGATGACTGACCTGCGCCAGAAACAGCATGTCGCAGACGATCCGAGCGACACGCTCCAACTCTTCAATGCACGACACCAATACATCTTTGTACTCTTCGGTCGTGCGTTCCCGGGACAGGGTTACCTGCGCCTTGCCCATCAGGTTGTTGATCGGCGTGCGCAGTTCATGGGCCAGATCATCGGAGAACTGCGATAGCTGCTGCACACCGTTGTCGAGGCGGTGCAGCATGAAGTTGATGCCTTGCGCCAGTTCGCTCAACTCCTGCGGCATGTTTACCACCGACAGTCGATGATCAAGATCCTGGGTCGATACCATCGCCGCCACTTTGCGAAACTCGCGCATCGGAGCCAGGCCTCGTTGCACCGTCACCCAGGCACTCAAGCCAATGAAGATCAGCAGCCAGGGCAACGCTATCAGCGTCGAGCGCAGATAGGCGCTGAGCAATGCCTGGTCGTGGGCATTGTCCATCGACAGCAACACCGGAACACTGGTGCCATCCTTGAGGCGAATCAGCTTTGACAGGGTGAGATATTTCGCGCCTTCAGCACCGGTGCTGTCGCTGTAGGTCAACTGATCGCTGGTCGCTCGCACGGCTTTGAGTTCAGGGCGTGGATCGACCATGCCGGTGCCGGACTTCAGCAGCGGGGAACGCTGGTTGCTTCGGTCGTAAATGGTCAGCGTGAGATTGTCGTGGCCCATGACCTGATCGAGCAGGATATGCGGCTTCGAACTGATCTCAGCGGGGTCGGTGTACAGCGACAGGCCGTGTTCAATCTGCTCCATCTTGCTGGCCAGACTGTCCCGGGAGAGCGTATTGAGCTCATGGGTCAGGGCGAAGTAAGCCAATACTGCGAGGAACATCACCAACAGTGCCCCAAGAATACTCATGGTCAGTCCCAGCCGTAGCGACAGGCTCGCTGGTTTCATTCCCGCGCCTCCAGAACGTAACCGACGCCGCGCAAGGTGTGGATCAGCTTGCGGTCGAACGGATCGTCGATTTTCGCCCGCAAACGCCGTATCGATACTTCAACCACGTTGGTGTCGCAATCGAAGTTCATGTCCCACACCAGTGAAATGATCTGCGTGCGGGTCAGCACTTCGCCGGACTGACGCATCAGCAGATGCAGAAGGGCGAATTCCTTGGTGGTCAGGTCGATACGTTGCTCGCCGCGAAAGGCACGGTGACGACCCGGATCGAGCTCCAGATCGGCGACTTTCAGAACCTGCGGCACCGGGATGTTTTCACTGCGGCGCATCAGCGTGCGTACCCGTGCGAGCAGTTCGGGAAACTGGAATGGCTTGACCAGATAATCATCGGCGCCCAGGTCGAGACCACGAATCTTGTCGGCCAGACGACCGCGGGCAGTGAGCATCATCACCCGGGTGGAGTGCGTGTGACGCAGTTGTTCCAGCACGCCCCAGCCATCCATCTCCGGCAGATTCACGTCCAGGATCACCAGGTCATACGCCTGCTGTTGCGCCAGGTGCAATCCATCGGCGCCGGTGGCCGCGTGGTCAACGACATAACCACTTTCCGTCAGTCCCTGATGCAAGTATTCGGCAGCTTTAAGCTCGTCCTCGACGACAAGGATTCGCATGATTAATCACCACTTATATTTAATGGGTAAGTCACTAGGTCAGTCAGGAAAGTTTGTTGTTTTTGAAGGGTTTCCGAACGGGTTTATTGACGACACTGTGTTGTGAGTTTCAGATTTCCTATTGAGGATTTCTTTGAGTGAGGGTGCGCAAGGTAAAGGCTGTAGTGGCTACAGAGTCAATGATTGACTGAGTCTAGAGCCCTGAAATCGGCCTTCTGCGACACCCTGACGCAGCGCGCCAGGCCAAAACACTCACTCGATTCATTAGAGGTGAACTGAGGCAAGTGCTGTTTGGCGGATAATGCTTGTGTATTTGTTTCGATGTATTGCTATATCAAGGTGGGCACTTCGCATCCTAGTGCAAAACAACTTCCATAATCCCTGGATAACGGATTTGTAATCTTCCAGTCACCTTGTCGATAAGTTCAAAACTCTACCGTGGCGACAGTCTTGATTTAAAAAGGAAGTATTCCATTGCCCGGTTTAAGAGAACTGACGGCGCGATCACGCCTGAAAAAAACAGTAAGGGCGGTGACCGCCGGATGCGCGTTACTGCTGGCGGGTTCGGGACTTGCGCAAGCATCGACACTGACCCTGGAACAAGCCCTGAAAACAGCGTTTGCCGGTAACCCCGACCTCGCGGCAGCCCAGTGGGAAATCGGCATCGCCGAAGGTGACCGCAAGCAGGCCGGGTTGATCCCCAACCCCGAAGTGTCGTGGGAGGCCGAAGACACCCGCCGCGATTCGCGCACGACCACGATGATGCTCAGCCAGCCGATTGAACTGGGCGGTAAACGCGGCGCACGAATCGATGTTGCGAGTCGCGCACAGGACGCGGCCGGAATCGAATTGGAGAACAAGCGCAATGCCCTGCGCGCCGATGTGATCCTGGCGTTCAACAGCGCTCAAACGGCGCAGCAACGCTTGCAGCTGTCCCGCCAATCGCTGCTACTCGCCGAGAACGGTTTGCGCGTGGTCAAGGGGCAGATCGATGCCGGAAAATCATCGCCGGTCGAAGGCACTCGGGCGCAAGTGCAGCTCTCGGAAGTGCGCCTGGAGCTGAGCCGCGCAGAACGTGATCAGGCCAATGCCTATCAGCAATTGGCGCAGGTGATGGGCGCACCGTTGCCGACATCGACCGCCGTGCAAGCCGTCACAAATAGCATGCCCAACGTGCCACCGCCGGCCCGTTTGCTTGCGCGTCTGAATGAAACCGCCGAACTGCGTCTGGCCAAATTGCAGATCGATCAGCGTGAAGCATCGCTGGGGCTGGAGAGGTCGCAACGCATCCCCGATCTGACGGTGAGCGTCGGTAGCCAGTACAGCGAAACCGACCGCGAGCGAGTCAACGTGGTCGGGCTTTCGATGCCGATCCCTTTGTTCAACCGCAACCAAGGCAACATTCTGGCGGCCGCGCGGCGCAGCGATCAGGCCCGGGATTTGCGCAACGCCACCGAGCTGCGCCTGCGCACGGAAATTCAGACCACCCTTGAGCAATGGCAGACCGCCAATGACGAAGTCAAAGCGTTCAACCAGACAATTCTGCCCGCCGCACAAAGTGCGGTCGACAGTGCCACCCGCGGATTCGAAATGGGCAAGTTCGGCTTTCTCGACGTGCTCGACGCCCAGCGCACCCTGATCAGTGCCCGCAGCCAGTACATCCAGGCAGTCAGTGAAGCGACAGACGCCCGGGTACGCATCGAACGCATCTTCGGCGACCTCGCCGTCAGCCCTTGAATTTCATCTTTTTGATTACTGCGCGGCGATAGGCGCAGAGGAGTTTGCATGGATAAAAAACTGATCGTTGTCGCACTGGCGACAATGGCGTTCGGCATTGGTATCGGTTCGATGTGGCCGGGCAATTCCGTCGTCGACGCCCATGCCGATGAAGCGGCGGAACAGGCGGATCACGCTGAAGACGGCGCAGCCACTGACGGTGGACATGCCGAAGGCGAAGAAGGGCTCCTGGCGTTGAGTGCCGAACAGATCGCTGCCGCCGGCATTCAACTGGTGCAATCGCGGGCGCAGAACATCAGCCTCGGCCTGCCGTTCCCCGGCGAAGTGCGTTTCGATGAGGATCGCACGGCTCACCTGGTGCCACGCGTTCCTGGTGTTGTCGAGTCGGTTTCGGTCAATCTCGGGCAATCCGTGAAGAAAGGCCAGTTGTTGGCAGTCATCAGCAGTCAGCAGATCTCCGATCAGCGCAGCGAACAGGCTGCGGCACAACGGCGCCTGGTGTTGGCTCGCACCACCTACGAGCGCGAGAAGAAACTGTGGCAGGACAAGATTTCAGCCGAGCAGGACCTGCTTCAGGCGCGCCAAGCGCTGGAAGAAGCCGAAATCGCCGTGACCAACGCCCGGCAAAAAATCAGCGTACTGAGCGGAAGCGTGGTTGCCACCGGCGGTAATCGCTACGAATTGCGTGCGCCATTCGATGGTGTCGTGGTGGAAAAACACCTGACACCGGGGGAGGTGGTCGATGAAACCACCGCTGCCTTTACGCTCTCGGATCTGTCGCGAGTCTGGGTGACTTTCGGCGTTTCGCCCAAGGAACTGAGCAAGGTGCAAGTGGGCAAACCCGTTACCGTCAGCGCTCCGGAATTGAACGCCGAGGTTGCCGGCACCGTCAGCTACGTCGGCAGTCTTTTAGGCGAACAGACCCGCACCGCCACTGTTCGCGTCACCCTGGAAAACCCGCAAGGCTCCTGGCGTCCAGGCCTGTTTGTCACTGCGCTGGTCGCCACCGACAGCCGACAGGCGAACGTCGCCGTACCGGAAACCGCCATCCAGACCATCGAGGACAAACCCACGGTATTCGTGCGGACCGACGACGGCTTCAAGGCGCAAACGGTGGCGCTGGGACGAAGCGCGGCAGGTTTGGTGGAGGTCACCCAAGGGTTGGGGGCCGGCGTGCAAGTCGCGGGTGCCGGCAGCTTCGTTCTCAAGTCGGAAATGGGCAAAGCCTCGGCCGAACACGCTCACTAGCGCCTTCCCGTAAACGCCCACCGATTCGCCCCTCGACGAGACAGTTCTCATGTTCGAACGCCTGATCCAGTTTGCCATTGAGCACCGCATCATCGTGCTGCTCGCCGTTCTGCTCATGGCCGGCCTCGGCATCGCCAGTTATCAAAAATTGCCGATCGACGCTGTGCCCGACATCACCAACGTCCAGGTCCAGATCAATACCGGCGCCGCCGGGTTCTCGCCCCTGGAAACCGAGCAACGCATCACCTTCCCGATTGAAACCGCCATGGCCGGTTTGCCGGCGCTGGAGCAGACCCGTTCGCTGTCGCGTTCGGGGCTGTCGCAGGTCACGGTGATTTTCAAGGACGGCACCGATCTGTTCTTCGCCCGCCAATTGGTCAACGAGCGTTTGCAGATCGCCAGGGAGCAATTGCCCGAAGGTGCGGAGGCGGTGATGGGACCGATTTCCACCGGCCTCGGCGAGATTTTCCTGTGGACGGTGGAAGCACAGGAGGGCGCGCTCAAGGACGATGGCACGCCTTACACACCAACTGATCTGCGCGTGATTCAGGACTGGATCATCAAGCCGCAGTTGCGCAACGTCCCCGGTGTGGCCGAGATCAACACCATCGGCGGCTTCGCCAAGGAATACCAGATCGCGCCCGACCCGAAACGGCTGGCGGCGTACAAGCTGACCCTGACGGATCTGGTCACGGCGCTGGAGCGCAACAACGCCAACGTCGGCGCCGGTTACATCGAGCGCAGCGGCGAGCAGTTGCTGATTCGTGCGCCGGGGCAAGTGGCGAGTACCGAGGACATTGCCAACATCGTCATGGCCAATGTCGATGGCACACCGATCCGGGTCCGCAATGTCGCAACCGTGGACATTGGCCGTGAACTGCGCACCGGCGCTGCCACCGAAAACGGTCGTGAAGTGGTGCTCGGCACGGTGTTCATGTTGATCGGCGAAAACAGCCGCACCGTGTCGCAAGCCGTCGCCAGCAAGCTGGAGCAGATCAACCGCTCCTTGCCCAAAGGCGTGATCGCTGTCCCGGTCTACGACCGCACGCACCTGGTCGACAAAGCCATCGCCACGGTGAAGAAGAACCTGGTCGAAGGCGCGATTCTGGTGATCGCGATTCTGTTCCTGTTCCTGGGTAACATCCGAGCGGCGCTGATCACCGCGATGGTGATTCCGCTGTCGATGCTGTTCACCTTCACCGGGATGTTCAGCAACAAGGTCAGCGCCAACCTGATGAGCCTCGGCGCCCTCGATTTCGGCATCATCGTCGACGGCGCGGTGGTGATCGTCGAAAACACCCTGCGCCGATTGGCCCATGCACAGCAACATCACGGCCGATTGCTGACGCGATCCGAGCGTTTCCATGAAGTGTTCGCGGCGGCCAAGGAGGCGCGGCGGCCGCTGATTTTCGGTCAGTTGATCATCATGGTCGTGTACCTGCCGATCTTCGCCTTGAGCGGCGTCGAAGGGAAAATGTTCCATCCGATGGCGTTCACCGTGGTCATCGCGTTGCTCGGTGCCATGCTGCTGTCGGTGACCTTTGTCCCGGCCGCGATCGCGCTGTTTGTCACCGGCAAGGTCAAGGAAGAAGAGGGGGCGGTCATGCGTGGCGCACGTCAGGTTTATGCGCCCGCGCTGACCTGGGTGATGTCCCATCGCGCCGTGGCGATGGGCGCGGCACTGGGCGTGATTGTATTGAGCGGCGTGCTGACCAGCCGCATGGGCAGCGAGTTTGTACCGAGCCTCAGCGAAGGCGATTTTGCCCTGCAAGCCTTGCGCGTGCCTGGCACGAGCCTCACACAATCGGTGGACATGCAGCAGCGTCTGGAAACCCTGATCCTCGAAAAAGTGCCGGAGGTCGAGCGGGTGTTCGCCCGCACCGGCACCGCCGAAATTGCCTCTGATCCGATGCCGCCAAACATCTCCGACAGCTATGTGATGCTCAAGCCAAAAGACCAGTGGCCGGACCCGGGCAAATCCCGCGAAACCCTGATGGCCGAACTGCAACAAGCTGCCGCGACGCTGCCGGGCAGTAACTATGAGCTGTCGCAGCCGATCCAGTTGCGCTTCAACGAACTGATCTCCGGCGTGCGCAGCGATGTGGCGGTCAAGGTATTCGGGGATGACATGGCGGTGCTCAATGCTACGGCGACGAAGATTGCCTCGGCCATGCAAGCGGTGACGGGAGCATCCGAGGTGAAGGTCGAGCAAACGACCGGGTTGCCGGTGCTGACCATCAACATCGACCGCGACAAGGCCGCGCGTTACGGGCTCAACGTCGGCGATGTGCAAGACACTATCGCGGTGGCGGTCGGTGGGCGGCAGGCGGGGACGTTGTATGAGGGAGACCGGCGTTTCGACATGGTGGTGCGCTTGTCCGATGCCATGCGCAAGGACATCGACGGCCTGTCGGCGCTGTTGATTCCAGTGCCGGCGCCGCTCAACGCGGCTGCCAACCAGATCGGTTTCATCGCGCTCAAAGACGTCGCCAGCCTCGACCTGGTGCTGGGGCCGAATCAAGTCAGCCGCGAAAACGGCAAACGGCTGGTGATCGTCAGCGCCAACGTGCGCGGACGGGATATCGGTACGTTCGTCGAAGAGGCGGGTGAAAAGATTGAACGCGATGTGCAGATTCCGGCGGGTTACTGGACCAGTTGGGGCGGGCAATTCGAGCAATTGCAGTCGGCGGCCAAGCGCTTGCAGATCGTGGTGCCGGTGGCATTGCTGCTGGTGTTTGGTCTGTTGTTCATGATGTTCAACAACCTCAAGGATGGTCTTCTGGTGTTCACCGGAATCCCGTTCGCGTTGACGGGGGGCGTCATGGCGCTGTGGCTTCGAGACATTCCGCTGTCGATCTCGGCGGGCGTCGGGTTCATCGCGTTGTCGGGGGTGGCGGTGCTCAACGGTCTGGTGATGATCGCGTTCATCCGCAACCTGCGGGAGGAGGGGCGTTCACTCTTTGACGCGATCAACGAAGGCGCACTGACGCGACTGCGACCGGTGTTGATGACGGCGCTGGTGGCGTCCCTGGGGTTCATTCCCATGGCCCTGGCCACCGGAACCGGGGCGGAAGTGCAGCGTCCGCTGGCGACGGTGGTGATTGGCGGGATTTTGTCTTCGACCATCCTGACGCTGCTGATATTGCCTGCGCTGTATCAGCTCGCCCATCGTCGCGACGAAGAGGAAACCCTCGCCAAATAAGTGCCCCCTGTAGGAGCGAGCCTGCTCGCGATAGCGATGGATCAGCCAGCTTCATTGCCGACTGACAGATTGCTATCGCGAGCAGTCTCGTTCCTGCAGTTTTTGTATCCATCCGAAGAACAGCTCGCACATAACGGATATGTAATTTCGGCGCCACCGTCACGAAAGGTTCAGATTGTTACCTTGATCCCGTTAGTTAATTAAACGAGGAATCAAACATGAAAATTGTACAGATGGGTGCTTTTGTTGTGGCGTTGGCGATGTCTTCCCTGGTCATGGCCGAAGGCGGCGGCGACAGGACGTTCGAAAAAATGATGGCAGCCAATGAGCGTTCGATGGAGCAATTTGTCGCAAGGGAACAGGCGCGAGATTCCGTGGTTTCCAATGAAAAGCAGGACGACAAGAGCAAAGACTTGTAAGCGTGTCGCACTTGAACAAGCCCGTCATTGAGTCTCGATGGTGGGCTTTTTAATGAGCCGGATTTTGCAGGTACAGGGTATGAAATTGATCAAATTGATTGCGTTCGCAGGGGTGATGTCGATATCCCTGAATGCGCTGGCTGAAGGTGGCGGTGACAGGACGTTCGAGAAAATGCTCGATGCCAACACCAAGGCCATGCAGCAGTACGCCGCCAGTCGGGGCAAGCCGGTACCGGTGGTGCGCGACTATGAATACGGGATGGAACTGGATGTGGTGAAAGTGGTGAGCGTTGTACGGCCTGCGGTGGCGTGTGCTGTGGTGCCGGCGGCGATGACTTATGAGGACTCCCGGGGGCAACTTAATACGATCAAGTACAGCGTGGCGGGAGACTGTCGCAAGCGCGGCGCCTGACACCAAATTTTTGCAGGAGTGTTATTCAGAATGGAATGCGCGAAAAAAAGGCGCCCCGAAGGACGCCAAAAGATTCACCTCTTACCAAAGGAGCCAGGAGCTTCTAAAGGTGAATGGGTATGAACAGCGAAGTCAGAGAACGGCCAACGGATACTCGACAATCACCCGGACTTCATTCAGGTCCGATTCGAACGCCGTGGCGCGGGTAGTGGCCTGACGCAGGCGCAGCGACAGATCTTTCAATGAGCCGCTCTGCACGACGTATTTGACTTCGACGTCGCGCTCCCAGCGCTTCTGATCGGTCAATGGGTTGCCATCGGCATCGCGGCGCATGTACACCGAGTTGGCGTTGGAATAGTCGGCATCGCTGCCACGGGCGTAACGGGTCATGAACGACAGTCCCGGAGTGCCATAGGTGGTCATGTCGAGGTCGTAGCGCGCCATCCAGGAACGCTCTTTGGGCGAGTTGAAGTCGCTGTACTGGATGGAGTTGTCGAGGAAGATCGAATCGGACAGGCGCAGATAGTCGAAGTCATCATTGCCATTGTTTTGCTGGTGCGACAGCGCGACGGAGTGGGCGCCCAGTTTTACCCCGACCCGGCCGCTCCAGATGTTGTTGTCGAATTCACCGAGCAGTTGCTTGCCTTCATCGACAGCCTTGTAATAGGTCAAGCCGCCGAACAACGCTAGATCATTGGCAAGCGGGTAAGTCCAAGTAGTGCCTGCGTAATACTGATTCCAGGCATCCTTGAGGCGACTGGAGTACAGGCTGAAGCTGAGGTTTTTGTTCAGCTCGTAGTCGCCACCGAAGTAGGCGATCCAGGGTGAATCGACCGGGCCGCCATAATAGGTCTCGAAATTCTCGTTCATATCACTGGAATCCGGTTGGCTCATCGCGTGCAGGCGACCGCTCTGTATCGACAATCCATCGATACGTTGTTGCTCGCCAGGACACCCTGAAAGCTTTGCGGCAACAGCCTGGAATCACCCGATGCGACGACCGGGGCGGTGGGGAACACATCACCGATCTTTATTTCCGTATCAAAGGCGCGCACTTTGGCGGCGCCACCCACCTTGGTGTATTCGTCCTGCGCCTGCCCCTCATTATTGACGGGCATAACGTTGCCACCGTTGCGACCGTCGCCGGTATCGAGCTTCATGCCGATCATCGCAAATGCATCGACACCCACCCCGAAGGTACCTTGGGTATAGCCGGATTCGAACTTTGTGATAATCGCGTGCGCCCAGGTTTCGGAATATCCATTACCGGTTGAGGCGGACTGGCCTTTGCGGTAATCACGATTGAAGTAGAAGTTGCGGTTGAGCACCGTCAGGCTGCTGCCCTCGATAAAACCCTCGGCTTCATCTTGCGCAAAGACCATGGACGGCCCGGAGCCGATAAGCACCGCTAATGCGGCTATCGACAATTTTGTTCTGTTAACCATCAAACACTCCTTGGGTTCGGCAGAGAGCATGCGTGCCCGGGCGTGAGCTTTATTGTTCGGCGGGAGGCTTGGCACCGCCCACCGGGTCGCCGGGTGACATCGTTGCAATCGGTGGATAACGCCAAGGTGATGAGGGGATTACAATTTCGTCATGTGAGTGGGCGAACTCAGAGGGCAGGGCGGTAACAAATCCCCCAAACGCAAAAACGGCACCCGAAGGTGCCGTTTTGGATGTTTACGCAGTTCCGGAATCGGCAAGTCTCAAATCCATCGGGGCGAGGGGCTAAACCAAAATGGCCAAGGAGGTGTATTGGGTCAATATCGGATCTGCGGTGAGCAACTTCATCGGTTCCGTCATGGCGGTTGCCACAATGAGCCGGTCGAACGGGTCGCGATGATGTGACTCCAGATCTTTCACCGCAATGGCGTGTTCCGCTGAAACAGGTAATTCAATGAATCCGCTTTCAACGCAGTATTGCCGGATTTCCTCCAGATCAACGCTCAGCTTGCCCAGACCTGTCTTGATCGCCATTTCCCAGAAAGAAGCGGTGCTGACATAAACTTCAGCGGCGTTATTAATGAGTTGTCGGGCTTTGCCAGATAATCTCTGATCGTCGGCGAGTGCCCAGAGTAGAACATGGGTATCGAGCAAAATCCTCATGGTTGCTGCCCTTCGAAGGCCTCCAGCAAATCGTCCGGCAGGGCGGTATCGAAGTCGTCGGAAAGGACGAGCTTGCCTTTCATCGCACCAATTCGTTGTCCGCGTGGTCGCTCCACGGGAACCAGTCGGGCAAGTGGCCGGCCGTGTTTGGCGATCGTGATGATTTGGCCGGCGGCAGCGTCATCGACGAGTTTGGACAGATTGTTTTTAGCTTCGGCCAACGGAACGATGATCATGGCTTCTCTCCTGAATTCTGGACAAATATAGCCAGAATTCATGGCGCCGACAAAGGCAAGCTGCTGATAAGTCAAATCGTCATGTGTCGAGTTGGGTGAGTAATCAATCCTGCTGTCACGCAACGTAAAGACTTCCCGTTTCATGTAATGCTCCGAATGGCTTTTCACGCACCATAGCGAACGGTAGCGATGATCGGCAGTCAGCTATTCCATACCGTCGCTCAAGCATTTTCTTAAAATGGGTGGGGAAAAAAGCAAAAAAAATCACAGCCTGCGGCAACTCCTACAGGGTATACACCATCCCGGCGTAGGAGCTTGCCGCAGGCCGCGATCTTTTGATCTTTGATCCCAAACGCAGAAACGGCACCCGAAGGTGCCGTTTCTGTTTGTTACCGAAGTCGCTTAAGCGATCAACCCGCCAGGCCCGATTGCTGAACCAGGGTCAGCAGCGGTTGTGGGTAGACGCCGAGGAAGAACGCGACGAGGGCGATAGCCAGCAACATCACGCCGCCTGCTTTCTGTTCCCAGTGCAGTTGCGCATCGTGGCGACGCAGGTTCGGTTCGATCAGGAACAGGGTGACCATCACACGCAGGTAGTAGAACACGCCGATGGCGCTGCCCAGTACCAGCGAGCCGACCAGCCACCATTGATGCGATTCGACACCGGTGGCGATGATGTAGAACTTGCCGATGAAGCCCGCGGTCAGCGGGATACCGGCCAGGGACAGCATCATCACGGTCAGCACGGCGGTCAGGTACGGACGGCGCCAGAACAGGCCGCGGTATTCGTACAGGGCATCCGCGTCACGGCCGTTGTACGGCGAGGACATCAGGGTGATCACGCCGAAGGCGCCGAGGCTGGTGATCACGTAGGTGACCAGGTACACGCCGATGGCTTCCACGGCCAGACCCTTGCTCGCCACCAGGGCGATCAGCAGGTAACCGAAGTGGGCGATGGACGAGTAACCCAGCAGACGCTTGAGGTTGCTCTGGGTCAGCGCCAGCAGGTTACCGAACAGGATCGACGCGATGGCGATGATGGTCAGCACGTCGCTGAGTACGCCGCTGCTCGCCGCTGGCGAGATCTGGAACAGACGCACCATCACGGCGAACACGGCCACTTTGGATGCGGTTGCCAGGAACGCTGCGACCGGCGCCGGAGCACCCTCGTAAACGTCCGGCGTCCAGAGGTGGAACGGCACCAGCGACAGCTTGAACGCCAGACCGATCAGCATCATGCCCAGGCCCAATTGAGCCAGCGAGCTTGGCAGACCGGTAGCTGCCAGCGCCTGACCGATACCGACGAAGCTCAGGGAGCCGGAGTCTGCGTACAGCAGCGCCATACCGAACAACAGGAACGCGGAACCGGCAGCCGACAGCACCATGTACTTGATACCGGCTTCCAGCGAACGCTTGTTGAAGAAGGCGTAAGCCACCAGACCGTAGACCGGCACCGACAGCAGTTCCAGACCGATGAACAACCCGGCCAGGTGCTGCGCGCTGACCAGAACCAGGCCACCGGCGGCAGCCATCAGGATCAGCAGGTACAGTTCTTCACGGTTGCCCGGGTAACCCGAACCGCCATCGCCGAGGTAGGCGTGGGCGAGGGTCACACAGGCGAGGGTGGCGACCAGGATCAGCGCCATGTACAGGCAAGCGAAGGTGTCGATCTGCAGCAATGGCGTCACGGCCAGGGGCGCGACTTTCAGGGCCGGCAGGATCGACAGCAAAGCCAGGTTCAGACCCGCCACCGACAGCAGGAAGGTCTGGGAGTGGTTGCGGCGCCAGGCGATCGCCAGCATCACCACGATGATCGTGGCGCTGGTGATCAACAACGGCGCAAGCGCGATAAAGTGTTGAGTCGTGAATTCCATAGCGCTCTTACCGGGCCGAAGCGAGTTGAGTGAAGGCGGTGCCGAGCCACTGCTGCACGCCATGCATCGTCGCGGCAGAGGTATCGAGGAACGGTTGTGGGTACACGCCGATGTAGATCAGCAGTGCAGCCAGACCGACCACCATGATCAGTTCGCGACCGTCCATGCCATGCAGCACCGCGTCCGATTTTGACGGGCCGAAGTAGGCACGGTGAATCATGATCAGCGAGTAGACCGAACCGAACACCAGGCCGGACGTCGCGATGATGGTGACCAACGGCGCAGCAGGGAAGGTGCCGATCAGGATCAGGAACTCACCGACGAAGTTACCGGTACCCGGCAAGCCCAGCGACGCGGCTGCGAAGAACAGGCTCAGGGCCGGCAGGTAAGCGATCTTCGACCACAGGCCACCCATTTCACGCATGTCGCGGGTGTGGGTGCGTTCGTACAGCTGGCCACTCAGGATAAAGAGTGCGGCTGCCGACAGACCGTGCGCCAGCATCTGCATCACTGCACCTTGCAGTGCCAGTTGGCTGCCGGAGTAGATGCCGATCAGTACGAAGCCCATGTGGGAAACGGACGAGAAGGCAATCAGACGTTTGATGTCGGTTTGCGCGAACGCCAGGAACGCACCGTAGAAGATCCCGATCAGACCCAGGGTCATGGCAATCGGCGCGAACTCGGCCGAAGCGTTCGGGAACAGTGGCAGGGCGAAACGCAGCAGGCCGTAGGCCGCGGTCTTCAGCAAGATACCGGCGAGGTCGACGGAACCTGCGGTCGGCGCCTGGGCGTGAGCGTCAGGCAACCAGGAGTGGAACGGTACGACTGGCAGCTTGACCGCGAAGGCGATGAAGAAGCCGAGCATCAGGATGTACTCGGTGGTCATCGACATCTTGGTCTTCAACAGGTCGGCGTAGTTGAAGGTAATCACGCCGGTGTTGTTGAAGTTGACCAGTACCAGGCCCAGGATCGCCACCAGCATGATCAGGCCGGAAGCCTGAGTGAAGATGAAGAACTTGGTCGCCGCGTAGATCCGGGTTTTCTTGCCGTCCGAAGAACTGTGACCCCAGAGCGCGATGAGGAAATACATCGGCACCAGCATCATTTCCCAGAAGAAGAAGAACATGAACAGATCGAGGGCGAGGAACACGCCGACGACACCGCCCAGGATCCACATCAGGTTCAGGTGGAAGAAGCCAACGTGACGCTGAATTTCTTTCCACGAGCAGAGTACCGACAGGACACCCAGCAGACCGGTCAGCAGGATCATCAGCAGCGACAGGCCGTCGAGGGCCAGGTGCACGCTGATGCCGAAACGCTGGATCCAGACATGCTTGAACTCAAGCACCCAGGTCGGATCGGCGCCAGGCGCCGGAGCAAATGAATAGTCGCCCTGGGCCCACAGCCAGAGGCCGAGTGCGAGTTCCAGGGACATGGTCAACAGCGCAATCCAGCGCGGGAGGGTAGAGCCGAAGCGCTCACCCATCCAGCACAGCAGGCCGCCGATGAAGGGAATCAGGATTAGCCAAGGCAGAATCATGACGGGCTCGTTTCCTTTCGCAAATTCGCAAGGTTCATATCAGACCGCTACCAGCACGACGGCGCCAATGACCAGCACGGCACCCGCAGCCATCGAGGCGGCATACCAACGCAGTTGACCGGTCTCGGTACGGCTCAGGGCGGTGTGACCGCCTTTGGCCATGCGCGGGATCAAACCGATGGTCTGATCGAGCGGGTCATTGCGCAGGATGTGGCTGATCGCCAGGTAAGGTTTGACGAACAGTTTGTCGTAGATCCAGTCGAAGCCCCAGGCAGCGAACCACCAGGCCGAGAGGAAACGGCCGATGCCGCTGTTGGCGATGGCGGTGACGAAGCGACGCTTGCCGAGGAACAGCAGCGCGGCCAGCAGGATACCGGCCAGGGCGATGGCGCCCGAGGCGATTTCCAGACTGTGCTTGGCTTCGCCGCCGGCATGGCCGACGCTTTGCGGCAGCACGCCGTGCAGCGGTGGAACGATCATCGCGCCGATGAAGGTCGACAATACGATCAGCACCGACAGAGGCAGCCAGTGGGCGATGCCGTGACCGGCGTGGGCTTCGGTCTTCGCTTCACCATGGAACGCGATGAAGATCAGGCGGAAGGTGTACAGCGAGGTCATGAACGCGCCGACCAGACCTGCGTAGAGCAGACCGTTGTTGCCGCTGGCGAACGCTTCCCAGAGGATTTCGTCCTTGGAGTAGAAGCCTGCGGTGACCAGAGGCAGGGCCGCAAGGGCCGCGCCGCCGACGATGAAGCTGGCGTAGGCCAGTGGCAGTTTCTTCCACAGACCGCCCATCTTGAAGATGTTCTGCTCGTGGTGGCAGGCAACGATTACCGCACCGGAAGCAAGGAACAACAGCGCCTTGAAGAAGGCGTGGGTCATCAGGTGGAAGATCGCGCCGTCCCAGGCACCAACGCCCAGGGCCAGGAACATGTAGCCGATCTGGCTCATGGTCGAATAGGCGAGGATGCGCTTGATGTCGGTCTGGACCAGGGCAGCGAAGCCCGCCAGAACCAGGGTCACGCCGCCAACGATGCCCACCAGGTGCAGGATTTCCGGCGCCAGGGTGAACAGGCCGTGGGTACGGGCGATCAGGTAGACACCGGCGGTCACCATGGTTGCGGCGTGGATCAGTGCCGAAACCGGGGTAGGACCAGCCATCGCATCCGCCAGCCAGGTTTGCAGCGGCAGTTGTGCGGATTTACCGACAGCACCACCGAGCAGCATCAGGGTGGCCATGACCATCCAGAAGTCGCCGGCCTGGAATTTCTGCGGTGCCAGCACCAGCAGTTCCTGAACGTTCAGCGTGCCCAGCTGGGCAAACAGAATGAACAGGCCGATGGCCATGAACACGTCACCGATACGGGTCACGATGAAGGCTTTGAGTGCCGCGTTACCGTTGTTGCGGTTGCTGTAGTAGAAACCGATCAACAGGTACGAGCACAGGCCCACGCCTTCCCAACCGAAGTACAGGAACAACAGGTTATCGCCCAGGACCAGGAACAGCATGCTGGCGATAAACAGGTTGGTGTACGCGAAGAAACGCGAGTAACCGTCTTCACCGCGCATGTACCAGGACGCGAACAGGTGGATCAGGAAGCCGACGCCGACAACCACGCCGAGCATGGTCACGGAAAGGCCGTCCAGATACAGCGCGAAGTTCGGCGTGAAGCCTTCCACCGCCATCCACTGCCACAACACCTGGGTGTAGTGACCGCCTTCCGGCGGGGCGACGTTGAATTGCCAGATCACGTAGGCGGTGACGATCGCCGACAGACCGATGGAACCCACGCCGATCAGTGCGGCCAGGTTTTCCGAGATGCGTCCCCGAGAGAACGACAGCAGCAGGAAACCAATGAGAGGGAATACGAAAGTCAGAAAGAGTAGGTTCATCCGCGCATCTCACTGGCAGCGTCGATATCGAGCGTGTGGAAGCGGCGATACAGTTGCAGCAGGATCGCCAGGCCAATACTGGCCTCGGCGGCTGCCAGGCTGATCACCAGGATGAACATGATCTGTCCATCCGGCTGCGCCCAGCGGCTACCGGCCACGATGAACGCGAGTGCAGAGGCGTTCATCATCACTTCAAGACTCATCAACACGAAGAGGATGTTGCGGCGGACCATCAGGCCGACCAGACCGAGGCAGAACAGGATGCCGGCGACCGCCAGACCATGCTCCATAGGGATAGCAGGCATCGTCATTGCTCCTTGGCTTCGTTGCGGCCCAAGTGGAACGCCGTGACGGCTGCAGCGAGCAGCAGCATCGAGGCGAGTTCGACCACCAGCAGGTAAGGACCGAACAGGCTGATGCCCACGGCCTTGGCGTCTACGGTGGTGTGGCCGATGGCTTCACCGGTCTGGTGGGAGAACAGCACGTACAGCAGTTCTACCAGCAGCAGCGCAGCGAGCAGGACCGGGCCGCCCCAGATACCGGGCTTGAGCCAGACGCGCTCTTGCTGAACCGAGGCCGGGCCCAGGTTCAGCATCATCACCACGAACACGAACAGCACCATGATGGCGCCAGCGTAGGCGATCACTTCCAGGACACCGGCAAACGGTGCGCCGAGGGCGAAGAACGTCATGGCCACGGCGATCAGCGAAATGATCAGGTAGAGCAGGGCGTGCACAGGGTTGGTGTTGGTGATCACGCGAAGCGTGGACACCACAGCGATACCCGATGCGAAATAGAAAGCGAATTCCATCTTTCTTCCTTAAGGCAGCAAGCTCTTCACGTTGATCGGTTCGGCTTCATTTTGCGCGGAGCCTTTCGGCTTCCCGGCAATCGCCATACCTGCAACACGATAGAAGTTGTAATCAGGGTTTTTGCCGGGGCCGGAGATCAACAGATCTTCTTTCTCGTAAACCAGGTCCTGACGTTTGAACTCGGCCATTTCGAAATCCGGCGTGAGCTGGATCGCGGTGGTCGGGCAGGCTTCCTCGCAGAGGCCGCAAAAGATGCAGCGCGAGAAGTTGATGCGGAAGAAGTCCGGGTACCAGCGACCATCTTCGGTTTCAGCTTTCTGCAGCGAGATGCAACCGACCGGGCACGCCACGGCGCACAGGTTGCACGCTACACAGCGCTCTTCACCGTCGGGGTCGCGGGTCAGGACGATACGCCCACGGTAGCGCGGCGGCAGGTAGACCGCTTCTTCCGGGTACTGCAGCGTGTCGCGCTTGCGGAAGGCGTGGCCGAAAATCATCACCAGGCTGCGAAGCTGGGTGTAGAAGCCATGCACGATGTCAAATATGTACTTCATGATTCTCTATCCTCACTGAGCCGCGACGGCGGGCGTGTTGAGCAACACGATCGCAGCGGTCACCAGCATGTTGACGAGGGTCAGCGGCAAGCAGAACTTCCAGCTGAAATCCATCACTTGGTCATACCGTGGGCGCGGAATCGAGGCGCGCAACAGAATGAAGATCATGATGAAGAACGCGGTTTTCAGTGCGAACCAGATGAACGGGATCTGCGGCAGGATGCCGAACGGACCGTGCCAGCCACCGAAGAACAAGGTCACCAGCAGCGCCGAGATCAGCACGATGCCGATGTACTCGCCGACGAAGAACATGCCCCATTTCATGCCGGCGTATTCAATGTGGTAACCGTCGGCCAGTTCCTGTTCCGCTTCCGGCTGGTCGAACGGGTGACGGTGAGTCACGGCGACGCCAGCGATGAAGAAGGTCAGGAAACCGAAGATCTGCGGAATGATGAACCACAGGTTCTGCGCTTGGTATTCAACGATGTCACGCATGTTGAACGAGCCGACCTGGATCACGATGCCCATCAGCGACAGGCCCATGAACACTTCGTACGACACGGTTTGTGCCGAGGCCCGCAAGCTGCCCAGCAGGGCGAACTTGTTGTTGCTCGACCAACCGGCGAACAGCACCGCGTAGACCGACAGGCCAGCCATGGCGAAGAAGAACAGGATGCCGATGTTGATGTCCGCCACGCCCCAGGTCGGGGTGATCGGGATGATCGCGAAGGCAATCAGCAGGGCGCTCATGGCGACTACCGGTGCCAGGGTGAAGATCATCTTGTCGGCGAATGGAGGCGTCCAGTCTTCCTTGAAGAACATCTTGATCATGTCGGCGGCGATCTGGAACGCGCCGAACGGACCCACGCGGTTCGGACCGTAACGGTCCTGCCAGAGGGCGAGCAAGCGACGCTCGACCCAGCTGAGCAGGGCGCCGCAGACCACCACGGCGAGCAGAATCACCACGGCCTTGAGGACCGCGATGATCACGTCGATCACTTCAGGAGTGAACCAGGTCATTGAGCTGCCTCCTGCAGACCGTCAACGGATTTACCGAAAATCGCTGGCGGAATGCCGGCGATGCCCGCAGGCAGTGCGACCAGACCGGCGCCCAGCTCTTCGTTGATGCGCAGCGGCAGACGCAGGGTCTGGCCAGCCACGTTCAGGCTCAGCATGGCACCGTCGTTGACGCCCAGACGGTCGGCTTCGGACTTGGCCAGTGCAACATAAGCCGCCGGAATGCGTTCCTGAACCGGAGCGGCTTTCGAAGAGTTCTCTTCGCTGCCGAACAGGTGGAAGAACGGCACAACCTGCCAGGTACCTGGAGCAGGGTTGAACGCGCGCGGAACACTGGAGAACCAGTTCAGCGAATCACCAGCGCTTTCGATCAGGCGGGTGCCTGGGTCGCCAGCGCGGATGTGACCACCGACTTCGTCCTGGAACTTGTTCCAGGCTTGCGGCGAGTTCCAGCCCGGAGACCAGGCGAATGGCACTTGCTGACGCGGTTCGGCCGAGCCCGAGTAACCTTCCATCGAGAAGGCAAAGGCGGTGTCCTTGTCCTGCGGGGTACGCGGTTCGTGCACGCTGATGTCGGCGCGCATGGCGGTACGACCGGAGTAACGCAGCGGTTCGCGGGCCAGTTTCATGCCCTTGATGCGGAACGCGGCGGACGGTGCGGCATCGACAATGCGATTGAGGATCGAAGTGCTCGAAGCAACGGCAGCGGTGACGTGGTCCAGCTGGGTCCAGTCAATCGGCTGGTTCAGCAGGGTGGCGCGCAGGGCATGCAGCCAGCGCCAGCCTTCGTGAACCAGGATGCTCGCGTCCATGTACTTCGGATCGAAGACCTGGAAGAAGCGCTGGGCGCGACCTTCCTGGCTGACCAGAGTGCCGTCGCCTTCAGCGAAGCTGGCGGCTGGAAGAACCAGATGCGCGCGATCGCTGGTGGCGGTCTTCTGATGGTCGGCGACGATCAGCACTTTGGCAGCGGCCAGGGCAGCATCGACCTTGGCTTTATCGGTGCGGGTGTACAGATCGTTTTCCAGCACGACAATGGCGTCGGCACGGCCAGAGATCACGGCTTGCAGCGCGGCATCGACCGATTCACCACCGAGCATGGCCAGGCCGAGGCTGTTGGCCTCCGGCACGATCAGGCTGATGGAACCGTTCTTCTCGCGCAGCTTCAAGGCTTTGGCGATGTTCGCGGCGGCTTCGATCAGGGCTTTGGAGCCCAGGGAAGTACCGGCGATGATCAGCGGGCGCTTTGCCGCGAGCAGGGCGTCGGCGATGCGCTTGGCCAGTTCGAGGGCTTCGGCGTCCAGGCCTTCAACGGCCGGTGCGCTGGCGTCGAGGGCGTGAGCCACGGCGAAACCGATGCGGGCCAGGTCGTCTGGAGCGGCGTGAACGCACTCTTCGGCGATGTCGTCGAGCTTGGTTTCAGCCAGGCTGGCGATGAACAGCGGGTTCATCGCGTGCTGACCGATGTTCTTCACCGCGGCGTCGAGCCAAGGCTGAACGCGCATAGCGTCGGCCATGTCTTCAGCTTTGCCTTTGACCGATTGACGCAGGGACAGGGCCATGCGCGCAGCAGTCTGGGTCAGGTCTTCACCGAGGACGAACACGGCGTCGTGGTCTTCGATGTCGCGCATGTTCGGCACTGGCAGCGGGCTGTCTTTGAGCACTTGCAGGACCAGTCGGATGCGCTCCAGTTCGGACGCTTCGATACCGGAGTAGAAGTGCTCGGCACCGACCAGCTCGCGCAACGCGTGGTTGCTTTCGAGGCTGGCGCGAGGCGAACCGATACCGACGATGTTGCGACCGCGCAGCAGGTCGGCGGCTTTATCCAGCGCTTCGTCGAGGCTCAGCTTGGCGCCGTTGGCCAGCAATGGCTGACGTGGGCGGTCTTCGCGGTTGACGTAGCCATAGCCGAAACGGCCACGGTCGCACAGGAAGTACTGGTTCACCGAACCGTTGAAACGGTTTTCGATGCGACGCAGTTCGCCGTAACGCTCGCCCGGGGAGATGTTGCAACCGCTTGAGCAGCCATGGCAGATGCTCGGCGAGAACTGCATGTCCCACTTGCGGTTGTAACGCTCGGAGTGAGTCTTGTCGGTGAACACACCGGTCGGGCAGACCTCGGTGAGGTTGCCGGAGAACTCGCTTTCCAGGGTGCCGTCTTCAACGCGACCGAAGTACACGTTGTCGTGGGCGCCGTACACACCGAGGTCGGTGCCGCCAGCGTAGTCTTTATAGAAGCGCACGCAGCGGTAGCAAGCGATGCAGCGGTTCATCTCGTGGGAAATGAACGGGCCCAGTTGCTGGTTCTGGTGGGTACGCTTGGTGAAGCGGTAACGGCGCTCATTGTGGCCGGTCATTACCGTCATGTCTTGCAGGTGGCAGTGACCGCCTTCTTCACAGACCGGGCAGTCGTGAGGGTGGTTGGTCATCAACCATTCAACAACACTGGCGCGGAAGGCCTTGGACTCTTCATCTTCGATGGAGATCCAGGTGCCGTCGGTGGCAGGCGTCATGCAGGACATCACGATACGACCACGGGTGTCGTTCTCGTCGGTGTACTGCTTGACTGCGCACTGGCGGCAAGCGCCAACGCTGCCTAGGGCAGGGTGCCAGCAGAAATAAGGAATATCGAGGCCTAGCGACAGACATGCCTGTAACAGGTTGTCTGCCCCATCGACTTCGAGCTCTTTGCCGTCTACGTGGATAGTGGCCATGGTTCAAAGTTCTTCGTTGGCCCGGTGTCAGCGGGCGTGGCTAATGGAATCTTGTTATCCGCGTGAATCAACACAGCCGTTAAAGGCGTCATCACACGAAAAGCGAAGGGCACGGACCCTTCGCCTTTTTTAAGCGTTTACGCGCCGACTACGATCGGCCTTGCCAGAGGCGGGACGGCGGCGCTGACAGGCGCGATACCGGCTTCGAACTCAGGACGGAAGTATTTGATTGCGCTGCCCAACGGCTCCACGGCGCCCGGTGCGTGAGCACAGAACGTCTTGCCTGGGCCGAGGAAGCCGACCAGACCCAGCAGGGTCTCGATGTCGCCTGGCTGGCCTTCGCCATTCTCGATGGCCATCAGCAGCTTGACGCTCCATGGCAAGCCATCGCGGCACGGGGTGCAGAAGCCACAGGATTCGCGGGCGAAGAACTGCTCCATGTTGCGCAGCAGGGACACCATATTGACGCTGTCGTCCACCGCCATGGCCAGGCCGGTACCCATACGGGTGCCCACTTTGGCGATGCCGCCGGCGTACATTTGTGCGTCCAGGTGTTCCGGCAACAGGAAGCCGGTACCGGCGCCGCCAGGCTGCCAGCACTTGAGCTTGTAACCGTCGCGCATGCCGCCAGCGTAGTCTTCGAACAGCTCGCGACCGGTGACGCCGAACGGCAGTTCCCACAGGCCCGGGTTCTTGACCTTGCCGGAGAAGCCCATGAGCTTGGTGCCCATGTCTTCGCTGCCTTCACGGGCCAACGATTTGTACCAGTCCACGCCGTCGGCAATGATTGCCGGCACGTTGCACAGGGTTTCAACGTTGTTCACGCAAGTCGGCTTGCCCCACACGCCAACGGCGGCAGGGAAGGGCGGCTTGGAGCGCGGGTTGGCACGGCGGCCTTCGAGGGAGTTGATCAGCGCGGTTTCTTCACCGCAGATGTAACGCCCGGCACCGGTGTGGACGAACAGCTCGAAATCGAAGCCACTGCCCAGGATGTTCTTGCCCAGCAGGCCTGCTGCCTTGGCTTCTTCCACGGCACGGTTCAGGTGCTTGGCGGCGGTGGTGTATTCGCCACGCAGGAAGATGTAGCCACGGTAGGTTTTCAGTGCGCGGGCACTGATCAGCATGCCTTCGATCAGCAGATGGGGCAGTTGCTCCATCAGCATGCGGTCTTTCCAGGTATTCGGCTCCATTTCATCCGCGTTGCACAGCAGGTAGCGGATGTTGATGGATTCGTCCTTGGGCATCAGGCCCCACTTCACGCCAGTGGGGAAGCCTGCACCGCCGCGGCCCTTGAGGCCGGCGTCTTTCACGGTCTGGACGATGTCGTCCTGAGCCATGTCGGCGAAAGCCTTGCGCGCAGCGGCGTAACCGTTCTTGGCCTGGTACTCGTCGAGCCATACGGCTTCGCCGTCGTCACGCAGACGCCAGGTCAGCGGATGAGTCTCGGCCGAACGCTTGATGCGGTTGGCCGGACCGAAAGAAGTCAGGGTCATACGTAGCCCTCGAGCAATTTGGCAACGCCTGCTGGCTGCACATCACCGAACGTGTCGTCGTCGATCATCAACGCCGGCGCCTTGTCGCAGTTGCCGAGGCAGCAGACCGGCAGCAGGGTGAAACGACCGTCGGCGGTGGTTTGACCCAGGCCGATGCCGAGCTTGCTCTGGATTTCGCTGACCACGGACTCGTGGCCGCCGATGTAGCAGACCATGCTGTCGCAGACGCGAATGATGTGACGGCCGACTGGCTGACGGAAGATCTGGCTATAGAAAGTCGCCACGCCTTCAACGTCGCTCGCCGGGATGCCGAGGATCTCGCCGATGGCGTACAGAGCGCCGTCCGGCACCCAGCCACGTTCCTTCTGGACGATCTTCAAGGCTTCGATCGACGCCGCGCGCGGGTCTTCGTAGTGATGCAGCTCGTGCTCGATGGCCGAGCGCTCGGTTTCACTCAAGGTGAAACGGTCTGTCTGGATAAGCGTGCTGTTCATGCTTAGCGGTCCACGTCGGCCATAACGAAATCGATACTACCCAGGTACGCAATCAAGTCCGCGACCATGCTGCCTTTGATCACCGAAGGGATCTGCTGCAGGTGCGGGAAGCTTGGGGTACGAATCCGGGTGCGGTAGCTCATGGTGCCGCCATCGCTCGTCAGGTAATAACTGTTGATGCCCTTGGTCGCTTCGATCATCTGGAAGGATTCGTTGGCCGGCATGACCGGGCCCCACGAAACTTGCAGGAAGTGCGTGATCAAGGTTTCGATGTGCTGCAGGGTGCGCTCTTTCGGCGGCGGCGTGGTCAGCGGGTGATCCGCCTTGTACGGGCCTTCCGGCATGTTGCGCATGCACTGCTCGATGATCTTGATGCTCTGGCGCATCTCCTCCACGCGCACGATGCAGCGGTCATAGGCATCGCCATTGGCGGCCAGCGGCACTTCGAATTCGAAGTTCTCGTAGCCCGAGTACGGACGCGCTTTACGCAGGTCGAAATCGCAACCGGTCGAACGCAGGCCTGCACCGGTGACGCCCCATTCCAGGGCCTCTTTGGTGTTGTAGGCGGCGACGCCGATGGTCCGGCCTCGCAGGATGCTGTTGTCCAGTGCGGCTTTCTGGTATTCGTCCAGACGCTTTGGCATCCATTCGACGAAGTCTTTAACCAGTTTTTCCCAGCCGCGCGGCAGGTCGTGGGCGACACCACCGATGCGGTACCAGGCCGGGTGCAGGCGGAAACCGGTAATGGCTTCGATCACCGTGTACGCCTTCTGGCGGTCGGTGAAGGTGAAGAACACCGGAGTCATGGCGCCGACGTCCTGGATGTAGGTACCCAGGAACAGCAGGTGGCTGGTGATCCGGAAGAACTCGGCCATCATGATGCGGATGACGTCGACCTTCTCGGGCACCTTGATGCCGGCCAGCTTCTCGACCGAGAGCACGTACGGCAGGTTGTTCATCACGCCGCCGAGGTAGTCGATACGGTCGGTGTACGGGATGAAGCTGTGCCAGGACTGACGCTCGGCCATTTTCTCGGCACCACGGTGGTGGTAACCGACGTCCGGCACGCAGTCGACGATCTCTTCACCGTCCAGCTGCAGGATGATGCGGAATGCACCGTGCGCCGAAGGGTGGTTCGGGCCGAGGTTGAGGAACATGTAGTCCTCGTTCGGGCCGGAGCGCTTCATGCCCCAGTCTTCAGGCTTGAAGCGCGCGGCTTCTTCCTCAAGCTGTTGCTTGGCCAGCGTCAGGCTGAACGGATCGAACTCGGTGGCACGGGCCGGGAAGTCCTTGCGCAGCGGGTGACCTTCCCAGGTCGGCGGCATCATGATGCGCGTCAGGTGCGGGTGACCTTTGAAGTCGATGCCGTACATGTCCCAGACTTCACGCTCGTACCAGTTGGCGTTCGGCCAGATGCTGGTAACGGTTGGCAAGCTGAGATCGCTTTCGGACAGCGCGACCTTGATCATGACGTCGCTGTTACGCTCGATCGACATCAAGTGGTAGAACACGGAGAAGTCGGCGCCGCTTGGCAGCCCTTGACGCTTGGTGCGCAGACGCTCGTCCACGCCGTGCAGGTCATAGAGCATGACGTACGGCTTGGGCAGGTTGCGCAGGAAAGTCAGGACTTCGACGAGTTTGGCGCGGGCAACCCAAAGCACCGGCATGCCGGTGCGGGTAGCCTGGGCGGTGAACGCCTCCGGGCCAAAACGGTTGTTCAGTTCGACGACCACATCCTGGTCGTCTGCCTTGTAAGGCGGGATGTACAGAGCACTGCCTGTAGTCATGGTTATTTATCGCTTTCGGTCAACGTAAAGAATGAAGCCAGGTTCTCGTTCTATTAAAGAAGCAGATCTGGATCAGACTTCGTCGGGGCTGCGCAGGTTGGTGACTGCGATTCGCTGTTCGCGGCGCTTTTCCTTCTCGGAAGGCATCTCGGCGCGGTATACGCCTTGATCACCAACGACCCAGGAAAGCGGACGACGCTCCTGTCCAATCGACTCTTGCAACAGCATCAGGCCTTGCAGGAAAGCTTCAGGACGAGGCGGGCAGCCAGGCACGTAGACGTCCACGGGCAGGAACTTGTCCACCCCTTGAACGACCGAGTAGATGTCGTACATGCCACCGGAGTTGGCGCACGAACCCATGGAGATAACCCACTTGGGTTCGAGCATTTGCTCGTAGAGACGCTGAATGATCGGCGCCATCTTGATGAAGCAGGTACCGGCGATAACCATGAAATCCGCCTGGCGCGGCGATGCCCGGATAACCTCGGCGCCAAAGCGCGCGATGTCGTGGGGCGCCGTGAAGGCGGTGGTCATTTCCACGTAGCAGCAAGAAAGACCGAAGTTATACGGCCACAGGGAGTTCTTGCGCCCCCAGTTGATCGTGCCGTTAAGCACGTCTTCGAGCTTGCCCATGAAAATGTTTTTGTGGACTTGATCTTCTAACGGATCGGAAACGGTTTCCCGTTCGCCGATCGGATACTGCTCGTTAGGAGCATCGGGGTCGATCCTGGTGAGATTGTATTGCATTGCCAAAGCCTCATTGTTTCAGCTTCGCTTGCCGCTTGCGCCGAGCTTCCGGAGCCCAGTCAAGGGCGCCCACTCGGAATAGGTAGACAAGGCCTGCCAACAGAATTGCTATGAAAACGAGAGCTTCGACGAATCCGGTCCAGCCGCTTTCGCGGACGGACACAGACCATGCAAAGAGAAAAAGGGCTTCGATATCGAAGATCACGAAGAGCATCGCGACCAGATAGAATTTGGCTGAGAGCCGCAAGCGGGCGCCACCTGTAGGTAGCATGCCGGACTCGAACGGTTCGTTTTTGCTGCGGCCCCAGGCTTTTGACCCAAGGAGGCTGGAGACGCCCAGCATGAAGGCGCAGAGGCCGACGACGCCTAGAAGGAAAATGGCAAAGCCCCAGTTGTGGGCCATGAGTCCTGTCGCTTCGGGCATGCTGGTAATCCTTAACAGAGAGCAAAGGTCTCTGAGCTTGAAAAAGTAACAACGCAGTGACGATATGTCGCAGCAATCAATCCCGCTGATTTTATGGCTAAACACCCAGCAAGTAAAATTCCTATAGCGAAATTTATTATAGGAATAAGGACATAGCGCACTGGAACCCCCCCACAAGCCTTGCCCCTTGGGCATTAGCCGGCATTTCGTGAATTATGTTTTGTTGGGAGTGTAACGAACATAGTTTGCGCTAAATGATAATCAATATTGTTTGGCGTGATTTTTAAAGTGTTTATCCGGCAAGTGCGCAGGAAGTTGCCTTATATGCGCGTTACTGCAAGTAGAGGCGGTGAGCGTCTTAGTGGATTTTTCTGACAGTCGCAGCGCTCTGGATCAAAGATTTCGACCAGGCAGTGATCGTGATTGTGACGCATAACCCGTAGGAGCTGGCTTGCCAGCGAAGGCGTCCGTTCATTCAGTGCATGGCTTTCGGGCCTCTTCGCTGGCAAGCCAGCTCCTACAAGGGACGGTGAAATCCCAGGCAAAAAAACGCCCCGAACCAGTCGAGGCGTCAGATTTTCAGCGTTGCGGTTTCTAATCGGTCCGCAGCGGCCGTTTACTCAAGCGAAGCAGATCAGTGGAACTGTTCTTCTTCAGTCGAACCGGTCAGTGCGGTTACCGAAGACGAGCCACCCTGGATCACGGTGGTCATGTCGTCGAAGTAGCCGGTGCCCACTTCCTGCTGGTGAGCCACGAAGGTGTAGCCCTTCGAAGCGTCAGCGAATTCCTGCTCTTGCAGCTTCACGTAGGCAGTCATGTCGTTGCGGGCGTAGTCGTGCGCCAGGTTGAACATGCTGTGCCACATGTTGTGAATGCCGGCCAGGGTGATGAACTGGTGCTTGTAGCCCATGGCGGACAGTTCGCGCTGGAACTTGGCGATGGTCGCGTCGTCCAGGTTTTTCTTCCAATTGAAGGAAGGCGAGCAGTTGTACGACAGCAGTTGGTCCGGGTATTCCTTTTTGATCGCTTCAGCGAAGCGACGAGCCTCGTCCAGGTCTGGCTTGGCAGTTTCGCACCAGATCAGGTCGGCGTACGGAGCGTAAGCCAGGCCACGGGCGATTGCCTGGTCCAGGCCGGCGCGTACTTTGTAGAAGCCTTCCTGGGTGCGTTCGCCAGTCACGAATGGCTGGTCGTACGGGTCGCAGTCCGACGTCAACAGGTCGGCGGCGTTAGCGTCGGTACGAGCCAGGATGATGGTCGGAGTACCGGCAACGTCAGCAGCCAGACGGGCAGCGGTCAGCTTCTGTACAGCTTCCTGGGTAGGAACCAGTACCTTGCCGCCCATGTGGCCGCATTTTTTCACGGAAGCCAGTTGGTCTTCGAAGTGAACGCCGGCGGCGCCAGCTTCGATCATGCTCTTCATCAGCTCGTAAGCGTTCAGTACGCCGCCGAAACCGGCTTCAGCGTCAGCAACGATTGGAGCGAAGTAGTCGATGTAGCCGTCGTCGCCCGGGTTCTTGCCGGCTTTCCACTGGATCTGGTCGGCACGACGGAACGAGTTGTTGATGCGCTTGACCACGGTTGGAACCGAGTCCACCGGGTACAGCGACTGGTCCGGGTACATCGATTCGGCGGAGTTGTTGTCCGCAGCAACTTGCCAGCCCGACAGGTAGATCGCCTGGATACCAGCTTTGACTTGTTGTACAGCCTGGCCGCCGGTCAGGGCGCCCATGCAGTTGACGAAATCTTTCTCTGGACGGAAGGCTGGCTTGGCACCCTGGGTGACCAGGTTCCACAGCTTCTCGGCGCCCATTTTTGCAAAGGTGTGCTCAGGTTGAACCGAGCCACGCAGACGGACGACGTCAGCAGCGGAGTAAGTGCGTGTCACGCCTTTCCAGCGCGGGTTTTCAGCCCAGTCTTTTTCGAGGGCTGCAATTTGCTGTTCGCGTGTCAGTGCCATGGAGATAAACCTCGTCGCGTCTTTTATGAAAAGTTGTACTGCGGTGGAAAATTCCTGCGCTCGCTGACCAGAAGCTTAGTGGGTCAGGTCGGGTCCGGCGGGGAGGGCGACGGGATGAACGATGGGCTCGAGGGGAAGTGAGCAGGTAAAGGCGAACTGCGGGCGCATTCGGGCGTCGTGGGCCTTGGTACGAACATCAGTGTGGTGCCGGGTTACCTATTACGCTTCCGTCCCTCGGGACAACTTCGTTCCAGTCGACAACCTCGTCAAACACACCTTGTGGGCGGTACAGACACGAAGCGGTTCGCGGGGGGTAGATGCGAACATCGCCTCGAAGGCCCTTGCCAGGGCCTCTGATTAGCGGGAGCGAGGCCATCATGCCTTTGCTTTTTTGGCTCGTCAAACGTTTTGTAGTGCTTTTTTTCAGGCACTACATCTTTGGTCTAATACGACTCCTCAGTCAGTTTTTGGTGCTTTAGTCCAGGGTGTCGACTTTCACCCGCAGTGTCATGTCGTCGCGGCTTTGGGTCGAGTAGCTGCGGGCTGTGCCTTGTTTGTCGGCCTGTGTCTGGCCATTCACCCCGGCCAGCAGGATCCACTCGCCAAGGCGACCGGTGACGGTTGTGTCGGTACTTTGCACGTTCACTACATCGGGACGTTCCTGGCTCATGCGGTCACGGTTGGTGCTGATCGACAGGTGAACGATGTCGCCGGTGACGTTGGCGGTGACGTAGAAGCCTTGAGTGACGTTGCGGTATTCAGTCTGGCTGCGCAGATCGCCGTAGGAGTCGGACTGCGAGCTGGTCAGCGGCACGCTCTGGCCGACCTGGATCAGTGCGGGGGTGCCTTCACTGGCCTGCACTTGCTGAGTGCCGCCGTCACGACTATCGGTGCTGTAACTGATGATGCGGGTCTGGTTTGGCTTGGCGCCGTTCACCGAGTAACCCTGATCACCCTGAGCGTTGCTGTCGCTGGTGTCGACCGTGATCAGCAGGCGTTTGGGTGCGGTGTCGAGTTGCGAGATCAGGGTTTTAAGTTCGTCGATCTTGCGTTGATCAGCGTTGACAATGAGTTGATTGCCGTAGGCGCTGACCTGCCCGTCCTTGCCGATGAAATCCTGCGCCACCGGCAGCAGGTCGGCGCTGGTGCGGTTGTTCAGGGGCACGATTTCAGTGGCTGCCATGACCGAAAAACTGCAGGTCACCAACAGGGTGGTGAGCAGGGTGCGTAGGGACATATCCGTTATCTCCGACTTTGTGGTGTGTGTAGGAGCGAGCTTGCTCGCGATGGGCGTGAACGATATCGCGCGTTGTCTGGAAAGAATGCGGCGCCCTCAAGTTCATCGCGAGCAAGCTCACTCCTACAGGTGTTGATAGTGCCAGTTTGTCGGCCGTGGGTGGGTTTAGTTGAATGGTAGACAGCAAAACGCCCCGGCATCCGGAGATGGCGGGGCGTTTTGTGGTGTTTGCATGCAGCTTTTGTGGCGAGGGAGCAAGCTCCCTCGCCACAAGGTCTTAAGCAGAATGGCGAACCATGTCTACGTGCGGAATCCCTGCTTCCAGGAACTCTTCACTGACCATGTGAAAACCCAGGCGCTCATAGAACGCCGTGGCTTGAACCTGAGCGCTCAGCATCTGCTGCTTCAGTCCGCGCTCTTCGGCTTCACTGATTACCGCGTGCATCAGTGCATCGCCAACCTTCAAGCCGCGCCAGTCCTTGAGCACCGATACCCGGCCGATGTGACCGTCGGGCAGCAGGCGGGCGGTGCCAATCGGAAAGTCGCCTTCGTAGGCGAGGAAATGCACTGCATCAATGTCGTCAGCGTCCCATTCCAGTTCTGGTGGTACGGACTGCTCGGCGACGAACACCGTCTCACGAATGCGCCGGATCTCGGCGTTGTCCTTTTGCCAGTCTGCGACACGTACGTGAATCTTATTCATCGGCAAACCCCAGGCTTCCTTGCTTGACCAGTTCGCACAACAGGCCGCGGCCGTCTTCGTCGCTCAGCCAATCGCCAAGGTTGTCGGTGTGCAGTGCGTCGGCGGCGCAGATCATCTTCAGCAGCTCGCGCAGTTTGCCCGGCAGATAACGGCTCTGGCCGCTGGCGAACAGCAGCAGGTCGTCATCAACTTCCGACCAGGCCAGGCGTGCGCTCGGGTTGCGGATCAGCACCGCACCTTCTTCCAGTGCACTGAGGACGTCTTCTTCTGCGACGTCTTCCGGACCGGCCACCAGCTCCGGATAGCGCGGCTCGGTCATGAACTGGCCGAACCAGGTCAGCAGCAGGCGTTCGTCGCTCATGTGTTCGGCCAGCAGGCTTTTCAGGCGATCGAGGGCGTCATGCTGGATCTGGTGCGGATCGGCTACAGGCTGGGCGTCGGCGTCGGTGTAACGCTCTTCGTCCGGCAGGAACTGGCTGAGGAAGTCGGTGAAGTGGGTCAGTACTTCAGCGGCGCTCGGTGCACGGAAGCCGACGGAGTAGGTCAGGCAGTCGTCGACGGCTACGCCGCAGTGAGCCAAGCGTGGCGGCAGATACAGCATGTCGCCCGGTTCCAGTACCCACTCATCGGTGGCTTCGAATTCGGCGAGGATGCGCAAGTCCGCGTGTTGCAGCAGCGGGCTTTCGGAGTCGCACATCTGGCCGATCTTCCAGTTGCGCTTGCCGTGGCCTTGCAGCAGGAATACGTCGTAGTTGTCGAAGTGTGGACCGACACTGCCACCCGGGGCGGCGAAGCTGATCATCACGTCGTCGATGCGCCAGCTCGGCAGGAAGCGGAAATTTTCCAGCAGTTCACTGACTTCCGGCACGAACTGGTCAACGGCTTGAACCAGCAAGGTCCAGTCACGTTCCGGCAGCTTGCTGAATTCATCTTCGGCGAACGGGCCGCGACGCAGTTCCCATGGGCGCTCGCCATTCTCGATGATCAGGCGCGATTCGACTTCTTCTTCCAGCGCCAGGCCGGCCAATTCGTCGGCGTCGATCGGGCTTTCGAAATCAGGAATGGCCTGGCGGATCAGCAGCGGTTTTTTCTGCCAGTAGTCGCGCAGGAACTCGCGTGCCGTGATGCCGCCCAGAAGTTGCAGAGGAATGTCAGGATTCATGTGTAACCTATTGAAAAAAAGCACTTTCCATACGGGAATAAAAACGCCCGGCGCGGCCGGGCGTCTTAAAGGGGTCTAGCGGTCGATCAGATGCGTTTGGCTTGCTCTACAGCGTTACCGATGTAGTTGGCCGGGGTGAGCAATTTCAGCTCAGCCTTGGCGGCGGCCGGCATATCCAGGCCGTCGATGAAAGTTTGCAACGCTTCAGGGCTGATGCCCTTGCCGCGGGTCAGTTCTTTCAGCTTTTCATACGGGTTTTCGATGTTGTAGCGACGCATCACGGTCTGGATCGGCTCGGCCAATACTTCCCAGCAAGCGTCCAGGTCAGCGGCAATCTTCTGCGCGTTGAGCTCCAGCTTGCTGATGCCTTTGAGGCTGGCTTCGTACGCGATCACGCTGTGGGCGAAGCCGACACCGAGGTTGCGCAGGACGGTGGAGTCGGTCAGGTCGCGCTGCCAGCGGGAGATCGGCAGCTTGCTTGCCAGGTGCTGGAACAGTGCGTTGGCGATACCCAGGTTGCCTTCGGAGTTTTCGAAGTCGATCGGGTTGACCTTGTGCGGCATGGTCGACGAGCCGATTTCGCCAGCGATGGTGCGCTGTTTGAAATAACCCAGGGAGATGTAGCCCCAGATGTCACGGTCGAAGTCGATCAGGATGGTGTTGAAGCGTGCGATCGCGTCGAACAGCTCGGCAATATAGTCGTGCGGTTCGATCTGCGTGGTGTACGGGTTGAAGCCCAGGCCCAGCTCGTCTTCGATGAAGGCGCGGGCGTTTTCTTCCCAGTCGATCTCGGGGTAGGCCGACAGGTGGGCGTTGTAGTTGCCGACAGCGCCGTTGATCTTGCCCAGCAGCGGAACGGCAGCGACTTGAGCGATTTGACGCTCCAGACGGTAAACCACGTTCGCCAGTTCTTTGCCCAGGGTGGTCGGCGAGGCCGGTTGACCGTGGGTGCGCGACAGCATTGGCACGTCGGCGAAGCGGATGGCCAGTTCGCGGATGGCGTTGGCGGTCTGGCGCATCAGCGGCAGCATGACGTCATCACGGCCTTCGCGCAGCATCAGGGCGTGGGACAGGTTGTTGATGTCCTCGCTGGTGCAGGCAAAGTGGATGAACTCGCTGACCTTGGCCAGTTCCGGCAGCTTGGCCGCTTGCTCTTTGAGCAGGTACTCGATGGCTTTGACGTCGTGGTTGGTGGTGCGCTCGATCTCCTTGACACGCTCGGCGTGCTCCAGAGAGAAGTTTTCCGCCAGGGTGTTCAGCACAGCGTTGGCTTCGGCGGAGAACGCCGGCACTTCGCTGATGGCAGGGTGAGCGGCCAGGCGCTGGAGCCAGCGCACTTCAACCAGAACGCGGGCACGGATCAGGCCGTACTCGCTGAAAATTGGGCGCAGGGCCTGGGTTTTGCCGGCGTAGCGGCCGTCAACAGGGGAAACCGCAGTGAGCGAAGAGAGCTGCATGGGGTGTTCTCGGACAGTCGGGCAACGAAATGGGGCGCGTATCATACATGAAAAAATCCGCCGGTCCGTCGCCAACTGACCGGCGTATTACGCGTATTGCTAAGTTCGGTTCCGTCGATGCGGGTTATTCGTTACGCATCAAGGGGTAAAGCTCTTTCAGCAGTTTGCGGCGGCTGATCACCAGCTGCCACCGATGCCCGCCCAATTGCCGCCACAGGCGTGCCGAACGAATGCCGGCGAGCAGCAGGGCGCGAATTTTCGAGGCGTTGCTCGGTTGTTGCAGATTGCGCATGTCGCCGTGCACCTGGATGCGTTGGCGCAGGGTGCTCAGGGTGTCCTGGTACAGCGCGCCGCACGCGGCGATCACGTTTTCGTGGGCCGGGCCGAAGTGTTCGACCTGTGACTGGATCTGCGGCAGGCGTTTGCCGATCACGTCCAGCATGTCGCCGCGCTTGGCCAACTGACGCTCAAGGCCCAGCATGGCCAGCGCATAGCGCAGCGGCTCGCGCTGGAGGGTGCTCGGGTCGCGTTCGAGGGCGCCGATCAATGCGCGATAGCCTTCGCGCAGATTGAGGTCGTCGCCGCCGTAGACTTCCAGTGTGTCCTTGGGATCGCGGATCAACAGGCTGCCGAGCATGCAGGTCAGGCCGGCTTCACTGGTCTGGCCGGTCTTGGCGATCTTGTCGACCAGCACGGCGGCGAGGAATACGCCGCCCAGCGCCGTCAGTTGCTCCTGAATCGGATTCATAGGGCCTGGCCCTTGCTCGTCCACGGCTCAGCGACTTCGATCACGCCGCCGCCGAGGCAGATTTCACCGTCGTAGAACACCACGGACTGGCCTGGGGTAACCGCGCGTTGCGGATCATCGAAGGTCGCGCGATAACCGGTGGCGGTCTTTTCCAGGATGCACGGCTGGTCGCTCTGGCGATAACGAACCTTGGCGGTCAGTTTGCGCGGCTGGCTCAGGTCGACCGGGTTGACCCAATAGATGTCCGAAGCGAGCAGGGCGCGGGAGAACAACCAGGGATGGTCATTGCCCTGGCCGACGATCAGCTCGTTGTGCTCCAGGTCCTTGATCAGCACGTACCACGGCTCGTCACTGGCGTCTTTCAAGCCGCCAATGCCCAGGCCCTGACGCTGGCCGATGGTGTGGTACATCAAGCCGTGGTGGCGGCCGATGATCTCGCCTTCGGTGGTCTTGATTTCGCCCGGTTGCGCCGGGAGGTACTGCTTGAGGAAGTCGCTGAAGCGGCGCTCGCCGATAAAGCAGATTCCGGTGGAGTCCTTTTTCTTGGCGGTCGCCAGTTCGTATTTCTCGGCAATCGCGCGTACTTGCGGTTTTTCCAGCTCACCGACCGGGAACAGGGTCTTGGCGATCTGTTCACCGCCGACGGCGTGCAGGAAGTAGCTCTGATCCTTGTTCGGGTCCAGGCCTTTGAGCAGTTCGGTGCGGCCGTCGATGTCGCGGCGACGCACGTAGTGGCCGGTGGCGATCAGGTCGGCGCCGAGCACCATGGCGTAGTCGAGGAACGCCTTGAACTTGATCTCGCGGTTGCACAGGATGTCCGGGTTCGGCGTGCGACCGGCCTTGTATTCGGCCAGGAAATGCTCGAACACGTTGTCCCAGTACTCTGCCGCGAAGTTGGCGGTGTGCAGCTTGATGCCAATCTTGTCGCACACGGCTTGTGCATCCGCCAGGTCATCCATGGCGGTGCAGTATTCCGTTCCATCGTCTTCTTCCCAGTTCTTCATGAACAGGCCTTCCACCTCATAACCCTGCTCGATCAGCAGGAGGGCAGAAACGGAGGAGTCCACGCCGCCGGACATGCCGACAATGACGCGCTTCTTTTGTGTGTCAGAAGGGGCTGGATCACGCATAGGAATTTAATGAGTGTCTTGAAAAAGGACGCGATTCTATCAGGCTGGAGCCTGCATGGCTAAAGAGAAGGACGGATCAATTCGAGGCCGAAGTGAATGCCTGCCAGATAGTCGTCGATGCAGTGGATGATCAGCTCGCTGCGCCAGTTGTCGCGCTGCTCGATTAATTCTTCGCGGGTCAACCACTTGGCGCCGACGATGCCGTCGTCCAGTTGATAATCCGGGTGGTGTTTGAGCGGTTTGGCGATAAAGCAGACCCGCTGGTAGGTCACGCCGTTGCTCGGGGCGGTGTAGAGGTAAATGCCCAGAACGCCGGTCGCTTCGACGTCCCAGCCGGTTTCTTCGAGGGTTTCGCGCACGGCGGCCTCGGTGAGGGTTTCGTTCGGGTCCAGGTGACCGGCGGGCTGATTGAGCACCACGCGCCCGTGCTTGAGCTCCTCGACCATCAGGAAGCGGCCGTTGTCTTCGACGATCGTGGCGACGGTGATGTGGGGTTTCCAGTCCATGAGATGTCCTCAATTCTGATGTTGAAATACAAACCTGTAGGAGCCGGCTTGCTGGCGATAGCGGCGTATCAGTCAACGAAGATATGAATGATAAACCGCTATCGGCAGCAAGCCGGCTCCTACAAGGGGGGTAGCGTAGATCCCCACAAACAGAAACCCCGGCACTGGGCCGGGGCTTCTTTACAGCTTTACAACCTTACACCAGCGCAGCAACCGCCGCGTTGAAGGTTGCGCTTGGGCGCATGGCCTTGCTGATCAGCTCGGCGTCGGCGTGGTAGTAACCGCCGATGTCGACTGGCTTGCCCTGAACGGCGTTGAGTTCGGCAACGATGGTCGCCTCGTTCTCGGTCAGGGTTTTGGCCAGGGTCGCGAACTGCGCTTGCAGTGCAGCATCTTCGGTCTGGGCAGCCAGGGCTTGAGCCCAGTACAGCGCCAGGTAGAAGTGGCTGCCGCGGTTGTCGATGTTGCCGACTTTACGCGATGGCGACTTGTTGTTGTCCAGGAACTGGCCGGTGGCCTGATCCAGGGTCTTGGCCAGAACCAGCGCCTTGGGGTTGTTGTAGTTCACGCCCAGGTGCTCAAGGGAAGCGGCCAGGGCCAGGAACTCACCCAGGGAATCCCAGCGCAGGAAGTTTTCTTCCAGCAGCTGCTGCACGTGCTTCGGTGCCGAACCGCCAGCGCCGGTTTCGAACAGGCCACCGCCGTTCATCAGCGGCACGATCGACAGCATCTTGGCGCTGGTGCCCAGTTCCATGATCGGGAACAGGTCGGTCAGGTAGTCGCGCAGAACGTTGCCGGTCACCGAGATGGTGTCCTTGCCGTCGCGGGTGCGTTGCAGGGTGAATTTCATTGCATCGACCGGCGCCATGATCTGGATGTCCAGACCGGCAGTGTCGTGATCCTTCAGGTAAGCCTGAACTTTCTCGATCACTACGCCGTCGTGGGCGCGCATCGGGTCCAGCCAGAAAATCGCTGGAGTAGCGCTTGCGCGAGCACGGTTGACGGCCAGTTTGACCCAGTCCTGGATCGGCGCGTCTTTGGTCTGGCACATGCGGAAGATGTCGCCGGCTTCAACCGACTGTTCCATCAGCAGGTCGCCCTTGCTGTCGGTGACGCGAACAACGCCGTCAGCCTTGATCTGGAAAGTCTTGTCGTGGGAACCGTACTCTTCGGCTTTCTTCGCCATCAGGCCGACGTTCGGCACGCTGCCCATGGTGGTCGGATCGAACGCACCGTTGGCTTTGCAATCTTCGATCACGGCCTGGTAGATGGTGGCGTAGCAGCGATCCGGGATCACGGCCTTGGTGTCGTGCAGCTGGCCGTCGGTACCCCACATCTTGCCGGAGTCACGGATCATGGCTGGCATCGAGGCGTCGACGATGACGTCGCTCGGCACGTGCAGGTTGGTGATGCCTTTGTCGGAGTTGACCATCGCCAGCGATGGGCGAACAGCGTAGACCGCTTGAATGTCAGCTTCGATCTGCGCTTGCTGCTCGGCCGGAAGGGCCTTGATGCGAGCGTACAGGTCGCCGATGCCGTTGTTCAGGTTGAAGCCGATCTGTGCCAGCACGTCAGCGTGCTTGGTCAGTGCGTCTTTATAGAACTCGGCAACGATCTGGCCGAACATGATCGGGTCGGAGACCTTCATCATGGTGGCTTTCAGGTGAACCGACAGCAGCACGCCTTGGGCCTTGGCGTCTTCGATTTCGGCTGCGATGAAGCTGCGCAGGGCGTTTTTGCTCAGTACCGCGCAATCGAGGATCTCACCGGCTTGTACGGTGGTTTTTGCTTTCAGGACGGTGGTGGTGCCGTCTTGAGCGATCAGCTCGATTTTCACAGCGTCAGCGGCTTCGATCAGGGCAGCTTTTTCGCTGCCGTAGAAATCACCGGTGCTCATGTGCGCGATGTGGGACTTGGAGTCATTGGCCCAGGCGCCCATTTTGTGCGGGTGCTTGCGAGCGTAATTCTTCACCGACAGCGGGGCGCGGCGGTCGGAGTTGCCTTCGCGCAGAACCGGGTTCACGGCGCTGCCCTTGATTTTGTCGTAGCGGGCCTTGGCTTCTTTGTCGGCCTCGCTGGTGACGGTCTCAGGGTAGTCCGGCAGTGCGAAGCCCTGGGCTTGCAGCTCTTTGATCGCGGCTTGCAGTTGCGGAACCGAGGCGCTGATGTTCGGCAATTTGATGATGTTGGCTTCAGGCGTAACGGCCAGGGCGCCGAGTTCGGCGAGGTGGTCGGCTACGGCTTTGTCACCCAGTTGCTCGGGGAAGCTGGCCAGGATGCGCCCTGCAAGAGAGATATCGCGGGTTTCAACGGCGATATCAGCCGAGGCGGTGAACGCCTCTACGATAGGCAACAGTGAATAGGTGGCGAGGGCAGGAGCTTCGTCGGTGAAGGTATAGATGATCTTCGAGCGGGTGGGCATATTCGGATTAACTCTCTCTTCTTTGCTAAAGCGTGCGCAGAAACTCGAGGTGCGCCGGGTAAGCGCGTTCGTTCAAAGTCATCCATGAGCCGAATATCGAGGTTTCGTTGCTGTGATGTTGGGTGCATCAGTAGGGCGTCAAGTAGCCGGACTGCGATAACAGACCGGCTCGTCGGGCCGAAACACTCGTCGTAGAGCTGTTCAGTCCGGCGTGACCCTTTAGTCAGCGGCGGCATTATACATAGGTTGCTGGCAATCTGCCGATGGTTCACACGCGACAAATGTCGTCCATTGGTCTAAAGGTCGCAGGGGCGAGTCAGGCGTAGGGTGATTTGTCGTGCTTGGTTTTGGCGCTTTTCCCTTTGCTTTCAGGCTTGTAGCGCGCGAGTTATGCGGCTTTGGTGCAGATGGGCCGAACATAGGGTTTGCGCGCCGATTTAACTGGGTTACGCTCGAACCAGGCCAGATGTTCAATCCAATCAATGGAGTTCAGCATGGGTTACAAGAAGATTCAGGTTCCAGCCGTCGGCGACAAAATCACCGTCAATGCAGACCATTCTCTCAATGTTCCTAATAACCCGATCATTCCCTTCATCGAAGGCGACGGCATTGGTGTCGACATCAGTCCGGTCATGATCAAGGTTGTCGATGCTGCTGTGAAAAAGGCTTACGGCGGCGAGCGCAAGATTTCCTGGATGGAAGTGTACGCCGGGGAAAAAGCGACCCAGGTTTATGATCAGGACACCTGGCTGCCTCAGGAAACCCTGGATGCGGTCAAGGATTACGTAGTTTCCATCAAGGGCCCTCTGACCACGCCGGTTGGTGGTGGTATCCGTTCCCTCAACGTGGCCCTGCGCCAGCAACTCGACCTGTACGTCTGCCTGCGCCCGGTGCGCTGGTTTGAAGGCGTGCCGAGCCCGGTCAAGAAGCCAGGCGATGTCGACATGACGATCTTCCGTGAGAACTCCGAGGACATCTACGCCGGTATCGAGTGGAAGGCCGGTTCGCCGGAAGCGACCAAGGTCATCAAGTTCCTCAAGGAGGAAATGGGTGTCACCAAGATCCGTTTCGACGAAAACTGCGGCATCGGCGTCAAGCCGGTCTCGCTGCAAGGCACCAAGCGTCTGGCGCGCAAGGCTCTGCAATATGTGGTCGACAACGATCGCGATTCGCTGACCATCGTGCACAAAGGCAACATCATGAAGTTCACCGAAGGTGCCTTCAAGGAATGGGCCTACGAAGTGGCGGCTGAAGAGTTCGGCGCGACCCTGCTCGACGGTGGTCCGTGGATGCAGTTCAAGAACCCGAAAACCGGCAAGAACGTCATCGTCAAGGATGCCATCGCCGATGCCATGCTCCAGCAGATCCTGCTGCGTCCGGCTGAATACGACGTCATCGCAACCCTCAACCTGAACGGCGACTACCTCTCCGACGCCCTCGCGGCAGAAGTGGGTGGTATCGGTATTGCGCCAGGTGCCAACCTGTCCGACACCGTGGCCATGTTCGAAGCCACTCACGGCACCGCGCCGAAGTACGCCGGCAAGGACCAGGTCAACCCTGGTTCACTGATCCTGTCTGCGGAAATGATGCTGCGCCACATGGGCTGGACCGAAGCGGCTGACCTGATCATCAAGGGTACCAATGGCGCAATTTCCGCCAGAACTGTGACCTATGACTTCGAACGTCTGATGGAAGGCGCCACGCTGGTGTCCTCTTCCGGCTTCGGTGATGCGCTGATCTCGCACATGTAACAAAGCAACAGTCACACAAAAACCGCCCGACTCAGTTGATTGATTCGGGCGGTTTTTTATGACTGGATGACGGCGTGGTCTTAGGCCGTCACGGTCTGTTGCTCGGCATGCGTCGCGATTGTCGAAGCCTCTACAGGGTTGCCGATGTTGACGGCGTGCAGACCTTTTGGCCCCTGGATGATTTCGAAAGAGACAGCCTGGCCGGCTTTCAGTGTCTTGTAACCATCCATTTGAATGGCCGAGTAGTGGGCAAACAGGTCTTCTGTTTTGTCGTCCTCATTAATGAAACCGTAACCCTTGGCGTTGTTGAACCATTTGACCTTACCGCTGACCTTGACACCTGACATACCCAACTCCCTCTGCAACAGACTCCATCACTGGAGTATCATCCAGTACATCCGCAGTCGAATCAGTAAATAAGATTGACTCCGCGGACCTTTTTTACCCACTGTGGGCTCTATTGGTTGTAACACCGTTTTGCCGATAGTCAAGCAGACCTGGCACTCGGAGTTGAAAACGCTGATAGCCGCCCCCACCACTGTAATCGAACAACTGACGAACCTTTCTTTCCATGCATGCAATCAGCCAGATTCGACTAACATTCAATCAGGATCGCCCTGATTCACACGACGACGATTCCGCAGGCATTGCTGTTCAGGAGGCCAAGCCTGCACTCCAGGCGCCGCCGATGTACAAGGTGGTTTTGTTTAATGATGACTACACACCGATGGATTTCGTCGTCGAAGTGCTCGAGGTGTTTTTTAACCTGAATCGCGAGCTGGCGACCAAGGTCATGCTAGCCGTCCATACAGAAGGACGGGCAGTATGTGGAGTGTTTACCCGCGACATCGCCGAGACCAAGGCCATGCAGGTCAACCAGTACGCCAGGGAAAGCCAGCATCCGCTACTCTGTGAAATCGAGAAGGACGGTTAATCGCCGACCACTTGGGTATGAGGTGAAGCTATGTTAAACCGCGAGCTCGAAGTCACCCTCAATCTTGCCTTCAAGGAGGCCCGTTCGAAGCGTCATGAGTTCATGACCGTCGAACACCTCCTGCTGGCCCTATTGGATAATGAGGCTGCCGCCACCGTTTTGCGTGCGTGCGGTGCAAACCTCGACAAACTCAAGCATGACCTGCAGGAGTTCATCGACTCCACCACGCCATTGATCCCTGTCCATGACGAGGATCGTGAAACCCAGCCAACCCTGGGCTTCCAGCGTGTACTGCAACGTGCTGTGTTTCACGTACAGAGCTCGGGCAAGCGTGAAGTGACTGGCGCCAATGTGCTGGTCGCGATCTTCAGTGAGCAAGAGAGTCAGGCGGTGTTCCTGCTGAAACAGCAGAGCGTTGCGCGCATTGATGTCGTCAATTACATCGCCCATGGCATTTCCAAAGTGCCGGGGCATGGCGATCACTCTGAAGGTGAGCAAGATATGCAGGACGACGAGGGCGGTGAGTCTTCTTCTTCAGGCAATCCTCTGGATGCTTATGCCAGCAACTTGAACGAACTCGCGCGCCAGGGTCGTATCGATCCGCTGGTGGGGCGTGAGCTGGAAGTCGAGCGCGTCGCGCAGATCCTGGCGCGTCGTCGCAAAAACAATCCGCTGCTGGTGGGCGAGGCGGGCGTGGGTAAAACCGCGATTGCCGAAGGCCTGGCCAAGCGCATTGTCGACAATCAAGTGCCGGATTTGCTGGCCAACAGCGTGGTGTATTCCCTCGACCTGGGTGCCTTGCTGGCCGGTACCAAATACCGCGGCGATTTCGAGAAGCGCTTCAAGGCGTTGCTCAATGAGCTGAAAAAACGCCCGCAGGCGATCCTGTTCATCGACGAGATCCACACCATCATCGGTGCGGGTGCCGCGTCCGGTGGCGTCATGGATGCCTCGAACCTGCTCAAGCCGTTGCTGTCGTCTGGCGATATTCGTTGCATCGGTTCGACCACTTTCCAGGAATTCCGCGGGATCTTCGAGAAGGACCGTGCCTTGGCTCGTCGCTTCCAGAAGGTCGATGTGTCGGAGCCATCGGTAGAAGACACCATTGGTATTCTGCGCGGCCTGAAGGGGCGTTTCGAGAGCCATCACAATATCGAATACAGTGATGAAGCCCTGCGCGCGGCTGCCGAACTGGCTTCGCGTTACATCAATGACCGTCACATGCCGGACAAGGCCATTGACGTCATCGACGAGGCGGGTGCCTATCAGCGCCTGCAACCGGTCGAGAAGCGTGTGAAGCGCATCGAAGTGCCTCAAGTTGAGGACATCGTTGCGAAAATCGCGCGAATTCCGCCAAAACACGTCACCAGCTCCGACAAAGAACTGCTGCGTAACCTTGAGCGTGATCTGAAGTTGACCGTGTTTGGCCAGGATGCCGCAATCGATTCCCTGGCGACCGCGATCAAGCTGTCTCGTGCCGGTCTCAAGTCACCTGACAAGCCTGTCGGTTCGTTCCTGTTCGCAGGTCCCACCGGTGTCGGTAAAACCGAAGCGGCGCGTCAGCTGGCGAAGGCGTTGGGCGTCGAGCTGGTTCGTTTCGACATGTCCGAGTACATGGAGCGCCACACCGTATCGCGTCTGATCGGTGCGCCTCCAGGCTATGTCGGGTTTGATCAGGGCGGTCTGCTGACCGAAGCCATCACCAAGCAGCCTCATTGCGTGCTGCTGCTCGATGAAATCGAGAAGGCGCATCCGGAAGTCTTCAACCTGCTGCTGCAGGTCATGGATCACGGTACGCTGACCGACAACAACGGGCGCAAGGCGGATTTCCGTAACGTAATCGTCATCATGACGACCAACGCCGGTGCCGAGACCGCAGCTCGTGCTTCGATCGGTTTCACCTATCAGGATCACTCTTCCGATGCGATGGAAGTGATCAAGAAGAGCTTCACGCCGGAATTCCGTAACCGTCTGGACACCATTATCCAGTTTGGTCGCCTCAGCCATGAGGTCATCAAAAGCGTGGTGGACAAGTTCCTTACCGAGCTTCAGGCGCAACTGGAAGACAAGCGTGTGCTGCTGGAAGTGACCGATGCCGCTCGCGGCTGGCTGGCGGCGGGTGGTTACGACTCGGCAATGGGGGCTCGACCTATGGCTCGCCTGATCCAGGACAAGATCAAGCGTCCGCTGGCGGAAGAGATTCTCTTTGGCGAACTGGCCGAGCATGGCGGTGTGGTGCACATCGACATCAAGGACGGAGAACTGACGTTCGAGTTCGAGACGACAGCCGAGATGGCCTGACGTTTAGAAGCTAATCAAAAAGGCGCCGAAAGGCGCCTTTTTGTTGTCCGCCGCTCCTACAGGATTGTCGTGTAAACAATCTGCAAACAAAAACGCCCGGCATAAGCCGGGCGTTTTGTATTGACTTGATTAGCGAGCGCGGTAAGTGATGCGCCCTTTGCTCAAGTCATAGGGCGTCAGCTCGACGCGCACTTTGTCGCCGGTAAGAATGCGGATGTAGTTCTTGCGCATCTTGCCGGAAATATGCGCGGTTACGACGTGCCCATTTTCCAACTCCACACGAAACATGGTGTTGGGCAGGGTGTCGACGACAGTGCCTTCCATTTCGAAGCTGTCTTCTTTCGACATGCAGTAAAGCCCTCGGTGTCCAATGAATGGCCCGGTGCAACTGCGCCAGGCAAAAGCGGCGTGCATTGTGCCCGAAAAAGGGGGTTTAAGCCAAGGGGTTTAGGGTTTGCCCTAATTTAGAACCACCCAACGCTGGTTAATCAGCAGTTCAATGGGTCGATATTGCGTCTTGTAGTTCATTTTTTTGCAGTTTTTGATCCAGTAACCCAAATAAACCGCCTCCAGACCCAGCCGCTGGGCCTCGGCGATTTGCCAGAGAATCGCGTAGCGCCCGAGGCTGCGGCGTTCTTCCGCGGGCTCGTAGAAGGTATAGACCGCAGACATTCCGTTTGGCAGCAGGTCGGTCACGGCAATGGCCAGCAGCCGGCCATCGAGGCGGAACTCATAGAAACGGGAAAACGGCAGGTCGCGCACCAGGAACGTCGAAAACTGATCGCGGCTCGGCGGGTACATGTCGCCATCGGCGTGACGCTGTTCGATATAGCGCTGGTAGAGGCTGAAATACTCTTCGCTGAATCCGGGCTTGGCCGGCCGTACCTGTAAATCGGCATTGCGCTTGAAAATGCGTTTTTGCTGCCGGTTGGGCGTGAATTGCGCCACGGGAATGCGCGCCGGTACGCATGCATTGCAATTCTGGCAATGCGGCCGATAGAGATGATCGCCACTGCGACGAAAACCCATCTCTGACAGATCTGCATAGACATGCACATCCATGGGCTGGCTAGGGTCGAGGAACAAGGTTGTGGCCTGCTCCTCTGGCAGATAACTGCAAGAGTGCGGCTGAGTGGCATAGAACTTCAAACGCGCCAACTCGGTCATGATCAACCCTCGGGATAGTGCTTTGGATTAAGTGTAAGCCACACGCGCAAAAGTCGCTCAGCAAACCCAATTGGCGCTGCTGGGCTGGTCCAGATACTGCGCAAGGTAATTGGCAAACTCGCGGCGTGGAATCGCCCGGGCGCCCAGGCTATGCAGGTGATCGGTAGGCATCTGGCAATCGATCAGTACAAAACCCGAGTCTTTCAGATGCTTGACCAGTGTGGCAAAGCCGAATTTCGAGGCGTTGTCAGCGAGGCTGAACATGGACTCGCCGAAAAACAACCGGCCCATCGCCAGGCCGTACAGGCCGCCGACCAATTCGTCCCCGTCCCAGACTTCCACCGAGTGCGCGTGCCCACGCTTGTGCAGTTCGATGTAGGCGTTCTGCATGGCTTCGGTAATCCAGGTGCCATCGGCGTAATCCCGAGGCGCGGCACAAGCGCGGATGACGGCCGCAAAATCTTCGTCGAAGGTCACTTGATAGCGTTGTTGGCGCAGCAGTTTGTTAAGGCTGCGGGAAACGTGCAATTCGTCGGGAAACAGAACGGTGCGCGGATCCGGCGACCACCAGAGGATCGGCTGGCCTTCGGAAAACCATGGAAAACAGCCGTGGCGATAGGCCGAGATCAGCCGATCGGCAGACAGGTCGCCACCGGCGGCCAGCAGCCCGTTGGGGTCGCGCATGGCTTTTTCCAGCGGTGGGAAGTGCAAGGTATTGCGTTGTAACCAGGTCAGCATGGCATCCGGACTTACAGAAGGGGAGGGCAATGGCGGGTTTTGGCCCGCCATAAAGTTTGCCTTCAAACGGTTGGAATGTCGTCGAGGTATTTTTCGGCGTCCAGCGCCGCCATGCAACCGGCACCGGCCGAAGTGACGGCCTGGCGATAGACATGGTCAGCCACATCACCGGCGGCAAACACGCCGGCGATGGCCGTGGCCGTGGCATCGCCCTCGCTGCCGCCCTTGACCACCAGATAGCCGTCACGCATTTCCAGTTGGCCTGTGAACAGGTCGGTATTGGGTTTGTGCCCGATGGCGATAAACACGCCGGCCAGCGGTAACTCCCGGGTTTCACCGGTATGACTGTCGCGCAGGCGGGCGCCGGTCACACCGCTGGCATCACCCAGTACCTCGTCCAGATTCTGGTTCCAGTGCAGGCGAACATTACCGTTGGCGGCTTTTTCGAAGAGTTTGTCCTGGAGAATTTTCTCCGAGCGCAGTTTGTCGCGTCGGTGAATCAGATGCACTTCTTTGGCAATGTTCGACAGGTACAGCGCTTCTTCGACGGCTGTATTGCCACCGCCCACCACCGCGACCACCTGATTGCGATAAAAGAATCCGTCACATGTTGCGCAGGCCGAAACGCCTTTGCCGGCAAACGTTTCTTCCGACGGCAAGCCCAGGTATTGAGCCGAAGCGCCGGTGGCAATGATCAATGCGTCACAGGTATACGTGCCGCCATCGCCAATCAGTTCGAACGGGCGTTGTTGCAACTTGGCAGTATGGATGTGGTCGTAAACGATCTCTGTGGCAAAGCGCTCTGCGTGCTTTTGCATGCGCTCCATGAGGACCGGGCCGGTGAGGCCTTCGACATCCCCTGGCCAGTTGTCGACTTCGACGGTGGTGGTGAGCTGGCCACCTGCCTGTATGCCGGTGATGACAACGGGTTTGAGGTTGGCGCGGGCGGCATACACGGCGGCGCTGTAACCGGCGGGGCCGGAGCCTAGAATGATCAGGCGGTGATGCTTCGCTTCACTCATAAAAACACCTCATAAGCCTTTGTCACAAAAGAGAATGCATGCTCAAATTGCTCTGCATGTCATGTGCCGTTGACTATGCTGCACACAAGGGGCTCAGGCATGGCGTCGTGCGCACAAACCCGTACAATGCCTTGCGTGTTACATATATTCAGTGCGCACCGTGTTTATAAAAACCGGAGCGTAGTGTTAAAAGTAGTCCCGGTTACGCGTGTTAACTTTTTTACCCGCCTGGATTGGGCGTTTTTTGGCAGTTTTCATAGTCATTCAACAGATGGACGCGCCGTTGGCGCAGGAAAAGAAGCGTTTTGAAGAAATCCACCGCAGCACCTAAACCAGCCGTCGTTCCGCTCTGGCGCCAGCACTTGCACTACCGACTCAAGGAAGGTGCGCTGATCGCCATCGGTGCCTTGTGCCTGTTCCTGATGATGGCCTTGCTGACCTACGGCAAGGACGATCCGGGTTGGAGCCATAACAGCAAGATCGACGATGTTCAGAATTTCGGTGGGCCGGCAGGCTCCTACAGCGCCGACATCCTGTTCATGGTGCTGGGTTATTTCGCCTACATCTTCCCGTTGCTGCTGGCGATCAAGGCGTATCAGATCTTCCGCCAGCGCCACGAGCCGTGGCAGTGGAGCGGCTGGCTGTTCTCCTGGCGCCTGATCGGCCTGGTGTTCCTGGTGCTGTCGGGCGCGGCCCTGGCCCATATCCATTTCCATGCCGCGACCGGTCTGCCGGCCGGTGCGGGCGGTGCGCTGGGTGAAAGCCTCGGCGACCTGGCCAGGAACGCGTTGAATATCCAGGGCAGCACATTGCTGTTCATTGCACTGTTCCTGTTTGGCCTGACCGTGTTCACTGATCTGTCGTGGTTCAAGGTGATGGACGTCACCGGGAAAATCACCCTCGACCTGTTCGAGCTGTTCCAGAGCGCCGCGAATCGCTGGTGGGCTGCCCGTACCGAACGCAAGCAACTGGTCGCACAATTGCGTGAAGTCGACGATCGCATGGATGAAGTGGTCGCCCCGAGCGTCACCGACAAGCGCGAGCAGGCCAAGGTCAAGGAGCGTTTGATCGAACGTGAGCAGGCCTTGAGCAAGCACATGTCCGAGCGCGAGAAGCAGGTTCCGCCGGTCATCGCGCCAGCCCCGCCAAAGCCCGCAGCGCCGAGCAAACGCGTCGAGAAAGAGAAACAGGCGCCGCTATTTGTAGACAGCGCCGTGGAAGGCACTTTGCCGCCGATCTCGATTCTCGATCCCGCGGAAAAGAAACAACTCAACTATTCGCCTGAATCCCTGGCCGCAGTCGGCCATCTGCTGGAAATCAAGCTCAAGGAATTCGGCGTCGAAGTCACGGTGGATTCGATCCATCCTGGCCCGGTCATTACCCGTTACGAGATCCAGCCTGCTGCCGGAGTCAAGGTCAGTCGTATTTCCAACCTGGCAAAAGACCTGGCCCGTTCCCTGGCCGTCACCAGCGTGCGTGTGGTGGAAGTGATTCCGGGCAAGACCACGGTCGGTATCGAGATTCCCAACGAAGACCGGCAGATCGTGCGTTTTTCAGAAGTTCTGTCGACCCCCGAGTACGACAACTTCAAATCCCCGGTCACCCTGGCGCTGGGTCATGACATCGGCGGCAAACCGGTCATCACCGACCTCGCGAAGATGCCGCACTTGCTGGTGGCCGGTACGACCGGTTCCGGTAAGTCGGTGGGTGTGAACGCGATGATCCTGTCGATCCTGTTCAAGTCTGGCCCGGAAGACGCCAAATTGATCATGATCGACCCGAAAATGCTCGAGCTGTCGATCTACGAAGGCATTCCGCACCTGCTGTGCCCGGTGGTGACCGACATGAAGGACGCCGCCAACGCCTTGCGCTGGAGCGTTGCCGAAATGGAACGCCGCTACAAGCTCATGGCGAAGATGGGTGTACGGAACCTGTCCGGCTTCAACGCCAAGGTCAAGGAAGCCCAGGACGCCGGCGAACCGTTGAGCGATCCGCTGTACAAGCGCGAGAGCATCCACGACGAAGCGCCGTTGCTGCAAAAGCTGCCAACCATCGTGGTGGTGGTCGACGAATTCGCCGACATGATGATGATCGTCGGCAAAAAGGTTGAAGAGCTGATTGCCCGTATCGCCCAGAAGGCGCGGGCAGCCGGTATCCACCTGATCCTCGCGACCCAGCGTCCGTCGGTGGATGTGATCACCGGTCTGATCAAGGCTAACATTCCGACCCGCATGGCGTTCCAGGTGTCGAGCAAGATCGACTCGCGGACCATCATCGACCAGGGCGGCGCCGAACAATTGCTGGGGCACGGTGACATGCTGTACATGCCGCCAGGCACCAGCCTGCCGATTCGTGTCCACGGTGCGTTTGTTTCCGATGATGAGGTTCACCGCGTGGTGGAAGCCTGGAAACTGCGGGGTGCGCCGGAGTACAACGACGACATTCTCAACGGTGTCGAAGAGGCCGGTAGCGGCTTTGAAGGCAGTAGCGGTGGCGGCGACGGCGATGATCCAGAGGCTGACGCGCTGTATGACGAAGCGGTTCAGTTTGTCCTGGAAAGCCGTCGTGCTTCCATCTCCGCGGTTCAGCGCAAGCTGAAGATCGGCTACAACCGCGCCGCGCGCATGATCGAAGCCATGGAAATGGCCGGGGTCGTGACGTCCATGAACACCAACGGTTCGCGTGAAGTCCTGGCCCCGGGCCCGGTGCGCGACTGACCTGATTTTGAAAGGGGCGGCGTCCCTGACGCCGCCCGCACTCCCACGAATGTTATGAGGACTCCCATGCGTCTGATCCGCATGCTGTTGCTGCCGGTACTGGCTTTGACCACGCTCTCGGCCCACGCTGATGACAAGGACGTGGCACGCCTGACCCAATTGCTGGAAAAATCCCAGACCCTGACCGCGCGCTTCTCGCAGTTGACCCTCGATGGCACCGGCACCCAGTTGCAGGAAACCGCCGGCGAGATGTCGTTGCAGCGTCCAGGCCTGTTCTACTGGCACACCAAAGCCCCAGCGGAGCAGACCATGGTCTCCGATGGCAAGAAAGTCACCCTGTGGGACCCGGACCTGGAACAGGCCACCATCAAGAACCTCGACCAGCGCCTGACCCAGACCCCAGCCTTGCTGCTGTCCGGTGACGTGTCCAAGATCAGCCAGAGCTTCGATATCAGCGCCAAGGAAGCCGGCGGTGTGATCGACTTCACGCTCAAGCCGAAAACCAAGGACACCCTGTTCGACAGCCTGCGCCTGTCGTTCCGCAACGGTCTGGTCAATGATATGCAACTGATCGACAGCGTTGGCCAGCGCACCAATATCCTGTTCACCGGCGTCAAGGCCAACGAGCCGATTCCCGCGTCCAGATTCAAGTTCGACATCCCGAAGGGTGCGGACGTGATCCAGGAATAATACGCAAAACCCTTGTAGGCGCCGGCTTGCTGGCGATGGCGGTTTGTCATTCAACATTAGCGTCGACTGACCCACCATCGCCAGCAAGCCGGCTCCTACAGGGGGATACGGTGTTCATAGCGAGGTTTTAAAAGTACGTGATGGACCTGTTTCGCAGCACCCCCATCGCCCAGCCCCTGGCCGCTCGTTTGCGTGCGGCCAACCTGGACGAGTACGTCGGTCAGGAACACGTGCTCGCTCGCGGCAAGCCTTTGCGCGAAGCGCTGGAGCAGGGTGCCCTGCACTCGATGATTTTCTGGGGGCCGCCCGGTGTGGGTAAAACCACGTTGGCGCGATTGCTGGCGGAAGTCTCGGACGCGCACTTCGAAACGGTCTCGGCGGTACTGGCCGGGGTCAAGGAGATCCGTCAGGCGGTGGAAATCGCCAAGCAGCAGGCCGGGCAATACGGCAAGCGCACCATCCTGTTCGTCGATGAAGTGCACCGCTTCAACAAGTCGCAGCAGGACGCGTTCCTGCCTTATGTCGAAGACGGCACACTGATTTTCATCGGCGCAACCACCGAAAACCCTTCGTTCGAACTCAACAACGCCTTGCTGTCCCGGGCTCGTGTCTATGTGCTCAAAAGCCTCGATGAAGCGGCCCTGCGCAAGCTGGTGCACCGCGCATTGACCGAAGAGCGTGGTTTGGGCAAACGCAACCTGACCCTCAGCGATGAAGGCTTCCAGATGCTGCTGTCGGCCGCCGATGGCGATGGCCGGCGTTTGCTCAACTTGCTGGAAAACGCCTCGGACCTCGCCGAAGACAACAGCGAAATGGGTGTGGACCTGCTGCAAAGCCTGCTGGGTGATACCCGTCGGCGTTTCGACAAGGGTGGCGAAGCGTTTTACGACCAGATTTCCGCGCTGCATAAATCGGTGCGCGGCTCCAATCCCGACGGCGCATTGTACTGGTTCGCGCGGATGATCGACGGCGGTTGCGATCCGCTGTACCTGGCCCGCCGCGTGGTGCGCATGGCCAGCGAGGACATCGGCAATGCCGACCCTCGCGCCCTGAGCTTGTGCCTGGCGGCGTGGGAGGTGCAGGAACGTCTCGGCAGTCCCGAGGGCGAATTGGCGGTGGCTCAGGCCATTACGTATCTGGCCTGCGCACCGAAAAGCAACGCGGTGTACATGGGCTTCAAGACTGCCTTGCGGGCCGCCGCCGAGCACGGTTCGCTGGAAGTGCCGCTGCACCTGCGCAACGCGCCGACCAAACTCATGAAACAACTGGGTTACGGCGATGAATACCGTTACGCCCACGACGAACCTGATGCTTATGCTGCAGGCGAAGACTATTTCCCGGAAGAACTCGACCCGATCCCGTTCTATCAGCCGGTGCCGCGAGGCCTGGAGCTGAAGATCGGCGAGAAGCTCAATCACCTGGCGAAACTCGACCGTTTAAGCCCCCGGCAGCGGAGAAAGTAGTGGTTCCCTTGATCATTGCAGTGTCCATCGGTGGCGTGGCCGGCACGTTGTTGCGCTTTGCCACGGGCAACTGGATCAACGCTAATTGGCCGCGGCACTTCTATACCGCGACGCTCGCCGTTAATATCGTGGGCTGTTTGCTGATCGGCGTTCTATACGGTCTGTTTTTGATACGCCCGGAAGTGCCCTTCGAGGTGCGCGCCGGGCTGATCGTCGGCTTCCTCGGGGGGCTGACGACTTTTTCATCCTTTTCACTGGATACGGTGCGCCTGCTGGAAAGCGGGCAAGTGCCGCTGGCCCTGGGCTATGCTGCCATCAGCGTATTCGGCGGGCTGCTCGCCACCTGGGCCGGCCTGTCCTTGACCAAACTTTAATAACGAGAGACCGACATGCTCGATTCCAAACTGTTACGTAGCAACCTTCAGGACGTAGCGGACCGCCTGGCATCCCGTGGCTTTACCCTGGATGTTGCGCGCATTGAAGCGCTGGAAGAACAGCGCAAGACCGTCCAGACCCGCACCGAAGCACTGCAGGCTGAACGTAATGCACGCTCCAAATCCATCGGTCAGGCCAAGCAGCGCGGCGAAGACATCGCACCGCTGATGGCAGACGTCGAGCGCATGGCGGGCGAATTGAGTACCGGTAAAGTCGAACTGGACGCGATCCAGACTGAACTGGACTCGATCCTGCTGGGTATTCCCAACCTGCCGCACGAATCCGTGCCGGTTGGCGAAGACGAAGACGGCAACGTCGAAGTGCGCCGCTGGGGTACGCCTGCGGTGTTCGATTTCCCGGTTCAGGACCACGTGGCCCTGGGTGAGAAGTTCGGCTGGCTGGACTTCGAAACTGCCGCCAAGCTGTCCGGCGCCCGTTTCGCGTTGCTGCGCGGCCCGATCGCCCGCATGCACCGCGCCCTGGCGCAGTTCATGATCAACCTGCACGTCACCGAGCATGGCTATGAAGAGGCCTACACGCCTTATCTGGTCCAGGCGCCGGCGCTGCAAGGCACCGGTCAGTTGCCGAAATTCGAAGAAGACCTGTTCAAGATCACACGCGAAGGCGAAGCCGATCTGTACCTGATCCCGACGGCCGAAGTGTCGTTGACCAACATCGTTGCCGGCGAAATCGTCGACGCCAAGCAACTGCCGATCAAGTTTGTTGCCCACACTCCGTGCTTCCGCAGTGAAGCCGGTGCGTCGGGTCGCGACACCCGCGGCATGATCCGTCAGCATCAGTTCGACAAGGTAGAGATGGTGCAGATCGTCGATCCGTCGACGTCGATGGAAGCGCTGGAAGGCCTGACCGCCAACGCTGAAAAAGTCCTGCAGCTGCTGGAACTGCCGTATCGCACCATCGCGCTGTGCACCGGCGACATGGGCTTCAGCGCGGTCAAGACTTACGACCTGGAAGTGTGGATTCCGAGCCAGGACAAGTACCGCGAAATCTCGTCGTGCTCCAACTGCGGTGACTTCCAGGCCCGCCGCATGCAGGCGCGTTTCCGCAACCCGGAAACCGGCAAGCCTGAACTGGTGCACACCCTGAACGGTTCCGGCCTGGCGGTCGGTCGTACCCTGGTGGCGGTAGTGGAGAACTATCAGCAGGCCGACGGTTCGATCCGTGTGCCCGAAGTGCTCAAGCCGTACATGGGTGGCCTTGAGGTCATCGGCTAAATGAACTATCTGCCGCTGTTTCACAACCTTCGCGGCAGTCGTGTGTTGGTCGTCGGCGGGGGGGAGATTGCCTTGCGCAAATCCCGCCTGCTGGCCGATGCCGGTGCGCTGCTGCGGGTGGTTGCACCTGAAATCGAACCACAACTGCGTGAACTGGTTGCCGGCAGCGGTGGCGAGTGCCTGTTGCGTGGCTACGCCGAGGATGATCTTGACGGTTGCGCGCTGATCATTGCCGCCACCGACGACGAAGCGCTGAACGCACAAGTCTCCGCCGATGCCCATTGGTGTTGCGTGCCGGTCAACGTGGTGGACGCGCCAGCCCTGTGCAGCGTGATCTTCCCGGCCATCGTCGACCGTTCTCCACTGATCATTGCGGTGTCCAGCGGCGGCGATGCGCCGGTGCTGGCACGCTTGATTCGCGCCAAGATCGAAACCTGGATTCCGTCCACTTACGGCCAACTGGCCGGGCTGGCGGCCGGTTTCCGCCATCAGGTGAAAAAGCTGTTTCCGGATGTGCAGCAGCGCCGGGCGTTCTGGGAAGATGTTTTCCAGGGGCCGATCGCCGACCGACAACTGGCCGGGCAGGGCGGTGAAGCCGAGCGTCTGCTACAAGCAAAAATCGAAGGCGAAGCTCCAGTGGCGACCGGTGAGGTTTATCTGGTCGGTGCCGGCCCCGGTGATCCTGATCTGCTGACGTTCCGTGCCTTGCGCCTGATGCAACAAGCCGACGTGGTGTTGTACGACCGCCTGGTAGCGCCGGCGATTCTGGAGTTGTGCCGCCGTGATGCCGAGCGTGTCTACGTCGGCAAGCGTCGCGCCGATCATGCGGTGCCGCAGGACCAGATCAATCAGCAATTGGTGGATTTGGCCAAGCAAGGCAAGCGTGTGGTGCGGTTGAAGGGCGGCGATCCGTTCATTTTCGGTCGTGGCGGTGAAGAAATCGAAGAATTGGCGGCCCATGGCATCCCGTTCCAGGTGGTGCCGGGTATCACGGCAGCCAGCGGTTGCGCGGCGTATGCCGGGATCCCGCTGACCCACCGCGACTACGCGCAGTCGGTTCGCTTTGTCACCGGTCACTTGAAGGACGGTTCCACCGATTTGCCGTGGGCCGACCTGGTTGCGCCAGCGCAAACCCTGGTGTTCTACATGGGGTTGGTCGGCCTGCCGAGCATCTGTGAGCAGTTGATCAAGCATGGTCGCGCTGCCGATACCCCGGCGGCGTTGATCCAGCAGGGCACCACGGTCAATCAACGGGTGTTTACCGGTACGTTGGCCAACCTGCCGCAACTGGTGGCGGAGCATGAAGTGCATGCGCCGACGCTGGTGATCGTGGGCGAGGTGGTGCAACTGCGCGAGAAACTGGCGTGGTTTGAAGGGGCTCAGGGGCAGGTCTGAAACCGGGTGCCCCAATCGCTGGCAAGCCAGCTCCCACAGGTTTTGTGTTGAAGCTGCAATTTTCAACATCACATAGATCACTGTGGGAGCTGGCTTGCCAGCGATGGGGCCCTCAAAAGCCGCAAAAGCTTCAAGACCTGCGCCAAACCCCTTTCCCGCTCAACCGCTCCCGATCATGGGCGGCGGTGAAATCCTGGGCCGGGCCTTTCGGTACCACACCTGTCGGGTTGATGGTGCGGTGGCTGGCGTAGTAGTGGTTCTTGATGTGGGTGAAATCCACCGTCTCGGCAACCCCGGGCCACTGGTAAATCTCCCGCAGCCAGTTCGACAGGTTCGGATAATCGGCAATCCGCCGCAGGTTGCACTTGAAGTGCCCGTAATACACCGCATCAAAACGAATCAGCGTGGTGAACAGACGAATGTCCGCTTCGGTCAGGTACTCGCCCGCCAGATATCGGTTGGCGCTCAGTATCTGCTCCAAATGATCCAGCTCGGCAAACACGTCATCGAAGGCTTCTTCATACGCCTGTTGCGACGTGGCAAACCCGGCGCGGTACACGCCGTTGTTCACGGCCGGGTAAATCCGCTCGTTCAGCTCATCGATTTCACTGCGCAGCGGTGCCGGGTAGAAGTCCAGGTCATTGCCGGTCAGGTCATCGAAGGCGCTGTTGAACATGCGGATGATTTCCGATGATTCATTGTTGACGATGCGCTTCAGTTTTTTGTCCCACAGCACCGGGACGGTCACGCGGCCGGTGTAGTCGGCGGTATCGGCGGTGTAGCGCTGGTGCATGAAGTCGAAGTGATCGAGTTTGTCGCCGGTCGAGCCCAGCGTCTGGTCGAAGGTCCAGCCGTTTTCCAGCATCAGCCAACTGACGACCGAGACATCGATCAGGCTTTCGAGGCCCTTGAGTTTGCGCAGGATCAGTGTGCGATGCGCCCACGGACAAGCGAGGGAAACATAGAGGTGGTAGCGACCTGGCTCGGCCGCAAAGCCACCGACGCCGCTCGGGCCGGGTTGGCCGTCAGGGGTGAGCCAATGGCGGCGTTGCGCCTGTTCGCGCTGAAACGCGCCGTCCTTGCTGCTTTCGTACCACTTGTCCTGCCAGCGGCCATCGACTAACAAACCCATGTTCAAGACTCCCGAAACCAATAATCGTTGGAGTCGAGTCTATGCCCATGGGTTCGAACAAAAAGCGCAAAGATCGGGCGTAAATGATCGGTTAAATCGATTTGTCCCGTGCGGCCCAATATTGCTCGGCGGTTTCGAAGGCCTGTTCACGGGTCTGACCGAGGCCGCGCAAGGCCAGGGCCATGGTCGAAATCAGGGCCATTTGCGGGTAGCTGTCGACCACATCGCCACGCCACACCGCTTTCAAATGCTCAGGATCGAGCGCAGCGGGTTTGACGTGACGCTGCGCGGACACCTGCGGCCATTCCTCGTCCCAGCTTTCGCCACCCGTGGTGCCGTAGAGATGGCTGTCGGCATCCGGGTTGATCTCGATCTCGCCGCCATCGCCTTTGACGACGATGGCCGTGTCGCCCAGCAGGCCACTGGCATCGCGATGCACCGCCTGATAACCCGGGTGGAAAATGCTCTGCAGGCCACAGCGCGCGCCCAGCGGATTGAGAATCCGCGCCAGCGAGTGAATCGGCGAACGCAGGCCCAGGGTGTTGCGCAGGTCGATCATCCGTTGCAGCTGTGGCGCCCAGTCCATCAGCGGCATGAAGGCCAGGCCGCCGTTATCCAGCGCCTCGCCAACCTGCTGCCAGTTGCGGCACAGCGGGATGTTCAACTCGCCCAACAATTGCTCGCTGTACAGCCGACCGGCCGTGTGCGCGCCGCCGCCGTGCATGAAGATTCGCACACCGTTCTGCGCCAGGCACTTGGCTGCCAGCAGATACCACGGCAGATGGCGCTTCTTGCCGGCATAGGTCGGCCAGTCCAGGTCCACCGCCAGCTTTGGTGCGTCAAGACGTTCACGCAACGCTTCGGTGAAACCGGCCATTTCCTCGGCGCTTTCTTCCTTGTGCCGCAGCAACATCAGGAATGCGCCGAGCTGGGTTTCCTCGACCTTTTCATCGAGGACCATGCCCATGGCCTCGCGAGCCTCGGTTCGGGTCAGGTCGCGGGCACCGCGTTTACCCTTGCCGAGAATGCGCACGAACTGGGCGAACGGGTGTTCGGCAGGTGTTTCGAGGGTCAGCGCTGGGTAGTCGGTCATAAGCAATTCGTCGGTTTGGGCAGGCCCGCCAGTTTCGCGGCGAGTTTGGCGGGGGTGCCTTTGAACAGTCGGTTCAGGTGCAGGCTGTTGCCTTTTTCCGGACCGAGCTTCAATGCGGTGTATTTGATCAGCGGGCGAGTGGCCGGCGACAACTGGAATTCGGCGTAGAAACTGCGCAGCAACTCGAGGATTTCCCAGTGTTCCGCAGTCAGCGCGATGTCTTCGGCGGCGGCCAGGGCACTGGCCACGTCGGCCGACCAGTCGTTGAGCTCGACCAGAAAACCGTCTTTGTCCAGCTCGATGGCGCGGGCGCCGACGGTCAATGCATTCATAGCCAACTGTTGACCTTGTCGTGGTGAATCGACAGCTCGACGAAGGCCGGGTAGTCGATGGCTTCAACCCAATCCGCAACGCTGATGGCGCGGGCCTGGGCATCTTCGGCGAGGACGTAGAGTTTCAAACCGCGCGTTTGCAGTGCAGCGAAAGGTGCGGTGCCCGGCTGCAAGGCATAAGCCGCGTCGCCGGACAGCAGCAACGCGTCGGCAGCGCCGATCACGCGCAGGCAACTGGTCAGGCGATCGTCGCCGAACGGGGAATGAGACAACACATGCAGAGTCGACATCAGAGGGTGATCACCTGGTCGTAACGGTCAATAAGGGCGGTGATTTCGTGGGCGGCCAACACTTGGGCTTCTTCCAGTGACAGGCCGTTCGGCTCCAGACCGCGTTGGGACACACTGTCGGCGCAGGCAAACAGTTCTTCCACACCGAACATCGGCAGCGCTTGCAGGTTGGCGCTCAGGTCTTTCTGTTGCAGGGCCTTGGCGTTCTGGTTCGCGGCGAGCTGGAACACGCCATCGTCGAGAAACAACAGGCCAATCGGCAAATCGAAAGCGCCGCCGGCCAGCACGATGTCCAGCGCTTCCCTCGCACCCGGTCCGGACCAAGGCGCCTGACGGCTGATGACTAGCAAGGATTTGGCCATGTTATGCGCCTCTAAAACAGATCAGACGGTCGGCGTCTTGCACCGCGTCGTGTAACTGACCGAGGCCGGACAGTTCCCATGGCGCGCTGACGGCAACCGCTTCGCGCTGATAGCGTTTCGCTTCTTCCTCGTTCAACACCCCACGGCGCAGGGCGGCGGCGATGCAGACTACGCCATCGAGTTGATGGTCGCTGACAAAGGCGCGCCACTGCTTGGGCACGTCCAGCTCGTCCTGAGGCGTGACCACACTGCCGGACGCGTTGTTGACGCCATCCTGATAGAAAAACAACCGGACAATTTCATGCCCACCGGCCAGTGCCGCCTGGGCAAACAGCAGGGCGCGGCGCGAGGAGGGCGCGTGGGCGGCGGAAAACACGGCGATGGCGAACTTCATGGCGGACTCGATCAGCAAAACTGCGGCCATGATAATGCTTTCTGGGCGGGGCGGCTAAATCGATGTTGCTTGTGCGGGCCTCATCGCGGGCAAGCCCGCTTGTATGTTTAGACTTGAAGGGGTGGGTGGGACTAAAGCCTCGCTTCTGACTCTGACCAGTACAGACCGTGGGAGACATCGTCCCACCCCTTCACCTAATGCGCCGATAAGGAATGCATCGGCTC
>NZ_FYDO01000068.1 GCF_900187615.1 Pseudomonas sp. Irchel s3f7 | reverse complement strand
TACCGAAAATCCCGAAAGAGCTGCTCGAGCAATTCACCGATGGACCGATGACCGCTGAAGCCATTGAGGACGCCTCTGCGGCGTTCAAGAAGGCTTTGATCGAGCGAGCCCTCAGTGCTGAGCTTGGTCACCACCTGGGCTATCCGCCGGGCGCGCAGCGCCCAGAGGATGAAACCAACCAGCGCAATGGCAAGAGCGCCAAGACGGTTCTAACCGGCGATGGCCCGCTTCGACTGGACATCCCTCGCGACCGGGACGGCAGTTTTTCGCCCATCCTGATTCCTAAACACGAGCGCCGTTACACCGGCTTCGACGACAAGATCATCGCCATGTATGCCCGTGGAATGACGGTCAGAGAGATCCGTGCGTTTCTTTCCGAGCAGTACGGTACGGACGTTTCTCCTGACTTCATCAGCTCTGTAACCGACGAGGTCATGGCAGAGATCGGTGCATGGCAACAGCGGCCTTTGGAACCGATGTATCCGGTTATTTTCTTCGATGCATTACGGGTCAAAATCCGCGAAGAGGGGCTGGTTCGCAACAAGGCGATCTACTTGGCGCTGGGGGTTTTGCCTGACGGAACACGCGATATTCTCGGCATTTGGATCGAAACTACCGAAGGCGCCAAATTCTGGATGAAGGTTTTCAACGACCTCAAGACACGCGGCGTCGAAGACGTGTTGATTGCAGTGACCGATGGCCTCAAAGGTATGCCAGAAGCTCTCAGCGCGGTATTTCCAGAAACGACACTGCAAACATGCATTGTTCATCTGATCCGCAACAGCCTTGATTACGCGGCTTGGGATAAGCGTCGCGAACTGGCCAAGGCGCTCAAGCCGATCTATCAGGCGGTCACCGCCGAAGCGGCCGAGCAGGCGCTGGATGCGTTTGAAAGCGGGCCATGGGGCAAGCAGTATCCGACGGTAGTGGCTGCATGGCGCCGCGCTTGGGATCGGGTGATTCCATTTTTCGTTTTCCCGCCGGCGATCCGAAAAGTGATCTATACGACCAACGCCATTGAGAGCATCAACGCTCAACTGCGCAAGATCATCAAGACCCGAGGTCACTTCCCAACCGACGATGCGGCGACAAAACTGATCTGGCTTGGGCTGCGCAACATCACAGCAAACTGGGGCTCAGCGGCCCATGACTGGAAAAGTGCGATGAATCAATTCGCGATTCTGTACGGAGATCGATTTATCAGGCCA
>NZ_FYDO01000006.1 GCF_900187615.1 Pseudomonas sp. Irchel s3f7 | reverse complement strand
GGGCTGGAGCACAATCTACGTCACAGGCATAAAGCCTAAGGAGCTGCACGGCTTCCAGAACCCTCCCTCGATGATCAGTCGAGAACTATCGCTCCTGATGGAGCGATAGTCGAGATACAAGGAGCTGCCGCAGGCTGCGATCTATTGATCTTTGAAGGTCAAAAGATCGCAGCCTCGTTTCACTCCGCAGCTCCTGCGGGGCGATCTTCGGTGAGTTTAGAATTTGAGGGCGGCCGCTTTGGCCGTCACATCAACCCCTTGCTGCCCGCTCGGGCCGATCAGTTGTACCTGAATTTTTTGGGTGGCCGGGAAACGGGTGAAAATGTTCGCCAGATCCAGGGTCTTCAACGCGTCTGGCGTGGCGCAGGTGAATTGGTAATGGGCGTGGATTTCGCTGTGGTCGTGGTGATGTTCGCCTTCATCGTGATCCTCGTCCGCATCAGGTTTGTCGCCGAACAACGGGCTTTCCAGCTCCTGTTTTTCCACCACGCACCCTGCGGCTTTCGGCAGATTGAACAGCGCCTGTGGTTTCTCCAGCTGCGCACGGACGGCGGCGACTTTGGCTTTGTCGGCGTCGCTGGCGGCAGCGTGTTCGAAGCCCACCAGGTTCATCGCCGGGCTTTCCAGTTCCAGTTGCAGGGTTTGCCCGTCCAGCGCCGCGTTCAAGCGTCCGACGCCATGTTCGTGGGCACCGAGACTGCCGTGCTCGTGGTCATGTTCCTCGGCGGCGTGGGCGACAGCCAGCGGCAGCAAGGCAAACGGCAGGGCGAGAAGCAGACGGCGCATGGCAAATCTCCGGACAGTAAAATGAAGAAATTGTTATGTAATCTTATAACGTAAGTGCGGAGAGTTTGACTGCCTGCTTGGCGTTGCACAAGTCCCATGGGAGCATGCAGGTGAAGAAAAGTGCTGGAGCGGACTTATGTTGCGAATACGCGGAAGCATCGGCGACTGGCCGGTGGATTTGACCCTGGAAATGGATGACAGCGACTGGGCACGGCTGGGTGCGCAGTTGCAGGTGGAGAAAATCGCCGTCAGCACGCCTGCGGCGAAACCGCTGAATCAGGACGAGGCGCTGTGGCAGGTTGCCAAGGACTTGTTGCGCAAGGCCGGGCAATTGAACGGGCCGGAGTTGCTTGATCAGCTCGAAGGGCTGGCCGGCAGCGCTGCGGCGGGCAAGCGACTGTTGGTGCGTTTGCGCCACAGTCCGGAAGTCAAAGTGGTGAGCGGCGGGGATACGCCGCTCTACAGCTGGATCGAATAGACCGCAAAAGATCGCAGCCTGCGATCTTTTGATTTTTAATACAGCGCAGCAAACAACTTGCGACGGTACGTGCTCACCAGCGGGTGATCATTGCCCAGCAGTTCGAACACTTGCAGCAAGGTCTTGTGCGGCAAGCCTTCGCTGTAGCTGCGGTTGCGGGTGAACAACTTCAGCAGAGCATCCAGCGCAGCGTCGTATTGCTGACGGGCCAGTTGCTGGATCGCCAGTTGATAAACCGCTTCGTCGTCCTGTGGATTTTTCGCCAGGCGTGCTTTCAGATCGGCGGCATCCGGCAGGTCCCTGGCCAGACCCAGAAACTTGATTTGCGCCTTGGCACCGGCCAGCGCCGCTTTATGTTCGTCGCTTTTGACCGCATCCAGCACGGTTTGCGCTTCGCCCAGTTCACCGCGTTCGGTGAGGCAGCGGGCATAGAGAATCAGCGCCTTGGCGTTGGTGTTGTCCTCACCCAGCAGCACGGTGAGGATGGCTTCGGCATCGGCGAAGCGGCTGTCGTCAAACAGCGCCTGAGCCTGTTCGAACGGATCGGCGGCGGCCGGTGGCGGCATCTGCACATGGGGCTCCAGCAGCGCGCGTACAGCAGACTCCGGTTGTGCGCCGGCAAACCCGTCTACCGGCTGACCATCCTTGAACAACACCACGGTCGGCAGGCTGCGAATGCCAAAGCGGGCGACGATGTCTTGCTCGAGGTCGCAGTTGACCTTGGCCAGGAGCAACTCACCTTGATAGCTCTCGGCGATGGTCTGCAGCATCGGCATCAGCACTTTGCACGGCGCGCACCATTCGGCCCAGAAATCCACCAGCACCGGTTTGTGGAAGGAGTTCTCGATCACCGACTGATCGAAATCGGCCGTCGTGGCGTCGAAGATGTACGGCGTTTGCTGACTCATGAGGGATCTCGTAAAAGCGTGAATGTGCTCACTATAAGGGCTGCGATCTTTTTCGGCTTCAAGTCCGACGCGCGTGGTACAGGCTCACATGCCGAAACTCTTCCGGCTCGGCCAGATCCGGCAGGGTCATGGCCTCGAGCATTTCAATGCGACGGTACAACGGATGACGGAAATCCCGGACTCGGGAATCCGCCACCAGCGCTTCCCGGCCACGACTGAGGAATTCGTCGAGCAGCGGCAGGTTCGCCCGGTCGTACAGCACGTCCGCCACCAGGATCAGATCGAAGCGATCGGCCTCGGCGAAAAAGTCGGTCGAATAATTCAGCTGTACGTCATTGAGCTCGGCATTCGCCCGGCAGGCGGCAATCGCCAGCGGATCAAGGTCGCACGCCACCACTTCGAGCGCCCCGGCCTTGACCGCCGCAATCCCCGCCACGCCAGAGCCGGCGCCAAAATCCAGCACCCGTTTGCCCTCGACCCAATGCGGGTTGTCGGCGAGATAACGGGCTATGGCCAACCCGCTGGCCCAGCAAAAACTCCAGTACGGCGGCTCATGCAGGATGCGCCGGGTTTCTTCCGGGCTGAAGGCGCGGTCCATGTTATCGTCGTCGATCAGCCACAGCTTCAGGTCGGTCCCCGGCAACCCGCACGCCACCAGTTGCGCATCGCCCAGCAGTTCACCCAAGGCCTGTTGCAGGTCGAGCGGTGCACTCATGGGGCTTTGACGAACTGCATTTGGCCCAGGGCCTGGGTGGTCGGCTGCGTGATCGTTCGCGACGGCAGATGCAGGATCAACTGCCCGGACTGGCTGGCGCGGCCACGCAGTTCAACGCGGGCACCGGCCGGAAATGAATCCGGGTTGAAGCGCAGGCGAAACGGCAGGGCCTGATTGGTACCGATCAGGCTGGAGCTGGCGATCAATTGTTGCGGTCGGTCTTTATCGTCGATCACCAGCAGCGCCAGTTCGACTTCGGCGCCGTCCGGTACACCTTGCAAGGTGCCGCTCAATTCGCGCTGATACGCGGGCAGCGGACCGAGTTCGGCGGCTTCCCGGGCTTTTTTCTGCGCTTGTTGAGGCGCGGGGCCGGGTGTTGGCGGCTGGGGTTGGGGTGCATCGCTGCTGCAGGCCGCCAGCAGGCTGAAAACACTGAGCAAAATGAGCGGACGTAACGACATTGGTGGCTCCATAAAGCTGAATTCCATGGATCAAGTGATCATCCCGTCTGTATACCGCAAACCCTATGGCTTGTCTTGCCACCGGGATGCGCTACCATGGCCCTCCCTTTTTTTGTTGCCTGCCACCATGCACTGTCCCTTCTGCGGTGCCAACGACACCAAGGTCATCGACTCGCGTCTGGTCGCCGAGGGCGAACAGGTGCGCCGCCGGCGTGAATGCCTGGCCTGCGGCGAGCGCTTCACGACGTTCGAGACGGCTGAACTGGTGTTGCCGCGCCTGATCAAAACCGACGGCAGTCGCCAGCCGTTCGACGAAGAAAAACTCCGTGCCGGCATGCAGCGGGCGCTGGAAAAGCGCCCGGTGAGTGTAGAGCGCCTTGAATCGTCGCTGGTGCACATCAAACATAAACTGCGTGCCACCGGCGAACGCGAGGTCAAATCCCTCGTGGTCGGTGAACTGGTGATGGCCGAGCTGCAAAAGCTCGACGAAGTCGCCTATATCCGCTTCGCTTCGGTGTATCGCCGCTTCCAGGACCTCAACGAGTTCCGCGAAGAGATCGATCGCCTGGCCCGTGAGCCGGTGAAAGAATGACCACGCCTACCGAACAAGCCATCCTCGACGCGCATTTCATGGCCCGCGCCCTGGAACTGGCGCGCAAAGGTCACTACACGACGCACCCCAATCCACGGGTTGGCTGCGTGATCGTGCGTGACGGGCAGATTGTCGGCGAAGGCTGGCATGAGCGCGCCGGCGAGCCCCATGCCGAAGTCCACGCCTTGCGCGCGGCCGGTGTACAGGCGCGAGGTGCCACCGCTTACGTGACGCTGGAACCCTGTAGCCACCACGGCCGCACGCCGCCCTGCGCCGATGCGCTGGTGAATGCCGGCGTGGCGCGGGTGGTCGCGGCCATGCAGGACCCGAATCCGGAAGTCGCCGGTCGTGGTCTGCAACGCCTGGAGCAGGCCGGTATCGCCACCGAAAGCGGCGTGCTGGAAGGCGAGGCGCGCAAGCTCAATCAAGGGTTCCTGAAACGCATGGAACACGGCTTGCCGTTCGTGCGGGTCAAACTGGCGATGAGCCTCGATGGCCGCACTGCGATGGAAAGCGGCGAAAGCCAATGGATCACCGGCCCTGCAGCGCGTTCGGCGGTTCAGCGTCTGCGTGCTCAGGCCAGCGTGGTGCTGACCGGTGCCGACACGGTGCTGGCGGACAACGCCCGTTTGACCGTGCGCGCCGATGAGCTCGGCCTGGATGCCGAACAAACGGCACTGGTCATGAGCCGACCGCCGTTGCGTGTGTTGGTCGATGGGCGACTGCGCGTGCCGCTGGATGCGCCGTTCTTCAAGGCTGGCCCGGCGCTGGTCGCGACCTGTGTGGCGGTGGAGGAGCAATATGCCAACGGCCCGGAATGCCTGATCGTGCCCGGCTACGATGGTCAGGTCGATCTGCGCCAGCTGTTGGTCGAGCTTGCCAACCGTGACGTCAACGAAGTACTGGTCGAGGCCGGTCCACGGCTGGCGGGTGCCTTTGCCCAGCTCGGTCTGGTGGACGAGTTCCACATCTTCATTGCCGGCAAGTTCATGGGCTCTTCGGCGCGACCACTGCTGGATTGGCCGCTCGCGCAGATGAAGGATGCACCCGAGCTTGAAATCATCGAAATTCGCGCCGTGGGCGATGACTGGCGAGTCATTGCCATTCCTGCGCCAGCCGCGAGCGTATAATTCCCGGCCAACGCTAAAGCGCTGGCTTTGTTCTCGAGGAGAACCCCATGTTCACCGGCATCATCGAATCCATCGGCAGTATCCGTGCACTGACCCCAAAGGGCGGTGATGTGCGGGTTCACGTCGAAACCGGCAAGCTCGACCTGAGCGACGTCAAACTGGGCGACAGCATCGCGGTCAACGGCGTGTGCCTGACGGCCGTTGAATTGCCGGGCAACGGCTTTGCGGCGGACGTCAGTCGCGAAACCCTCGACTGCACCGCCATGAACGACCTGAAAAGCGGCAGCCCGGTCAATCTGGAAAAAGCCCTGACCCCGACCACTCGCCTCGGCGGGCATTTGGTCAGCGGTCACGTCGATGGCGTGGGCGAAGTGGTTGCCCGTACCGAAAATGCCCGCGCCGTGGAATTTCGCATCCGCGCGCCGAAAGAACTGGCCAAGTACATCGCCCATAAAGGCTCGATCACCGTCGACGGCACCAGCCTGACCGTGAACGCGGTCGATGGCGCCGAGTTCCTGCTGACCATCATTCCGCACACCCTGAGCGAAACCATCATGGCGTCGTATCAGCCGGGTCGCCGGGTGAACCTGGAAGTGGACTTGCTGGCCCGTTATCTAGAGCGCCTGCTGCTGGGCGACAAGGCCGCGGAACCGACTGCCGGCAGCACCATTACCGAAAGCTTTCTGGCCGCCAACGGCTACCTCAAATCCTGACTCAAGGGGGTGCCTTGTGGCGCTCAATAGCATCGAAGAACTGGTTGAAGACATCCGCCAAGGCAAGATGGTCATCCTCATGGATGACGAAGACCGCGAGAACGAAGGCGACCTGATCATGGCCGCCGAGTGCTGCAAGCCCGAACACATCAACTTCATGGCCAAGCACGCCCGTGGCCTGATCTGCATGCCGATGAGCCGTGAGCGCTGCGAACTGCTCAAGCTGCCATTGATGGCGCCACGCAACGGTTCCGGTTTTGGCACCAAGTTCACCGTGTCCATCGAAGCTGCCACCGGCGTGACCACCGGCATCTCCGCTGCCGACCGCGCGCGCACCGTGCAAGCGGCCGCTGCCCGTGATGCCAAGGCTGAAGACATCGTCAGCCCGGGCCACATTTTTCCGCTGATGGCCCAGGCCGGCGGCACGCTGGCCCGCGCCGGCCACACCGAAGCGGCCTGCGACCTGGCGCGCATGGCCGGTTTCGAGCCGAGCGGCGTGATCTGCGAAGTGATGAACGACGACGGCACCATGTCCCGTCGCGCAGAACTGGAAGCCTTTGCGACCGAACACAACATCAAGATCGGCACCATCGCCGACCTGATTCACTACCGGATGATCCACGAACGTACCGTTCAGCGGATTGCCGAGCAGCCACTGGACAGCGAACTGGGCCAATTCAACCTGGTGACCTATCGTGATTCCGTGGAAGGCGACGTGCACATGGCACTGACCCTGGGCAATGTCTGCGCCGAAGAACCGACCCTGGTTCGCGTGCACAACATGGACCCACTGCGCGACCTGTTGATGGTCAAGCAACCGGGCCGCTGGAGCCTGCGCGCCGCCATGGCCAAGGTTGCCGAGGCTGGCAGCGGCGTGGTGCTGTTGCTCGGTCACCCGCTCGATGGCGACGTATTGCTCGCGCATATCCGCGAAACTGCCGACCAGCAAGCGGTGAAAAAACCGACCACCTACAGCACTGTCGGTGCCGGTTCGCAGATCCTGCGCGACCTCGGTGTGCGCAAAATGCGCCTGATGTCGGCACCGATGAAATTTAATGCGATATCCGGTTTCGATCTGGAAGTTGTAGAATACGTGCCCTCCGAATAGGGCACCGGGTTTTGGCATCGTTGTTCACTTAAGGCTTGTTTGATTTACTGTGGCGAGGGAGCTTGCTCCCGCTTGGGTGCGCAGCGCCCACAAGAGGGGCCGCTACGCAGCCAGCGGGAGCAAGCTCCCTCGCCACGACGATCGCAAGTGAACGCCGATGTAGAATTCCGACGCTGTATTCGCGGTTCAAATATCACTGAGGGATGCGTACGAGACGCGTCCCGGCTCTTTAAGAGATCTATCGAATGACCCTGAAGACCATCGAAGGTACCTTCATCGCCCCTAAAGGCCGCTACGCTTTGGTAGTGGGCCGTTTCAACAGCTTCGTCGTTGAAAGCCTGGTAAGCGGTGCTGTTGATGCCCTGGTTCGCCACGGCGTGAGCGAAAGCGACATCACCATCATCCGCGCACCTGGCGCCTTCGAAATCCCGCTGGTTGCGCAGAAAGTCGCCCAGAAAGGCGAGTTCGCAGCAATCATCGCCCTGGGCGCGGTCATTCGTGGCGGCACTCCGCACTTCGAATACGTGGCTGGCGAGTGCACCAAGGGCCTGGCCCAGGTGTCCATGGAGTTCGGCGTTCCGGTCGCTTTCGGCGTCCTGACCGTTGATTCCATCGAGCAAGCCATCGAACGTTCCGGCACCAAGGCCGGTAACAAAGGTGCTGAAGCTGCCCTGTCCGCTCTGGAAATGGTCAGCCTGCTGGCGCAGTTGGAGGCCAAGTGATTAGCGACGAAAGCGATCGTTTCAACCCGCGCGATCCAAAGCCTGCGGATGCCGGCAAGCCATCGAAAAGCGTCAAGCGTCGCGAAGCCCGTCAGCTCGCGACTCAGGCGCTGTACCAATGGCACATGGCCAAGCAGTCGCTGAACGAGATCGAAGCGCAGTTCCGGGTCGATAACGATTTCAGCGATGTCGACGGCGCTTACTTCCGCGAGATCCTGCACGGGGTTCCGCAGTTCAAGACCGAAATCGACACCGCGCTCACGCCATGCCTGGACTTGACCATCGAAGAGCTGGACCCGGTTGAACTGGCCGTTCTGCGCCTGTCCACCTGGGAACTGCTCAAGCGCGCCGACGTGCCGTACCGCGTTGTGATCAACGAAGGTATCGAACTGGCCAAGGTCTTCGGTTCCACCGACGGCCACAAGTTCGTCAACGGTGTACTCGACAAGCTGGCCCCGCGCCTGCGTGAAGCTGAAGTCAAGGCGTTCAAGCGCTGATCGGCGCTTGCAACTGCAATGGGTGAGTTTGAGCTGATCCGCAATTTCTTCGCCGCCGCGCCTTGTGCGCAGGGCGGCGAAGGCGTTGCTCTCGGGATCGGCGATGACTGCGCCTTGCTGGCTGTTCCCCCGGGGGAACAGTTGGCGATCTCTACCGATACGCTGGTGGCCGGTGTGCATTTCGCCGACCCCTGCGATCCGTTTCTGCTCGGTCAGCGCTCGCTGGCCGTCGCGGTCAGCGACTTGGCCGCCATGGGCGCTACGCCTATTGCCTTTACCCTTGCCCTGACCTTGCCGACGGTGACTGCCGATTGGCTGCAAGCCTATGCCCGTGGTTTGAACCTCATGGCGCAAAGCTGCGGCGTGGCGTTGGTCGGCGGCGATACCACCCGCGGGCCGTTGAGCCTGACGATGACCGTGTTCGGCCGTGTGCCGGGTGGGTTGGCGTTGACCCGCAGCGGTGCGCAACCGGGTGATCTGCTGTGCGTGGGCGGCCATTTGGGCAATGCCGCGGGTGCGTTGCCATTGGTGCTGGGCCTGCGGACAGCCGAAGCGCGCATTGCCGAGCCGTTGCTCGCGCATTACTGGTCACCGCAACCGCAGCTTGGTTTGGGCCAGGCGTTGCGTGGCAAGGCCACGTCGGCCATGGATATCTCTGACGGGCTGCTCGCGGATTGCGGGCATATCGCGCTGGCCTCGAAGGTCGCTATTCACATCGACCGGGAGCGCTTGCCACTGTCGCCGGCATTGGTCGCGTTTCTCGGTCAAGCGGACGCACAAGTGGCGGCCCTGAGCGGCGGCGATGATTACGTACTGGCCTTCACTCTACCGTCCGTCGAATTGCCGCTCTTGCTGGCCGACGGCTGGCCGATCCATGTGATCGGGCGCGTCGTGAACGGGCAAGGCGTGACACTGCTCGATGCCAGCGGACAAGACATCACCCCGCAAACCCGGGGTTATCAACATTTTCGGGAGTCACCGTGACAGATCACCCCAAACAGGTCCCGGCAGAGTTTGTACCGCCGTCGGTCTGGCGCAATCCGTGGCACTTTCTGGCGTTCGGCTTCGGTTCGGGCACCTTGCCAAAGGCACCGGGCACTTGGGGTTCGTTAGTGGCGCTACCCTTTATCCCGATTTGGCAGATGCTGCCGGATTGGGGTTACTGGCTGATGCTGGGCATCACGATGCTGTTCGGCTTCTGGCTGTGCGGCAAAGTGGCCGACGATTTGCGGGTACACGACCATGAAGGCATCGTCTGGGACGAAATGGTCGGGATGTGGATCACCCTGTGGCTGGTGCCGGAAGGCTGGCAGTGGTTGCTCGCGGGTTTTCTGATGTTCCGCTTCTTCGATATTCTCAAGCCGTGGCCGATTCGCTGGATCGACCGGCATGTACACGGCGGTGTCGGGATCATGCTCGATGACGTCCTGGCCGGGGTATTTGCCTGGTTGGCGATGCAAGGGTTGGTATGGATGTTCGCCTGACCTGAATGGGTCATGGGGTGATAAGTGGGAGGATCAGGGATGGCTGGGCGCGGTTTGATGGCGATGGTGTTCGTCTTGTTTTGCTCTCTCGTTCAGGCGGGGGAAGCGACGACGCCGTCCGTGATTCACTTGGCCAGCGAAGATTGGGAAGACTACACCGCTACCGATGGCCGTGGCCTGGGTTGGGACGTGCTGCGGCAAGTCTTCGAGCCAGCGGGTGTCAAAGTGGACATTCGTACCGAACCCTATGTGCGTTCAATGGGCCTGGCCGAGCGTGGAGAGGTCGATGCTTGCGTCGGTTCGTACAGCAAAGAATCCGAAGACGTGCTCTATCCCCGTTGGAACTTCGACACGGATCACATCTACGCCTTGGGGCTGGCGAGCAGTCCGGTGCCAACCCTGGAAACCCTGGGTCTTTACAGGCTGGCGTGGATTCGTGGTTACGACTATCAGAATTACCTGCCCAACGTGCGCCGCTATGACGAAGTGATCCGGCGCACCGGTATCGTGTCGATGCTGACTCACAATCGCGCGGACTTTTACATTGATGCCCAGACCGAGGTCGATTACGTCTTCAACCGGGCCAAGGATCCGTCGCAGTTGCGCCGCACCCATATCGCCGAACTGCCGCTGTATCTGTGTTTTGCCAAGACCGACAAGGCCCGCACATTGATGGCGTTGTTCGACCAGCGCATGGATCAACTGGTGAAAAGCGGCGAGCTCAAACCGATTTTCGAGCGCTGGAAGCAGCCGTATCCGTTTGACGACCCTCAAATGTAGGCGCAGCCTGCTGCAGCGCCTACCTTGATGGCAGATCTGTAGCTATCAAACTTTTTGATAGTTATCGCCGGTAATTCAGCCTAAGCGTCGGCCGGAAGCTGCTGGTACAATGCCCGCTTTCTGCGAACTTCAGAATCTTTCAATCAGGAGCACACCGGTGCCTGTCGTTTTTGTCGCCGCTTCCAAGCTGCCAACGCCTTTTGCGCAATTCACCATGCATGGTTTTCTCGATGAGGCCACCGGCCGCGAGCACGTCGTGCTGAGCCTGGGTGAATTTGCCGACGGTGCCCCGGTACTCGGCCGGCTGCATTCCGAATGCCTGACGGGCGATGCCTTGTTCAGCCAGCGTTGCGACTGCGGCTCGCAACTGGAGGCGGCCTTGCAGGCCATCGCCCGTGAGGGGCGTGGCGTGTTGCTTTACTTGCGTCAGGAAGGTCGTGGCATTGGCCTGCTGAACAAGATCCGCGCCTACGAATTGCAGGACGGCGGTGCCGACACCGTTGAAGCCAACGAGCGCCTGGGCTTTGCCGCCGACCAGCGTGATTACGCCATGTGCCTGCCGATGCTGGAGCATCTGGGCGTGAAATCCCTGCGCCTGATGACCAACAACCCGCGCAAGGTCAAAGCCTTGACCGACATGGGTATCGTGGTTGCCGAGCGCGTGCCGCTGCACACCGGGCACAACCCGCATAACCGACTCTACCTGGCGACCAAGGCCAGCAAGCTCGACCACATGATGGGCAATGAGCATCAGGGCGAGGCAGACCGGGCGTGACCCGCGGTCAGGTGCGGCGGCGACTGTCCGTCAATTGGTGGCAATACCTTGCGCTGGCGTTGTTGCCTCTCTTCGTGATCAACGCAGTGTTTGGCCAGAGCGAGTCGATCCTGCCGGTGCTCGCCATGCCGCTGTTCATCGCCGGTGTGGCCTCGATGTTTGTCAGCCTGAAGTTCTTCGGCGCTTATAAACACGCGCTGATCGCCACCCAGAAAGCCCTCGATACCCCTGAAGAGCCCGCCGCATGGGTCAGCCTGGCGGCCAAGCGCCGCACGGCATTTCTCGCGGCCGGTCTGCCGGCGTGGATCGGTGCGCTGGCAGTGTTTGTCGGGCTTGAAGCCGTACCGCTGGTGCTGCTGGCGCTGTCGACCACGGTGCTGTTCTACCTCTACCGTATTCCGCGTCAACTCGGTTGATGCGCCCTGTCTGGCTGGCGGTTCTGCTGCTGGTCATCAGCAACGCGGCCGTCGGTATCGAACGCGTTGTCAGCCTTGCACCTTCGCTTTCTGAAATCGTCGTTGAACTGGGCTCCGCAGACCTTTTGGTGGGTGTGCTGGATGCCGGTGAGCGCCCGGCAGAACTCAAGGACCTGCCCTCGGTGGGGCGTTACGGTCAGCTGGACATGGAGCGGTTGCTCAGCCTGAAACCTGATTTGCTGTTGCTCTGGCCCGGCAGTGTCGGCCCGGCCCAGCGTGACCAGCTCAAGCGTCTGAACATCCCGACTTTCGTCGTCGAGCCCCAAAGCCTGGACCAACTCGCCGCACAGATCGAGACCATTGCCGCTCAACTCGGCCGGCCTGAACGCGGAATTTCATTGGCCGGCGATTTACGCCAGCGGCTGGGTGAACTGCGCCAACGCTATCGTCGAGAGGTGCCGTTACGCGTGTTCTATCAAGTTTGGGATCGACCGCTGTACACGGTGGGGGGAGGGCAGATCATCAGTGATGCGCTGGACGTCTGCGGGGCGAAGAACGTGTTTGCCGATCTGCCGCTGCCAGCACCGCAAGTCAGCGTAGAGGCCGTGCTTCAGCGCAATCCCGAGGTGATTCTGTCCAGTGATCAGGCGCAGCTCGAGGCGTGGAAAGCGTGGCCGCAAGTAGCGGCGGTCAAGCAGCAGCAATTACGCTTAGTGACAGACAAAGGCCTGGAGCGGCCGAGTGGGCAGATGGTCGAGGCGACTGCAAAGCTGTGTCAACTGATCGATCCTGAGCGCTGAGTTGCGATGTACCGACACACTGCCTCCTACAATGGATCTCAGTGGATCTCCGGCGTCCACGTCACCCCGAACATCCACGCCCGACCTTCCTCGCGATACCCGTACTGACTGCCTTCATGGCTATACATCGCCCGGCTGTAACCCTTGTCCAGCAGGTTATCCACCTTCAGCTCCAGCTTGATTTCACGATTGAGTGCCCAATTGCCGCGCAGTCCCAATAGTGCATAACCCCCCAACGGCTGCTGATTGTTCAAATCGTCATAGCTGCTGCTGACCGCTTGCCAACTGGCGCCGAGGCCCAGGCGATCGAACTGCCGATCCAGGTCCAGGCTCAACGTGCGTCGTGCGCGGCGGGCCAGGGTGTGGCCGGTGTCGCGGTCCCGTGGGTCGATGACCGCCACGCCAAGGTTGCTCTGCCAGCCGAACAGCTCCTGTTTCAACGCGGCTTCGAAGCCGTTGATTCGTGCCGAGGCGACGTTTTCAGGCTGTGAATTGCTACCGAAGATGATCGCGTCTTCGAGGTCTGTCCGGTAGAGCGAAGCCTCCAGGCGACTGTTCTCGGTCAGCTGACTGCGCCATTGCAGTTCATAGCTTTTCGACGTCTCGGGCTTCAGGTCCGGGTTGCTGTAATCCGGGTAATACAGGTCGTTGAAGGTCGGCGCGCGGAAGCCTTCGCTGTAACTCAGCAACACTTCGTTGTCCGGATTCAGCGGCAGGGTGAAGGTGCCGCTCCAGGTGTTCTGGCTGCCGAACTGCTGGTTGTCGTCGTGACGCAAGCCCAGCTCCGTGGAAAAACGGTCGGCCCGATAGCGATGCTGGATAAATGCCGCGCGGTTCCAGCGACTGTCTTCATCGAACGCAGTGCTGCTGTTGATCCGGTCCTCGTACCAGTCGCCACCGATCATCAGGCTGTTGCGCTCAGTGAGGGTCAGATCGTTCTGCCAGTTCACCGAGTCGCGGTAGGTGTTGAACACGCTGCGTTCATCGCTGAGCTTGTCCAGCGTCTTCTCGCGGTTTTCGCTGTGGCCGAGTTCGACGCGGGTATTCCACGCCGCGTTGACCCGGGCGTCGACGTAGCTGCTGACACTGCTGATATCGAATTCGTTGTAGGGCTGCTGTTGATAAGAGTTGCCCGTGACGTAGTCGTAACGGCCGAACGGACTATCAAACTCGCTCTTGCCACGGTTCTCCAACACGTTGGCGCCGATTTCGACGTCGTCGTTCAGAGCATGGCTCAGGCTCAGGCTGAACGATTTGTTGCGGTACGCGTCATGGTCACCATCACTCGGATACGACTCGTGGGTGCGGTTGATCCCGGCGGTCTCATCAAGGCTGGCGCCGAGGTTGAAGCGGGTTTGTTCATCGCCACCGGACAAGCCGAGGCTGCGCTCCCACGTCTGGTTGCTGCCAACGCCGACATGAAGCTGCGGTCGCAACCCGGGTTCGCCGCCACGGCGGGTGAAAATCTGGATCACCCCGCCAATTGCATCGCTGCCATAAATCACCGAACGGGAGCCACGCAACACTTCCACGCGCTCGACCTGTTCGATGTTGATGTGTTGCAGGTTGCTGTCGCCGGAGGTCGAGCTGCCGATGCGTTGGCCGTCCACCAGCACCAGGCTCTGCGCCGATTGAGTGCCTCGGATGTAGACCCCCGGCAAACTGCCGCGTCCGCCGCTTTGTGCCACTTGAACGCCAGGCACGCGACGCAGCAGGTCGGTGACGCTGTTGGGTTGCAGGCGGTCGATGTCTTCGCGGGTGAACACGGTATTGGCGGCGCTGCTGTCGTTGCGCGCTTCGACCTGACGGTTGGCACTGATCAGCACGTCGGGCAGTTTCAGGGCTTGATCGCGTTCGAAGGTGTCGGCCAGCAGTGGGCCGGCTGGCAGCAGGGTCAGCGTCAGGGCGAGGCGGAAGAAATTCATAGTTTTTTCGTAGAAACGCAGGAGTACACAGTCCCTGTAGGAGCTGGCTTGCCAGCGATGGCGTCCTTGGACGCGCCATCGTCGGAACGCCGCCCGCAGCAAGCCGGCTCCTACAGGTGTGGTATCGGGGTTAGAGGTTGAGCAGTTGCAGGCGTTCGCGAATGGACGCTTCAATCCCGGCTTCATCCAGCCCGCATTCGGCCAGCATTTGCGCAGGCTTGGCGTGTTCGACGTAGATGTCCGGCAAGCCCAGGTGCAGCATCGACTTGAGGATGTTCTCGCGGGCGAGGAATTCGCTGACAGCACCACCGGCACCGCCCATGATTGCGTTCTCTTCGACGGTCACCAACAGATCATGGCTGGCCGCGATTTCGCGTACCAGCTCTTCATCCAGTGGTTTGACGAAGCGCATGTCGACCACGGTCGCATCCAGCTTCTCGGCGACTTTCAGTGCCTCGGCCAGTTGCACGCCGAACACCAGCAGGGCGACCTTGCTGCCCTGACGGCGAATCACGCCCTTGCCGATTTCAATCGGTTCGAGGTCTTTTTCAATCGTCGCGTTCGGGCCGTTGCCGCGTGGGTAGCGCACCGCCGCCGGGCCGTTGTACAGGTGACCGGTGGTGAGCATTTTACGCAGTTCGTTCTCATCGCTCGGGGTCATCACCAGCATGCCGGGGATGCAGCGCAGATAGGACAGGTCGAAGCTGCCGGCGTGAGTCGGGCCGTCTTCGCCCACCAGACCGGCGCGGTCGATGGCGAACAGCACGTCGAGGTTCTGCACCGCAACGTCATGCACCAGTTGGTCGTAACCGCGTTGCAGGAACGTCGAGTAGATCGCCACCACCGGTTTCGCACCTTCGCAGGCCATGCCGGCGGCAAACGTCACCGCGTGCTGCTCGGCAATCGCCACGTCGAAGTAGCGCAGCGGGAAACGCTCGCTGAACGCCACCAGGTCCGAGCCTTCCTTCATCGCCGGGGTAATGCCCACCAGTCGCGAGTCGGCAGCCGCCATATCGCACAACCATTCACCGAACACGCCGGAGTACTTCGGCCCGCTGGCCTTTTTCGGCGCAACGGCCGGGGCGCCCAGCGGTTCGAGTTTGGTGATGGCGTGGTAACCGATCGGGTCGACTTCTGCCGGGGCGAAGCCTTTGCCTTTCTTGGTGACGACATGCAGGAACTGCGGGCCCTTCAGATCGCGCATGTTGCGCAGGGTGGCGATCAGGGTTGGCAGGTCGTGGCCATCGATCGGGCCGATGTAGTTCCAGCCGAGTTCTTCAAACAACGTGCCGGGGACCAGCATGCCTTTTGCGTATTCTTCGGTACGGCGGGCGATTTCCCAGGCACCGGGCAGGCGCGACAGCACTTTCTTGCTGCCTTCGCGCATGCTCGCGTAGGTGCGGCTGGAAAGGATCTTCGCCAGGTAGTTCGACAAGCCGCCGACGTTGCGCGAGATCGACATGTCGTTGTCGTTGAGGATCACCAGCATGTTGGCGTCCACTTCCGGCGCATGGTTCAGCGCCTCGAACGCCATGCCGGCGGTCAACGCACCGTCGCCGATCACAGCGATGGCTTTGCGATCGCTGTTTTGCAGGCGGGCGGCAATGGCCATGCCCAGCGCTGCGCTGATCGAGGTGCTGGAGTGGCCGACGCCGAAGGTGTCGTACTCGCTCTCGGAGCGGCGCGGGAAAGCGGCAATGCCGTCTTTCTGGCGCAGAGTGACCATGCGCTCGCGGCGACCGGTGAGGATCTTGTGCGGATAAGCCTGATGACCCACGTCCCACACCAGCCGGTCGTCCGGGGTGTCGAAGACGTAATGCAATGCGATGGTCAGCTCGATCACGCCCAGCCCGGCACCGAAATGCCCACCGGTCTGGCCGACCGTGTAGAGCAATTCCAGGCGCAACTCATCGGCCAGGGTTTCCAGCTCGGCTTCGCCTAACCGGCGCAGGCCGTCCGGCGTATTCGCGCGGTCGAGCAGGGGCGTGGTTGGGCGCTTGCGGGGAATCTCATGAAACGTCGTGGGCATCAGGCGAATCGTTATAGGTATAAAAGATGCGGCAGTTTACCTGATGCATCGCCCCCTGCCCACGCGTAGGTCTTTTTTGGCGCAATCGCCGTCAGCTGCGGCGATCGACGATATAACGGGCCAGATCGCGCAACGGCTCGGCCGCCGCGTCAAACGGTCGCAGCGCGTGCAGGGCCTGATCGCGCAGTTCCAGGGCGTAGGCCTTGGCGGCTTCAAGACCGAGCAGGGCCGGGTAGGTCGGTTTGTCCCGTGCGATGTCGGCGCCCTGGCGTTTGCCGAGGGTGGCGGTATCGCTTTCGACGTCGAGAATATCGTCCTGGACCTGGAACGCCAGGCCGATGGCCTGTGCATAAGTCTGCAAGTATTTCAGCTCGTCCTCCTCGGCACGGCCACTGGCCAGGGCGCCGAGTTTGACGCTGACCTCGATCAGCGCGCCGGTCTTGTGCCGGTGCATGTATTCAAGGGCTTTCTGATCCAGCTTCAGGCCGACCGAGCCGAGGTCGATGGCCTGACCGCCGACCATGCCCGCCGGGCCTGCGGCCAGTGCGAGGGCGCTGACCATTTGCAGGCGGATCTCGGCGTCCGATGAACTCAGGCGCGGGTCGAGCAGGGCGCTGAAGGCCAGGCTCTGCAAGCCGTCACCGGCGAGGATCGCGCAGGCTTCGTCGAATTTCTTGTGGGTGGTCGGCTGGCCGCGACGCAGGTCGTCATCGTCCATGGCCGGCAAATCGTCATGCACCAGCGAGTAGGCGTGGATCAGCTCCACGGCACAGGCTGCGCCGTTGGCTTGCTCGGGCTTGCCGCCCAACGCTTCGCACGCGGCGTAGGCCAGCAACGGACGAACGCGTTTGCCGCCGTTCATCACGCTGTAGCGCATGGCTTCGTACAGTCGCGCCAGCTCTGGACTTGGGGCGGTGAACAGGGTTTCCAGGGCTGCGTTGACGCGGGCCTGACTGCTTGCCGAGTACGCTGCGATCATTCTGGTTGATCCGCGTCGAAGGGTTCCTCGGCCAGCTCGCCATCACGCTCGAGCAGCACCTGAACCTTTTGCTCGGCCTGGGCCAGCGCCGCCTGGCAATCGCGGGTCAGACCGATACCTTGCTCGAAAGCGGCCAGCGAGTCCTCCAGCGACAATTCGCCATTCTCCAGACGCTCCACCAGCGTTTGCAGGTCGGCGAGGGATTGTTCGAAATCCAGTGCAGCTTTTTTGCGGGCCATGGCGGCGATTTCCGGTTGACGTTAAACCGGCGCGACACTAGCAGATAGGGGGTTCATGGGCAAACTCACGGCGACGCACTCTCCTTGTAGGCGCAGCCTTCGGCAGCTCCTACAGTGGCGAGTTATCAGGATAGCGAATCTGATAGCGCGTACTGCGCCCACCACAGGTCGTGAATCCATGCGCACTTTGAGACACATCCGATTGTTAAAAAACATCCCAGTGGCTAACCTTCGCTCTATCTACGACCCGACACTTATGGGTCTTTCAGACGAAACGCAGTATTCACCTCTGTAACGCGCCGAGGATCGGGCGCAAGGTTTCGTCATGCATGGCAGGAGGCGTCGCATGCGCTCATTTCTTTTGTTGCTGATCGGGCTGGCCTGCGCGCCAATGCTTGCGGCCGCGGCGAGTGCCGAGTTGTCGGAACCGGTGGGCGGCTGGCGTTTCAACGGTTTGCTGGACCGTAGCGAAAACCCGCGAGTCGCCTATCCCACGCCGCCGATTGATCGGGGCGTGCAGCGCAATCGCACGATGATCGAAGGCAGACTCAAGGCCCTTGGCACCCCGCGCGGGCCACACACCCTGGCGGTCAACGGCAATCCCTTGAACCTGTATACCGACGATCAAGGTCGTTTTGCCCGACCGTACGCGTTCGGTGCCGGTTCCAACAGTGTCGAAGTGCGCAGCGCCGAAGGCCAGTCCCTCAAACGCGTTCAATTCTATGAAGCCAACAACCTGCGCACGCCTGCACGGATTCGTGTGGTGCTGGGTTGGGACGATCCGAAAGCCGAGCTCGATCTGCATATCGTCACACCTGACGGTCAGCATGCGTTCTGGGCCCACTCGGCCTTGACCAACGGCGGTGGCCTCGACCCGGACGGCGTCGACGGCCCGGGTCCGGAAATGTTCACCATGACCGCACCGCTGCACGGCACCTATCTGGTTTACGTGAACTACTGGGGCAACTTCGGCAGCGGCGGCTATAACTTCGATGAGGCCGGCAACCAGAACGAGGTGATCACTTCACAGATCAACCTGGTGCTCAACGAAAACACCGTCGACGAAAAACGCGAGACCTTCATCGTGCCCCTGCGCGCGATCGGTGACCTGCTGCTGGTCAAGACTTTCAACTATTAAGCATCCCGCTCCACGGATGAACTGGGTTTTGTGAATATGAGCGAAAACACTGCAACGCCGGCCGCCAAACCGTCCCGCCGTTGGCCAGCCATTGTCGTCGGGCTGTGCCTGGTCGCGGGCGTGGTCGCCGGCATGGGCTGGCTGATGCAAAAAAACAAAGCCCCGGCACCGCAACTGGCGGCGGAAAAACTCGGCATGAGCCGCCCCGACGGTTTGCTCGAAACCCATTCCTTGAGCCAGTTGCCCAAGGACCTGCTGGCCGTGCCGTTCCTCAAGGAAACCCTGACTGAGGATTTTGTTTTCTACTACGAAACCCACGCCGATCGCCTCGGGTTGATCGGCAGCTTGCGGCGGATCATTTACGAGCATGACCTGAAGTTTCAGGACACGCTGATCGAGCAACTGTTCGATCAACCGGCAGATGTGGCGTTGTGGCGCGGAGTGGATGGCCGGCTCAAGGATTTCCTGCTGGTGATGGATCGTGGCGGCCTGGCCAAGGTGCTGGAACCGCTGGCGAAAGTGGCGCTGGATGATTCGCAGCTGAGCAAAATCGCAGATGTGAAAGTCGGTGCCGACGATGTGGCGCTCTATCAACTCAACTACAACGCCAGCAAGGCGCTGCTGTTCGCTTCCCATGGCGACAAACTGGTGGTGTTGTCCAATCCGGCGAAACTCTACGACCCTCAAGGCGGTGCCGTCGCGGAACCAGGCGGTGTCTCGACTACCGCACTTGCCGCGTTGCTCAACGGCGAAAAACTGTTCCCCGAAGCCTTCGGCCTGCCACCCCGCGCGCCGGACGTGAAGCAACGCCTGTCGGTCAATGCCAGTGTGTTGGCCATGGGGTATCAGCGTTTCATTCCAAATTTCGCCGGCCTGCGTTTCGACATGGACGACAAGGGCTGGCACAGCTTTCTGGCCATGGACGAGCTGGACAATCAACCCGACTTCGATTTCAAGCCGATCTGGCAAGCCATGCCCATGGGCGCCAGCGCTTGCGTAGCGCTACCGCTGGCGGCGGAACAGCAGAAACCGCTGCTGGTGAAACTCGGTGCCGAAGACCGCGTGGCCAAAGCGTTGACCGAACAGATGGCCGGCGCGGCGGGCCTGTGCTGGTACGCCGACTCGCGGCTGTACACGCCGTTGCTGGTGGCCAGTCTGAATGATGAGGATGGCGACAAACTCGATGGCGATCTGGGCCAGTTGTTTGGTTCGATGGTCGGTGCCTATGAAAGCAACGTCGACGAGCACGTGTTCCCGGTTGTGGAAAAACAGGAAGCGCAGAGCCATCAGTGGCAGCGGCAAGTCAGTTCCAGTTTTGGCCCGTACAAAGCCAAGGACGCCGAGAATCCGGAGGCGATCAGCGGCAAGGCATTCATGCGTGTGAGTCTGGCGCGGCACGGTTCGACGCTGCTGTTTTCCCTCGACGACAAACTCGTCGACAAGGCCCTCGGCACCCTCGATAAACGCTTCCCACCGATGGCCGATGTGGTGCCCAAAGACCTGCTGATGCCGGTGTACTTCGGCCCGGAATCCATGGCGCAACTGATGCAGCAGGAAACCCTCGACAGCCTGCCCCAAGACATGGAACCGGTGTTCTTCAACGCCGCGCAAACCTACCTGATTCCGAAACTGCGCAAGCTCGGCGGTTACGGCAAATATGCGCTGACCTTGCCCGAAGGCAGTGAGCCCGACGGCCATTGGCAATGGCTGCCGCTGGAATGGAAAGCCCTGTGAGCGCACTGATCCGCAGCCTTGGTTTACTCGCTTTGCTGCTGAGTGCCGGCGCCCGGGCCATCGAAGCGCCCGCGCTCGACCCGCAGCAATCCCAGGTCTTCCGCGCCTGGTTTGTGCGCATCGCCCAGGAGCAATTGAGCCAGGGCCCGAGCCCGCGCTGGTATCAACAGGACTGCGCCGGGCTGGTGCGGTTTGCCGCCAATGAAGCGCTGAAAATCCATGACGACAAATGGCTGCGCAGCAATGGCCTGTCCAATCGCTACCTGCCGCCGGAGTTGCAACTGAGCGATGCCCAGCGTCGTCTCGCCCAGCAATGGCAGCAGGGCGGCGGCAAGGTCGGGCCGTATGTCAACGCGATCAAACTGATTCAGTTCAACAGTCATCTGGTCAGTCGCGATGTGTCTCAAGCTCGTCCTGGCGACCTGATGTTTTTCGATCAGGGCGACGATCAGCACCTGATGATCTGGATGGGCCGCTACATCGCCTATCACACCGGCTCCACCACCCCCACCGACAACGGCATGCGTTCGGCAAGCCTGCAGCAACTCATGACATGGAAGGACACGCGATGGATACCCGATGCAGCCAACCCCAACTTCATCGGCGTCTATCGACTGAATTTTCTCTCCCAATGACCGGTGCCCGCATGCTGCGTTTTCTGTCTCTGCTGTTGGTGTTGATACTGCCGTTCTCGGCGGTCAATGCCGACGACACCGTCGAGCCAAGCGGCTACACGCCGGTGGCGGGCGAAAGTTTTTTCCTGCTGGCCGACAGCAGTTTCGCCAGCGATGAACAGGCGATGGTGCGCCTCGAGGCGCCGGGTCGTGACTACCGGCGCTATCGCATGGAACCGTACGGTGGCGCCGACATTCGGGTGTATCGCATCGACAAGCCGCTGGATTTCCTCAAGCGCCAAAAGAACCTGCACCGCGTGGTCAGTGACGGCCAGTTCAAGGGTGAAGGATTGTCCAATACGTTGGCTTACCTGTGGGACAACTGGTACCGCAAATCCCGTCGGGTGATGCAGCGGGCGTTTTCCTACGAGTCGCGTCAACAGGTCACCGAGGAAGTGCCGGAACTGAAGATGGGCAACGCCATGGTCGCGCCAACGCCCTACGACGCGCAGCCGCAATTTGCACTGATTCCGGGTTTGCCGGTGGTCAGCCAGTTCCGTTATCCACTGTGGCAAGCCAAGCCGATTCAGCCGCCAGCGGGCGTTAACCTGGCAGGGTCTTCCAGTGAGTTTGTCAGTGAGGCGCCGGGCAACGTGTATATCCCGTTGGGCAACCTGAAACCGGGTCTGTATCTGGTGGAAGCGTTGATCGGCAAGTACCGCGCGACCACCATGGTCTTCGTCTCAAACACCGTGGCGGTCAGCAAGATCGCCGGTGACGAATTGCTGGTGTGGGCGGCGCGCAAACACGAAGGCAGCTCGGTGCCCAAGGTCAATGTGTTGTGGACCGATGGCCTCGGCGTGATGAGCAGCGGTGCCACCGATGCCGACGGTTTGCTGCGCCTGAAACACGTCAGCCCCGAGCGCTCGTTCGTGATTGGTGAGGACGAAGAGGGTGGGGTGTTCGTCTCGGAAAACTTCTACTACGACAGTGAAATCTACGACACCAAACTCTATGCCTTCACCGACCGGCCGCTGTACCGGCCGGGGGATTGGGTGTCGCTGAAAATCGTCGGGCGCGAGTTCAAGAATGCTCGGGATTCGGTGCAGCCCACCGCTGCCGACGTCAACGTGACCGTGCTGGATGCGACGGGTACGGCACTGCAGTCTCTCGACCTGAAACTGGATTCCAAGGCTGGCACCCAGGGTCGCTTTCAGTTGCCGGACAACGCCGTGGCCGGTGGCTACGAGTTGCGTTTCAGCTACAAGGATCAGGTCTACAGCAGTGCGTTCCGCGTGGCCGAATACATCAAGCCGCACTTCGAGGTTTCCCTGAACCTGGCCAAGCCGGATTACCGCACCGGCGAGCCGGTCAAGGGCAATCTGGTGCTGTTGTACCCGGACGGGAAACCGGTGGCGAATGCCAAGTTGAGCTTGAGCCTGCGCGCCCAGCAACTGTCGATGGTCGACAACGAACTGCAATACCTCGGGCAATTCCCGGTGGAGTTGACCAGCACGGAACTGACCACCGACGCCAAAGGCAACGCGACGCTCGATCTGCCGGCGGCTGAAAAACCGAGCCGCTACATGCTCACTGTTTTCGCCAGTGATGGTGCGGCGTATCGGGTCAAGACCACCAAGGAAATCCTCATCGATCGCGGTGCGGCGAATTTCCGTTTGAGCGCGCCGCAACGGTTCAGCGCGGTGGGCGACAAGGTTGGGTTCAGCTACGCCCGCGAAGGCGAGCAGGCGCAAGCGGTGACGCCAAGCAGTTACGGTTGGGTCCGCCTGGAAGATCAGAGCACGGGCGAAGGCAAACTGGCGGCAACCGACAAAGGCTTCACCCTGGCCTTCGAGCGTCCCGGCACTTACAACCTGACACTGCGCGATGACCATGGCCGCACGCTCGGCGCGACCGGACATTCGGTCACGGGTGAAGGTGTCAAAGCGGTCCCCGGCACCGTGGAAATCGTCCTCGACAAACCCGAGTACAAGGCTGGCGATGAAGCGCTGGCGTTGATCACGTTTCCCGAGCCGATCAGTGATGCGCTGCTGTCGCTGGAACGCGACAAGGTCGAAGCCACCGCGCTGCTGTCCAAGGGCGGGGACTGGCTGAAGATGGAAAAGCTCAGCGACACCCAATACCGCGCACGCATTCCTGTGCGGGACGGTTTTGCGCCGAACCTGACGTTCTCGGTGCTCTACACCAAGGGCGGTCAGTACAGCTTCCAGAACGCCGGCATCAAGGTGATAACGCCGCAGATCGACGTGGCCATCGCGACGGATAAAGAGACCTATCAGCCGGGCGAAACGGTCTCGGTGGACCTGACCACACTGTTCGCCGGCAAACCGATTCCGGCGCATCTGACCGTCAGCGTGGTCGACGAAATGGTCTACGCGCTGCAACCGGAAGTGGCGCCGACCATCGACCAGTTTTTCTACCATCCTCGACGCAACAACGTGCGCACCAGCGCCAGCCTGTCGTTCATCAGTTACGACGTGGCATTACCGGGCAGCCCAGGTGCGCCGGGTAAAGCTAATCGCAGCGAGCGCGGAGTGAAAGTGCTGGAGCGGCCGCGTCGCGAAGACGTCGACACCGCTGCGTGGCAACCGGAGTTGCTGACCGATGCCAATGGAAAAAACCGTTTCACCTTCAAGATGCCTGACTCGCTGACCCGCTGGCGCATCACGGCGCGGGCCATCGCCGATGACGGACAGGTCGGGCAGAAGAAACAATTCGTGCGCTCGGCAAAACCGCTGTACCTGAAGTGGAGCGGCCCGACCCGATTCCGCAGCGGTGACAAACCGGACCTCGGTGTGTTCGCGTTCAGTCAGGCCGAAAAACCGGTCAAGGCCGAACTGGTGACCCGTTACGCGGGCTCCGAACAGCGCCTGCCCGTCACGCTCAATAGCGGCATCAATTACATCGCCTTGCGGGCATTCCCGCTGGCCAGCGGTGAGTGGACCGCCGAGTTGCTGCTGGACGGCAAACCCGCGGATGCCTTGGCCGTGCAACTGACGGCGACCGGTGAAGGCTGGCAGGTCACGCAAAGCCAAAACCTGGACGTCGCCACCGGCGATACACCGTTGACCTTGCCGGCCGATGCAACGGACATCCGCCTGCGGCTGGACGACAGCCCGCAAGCACTGTTCCGCTCGGCGCTGGATGATCTGCTGAGTTATCCCTACGGCGGCGTCGAGCAAACGGCCAGTCGCCTGTTGCCGCTGAGCATCGCTTACCCGACCTTGGCAGCCAATCCTCAGGTCCGCGATCGCTTGCGCCTGATCATGCAGAACAGCCGATTGCGTCTGGTGCAAATGGCCGGTCCGTCGGCCGCGTTCACCTGGTGGGGCATGGACGGCGAGCCGGATGCGTTCCTCACCGCTTACGCGTATTACGCCGACTGGCACGCCAGCCAGGTGTTGGAGCTGAGCCTGCCGCCGGAGCATTGGCAGCGTGTGTTGGAGGTGTACGCGAAACAGGCGAAGAACACGCCGTTGTTGCAGCGTGCGCTGATTCTTTCATTCGCCAAACAGATGCAATTGCCGGTCAATACGCTGCTCAGCGGTTTGATGGATGATCTGTCGAAAGCGGGCGAGGGCACTGCCGCGAACCTGATGGAGGATGGCGAAGACAGCCTCGTCATGAGCGACCCGGATTCTGCTCTCGGTCTGGCCGCCGCACGTGTGTTGACGGCCTCCTTGGCCAAACAATCCAAGGTCGCTCTGCCAGAGACTTTCAACCGGCAACTGGCCGATGCGCAGCAACGATTGGCGGTCAGTTCCCAACCGTTTGCCGAAGCGCTGAGCCTGTCGCTGCAACCGTTCGATCAGGCTCATGCTCAAGCATTGTTGCAACGCCTGTTGCCGCAGCAATCAACTTTGGAACGTGCGCTGGCGCTTACCTGGCTGCAACGCAGTATCGAACAGGCGTCGCCTACGATCGCACTCGCGCCGGGTGACGGCTGGAAGAAGCAGCATGGCGCTTCCGGTGAAATGTATTGGACGTGGCAGGGGGCTGCGCCGGTGCCAGCCGTGTTGTCACTGACCGGGGTGCAAGAGCGTCCGCTGCGTGCCGCGTTGAGCTTCCAAAGCCAACAAGCGGTGGTCGATCCGATGGCGGTCACCATCACCCGTCGTCTGTCGCGTCTGGTGCCGGGAGATGAAGCATTCACCTTCAAACTGGAAGCGGGCGGCAGCGCGCCGCTGTCCAGCGACAGCCTGTATCTGGACGAAGTGATCGTCACCAGCAAAGCCGCCAAACCGCTGCGCTACGGCATGCTCGAAGTGCCGTTGCCACCGGGCGCAGATGTCGAGCGTACGACCTGGGGCATCAAGCTCATGGGCAAGGCCGGCACCGAACCGAGCGCACTGGAAAAGGCACGTTTCGAGCCGGGGCAAATGGCCTACGCCATTCCGCTCGATGCCTTGAGCGGTGAACTGCGTCTGCGGCATTTGGTGCGCTTCTCGCAAAAAGGCCAGTTCAACCTGCCGCCGGTGCGTTTCACTCAGGTCTATGCGCCACAACATCAGGCCCGGGAACAGAAACCGGCCCTCGGTCAGGTCACGGTTCACTGACGTGTGGCGGCCTCTGCTCGGGTGGCTGTTGTGTTTGATTCCTGCGCTGGCAATGGCGCAGGACGAACCGCTACGCGTGGCATTCAAGGGCGAATTGTTGTCGTTGAATCGTGCTCAAGCGATCTCTCGCGAGCCGTTGCCCGCAGATTTGCAGGCGCCGCTGGGCAGTGTGTGGAAGTTGTTTGTCTATGCCTGGCTGGTGGATACCGGCGCACGAGAACCGGCCTATGAATGTCGTGGGCAGTCGAAGGAAGAAGTTTACTGCTGCACATCGGGCGGCAAGATCGAACGGGATCAGGCGCTGGTGAAATCCTGTGGTTTGTATTTCGAACCGGCGCGGTTGGGCATCAAGGACGCCGATTGGCGGGTGTATTGGCAGGCGCGGCAAGCACCGGAATGGCTACTCGATTTACCTTCGCTGCAACCGGCCACACGGGTTTCGGTGGCGGCGCTGTTGAAGGTGCTGGCGGTCATGCCGGCACAGGATCAGGCCCGGCGTGTGTTGCTCGATGTGGTACTGAATGCGGCGGATGGCAATGTCGCAGGCGAACTCGGCAGCCGCTTGCGGGTGAAAACCTGGAGCTGGTTGGGGGATCAGGATGCCGCATCACGTCAGGGCGGGTTTGCCGGCTGGACGGCAGACGCAGAGCCGATCTGGGCCGGTGGGCGCGGGACCAGTCAGCGGGTTTTGCGTGACTATGCGCCGGCGTTGGCGTCGGTCATTCCGGTTGAATGGCCGGCCGATGCGGACCGTTGTGTTGAAGTCGGGCTGTTTTCGCGATACCCGCTGCGGCGCGTGTTGTCGGGCGAAAGCGTGGTAGCCGCTGGCGTCTTGCGGGGCGCTTATCGTGTCGAGTTCATGAACGGTAACGCGCTGGATATTCACAGCGACGGCGAACTTTTTCTGCTGAACGACACGCTCGTTGCCCGTGTGGATCGCGAAGAATACGTCGCCCGGGTTCTGCAACGTGAAGCCAGCGCCGAACCGGTTGAAGCCGCCAAAGCCCTGGCCGTGGCCATCCGCACATACCTGCTGCAAAACGCCACGCGTCATGGCGATTGCCTGAGTATCGACGACAGCAGCAGCCGTCAGCGCGTTGCACCGCGTCCGGCCAGCGCCGAGTCGCGCAACATCGCCGCGTGGACCAGCGACCTGGTGCTGGCGGGCAGCACCGTCACCTACCATTCCGATCAACCAGGTCCGGACAAACTGTCCTGGCAGCAAGCCGTCGAGCAAGCCAGCGCTGGCCAACGTTACGACGCGATCCTGCTCCACGCTTACCCACGCGCCAGCCTCAGCCGCTGGGACAATCCGGTCGCTTCCTGCGAAGCGCTGCCCGCCGCCCAAGACTGGCTGAAAACGCAGCGCCGCACCTGGCGCCCGCGCCTGGAAAGCGAAACCGGCTACAACGAAGTCAGCAGCTTCGCCGTGTGCCGCCTGGCGTTCGGCCGGCCCTACGTTGACCGCGAACGCCAGCGCATTTATGTGCGCGGCGTGCTGTCGCTGCAAGACCGACTCGACCTGACCCACGAATACCTGCACCTGGCCTTCGAAGCGCATCCCAACGGCCAGGATGAAACCTACATCGAAGGGCTCGCCCGCCACCTCTTGCTGGAATAGTCCATGAAACTCCGTTATCCACAGCTCATGCTGTTTCTTCTGTCCCTGACGGCGTTGCCATGGGCTTCGGCAGCAGACAGCGTCAAACTCGACACGCCCGTCGGCGGCTGGCGCAGTGGTGCCCCTGACGGTGAAGGCGAAAGTTTTCGTCAGACCGTCAACTACCCGGCCTCGTCGGTGAACACCCCGGCGGGGCAGGCCAAGACCGCACGCATCAGCGGCCAGATCAAAGGCACACCCAAATCCACAGAGCCCGGTCGTTTGATCGTCAACGGCGTCAGCATGCCCCTGAAAATCGATCCCGCCGGCCGCTTCGACCGACCATTCTCATTTCCTGACGGCAGCAACAGTGTCGAAGTGCGAAGCCCCGATGGCCAGCAACGGCACCGCACGCAGTTCCTCAACAGCAGCGGCGGCGCCACCCCGGCCAAACTCCGCGTATTGCTGGCGTGGGACAGCGACGGCACCGACCTGGACCTGCACCTGATCACCCCCGACGGCGCCCACATCTGGTACGGCGAGCGTGCCGTCGCCAACGGAGCGGCACTCGATGTCGACGTTACCACCGGCTACGGTCCGGAAATCTTCGCCATGCCCGCGCCGATCAAGGGGCAGTATCTGGTGTATGTGAACTACTTCGGAGGCGGGTATCGCAGCGATGAAGAAGGGCAAGCGGATGCGGTGCAACCGCTGACCACGGCGCAGGTGACGGTGATTACCGAGGAAGGCACACCGAGCGAGAAAATGGAGTCCTTTCTGGTGCCGATGCGGGCGGTGGGCGAACTGACGCTGGTGAAGTCGTTCAGCTATCCGTGAGGTTGAGGTACAACTTGCGCAGCGTTTGCACACGATTACGCCCGTGATGCTTGGCGCCATACAGGGCTTCATCTGCCTGTGAAAGCAGGCTCGAAAGGTCGTAGCCCGATTCACGAGTGGTGACGACGCCGATACTGACACTGAGCATCCCCGGCTCCAGCATCGACAGCTGAGAAAATGCTCGGCGCATACGTTCGGCCACCAGAACCGCCTCCTGCTCATCGGCCTCCTGGAGCAGGCAGGCAAACTCTTCTCCACCGATACGACCGAACACATCGTGAGTGCGCAGATGACTTGCCAGAATTCGACTGAATGCGATCAGCACCTGATCCCCCATCGGATGGCCGAAGCTGTCATTCAGACGCTTGAAGTGATCAAGGTCGCACAGCAGTAACGCTGCGGACTTTTCCTGGCGCTTGCAGTGGGCCAACAAGCGTTCGCCGTGGGACATGAAGGCGCGCCGGTTGCCGATCCCGGTCAGCGGATCACAAAACGCGGCAGCCTTGAACTTCAGTTCCGCGCGCTCCTTGACCATGGCCAGCGTCACGTAAGCGATCCCGATGACATACAGCATGGATTCGAACAGCATGAAGGAGAAAAAACGTACGCCATCGCCGATGCCTGACAGAGCCTGATCCAGAGGCAGGCTCTTATCGATCACGCTGCGAACGATATAGAAAGCCGTGTGCAACAGCGTCAGCACCAGCGCCGGCATGTACGCGACTTCAAGCTTTTTCCGGCTGCGGCAGAACTCCGCTGCCGTGAGCACGCCGTAACCGGCCGCCAGCAGTGAATACGCCACGACTCGCACGGGCATCGCGTCATAGAACGCGGGAATGAGGCACAGGATCAGCCAGGTGCCTGCTCCAGCGAAGATTCCTGGCAGCGACGGTGCACGCCCGACAAACACGCGCATGGCAGTCCAGTTCATTGCGGCACTCAGCAACAGGGCCACGTTGCCGAAAACGAGAGGGACAATATCGACCCCACAACCCCGCCAACTGACCAGCACCACACCAACAGCGGCCAGCAGCATCATTGCCCCCAGATAGGCCAAAGGCCGCTCACGGGTTTCACGCCACCAGGCATGACAGGTCAACAAACCCATCAGAATGAAAACGAAGACCGAGACTACCAGCAGGGTCGGGATGTGCAGATCCATTGCGAAGGTTCCCGTTGAGCTTGAAAGCGAAATCCGACCGGCAGAGCTTTTTCCGGGTAAAGGTAGCGGTCTTTGAACGGGGTGGATTTAGCCTTGCCCCATTTGGCTTGGCAAGTGTTCTCTGGGCGCGATGACGGGGCAGTAGCTTTGTTTCATGCAGATATACATTGTGAATGTTCATGCGCCGTTATCAGGAGTAATTGAAAGGGCCCGCCCACTGATATGGAAATGCCCTTACGTGAATGATCTTTCCTGCAATACCTCTCTCGATTCAGCGTTCAGCGAAATTACCCTACTGATCGTGACCGCAAGACATCGCGCCATGCAGGCGGTCAACACCGAGCTGATTGAACTGCACTGGCAAGTCGGGGCCTACATCAGTTGCAAAATTGAAGCAGCAGAGTGGGGTGATGGAGTCGTCGCCCAGTTGGCTACGCACCTTGAGCGTACACAGCCTGGACTGCGTGGGTTTACGAGACGAAATTTATTTCGAATGCGCCAGTTCTATGAGGCGTACAGGGACGATGCAAAAGTGTCAGCACTGCTGACACAATTACCCTGGACCCAAAATCTGATCATTCTCAACCATAGCAAACGCCCGGAAGAACGTGAGTTTTACCTGCGCATGGCAATCCAGGAAAAGTGGTCGAGCCGCGAACTGGAGCGGCAGTTCAAGGCGGCTCTGTTTGAACGTTCAGTGATCAGCCCGGCAAAAGTGTCAGCACCGCTGCGACAAATTCATCCTCAGGCCCTGGACGTGTTCAAGGATGCCTACGTGGTCGAGTTTCTGGCACTGGAACGTGGTCATGCAGAGACAGACCTGCATGGAGGTCTGCTGCACAAACTCAGGGATTTTCTGATCGAGCTGGGCAGAGACTTCTGCTTTGTGGGCTCTCAATATCCGTTGCAGGTAGGCGGGCGTGACTTTGCGCTGGATCTGTTGTTTTTCCACCGTGGGCTGAACTGCCTGGTGGCGATCGAGCTCAAGGTTGGGCGCTTTGAGCCGGAATACCTGGGGAAGATGGACTTCTACCTCGAAGCGTTGGACCGCAATGTCCGCAAGCCGCACGAAAACCCGGCGCTCGGCGTATTGTTGTGCGCGAGCAAAGAGGACGAAATCGTCGAGTACTCCCTGAACCGCTCAATGTCGCCTGCCTTGATCGCGGAGTACCACACTCAATTGCCGGACAAGAAGCTGTTGCAAGCCAAGCTGCAGGAGTTTTATGCGCTGAATACTGAAGGAGTGGAGTGATTTTTGTCGTTGATCACTTTTCTGAAGGCATTAAAAAGCCGGCTTGTGGGCGGCGTTATTGTGTTTTTAGTATTTGATTTATATGGGTTTGTTTTTTTTGATGGTCGATGTCCCCCCATTTGTCCCCCCAGCCCCGCTTTGCGTGACTGGCCTTCGCTCTCGATTACCAATATTCGCTTTAGGGTTTGCAATGGTTTAGCGTTTGAGGGGCAAAATGCAAGCCTTGGTTGCAGAAGGAAAATGACGCACAGTTGCGCCGAAGCTCTGGGGTCGTTCGTGAGAGTGTCGGAGCTATGACGTAGCTTTCCATAGGGGCGTTGCGCAGCATCAGGAAGTAAATCGGGGGATTGGATGGCAAAGACACCAAAATCGAGTGGGTCCGGAACGCTATTTGAAGATGACTATCTTGTCCGAACACTAGGGCCGATATCCCATGATCCAGAGGTTGCGACCAGAAGAGCAATTGTTGGAACCAGCAAATACCGCATCTGTAGCGCTCCATGTATGAATGATTGCGGATCATAGGTCGATTACTCTGCCACTACCGTCGCATTCTGTCATGGAGGGCGACGTTTTACTGGCAATCAAGAGCATTGTCTATTGGTGTCGACGCCGAATTGGCTCAGTTGCCGAGATGTCACTGACCCAGTCTGTTCCTCGCGAACATCTGGGGCCACTGGATGCGTCCGCCATGGCATCGGGAGTGCGCGCCGGGCTTAAACGAGAGAGTGTTTATACAGGATTCCACCTAGCAGCTAAGCGCGCCGCTAGGCGAATGCTTTGATGTTAAGCCCGAAGCCTTGCATCGGCTGTTGCTGAGGGCAGCAGCAGTGAGTACAGGTTCTTGGGATCTTCCAGCTCTGGCACTAGTTGGATGTCGCTGCCAATGTTGAGCGCTCTCGCAACATCTAGCACATAGCGTAGGGCGGAGTAGTCCTCCAGGGCGAAGCCGACCGAGTCAAATAAGGTGACTTCCTCGGCATGTTGGCGCCCTTGAGTCTGACCATTGATGACTTTCCAGAATTCGATAACCGGTGAGTCGGCGGGCATCTGCTGAATTTCGCCTTCAATGCGGCTTTGTGGTTCGTACTCAACCATGACCCGCGCACGCTCCACGATGTCCTGGTGCAGTTCGGTCTTGCCGGGGCAGTCGCCACCCACTGCGTTGAGGTGCATCCCAGGCTCGATCATCTCGGGCGTTAAAATCGTTGCGTAGGCCTTGTCGGCCGTGACCGTTGTCACGATATCTGCCCCACGTACGGCTTCCGCGACGGTATTGGCGACGGTCAACTGTATGGCGGGGTAGGCCCGCAGATTGGCTACCAGCTTCGCCGTCGCGGCAGGATCGATGTCGTAGAGACTGATTTCAGTAATACCTAGCAGTGTGTGAAATGCCAGGGCCTGGAATTCGCTCTGTGAGCCGTTGCCGATGAGCGCCATTCGACGACTGTCCGGTCGGGCAAGGTAGCGGGCGGCGAGTGCGGAAGTGGCAGCGGTGCGAATGGCGGTCGTCAGCGTCATTTCGCTCAGCAAGACAGGCTTTCCGGTATCGACGTCTCCCAGCGCACCAAACGCCATGACCGTCAGCATGCCATTGTGGGTGTTCTTCGGATGACCGTTGACATACTTGAAGGCATAGAGCGATGCATCAGACACAGGCATAAGCTCGATGACACCCTCAGGTGAGTGGTTCGCCAGGCGCGCGCACTTTTCGAAATCCGGCCAGCGTACGTAGTCTTGACGGATGTACTCGGCCATATCGATCAGGCAACGAGGCAAGCCTTTTTCCTGGACGAGACGGCTCAGATCATTGACGTCAATGTAACGGGTCATATTCGGTTCCTTTGGGCGTTTTATTGTGTGCCGGTCTGGACTGCCTTTCGCTTCGGCGGCCAAGACTCAGGAGGCGGTCCATGTGTTTGCGACGACCCTATTGTCGAGGCAATGGAGAGAAGATTTCGGCCAATACTGACCCTGGAGACAGCGAGAGAAGTCGAAAAACAGACTATGCACAGCGGAATCGGCGAGATGACCATTACCGCTTGTAATTCGCACACATGGTTGAAACGCCATGTTCATAAAGCATCACTATGCAAATGAATAAAGCAGCCAAGACAATCATGTCTTCCCATGTCGCTCCCCTTTGAGTGAAGAAGCGATGACTGACAACGGTCGACAAAATCGGCTGTGGAAAGCCTTTGTTCGGCGTAGGCATGCTGTTTGAGCGTAGATTTACGACACCAGCACCATTCCAGCAATTGGCATTCTTACGGTCCGTTTCAAGCGCGTTTTTGATTGCGACTTGAGATGGCGGGTAACTCCGACGACTGGCTTCTTTCAGTCGAAAACAACAACAAAAACGGTTGCGGTGAAGACTGCATCGACTCTGCCCCTGTCAAAAAAGTGTGATCCGACGCAGGCGCCGGATTGCGATAAATCCAAATTATCCGGGACTCAAGAAGATGAACATCAAATGGCTGACTTTGCCGGCACTCGCGTTGCTGTGCTGTACTACGGGCGCCAGCGCCAAGGAATGGAAGGAGCTGAGATTTGGCGTCGATTTAAGCTACCCACCCTTTGAATCCTCTACGGCTGATGGCGGTGTTCAGGGTTTCGGTGTGGATTTGGGCAATGCAATATGTGCTGAGTTGAAGCTGACCTGTGTATGGGTCAGCAGTGACTTCGACGGGCTGATCCCGGGGCTCAAGGCTGGTAAGTTCGATGCCGTAGAATCTTCGATGACCGTTACCGATGCGCGCAAAAAACAGATCGATTTTACCGATCGCCTATTCGCCGGACCGACCGCCATCGTCACCCGCAAGGACTCAGGACTGCTGCCTACCATCGAATCGCTGCGCGGAAAAACCATCGGTTACATGCAAGGTACGATTCAAGAAACCTACGCGAAGGCCAAACTGGGGCCGGGCGGTGTGAAATTGCGGGCCTATCAGAATCAGGATCAGGTCTATGCTGACCTAGTTAATGGCCGTCTCGATGCGTCGATCCAAGACAAGCTGCAAGCACAGATGAGCTTTCTGAAATCGCCTCAAGGGGCAGATTTCCAGAACAGCGAAGGCATCAGCGACCCCTTGGTGCCGTCGGAAATCGCCATCGGTATCCGCAAGGACGACGAAGAACTCAAAGGCATGCTGAATGCCGCCATCAAGGCCCTGCATGTCAAGGGCATCTACGCGCAGATCCAACAGAAAAACTTCGGCGATCTGGACCTTTACAACAATTGATCCACGCGCTCGGTCGCTGTGTCGCAGCGACCATCGGCGCGCCTCAAGATAGGTGAATGGCGTGAACTCCTTCCTGAATCTGATCGGTGTCGATCTCTCGGTCCTGCAAGGCTATGGCCCGTTGTTGCTGCATGGTGCTTGGGTCACTCTCAAAGTGGCGGCGCTCTCGTTGCTGGTGAGCATGGCGCTGGGACTGCTAGGTGCGGCGGCGAAGTTGTCGCCGTTGAAACTGTTGAACTTGCCTGCGACCGTTTACACGACGCTGATTCGCGGTGTGCCGGACCTAGTGCTGATGCTATTAATTTTCTACAGCCTGCAAGGCTGGCTGAGCAGTCTGACCGAAGCTATGGGTTTGCCCTACTTGGAAATCGATCCGTTCGCTGCGGGCATCGTCACCCTCGGGTTTATCTACGGTGCGTATTTCACCGAGACCTTTCGCGGGTCGATTCTGAGCGTGCCACGCGGTCAGCAGGAAGCTGCCGCGTGTTTTGGCTTGAATCGCTGGCAGCGCTTTCGCTTTGTAGTGTTCCCACAGATGATGCGTTTCGCGTTGCCGAGCCTAGGCAATAACTGGTTGGTGTTGCTCAAAGCCACGGCGCTGGTGTCGATTATCGGCCTGTCGGACCTGGTTAAAGTCGCGCAGGAAGCGGGTAAAAGCACATTTAATATGCTGGACTTCCTGTTGTTGGCTGCGGCGTTGTATTTGTTGATTACCAGTGTGTCGAACTACGTTTTGCGCATGCTGGAACGGCGCTACAACCAAGGTGTGCGGGGGATGGCGCGATGATCGAGTTGATTGCCGAATACTGGAAATCTTTCCTCTTCAGCGACGGCGACACACTGACGGGCTTGGCTATGACCCTGTGGTTGCTAGTGGCGAGTATCGCAATGGGCTTTGTCCTGTCGCTACCCCTGGCGATCCTGCGGGTTTCGCGATGGGGCGTGCTGCGTTGGCCAGTGCAACTATTCACTTATGTGTTTCGCGGCACGCCGTTGTACATTCAGTTGTTGATTTGCTACAGCGGGATCTACGGTGTCGCCGTGGTCCGTTCGCAGCCATTGCTCGAGGCGTTTTTTCGCGACGCGATGAATTGCACCCTACTGGCGTTCACACTCAACACCTGCTCCTACACCGTGGAAATTTTCGCCGGAGCGATCCGCAGTATTCCCTACGGTGAAATCGAAGCGGCACATGCCTATGGCCTGAGAGGCTGGCGCCTGTATCTGCAACTGATTTTGCCTTCGGCGTTGCGCCGAGCGTTACCGTACTACAGCAATGAAGTGATCCTGATGCTGCACGCGACTTCGGTGGCATTTACGGCCACCATTCCTGACATCCTCAAAATCGCACGTGACGCCAATGCGGCGACCTTCATGACGTTTCAGGCATTCGGCATTGCCGGTCTGCTGTACCTCGTGCTGTCGCTCGGGCTGGTCGGTGCGTTCCGCCTGGCAGAAAAACGCTGGCTGAGCTTTCTGGGCCCGGCCCAGTGACTTCCATTATTTATCTAGAGCGGCGCTGATATGTGTGCCGCTCCAGGAGAATTTGTATGCACAAACTCACGGTTGAAAATCTGTATAAACGTTTTGGAGACAACGAAGTGCTAAAGGGCGTCTCGTTGAACGCACGAGCAGGGGACGTGGTGAGCATGATCGGCGCCAGCGGTTCGGGTAAAAGCACCATGTTGCGCTGCATCAACTTTTTGGAGCGGGCGGACGAAGGTGCCATTGCTCTGGATGGAGAGCGAGTCCTCACCCGTCAGGGCGTCGGTGGCATGCGCGTGACCAACCCGAAGCAGTTGCAGCGATTGCGCACACGACTGGCAATGGTATTTCAGCATTTCAACCTCTGGAGCCACCTCACCGTACTGGAGAATATCGTACTGGCGCCGTGTCGAGTCCTAGGGATGAGTCGAAAGACCGCGGAGGTGAGTGCACGGGCGTATCTGGATAAGGTTGGCCTGCCGCAACGAGTGGCCGATCAGTACCCGGCGTTTCTGTCAGGGGGGCAGCAACAACGGGTAGCGATTGCCCGTGCGCTAGCAGTGGAGCCCGAAATTCTGTTGTTCGACGAACCAACCTCGGCGCTCGACCCGGAACTGGTGGGTGAAGTCCTAAAGGTCATTCAGGGGTTGGCTGAGGAAGGCCGGACCATGTTGATGGTGACCCACGAAATGGGGTTTGCCCGGCAGGTCTCCAGCCAAGTATTGTTCTTGCATCAGGGTCGGGTCGAGGAGCAGGGTGATGCTACGATACTCGACCGTCCAACCAGCGAACGTTTGCAGCAATTTCTATCGGGTCGCTTGAAGTGAGGCAAGGCGTACATGGCGGATATTCGCGATCTGTCGTTGGTGCTTGATCGTATCGATCAGGCAATTATTGAAGTGTTGCGCTATGAAGGGCGCATCACTTATCAAAAGCTGTCCGAGCGTGTACATCTAACCCCCCGGCCTTGTCTGGAGCGGGTTCGCAAGTTGGAACAGCATGGGATCATTCGCGGTTATGGTGCGATTGTCGATGAGAAAAAGCTGACACCAGGCTTGTCATTGCTGGTGTTGGTGGCGTTGTCGAACCAGAGCGGACGCGCGGCACAAAAGGCCTTCGAGGCCAAGGTTCGGGCTTGTCCGCAGGTGCTGGAGTGTTGTCTGATCAGCGGCGCGTTCGACTACAGCCTGCGTATGCGGTGCCGTGATATGGAGCATTACCGGGTATTGACCGAAGTGTGGTTTGACGACCCGGATTTGCACATTGATAAACTGGTGAGCCACCCGGAACTGGCGATGGTTAAGACCACGATGGATTAAGAGCAATGCTCGCTGTGGAAAGCAGCGAGTTTTTTGTTTTCAATCCCGCCGAATCGGCTGGGCAAGCCGGAATTTTCAGCCGTTTTTATCACCGCAAAAAGCCGTTATCAACCGAGTTTTTCCCACTACGAAACAGACAATGAGCCTCTCTCGCCCCTCATTGAGTCTGCGTCTATGCAAACCACCAATACGGTTTTAATGATTCGTCCGACACGTTTCTCCTTCAATCAGGATACGGCGGCGAACAACTGTTTCCAGCGTCCGGCAACAGTTGCTGAAAATGTACAACTCAAGGCCCTAGCCGAGTTCGATGGTTATGTCGACGCGTTGCGTCGGCACGGCGTCGAAGTCCTAGTGCATAACGATCGCGAAACTCCGCATACCCCGGACTCGATCTTTCCCAATAATTGGTGGAGCAGCCACCCGGATGGCTCCCTGGTGCTGTATCCAATGCAGGGCCACAACCGGCGTCTGGAGCGGGACAAAGGTGTACTCGACAGGTTGTTGGACCAATACCGGGTCGAGCAGTTGCTGGACCTATCCGGCCTCGAAGAGCAGGAGGTTTTCCTGGAGGGTACCGGCAGCATGGTGCTGGATCGGCAACAGCGGATTTGCTACGCCGGGTATTCCACACGCACCAACGCCCAGGCGCTGGATCAGTTGGTCACCCATTTGGGTTATGAACTGTGTGCATTCAACGCGGTTGATCGCCAGGGAGTGGCGATTTATCACACCAATGTGATGATGAGTGTAGGCACTCGTGTTGCGGTGGCTTGTCTAGCGTCCGTGCCCGATCCGGGCGAACGTGCGGCGCTGCGTAAACGGCTTGAAACCAGTGGCAAACAGGTCATCGCCTTGAGCTTGGCGCAGCTGGAGTCCTTTGCCGGCAACATGCTGGAAGTGCATAGTGCAGCAGGCGAGCCGCTGCTGGTGATGTCACGCACAGCCTGGAAATCCCTAAGCGCCAATCAGCGTCGCTTGATCGAAACTTACGCCACTCCATTGCCTGTGAACATTGACACCATTGAGCGCATCGGTGGCGGCAGCGCACGATGCATGCTGGCCGAGGTGTTCCTGACTAAGCATTCTTCTACCCAGGTGTGGGCGACGACGTCGAAGTGATCCAGTTGCCGAGATGCTCACGTTCCCATTCACGAGTTGTTAATTTGTGACACGCTGAAGGTGATCCGCCGAAGCAGCGTTTCGACACAGTCGCGCGCGCAAGTACATAGAAAACCGGCCGACGCCTGTCGTATGCACGACACAGCAACCGCAGACATGCCGTGCTCTTACGTGGCCTCAGTGTAAAATTTGCGCAAGAAAGGCCTTGGCCCTCGCGCTTTTCGGGGCGCTGAAAAAGTCCTGAGGTGGTGCGTCCTCAATGATCTGGCCGCCATCGAGAAACAGCACGCGCTCGGCCACTTGACGGGCAAAGCCCATTTCGTGGGTTACGCAGAGCATGGTCATACCGCTGCCAGCCAGGTTGACCATCACATCCAACACTTCGCTTACCATCTCTGGGTCGAGCGCCGAGGTGGGTTCGTCAAACAGCATGATTTTGGGTTCCATGCACAACGCCCGGGCGATGGCCACGCGTTGTTGCTGGCCCCCCGAGAGCTGGCTGGGATACTTGTCGGCCTGGCTGGCGATACCGACTTTTTGCAGAAACTGCTGGGCCAGTTCCTCAGCCTTTTTGCGGCTCAGACCACGTACCGAAATCGGGGCTAGGGTGCAGTTATCGAGCACGCTCATGTGCGGGAACAAATTGAAATGCTGGAACACCATGCCTATTTCACTGCGGACCTTGGCAGCCTCGCGGTTGGTCTGGGCCAAGTCGATGTCGTTGACCAGAATGCGACCTTTTTCGGCGACCTCCAGGCGGTTGATGCAGCGGATCAGCGTTGATTTTCCGGAACCGGAAGGCCCGCAGAGCACGATGCGCTCGCCTTCGCGCACTTTCAGATCGATGTTGTGCAGCACATGGAAGGATCCATAGAACTTGTTCAGGCCGGCGATATCAACCACTACCTTACGGGTGTCCGGGCTAGCGGCGAGCGGAGTGTCTACAAGGGGAGAGAGCACATGCATGGTTTTGTCTCCGGCAATCAGTGGAAGCGCTCGGCGCTGTACGGGGCAGGGTTAGTAAAAGGGGGGGCTCCGGTCATCAGCTCGGCCAGCAGGCGACCGCAGACCGGTCCGAGAGTTAGGCCATGGTGGGCATGACCGAAGTTGAACCACAAACCTTTATGCCGTGTTGCTGGGCCGATCACCGGGCACATGTCCGGCAGGCAAGGACGGCGTCCCAGCCAAGGCTCGGCATCCAAGCGTTCGCCCAGTGGATAGAAGGCGCGCGCCAGCTCTTCACAACGACGCAGCTGGATTTCGTTGACTGGGTCTTGGCTGTCGGCGAACTCGATCCCGGTGGTCAGGCGAATGCCGTCGACCATCGGTGCCAGGACATACCCGCCCACCGGATCAAGCAGCGGTTGTTGCAAGCGAGTGCCAGGCAGGGCGGCATAGTGCATGTGATAACCGCGCTTGATCGCCAGTGGAATGTCATATCCCAGTGGCTCGAAAATGCCCCGGGCTTGCGGACCAAGGGCGACCACGGCTTCGTTTGCAATCACCAGGCCCTGTTCGCTCTGGACTTCCCATTTACCCACGCGCTGGCGCAAGGAGAGAGCGTCACCGAGGACGAACACGCCGCCGCGTTGGACGAACAGTTCGGCATAACCGCGTGTCAAACCGCCGGGATCGCTGACGGTCTTGGGGTCCAGCCAGTGAATGCCGCCTACAACGTTACAGTGCAAACCCGGCTGACGGGCGTGCATCTGGTCGCGGTCGAGCACTTCGTAATTCAAGCCGTAGTCCTTGAGCGCAGCAGCGTCGCGTTCGGCCTTGGCAAACGCCGACGGCGAATTGTAGGCTTCGATCCAGCCACTTGCCTGTATCAAGTGATCCATGCCAGCCGGTGCAGAAAGCAGGTCGTGTTCGCTGACGCAGCGCTCCACCAGCGGCAGCATGGCCCGGGTTGCGGCGGCCAGGCCCTTGGTTCCGGAGTGCCGCCAGTACTGCAGCAACCATGGACTGGCCTTGGGCAGGTACTTCAGACTGTAGCGCACGTCCGATTGCTGGTTGCCGGCGTAGCGCAACAGGCTCGACAGCTGACGTGGGAACGCATAGGGAATTACGCTGGCGCGCTCGATCAGCCCGGCATTGCCGTGGCTGGTGCCGTTGCCCGGCTGCTGGCGGTCGATGAGCACAACCTTACGGCCACGGGCCTGCAAATGGAGTGCAGTACTGACACCGACAATCCCTGCGCCCAGAACGATGGTTTCGCAATGCATGGTATATCCCTGATACAGGGGCGCCCGCGGCAGCCCGAGAAAATTTGGTTTACTGCAAGTGACGGCCGAGACGGCCCTCGAGCGCTTTCAGGCTGCGCCGTACGACTTCCACAATCAGCAGGTAGAGCACGGCGGCCCAGAGGTAGATCTGAAAGTCGAAGCTGCGCGAGAAGGCCAGCTTGGTCACCCCCATCAAGTCGTAAATGGTCACTAGCGAAGCAATGGCGCTGGCCTTGATCATCAGGATCAGTTCATTGCCCAGCGGGCCAATGGCGACCAGCAGGGATTGCGGCAAGATGACTTTACGAAAGGTGGTCCAGCGCGACAGGCTGAGGGCTTTCGAGGCTTCGCGCTGGCCTTGGGTTACGGCCAGGATGCTGCCACGCAAAATCTCGGCCTGATAGGCTGCGGTATTCAGGGTGAAGGCCAGCAGCGTGCAGAACCAGGCGTCACGGAAGAACCACCACAAACCCACGTCCTGCCAGAAACCTTTGAACGAACCCAGGCCGTAATAGAGCATGAACAGCTGAGCCAGCAGCGGCGAACCACGGAAGAAATACACGTAGACGCCGGTAAAACGACTGATAAAGCGGTTACTCGACAACCGGCCCAGGGCGATCAGCAGACCGAGCAGGGCGCCGAGGGTGAAGGAAATGGCAACCAGCTTAGCAGTCACCAACAGGCCTTCGATGAAGCGGGGACCGTATCGCTCCAACAGATCCGGGCTGAGGAACAGATTCTGCAATTCACCGATGCTCATGGGCGAACGCTCCGTTGATGGCGGCTGAAATACTGCTCCAGGAACTGGAACAGGCGGCCGGATATGGCTGAGAAAAACAGGTAGCCAAAGCAGGCCACGGTGTAGAACAGCATAGGTTCCTTGGTGACGCTGACCGCCAGGTTGGTCTGGCGCATCAGGTCCACAAGGGAGATGGTCGACACCAGCGAAGTGTCCTTGAGCAGCGATAGCCAGTTATTCGACAGGCCAGGCAAAGCGATGCGTACCAATTGCGGCAGTACCACCTTGGTAAAGGTTGTGCGTCGGGACAGGCCAAGGGCGGCGGCGGCTTCGAACTGGCCCTTGGGCACAGTTTTGAAGGCGCCCAACCAGATCTGGCTGGAAAATGCGGCGAACACCAGACTGAAGGCGAACATCGCGGCGACGAAGGGGTTGATCGCGACTTCAGCCTCGTAGCCCATCGCGGCCAACAGTTTCTGCGCACCGATCTGGCAGCCGTAATAGATTATCAGTAGGGTCAGCAACTCAGGCAGTCCGCGGAACACGGTGGCAAATACCGTGCTTATGGCGCGCAACCAGCGACGTCGAGAACGGGCGGCCAAGGCCACGCCCAGGCCCAGCGGCAGGCCAATTGGCAGGCAGCTCAGGGCCAGAAAAATGGTTACCAGAGCGCCGGCCAGCAAGGCTGAACCCCAGCCGCCGCTGGCGAAGGATAGCAATGACAGGTTTTCGAACATGCTTGAACCCTCTCGGTCAATTACGCTCGCACGCCCTCACCGCACCCGTGTGCGGGTGCGGTGCAACATGTAGGCAAGGAACGACCCTCAGGCTCGCCTGAGGGCCAGGGGATCAATAGATATCGAAGGCGAAGTAGCGACTGGAGATCTTCTTATAGGTGCCGTCGGCAATGATCTCATCCAGCGCCTTGTTGAAGCGCTCGCGCAGGACATCGTCACCCTTGCGCACTGCGATCGAGGCATCGGCGGTGGTGCCGTTGACGTCGCCAATGATTTTGCAGCAGTCCTTGCCAGCGCCGTCGACCCAGGCCAGCAACGGGAATTTGTCGGCAATCACCCCGTCGATCCGTCCCGTCGCCAAGTCGCTGTTGGCTTCATCAAGGGTAGGGTAAAGCTTCACATCCGCGCCGGCCGGGCCGTAATGATCTTCGGCATAGATGGCCTGGGTCGAGGAAGACTGGGCACCGACCGTGCGTCCTTTGAAGTTGGTCTGGGCGTCGGTGATATTCGAGTCCTTGGGTACTGCCACGGACAGAGGAGTGCGGTAGTAGTGCCGGGTGAAATCGATTTTCTGCTTGCGCTCATCCGTGGCAATCATCGAAGCCACGACCGCATCGTATTTCTTTGCCATCAGCGCCGGGATAATCCCTTCCCAGTCCTGAGCGACGATGCTGCACTGCACCTTCATCCGTTCGCATAGCGCGTTGGCGATATCCACATCGAAACCGTGTAGCTTGTTGTCCGAGTCAACATAGTTGAACGGCGGGTAAGCGCCTTCGGTAGCAATCTTCAGTACTTCTGCCTGCGCGCTGGCAGCCCCGGCCAGGACCATTGCGCATGCACCAGCAAAGCGAATGACGTGTTTCATCTAGCACCTCGTTTTATTGTTTTGAGTGTGGTGACGATGTGTATCCAACGAACTCGTTGTGTAGGGTCGCGATGGCTTCGAGACGCTTTTCGACCTCCGGACCCAGCTGTTTGCAGACGTCGTTGACCAGCAGATGAACCAGCGACAGCATCGCCGCTGTTGATTCCCAGAACAGGTTGAATTCGGTGGGCACGCGGAACACTTCATCGGCGTTCTGTTCGGCCCAGTCGCAAAAGGTGTCAGTGATCAGCGTCACAGGAATTCCGGCATCTCGGGCCTTTCGGCACAGGGTCAGGGCGTGACGGGAATAGCGGCGGGCTTCGAACACCACCAACGCACTGTCTTCGGGGGGGCTGAGCAACACGTCGGCGTAATGCCCGGCGGCACCGTCGACCCAGTGCGTGTCATCGCGCAGGTACTGCAACAGATGCACCATGGATGCCGCGATGCCACGCTCTGTCTGGAACCCGGCGACGAACACCTTGCGCCGGGTGGCCAGGCGCTGGCTGACGCTGTGCCAGGTCGGGGTGAGACTATATTCGTAAACCTTAACCAAGGCTGCGACTTCCAACTCGAAGCTGCGCGGTAGGCCTTGCGGGCCCTGGCGAGCTTGATGGCGAAACTCCTGCAAGCGATCGCCCACCAGCCATGGGCCATCGCCTAGGTCGACCTTGAGGTCGTTTTTCAGGTCTTTGAAGTGGCTATATCCGATGGATCGACAGAAGCGCCCGACACTGGACTCACTGACGCTCAACTTCGCGGCAATATCAGCGGCGGTCTGGAAGGGCAGTTCATAGAGGTTGGCCAGCATATAGTTAGCAATCATCCGGCCAGAGGCGGCGGCGGTTGAAAGACTGCTTTCAAGGCGTTGTTTGATGGGCTGGCTCAAGGCTGCTTCCTGATATTTTTCAGCGCTTACGAAAGAAAATGCGTGTTTTCTGTCATTAAGTCAATGCTTGGTAGATAGCTGTCACGATCAGTGGTCGTCACGCTGCAACGCAGCATCGAAAACTCGGTTGGAAGGATACGCCAGATTTAATGAGTCTCTTCACACAACCGCCGCTCTGAGGGATAGCAAGTCAGGCGAGGATAGAGCTTCTATCCCCAGAGTATGGTCAGGTTGAAGAGGGTGCTGATACAAAAATTTGATTTTGCCTGATGCGAAAGCGCAGAGCGGTTTCATAGTGACATTCTAAAGATAATACACTTATGATTTCGAATCGGTATTGTGAGATGTCTGCTAGTTTATGTTGATGGAGGCCTTGTTTTAGAGCTTTCGGTAAGGTTTAACTGCCGTATGAAAGCGTACCGGCGAGCCTACTCCAGGGTTGTGTAAGTTTTAATCACTAGCATTAAAAAATGTTATTGGTTGTTTTTGTTGTTATTAGTAAAGCCAGCCGTTGAGCGGATTACATTCCTCTATACTTGGTGGCTCGAACAGTAGTTTTGGTAAATTTCTATCGTGAAGCATCAGAGTCCATTTTGGTATGTGTGGGAGTTTGCTGAGGCTTAGCCTGATTTCTAGAGTGTTGACGTAATGAGGTAATGAGCGTTTTTAAACACTCGGGGGCCAGAAGCGATCAGTACTCAAAAAGAGAGTGAATGCCGAAAACTCATAGAGGAAATACGGGTTTGCGCGTAGCTGTTTTTCGACGCCGTGGCGAGGCTGTTCATACTCACCAAATGTAGCCTACGGGTCGCAAGGTTCAGAGTGCCGGATAACGAAAGCACTTCTGTCACAGAGGGTTTGGCCGCACAGATTGCAATGGACTGCAAACTCAGGGCGTTACTCCACGCATTAATATCGGTAAATCCGACAATCTCAAAACTGCCATCCGAAGAATCTATACTACCAGTAACATAGCCAATTTTATTCTCAATGTCAGTGCTTACTCTCAAGTTCAATATTGAGCCTCCAACTGTTATCCATTTACCGTTCAAAGGATCGACAACAGGCATGTACTTTTCGGCATCAACCTTGCGTGCAGCATGGTCCGGCGCTAGAGCCCTACGATAGGTCAATTTATCAATATAGTTGCCAGTCGTGCTCAAATCTGGAAAATCAGTGGAGGCTATCATCATGTGAGAGAGAACCAACACTTCCTCACCATCAAAAATGCTGATCTGGCCGCTCAAGCCTGAAGTCCAATTCCAACTAGGATCGGACGGGCCACCAACAACAGAATGCCATTCGATTGCTAGTGCAATCGGCTGACCCACAGCCACTGTCGCATCTCTTCCTACTTGATAGCCTGAAACTCTATATTCACCAGTCGACCCCGTAGAAGATTTATAGGTGCCTGTAATAGTATTTCCGACAATGGTAAGAATCATGGTCGAACCGTATTCGTTCTTCCACGCCCCTGCAATAGACATGACTGACTCCGTCATTTGGGTATTTGAGTGAAGCTTACTTAAAATTAAATGTGATCTTGCAGAGTTGGCAACATCACAATTCAAGAAAAGCCAGACCGATTGCAATTAAAGTCCTGATGGATTTTCCACCCACCAGGACTCCTCGGATGCTTGTTGTCTTTAATGCAGTGGCTTACCTTCCGTCTCAGGGATAAATGCCACTAGAAACAATGTCGCCACCATAAACATATTTATGATAGTTGTGGTCATATTGAACGAGGAACCATACGCCACCAACATTCCGATCAGCGTTGGTGCAATCACGTTAGCAATGCGTTGCGCCAAAGCGGCCCAACTGTACCCCAAGGTACGCAGGGACGTCGGGTAGAGCTCACAGACCCAGGTACCCCATACTCCCCAGGCGCCAAGACTGAAAAATGCCAACGCAAAATTACTTAGGTAAAGCATTTCCATGGATTGACTATTGGCAAAGCCGTAACCTGCCACGACCGCAGCGGCAATAAAGCCGATAAGAACTTTCTTGCGCCCAAGACGACCGGTCAAGTAAGACGCAACCATGTAACCCGGTATCATGCAAATTGCCGACCATGCTATAAAACTATAGCTCTGTGGCAAGCTCAGGCCACGCTGCTGGAGCAACGTAGGCAGCCAGGTTTGCAGCCCCCAATAGCCCCATGAAAAAGTAAAGTTCACAGCGATCTGTAGATAGCTGACTCTCCGCATGTCACGGGAGAATAGCTCGCGATGTTTACCTTGGTGCGTCTGATCCACCAGGAGCGTGCATTCACGAGGCAGTTGCACCGCCCCTCGGCTTAATTTTGCTAGGACTTTGCGCGCTTCTTCCTGTCGGCCCACCGATGCTAACCAATAGGGCGACTCCTGCACCCAAAGGGCAATGACAATGGCCCATAATCCTCCAAACGAGCTCAATGCAATCACTGTGCGCCAACCGTAGGGCATAAGGGATGCAGAAACTCCCAATGCTAGCAACATACCGATTGGCCAGCCGGACGCCAAATACACGGTGCAGGGACCGCGATAACGCACTGGCAGCAGCTCTTCAAAATGAGCAAATGTGACGATCATCATCCCCACTGCCGCCATACCTGAAAGAAAGCGCAGCACGTAGAAAACCGGATAGTTTGGGGCAAACGCACTAGCTAGAGAAAAGAGAGCATACCCAAGCAAGCTATATGCGATTGCACGTTTTCTGCCATAGCGATCAGAAATCTTACCCCACCCCAAAGCCCCTACAAGCATGCCGATGAACATTGCCCCTATGAGGTTTCCCTGAGCCACGGCATCAAGCTGAAAATCCTGGCTAATCAAAGGGGCGGTGTAGACGATAATCATCATCTCCCAGGCTTCAATGGCGAACACAAAAAAAAGTGCCAAGCAGCTTTTAAGATGTTCCCGAGTCAAGGGGAAGTTTTCGAAGACCTCCCCTACTTGCATACTCCAGTATTTGGATTTTCCGGAAGGTTCTGTGGGGCGGTCTACTACCGCAGTCGGTGAATGGCTCATAGAAGTTAATCCTGATTAAAGGCGCTGCCGTGAATCGTTGGCATGTGCGCAAAAAATTGATTTAAGCCTTTACGCAATTGCCGATTGGTGCCGGTCCTTGAAACAAACCGAATGCTTTAATTTCGGCCTCCGGTGGGGGCTCACAGCTGCCGACGCGACTAGGTGACCAGCCAAACCGGCGTTTCATGCCTGCCGCTGCCTCAGCAACTTTGAACGCAGCCACTACGGGATCAATGACCGGTACACCAATCTCTGCCTGCACTTGTTCGAAAAAACCGAACTCAATAGTGCAGCCCAGGATAATTGCTTCCGCGCCATCTTCTTCGACCGCACGACGCGCCTGCTCAATAATGCGACTACGGGTCAGTGCATGATCACGCTGGAACTCATCTACTCCCATGTTCAGTGAGCGCATCGAGGCTAGACGATCACCCGCCCCGCAGGCCTTCACCCGAGCCCCCATTTGTTCCATCCACTTATTCCGTCCTACGATGATCGAGAATCGGTTGGCCAGATTTGCGACAACTTGCAAGCTCGCTTGGCACGGTCCAACAACAATCATCTCTCCCGAAATTTCCCGAGCATCTTCCAATGCCGGATCGTAGAAACAACCCAGTACCAATCCGTCTAAGCCTCGTTGAGCACAGTCTCTGGCTACGCGCACGCTGCGTTCATAAATCATTGCTTCGTAACAGCGATACTCTAAATGCGAGGGGCTGGGCTGCATGTCGAATGACACAACCTCAACTTGAGTTGAAGGCAGTTTTATCGAACGCAATAACTGCGCAATAGGTTCGTCAAAGGCTGGACTTCCAATTGGGTTTAACCAGCACAATGAAACAGGAACATCTTGCGGCTCGGTGGCAAAAGTATTCTGAGACATATAAAAACTTCCTTCGCGAAGGTAGAAATTAGAAGCTCTTCACTAGAGCCATAGTAAATGAGTTCGAGTATGGAATATTGTCGCTATGGTAGTAATCGAAGTTCAAGTTCGCCGAAATGTAAACTCCTTGCTTGGCGAAGCCTGTGTACGTCATAGATGGCCCGATCTTGCCCTCGCGCGATTCCTCAAAATCTGTCGAAGATCTGTTGTTCAAGTTGTAGACGTGATGCACGCCAAGCCAGAGATTATCAGTCACTAAGTAACCTGCGGCAATATCAGCAAACCAATAGCTGACACCTCCACGTAGACGTTCAGAGGTACCATTACCCAAGTCGGTGTCACTGCGATTGCGCGCGGCGTAATAGACCCCTACCGGGGTGAATGTCGCTGCGAACTTACCATACTGCACATAGTTATTAACGCTAAAGTTGACAGCATAGCGGTTGGAGCCGGCGCCAAAACCAACGGCATCGTCATTACCATTAGGGAACTCAACCATAAGCGTCGGACTTGTCCAGAAGGTAAAATAATCTGGCGATGCATAAGTGGCAGTGGATTTCGGCTCTATGACATTGTAGTAGTACTCAAGACCAATGTTCGGTGAGGCGAAACCCCACTCATTAGAGTCTTTAGCACCATTGGTATCGGCGTAACCTGCAATCGCGCCCCCCCAAACTTCTATCTGGTCGCGCGTAGTACCGGTAAACCCTGTTTCCGAGAAATAGGCCAGTACGGTGTTCGCGCCAGCACGATCGTCGCCCTGTGAAGTTCGATTGTAAACCGGGAAGGACTCCAACGCGAAAGAACCTGGAACGCCTGGCTGTCCGAAACCGATAAACTGATCTGCTTGCACAGTTGCACTGATACTCAAACTCAGGCCAAGCAATACCGGCCCTCCAAAACGCGAAGGTTTATATGACTTCATGATGTATATCTCTTAGTTGTTGTTGTTTTATACAGTTTTGTTGAGCTTGAGACAGATCAGGACATAGCCTCTTCAACCTCATATAACTGCTTTGGAATGTTTGGTCCGAGGATGCTTGCCGATTTATCTCCGAGTAAAATAACGTCTTCCACCCGCATACCACCAAATCGCTCGTAGTCCAAAAAGCGTTCGTATTGGATGAAATCGGTATGGCGACCCTCTGCTTGCCAGCGCCGAATCAGGTCAGGGATAAAATAAATCCCTGGCTCGACGGTCATCACCATGCCTGATTTAAGGCTCTTGCCCAGTCGCAAATTGCCTAGTCCAAACTGTTGGCTACGCGAAACCTTTTCGTCGTATCCCACTAAGTCTTCGCCCAAGGACTCCATGTCATGCACATCCAACCCAAGTTGATGGCCTAGTCCGTGTGGGAAACAAAGCGCGTATGCACCGCTTTCAACAACGTCTGCTGGATTGCCGTGGAAGAAACCCAATTCGGTCATACCTTCCACTAGTTGCAGGGATGCCTCACGGTGTACGTCGATATAGCAAATGCCTGGAAAGAGGCTCTTGATAGCGCTCTCTTGAACCCTAACCAGCAATTTATAAAGTTCAGCTTGGTGAGGTAGAAAACGTCCGCCGACGGGCAATGTACGGGTCACATCACTGGCATAGCCCATTGAACTCGAAGCACCAGCGTCGTTCACCACCAAATCACCCAATTCAAGGCGTGAGTCGTGCTTCAAATTGTGCAAGATCTCGCCTCGACGGCTGAATATCGGCTGATAAGCCTCTTGCAGCCCTTCTCGCCCCAGCACCTCACGCATTCGGGCAACTACTTCCCGCTCCAATACACCAGGACGGGTCGTAGCCATTGCCACCCGATGCATCTGATCGGCGACCCGCATAGCACGGGTGATTTGCTCAATCTCGCAGGGCTCCTTGATTTCTCGCAAGGCAACCACTGCTCGAATTAATTTGTCAGATGCTTTTGACGCGAGCAACTTAGGGGCAATGGAAGTTAAGCGCGATAGCAAAAGAGCAGTTTCGCCACGATATGGCGGTAGAAAATGGACCTTACGGCCATGTTTCCATGCTACTTCCAGACAGCGAGGCGCCAACACTGATGGACGCAGAGAAACACCCGACCCAGCTTCGCATAATTCAGACAACGACAAGTCGTTGCCCAGCCATATAGCATCATCCAAGCTGATATCATCGGCAAAGATCGATGCCGTTCCACTATCAAGGTCGATGATGCCAACTAACGATGGCCGATCAATTCCGAAAAAATAGCTGAACGTTGCATCTTGTCGAAATGGATAGGTGTTATGCGCAAAGTTAATTGGCGAATCTTCGTTGCCAGGGAGCAACACGATGCCCGAGCCTAGGTGTTCGCGTAAGGCCTGCCGGCGGCGTTGGTACGTAATCGCTTCGAACATGCTGTTGCCTCCACTATCGCGCGATTGTCAGACCCGGATGCCGTAAACCGATTCGGCAGTGGCGGCATCCAAATAGCCATTTTTCACGTCGTCTAGCACGGCAGCGGGATCACGCTCGGCCGGATTACCGTACCCGCCACCGGCCCCGGTACGGATGCGCACCAAGTCTCCTGCATTCAGGACGATACTGCTGGCCATGGCGTAGCGTTCATGTTCACCGGTGGTGCGTATGACCGTGACATAGTTTGGCGTACCATCAGAGCCACCGTTCATACCCCACGGTGGGATAGTCGAACGGGTGTAACCGCAAGTTAGGAAGCTTGCATCGCTGCGAACCCGATAGTCGATGCACAGGCCGCGCCCACCGCGATACTTACCATGGCCGCCGGGTTCATCGTTTAACTCGACCCGTTCCACGTACAAGCCATAGCGCGCTTCACAGACCTCAACGGGGCAGTTGTAGGTCTCACCGTGAAGCCCTGAGTACATTGCGTTGTTACCATCACGGCCTTTCTCGCCACCCCAGCCCCCGATCTCCGGCTCAACCAGGGTAAAAACGCGCCCGGTGTCTGGGTGCAGACCTCCAATGATGGTGGCGCAGACTGAAGCAAAATTCCCCGCAGGCACTCGCTCAGGAAAGTGGCTGGCCAGGCAACGCAATATCAAGTCATGAACGCGAATCAGGTTTTCGAAATAGAAACCCTCGGCGGCAGGCACCTGTGCATCGAACAGCGTGCCCGGGGTCGTAAGTACTTGGAGCGGGCGGAAGGTTCCGCCGTTGGTAACGCCTTGTGGTGCCGTCACCGACTTGAACGCCATCTGTGCTGCAACTACAGCGCCGTCGCGGCTGAGGTTGGTTGGCCCCTGGCATTGGGCCGGGTTATCGCGCAAGTCGATGATCATCTGGGTTTTATTGATGTGTACTGACACCTTGAAGACTTGCCCGTCGTCTTGTAATTCCTCCATGTCGAATTGACCACAGGGAGAATCCTGCAACGCTTTGAGCGATACTTTTTCCCCTAAATCCATGAAGTCTTCCATGGCAGCAAGAAACAGATCCGACCCATACTTTTCGGTCAGTTCACGGATGCGCGCGGCACCGCTGCGCACTGCAGAAATTCCAGCCCACATGTCGCCTTCCATAAAGTCGGGCATGCGTGTATTTGCCCGTAGGATCTGCAACACCGAGCGTATCGGCTGACCTCGAGAAATTAGTTTGACTGACGCCAGACGCAGACCTTCCTGAAAAATCTCGGTGGCATCGGTAGACAATGATCCCGGCACCATCCCGCCGACGTCGTTCCAATGTGCAATGTTGGCAGTCCAGGCCACCAACCGCCCTTGGGCGAAGACCGGCATTGCCAATACCACGTCGTTGAGGTGTGTCACGCCACCGCTGTGTGGGTCATTGGTGATAAACACATCACCCTCTTCTATCTCTCCAGGAAGTGGGTGATGTACCAAAATTTGTTTCACGGCTTTGTCCAAAACGCCGACAAAAGCGGGGATTCCTGCCCCTGAACTGGCAATCTCACCTTGGGCGTCAGTGATACCCGTGCCCATGTCCAGTACTTCATAAATCACTGGGCTCATTGCTGCCTTGCGCATCGCTTCAAACATTTCGTCAGCGATTGCTTGAAGGGAGTTCTGCACAATTTCCAGTGTAAAAATATCAATTCTGTTCATCACTGCGCTCCGCCAATCGACAGTTGGGTAATATGAAGGTTACCTAGGCGATCCACCTGCACCACATTGCTTGGATGCACGACTATCGTCGTCCCGGAGTCCTCGATGATGGCCGGGCCTTTAAACGTCATATTGGGCTCGAGCTGCGCGTAGTCGTAGATCGCCGCTTGGTGAATACCTTCTAAGGCATAGTCGACTAGACGATGTCCCTTTAAGGCCGCTTCTAATGTGGCGCCGGTTACCGGCAGATCTTCAAGATCAAGTTTGCCGATCTGGGCAACCGCCATTAGGTGAAAGCCAACGATTTCCAGAGGGGCATCAAGACGATATGTGTACTTCTGCTCATACATTGCGTGGAAGCGCGTCGCAATCTGTGCCCAATGCTCAGCGATTCGCTCGTTGAGTTGTAATGGCACTTCTACCGAGTGTTCCTGATTCTGGTAACGCAGCTTGCAGTAAACTGTCAGTTCTACCTTCTCCGCATCTATGTCCTCAGCAGTAAACTGATCGCGGGCGGAGGCTACTAGATCGTCGAGGAACCCTTGGGCTTCCTGAACAGCGCCCTCGCGATAGGTTTCGATAAAACGATTGACGAACAAGTCGCGGCGCAAGTCCGACATCGTCATGCCCCATGCGGAAAATACCGAAGCTCCGCGCGGGATGATGACTTTTTTCACCCCCAGTTCCTGCCCCAGTGCCACAGCATGCATTGCACCACCGCCACCAAAGGCGATCAGAGTAAAGTCCCGCGGATCATGGCCTCGGCTCAGAGAAACCAATTTCAGTGCGTTAACCATGTTGTCATTGGCAATTCGCACAATACCGCGAGCAATTTCTTCGCTCGGCAAATCCATACGCACGCTCAGTTCGCCCAGCGTACGTTCTACGGCAGCCATGTCGGCGTTCATTGCCCCGCCGCAGAAGTAATCCTTGTTGATTCTGCCAAGAGCCAGGTTCGCGTCAGTTGTGGTTACGTGATTGCCGCCATTGCCGTAAGCAGCCGGGCCAGGAAGAGCGCCTGCTGACTGCGGGCCGACATGCAGCTTGTCAAACTCATCGACCCAGGCAATGGAGCCACCACCGTTGCCAATTTCCACTAGGTCCACTACGGGAACCATGATCGGGTAACCCGCACTGATCTGGTCTCGTTCGATCCAGTAGTCTGTCTTGATAGACACTTGGCCGTTTTGAATTAGCGAACACTTAGCCGTGGTGCCGCCGATGTCTAACCCTAAAAGATTCGGTTCGTCGATTAGCCTTCCCAGCTCAGCCGCGGCCCAAAAACCACTCGCAGGTCCCGACTCCACCATCGTGATAGGTATTTCTCTTGCGTGAGCAACGCTATCGACACCACAGTTCGACTGCATTACATACAAGGGGGCTTTGTAGCCTCCGGCGCGCAAGGCCGTTTCCAGATTAGAAAGATATCGAGCCGCGATAGGCTGAACATAAGCCGACAACACGCTAGTACTGGTGCGTTCATACTCTCGCCATTCGCGAGTGATCTGATGCGAGGCCACCACCGATACCTCCGGCCACAGCCGGCGAACCTCAGCCAGAACCGCTAACTCGTGAACCGGATTTGCGTAGGAGTTTAATAGACAAATTGCTATCGCCTCGATGCCCTCGCGGCGGAAATCGTCGATGATTTGTTCAACGCCAGTCAGATTAAGAGGCTCACGCTCCTGGCCATCCATATGGATCCGCCCCCCGACCTCTCGACGCAAATGCCGTGAGACAAAGGGGGTTGGTTTAACCCATTGCAGATTGAAATAGTCTGGACGATTGGCTCGGGCGATTTCAAGAATGTCGCGAAAGCCTGTCGTAGTAATGAGTCCGGTACGGACGCCCCGACGCTCCGTCAGAGCATTGATGACTACTGTCGTGCCGTGGGCGAGAAAGTCGACATCTTCAAGTCGCACCTCGGCCTTTCGCAGGACGTTGAGAATGCCTTGCTCGAAATTCGGCGGTGTGGTGTCGGACTTCGCAGTTCGAATGGTTTGTTTTCCGGTGACCGGATCGGACTCGAAGTAAACCAGGTCAGTGAAAGTACCACCGATGTCGGTAGCTACCCGTACGGTCTTGCCGTTGATATCCACAGCACGTTTCCTCGCAAGATTATTTTTATTCGCAACGGGACATCGCTTCATTGGCCGTGTCACGGTCCGGAGATGCGATGGTTGCTGGCAAGGAAAGTTATATTGCCCACGCAGGGGGGCTTCAATGAGTTCGAAGGGTAGTTTCGGAGGGCGCTGCAGAGTCAACTACCCGGATGGGTAGAAGGGTGGTTTTACTGGCGAAGATCCAGTAGACCATCGCGTAACGCTGCGCTGATGGCGGCAGAGCGGCTCTCTACCGAGAGCTTGCGAAAGATCTGCTTGAGGTGGAATTTTACAGTGTTTTCAGAGACACCTAATGCCATGGCGATGGCTTTGTTCGATTGGCCGTCAGCCAAAAGTTCTAGTACGTGCAGCTCCTTGCCACTGAATTGCGCCCGTGCGCGCACTGGATGAGCTCGCCAACCACGCAAGCGTGTCATAACCATTGCCATACCCGGAAACGGCTCTGGTATTTGTTCTAATACCGGCAGTAATCCGGGACCGATCTCAAGAAGCAGTCCAGTCAAATCGTTTTGCAGGATTGGCCTCAAAACGTGCTTTACGTCCTCTGTGCTGAACTCTCCTTGGGATTTATGCCCTGCGAGTAGTTCCATCAGATGGATACGCCAAACAGGCAAAAGCAACCCCATGTTCATCAAAGCTTCAGCGTCTTGCTTCAAGCGTGCGCATGCTGACGCCGATGCGCCAACTGCCAATTGCAGTCTAGCGAATGCCAACGCAGCAGCTTCGCGGCAACGCCAGTCTTGTGTATCCGACTGGCAATCCAGCCCAATCGCCAGCGCTTGTTGACGAGCCTGGGTCACAAGGCCGCACTGAGTGAGTAGGTCTACCCGCCAAAGAACAACCAACCGGGAGAGTCTGAATAGGTGTCGTTCCTTCGCAAGCTGTTCAACTTTTTCCAATAACGACAGCGCTGGTTGCAAGCCGTGAGTACGCATGAGGGTGCGCCACGAAACCTCGGCAGTAGCAGCAAAAACGTCGAGCCAACCGTCAGTATGTTCCAACGAATCCCAGCCCTCCTGTATCCATGGCTGAGCTTCAACCCATGAACCCTGCCAATACAAATGCTGAGCCTTGAAGCATCCAACGACGGCTTTCAATGAGCTCTCACTGCCGAAATTTTCCTCTGCCATGGCCAGCGCTTCATCGACAACCGCTCGTGAATTGACAATTTTTCCGCCTAAAGCCAAGGCTTGTGCCTCGTGAATCAGACAAAAGTTTTCACCAAGGTGACTTGTCACAAGCCGCATCCGAACTCGCGCCTTGCGGGAGGAGTCGAGTGCATCATTCAGACGTCCATGGGCCAGCGCGGCGAGGGCGCTTACACATTGCAACGTAGCCATTCCCAATACTTCATGAGCGTGACCTGGTCCTTGATCAATAATCTGAGTTATCTCTCCATTGATGTTTTCAAACTGATCAAAGTACGCTTGTGAGAGCGCTCGAATAACAGTGAAATCCCGTTCCAAGCGTGGGTCACCGCAAACTGCCACCTGCGCCAGACTCAGCAACTGCGCAGACAATTCAAAGTCGCCCAATTTGGCGTGAAGGTAGGCCTCAACTAACAACAGATCAGGTTCACTTCGCCGAGTCGGGGCATCAAATTGCTTGAGCAGACTTTGGGTATAACGAATACCTTTACGCAGGACCAACTCCCATCCACCAGCATCAACAATCAGTTTGACGGCAAGTGGGATGTCTTGGGCATTCATGGCATGGGAGACGGCTAGCACCCAGTCGGTTCGTTCGGCCAGCCAAAGTGCTGCTGCGCGGTGAATGCGCGCGGCCAGATCGGCCTCTAGGCGTGGTCTCAGAAACTCTGTTAGCAAGGCGTGGTAGCGGAACCAGTGTCGCTGGGCATCCAGAGGGATTAGCAGGGCCTCTACATGCACGAGTTGGGCGAGTAATGCCGCACTGTCGCTACGACCGCGTACAGTGTTGGCCAGATCGGCATTAAAACGCTCCAGCGGTGACGTCTCGATGAGAAACTCACGGCACTCTTCGGATAATTCTTTGAAAATCTGCTCGGCTAGGTATTCCGCTACGTCGCCCACGCTTCCTGAAAAGGATTGCAACCCATACAGCGAGCCCGACCCTCCCATTAGCCAGAGTTTGGCTAATTGCACCGCGACCGCCCAGCCCTCAGTTTTTTCATGCACTCGGGCCATATCCGCCAATTGAACGCCCCCGCCCCCTAACAGGTTTTGGGATTCGTCCAATGACAGTACTAACTCCCCCGTAGAGATTTCATGAACTAACCCCCGAGCCTTCAGCTTTGCAAGTGACCAGTCCGGTCGACTGCGGCTGGCGATCACCAGGTGTAACCACTGGCTGCCTCTTTCTAGGAGGGTTTGCAAAACCTCGTCAACCGGCCCTCCAGCTACCAGATGATAGTCATCGATTATCAGGACCGTACATCGTCCATCACCTGCTAGCTCTTGTAGCAAAGAGGAAATGGTTTTTTGCGGGTATATGTCCAGCGTCTGATTTGCCGCGAGCGTGCTCAGGCTCTTCAGTTCAAGCCCGGCTGTTTCCAAGGCCATTATCAAATAGGCCAGAAAACGGTTAGCTTCACCATCAGCCTCATCCAGTGACAACCAAGCTACTGTAGCTGCGCTTGGTTGCCTTAGCAGCGATTCGCGCCATTGCATCAGCAAAGTAGTCTTACCGAAACCTGGTGGGGATATCAGCAGCGTCAATGGCACATGGGCATGCGCACGCAGAGCTTCTAGTAGAGCCGTACGAGGAACAGACTCGAGTAATGTCTGCGGCGGAGCTAATTTACCCACCCACATCCATGCATTTGAAGAGCTCAGCTGAAACGGCAAGTGATTCATAAGCTGGTCGCACTAGGGACAATACGTCTGTCCAATTCTTATACCAGTAAAGCAAGTGATTGTCTTTTTTAGAGAAAACGTCGCGTCTCACTCCGAAGGCAAGATAAAAAATGCGCCCAGAGATCGAAGCCTGAGGCAGTTTTATAAGCAATGCAGCTTACCCATTTAATTTTCCCTGTCGTCCTTTTTGTCCCCCCACTTGTCCCCCCACTTCATCGTCGGATGAGGTCAAATGGCGTTGAACACCATCGGACAGGGGAACACCTGAAATGCCCGTGATAGCTAGGCTATCGGCAGGATTCTTGGATGGAATAGGTTTATTTCGGACAATTAAAAAGCCGGCTTGTGGCCGGCTTCTCGGGGACTGGCTTGGATCATTTTTGGTAAACCGCGCCAGCCTTCAAAACGTACACCCGGATCTTGCGTCCGGCTGTGGGACCTGGCGAGAAAATCATCTGCCGGGCCGGGGCGATCTGAACCGCGAGGCGGGTCGATGCGCAAATGTGGGGCGGAGCATACGCAAGTTTGGCGAAAATTCCCAGCAGGAAGTGCCATTCAGAGCCGTTCGGCCATTTGGGCTGATGGCCGAGGGCTGTGTTCTGTCGGCTTAGAGAAACGGTACCGGTGGCCGGCGTTTGTTCAAGGTGGACCACCAGAACACCCATCCCAATACTCTGATGTTTTGTTCTTCGATTTGTGCCGCCCTGAAGATTTCATCCGGGTATTCGTCACGGTTGTGGCTGCGTAAGCGCAGCGAATTACCCGGCAGTCGGTGCAGGTATTTGATGCGCAGCATGCCGTCATGTTCGATGGCGTAGATTTCACCATCGATGATCTTGGTCAGCCCGCGGTCGATCGCCAGGGTTGAACCGTCTTCGATTCTCTCGGCCATGCTGTTGCCGCTCATGAGGGCACAGATGGCGTCGGCGTGATTGATTTCCAGCGAGTCGAGATGGCTGCGGGGCAGGCGAATCAGGTTTTCGCTATCTTCGACAACGTGGGTTTTGCCGGAGCCAGGCGCCGTTACCACTTCCTTGAAGAAGCGCAGTTCGACATCGACGGGTTCGAGCACCGTGTAGACGCCGCGGATGGCCTGGGCGTCGAAGGTGTTACCTGACTCGTCGAGCAGGCGCAGGTGTTTGGCGTCTTTCGGGCCTTCACCGGTTCTCAGCCATTCGCTGTTGACGGACAGTTTTCTGGCGACTTCTTCCATGTAGTGGGCAGGCACGCCGCGAAAGTACCAGTTATGGACTCGTTGCGGTGCGGTATCCAGGAATTCGGCAAATCCCGTGGTGGTGATGTTCGCTGCCTTGAGCAGCGCTTTAAAGCGAGGGCCGCTAGTGTTCTTTTTCATAAACACGAGTCTACTGGCGGCGGGTGGGGGTTTGAATAAACGACTCGTTCAAAATTCGAGGGAAATTTACGACCGGATGTAAGACGTCTTTGAGGAAATTTAAACAAAAACAAACCTTCTCGATTTGTCGTTACACGAAGTGTTTAAAGTGCTTTTCCAGCACCCACAAAAAACCCCGGATCACCCGGGGTTTTTCTTGCCGCTGGACGCTAATAGCGTCAGCTGCTCTTAGCCTTTGTAGGCTGCAACCGACTTGGTGATCGCGTCGCGGGCGGCATCTGCGCCGGCCCAGCCTTCGATTTTCACCCATTTGCCTTTTTCGAGATCTTTGTAGTTCGCGAAGAAGTGCTCGATCTGCTGGATCAGCAGGGGTGGCAGGTCGGTGTATTCCTTCACGTCGACGTACAGCTGGGACAGCTTGTCGTGTGGAACAGCGATAACTTTGGCATCGCCGCCGCCGTCGTCGGTCATGTTCAGGATGCCGACCGGACGGGCGCGGATCACCGAACCTGGAGCAACCGGGTAAGGGGTTACGACCAGCACGTCGAGGGGGTCACCGTCGTCAGCCAGGGTGTTCGGGATGTAACCGTAGTTGGCCGGGTAGAACATTGGGGTGGCCATGAAACGGTCAACGAACAGGCAATCGCTGTCTTTGTCGATTTCGTACTTGATCGGCGCGTGGTTGGCCGGGATCTCGATCGCGACGTAGATGTCGTTCGGCAGGTCTTTGCCAGCCGGAATCTTGCTGTAGCTCATTGGGCGTTGCCCCCGTTAGTTGACCAAAAACACTTGGCCGGATTGACCAAAAAGTGGCGGCGATTATAGGCATATTCCTACGGCGACGCCACGTACCAGAGGTCGTGTAGACCTTAGTCGTGTGCCTGATAGACCGGATCATGCGACTGAAGTTGCTTCAATCTACCGAGCGGGTCCTGGCGGTAGAAAAGCTTCAACTGCTCATAGACCTGTGGATAAGCCTCATGCAGCAAGTCCGGGGCACTGAAGAAGTATTCGCTGGTCACGGCAAAGAACTCGGCCGGATTTTCCGCGGCGTAAGGATCGATGGCGGTCTCGGCGTCCGGATTGCGATCCAGTTGGCGGTCGAGGTCATCGTAGGCCGCCTGCATGATTTCGGCCCAGTCACTGACACGCATGTCGGCGTGCAGCGGTGGCAGACCATTGGCGTCGCCGTTGAGCATGTCGAGTTTGTGCGCCAGTTCGTGGATCACCAGGTTGTAACCTTCCCAACCACCGCTGGCCATTACGCCGGGCCATGCCAGGATCACCGGGCCCTGCTGCCAGGCTTCACCGCTGTGCTCGCCGTCCCATTCGTGCTCGACGCCGCTGGCGTCGCGGTGGCGCTGGGGGCTGAGGAAGTCGTCCGGGTACAGGATGATTTCGTGGAAACCCTGATACCAGTTCAAGTCGCCAAGGTTCAGCAGAGGCCATTGCGCCTGGGCGGCGAGCAGCAGGCGCTGTTCCTGATGCAGTTCCACGCCGGGCAGGGCGGTCAAGTGTTTGTCTTCCAGAAACAGCACGCATGCTTCGCGTAACCATTGGTCTTCGGCGGCGCTGATGCCGTCGAGAAACCTCAGGTGCTGACGCACCCGCTGCCATACGTCATTGGCAATCGGGTGCCTGGCCAGGATGCGCTGGCGACGCCAGGCGCTCAGGGACCACATCGAAAATCAGCGCGGGTGGGCTTTGGATGCGGCGTTGCCGAAGCGGCTGCGCACAATGCCAATGATCATCGGCACCAGCGACAGCAGGATGATGCCAACCACCAGCAGCGAAAGGTTCGACTTGATGAACGGCACGTTGCCGAAGAAGTAACCGAGGGTGACCAGGCCACCGACCCACAGGATGGTGCCAAAGATGCTGAAGGCGAAGAAACGTGGGTACGGCATTTTTGCCACACCGGCGACGAATGGTGCGAAGGTACGGATGATCGGGAGGAAACGCGCCAACGTCACGGTCTTGCCCCCGTGCTTGTCGTAGAAGTCGTGGGTTTGTTGCAGGTAGTCGCGGCGGAATATTTTCGAGTTCGGGTTGCTGAACAGTTTTTCGCCGGCCGTTCGTCCGATCACATAATTGGTGCTGTCACCCAGAATCGCTGCAAGCATCAGCAGGCCGCCCAGCAGCACCGGGTCCATGCCGCCACCGGCCGCCACGGCGCCAGCGATAAACAGCAAGGAATCGCCAGGCAGGAAGGGCATCACCACCAGGCCGGTTTCACAGAAGATCACCATAAACAGAATGGCGTAGATCCATGTCCCGTAGTTGGTCACGAGCATGTCGAGGTACACGTCGAGATGCAGGATGAGATCGATCGGGTTGAAATCCATGGAAAGCACCTGTGGTAAGCGGGCCGAGGCTATGGCCTGTGCGGATGACTTCGCGAAAGCCTACAGACGGGTGTAGTTTTTCTTACAAGCCGGAAAAGGTCGGCATTATACGGGCCGAACGGTGAAAAGCGCGTCGAGATTGTAGCGGGGCATGTCGATAGGGAGACCGGAAGTCTGGTGACAATTAATAACTCCCGATAAACACCTGCAAGCGACGTACTAAAGATCTGGAGTTGGCTGCCAGGGGAAAATTCCATTGGCTGGATTGTCGGCTGTATGGCAGCCGAACAGGGCGGGCCTCTTTTGCGCAGAGACCCGCCCCGCTGGCACGAACTTACAGTTCGTCGCTGATCGGCAAGATATAGTTCTTGAACTCGGTATCTTCCTTGAATCCGATGGACTCATAGGTTTTCTGTGCAACTTCATTGTCGCTGCTGGTGGAAACACGCATGCGTACGGCATTGGTTTCCTTGGCCATTTTCTTCGCGGTGCGGATCAGGTTGTCGGCCACCAACTGGCGGCGGGCATCTTCTGCAACGTAGATATCGTTGAGGATCCATACGCGTTTAAGCGATAGCGAGGAGAAGCTTGGGTACAACTGACAGAAACCCATCAGTTTGTTGTCATCGGACAAGGCCAGGTAAATCACTGACTCCTTGCGGCGCAGGCGTTTTTCGAGGAATGCCCGAGACGAGTCCGGATAGGGCAGGGAACCATAAAACTCGCGATATCGGACGAACAAGGGGGTCAACAGGTCCAGGTGTTCGAGGGTCGCTTGGATAATCCGCATGATAAGTCTCGTCTGCAAGTGGCTGTCTTACGTCTTTGACGGCGACGGGAAACTCTGGCGGCCGTGAATCGATCCTGCCTCAAACCGGAATGTAAACGCAATGCAGAAACGGTTCACATCTTCGGAGGATTCAGTAGGAAATTGCTTTTCATGTCGGTGCCTGTGTCCGACTCCAGCGTGTGAACCTGTGCTTCGTCCTTCAGGTTAACCCCCGACAACTGCCGTCGGCAGGCTTCCCGCATCAAGTACAGCAAACGGTGTGCCGCCATGCCGTAACTCAGGCCTTCGAGCCGGATATTGGAAATGCAGTTGCGCCACGCATCCGTCAGGCCGACCTTCGGGTTGTAAGTGAAATACAGGCCAAGGCTGTCCGGCGAACTGAGCCCGGGGCGCTCTCCGATCAGTATCACGGTCATTTTCGCGCCCAACAGTTCGCCGATTTCGTCGGCGACGGCCACGCGGCCCTGTTCTACCAGGATAACCGGGGCGACAGACCAGCCCTCGGCTGACGTCTGCTCCTCGAGACGTGCCAGAAACGGCAGGCTATGGCGATGGACGGCCAATGCCGACAGACCATCGGCGATCACGATCACAAGATCCACACCGCCAGGATGGGCCGTAGCGTATTCACGCAAGGTCTGCGCCGACGCATCACTGAGTTTTCGCCCCAAATCGGGGCGTTGCAGATAAGTGTTGCGATCAGGTGCCGCACTCTGCAGCAGCAGGCTCTCGCGGCCACGATCGGCCAGTTGCGCGCTGAGCGCCGCATGATCAAACGGCAAGTGCACCGCGTCCCTCGCCTGGGCGTGAGCGTATTGAAAATCCAGTTGAGCGCGGGTGGGGATGCTGGTGCCGGTGCGACCCAGGGCAATCCGGGCGGGCGTCAGCCGGCGCAGTTCCAGCCATGGATTGTGCGGATCGAAGGGTAGTTTATCCATGTCGACGTTCATCCCAATTGCGCCAGGGCCTGGCGGAAGGCCGGTGGCAGATTATTACCGAACAGAACCCTGCCGTCCGGCTGGGTGAAAATGCCTGTTTTCGCCAGCCACTGCTCGAACTCCGGCGCAGGCTTGAGCCCCAGCGTCTGGCGGGCGTAGAGCGCATCGTGGAACGAAGTGGTCTGGTAGTTGAGCATGATGTCGTCGGAGCCTGGGATGCCCATGATGAAGTTGATCCCGGCGACACCCAGCAGGGTCAGCAGGGTGTCCATGTCATCCTGGTCGGCCTCGGCGTGGTTGGTGTAGCAGATGTCGCAGCCCATTGGCACGCCCAACAGCTTGCCGCAGAAATGGTCCTCGAGACCGGCGCGGATGATCTGTTTGCCGTTATAGAGGTATTCCGGACCGATGAAGCCTACGACGGTGTTCACCAGAAACGGATTGAAATGCCGCGCCACCGCATAGGCCCGGGCTTCGCAGGTCTGCTGATCGACCCCGTGATGGGCGTTGGCCGACAGGGCGCTGCCCTGGCCGGTTTCGAAATACATCAGGTTCTGCCCGAGTGTGCCGCGATTGAGGCTCAACCCGGCGTCGTAACCTTCCTTGAGCACGTTCAGGTTGATGCCGAAACTGGCGTTGGCGGCCTCGGTCCCGGCGATCGACTGGAACACCAGGTCCAGTGGCACGCCACGATTTACGGCTTCAATCGACGTGGTGACATGGGTCAGCACGCAGGCCTGAGTCGGAATTTCGTAGCGCTGGATGATCGCGTCGAGCATCTCCAGCATGGCGCAGATTGAGGCGATGCTGTCGGTGGCCGGGTTGATGCCGATCATTGCATCGCCGTTACCGTGCAACAGACCGTCGAGAATGCTAGCAGCGATACCGGCGGGTTCGTCGGTCGGGTGGTTGGGTTGCAGGCGAGTGGACAGGCGGCCGCGAAGGCCGAGGGTGCCGCGAAAGTGGGTGACCACGCGGATTTTTTGCGCCACCAGGACCAGGTCCTGTACACGCATGATCTTCGACACGGCGGCAGCCATTTCCGGGGTCAGGCCGGGGGCGAGTGCGCGCAGGCTCTGTTCGTCGGCGGCGTCGCTGAGCAGCCAGTCGCGGAAGTCCCCGACAGTGAGATGACTGACGACCGCGAAGGCCTGTTGGTCATGGGTGTCGATGATGAGTCGGGTGACTTCATCGGTTTCATAGGGAATCAGCGCGTCCTGCAGGAAGTGGCTCAGCGGGATGTCCGCCAGCGTCATCTGCGCGGCGACTCGTTCGCCATCATTGAGCGCCGCGATGCCGGCCAGAAAATCGCCGGAACGTGCCGGGCTGGCCTTGGCCATTACATCCTTGAGGCTGTCGAATCGGTAGGTCTGGGCGCCGACGGAATGGGCATATGTCGCCATGGGGCGGTGTCCTCCGGATCAATTTAAACGCGGTCTGCTTTTCTGTGGGAGCGGGCCTGCTCGCGATTGCCGTCTTGCACCCGCTAAATGTGCCACACCTCCATCGCGAGCAAGCTCATTCCTACAGGGGACCGCGTGCACTTCAATAATGCAGGCGCCGGGCAGCGGGCCCGACGCGGGTGCATCAGATACCTTCGAGCATAGCGTCTGCCGGTGCCTCGGAACGCTGCCTGGCGGTCAGCTGGAAATACAGGTAACCGGCCACCATGAATCCGAGGAAGACCAAACCGATCAAGGTGTTGAACCACGCCATCGCCACCAGGCACACCACCGCCAGGAACAGCGCAATACCCGGCACGATCGGATAACCCGGTGCACGGAAGGTGCGTTCCAGATTCGGTTCGGTTTTACGCAGCTTGAACAGGCTCAGCATACTGATTATGTACATCACGATGGCGCCGAATACCGACATGGTGATCATTGCCGCCGTCAGGGTCATGCCTTGCAGGTTGACCAGTCCATCGCTGTAAATCGCCGCGATACCGATGACGCCGCCGGCCAGGATCGCCCGGTGCGGGGTCTGGAAACGCGAGAGTTTGGCCAGCCCGCGGGGCAGGTAACCGGCGCGAGCCAGGGCAAAGAACTGCCGCGAATACCCGAGAATGATGCCGTGAAAACTCGCCACCAGCCCGAACAGACCAATCCACACCAGCATGTGCATCCAGGTCGAATCGTTGCCGACCACCGCTTTCATGGCCTGGGGCAGTGGGTCGTTGATGTTGGAAAGCTGACGCCAGTCACCGACGCCGCCCGCCATGATCATTACACCGATCGCCAGGAACACCAGGGTCAAAATGCCGCTGACGTAGGCCCTGGGAATCGTGCGTTTCGGATCCTTGGCTTCTTCGGCCGCCATGGCTGCGCCTTCAATGGCGAGAAAGAACCAGATCGCGAAGGGAATGGCGGCGAACATGCCGGGAATCGAGCCCATCGTGAATTCGTTGGCACCTGACCAGCCATTGAGCACGAAATTACTGAAGCTGAAGCCCGGCGCGACCACGCCCATGAACACCAGCAGCTCGGCGACGGCCAGTACGGTGACCACCAATTCAAAGGTGGCCGCGATGCTGACGCCGAGAATGTTGAGGGTCATGAATATGAAGTAGGCGCCCACTGCGGCGAGCTTCGGGTCCAGTTCCGGATATTGCACATTAAGGTAGGCGCCGATGGCCATGGCGATGGCCGGTGGCGCAAAGACAAACTCGATCAACGTGGCGATGCCGGCGATCAATCCACCTTTCTCGCCAAAAGCCCGCCGGCTGTAGGCAAACGGCCCGCCAGCGTGGGGAATCGCGGTAGTCAGCTCGGTGAAGCTGAAGATGAAACAGGTGTACATCGTCGCCACCATTAATGCAGTGACGAGAAAGCCTAATGTGCCTGCGGTGCCCCAGCCGTAACTCCAGCCGAAGTATTCGCCGGAAATCACCAGGCCGACGGCAATGCCCCAGAGATGCAAGGTGCCGAGTGTGGGTTTGAGCTGTGTGGAAGAAGTAGTCATAAGTCCTCTCTTTTTTTTCGATCTTTTGGACTTTCGGGGACGACGGGATGGTGAAAATCCTGAATGACGGGTACGCAAGGCCCGTGCCAGAGCGGCCAGCCTTTGGTGTTGTGTCATTTAGGACGCCATCGCCGGCAAGCCGGCTCCTACAGGTTTACGCGGTCTGTAGGAGCTGGCTTGCCAGCGATGGACTCACCTCATTTCAGGAGGGGTTAGAAGAAGCCCAGCGGGTTGATGTCGTAGCTCACCAGCAGGTTTTTGGTCTGCTGATAGTGGTCGAGCATCATCTTGTGGGTTTCACGGCCGACGCCGGATTTTTTGTAGCCACCGAACGCGGCGTGCGCCGGGTACAGGTGGTAGCAGTTGGTCCACACGCGACCGGCCTTGATGGCGCGGCCCATGCGGTAGGCGCGGTTGATGTCGCGGGTCCAGAGACCGGCACCCAGGCCGAACTCGGTGTCGTTGGCGATGGCCAGGGCTTCGGCTTCGTCCTTGAACGTGGTGATGCTCACCACCGGGCCAAAGATTTCTTCCTGGAACACACGCATTTTGTTGGTGCCCTTGAGCAGCGTCGGCTGGATGTAATACCCGCTCGCCAGATTGCCCTCGAGTTTTTCCACCTTGCCGCCGGTCAACAGCTCGGCACCTTCGCCCTTGGCGATCTCCAGGTACGAAAGGATCTTGTCGAATTGCTGCTCGGACGCCTGGGCGCCGACCATGGTGTCGGTGTCCAGCGGGTCGCCACGCTTGATTTGCAGGACCTTTTTCATCACCACTTGCATGAATTCGTCGTAGATCGATTCTTGCACCAGTGCACGGGACGGACAGGTGCAGACTTCGCCCTGGTTGAAGAACGCCAGCACCAGCCCTTCAGCAGCTTTCTCGATGAAGCTCGGTTCGGCTTTCATGATGTCTTCGAAGAAGATGTTCGGCGATTTGCCACCCAGCTCCACGGTGGACGGAATGATGTTTTCGGCGGCGCATTTCATGATGTGCGAGCCGACCGGGGTCGAGCCGGTGAAGGCAATCTTGGCGATGCGTTTGCTGGTCGCCAGGGCTTCGCCGGCTTCTTTGCCGAAGCCTTGCACGATGTTCAGTACGCCGGGTGGCAGCAGGTCGCCGATCAGTTCGATCAGCACGGTGATGCCCAGCGGAGTTTGCTCGGCAGGCTTGAGCACCACGCAGTTACCCGCGGCGAGGGCTGGGGCAAGTTTCCACGCAGCCATCAGGATCGGGAAGTTCCACGGGATGATTTGCCCGACCACGCCCAGTGGTTCATGGATGTGATAGGCCACGGTGTTGCCGTCGATTTCCGCAGCACTGCCTTCCTGGGCACGGATGCAGCCGGCGAAATAGCGGAAATGGTCGGCGGCCAGCGGGATGTCGGCGTTGAGGGTTTCGCGAACGGCTTTGCCGTTGTCCCAGGATTCGGTGATTGCCAGCAGTTCGAGGTTCTGTTCGATGCGGTCGGCGATTTTCAGCAGCACCAGCGAGCGCGCCTGGGCGGACGTGGCGCCCCAGGCATCGGCAGCGGCGTGGGCGGCGTCCAGGGCTTTGTCGATGTCTTCGGCCGTGGAACGGGGGAATTCGGCAATCGGTTGGCCATTCACTGGCGAGGTGTTGGTGAAGTACTGACCTTTGACAGGCGCGACGAACTCGCCGCCGATGTAGTTACCGTATTTGCTCTTGAACGAAACGATAGCGCCTTCAGTACCGGGGTGAGCGTAACGCATGGTGGTTTCTCCTGGCTTTTGTGCTTATTAGGGAGGCGCGCATGTGCGCTTGTTATAAGCGTAGAGCAAGGGGCGGGCCAGTGCCGTGCAGGGCAGGCAAATCAAGGCCTTGCGAGTTTTTTGTCGGACGGGCGGGTGGTGCCTGTGACGCTTTCGGTACAGTCCGGGTGACACTTTGTACCGCTTGTGGCACAGCTTGTGATCACCAGGTCTTGCAGGCATTGCAATGCGGGCCGGGCAGGAGGATGCTCGGCCGCAGGTGCCGCGTGACGTGAATAGTCTTTTTTGTGGCGAGGGGGATTGCCCTCGTTGGGTTGCGAAGCGGCCCCAGAAAAAAGTACCTCAATTTCCCGGGTTCACCGCGTACAACGGATTTACGACTGCTGCGCAGCCGAACGGGGGCAATCCCCCTCGCCACAAGGAAAATGTTTGCAGTTGCTCTCGTGGAGAATAATAAGAAATGCACGACAACCATTTGAGTCGCCATGCCCGGCAAGTGCTGACCGTGACCCAGGGCAAAGCCCATTTGCACGGTCCCGGCAGCGATCCGTCCATCGCCCGCTCCTGGCTGCGCTGCCTCGAGGATTATCACCTCGACCCGGCCCTGACCATGGCGCCCACGGTGCTGGAACATGGCCGCGTCCTCGAAAGCCGCGAACGCTTGCAGCAAGTGCTGCACATCGCCGGCAATGAAATGACCAGCCTGCATCAACAGCTCTCCGGTGCCGGCCATGCGGTGCTGTTGACCGATGCCCGCGGTGTCATCCTCAACTGTGTGACGGCCCCGGCCGAACGCAAGATCTTCGAACGCGCCGGGCTCTGGCTCGGTGCCGACTGGAGTGAATCCTGCGAAGGCACCAACGGCATCGGCACCTGCCTGGTGGAGCGCCAGTCGCTGACCATTCATCAAGACGAACACTTCCGTGGACGCCACACCGGCCTGACCTGCTCGGCGAGCCCGGTGTTCGATCCCCATGGCGAACTGCTGGCGGTGCTCGACGTGTCGTCGGCGCGGCGCGATGTCTCGCGGCAAAGTCAGTTTCACACCATGGCGCTGGTCAATCTGTCGGCGAAGATGATCGAGAGCTGCTACTTCCTGCGCTGCTTCGACAATCAATGGTTGCTGCGTTTTCATTTGCAGGCCGAGTCCGTCGGTTTGTTCAGCGAAGGGTTGCTGGCGTTCGACGGAGAAGGGCGGATCTGTGCGGTCAACCAGAGCGCGCTGAACCTGCTGGGACACATTCGCGGCGGCTTGCTGGGCAAACCCGTGGAGGCCTTTTTCGACTGTACGCTCGATGAGCTGCTGGGGCGCGCGAGCATCGATGCCAACGCCAGTTGGCCGTTGCGCACCCGTGACGGGCGCAGGCTGTTTGCGGCATTGCGCGGTCAGGCTCGCGGTACTTCGGCGCCCATTGTGCAGCGTTCGGTGGCCGTGCCGCGTGCGCCGCTGGCCGATATCTGCCTGGGCGATGCGGCGTTGCAGGAAAGTTTCCGCAAGGCCCTGCGGGTCTACGAGCGGGACGTGCCTTTGTTGGTCAACGGTGAAACAGGGTCCGGCAAGGAGGCTTTCGCCAAAGCCGTACACCGGGCGAGTCAACGGGCGGATAACGCCTTCGTCGCGCTCAACTGCGCGGCCATCCCCGAAAGCCTGATCGAAAGTGAGTTGTTCGGCTATCGCGGCGGCAGCTTCACCGGTGCCCGCAAGGAAGGCATGCGCGGCAAGTTGCAGCAGGCCGATGGCGGAACTTTGTTCCTCGACGAAATCGGTGACATGCCCCTGGCCCTGCAGACACGGTTGTTGAGGGTGTTGGAAGATCGTCAGGTGGTGCCGATTGGCGGGGAGCCGGAATCGGTGAACGTGCGGATCATCAGCGCCACTCACCGTGATTTGCTGGAACGGGTGCAGGACGGTGGTTTCCGTGAGGACTTGTATTACCGCCTCAATGGCTTGGAAATCGCACTGCCGGCACTGCGTGAGCGAACGGATAAATCCCAGTTACTGGACTTTTTGCTGGCCGAGGAAGCGGGTGGGGAAACCGTGCTGATTGATGAGCCGGCGCGTGAGGCCCTGCTGGGATTCGCCTGGCCGGGCAACGTGCGGCAATTGCGTAATGTGCTGCGTACGTTGGCCGCGTTGTGTGAGGGTGGGCGGATCGGGCTGGAGGATTTGCCGGCGATGATTCGTTCGGCGCGGCCGGCGGTGGTGCAGGCTATCGACGAGCCGTCCGAGCATCCGCTGGAGGATGCCGAACGGCTGGCGCTGTTGAATGCACTGGAGCATACGCGGTGGCACATGACGCATACGGCGGAGCAGTTGGGGGTTAGTCGCAATACCCTTTATCGCAAGCTGCGCAAACACGGTATCGCCCGCTAATTGGCACGATGACCTGTAGGAGCCGGCTTGCTGGCGAAGGGCGATCTTGCGATTGCTTCGTCAGCAAGCCGGCTCCTACAGGTTTTGCACTGAGCACAATCGAAACAAGAGTGCGAATTTCCCCTCCCTACGCTAACCTGCGGCCATGTTTTACGAGGTCGACTATGCACATTCATATTCTGGGTATCTGCGGGACTTTCATGGGCTCGATGGCGGTTCTGGCCAAAGAGCTGGGCCATCATGTGACGGGCTCCGACGCCAACGTCTATCCACCGATGAGCACTCAGCTGGAGGCTCAGGGGATCGAGCTGACCCAGGGTTACGACCCGGCGCAACTCGATCCGGCGCCCGATCTGGTGGTGATCGGCAACGCCATGTCCCGGGGCAACCCGGCTGTGGAATACGTGCTGAACAAAGGCCTGCCTTATGTTTCCGGCCCGCAATGGCTGGCCGATCATGTGCTGCAAGGTCGCTGGGTGCTCGCCGTTGCCGGTACACACGGCAAGACCACCACCAGCAGCATGCTCGCCTGGGTGCTGGAGCACGCGGGCATGAGTCCCGGCTTCCTGATCGGCGGCGTGCCGCAGAACTTCTCGGTGTCGGCGCGTCTGGGCGATACGCCGTTCTTCGTCATCGAAGCCGACGAGTACGACAGTGCGTTCTTCGACAAGCGTTCCAAGTTCGTTCACTACCGTCCGCGCACGGCCATCCTGAACAATCTTGAGTTCGATCATGCTGACATCTTCCCTGATCTGCCGGCGATCGAGCGGCAGTTCCATCACCTGGTGCGGACCATCCCGAGCGAAGGCCTGGTGATTCATCCGACCACCGAACCCGCGTTGCAGCGTGTCATCGAAATGGGTTGCTGGACTCCGGTGCAGACCACCGGCGTCGGCGGTCAGTGGCAGGTCAAGTTGCTCAGCGAAGATGGCTCGAAGTTCGAAGTGATGTTCGAAGGCGTCGCCCAGGGTGTGGTCGAGTGGGACATGACCGGCCAGCACAACGTGGCCAACGCACTGGCGACCCTGGCTGCCGCACGCCACGTCGGCGTGGTGCCGTCCATGGGCATCGCCGCGTTGAGCGCTTTCAAAAGCGTGAAGCGCCGGATGGAAAAGGTCGCGGAAGTCCGTGGCATCACCATTTACGACGACTTCGCTCACCATCCGACGGCCATCGCCACTACCCTTGACGGTCTGCGCAAGCGTATCGGCGACGCACCATTGATCGCGATCATCGAGCCGCGCTCCAACTCCATGAAGCTCGGCGCGCACCGTGACGGCTTGCCGGAAAGCGTGGTCGATGCCGATCAGGTGATCTGGTATGCGCCGGCCAACCTCGGTTGGGACCTGGCGGGCACTGCGGCGCTGTGCACCGTGCCGTCGATTGTCAGCGATTCGCTGGAAGGCATCATCGAACGCGTGAAGAGCCAGGCTCAGCCGGGCACCCACGTGGTGATCATGAGCAACGGCGGCTTCGGCGGCTTGCACGGCAAGCTCGCCGAGGCGCTGAAATGAACAACGGCCCGGACCGCATCACGCTGGCGATGACCGGCGCATCCGGCGCTCAATATGGTTTGCGTCTGCTCGACTGTCTGGTGCGGGAAGATCGCGAAGTGCACTTCCTGATCTCCAAGGCGGCGCAACTGGTGATGGCCACCGAAACCGACGTCACGCTGCCGGCCAAACCGCAGATGATGCAGGCCTTCCTCACCGAGTACACCGGCGCTGCCGCCGGGCAGATTCGTGTGTATGGCAAAGAGGACTGGATGTCGCCGGTGGCTTCGGGCTCCGGCGCTCCGGCGGCGATGGTTGTGGTGCCGTGCTCCACCGGCACCTTGTCCGCCATCGCTACTGGCGCTTGCAACAACCTGATCGAGCGGGCCGCCGACGTGACGCTCAAGGAGCGCCGCCAGTTGATTCTGGTCCCGCGTGAAGCGCCGTATTCGAGCATTCACCTTGAGCACATGCTCAAGTTGTCGAACATGGGCGTGACGATCCTGCCGGCGTCGCCGGGCTTCTATCATCAGCCGCAAACCATCGACGACTTGATCGACTTCGTCGTCGCACGGATTCTCAATCTGCTGAATATTCCCCAGGACATGCTGCCGCGTTGGGGTGAGCATCATCTGACCAGCGATGAATAAGCTGTTGGTGATGGTGCTGGCGTTACAACTGGCCGGATGCGCCACGGTACGAACGCTGGATGCGGCCAAGCCGGGCGCGCCGGTGGTGTACTCAGGGACTCGCCTGGATTTGTACGCCATGAACGGTGGTTGCTGCGCCATGGACCGGTTCGGTGCCGAAGCACCGGGTTATCCCGGCGTTGACCTGCCGGCCAGCGCATTGCTCGATACGCTGTTGTTGCCACTGTCGTTGTTGACGGTGCTCGGTGTCAGCTATCAGGCCACGGGTGGGTTGTAGGGGGAGCGCTTTGTGGCGAGGGGGCTTGCCCCCGTTCGGCTGCGCAGCAGTCGTAATCCCGCGCGACGCAGCACTCCGGAATACGCGAAGAGGGCCGCTTTGCAGCCCAACGGGGGCAAGCCCCCTCGCCACAGATCCGTGGTTTACTTGCCTAACTTACGCAACTCATCCGATTCGACCACCCGCACGCCATCCTGCTCTTCCAGCGCCAGGCGCCACATTGCGCGGGCCAGTTGGCAGGCTTCGATGCCGTGGTATTTGCCGGGAATCAGCCGCGACAAAGGTCCGGCGAGTTTTTCGCCCAGGCGTGGCTCGGTGCGTTCACCCAGCAACAGCGAAGGACGGCAAATGGTCAGCTGCGGCCAGTCCTGCGCGCGCAGTGCGTGCTCCATCTCGCCTTTGACCTTGTTGTAGAAAATCGAGGATCTGCGATCGGCGCCCAGAGCACTGATCACGATCAGGTGCCGTGCACCCATCTCCCGTGCGCGTTTGGCAAAGGCCACGACCATGTCCAGGTCCACCGCACGGAACGCCTCTTCCGAGCCCGCCTGTTTGATGGTGGTGCCCAGACAGCAATAGGCGATGTCGACACGGCCGTTCAGCTGCGGCAGAAACACCGTCGGGTCGCCGACCGGGTTTTCAAGATGGGGATGCTTGGCCAAAGGCCGGCGTGAAGGCGCCAATACCCGGGCAATCGTGGGTTCGTTAAGCAGGCGATCAAGCAGGTGCTCACCGGTCAACCCGGTGGCACCGGCAAGCAATACGTGCTGAGGCGTCAAGTACATAGTGTTTCTCCCTTGATACTGTTCAGCTTAGTTGCTGTTTGTAGCCTTGCCGTTGATCAAGACACTTTGTAATGCTTTTCGTGCCTGTTGCTTGCGTAACAGCTGCCAGTGCGAGAGGACCGTTTTCGGCGCCCAGATCTGTGGCTCAGAGGCTTCGAAGCCGTCCGCCAATTCACGCTCGGCAACGATGGCCTTGGCCCGTTTGAAGGCCTGTTCGAGGTCATCGGTCTGGTTCAATGCCTGGGCGAACAACGCGTCGCCGAAGTAGGTGAAATTGGCTTCCTCCGAACAGCCGAAGGACACCCGGTCCGCCCGGGAGGCCGTCATGATCAGGGTGCGCTCATCCTTGAGGGCGGGGATGAAACCGCCGGAGTAGCAGGACGAAATCACGATGACCTTGTCGCGGTTTTTCAGCGGGGCGAGGACGGCGGCCATTTCGTCGGCCTGCAGGTCGGCCAGTTCCATGCGTGGCTGGTCGAGTACCAGTTCGTGTTCGCTGGTGCCGTGGCTGGTCAGATAGATGAAGATCAAATCTTCCGGCCCACTGCGCTCGGCCAGGGTCAGGGCGGCGCGGCGCAGGTTTTCCCGGGTGGCCATCGGGCGGTCGCCGAGGTGGTCGCGGTGGTTGACCAGGCGGATCTGGCCGAAAGCGCCAAAACGACTGGCCAGCATGTTGGCCACATAGTCGGACTCGCGCAGGAATACGCTCTGCTTGCCATCACCGCCGAGGGTCAGTGAGTAGAGTTCGACCGTCGGGGTTGAGGCGGGCACGTTGGCCAGCGCTTCTTCGAGCAAGCGCCCCTGTGCCAGCAGGCCGAGCTCCAGCGTATCGGGCAGCAATTTCCCTGTGGAGTCGCGTACGCGCTGGCCGTTGACCCACGTGCCGCTCAGTACCGTCCCGTCCGTCAGCACCAATGTGCCGTGGCCCTGATAACTGTCGTTGTCGAATTGTCCGGTGTAGAAACTGCCGTCCGCCAGGTTCAACCGACCCTGGCCGCTGAAGCGCCAGTCGTTGAAGTGGCCGATGTAATGACTGCCATCGGAGCCGATCAACTCGCCTTTGCCATGGAGCGAGCCTTCCTTGAACTGGCCCAGCCAGACATCGCCGTCCGCGTTTTCGTAACGACCTTTGCCGTGCAGTTGATTGTTCTTGAAGCCGCCGATGTAGATGTCGCCATCGGCACTGTTGAATGTCCCGTTGCCTTCCAGTTGACCGTCGACGAAGTGCCCGGTGAACTGATTGCCGCTGGCGTCGCCGCGCTGGCCTTCGCCGTTGGGTTTGCCGTGGGCGAACTGGCCTTGATAGGAGCTGCCGTCTTCGAGCTCGAGGCGACCCAGTCCCGAATACTGGTCGGCCTTGAATTCGCCGCGGTAGCTCATGCCGTTTTCTTTGAGGGTGCCTTCGCCCGAGCGTCGGCCGGCCTTGAAGCCGCCGTTGTAACTGCTGGCGCTGGTGGTCAGGGTGCCTTGGCCTTCGAACAATCCCTGATTGAATTGGCCGCGATAGACCTCGCCGTTACTGCCGTGCCATTCGCCCTGGCCATGCCACTGACCCTTGTCGAACTCGCCGGCGTACCAGCTGCCGTTCGGGTAGTCGATACGGCCCTGGCCTTGCAGCATTCCATTGACCAGATCGCCGCGATAGCGTCCGCCGTCCGGCAGGCGGGCGTCAGGAGGCAATGGCGATTCGCCGTCGCCGCAAGCGGTGAGCAGCAGGGTCAAGGCAAGGAGTGCAAGTGGGCGCATAGCGGGTTCCGGGCAATTAGGCGACCGAGTATGCCGTAGCCATGTGTCCTTATATAGAGTGAGGCGCAGCGAGACGGTGCGAAACAGCGTGAGCTGCTTCGCATCCGGGAAGGCTTACACGAAGCAGAGCGACAACGGCTCGGCGACATAGGCCGGTTTGTCCGAGCCTTCGATTTCCAGGGTGGCGGTGGCTTTGAGCAACCATTGGCCGGGTTTCTTCTCGTTGACTTCGGTCAGTTCGACCTTCAGGCGCACCCGCGAATCGACCTTGACCGGTTGAATGAAGCGCACGCTGTCCAGTCCATAGTTGACGACCATCTTCAGGCCTTCAGGCATGACGAGGATGTCTTCCATCAGTTTCGGGATCAGCGACAGCGAAAGGAAACCGTGGGCGATGGTGCTGCCAAATGGCGTTTGCGCGGCCTTGACCGGATCAACGTGGATGAACTGAAAATCCCCAGTGGCTTCGGCGAACAGGTTGATGCGGTCCTGATCGATGGTGAGCCATTCGGAACGTCCGAGTTCCTTGCCGATATAATCTTTGAGCTCTGCAACTGGAACATAGGGCATTGAGACTCTCCTTGGGTTCATCGGTTTTATAATTTTCAGGTGGGGGGATTTGAACTCCCGAAATACCACTTTAGATCATCATGGCTAATCGCTCTGGTCAACTGACCATGCTTTTGGCGAATGCCGGCCCATAGCGCAGGCGTGCTTATAATGCCCGGGCCAATGCGGGTGACGGTTTTTTCAGGAGATCAATAATGTTGTTACGGGGCCTGACATGGCTGGTGCTGTTTCAATTGCTGGGCACCGCAATCAATCATTTGTTTTTACCGGTGCTGCCGGGGCCGATCGTGGGGCTTCTGCTGTTGCTGGTGTATCTGATTTGCCGTGGCCAGGTCGGTGAGCCGCTGAACCTCGCGGCCGGCAGTCTGTTGCGTTACCTGCCGTTGCTGCTGGTACCGCCGGCTGTGGGCGTGATGGTGTACGCCGCCGATATCGCGGCCGACTTCTGGGCCATCGTCGGCGCACTGGTGCTGTCGTTGTTGTTGTCGATGGCCTTTGCCGGCGTGCTGATGCAGCGCATGGTCAAGCGCCATGCTCATCCCGAGGATGGCCAATGATCTTCGACTGGCACGGCGCCTGGACGGCGGTCATTCATCATCCCCTGTTCGGGATCGGCATCACTCTCGGCGCCTATCAACTGGTGCTGGCGGCATTCGAGAAAACCCGGTGGATCTTTTTGCAGCCGGTGCTGGTCTCCATGTTGCTGGTGATCGGTGTGTTGGTGGGCTGCGGCCTGACCTACGCCGAGTACCGCAAGAGCACCGAGATTCTCAGCATCCTGCTCGGCCCGGCGACGGTGGCCCTGGCGGTGCCGCTTTATCTGAACCTGCGACGGATTCGACAGTTGTTCTGGCCGATTTTTACTACGCTGGTGATAGGTGGCGTGGTGGCCACGGGGATGGGCGTGTTGCTGGGCTGGTGGTTCGGCGCTGAACACATGATCCTGATGACCATGGCGCCGAAGTCGGTGACCTCGCCGATTGCCATGCTGGTGGCCGAGCAAATCGGTGGCGTCGCGGCGCTGGCGGCGGTGTTTGTATTGATCACCGGCGTGATCGGGGCCATCTTCGGTCCGAGTCTGTTGACCCTGCTCGGCGTGCTCAGTCCCGAAGCGCGGGGCATGGCGTTGGGCATGACCGCCCATGCGGTCGGCACAGCGGTGGCGATGCAGGAAAGTGAAGAATGCGGCGCCTTCGCGGCGCTGGCGATGAGTCTGATGGGTGTGGCCACGGCGGTGTTTCTGCCGTTGGCGGTGTCGATGGTGGTGTGAAGGAAATGTCTATGAGTCTGCCGCTTTTCCCGCTGAACACGGTGCTGTTTCCTGGCTGCATCCTCGATTTGCAGATTTTCGAGGCGCGCTATCTGGACATGATCGGCCGCTGCATGAAGCAGGGCGGCGGCTTCGGTGTGGTGTGCATCCTCGATGGCGAAGAAGTGGGCATTGCCCCGCAGGGCTACGCCCTGGTCGGGTGCGAAGCGCTGATCACCGATTTCAAGCAACAGGACAATGGGCTGTTGGGCATTCGGGTTCAGGGTGGGCGACGGTTCCATGTGTTGCGCACCGAGGTTCAACGGGATCAGTTGACCGTCGCCGAAGTCGAGTGGCTGGAGGATGAGCCGGAACAGCCGTTGCAGGACGAAGACGCCGATTTGGTGGCCTTGCTCAAGGCTCTCGCCGAGCACCCGATGGTCGAGGCCTTGAACATGGGCACCGATGCGACCGGCCAGCAATCACTGGCCAATCAACTGGCGTACCTGTTGCCGTTCGCTGAACTGGACAAGATCGATCTGTTGCAACTCGATGATCCGCAGCAGCGACTGGATGCGATTCAAGCGCTGCTGGATGAGTTGCAGGGCGAACTGTTTGCCTGACTGAAGCAAAAAGATCGCAGCCTGCGGCAGCTCCTGATGCAGGAGCCGCCGCAGGCTGCGATCTTTTGCTGTTGTCAGTACGCGTACCGCAACATCGTATGCGGCAAATGCCTCAGCACGAAGAATCCGAACAATGCCACCAAGGCTGGCAGCACCAGCCACCAGACCTTGGGGGGCAGGGCGCTGAGCGATGTATCGCGCTGAATCAGCCACAGGCTCGCGGCGCAGACACAGGCCGCCAGCATTGCGCCAGCCAATACATCCGTCGGCCAATGCGCACCGAGGTAGACCCGCGAAAGCGAAATCAGCAGCGCCGGCAGGCAGCTCACCAGTAACCAGGTCAGGCGCATGCGAGGCGGTTGTCCGCGTCCCGCCAGGACGGCGAGGGTGAGGAAGAGCGCGAAAGACCCTGACGCATGGCCGCTGGGCATGCTGTAGCTGGTGAGCGGATCGCTCAATACTTCCGGGCGCACGCGGGCGAAAAAGTGCTTGGTTCCGGTATTCGCCAGTGCCGTGAAGAGCAGCGTGCTGCCGGCGAAAATCGCGTGCCGCCATTGGCGCATGAGAAGCAGCAAACCAGTCAGCAGTACACTGAACAGCAGCATGTTGCGGAATTCGCCGATCAGCGTGAAGACCACCGCCACTTCATCCAGCATCGGTTTGCGATGTTCCTGCACCAGTGTCATCACGCCTTGATCGAGTGCGGACAGGTGCGAATAACCGATAAACAGCCCTGCCAGAATCAGCAGGCTCATTCCGGCAATGAACAGCGTTGCGCGGCGATGCCGGCGCAGGCTGCTGGTCGCGCTCAAACCGACCATCACCGCAATGCTGCCGGCAACAACCCCGGCCTGGAGCCAGAAGCCTTCAGGCAACGGCAAGCGGATTGCCGCGCCCGTGGCCCAGCCCGGCATCAGATAAGCCACCGACCAACCCGCGCCGGCCAACAGGCTGACCGCGAAGAAGCGCGGGAAAGGCATGTCGCACATCCCGGCCACCATTGGCAGCATGGGCCGCAGGGGGCCGATAAAACGCCCGACCAGCAGGCTGGCGATACCGTAGCGCTGGAAATAAGACTCGGCCCCGGCGATCCATTCCGGATGATGGCGCAAGCCCGGCAGGCGCCGGATGTTCTGGTGGAAGTGCCGCCCCAGAAAATAAGAAATGACGTCACCCAGCACCCCGGCGACGAAACCCAGCAAAAGCGTCTCGCTGAGCGTCAGCGCGCCACTGCCTGCCAGTACTGCCACGGCGAACAGCAACACCGTGCCGGGAACGATCAGTCCGGCAATCGCCAGGCATTCCACAAAGGCCACCAGGAATACCGCTGCTGCCAGCCATTGCGGGTTGGCCGCCAACCATCCGGTCACGCTATCGAGCCATGGGCCCATAAATCCAACTCCATTTTCATTGGTTGCTCTGTACGAGTTGCCGCAGGCTGCGATCTTTTGCCTTTCAAAAATCAAAAGATCGCAGCCCGCGGCAGCTCCTACGGGATTTTATTCACAGCAGGATGTAATCGCGTCCTTCGACTTGCCCCCGTCGCAACGGGTTTCGCGTGCAATACGGCGCATAAGCCGCATCGACGAAGCGGTACATCAGGTGTTCATCGCGCCCATGGGGGATGCCCAATCGTGTGGTCTGGATGATTTGTGCCGGCGCAGGGCCGACGTCTTCCACCAGCAGCACCTCATGGTCAAAACGCTTGGCATCCCACATCGGCACCTTCAAACCCAGCGATTTGCACAACAAGGTTTGCCCGGCGCAGAGCTTTTGTGACGGGCGAGGATGGCCTTGGGCGTCGGGATTGTTCAACAGCATCTGCGCCAGGCTGGCCGGTCCGCTCAGCTCATCGACCCACGGATAGGCGGATTTGATCAAAACCGCATTGCCCGGACCTTGGGCGCTGAAGTTCAGGGAATCGCCGCCCCGGGCGTAATACATATAGATGTGGCCGCCATCCAGAAACAAAGCCTTACGCTTTTCTGTATAGCCGAGTGACGCATGGCTGCCTTTTTCGGCGCAGTAGTACGCTTCAGTCTCGATGATACGAGCGCTGAGCCACAGGTCGCCGATTCGGTGGCGGATGACCTTTCCCAGCAGATCCCGGGCGAGAACCTGGGCATCGCGGTCGAAAAATGCGTCCGGAAGGCCCGTGGGCAAGCTCGCGGCGGACACACTTACAGTCAGGTTGGACATGATATTCGGCGTTTATCAGGGCTGAATGAGTCGTGATGATAACAATTTGCGGCTTAATCCCGGCTGAACGTCGACAAATCGCGCTCCATTTCGACCATCCGCCCGTCACCGCTGTTAGTCGGAAGGCGCGACAGCTATAATCTGCCGCTTTACTCTTTACCACGACCTTAGCAAAGACCTCGCCCAGACCATGACTGAGTCCGTTCTTGACTACATGACCCGCTTGGGTCGCGCTGCCCGCGAAGCCTCCCGCGTGATCGGCCGTGCCAGCACCGCGCAAAAAAACCGCGCCCTGCAGGCTGCCGCCAACGCGCTGGACGCTGCTCGCGCCGAGCTGACCGCTGCCAATGAGCAGGATCTGGCGGCTGGTCGCGCCAATGGTCTGGAGCCAGCCTTGCTGGAACGCTTGGCGCTGACCCCTGCGCGGATCGACGGCATGATCGTCGGCCTGCGCCAGGTCGCGGCACTGCCGGACCCGGTCGGGGCGATTCGTGACATGAGCTTCCGTCCGTCGGGCATCCAGGTCGGCAAAATGCGTGTTCCGCTGGGCGTGATCGGGATCATCTACGAATCCCGGCCGAACGTGACCATCGATGCCGCCAGCCTGTGTCTGAAATCCGGCAATGCGACCATCCTGCGCGGCGGTTCCGAGGCGATTCACTCCAATCGTGCCATCGCCGCGTGCATTCAGCGTGGTCTGGCCGAAGCGGATTTGCCAGCTGCCGTGGTGCAAGTGGTCGAAACCACGGATCGTGCCGCCGTTGGCGCGCTGATCACCATGCCTGAATACGTCGACGTCATCGTGCCTCGCGGTGGTCGTGGCTTGATCGAGCGTGTCAGCCGCGATGCCCGCGTACCTGTGATCAAGCATCTGGACGGTATCTGCCACGTTTATGTGAGCGAGCACGCCGACCTGGCGAAAGCCCAGCGCATTGCGTTCAACGCCAAGACTTACCGTTATGGCATCTGCGGTGCCATGGAAACGCTGCTGGTCGATCAAACGGTTGCCAAGGATTTTCTGCCGGCGATGGCGGCCCAGTTCCGCGAAAAAGGCGTCGAACTGCGCGGCTGTGAGCGCACTCGGGCGATCATCGAAGCCGTACCGGCCAGTGAAGATGACTGGAACACCGAGTACCTGGCGGCGATTTTGTCGATCCGCGTGGTCGAAGGGCTGGATCAGGCCATCGAGCACATCAACCATTACGGCTCGCACCACACCGATTCGATTGTCAGCGAACACCAGGGCGACACCCGGCGTTTCGTGGCTGAAGTCGACTCGTCGTCGGTGATGATCAACACCCCGACCTGCTTCGCCGATGGCTTTGAATACGGATTGGGTGCCGAGATCGGCATTTCTACTGATAAGCTGCACGCCCGCGGCCCGGTGGGTCTCGAAGGATTGACCTGCGAGAAGTACATCGTGGTCGGCGACGGACAGTTGCGCGGACAGGAGCCGGTCTGACTTGGGCGATCACGACCCGTCAGCCCCGTTGACCGCCAGCGAGCCAGCACCTCGGCGCATTGGCGTGCTGGGCGGAACGTTCGACCCGGTGCACATCGGCCATTTGCGCGGTGCACTGGAAGTCGCCGAAACCCTGGCGCTCGATGAGCTGCGTCTGACACCCAGTGCCAGGCCACCTCATCGGGGTACGCCGCAGGTATCGGCCGAAGACCGTCTGGCGATGGTCGAGTGCGCGGTGGCCGGTGTGGCACCGTTGGTGGTGGATGCCCGCGAATTGCAGCGGGACAAACCGTCCTACACCATTGATACCCTGGAACTGATGCGCGCCGAGCTGGCCGCGCAGGACCAGGTTTTTCTGCTTTTGGGCTGGGACGCATTTTGCGGCCTGCCCACTTGGCACCGCTGGGAAGAGTTGCTCCAGCATTGCCATATCCTGGTGTTGCAACGCCCGGATGCCGACAGCGAACCGCCGGATGCCTTGCGCAACCTGCTGGCAGCGCGCTCGGTGAGCGACCCGCTGGCCCTCAAAGGGCCGAGCGGACAGATTGCATTCGTCTGGCAGACACCGCTCGCGGTATCCGCCACCCAGATCCGTCAACTGCTGGCCAGCGGTAAGTCGGTACGTTTCCTGGTGCCCGACGCGGTCCTGGCCTACATCGATGCGCACGGACTCTACCGTGCGTCGAACTGAATAGGAGTGCCTCAAGGCACGTGGCAACAACGTGTATTGAAGCGCCCGAACAAACGAGCAAAACGAGTTTTATATGACGAACAACGACGTAAACAAAGTTAAGCGTAAAGGCACGTTCAAGAGTGCTCCGCTGCCTGAGAAGGTCCTTGCCGCCGAGCCGCCTAAAGGCGACGAACTGGTCAAGATCGCCGTCGCGGCCCTGGAAGACGTCAAGGCCCAGGACGTGTTGGTCATCGATGTCCGCGACAAGCAGAGCATCACCGACTTCATGATCATCGCCACCGGTACCTCCAACCGCCAGATCGGCGCGATGCTGGACAAGGTCCGCGAAGCGGTCAAAGCCCTGGGCATCAAGCCGCTGGGTGAAGAAGGCAAGGGCGACAGCGACTGGGTGTTGCTGGACATGGATGACGTGATCGTCCACATGATGACCTCCAACGCCCGTCAGTTCTACGACCTGGAGCGCCTGTGGAAAGGTGCCGAGCAGAGCCGTGCCGCTGATGGCAAACACCACAGCCCTGAAGTCGGTCACGAGCATTTCACCAAGCTCAACAAAGACCAGGAATAAGGAACGGCTGTGCGACTGCGACTGATCGCCGTCGGCTCCCGCATGCCCAAGTGGGTGGAAGAAGGCTGGCATGAATATGCCAAGCGTCTTCCGTCCGAGCTGGCGCTGGAACTGGTGGAAATACCGCTCAACACCCGTGGCAAGAACGCCGACGTGGCGCGCTTCATCCGTCAGGAAGGCGAAGCCATGCTGGCCAAGGTCGGGCCGAACGAGCGTGTCGTCACTCTCGAAGTCCATGGCAAGCCCTGGAGTACCGAGCAGCTGGCGGTCGAACTCGATCGCTGGCGGCTGGACTCGCGCACCGTGAACTTCATGGTCGGCGGCCCCGAAGGGCTGGCGCCGGAAGTCTGTGCCCGGGCCGATCAGCGCTGGTCGTTGTCGCCGCTGACATTGCCGCACCCGCTGGTGCGGATTCTGATCGGCGAACAGTTGTACCGTGCCTGGACCGTGCTGTCCGGTCACCCTTACCACAAGTAGTTCTGCCCTCATGTCTCAACCGATCCGCATCAAGGACCACGAAAAAGACGCCCGTCTGGTGCGTGGTCGCGTCGTGTTCGGGGCAATTGCGGTGGTGGTGCTGATCTGCGTGCTGATCGCGCGTTTGTATTTCCTGCAAGTGATCCAGTACGAGTACCACTCGACGCTGTCGGAAAACAACCGCGTCCATGTGCAGCCGATTCCGCCGACTCGCGGTTTGATCTTCGACCGTAATGGCGTGGTGATTGCCGACAACCGGCCCAGCTTCAGCCTGAGCATGACCCGCGAACGTTCCGGCGATTGGCAAAAAGTGCTCGACGTGATCGTCGAAGTGCTGGAGCTGACGCCCGATGATCGGGTGATTTTCGAGAAGCGCATGCGTCAGGGGCGTCGACCATTCGAGCCGGTGCCTATCCTGTTTGAGCTGAGCGAAGAGCAGATCGCCCGGATCGCCGTGAACCAGTTCCGCCTGCCTGGGGTGGAAGTGGTTGCGCAACTGGTGCGTCACTATCCGCAGGGTGCGCACTTCGCGCACTCGGTCGGTTACATGGGGCGGATCAACGAGAAAGAGCTCAAGACCCTCGATCCGGTCAATTACAGCGGCACCCACCACATCGGCAAAACCGGCATCGAGCGCTTCTACGAGCCTGAACTGCACGGCCAGGTGGGCTACGAAGAAGTTGAAACCAACGCTCGCGGCCGCGTATTGCGCGTGCTCAAGCGTACCGATCCGATTCCCGGCAAGGACATTGTCCTGAGCCTGGACATCAAATTGCAGGAAGCCGCCGAAGCGGCGCTGGGCGGTCGTCGTGGTGCGGTGGTTGCGCTGGACCCGAAAACCGGCGAAGTGCTGGCGATGGTCAGCCAGCCGAGTTTCGACCCGAACCTGTTTGTCACCGGCATCAGTTTCAAGGCCTATTCCGAACTGCGTGATTCCATCGACCGGCCGCTCTTCAACCGCGTATTGCGCGGCTTGTACCCGCCGGGTTCGACGATCAAACCAGCGGTGGCGATTGCCGGCCTGGACGCAGGCGTGGTGACGGCGTCGTCCCGGGTGTTCGACCCGGGTTACTACATGCTGCCCAACTACGATCACAAATACCGTAACTGGAACCGCACCGGTGACGGCTTCGTCGACCTCGATACGGCGATCATGCGTTCCAACGACACCTACTTCTATGATCTGGCGCACAAGCTTGGGATCGATCGGCTGTCGGCGTACATGACCAAGTTCGGCATCGGCCAAAAAGTCTCGCTGGACATGTTCGAAGAGTCGCCGGGACTGATGCCGTCCCGCGAATGGAAGCGTGCGACCCGTCGACAGGCGTGGTTCCCGGGTGAAACGCTGATTCTCGGGATCGGCCAGGGCTATATGCAGTCGACCCCGTTGCAACTGGCCCAGGCCACCGCCCTGGTCGCCAACAAAGGCGTCTGGAACCGTCCGCACCTGGCCAAGACCATCGAAGGCGTGAAACCGGTGGATGAGAATCCGGTGCCGGACATCATCCTGCGCGACCCGTCGGACTGGAACAAGGTCAACCATGGCATGCAGCAGGTGATGCACGGTGCCCGCGGTACGGCGCGCAAGGCCGCGATCGGTGCGCAGTACCGGATTGCTGGCAAGTCGGGTACGGCCCAGGTGGTCGCGATCAAGCAGGGCGAGAAGTACGACCGCTCCAAGGTTCAGGAGCGTCATCGCGACCACGCCTTGTTCGTTGGGTTCGCGCCCGCCGATGACCCGAAAATTGTGGTCTCGGTAATGGTCGAGAACGGTGAGTCCGGTTCCGGGGTCGCAGCGCCAGTGGTACGGCAAATCATGGACGCCTGGCTCCTGGACCAGAACGGCCGGTTGAAGCCTGAATACGCCAGCCCTATCAGCCCTGAGGCAACAGCCCGTGAAGAATAATTTCGATCGCATGCTCTCGAGCGAGGATGTGATGCGTCGTCGTGCGACGCTGTTGCAGCGCCTGCACATCGATGGCCCATTGCTGATCCTGCTGCTGACGCTCGCGGCGGGCAGCCTGTTCGTGCTTTATTCGGCCAGCGGCAAAAGCTGGGACTTGCTGGCCAAACAGGCCACGTCGTTCGGCATCGGCCTGGTGTCGATGATCGTCATCGCCCAGTTCGAACCACGCTTCATGGCCCGCTGGGTTCCGGTGGGTTATGTGCTCGGCGTGCTGTTGCTGGTAGTGGTCGACATCATGGGCCACAACGCCATGGGCGCCACGCGCTGGATCAATATTCCCGGGGTGATCCGTTTCCAGCCTTCGGAGTTCATGAAGATCCTGATGCCGGCGACCATCGCCTGGTACCTGTCCAAGCGCACCTTGCCGCCGCAACTCAAACATGTAGGGGTGAGCCTGTTTCTGATCGGTTTGCCATTCATCCTGATCGTGCGTCAGCCCGACCTCGGCACTTCATTGCTGATTCTGGCGGGGGGCGCCTTCGTGCTGTTCATGGGCGGCCTGCGCTGGCGCTGGATCCTCAGCGTGCTCGCGGCCGCCGTGCCGGTGTCCGTGGCCATGTGGTATTTCGTGATGCACGATTACCAGAAGCAGCGTGTCCTCACGTTCCTCGACCCGGAAAGTGACCCGTTAGGCACGGGGTGGAACATCATCCAGTCCAAAGCCGCCATCGGTTCCGGCGGTGTGTTCGGCAAGGGCTGGCTGCTCGGCACCCAGTCGCACCTGGACTTCCTGCCCGAAAGCCACACCGACTTTATCATCGCCGTGTTGGGTGAAGAGTTCGGTCTGGTGGGCATCTGTGCGCTTCTGCTGATCTACCTGCTGCTGATCGGCCGTGGCCTGGTGATTACCGCCCAGGCCCAGACATTGTTCGGCAAATTGCTCGCGGGCGCTTTGACCATGACGTTTTTTGTTTATGTTTTCGTCAACATCGGTATGGTCAGTGGCCTGTTGCCGGTGGTGGGGGTGCCGTTGCCGTTCATTAGCTACGGAGGAACTTCGCTGGTGACGCTGCTGTCAGCGTTTGGGGTTTTGATGTCGATCCATACCCATCGCAAGTGGATCGCGCAGGTTTGAATAAGGTGAAGATTTCAATGCAAGTAATGCGTGGCTGGGCGACTCGATACGCGCCATGGGTCGGCCTGGTGAGCATCCTTGGCACAATGCAGACAGCATTGGCCGGCGATTACGAAGGTTCACCCCAGGTGGCCGAATTCGTCGGTGAAATGACCCGCGATTACGGGTTCGCCGGTGAACAACTGATGGGTGTGTTCCGCGAAGCCGAGCGCAAACAGTCGATTCTGGATGCCATTTCCAAACCTGCGGAGCGGGTCAAGCAGTGGCATGAATATCGCCCGATGTTCATTACCGACGCGCGCATTGCCCGCGGTGTGGACTTCTGGCGTCAGCACGAAGCGGTGCTGGCGCGCGCCGAGCAGGAATACGGCGTGCCGGCTCAGGTCATCGTCTCGATCATCGGCGTTGAGACCTTTTTCGGGCGCAATACCGGTAATTACCGCGTCATTGATGCCTTGTCGACCCTGGGTTTCGACTATCCTCCCCGTGCCGAATTTTTCCGCAAGGAACTGCGTGAGTTCTTGCTGCTGGCCCGTGAAGAGCAAGTCGATCCGTTGACACTTAAAGGCTCTTACGCCGGTGCGATGGGGTTGCCGCAATTCATGCCGAGCAGTTTCCGCGCTTATGCGGTGGATTTCGACGGCGATGGCCACATCAATATCTGGAACAATCCGGACGATGCCATTGGCAGCGTTGCCAGTTACTTCAAGCGTCACGGCTGGGTCGCCGGCGAACCGGTGGTCAGCCGCGCCGATGCACGCGGCGATCAGGTGGACGAAGGTCTGACCACGGGCATCGAGCCTGTGAAAACCGTTGGGGAGTTGCGAGTCCTGGGGTGGTCAAGTCATGATGCGCTGCGCGATGATATGCCGGTTACGGCTTTCCGGCTGGAAGGCGACAATGGCCCGGAATACTGGATGGGCCTGAAGAATTTCTACGCGATCACGCGTTATAACCGCAGCGTGATGTACGCCATGGCCGTACATCAACTGTCTGAACAACTGGTTCAAGCACGGGGCGTCAAGTAATGCGGGCATTGCCTATGAATAAACCCCTGAGGCTGATGGCATTCGCCGCACTGGGGTTGCTGGTCGCCAGTTGTTCGACCAGTCGTCCGCCTGCCCAGAAGGCTCCCGCTGCCGTGCGTACGACGCCGGGGCTGGACATCAACCGTGCCCACAAGGATGGGGCACCATGGTGGGATGTCGATGTGTCGCGCATCCCGGACGCCACACCGACCTTGCACACCGGCCCTTATAAGGCCAACCCGTACACCGTGCTGGGCAAGACCTACTTTCCGCTGCAAGAGTCCAAGACCTACGTACAGTCGGGTACGGCGTCCTGGTACGGCACCAAGTTCCACGGTCAGAACACCGCCAATGGCGAGGTGTATGACCTGTACGGCATGAGTGCCGCGCACAAGACACTGCCGCTGCCGAGTTATGTTCGGGTGACCAACCTGGACAACAACAAGAGCGTGATCCTGCGCGTCAACGACCGCGGGCCGTTCTACTCGGACCGGATCATCGATTTGTCCTACGCGGCCGCCAAGAAACTCGGTTACGCCGAAACCGGCACCGCGCGGGTCAAGGTCGAAGGCATCGATCCGCAGCAATGGTGGGCGGCCAAGGGCCGTCCGGCGCCGCTGATGCTCAACGAACCGAAAGTCGCGCAGAATAGCGCGCCAGTGATTACGGCCTCGGCCGGCACTGTCGAGCAATGGACTCCGCCGCCGCAGCAACACGCCGCCGCGGTGGTGCCTGTGCCGCTTGACGCAAAAAAAAACGCTTCTGCAGCAGCCTCTGGCCAGTATCTGCAGGTGGGCGCGTTCGCCAACCCGGACGCTGCAGAACTCCTGAGATCGAAGCTCAGCGGGATGGTGAGCGCTCCGGTGTTCATCAGCTCGGTCGTGCGCAACCAGCAGACCCTGCATCGGGTTCGCCTGGGGCCGATCGGCTCGCCGGGTGAAATCCAGCAGGTGCAGAACAGTGTGCGCCTGGCCAACCTCGGTTCGCCAAGTGTTGTGACTGAGTAATACGTTGGACTTGATTGACGGTTCGTCTGCGGTTTTGGGGGGCGGACCAGGTTGTTGACTCGTTGAAGAACAAAAGCCCGGCAAGGGTGACTGGAGTGAGCAACTGAACACGCGATAACCCGTTAGAAGGTTATTTGATTAGTTTTGCCCTAGGGCAGTTTCCATTAGCGATTTCGAGAGACGGATGAACATCACCACCTTTGCCAAACGCCTGTTCCTGTTAGTCCCGCTGCTCCTCTCACCCGCCGCCTTCGCGGTCGAGATGATGCCGTCGCCACCTCAACTGGCCGCCAAAGCCTTCGTGCTGATGGACGCCAGCAGCGGCAACGTGCTGGTCGAGAACAACGGTGACCAGCGTCTGCCGCCAGCCAGCCTGACCAAACTGATGACTGCGTACATCGCGACCCTCGAAATCCGTCGTGGCCAGATCGGTGAAAACGATCCGGTGACCGTCAGCGAAAACGCCTGGCGTACAGGCGGTTCGCGGATGTTCATCAAGGTCGGTTCGCAAGTCACCGTCAGCGACCTGTTGCACGGCATCATCATCCAGTCGGGCAACGACGCCAGTGTTGCGCTCTCCGAGCACATCGCCGGAAGCGAAGACGCGTTCGCCGACATGATGAACAAAACCGCTGGCGACCTGGGTCTGACCAATAGCCACTTCATGAACCCGACCGGTCTGCCAAACCCTGAGCACTACTCGTCGGCTCACGACATGGCCACGCTGGCTCGCGCGATCATTCACGAAGATCCGGCTCACTACGCGATCTACTCGCAGAAAGAGTTCTTCTGGAACGGTATCAAGCAACCGAACCGCAACCTGCTGCTGTGGCGTGACAAGACCGTCGACGGTCTGAAAACCGGTCACACCGACGAAGCGGGCTATTGCCTGGTGTCCTCGGCGGTACGTGATGGCATGCGCCTGATCGCCGTGGTATTCGGTACCAACAGTGACACCGCTCGTGCGGCCGAAACCCAGAAGTTGCTGACCTACGGTTTCCGCTTCTTCGAAACCCAGACCTTCTATCAGAAGGGTGCCGAACTGGCTCAGGCGCCGGTCTGGAAAGGCTCGACCAACCAGGTCAAGGCCGGCCTGGCGCAAGACCTGACCATGACCCTGCCAAAAGGCCAGCTGAAGAAGCTCGCTGCGAGCATGACCATGAACCCGCAACTGATTGCGCCAATCGCCAAGGGCGACGTGATCGGTAAAGTCGAAGTGAAACTGGACGACAAAGTGGTGCACAGCGCCGACCTGATCGCCCTGGACGCTGTCGAGGAGGGTGGTATCTTCCGCCGCATGTGGGATAGCATCCGTCTATTCTTCTACGGCTTGTTCAACTGATAGTGTGCACCTGCAAGGCCCTGCGCTGATCCGGCGCGGGGTTTTGCCGTCGCCACGGCTTACGCTTACGAGGCCGTTACGCCATGACCGATACTGAAGTAAAGGCGCCAAAAATCGAATTCCCTGCCAATGATTACCCGGTTAAGGTGATCAGCGACACCGGCGTGGGTAACAAGGACAGAATCATCGACATCGTCAGCAAGTACGCCAAGATCAATGATGAGCGTATTGACGAGCGCCAGAGCAGCAACGGCAAATACACCACGATTCAGTTGCACATCGTCGCGACCGACCAGGACCAGCTGTACAACATCAACAGCGAACTACGGGCCACCGGTTTCGTGCACATGGTGTTGTGATGTCTGGCACGCTGGGCTTTCGTGAACTCGGCCAGATGGCTTACGAGCCGGTCTGGCACGCCATGCAACGCTTCACCAACGAACGTGGCAGCGATGCCCCCGACGAAATCTGGCTGGTCGAGCACCCGCCTGTGTTTACCCAGGGTCAGGCCGGCAAGGCTGAGCATCTGTTGGTTCCCGGCGATATTCCGGTGGTGCAGGTTGATCGTGGTGGCCAGGTGACTTACCACGGCCCCGGCCAGTTGGTGGCTTATCTGCTGTTGGATGTACGCAAGCTCGGCTTTGGCGTGCGCGATCTGGTCAGCCGGATGGAGCAATGCCTGATCGAGCTGCTGGCCAGTTACGGTGTCACCGCCGCGGCCAAGCCTGACGCGCCGGGTGTCTATGTCAATGGGGCGAAAATCGCTTCCCTGGGTCTACGGATCCGCCACGGTTGTTCCTTTCATGGCCTGGCCCTGAACGTGGACATGAACCTGGAACCGTTTCGACGGATTAATCCCTGCGGCTACGCCGGGCTGGCGATGACCCAGCTGAGCGATCACGCAGGATCGATTGAATTTGCCGAGGTAAGTGCCCGGCTGCGTGCGCAGCTCGTCAAACACCTCGACTATGCTGAGCAGACGACCCTGACGGGCGGAATCGACTGATATGACTACTGATGCAGTGCAAACCATGATCCCGACGCTCGATGTCACCGAGCGCCCGGCCCCGCGTCCCAAGGTTGAAGCCGGCGTCAAGCTGCGCGGCGCCGAGAAGGTTGCACGCATCCCGGTAAAGATCATTCCTACCACCGAACTGCCGAAGAAGCCTGACTGGATTCGCGTACGCATTCCGATTTCGCCGGAAGTCGACCGTATCAAAGCGCTGCTGCGCAAACACAAGTTGCACAGTGTCTGCGAAGAGGCTTCCTGCCCGAACCTGGGCGAATGCTTCTCCGGCGGCACCGCGACCTTCATGATCATGGGTGACATCTGCACCCGTCGCTGCCCGTTCTGTGACGTTGGCCACGGCCGTCCGAAGCCACTGGACGTCAACGAGCCGGAAAGCCTGGCCATCGCCATTGCCGACCTGAAACTGAAATACGTGGTGATCACCTCGGTAGACCGCGACGACCTGCGTGACGGCGGTGCCCAGCACTTCGCCGACTGCATCCGCGAAATCCGCAAATTGTCGCCAAACGTGCAGCTCGAGACCCTGGTCCCGGACTACCGTGGCCGCATGGACATCGCCCTGGAAATCACCGCAGCCGAGCCGCCGGATGTGTTCAACCACAACCTGGAAACCGTGCCGCGCCTGTACAAGGCTGCGCGTCCGGGTTCGGACTACCAGTGGTCGCTGACCCTGCTGCAACGCTTCAAGCAGATGATGCCGCACATTCCGACCAAGTCCGGCCTGATGCTGGGTCTGGGCGAAACCGACGAAGAAGTCATCGAAGTCATGAAGCGCATGCGCGAGCACGACATCGACATGCTGACCCTGGGCCAGTACCTGCAGCCATCCCGCAGCCACTTGCCGGTGCAGCGTTTCGTGCACCCGGACACCTTTGCCTGGTTCGCCGAAGAAGGCTACAAGATGGGCTTCAAGAACGTCGCTTCCGGCCCGTTGGTACGTTCTTCGTACCACGCCGACGAGCAGGCGAAGCTGGTCAAGGCTGAGCTGATGTCGTCCTGATCGACTGTGAAACATAAACGCCCGCAAGGTTTCCAAACCTTGCGGGCGTTTTTTTGCCTTGCCTACGGCGATAGCCGCTTTTTCCTGCAACCTGCGGTGTGACTCAGCCTCTTCTGTTTGTCCCCGTTCCTGACTACTGTGTGCTGAAGATTACGCAGGGAGATTCACGGATGACCGTACGACCGACCCATACCCTTTGTCCTCACGTTCCCGTACCGGCGTTGCCTCCGGAAGGTACGATTGGCGTGATTGCGCCCGCCGGTCCCGCGGCGCTGGACACCGATAAAGCCGTGCAATGGATGCGCGCCCGGGGTTACTCGCTGAAAGTGTTTCCCGGTGTCTACGAGAAAGACGGCTACCTGGCTGGTAGCGATGATGTACGACTCAATGACTTGCATGGCGCATTCGCCGACGATGACGTCAATGCGATCATCTGCCTGCGCGGTGGTTATGGCACGCCCCGGCTGCTCGATCGCGTCGATTTCCGGTTGTTGCGTGACAACGCCAAACCGTTCATTGGCTACAGCGACATCACCGCGCTGCATCTGGCGATCAGCCGCTACGCGGGTTTCGTGACGTTTCATGGGCCATTGCTTAATGCGGATCTGTTGGGCAACAAGCAAAAGCCCACCGAGTCCTCCTTCTTCAACATGCTCAGAGGGCAGGTGAAGGCGGGCAGTGTGCTGACGCACCCGGTGGCCTGCCCATTGAGCACAATCGAGCCAGGCATTGCCCATGGGCGCTTGCTGGGCGGAAACCTGTCGATGATTGCCGCGACCATGGGCACGCCCTACGAGATCGATGCCGAGGGCGTCATCCTGTTCATCGAAGACATCAACGAGCCGCTGTATCGCATCGACCGGTTACTGACCCATTTGCGACTGGCGGGCACGTTACACAAGTTGCGCGGTGTTTTGGTCGGGGATATCGCCGGTGTTGATGTGCCGGCGCTGGAGCGGTTGCTCAAGCAGACCTTCGCGCCGTTGCGGATACCGGTGCTGTCCGGCTGGCGCAGCGGGCATTGCGACCCGAACGTGACGTTGCCGATGGGGGCGTTGGTTCGGTTGGATGCGGGGAAGCAGGAATTGGTGTTGGAGCAGGAAGTGGTGATCAGGTAAGAACTTGAGACCGTAAAAAGATCGCAGCCTTCGGCAGCTCCTACAGGGGATTTTAACGCTCGTAGGAGCTGCCGAAGGCTGCGATCTTTTGCTTTTAGCGGTTGCGTAACCCTTCGAGCAACTTGTGCGTCGGGTATCCATCCGCCGGCCAGCCAAACGACTGTTGGGCGCTGCGGATGGCCTTGCGCGTGTTGGCGCCAATGATGCCGTCGGCGGTGCCTGCGTCGTAGTTCTGGGCACTCAACAGGTTTTGCAGTTCGATCCGTTCGGTGCGGCTCAGTGGCAAGTCATCTTTAGGCCATGTACCGCTGATCAAGCCTGCACCATTGAACCGTTCGGACAACAGGCTCACCCCCAGGGCATAGGACGACGAGTTGTTGTACTTGAGAATCGCACGGAAGTTGTCGAGCACCAGGAAGGCCGGGCCGCGATAGCCGGCCGGCAGCAACAGGGCCGCGGACAATTGCTCTGTGCCGGCCGGGACCTGGCCGCCATTGGGCATCATGACGCCCAGTTGGCGCCATTCGGCGACAGTCTTGCGAATCGTGCCATCGGCCAGCACGTAGTTGAAACCGTTCGGCAGTTGGACTTCAAAGCCCCATGGCTGGCCTCTCTGCCAGCCGGAGCTTTGCAGGTAATGCGCGGTCGAGGCCAAGGCATCAGCCGAACTGCCCCAGATATCGCGGCGACCATCGCCATCGAAATCCACGGCGTGGGTGTTGTAGGTGGTCGGGATAAATTGGGTCTGGCCCATCGCACCGGCCCAGGAGCCCAGCATCTTCTCGGGTTCGATGTCGCCTTGCTGCAGGATTTGCAGGGCGGCGATCAATTGCGCATGGGCGAAGCCAGGGCGGCGGCCTTCATAGGCCAGGGTTGCCAGTGAGTTGATCACCGATTTGTTGCCCTGGAACTGGCCGAAGTTGCTCTCCATGCCCCATACCGCCACCAGTGCCTGGCGATCGACGCCATAGCGCTGCTCGATGCTTTGCAGGACGTCGGCGTATTGGTTGACCAGCGCCTGACCTTTGCGCACACGCAAGGGCGACAGGGCGCCGTCGAGGTATTCCCACACCGGTTTTGCGAATTCCGGTTGGCTGCGATCGGCACGGATCACACTGGGGTCGATGCTGACATTGGCGAAAGCGCGATCAAACAGATCGGCGCGGATACCCGCGGCCAGGGCATCCTTGCGGAAACCCGCCTGCCATTCGGCGAAGGTCTGGGTCGGCTGGATGTCGATGTTCTCACCGGTCGGAACCACTGGCGGAACAACCGCCGGGGCCGTGGCAACGGGCGACGTCTGGAGGGGTTGAGCGTCGGCGGCGGTCGGTTTTTCCGCGCAGGCGACAAGCAAAACAAGGCTGGAGGCAGCAATCAATTGGCGCAGGTGCCAGCGATGGGGAAGACAAAAGGGCATGCACAGGTCCAGGGAAAACGATTCAGGTACAGACCTTAACATGTAGAGGGGGTGTTCTGCTTTAAGCAGCCAGAAAGTAAGAAGCCTCCCAGCTATTAGACTGGAAGGCTTCGCGGCGGTAGCTGCCTTTGCCCTTGCCGGCGCGTTCCTGACGGCTGCGGAACAGTGGCTGGGCGACGATGGATTTGGCCTTGTTGGGGCCATGCGTTGATGGCTTTTTGCTCATGATGATTTCTCGCAAGTGAGTGGTTTTTGCGGGGCAAATCATCGGCTGAAGCAGAGGATCTGTCTATAGGGGCGATGGATGTGGATTTTGTAAGAAATAAGATCAAAAAATCGCAGCCTTCGGCAGCTCCTACGCAGGATCGCGTGTCAATCTGTAGGAGCTGCAGAAGGCGGCGATCCCTTGATCTTACTCGGCAGGCAACGCCAATTTTTGCCCAGCCATCAACAACGTCAAACGGCTCAAGCTCATCCATGGCGAACCGGCGGCCTGACCTTTGATCTGGGCGTCAATGCGTTGCGCTTCCAGCAACAACTGCGCCCAGCGTTGCGCCGAGTAGCGTTGCAGGGCTTTGCTCATCAGTGGTTTGCGCTTGTCCCAGACAGGTGGTTTGGCCTGGCTGAAGGCTTTGTCCAGCGGCGTGCCCTGACTGTATTGCAGCGAAATGTTGGCCAGCTGGCGCAGTTCGCGGGCCAGGGCCCAGAGAATCACCGGTGGCTCGACACCCTCACCGCGCAACCCTTCAAGCATGCGCAAGGCATGGGCCGCTTCGCCGTTGAGGATCGCATCGGTCAAGCCGAACACGTCGAAGCGCGCACTGTCGGCCACGGCGGCCTGCACGGTTTCAACGGTGATCTGGCCACCTTCGGCCATCAGCTTGAGTTTCTCGATTTCCTGGGCAGCGGCCAGCAGGTTGCCTTCTACCCGCGCAGCAATCAGCTCAACGGCATCCTGGTTCGCAGAAAGCCCGGCCTGGGACAGGCGCTGACGGATCCAACTCGGTAGCTGGCTGACATCCACCGGCCAGATCTGCACGAACTGGGTTTGCTGGCCTTCGACCAGTGCCTTGCCCCACTTGGTTTTCTGCGCGCTGCCGTCAAGCTTCGGCAAGCTGATCAGCAACAGGGTGTCTTCGGCCGGCCGCGAGCAGTACTCGATAAGTGCTGCTGCACCTTTGTCACCGGGCTTGCCGGAAGGCAGACGCAGTTCCAGCAAACGCTTTTCGGCGAACAGCGACATGCTGGCACCGGCTTGCAGCAACGTACCCCAGTCGAAACTGGCATCGGCGGCAAACACCTGGCGCTCATCAAAGCCTTGTTGGCGAGCGGCCGAGCGAATGGCGTCGGCGGCCTCCTGACACAGCAACGGGTCATCGCCGCTGATGATGTAGACCGGCGCAAGGGCACCTTGCAAGTGTTTGGCGAGTTGGGCGGGGGCGAGTTTCATAATAGAGGGCGAACGGGGCGCCTGAGCGCCCCGTAAGTCTTACTGCTGCGGCAGTTCGATGGGCGACTGACGCGGTGTTTGCGCTTCAGCCTTTTGCGCCGCTTCCAGTGCAGCGGCTTCTGCCTTGGCCTTGGCTTCGGCAGTCTGCTCCAATTGGTCCAGCTGGGCTGGCGTCAATTGTTGCAGGCGCAACATCATGCGCTGAACCAGCTCACGACGGGTTTCCGTTTTGGCGGTTACGGCTTCCTGGTCGGAGCCCGCCAGGTTGTTACCGTCGTGGAGGAAGATTTTTTGCACTTCAAGCTTGTCGCTGATCAACGGCAGGTTGCCCTGACCACGGATGTCGTATTTCAACACCGTGGTGATCTGGTACTCGCCCGTACGGCCAGCCCCGGCGTAGCTGAGGATGCGCTGGCTTTCCTGCTCATCGGTCAACACCAGTTTGTAGGGGGCGCCGGTGTAGACCTTGACGCCGCTGTTTGTCAGCACCTGACGCAGTTGCGTCACGGTCTCGCCGTAGGCGTTACGGGCGCTCAGGTCGAGTTCCTTGATTGCCAGTTCGTTGGTGCCGGTGCCGCGCAGTTGGAAACCGCAGGCGCTCAACAGGACCGCGAGGCCCATCACCAGCAAATTGCGTTTGATCATCTTGTTGCTCCCCTTGAAACCATGTGGGCCGATCGAGCGGCCCGAAAGGTTTTACTCGGCGCCAGGCGTACCTGGCGCCTGCTCCAATTAGCTGGCGACGATATTGACCAGTTTCCCGGGCACTACGATCACTTTACGAATGGTCAGGCCGTCGACAAAACGCAGTACGTTTTCGTTGGCGCGAGCGGCCGCTTCGACCTCTTCGCGGCTGGCGCTGGCCGGCATTTCGATGTGACCACGCAGTTTGCCGTTGACCTGGATCACCAGCTGCAAGCTGTCTTGCACCAGAGCGGTTTCGTCCACCACCGGCCAGCTCGCGTCGATCACCGGCTCAGCGTGACCCAGCTGATGCCACAGCTCATGGCTGATGTGCGGGGTGATCGGAGCCAGCAGCAGCGTGACGGCTTCCAGACCTTCGTGAACCAGCGCTCGATCCTGTTCGGTGCCTTGCGCGGCTTTTTCCAGCACGTTCATCAGCGTCATCACCTGAGCGATGGCGGTGTTGAATTTGTGGTTCTGGCCGACGTCGTGGCTGGCTTGCTTGATGGCCAGGTGGATCGAGCGGCGAACGGCTTTCTGCTCGTCGTTCAGGCCGGCAACGTCCAGTTTGCCCGGCAGGCCCTGAGTGACGTGTGCTTGAGCCAGACGCCAGACGCGCTTGAGGAAACGGTGCGAACCCTCTACGCCGGAGTCGGACCATTCCGCGCTCATGTCAGGCGGCGAGGCGAACATCATGAACAGACGGCAGGTGTCTGCGCCGAACTGATCGATCATCGACTGTGGGTCGACGCCGTTGTTCTTCGACTTGGCCATCTTCTCGGTGCCGCCGATTTCCACCGGCAAGCCATCGGCGATCAGCTTGGCGCTGATGACCTTGGCCTTGCTGTCGCGCTCAAGTTCGACGTCCGCCGGGTTGAACCAGGTGAAGGCGCCGTTGGCTTCACGACGATAGTAAGTCTCGGCGATCACCATGCCCTGGGTCAGCAGGTTCTTGAACGGCTCGTTGGAGCTCACCAGGCCTTCGTCGCGCATCAGCTTGTGGAAGAAGCGCGCGTAGAGCAGGTGCAGGATCGCGTGTTCGATACCGCCGATGTACTGATCCACCGGCAACCAGTGGTCGGCCGCCGATTTTTCTACCAGGCCGCCTTCGAAGTGCGGGGAGGCGTAGCGGGCGTAGTACCACGAGGACTCGACGAAAGTGTCCATGGTGTCGGTTTCACGCTTGGCAGGCTGGCCGCATTTCGGGCAGCTGCACTCGTAGAACTCGGGCATGCGTGCCAGTGGCGAACCGGCGCCATCGGGTACGACGTCTTCCGGCAGCACGACAGGCAGTTGATCTTCCGGTACCGGTACGTCACCGCAGGTTTGGCAGTGGATGATCGGGATCGGGCAGCCCCAGTAGCGCTGGCGGCTGATGCCCCAGTCGCGCAGACGGAATTGGGTGCGCGAGGCGCCCAGTTCTTTCTTGATCAGCGCGACTTCAATGGCGTCGAACGCGCCGGCGAAGTCCAGGCCGTCGAACTCGCCGGAATTGATCAGCGTGCCGTGCTCGCCGTAGGCGTCTTGCCATGGCGTCGGGTTGGTGTCACCGGAACTGGTGCGCACCACCGATTTGACCGGCAGGTTGTACTTGTGGGCGAATTCGAAATCGCGCTCGTCGTGAGCCGGTACAGCCATGACCGCGCCGTCGCCGTAGTGGATCAATACGTAGTTGGCGACCCACACCGGCAACTTTTCACCGGTCAGCGGGTGTTCGACGAACAGGCCGGTCGGCAGGCCTTTTTTCTCCTGGGTAGCGACGTCGGCTTCAGCCACGCTGCCGCTCTTGCATTCAGCGATGAACGCTTGCAGCTCAGGATTGTTCTGCGCAGCCAGGGTGGCCAGGTGGTGCTCGGCGGCCACGGCAACGTAGGTTGCGCCCATCAGGGTGTCCGGACGGGTGGTGAAGACTTTGAGCGCGCCGGTTTCGCCGATGGAATCGACGTTGTACGGGAACTGCACTTCCATGCCGCGGGACTTGCCGATCCAGTTGCGCTGCATGGTCTTGACCTGTTCAGGCCAGCCAGTCAGTTCGTCGAGGCTCTCCAGCAGCTCATCCGCGTACGCGGTGATCTTGAAGTAGTACATCGGGATTTCGCGCTTTTCGATCAGCGCGCCGGAACGCCAGCCGCGACCGTCGATCACCTGTTCGTTGGCCAGAACGGTCTGGTCGACCGGGTCCCAGTTCACGGTGCCGCTTTTTTTGTAGATCACGCCTTTTTCGAACAGGCGGGTGAACAGCCATTGTTCCCAGCGATAGTAATCAGGCTTGCAGGTGGTCACTTCGCGCGACCAGTCCACCGCCAGGCCCAGGCTGCGCAGCTGGGACTTCATGTAGGCGATGTTTTCGTAGGTCCACTTGGCGGGCGCTACGTTGTTCTTCATCGCGGCGTTTTCCGCCGGCATGCCGAACGCGTCCCAACCCATCGGTTGCAGAACGTTTTTGCCTTGCATGCGCTGGTAGCGGGAGATCACGTCGCCGATGGTGTAGTTGCGCACGTGCCCCATGTGTAGCTTGCCGCTGGGGTAAGGGAACATCGACAGGCAGTAGTAGGTCTCCTTGCCTGGCTGTTCACTGACTTCAAAGGACTTTTGCTCGTCCCAGAATGACTGGGCGGCGGCTTCGATTTCACGGGGCTGATATTGTTCGTGCATGGCTACTTTTGAACTGAATAGGGGTGGCCTAATCCTCTTCAATGCAACGTTGGACGGTGAACACGCCTTATTGGCGTTTTCGATGCCCAGCCGAGCTGGAAGTGGAGTTACAGGAAGCGCCGTAGCATACATGACCGCGCTCTACCGAGGGAAACCCTGATTGCTGCCGCGCGTCTCGCAAAAACCGCCGCGAGGGCCGTTGGTCGCGGCGCTCAGCCGGTTTGTTCATGGAAGCTAAGCTCTAACTGGGGAGTAGGTCTTATCTTCCAATGAGGTGAGGGATGGTTGAGTCACAGCAAAAAGCTACGAAACCGGAGCTGTACGAAAGACTGATCGATCGTCTGGGCCTGGCCCTGGAAGCGGCGAAAACCGCAGGTCGGCTGCGCGACGAACGCCCACTTGAACTGGAACTGCGTGGCCTGAGCCCCGCAGAGTTTGCTTTGGTCAAGGCGTATCTGGATCGCAGTGAACGTGAGACACACGGATGCTTGTCAGAAGCGGTAAAGCAACTCGACGCACCACGTTCGGCCAAAATCATCTGGCTCAAGGACAAGGTACCTGGCAGAGACGCGGTAAAGGTCCGGTCTTTGCAGTACAAATAGACACAGAGCCATGCTCCAGCACTTTTTGAAGCATAGTCCTTCCGTATTTATTGTCGCATTGCGCTAACCCACTTAGGCTTCGGGCATCTCAAGGAGATGCTCGATGCCTTTTCGTTATTTCGTGAAACAACTTCTCTTGCCGCCCGGCCTTCTGATGCTGCTGCTTTTGCTTGGCTGGTGGTTACGCCGCTCAAGGCCGAGGCTGGCCGGTGCGTGCTTTGCGCTGGGGCTGGGTGGTTTCTGGCTGATGAGCCTGCCGGTGGTGGTGGAATGGAGTGCCGACCTTCTTGAGCGTGAGCCGCCGCTGGCCCGCGAGGAATGGAGCACGCTGGGGCAGCGCGCCGACGCCATCGTGGTGCTGGGCTCGGGCCGCGAACACGGTGACGTGGCCTGGGGCGCTGATCAGCCAACAGGTATTGGCCTGGAACGTCAACGTTATGCGGCGCGGCTGGCCAAGGCTTCGGGCTTGCCGGTGCTGGCCAGTGGTGGATTGCATTACGGCATACCACCGACTGAAGCGCAGATGATGGCGGAGTCCTTGCGCGACGATTTTGGCGTGACGGTGCGCTGGCAGGAGGGCAAGAGCCGTACCACCTGGGAAAACGCGCAATTCACGGCGCAATTATTGTTGCCGCAAGGCGTCAAGCGTGTGGTGATCGTCACTCACGCTGCGCACATGCCGCGTGCCGTCTGGAGTTTCCGCAAGGCTGGATTCGACGTGGTGGCCGCCCCGATGGGGTTCTTAGGCGGAGACAACGCCCGACCGCTGGGCGGCTGGCTGCCGGAGTCGAAATCGATCTGGCAGAGTGGGCAATTGATGAATGAGGCGGTGGGGCAGGTCGGGTATTCGTTGTTTTACCGCTGAAGATCAAAAGATCGCAGCCTGCGGCAGCTCCTACACTGGGATTGTCTACACCCTGTAGGAGCTGTCGAGTAAAACGAGGCTGCGATCTTTTAACTATCGCCTCAAGTCTTCAGACAGTCTTGGCCATCCGGCTCGCCACCAACGCCCAGCCAAACAGCAGCATGCAGACGATGAGCAACGGCCATGAACGCCATTGCAGATAAGGCGTCAGGTTGTGCATCGGCACCACTTCGCCGTACAGGATGCCGCGTTCGAACTGCGGAATCTGCTCAGTGATCTGGCCGAACGGGTTGATCAGGCCGGTCACGCCGTTGTTGGTGGCGCGAATCATCCAGCGGCCCGCCTCAAGGGCGCGCATCTGCGCCATCTGCAAGTGTTGCAGCGGGCCGATGGACGTGCCGAACCAGGTGTCATTGCTGATGGTCAGCAGCAGGTCGCTGCGAGCGGCGAGGCTGGCGGCGAATTCCGGGTAGACCACTTCGTAGCAGATGAACGGCGCAATCTGATAGCCCTTGGCTTGCAGCAGCGGCTGGTCGGCCGGGCCGCGGGCAAAGTCCGACATCGGCAGGTCAAAGAAGGCGATCAGCCCGCGCAAAACGTCTTGCAGCGGCACATATTCGCCAAACGGCACCAATTTCTGTTTGAGGTAAGTGCCGTCGCCTTCACCGGTCACGGTGATGCCATTGTAGAAGCGCTTCTCTTGATGAACGATCTGCCGGATCGGCACGCCGGTAATCAGTGCCGAATTCCGCTCGGCAGCGAATTTACCCATCACGTCCAGATAGCCCTGGGCAGATTCCTTGAGCACCGGCACCGCGGTTTCCGGCCAGATCAGCAGGTCGACGCGCTTGGAGCTCAAGCTCATGTCACGGTACAGCGCGAGCTGTGCATTGAGCTGCGCCGGGTCCCATTTCATGCTCTGTTCTATGTTGCCCTGGATTGCCGCGACACTCAGTGGTGCGCCTGAAGGGCTGGTCCAGGCGTGATGCTTGAGCGCCATGCCGGCTACCCATGGGCCGACCAACAAGACGATTCCCACGGCGATGAAGCCTTTGCGTCCCGTGCGAGCCAGGCGCAAGCCGTTGTAGATCAGTGCGGCGGTCAAGGCCAGGGTGAAGGAAATCAGCCACATTCCGCCAACTGGTGCGAGCCCGGACAGCGGGCCGTCGAGCTGGCTGTAGCCAGAGTAGAGCCATGGGAAACCGGTCAGGAACCAGCCGCGGAACGCTTCCTGGGCGACCCACAGCGCTGCGAAAGCCAGCGCGTCGGCCAGCGGCGCCTCGTTGCGGCGCAGCCAGCGTGCCCAGAGCCAGGCGGGCAGGGCGAAAAACCAGGCAATCGCCGCCGTGAAAATCAGCATCAGGAAGCCGGCCAGCAGCACCGAAGCGCCGCCGAAATGGTGAATGCTGTAGTAGATCCAACTGGTTCCGGCACCGAACAGGCCGAAGCCGAAGTACCAGCCACGCCCCAGCGCCTGGCGCGGGCTCAGTTCACGTAAGCCGGCATAGAACAGGCCGACGGCGAGCAGTGCCAACGGCCAGATATCGAACGGCGCCAGTGCCAGGGTGGTGATTGCACCGGCCGCCACGGCCAGCAGGTTACCGGGCCAGCCGGGGCGGGTTGTCCAGCGCATTTCAATCCTTAGCGAGCAATGGGCGTCAGGCGAAGCAAGTGAATCCGACGACTGTCGGCGTTCAGGATGCGGAAGCGGTAGGGGCCGATCTCGGTGATTTCGTTGCGCTTGGGCAAGTGCCCGAACGCGCTCATCACCAGGCCGCCGACGGTGTCGAATTCGTCGTCGGAGAATTCGCTGTCGAAGAACTCGTTGAAGTTCTCGATCGGCGTCAAGGCCTTGATCAGGAAGTCACCGCTGGGCAGCGGCTTGATGTAGCTGTCTTCTTCGACGTCGTGTTCATCTTCGATGTCGCCGACGATCTGTTCCAGCACGTCTTCAATCGTTACCAGGCCAGCCACGCCACCGTATTCGTCGATGACGATGGCCATGTGGTTGTGATTGGCGCGGAACTCACGCAGCAACACGTTCAGGCGCTTGGACTCCGGCACGAACGTGGCGGGGCGCAGCAGATCCTTGATGTTGAAGCTGTCGCCGTTCTCCTTGAGGATCAACGGCAGCAAGTCCTTGGCCAGCAACACGCCCATCACGTCATCGTGGCTTTCGCCGATGACCGGGTAGCGGGAGTGGGCCGAGTCGACCACGGCGGGCAGGAACTCGCGAGGTGTCTGGGTCGCCTTGATGCTGACCATCTGCGAGCGCGGGACCATGATGTCCCGGACTTGCAGGTCGGCCACCTGAATGGCGCCTTCGACGATGGCCAGCGCTTCGCTGTCCAGCAACTTGTTCTGGTGTGCATCGCGCAGCAGCTCAAGCAGCTCCTGGCGGTTTTTCGGCTCGTGGGCAAAAGCCTGGGTGAGCTTACCCAACCATGACTTCTGCCCGTTGCTCGATCGATCTTCGCTCATAGCGATTACTCTGAATCCTTTGTTGTTTCGGTAGGGAATGCGTCGGTTTCGTCGTCCGCGTACGGATCGGGAAAGCCCAGTTCTGCAAGCAACGTTCGTTCCAGTGCTTCCATTTCTTCGGCTTCCTCATCCTCTATATGGTCGTAACCAAGCAGATGCAAGCAGCCGTGAATCACCAGATGCGCCCAGTGGGCCTTGAGTGTCTTGCCTTGCTCGGCCGCTTCGCGTTCAACCACGGCGACGCAGATCACCAGGTCGCCTAGCAGCGGGATGTCGAGAAACTCGTCCGGCACATCGGCCGGGAACGACAAGACGTTAGTGGCGTAGTCTTTTTGCCGCCAGGTGTGGTTCAGCTCGCGACCTTCGGCCTCGTCGACCAGACGAATGGTCATTTCCGAGTCGGCGGTGCGCTGGCGCAGGGCCAGTTCGCACCATTGACGGAACTTGGCCTCGCTGGGGGCGGACGCTTCGGTGGCGATTTGCAGGTCAAGCTCAAGCATCGCGGCGGCTATCCTTGGCGGCTGCATCATCGGCCGCTTTGGTTTCGAAGCGCTCATAGGCTTCGACAATGCGCTGTACCAGCGGATGGCGCACGACGTCCTTGGGCTGGAAGTGGGTAAAGGTGATACCCGGTACATCCTTGAGCACTTCGATCACATGGTGCAGGCCGGACTTGGTGCCGCGCGGCAGGTCGACCTGGGTGATGTCGCCGGTGATGACCGCGGTAGAGCCGAAACCGATCCGGGTCAGGAACATCTTCATTTGTTCGACCGTGGTGTTCTGGCTTTCGTCGAGAATAATGAAGCTGTTGTTCAATGTACGGCCACGCATGTAGGCCAGTGGCGCGACTTCGATGACTTGGCGTTCGATCAGCTTGGCGACGTATTCGAAGCCCAGCATTTCGTAAAGCGCGTCATAGAGCGGGCGCAGGTACGGGTCGATTTTTTGCGACAGGTCGCCGGGCAGGAAGCCGAGTTTTTCACCCGCTTCGACCGCCGGACGCACCAGCAGGATGCGGCGAATCTGCTCGCGTTCCAGCGCATCCACCGCGCAGGCAACCGCCAGGTAGGTCTTGCCGGTACCGGCCGGGCCGATGCCGAAATTGATATCGTTACCGAGGATTTCCTTCACGTACCGCACTTGATTCAAGCCGCGGGGGCGAATCATGCCTTTTTTGGTGCGCAGGGCAACGGAGGCTTCGGCGGGCGAGTGGTTGTCCAGCGCTTCGACGGCAGATTCCTGCAGGAACAGGTGAACCATGTCCGGCGACAGCTCGGTACCCTTGGTTTCCCGATACAGGCGGCGCAGGAGGTTTTCCGCGGAGGTGGTGTGTTTGGGCTCGCCGATCAGTTCGAATTGGTTTCCGCGGTTGCGGATCTCGATGGTCAGGCGCTGTTCGATCAAGCGCAGGTGCTCGTCGAATTGCCCGCACAGATTGGCGAAGCGGCGAGCTTCAAAGGGCTCGAGGATGAAACGATGTGGTTCGATGGGTGCGTTCAAGGTCGTATTTAGCCGCCCTGGGGCAATAGTGATGAATGAAGGATAGCGCCAGTGGGCTGGGTGCGAAAGCTTAAATAATTAAGCATCGCACACTGCACTGTAGGAGCCGGCTTGCTGGCGATGGGGGCCCCGCGGTGTATCAGATACACTGGGTTATCGTTCATCGCCAGCAAGCCGGCTCCTACAGGGTTACTGGATCAAAGAGCCCCGCAACGAGTGCGGCTGCGCGGCATCGATATGCACATCGGCGAACTGGCCGATCAAGGTTGGATTATCGCAGCGGAAGTTGACGATACGGTTATTCTCGGTCCGGCCTTGCAACTCGCCGGGGTCCTTTTTCGAATAGTCGGTGACCAAAATACGCTGGATCGAGCCCACCATTTGTCGGCTGATCTCGAAACCTTGCTGGTTCAAGCGATGTTGCAGTGCGTTGAGGCGTTCTTTTTTCAGCTCTTCCGGCGTCTCGTCGGCGAGGTCAGCAGCGGGTGTGCCCGGACGCTGGCTGTAGACGAACGAGTAGGAAAAGTCGAAACCGACGTCCTGAATCAGCTTCATGGTTTGTTCGAAATCTTTCTCGGTCTCGCCCGGGAAGCCGACGATGAAGTCCGAACTGATGCAGATGCCCGGCACGGCAGCCCGCAGCTTGCGCAGTTTGGATTTGTACTCCAGCGCCGTGTGGTTACGTTTCATCGCGGCGAGGATGCGGTCCGAGCCCGATTGCACCGGCAAATGCAGGTGTTTGACCAGTTCCGGCACGTCCGCGTGGGCCTGGATCAGGCTGTCGGAGAATTCCAGCGGGTGCGAAGTGGTGTAGCGGATGCGGTCGATGCCATCGACGGCGGCAACCACGCGGATCAGCTCGGCCAGGTCGGCCAGGCGCCCGTCATGAGTGGTCCCGCGATAGCCGTTGACGTTTTGCCCCAGCAGCGTCACTTCGCGCACGCCGTTTTCGGCCAGGTGAATGATCTCGGCAAGTACGTCGTCGAACGGCCGGCTGACTTCTTCGCCACGGGTGTAGGGCACTACACAGAAGGTGCAGTACTTGCTGCAGCCTTCCATCACCGACACGTACGCACTCGGACCGTCGATACGTGGCTCGGGCAAATGGTCGAATTTTTCGATTTCCGGGAACGAGACGTCCACTTGCGGCAGCTTGGTGATGCGCGCGGCGTCGATCATTTCCGGCAACCGATGCAGGGTCTGCGGACCGAAAACCACGTCCACATAGGGGGCGCGATCGCGGATGGCGGCGCCTTCCTGACTGGCCACGCAACCGCCGACGGCGATCACCATGTCCGGGTTGGCCAGTTTCAGCTCACGCCAGCGACCGAGCTGGGAATACACGCGATCTTGTGCGCGCTCGCGGATCGAGCAGGTGTTGAGCAGGATCACGTCGGCGTCTTCAGCGCGGGCGGTGACTTCCAGGGCCTGATGTTCGCCCAGCAGATCGACCATGCGCGAGCTGTCGTACTCGTTCATCTGGCAACCGTGGGTTTCGATGTAAAGCTTCTTGGCCATGGAATAGAGTCATCACGTGATTCAAAGAACCGCGCATTATAGGGAACATGTCCCCAGGTTCCTACCGCTGCGCGTCCAATGGCTATGCTATAGTTCGCGCCCTCATTTTTATCCCCCGATGTGTTGCCCGCCGCCCATGACCAAACGTGAAGCCCCAATCTACAAGGTGATTTTCCTCAACCAGGGCCAGGTGTTCGAAATGTACGCCAAGCAGATCTATCAAAGTGATCTGTGGGGCTTTCTGGAAGTGGAAGAGTTCGTCTTTGGCGAGCGCACGCAAGTGGTCGTCGACCCGAGCGAAGAAAAGCTCAAGGCTCAGTTCGAAGGCGTGGTGCGCAGTTTTGTGCCGATGCATTCGATCGTGCGCATCGACGAAGTCGAGCGCATGGGCACACCGAAAATCAGCGAAGCGCGCGGTGCGGTCGGCAACGTAATGCCGTTTCCGATGCCGATGCCTGAGAAGTAAGGCATTGCCTGATGGCTGAAGGCGCTTGTTGTGGCGAGGGGGCTTGCTCCCGTTGGGCTGCGTAGCGGCCCTGAAACCTGTCACCGCTTTTTTCAGATAAACCGCATTGCTGAATTTACGACTGCTTCGCAGCCGATCGGGAGCAAGCTCCCTCGCCACAACAAGCCACCTCGCAGTCAGCAGTGCTCAGGGCAGTGGCGAAAACGGCGAGCGCCCGTCAGCGCTCTGCAATTCCATCAAATATTTACGGAATATTTGCCCGAGCACCTGGGTGGCGACTTCGAGTTCTTCGCGGGGCATCTTTTCAGTGACTTCGTCGGCAGTATCCAATGCTTCTTCGGCGCCATTGACGGCCGCCATTTTCAGCAGGATGTACGCCTGGATGTTATTGGCCGGTACGCCTTCGCCATGGAAGAACATGCTGCCGAGTTTGAATTGCGCCTGGGCATGGCCTTGCAGCGAGGCTTTTTCGAAATAGCTCAGGGCTTGATCGAGGTCGCGTGGCGTGTTTTTGCCATCGTAGTAGAACTCACCCAACTCGTATTGCGCTTGGGCATCCCCATCTTCCGACGCTTTCTGGCAGGCGGCGAGGGCCTGTGCCAGGTCTTGCGGCTGAGTATTGAGGGTGCAGCGACCCATCGCTGGGATTAACAACGAGTTGCCGCCTGCTTGTGCGAGCGCGAGCAGGGGCTGAAGGAGCAACAGGCAGCCCAGTGAAAGGGCGCGGCCGGTGCGGTTCATGGGAATCGACTTACCTCTGAAGGGCGCGCGGACCCATCGAGGGATCCAATAAGCGCGCATTATGAAATAAGCAGGACCAACCTTACAAAGTCTTTACTCGTTTTTCTGCTACGCGGGAATTATTTCACCCGCTTTGCGGCAGATTATTAGCAGATGAGCAGGACAAAGTGCAGGAATGTCGGTGAAAGCTGACGCTGGTAATGACCAGCGTCAGTGATTCAGCCTTACTTCAGTGCAGCAAACGCGCGTTCGGCGGCATCCAGGGTCAGTTTCAATTCGGCTTCGCCATGGGCGATCGAGGTGAAACCGGCTTCGAATGCGCTCGGTGCCAGGTACACGCCACCTTCCAGCATCAGGTGGAAGAAGCGCCCGAACAGAGCGGCGTCGCTGGCCATCACGTCTTCGAAGGTGACGATATCGTCAGCGCCGCTGAAATACAGACCGAACATGCCGCCGGCCTGGGTCGTCACGAACGGAATGCCGGCCGCATCGGCACGCTGTTGCAGGCCGTCGAGCAGGCGGGTGGTGTAGTCGGTCAGCTCGGCGTGGAAGCCCGGGCGGCTGATCAGGCGCAGGGTGGTGAGGCCGGCGGCCATCGCCAGCGGGTTACCCGACAACGTACCGGCCTGGTAGACCGGGCCCAGCGGGGCGATACGCTGCATGATTTCGCGCTTGCCACCGAAGCAGCCGACCGGCATGCCGCCACCGATGATCTTGCCGAAGGTGGTCAGGTCCGGCGTTACGCCGTAGTGAGCCTGAGCACCGCCGAGGGCAACACGGAAACCGGTCATCACTTCGTCGAAAATCAATACCACACCGTGCTTGTCGCACAGGGTCCGCAGGCCTTCGAGGAAGCCCGGTGCAGGTGGTACGCAGTTCATATTGCCGGCCACGGGCTCGACAATGATGCAGGCTACTTCCTGGCCCACTTCGGCGAGCATGGCTTCAACGGCATCGATGTCGTTGAACGGCAGGGTCAGGGTGTGTTTGGCAAACGCCGCCGGCACACCGGCAGAGCTCGGCACGCCTTGGGTCAGGGCGCCGGAACCGGCCTTGACCAGCAGGCTGTCGGAATGACCGTGGTAGCAGCCTTCAAACTTGATGATGCTGTCGCGACCGGTGAAACCACGGGCCAGGCGAATGGCACTCATGGTCGCTTCGGTGCCGGAGCTGACCATGCGCACCATTTCCATCGACGGCACGAGGGAGCAAACCAGATCGGCCATCTGGGTTTCCATCTCGGTCGGGGCGCCGTAGGACAGGCCGTGTTCCAGTTGTTTGCGCACCGCGTCCAGCACGTCCGGATGGCTGTGGCCGAGGATCATCGGGCCCCATGAACCGACGTAATCCACATAGCGCTTGTCGTCTTCGTCGGTGACGTAGGCGCCTTCGGCGTGCTTGAAGAACAGCGGCGTGCCGCCGACGCTCTTGAACGCGCGAACCGGCGAGTTCACGCCACCGGGAATGTGTTTCTGGGCATTGGCAAACAGGGTTTCGGAACGAGACATGATCGGGCTCTCAAATCAGATTTAAAGCTTAAATAGAAAACAATTCGTTGAAGGCGCGGGCGCGGCGGGTCACTTCAGCCGTGCTCTCGGCGCCGAACAGGCCATGCACCACCGCCAGCAGATCGACGCCATGGGCCACCAGTGGGGCGGCGTTATCCAGGGTGATGCCGCCGATCGCGCAGATCGGCAGGTGCAGCTGCTTGCGGGCCTGGTCGAGCAGGTCGAGGCTGCAGGTCGGTGCACCGGGCTTGGTGTTCGAATTGAAGAAGCGGCCGAAGGCGACATAGCTGGCGCCTTCCTTGGCAGCTTGTTCGGCCAGTTCAAGTTGCGCGTGGCAGGTCGAGCCAATGATGGCCCTGGAGCCGAGCAATGCCCGGGCCGGGGTCAGCGGGCCGTCGGTCTGGCCCAGGTGCACGCCCACGTTCAGGCGCGCCGCCAACTCGGCGTCGTCGTTGATGATCAACTGCGTCTTGTACCGTTCGCACAGCTCGCGCAATGCTTCGGCCTCACGCAGACGGCGGGCCTCGTCGCTGCTCTTGTCGCGGTATTGCAGCAAGGTGACGCCGCCTTCCAGCGCCGCCTCCACGTACTTGAGCAACTTACCGTCCAGCAGATTGCTGTCGGTAATGGCGTACAGGCCACGTAGTTTCATCGGACAAGCCTCACCGCATACAAATAGAAGTTACGAACAGAAATCCAGTGGCAAGCGACGCGGCACGAACTGGCCTTTGCCCAACTGCTCGGCGTCACGCAGGGTGCGCCACGTGTAGTTAAGCGCGGTCTGTACGGCACTGGCGAGGTTTTCGCCTTGCGCCAGACGACCGGCCAGTGCGCTGGCCAGGGTGCAACCGGAACCGTGATAGCTGCCGGGCAGACGCTGGCAGGTAAAGGTTTCGCGTAGGCCATCGCGGCTGTACAGGCGATTGTGGATTTCGGTTTCATCGCCATGACCGCCGGTGATCAGCAGGTGTTTGACGAACGGCAGGAGTTTTTCAGCGCACTCGTCCGCGGTGCCTTCGGGCAGCTCGGCGAGGATGCGGGCTTCAGGAAGGTTAGGCGTCGCAATGATCGACAGGGGCAGCAGGCGTTCGCGCATGGCGTAGCCGACTTCGTCCTTGCCCAGGCGCCCGCCGCCACCGGCGCGCAGCACCGGGTCGCAGACCACCGGCAGATGCGGGTGCGCTGAAAGCAGTTCGACGACAGTGTCGACCATCTCCAGCGAACCGAGCATGCCCAGTTTGACGGCGGCGACTTCGGAGTCGTTGAGTACGGCATTGGCCTGGGCCAGTACCCACTCACGGTCGAGGACGCGGAAGTCAGTGACATTGACGGTGTCTTGCACGGTCAGGGCGGTGACGGCCGGAGCCGCATGGCAACCCTGAGCGAGCAGGGCTTCGATATCTGCCTGCAAGCCGGCGCCACCACTTGGGTCGTGGCCGGAGAGACAGAGGACAACGGGGCGAGAGCTGTAGATATTCATGGTGCGCGAGCTTACCACCAAACATTCTTTTTCGGGTGCAGCGACATCCCATTGTGGCGAGGGAGCTTGCTCCCGTTGGGCAGGGAAGTGGCCCCTGTTCTTTTTAAAGCCATACCGCGTAACCGGCCTCTACGACTGCTTCGCCGCCGAGCGAGAGCAAGCTCCATCGCCACAGAGGTCGTCGTGTCACTGCTGGCACTGCTGTAAAGCCCGTTCTAGAGCCTTTTCTTTAAATATTTCAATGGTGTTTAAAGGCCACCAACGGCTATGCTAGAGTGGATCCAAACCAATAACAGGTGATACCGGTTTTACGTCTGCTCAAAAGGAATGGGGGGGCTTCCTGACAGGACCGGACAGGCCACGCTGGGGCTTAAATGCGCTATTTGCTGATGTTGCTTTTTTGTTTGCCCCTTTTGGCAAACGCCGTCGAGTTCGACGAGTTCACCCAGAGCCTTCCCTTGGGCCGAACCCTGCAAGTGTTTGAAGACGCGGCAGGTCAGGCGTCCATCGCGGATATTCGCGCGCAAGCGGCGGCGGGCAACTTCAAACCGCACAATAAAGACACGCTCAATGCCGGGTATTCACGTTCGGTGTTCTGGCTGAAAATCGACCTGCATTACCGTCCGTCCAACCCGACGGCACAGCGCACCTGGCTGCTGGAACTGGCCTATCCGCCCCTCGATCACCTTGATCTCTATTTGCCTGATGCCGACGGCAACTACCAATTGGCCCGGCAGACCGGCGACGCCTTGCCGTTCGCCAGCCGCGAAATTCGCCAGAACAACTATCTGTTCGATCTGACGTTCAAGCCTGAACAGGCGCAAACCCTTTACCTGCGCTTGCAGAGTGAAGGTTCGATCCAGGCGCCGGTGACGTTGTGGTCGAGCACGACCTACCTCGAAGAGCAACCTGTTCGGCTGTACGTGCTGGGGCTGATTTACGGCGTGTTGCTGGGGATGCTGGTCTACAACCTGTTCATCTACCTCAGCGTTCGCGACACCAGTTACCTTTATTACATTTTCTACATCGCTTCGTTCGGCTTGTATCAGCTGTCGGTGAACGGGGCTGCGGTGCAATATTTCTGGCCAGACAATCCTTGGTGGGCCAACGCCGCGACACCATTTTTCATTGGCTGCGCAGGGCTGTTCGGCAGTCAGTTTGCCCGCAGCTTTTTGCAGATGGCCACGCACAGCCGCTGGTTCGACCGTTCGCTGTTGGCGTTGGTGGCTTTCAGTGCATTGGTGGTCGGGCTGTCATTGATGACCAGTTACGCCTTGGCCTTGCGTCTGGCGACGGCGCTGGCGCTGACCTTCACCGTGGTGATTTTTGCCGCCGGGATATTTGCCTGGCTGCGCGGCTTGCGGGTGGCGCGGTACTTCATCATTGCCTGGTCGGCGTTTCTGCTGGGCGGCATCGTTAACACGCTGATGGTGCTGGGTTACCTGCCGAATGTGTTCCTGACCATGTATTCCAGCCAGATCGGTTCGGCGATCGAAGTGGCGTTGCTGTCGCTGGCGCTGGCTGACCGAATCAACGCCATGCGTGAGCAACAGGCGCAAACCCTGTTCGATGCCAGTCAAAAACTCGAAGTGCTGAACCAGCAACTGGCGCACAGCAACAAGCTCAAGGACGAATTCCTCGCCACCCTGACCCATGAATTGCGTACGCCGATGAACGGCGTGATCGGTTCGCTGGAACTGATGCAAACCGTCGAGATGGACCCGGAGCTGGAGCAGTATCAGCAAACGGCCGCAGGCTCGGCGCGGGACATGATGCGCATGGTCAACGGCATCCTCACCCTGACCGAATTGCAGGCCGGCAAGCTCAAGGCCTCGGCGGGTACCTTCAGTTTGCGCGCAATGGTCGAAGCGTTGCGTGTGCAGTTCGAAGGCAATGCGTCGGCCAAGTCTCTGGACTTCAAGGTCGACGTTGCGACGGGTTTGCCGGATCGTATGCAGGGGGACAGCGTCAAGATTGCGCAATGCCTGGAATGCCTGTTGGACAACGCCATCAAGTTCACCCGTGTCGGTGGCCTGGCGTTGCGGGTGACCGGCAAGGCGGCCGAGTTCGATCGTCTGGCGCTGAGCTTTGCCGTGATTGATACGGGCATCGGCTTCACCGATCTGGGAGAGGCGACGATGTACCAACGGTTCTTCCAGCTCGACGGCTCGATGACCCGTGAATACGGTGGCCTGGGGGTTGGCCTGGCGATCTGCCGACAACTGGTGGAATTGCTCGGCGGGCGCCTGACTCACCGCTCCGAGCCCGGTCACGGCAGCCGTTTCCAGCTCGATATTGTGGTTGAACTGCCGATGGCGGAACGGCCGGCGATGCCTTTGATGCCTCGGGATTTGCCACCGTTGCGCCTGCCCCAGGATTGCACCGTGCTGCTGGTGGACGACAACAGCATCACTCAAATGGTGATGCGCGGCATGTTGCTCAAGCTTGGTTTTCGTGTGCGAACGGCTGACAGCGACGCCATGGCGCTCGAGCATTTGCAGCAGGAACGTTTCGATGCGGTGTTGATCGATTACCTGCAGCGCTCGCAGGAAGAGGTGTCACTCTGCTGCCAGATTCGCGACATGTCGGGTTATGCCGAAGTGCCGCTGTTCATGATCGCCCTCGGCATGGACCGGGAACGTTGCCCGACCGGTGCTTTGATCGATTACCTGAGCAAACCGGTGAAATTCGAAGACTTGCAGGCAGCGCTCTATCGCCGGGTCCTCTGTATTCAACAGGGTGAAAGTGCCGACAGTTAGGCGGATATGACACTTTTTTCGGTCATGGGGCGGTGCTTAACTGAAGTCCCTTGGCCGACCAAAGGAGCCCTGTCATGAACCTGCATCAGTTCGCCGAAACCCACGAAGTCACCAACCAGCCGCCGTCACTGGACGGCGCCAACCTGTACCGCATCGACTTGCCATTGCAGGAATGGTCGCGGCGGTTCGGTGCCGGCTGGGCCGAATCGCGGATCGACGCCTACGGCGCACTGGCCGGCGGGCCGCTGATGGAAGCGGGGTTCCTGGCCAATCAGAACAAGCCGGTGTTCAGCAGTCATGACCGGTTTGGTCATCGCATCGACCTGGTGGAATTTCATCCGGCCTATCACGAACTGATGCGCACGGCGGTCGAGCACGGCTTGACCTCGCTGCCCTGGGCGCACCCGCAGGACGGCGCCCATGTCGCCCGCGCCGCCATGACGTATCTGCACAGCCAGGCCGAAGCTGGCAGTGGCTGCCCGCTGACCATGACCTTTGCCAGTGTCCCGGCGCTGCGTCTGCAACCGAATCTGGCGAAACAATGGCTGCCGAAAATCCTCGCCACTGAATATGACCCGCGCAACGTTGGTATGGCCCACAAGGCTGGCGTCACCATCGGCATGGCGATGACCGAGAAGCAGGGCGGCACCGATGTGCGTGCCAACACCACCAAGGCGTATCCGGTTGGCGCCAGCGGTCCCGGTCAGGCTTACGAGCTGCTAGGGCACAAATGGTTCTGTTCGGCGCCGATGTGCGATGCCTTCCTGACCCTGGCGCAGACAGACAAAGGCCTGACCTGCTTCCTGCTGCCGCGCCATCGCCCGGACGACACGCGCAATCAGTTCTACATTCAGCGCCTCAAAAACAAACTCGGCAATTGCTCCAACGCTTCCAGCGAAGTGGAGTTCCGGGGGGCGCTGGCATGGATGGTCGGTGAAGAAGGGCGCGGCGTTCCGACGATCATCGAGATGGTCGCCATGACCCGCTTCGATTGCATGGTCGGTTCCAGTTCACTGATGCGCCAGGCGCTGACCCAGGCCAGCCACCACTGCGCTCATCGTTCGGTGGGCGGCAAGTTGCTCAGCGAACAACCCTTGATGCAAAACGTGCTGGCGGATCTGGCGCTGGAAAGTGAAGCGGCTCTGGCGTTGAGCCTGCGCATGGGCAAGGCGCTGGATCATCTGGATGACAGCCATGAAGCCAAATTTGCGCGACTGGTCACGGCAGTGGGCAAGTATTGGATCTGCAAACGCGCACCGGCGATGATCAACGAGGCTGCCGAATGCATGGGGGGCGCCGGTTACGTCGAAGACAGCATCCTGCCGCGTCTTTATCGCGAGGCGCCGGTGAACTCGACGTGGGAAGGCTCCGGCAACGTGCAGTGCCTTGATGTGCTGCGTGCTCTGTCCAAAGAACCGGGCGTTCTCGATGTGCTGTTCAGCGAATTGGGCGATGGCCATGGCGATAAACGGCTGGCGGCGCACATTCATCAATTGCAGGCGGCGTTCAAAGACACCGGTGACATTCAGTACCGGGCGCGACAACTGACCGAAGACATTGCGTTGGGGTTGCAGGCCAAGCTGTTGCTGGAGGCGGGGAATGCGGTGGTCAGTGATGCGTTTATTGCCAGTCGCCTTGGTTCGAACGGTCGGGTTTACGGCGCCTTGCCACGCGGCCTGGATGTGGAGGCGATTGTCGCCCGCTCGACCCCGCAAGGATTCTGAACACTTTAAAAACCTGTGGGAGCCAGCCTGCTGGCGATAACGGTGCCACAGCCAACAGACAGGGTGAATGTAATTGCGCTATCGCCAGCAGGCTGGCTCCCACAGGGGTTTTGCATTCACCGCAATTCTTCTGCATTGCCAATACGCCACTGTTCCCGTGAAGCGACGATGCAGGCAAGATGAAGGTCTGCAAGTCAGAACACAGGATGCTGATCGTGACCGAAGCTTTTATTGTCGTTCAAACCGCCGAGCAAGCCGTGGACCGGCTTGCTCACTTGCACAATCGTGCAACCGTTGCGCTGAGCCAGGCGCTCAAGCGTTACCTCAAGGATCGTGTCGAGCCCGATGCCGAGCAGCGCTCGATGTTCCGCTATCCCGAATTACGCCTGACCTACCTCTGCCAGGGGGAAGTCCCGCAGACCACCCGCGCTTACGCCAAGGTGCAGTTGCCGGGCACTTACAGCGTCACCGTCACCCATCCCGCCGCATTCCGTAAATACCTGTTGGAACAACTCGTGCCGTTGATGCACGACTTCACCGTGACGGTCGAAGTCGGCGTCAGCCAGCAGAACATTCCTTACCCGTACGTGGTTGAGCAGGGCGATGAGCTGGCTGGCTCCGGTGTGACTGCTGCGGTGCTGGCGCGGGTGTTCCCGAGCACGGACCTGTCGGCAGCGACCGACGGTATTGCCGACGGCTTGTACGATTGGGAAAACACCGATCCGCTGCCGCTGGCCTTGTTCGATGCAGCACGGGTGGATTTCTCACTGCGCCGACTGGTGCATTACACCGGCAGCGACTGGCGTCATGTGCAGCCGTGGATTTTGCTGACCAACTATCACCGCTACGTCGACCAGTTCATCGTCCATGGCCTGGAACAATTGCGCAGCGACCCGCGTTTTGTGCGCATGGTCCTGCCGGGCAACGTGATCATCGAAAAGAGCATGGATCACGGCGAAGCGTCGGCGATTGCCGCGGGCGTGGTCTGGCACCGCTACCAGATGCCGGCCTATCACCTGATCGCGAGCGACGGTCATGGCGTCACCCTGGTCAACATCGGCGTTGGCCCGTCCAACGCCAAGAACATCACCGATCACCTGGCCGTGCTGCGTCCGCACTGCTGGCTGATGATCGGCCACTGTGGTGGCTTGCGTCAGTCGCAGACCATTGGCGACTACGTGCTGGCGCACGCTTACATGCGTCGTGACGGGATTCTCGACCGGGTCGTGCCGCCGAACATTCCGATTCCGGCCCTGGCCGAAGTGCAGATGGCGCTTCAGCAGGCGGCAGCCAATGTCACCGGGGAGAAGGGTGATGAACTGAAGAAACGCCTGCGCACCGGCACCGTGCTGACTTACGACGACCGCAACTGGGAGCTGCGCTGGGCCCAGGAACGTCCGCTGATCAACTTGTCTCGCGCCGTGGCGGTGGACATGGAAAGCGGGACCATTGCTGCTCAGGGATATCGTTTGCGGGTGCCGTACGGCACGTTGCTGTGCGTGTCGGACAAGCCTTTGCACAGCGAGATCAAGCTGCCGGGCTCGGCCAACGCGTTCTATGAGCGTGCGGTCAGCCAGCACCTGAAGATCGGCATCGCCGCCGTGGATTTGCTGCGCACCGAGCTCAACTCGTTGCACTCGCGCAAACTGCGCAGCTTCGACGAGCCGCCGTTCCGCTGATTCGCGATGGTCATTTAGCGGTCGGGGCACTAGCATTGTCAGCCCTGATCGCTAGATGTTCTCTTCGCCATGTCCCGTCCTCAACGCCCCGTTTCCCGCCGCCCTGGCGCGAAGCCTTCTGCTGCAGCCCCGCGCCGTGTCGCCAAGGCTCCGCCAGCCGAGCCGAAACTGATCCTGTTCAACAAACCGTTCGATGTGCTGACGCAATTCAGCGACGGCGAAGGGCGGGCGACGCTCAAGGACTTTATCGACATTCCCGGGATCTACCCGGCAGGGCGTCTGGACCGCGACAGCGAAGGCTTGTTGTTGCTGACCAACGACGGCCAGCTTCAGGCGCGCATCGCTGATCCGAAACACAAGCTCGCCAAGACCTATTGGGTTCAGGTCGAAGGCGAGCCGAGCACTGAGCAATTGCAGCGCTTGCGTGACGGGGTCGAATTGAATGACGGCATGACGTTACCTGCCGAAGCGCGACAACTGGATGAGCCTGAATTGTGGCCCCGCAACCCGCCGGTACGGTTCCGCAAAAGCGTGCCAACCAGTTGGCTGGAACTGGTGATTCGCGAAGGGCGTAACCGGCAGGTGCGGCGCATGACGGCGGCGGTCGGGTTGCCGACGTTGCGCCTGGTGCGGGTCAGGATCGGCGACTGGACGATCGAAGGGCTCGATCAGGGCCAGTGGAAGGAAGTACCGGCGCGCTTATAACGTGCCGGATTCGATCAGGCCGATCACCACGCTCTTGATGATGAACGCTGCCACGCCCAGGCCCAGCACGAAGAACAGAATGAACGAGCCAAAGCGCCCGGCCTTGGACTTCTTCGCCAGATCCCAGACGATGAAACCCATGAAAATGATCAGGATGCTGACCAGTCCGGTCATCATCCACTCTTCGAATACTGCAGGATCCATCGAACATCTCCAGCGCGCACGCGGCTAAAAAGGGCGCGGGGAGTATACGCCCGGCAGGCAGCGTGCAGTATTGACCTGCGTCGGTGTGTCGCAGTCATTCGTCGCCTGTGCCGGCCCCATCGCCGGCAAGCCAGCTCCTACAAGGTCTAGCGCCGGTCACAACATTGTGACCGACTCAAAACCTGTAGGAGCTGGCTTGCCAGCGATAGCGTCCTCAACTGCGCAGATGAGTCAACGGCAGTTCGGTGCTGTTCAATACCTGATTGAGCACAAAACTCGAGCGCACACTGGTCACGCCTTCAATCCGGGTCAGGTGTCCCAGCAGCAGCTTCTGATAGTGATCCATGTCCGGCACCACAACCTTGAGCTGGTAGTCGGCGTCCATCCCGGTCACCAGGCTGCATTCGAGCACTTGCGGCAAGGTGCGAATGGCCGCTTCGAAGTTCTCGAAACGCTCCGGCGTGTGACGGTCCATGCCGATCAGCACGTAGGCGGTCAGGCTCAGACCAAGCATTTTGCGGTCGAGCAGGGCGACCTGGCGGGAAATGTAGCCGTCGTCCTCCAGTTGCTTGACCCGTCGCGAGCACGGCGAAGGCGACAGGCCGATGCGCTCGGCCAGCTCCTGGTTGGAGATGCGCGCGTCACGCTGCAATTCCGCCAAAATACTCAGGTCATAACGGTCGAGCTTGCTCATCAATCAGTCCTTTGTCGTAACTATTGCGGTGGATTATCTATCCAGGGTTAAAAATTGCGCAAGTGATGTTTAAATCAGCAATCTTCGCAATCCTCTGCCGGCGCTCCAGGCCTATTCTTATCACCAGAATCACTGCTCGGACAAACAGTCCACTGCAACTCGCCGAATCAGGCCAGCTGCGGCCGCCACCCCCCACCGGGGATGTGCTGGCCCCCGAGCTACACACTGTCCAGAAGACGGCGTGAGGTGAGCCAACGTCAAAAGCGTTGAGCCAGGACGAAGTTCTCAAGGGGAGGCCGACGGGTCTCCCCTTTTTCTTTGCGCAAATAAGCCACCCCGTCCACCGCTGGCCGGTAAGGCTTGGCTTGCCAGCGATTTTTTGATTTTCACTTCCTCGGTCAGTACGACATTCATCAAGGTTTTCACTCATGGAATTGCATCTAGAAATCGTCGCCCTCTTTTCCCTCGAATCGGCTTATTAGTCGAAAGTTCAGAGCCTGATTTTGCGGGATGATCTGGTCATGGGGGGGGCTGCGGGATGTGTTTGAGTTGTTGGTGCGTCGGGGAGATGTCGAAACGCCCCAGTAAATGAGTGCATGGGTTTGGCGCGGACGCCGTCGGTGGTGTGGACAAGCCGTTGGGGCGGGAGCCGGTGGGATTGGCTGCTGAGTCCAGCAATCAAAAAATGGAGCAGCTTGATGCCCCGCTAATCTCGCTCACCTCGGTAGAAAACGGGTACCCCCTCCCCGGCCATGACGGGGGAGGGTGGATGCGGTCACCCTTTACGTTTGGACGGCTTGAGGGATCACAATGGCAGTTTTTCACCCGAGGCAAATCGATCAGCGCGCACCTCACCAGACTGCTCGGTGTAGATGTAAGCGTATGCGCGAGGGAGAGAAGTGAAGACTCGAGCGACACCATTCTCCCAGAAGATCGCAGCGCCATTGTCACAAGCAACGGCCCTTTCTCCGGAGGAGCCAACAAGATTCAGCAGAGGTTCATGTCTCTGCTCTTTATCGAGGTGAGGGCAGAAAACGCCCGGCAGAAAACCCAGCCCTTCAAGCCGCTTCAGGCTCCAGCTTGAACCTTCAACGGCTGAGAACCGATCCGAGTCGCTAAGCCCTGCTTCATACCAGCAGATCGCTCCAGCACTCAGGCCAGACAGGACTGTGCCATTTTGTCCTGCTTGGCGAAGGGCCAGATCGATTCCGTAGTCTCGCCAGATTTTGAGCATCTTTTGCGTATTTCCGCCGCCCACATACACAAGGTCAGCAGTTAGAATTTTTTGTATCGCATCTTGTTGAGAGAAGTTTGATTTTGTAGTCAGGAGAAAATCAACTTTGCACCCAAGCTGCTTGCCATAGATATGCTGAAAAGTTTTACAGTATCCCTCTGCGTCGCCACTTGCGGTTGGGATAAAGAGGGCTTTCGGCTCGCGTTTGTCTGTCTGACTGCAGATAAAAGAATCCAGTTCTAAAGTTTCGAGCTGTGAAATTTCACCGCCCCCAATTGTTATGATTTTCACGCTCGCCCCTAGTTCAAAGGAGAGACCGGCGATTGCCGGTCTCGAGTGGAGTAAACTTAGTTGCAAGCAAGCGGGTGCGGCTTCATGAACAGCTTGCAAGTAGTCACAGCAACCATATGCCCTGCTTGTTGCTGGGCTAAGGGAGCTGTTTTGGAGGTAGGGTTGGTAACCAAGACTTGCGACAGATCCTTTACAAGATCTTTGTCAAACGAAGCCTGATTTTCTGCCATGGCAGCAGCGTGGGCTGAAAGAAGGAGGGTTGCAGCGAATGTTACCGATTTAACATGCATCTTCTATCTCCTGATAGCGCGTATTTCGTGTCAATGACACGTCATCAGCGAGGCAACCTTGCCTAATTGCGAATGATATCGAGATTCGTTCCCGCATACAGCGGTTTGTCACTAACGTGCGACGTGATGGCGTATCCGGCCAACGGCCAGTCGCCGGAGCAGGTCAATCGGGACGGTTACGAGTGCTACCTATACGCGGTGCAGCAGAGCGGATTTGCCCGCAGACGGCGACCTATCGGCCAGACCCTTGCGTGGTGCAAGGCTACCAGCAGGCCCAAGGCAACTGCCTGAGCAGTCGCGGTTATCAGGTGAACTAGCCAGCCCTGGCGGCGTTAACCACTTCCTTCGGATCGGCGTGCACCAGCACTTCGGCTCGCGGGTAGGCGTTGTGAATGGCTGCCGCGGCCTGGTCGCTGATACCGTGGGCGACTGACAACGTCAGCTCTCCCGGCAACTCCAGATGCAATTGCACAAACCACTGGTTGCCGGAGATTCGGGTGCGCAGATCATGCGCACCCAATACGCCCGGCACGCTGCACGCCAGTTCCAGCATGTGCTGGCTGACATCCGGCGGCAGTTCTTCATCCATCAATACTGCAAAACTCTCCCGGGCGATCTGCACCGCGCTCCAGAGAATGTAGGCGGCGATTCCCAGACCGAACCAGGGGTCGACCTGATGCAGGCCAAACCCGGCCAGCACCAACGCGATCAGAATGCTGCCGTTGAGCAGCAGGTCCGAGCGGTAGTGCAGGGAGTCGGCGCGCACCGCGTTGGAGCCGGTGGCCTTGACCACCCGATGTTGAAACATCAACAACACCACAGTCAGCGCGAGCGAGAACACAATCACCGCGATGCTGATCCACGGCGCGCCCACGGGTTCGGGGTGTTTCAACCGCTCGTAGGCCTGCAATGCAATCAGCACCGCACTGCCACCAATGAACAGCGCCTGGGCCATGCCCGCCAACGACTCGGCCTTGCCGTGCCCGTAGCGATGATCATTGTCGGCGGGGCGCAAGGCGTAATGCACCGCCAGCAGGTTGAGCAAGGACGTGACGCCGTCGAGCGTCGAGTCGGTGAGGCCGGCGAGCATGCTCACCGAACCGCTCAGCCACCAGGCGATGGCTTTGGCGACGATCAGGGTGCACGCCACCGCCACCGAGGCGCGGGTGGCCAGCCGCAGCAGGCGGGCGTGTTCGGCGCTGGAGGTCATAGGGGGAGCATTTCCTTAAAGTGATCCTTCACACGTACGGGTTACGCGGACGGTTGCAGGCCGAGCATCGCCAGCTGCTGGGCGCTGCCCTTGCTCTGGATCAGACGCGGATCGTCCAGCGGGAAGCTGCGGCCCAGTTCACGTTCCAGAATAGTCTGCAATTTGTGGTTATCGACTTTGCCGTCGGCGCCGATGGCTTCCTTGAGTTTTTCCGGTGCAACTTGCGCAGTCTCTCCCGGCGCGTAGTAAATCGCCCCGGTGGCGAAGTCCACGGCAAATGCGATCAAACCGGGAATGATATAGAACAGCAGGCCCACGGCATCGAGCGCGGCAATGGCCGGGTCGATCTTGCCGTCGATCTGGCCACGTCGGTCCGGGTAGAAGATCGAACCGCAAGCGGTCACTTGAGTCAGCAAGGTTGCGACCAGAACACCGCCGATCAGGCGAAAGGGAGCACGCATATGAAATCTCCTGGGTAATCTCAAAACGAAACGTCGTCTGTAAGAGTTAAGACCCTGACGAACGCCTTGCAGTTCGCCGTTATACTCGCGCCTCTGTTTGGGAGCCAGCATGATTTCTTTGCCGATTGATGAAGTTTTACCCGCCCTGCGTGAAGCCCTCGCTGCACGCCACGAAGCCGTGCTCGAAGCACCGCCCGGCGCTGGTAAAACCACCCGCGTGCCGCTGGCCTTGCTGAACGAGCCTTGGCTGGCCGGGCAGACCATCCTGATGCTCGAACCGCGTCGCCTGGCTGCGCGCGCCGCGGCCGAACGGCTGGCCAGCGAGTTGGGCGAGAGGGTCGGCGAAACCGTGGGTTATCGCATTCGACTCGACAGCAAGGTCGGCCCGAACACGCGCATCGAAGTGGTCACCGAAGGCATCCTTACCCGGCGCCTGCAGGATGACCCGGCGCTGGATGGCGTGGGCTTGCTGATCTTCGATGAATTCCACGAGCGCAGCCTCGACGCTGATCTGGCGCTGGCCCTGAGCCTCAATGGCCGGGAATTGTTCCGTGATGACCAGCCGCTGAAAATCCTCTTGATGTCGGCCACGCTCGAAGGCGAGCGCCTCGCCGGGTTGCTCGACGACGCGCCGATCCTGCGCAGCGAAGGGCGCATGTACCCGGTGGCGATGCGTTGGGGGCGGCCGTTCCAGTCCGGTGAATTCATCGAGCCGCGTCTGGTGCAGACCATCCTCGAAGCCTTGAACGACGAGACCGGCAGCGTGCTGGTGTTCCTGCCGGGGCAGGCTGAAATCCGGCGCGTGCATCAACAACTGGCCGATGCGTTGGGCGAAAACACTCAGGTCTTACTTTGCCCGTTGCACGGTGAACTGGACCTGGCCGCGCAGCGTGCGGCGATCGATCCGGCACCCGCGGGCAAGCGCAAAGTGGTGCTGGCCACCAACATCGCCGAAACCAGTTTGACCATCAACGGCGTGCGCGTGGTGATCGATGCCGGGCTGGCGCGGGTGCCGCGTTTCGATCCGGGCAGCGGCATGACCCGCCTCGACACGCAGCGCATTTCCAAGGCCAGTGCCACCCAGCGCGCGGGTCGTGCCGGGCGACTGGAGCCGGGTGTGTGTTATCGCTTGTGGTCGCAGGATCAGCACGAGCAACTGGCCGCTTACGGCAGTGCAGAGATTCTTTCGGCGGACCTCGCGGGGCTGGCCTTGCAACTGGGACGTTGGGGCGTGACACCGGGGCAATTGGTGTGGCTCGACGTGCCGCCTGCGGCCGCTTATGCACAGGCTCAGGATTTGCTGCAGCGCCTCGGTGCGCTGGAGGGGGAAACGCTGACCCGTCACGGTCAGTCCATGGCCGAGCTGCCGGCGCATCCGCGCATCGCCCATTTGCTGTTGCGTGGTCAGGCGCTGGGGTTGGCGGACATGGCTTGCGATGTCGCGGCGCTGCTTGGCGAACGCGATATTTTGCGTGGCGCCGGGGCGGATCTGCACAGTCGGTTGACGCTGTTGTCTGGCGAAGAACGTGCCGCTCGCGGTGCGCAGGGCGGGGTACAACGAGCCCGGCAACTGGCGCGACAATATCGCGGTTATCTGCGCGGTAAAGCCTCGGAGCCGGTCAGCGATCCGGATCATCCGCGCTGGCTCGGCGCATTGCTGGCGCTGGCCTATCCAGACCGCGTGGCCCAACAGCGCCGGGCCGGTGGCGCGGAGTATCGCCTGGCCAACGGTCGCGCCGCGTTGTTCGCCGAAGCCGACAGTTTGATGAAACAACCGTGGCTGGTGATTGCCGATCTGGGCAGTCGTCAGGGGCAGCGTGAAGAACGGATTTATCTGGCGACGGATTTCGATCCGGCGCTGTTCGATTCAGTGCTGGCCGAACAGGTTCGCTGCGTCGATCAACTGGATTGGGACGAACGCGAGGGCGTGCTGCGCGCCGAACGTCAGCGCAAGGTTGGCGAACTGATCCTCAGCCGCGAACCGCTGACCGGCCTCGACGAAAGCGCCCGCAACCAGGCGCTGGTCAATCTGGTGCGACGCAAAGGTCTGGAGCTTTTGCCGTGGACGCCGGAGCTGCGTCAGTGGCAGGCGCGGGTCGCGATGTTGCGGCAACTGGATCTGGCCGCCAAGGGCGAAAGCGAATGGCCGGATGTCAGTGATGCCGCGTTGCTGAAGAGTCTCGAAAACTGGTTGATGCCGTATCTGGGCAAAGTCTCGCGGCTCAGTCATTTTGCCAATCTCGACCTGTCGAGCATCGTGCGCAACCTGCTGCCGTGGCCGCTGCCGCAACACCTCGACGAATTGGCGCCGCACCATTTAAACGTGCCGTCGGGCTCGTCGATCCGGCTGGACTACAGCGAGCAACCGCCGATTCTGGCAGTGCGGTTGCAGGAGTTGTTCGGCCTGGCCGAAACCCCGCGCATCGCCGGTGGCCGGCAAGTGGTGAAACTGCACCTGTTGTCCCCGGCACGGCGACCGGTGCAGGTGACGCAGGATCTGGCGAACTTCTGGCGCAGCACCTACTCCGAGGTGAAGAAGGATTTGAAGGGGCGTTATCCGAAGCATTATTGGCCGGACGATCCACTGGTGGCTGAGGCCACTGCGCGGATCAAACCGCGTAAATAATTCAAACGCCGATAGCACGCTGCGCGCATACCTTGTAGGAGCCGGCTTGCCGGCGAAGAGGCCCTTGAGACTTGCTTCGGCCTGGATGACGCCATCGCTGGCAAGCCAGCTCCTACAGGGGAGGGTGTGAGCTTTCGGATTTGGCGGTGAGTTGTTCGCGGCAATAATCGGCAAACAACTGCGCCGGTTTGGTCAGTTGCCCGCGCTTGAGCCATGCCGCCACCAGCCCTGAACCGGTGACCTCTTCTGCAATGTTCACGCACACCACTTTCTTCCCGTCGTAGGTGCACTCCGAGTGTGGCTTGGTGACCAGGATCGAGAAGCCGAATCCCTGGCCGACCATGCCGCGCACCATCTCAATGGAAGGCGAGCTAAAGGCGATGCGTGGGGTCAGGCCCAGCTCATCGAACAGGCTGACGAAGTAGGTCCGGCTCGGTTGCACGTCCAGCAGAATCATCGGTTCCAGGCACAAATCCCGCAGCGACACCTGCGCCTGCTGGGCAAAGCGGTGATCGGCCGGTAGCAGCGCGTAAGGCCGTTGTGCCGGCATCAATGGTTCGGTCTCGATGGTGCCGTCGAGATCGTGCTCATACAGGATCGCCAGATCGAACGCGCCGGACGTCAGGCCTTGCACCAGCTCTTGCTGCTCGCCGTCGCGGATGCGGATTTCCACCCCCGGGTACAACGCCGAAAACCCGGCAATCAATTGCGGCAGGTACAGCGGCGCGACCGTTTCGAAGCAGCCGATATCGATTTGTCCGGACACCACATCGTTGTCGGCCAAAGCGTTCTGTTCGAACTCCTTGGCCATGCGCAGCAGTTCCTGGGCCTTGCGGTAGAAGCGTGCACCACTGGGGGTCAATGACACGCCCTGTGCATGGTGACGAATCAGCAGTTGCACGCCGAAGCTGTCTTCCAGCCCTTTAATGGCGGTGGAGATCGATGGCTGGGCGATGTACAGCTTGCGCGAGGCCTCGGCGACGCTGCCGCACTCGACGGTGGTGATGAAGTATTTCAGTTGACGCAGATTGTAGGCAGCCACAGCAAACCTCGGGGAAGAGCGGATCAGTCATCCTGGCAATTTGCGCGCCACCCCGATCCGCTCGGGTGGCGATTTGTTGTGTTTGAACAATAACCACATGCTGCGCCAGTGGGGAGATTGGCTAAGCAGTTTTTTGTTGGCCTGCGAACACATATTTACTGGTTTTCCACCGCTTGGGCCTGAGCGACTATCCAATACACAAGAATGTCCACCGGAGCATCTGAACGTGTTCGAGCTTGAGTATTGGCAACGCAAGGCCGCTACGCTGCGGTTTCCCGACCTGGCGGTGATCGACGGTCAGCACCTCCCGGCGCAGTCGGGGCAGACGTTTGCCGCGATCAATCCTGCCACCGGGCAATGCCTGGCCAACGTTGCCGCGTGCGGCGAAGAAGATGTGCATGTGGCAGTGCGCAATGCGCGGCAAGTCTTCGAGGCCGGCACCTGGGCTGCGCGGTCACCGAGCGAACGCAAGCAAGTGCTGTTGCGCCTGGCCGACTTGATCCTGGAAAACCGTGAAGAACTGGCGCTGCTCGATTCGCTGAACATGGGCAAACCGGTCACGGACGCCTACAACATCGACGTGCCGGGTGCCGCCGGGGTGTTCCGCTGGTACGCCGAAAGCCTCGACAAACTCTACGATCAGGTCGCACCCAGTGCGCACAACGTGCTGGCAACCATCACCCGCGAAGCCCTTGGCGTAGTGGCTGCCGTGGTGCCGTGGAATTTTCCGCTGGACATGGCCGCCTGGAAACTTGCCCCGGCCCTGGCCGCTGGCAACTCCGTCATTCTCAAACCTGCCGAGCAGTCGCCGTTTTCCGCTCTGCGCCTGGCTGAGCTGGCGCTAGAGGCGGGGATTCCAGCAGGAGTGCTCAACGTGCTGCCGGGTCTCGGCGAACAAACCGGCAAGGCCCTCGGTCTGCACCCGGACGTCGACTGCCTGGTGTTCACCGGCTCCACTGAAGTCGGCAAATATTTCATGCAGTACTCGGCGCAATCGAACCTCAAGCAGGTGTGGCTGGAGTGCGGCGGCAAGAGCGCGAACCTGGTGTTCGCCGATTGCCAGGACCTCGATCTAGCCGCCGAAAAAGCCGCGTTCGGCATCTTCTTCAATCAGGGCGAAGTGTGCTCGGCGAATTCGCGGTTGCTGGTGCAGCGTTCGATTCATGACGAGTTTGTCGAGCGCCTCAAGGCCCAGGCCGAACGCTGGCTGCCGGGCGACCCGCTGGACCCGTCGAGCGCCGCCGGGGCCATCGTCGACAATCGTCAGACCGCGCGCATCATGAAGTTCATCCAGCAGGCCGAACAGCAAGGCGCGACCAAAGTCTGTGGCGGTCGGCAGTCGATTTTCAACGGCTCCGACAACTTCATTCAGCCGACAATTTTTACCGGCGTGACGCCGGACATGCCGTTGTTTCGCGATGAAGTGTTTGGCCCGGTATTGGCGATCACGCCATTCGACGACGAGGCCCACGCGTTGCAACTGGCCAACGACAGCGTCTACGGTCTGGCGGCTTCGCTGTGGACCGACGACCTCAACCGCGCCCACCGGGTGGCGCGACAATTGCGAGCAGGCACGGTGTCGGTCAACAGCGTCGATGCGCTGGACGTGACCGTACCTTTTGGCGGCGGCAAGCAGTCCGGTTTCGGTCGCGACCTGTCGCTGCACTCATTCGATAAATACACCCAGTTGAAGACCACCTGGTTTCAATTGCGCTGATAACAAAACGGAGAACCGGCGATGACCACACCACGTGAAACCCGCGACTACCAGGCCGCCGACGCTGCGCACCACATCCATGCGTTCGTCGATCAGAAAGCCCTCAACGACGAGGGGCCACGGGTGATGGTCCGTGGCGAACGCCTGCACCTGTGGGACAACGACGGTCGGCGTTACCTCGACGGCATGTCCGGGCTGTGGTGCACCAACCTCGGTTACGGGCGCAAGGACCTGGCCCTCGCGGCGAGCCAGCAACTGGAGCAGTTGCCGTACTACAACATGTTTTTCCACACCACCCACCCGCAGGTGATCGAGCTGTCCGAGCTGCTGTTCAGCCTGCTGCCAGCTCACTACAGCCACGCGATCTACACCAACTCCGGCTCCGAAGCCAACGAGGTGTTGATCCGTACGGTGCGTCGTTATTGGCAGGTGCTCGGCAAGCCCGAGAAGAAAATCATGATCGGCCGCTGGAACGGTTACCACGGTTCGACCCTGGCCGCGACGGCGCTGGGCGGCATGAAGTTCATGCACGAAATGGGCGGCATGATTCCGGATATCGAGCACATCGACGAGCCGTACTTCTTCGCCCACGAAGGCAACCTGACGCCGGCCGAATTTGGCCTTCGCGCAGCACAGCAACTGGAAGCGAAGATTCTTGAACTGGGCGCAGACAAGGTCGCTGGCTTCATCGCCGAGCCGTTTCAGGGCGCTGGCGGGATGATCTTCCCGCCGGAAAGCTACTGGCCGGAAATCCAACGCATCTGCCGCAAGTACGACGTGCTGCTGTGTGCCGATGAAGTGATCGGCGGCTTCGGTCGTACCGGCGAATGGTTCGCCCATGAGTATTTCGGTTTCGAGCCGGACACCCTGTCCATCGCCAAGGGTCTGACCTCGGGCTACATCCCCATGGGTGGCTTGATCCTGTCGAAGAAAATGGCCACGGTACTGGTGGAGCAGGGCGGTGTGTTTGCCCACGGCCTGACCTATTCCGGACACCCGGTGGCGGCGGCGGTGGCGATTGCCAACCTCAAGGCCTTGCGTGATGAAGGCGTGGTGACGCGGGTCAAGGACGACATCGGCCCCTACCTGCAACAGTGCCTGCGCGAAGTGTTCGGCAAGCACCCGTTGGTGGGTGATATCCAGGGCACGGGCATGGTCGCGGCACTGCAACTGGCCGAAGACAAAGACAGCCGCAAACGCTTTGCCAACGAGAACGACATTGCGTGGCGCTGCCGCACGATTGGTTTCGAGGAGGGTGTGATCATTCGTTCGACGTTGGGGCGGATGATCATGGCGCCGGCGTTGATTGCCAGCCGTGAAGAGATTGACGAACTGATCAGCAAGACCCTGAAAGCGATGGATCGCACGGCGCAGGAATACGGCCGGCTCTGATATCGCCTGAAGGTCCTTCGGACCTTGATCGCCGGCAAGCCAGCTCCTACAGGTTTTGCGTCGCCCCTGTTTTTTGGGTGCGACAAAGAACCGTAGGAGCTGGCTTGCCGGCGATCGCTATTGCACATTCAACACATTCTCCAGGTTCTGCACCCACCTCGGGCATCCCCGCCCGCAGCGCTCTTTTCCGGTGCGCGCTAAGCAGTTTTTTCATCGTCCACATCCACATATTTCCTCATTTTCCTAAGCCCTCCCATGGGCCAACATCGATCTCGCCAGCCCACCGAATGCTGCCCATCGAAGGGTCCCTTAGAGACCCCAGGTCGCAGCCGATTCAGGGCTCGCCGTACTGCCCATGACAAAACTAAATCAACAGCTTTGGGAGTGCTCCATGACCAAGTCCTTGCTCACACGCATCACTTATCCACTGGCGGTCACCGCCATCGCCGCGACGGTCGCCACCAGCGTCCAGGCCGGCACCTTGTCTATCGGTCATACCACCTGGGTCGGCTACGGCACCTTGTACCTGGCCCGGGACCTGGGCTACTTCAAGGAAAACGGTTTGACCGTCGAGTTGCCGGTGGTCGAGGAAGCGGCGATGTACATGGCCGCACAAGCGTCCGGCGAGTTGTCGGGCTCGGCGTCGACCATCGACGAAGTGCTCAAGTACCGTCCGCAATTCTGCTTCAAGGCCGTGGCCGCGCTGGATGACAGCCATGGTGGCGACGGCGTGCTGGTGGGCAAGGACGTCAAGAGCCTGCAGGAACTCAAGGGCAAGTCCGTTGCGGTGAACGAAGGTTCGACCTCGCAATTCTGGCTGTCCTATCTGCTGAAGAAACACGGCATGAGCATGAGCGACATCACCGTGCAGAACATGACGGCCGACGACGCGGCCACCGCATTCATCGCCGGCCGCGTACCCGCCGCCGTGACCTGGGAACCGCACCTGTCGATGGTGCGCGACAAGCAGCAAGGCAAGGTGCTGATCGACAGCAGCAGTACCCCAGGCGTGATTGTCGACGTGGTGGCACTGAACTGCTCGGTCATCGAAAAACAGCCGGAAGACGTCAAGGCCCTGGTGGCCGGTTTGTACAAAGCCGTGCAGTACACCAAGGATCATCCGCAAGAAGCCTACAAAATCATGGCCAAGGGTGTCGGCGGTTACCTGTCCGATCCGAAAGAGCTGGAAGCCGCCGCCCAAGGCGTACGTTTCTACGATCAGGCGATGAGCGAAAAACTGCTGGGCTCGCCGGGCAAGCCGGGTGACAGCGCACCGCTGATCAAATTGGCCAACGAGACCGCCAGCGAGCTGCAAGGCAAACCGTACAACGTCAGCAATGACGACCTGATCGACAACCGTTTCGTCACCCCGCTCTAGGAGGCTGCATGTTCAAGCGCAATTCATGGCTGAGCCGCTGCATCACGCCCAAGACCGGTTTGCCGGTCTCGGTGATCTGGAGCGCGAGCGGCCTGGCCTGGGTGTTGTTGGTCGGCCTGTGGGCCGGGTTGTCCTACGGCGGCGTGGTGCCGGGCATGTTCCTGCCGACACCGGGCGCGGTGGTCGAAGCCGCCGTGCGGTTAGGCCGCGACGGCACCCTTGGCCAGCATGTGTGGGCCAGTGTCGAAGTGGTGATGGTCGGCTTCATTGTGTCGTCTCTGGTGGCGGTGCCGTTGGGCTTGCTGATGGGCAGCTTTCGCATCGTCCAGGCCTTCCTTGAACCGCTGGTGAATTTCATTCGCTACCTGCCGGTGACCTCGTTCGTGCCGCTGTTCATCCTGTGGATCGGCATCGGTCTGGAGCAGCGGGTGTCGGTGATTATTTTCGGTGTGTTCTTCCAGCAACTGGTGATGATCGCGGACGTGTCCAAAGGTATCTCCAAGGACTTGATCAACGCTTCCTACACCCTCGGTTCGAACCGTCGTGACGCGGTGCTGCACGTGATTGCCCCGGCTTCCCTGCCAGGTGTGCTCGACACCCTGCGTGTGACCATGGGCTGGGCCTGGACTTACCTGGTGGTGGCTGAACTGGTCGCCGCTTCCAGTGGCCTGGGTTACCTGAGCCTCAAGGCCATGCGTGGTTTTCAGGTGGATGTGATTTTCCTCGCCATCGCGATCATCGGCCTGCTGGGTCTGTTCACCGATCAACTGTTCCGTTTCCTTCGCCTGAGGATCACCGCATGGGCTCAGTAACCGCCGCCACTCATCGTTTTGTCGCCCCTCAGGCTGCCCCGGTAAATGCCCCGCGGCTGAAGGTGGACAAGGTCAGCCTGCGTTACAAGAAACCCGATGGCGGCACTTTTACCGCGTTGGAGGAAGTGTCGTTCGAAGTACCAGACCAGCAATTTGCGGTACTGGTGGGGCCTTCGGGTTGCGGCAAGTCGAGCTTGCTGTACCTCACCGCTGGCCTGGCCGAACCGACATCAGGCGAGATCTACGTTGGCGGTCAGCAGGTCGAAGGCCCCGGTGCGGATCGCGGGATGGTGTTCCAGAGCTACACGCTGTTCCCATGGTTGACCGTGCGGCAGAACGTCGAGTTCGGCCTAAAACGTCGCGGCATGCCGGCGGCGCAACGCAAGGACATCGTCGATTACTACGTCAATGAGGTGGGTTTGAGCGGCTTTGCCGACAACTACGCCAAGCAGCTTTCCGGCGGCATGATGCAGCGCGTGGCGATAGCCCGGGCGTTGGCGAACGATCCGCAGATCCTGCTGATGGACGAACCCTTCGGCGCCCTCGACAGCCAGACCCGCCTGCAAATGCAGCAGCTGTTGTTGCGGGTCTGGGGCAACAGCAAGAAGACGGTTTTGTTCGTGACCCACGACATCGACGAGGCGATTCTGCTGGGTGACCGGGTCTACGTCATGGGCGCCAGACCTGGGCGGATCAAGCGGATTCTGGACGTGCCGATCGAGCGTCCGCGCAATCTGGACATGGTCATGGAGCGCTCCTTCATCGAGATGAAGCGCGAGATTTTCGGCCTGCTGCATGATGATCTGGAGGAGGTGCATTAAGCCGCCAACGCACATCCCCTGTAGGAGCTGGCTTGCCAGCGATGGCGATTGATCATTCAACGATGATGTCGACTGACACTACGTCATCGCTGGCAAGCCAGCTCATACAGGTTATGCGTTAAGGCGCAGCCGGTAGAAGGAACCGTGCAATCACCGGCAGGTGATCGGAGATGCGCAACGTATCGTCCTGCCGGACCTGTGCTTCGACCCGTTTGATTCGCGGACTGTAGAACAGGTAGTCGGCGGTCCGGTCCGGGCCGTTCAGTCTCGGATCATTCGGGTAGTGGGTCAGCCAGCGTTCGCGGTCGACGCCACCGGCCTCGTTGTTGTTCGGGATCATCGGGTATTTGTCCCACAACACATGCAAGGCGCTGTCGGCGGAGTAGGGCGTGCGTTGCGTGTCGGGCAGGCGTCGGTATTGGCCCAGCGGCAACAGATTGAAGTCGCCGCCGATCAGCCACGGTGTGCCACGGCTTTCGAGCTTGTCGAGCACCTTGGCCACGGCGCTCACCTGGGTTTGCAGCGTATCGTCGGCCTGGGCCGAGCGCTCCAGATGGGTGTTCAGAACCGCTATTTGCCCGCCGTCACTCAACGGCAAGTAAGCCACCAGCAAGGCGTCTTTCGGTTGGAACTGGTGGCTGATTGGGTTGGTCGAGGCGACCGGCAATTGCAGCCGTTCAGCATGTTCGATCTGGAAGCGGCTCAGGGTTGCCAACTGCCGGCCAACGCTGCCGAAGATATGCGTGTTGGGGACGAAATCGGCCTTCCAGTCGAAGGCGCTGGTGCTGCACGGATACAAGTCGGCGACCCGTTCCTGTAACAGTTTCAGCTGGTTCTGGTAACCGCTGGCCTTGGCGCCGTTGTCGAGTTCCTGCAACAGCACTATGTCCGGTTGCTCGTCTCGAATCACCCGCGCCACTTCGTCGAGGCTGAAGGCCATGTCTTCCGGCGTAGGGCTGTCGTCGGTGCCAGCGGCCAAGTCATTCCAGAACACATACCGCTTGCCGGCCAGGTACTGAACGTTCCAGGTCATCACCTTCAGCGCCTGGCCGGGCGCCAACGTCGGTGCCTGGTCGCTGCAATTGACCGCCAGCACTTCCTTGGCCTCGGGGCGCCAGGTCAGGCTGTAGATCGACAGTGCGATCAGACCGATCAACATCGTCAGGCCCAGCAGGGTGTAGCGCAGTAGACGGGTCATGGCTCGGCTTATTAGCGTTACAAAATTGTTCCCGAGCATACTCGAGAGTGATGACTGCGCCCAAGGTCAGAGCGGTGCGTCATTGTTCTCGGGCAGTGGGCTGATCAGCATGAACAGTCGGAACAGCACCACGCTGGTGAACAGCTGCAGGAAACTGTGGGCGCTGTCGATCAGTATGGAAACCACCGGGTTTTGAGGTTCCGGGTACGCCGCCAGCGTCAGGCCTTTGAGCAGCCACAGCGGCCCCATCACACACAGGATGCACAGCAGGATGCGCATGAAGTGACCTTTAGTCATGCGCAGGCTTTCTTTCATCGCCGCCAGTGGCGCCAGGCCCCGCAGGACCAGCAGGTATTCGCCGAATGCCAAGGTCACCATCAGGTAGATGCCCGGCAGGAAATACAGCGACAGGCCCAGCAGAATCAACACGGTGTTGAGGGCCGTCAGCAGGGCAAAGCGTGGCCACAGATAGGCGGACCGCGACAGCAGCTCGCGGTTGCTCGGCGATTCGCCCCGGCTGCGGGCATCGAGAAACAGGATCAGTGCGGCGGTGTACAACGGGTACACCAGCAGGCCGACGATCACGCTGATGCCGGGGAAACTGTCCGGCTCGGTGGAATGATCAACCACCTGTTGCAGCAACGCTTCAAGGATCACCAGCGGCAGGCACAGCTGCACGATCTGACCCAGATTGCGCTTGAAGAAATACAGGGAGTCACGCAGTACATCTAACGGATTCATCAGTCGGTATCGCTGGTTGTAATCAGGTGCACACTGTAACCGATGATGTGCAGGCGTAAGCAAACGTAAACGTTCGGTAAAGGACATTGAAACATCTTGTTTCAGCCTCCATTAAGGTCGAGCAGCTTATCCTCAATGGATGAAGGCAACGATTTTCCCGGCAATCTACGAGGTCGCCATGAACAGCGAAGAACAAACCCTGATCGATGGACTGTTTTCCCGGCTGCAACAGGCCGAAACGGACGCAGCCCCGCGCGACGCCCAGGCCGAGGCGCGGATCAAGGAACACCTGACGCGCCAGCCGGCGGCAGGTTATTTCATGACCCAGGCGATTCTGGTGCAAGAGGCGGCGATCAAGAGTCTCGATGAACAGAACAAGCAACTGACCCAGCAGGTCCAGCAATTGCAGGCTGAGCTGCAACAGGCCAGGACACAGTCGGCCCCGGCTTCAGCACCGAGCAGCGGTGGCTTTTTGTCGAGCATCTTCGGCGGCGCTTCCCGCGATCCACAGCCCGCGCCAACCCAGAGTGCGCCACCTTCGAACGCGGGCTGGCGTGAACCGGGGCGTTCGTCGTTCGGCTCACAGCAGAACTTCGGAGCAGCGCAGCAGAATTACGCCCCTCAGGCGCCAGCAGCGGCCGGGAGCAGTTTTCTCGGCGGGGCACTGAAAACGGCTGCGGGCGTGGCGGGTGGTGTGATGCTGGCACAAGGCATCAGCAGCCTGTTCCAGCACAATCAGCAACCGCAGGAAGTCGTCGAAGTCATCAAGGAAGAGCCGGCCCAGGTCAACGACCAGAGCAACAACACCTGGGGCGATGACCAGCGCATGGCGGGCAACGATCAGGGCGGCTTCGACGACGCCGATTACAGCGATGAATCATTCTTCAGCGGCGACGACGATTCCTTCGTCTGACACACCTGTGGCGAGGGAGCTTGCTCCCGCTGGACTGCGTAGCAGTCCCCTTGGGTTCTAAAGCAAGTGGGCTGCTTCGCACCCCAACGGGAGCAAGCTCCCTCGCCACATAGCCGATTATTCGCGGAATATTCCTCGACGCTGGCATACTGGGCGCCTTTCGGGCCTGGAGCCTGATTTCAGCCTTGAGGAAAGCCGGTGAAAAAAATCGCAGTGTTCGCCGATGTCCAAAACCTCTACTACACCGTGCGTCAGGCCTATGGTTGTCATTTCAACTACGCTGCGCTGTGGGCTGACATCAGCAAACAGGGTGAAATCGTTGAAGCCTATGCCTACGCCATCGATCGTGGCGACAGCAAGCAGCAGCAGTTCCAGCAGATCCTGCGCAACCTCGGTTTCACCGTGAAGCTCAAACCCTATATCCAACGCAGCGACGGCTCGGCCAAGGGCGACTGGGACGTGGGTATCACCCTCGACATCATGGACGCCGCCGACCATGTCGACGAAGTCGTCCTGGCCTCCGGCGACGGTGATTTCGACATGCTGCTCGAGCGCATCATCAACAAGCACGGCGTGCAAGCGGTGGCCTACGGGGTGCCGGGCCTGACCGCCAACTCGCTGATCCGCGCCGCCAGCCGCTACGTGCCGATCGAAGGCGCATTGCTGCTCAAGAATTGATTTTTACGGAGTTGAAACAGGTTTGGAACGCATCGCAGTCATCGACTTTGAAACCACCGGGATCTCCCCAAGCAGCAGCTGCCGGGCCACGGAAATCGCCGTGGTGATCCTTGAACAGGGGCGCATCGTCGAGCGTTACCAGAGCCTGATGAACGCCGGCGTGCGCGTCCCGGCGTTCATCGAGCAACTCACCGGCATCAGCAACGCCATGCTGCGCACGGCGCCATCGGCGGAGCAGGTGATGAACGAGGTCAACGAGTTCGTGGGCACCACGCCGTTGCTGGCGCACAACGCCGCGTTCGACCAGAAGTTCTGGGACTTCGAACTGGGGCGGATCAAGCGCACGCGGTTGCAGAACTTCGCGTGCTCGTTGCTGTTGGCCCGACGCCTGATGCCTGCGGCGCCGAACCACAAACTCGGCACCCTCACCACGTTTGCCAACCTGCCCAATACCGGCAAGGCCCACCGGGCCATGGCCGATGCCGAGATGGCGGCCAACCTGACCACACACCTCGCCGAAGAGTTGTTGCAGAAGCATGGCTTGCGCGAGCTGTCCCATGATTTGCTGTGCAAGTTGCAGAAAGTACCGGCCGCGAAAGTAACCGAGCATCTCCAGCGCTATCGCTGACCCCGAGTACACCGCACATCCCCTGTAGGAGTCGGCTTGCTGGCGAAAGCGGTGAATCAGCCAGCATTGGGTTTGAATTTGAATCCGTCATCGCTGGCAAGCCAGCGCCTACATGTAACTATTTGCCATTGCCTTCGATATGCCCCAACGGCACGCGCTTCTCTATCGCACTCGACAACACAATCGACGTCTTGCTGAACCCGAACGTGGCAATCCGGTTGATCAGCTCTTCCAGCTCCGGCATCGAGCCCACCGCCGCTTGCATGATCACGCACGGATCACCTGTCACCCGATGGCACTCGGTCAATTGCGGGATTTTGATCAGGTCGTCGTAGGCCTTCTGGTTGCCGTGCTGGTTCAGGCGCAGTTCGATCACGCACTGGATCGGCAGGCCTAGCTTGGCCATGTCGACTTTCGCCTGGTACCCGGTGATCACGCCGCTGGCTTCGAGCTTGGCCACGCGTTCGGCCACCGCCGGGGCGCTCAGGTTGACCTTGCGCGCCAGGTCCGCGTAGGACGCGCGACCGTTTTCCAGCAGGGCGCTGAGCAGCATGCGGTCGTATTTGTCCATGGTGGCGACTCCTGAAAATGACTGACTTTCGAAAGCACGGCTTAGCGCAATAATCTCCGTGGTTTGAAAAGTGTACCGGCCCTATAAACACGTTTTGTAACTTATTTTCCGCCGTTGGCCTTTCTAGAATAGCCGTTCACTTGTCTTGCCTGCGAGCTGCTCCCCATGCCTGGCCTCCGTCGTTTTCCCTTACCGTTGATCGCTGCCTTTTTCGCGTTGTACGTGATTTGGGGTTCGACTTATCTGGTGATTCGCATTGGCGTGGAGTACTGGCCGCCGTTGCTGCTGGCGGGCGTTCGTTTCGTGATTGCCGGGACGCTGATGTACGCCTACCTGCGTTGGCGCGGGGTACCGGCACCGACCTGGGCGCAATGGAAAGCCGCGGGCATCATCGGGATCTTGTTGCTGGCGTGTGGCAATGGCGCGGTCACTGTGGCGGAACACACCGGCGTTGCTTCCGGCGTCGCAGCGCTGGCGGTGGCGACGGTGCCGCTGTTTACCTTGCTCTGCGGATATTTCTGGGGCGCACGTAATACCCGTCTCGAATGGGCCGGGATTGTGCTCGGGATCATCGGCATCGCCATGCTCAACCTGGGGTCCAACCTGCAATCGAGTCCATTGGGGGCGGCGTTGCTGATTTTTGCAGCGGCGACCTGGGCCTTTGGCTCTGTTTGGAGCAAACACCTGCCGTTGCCTCAGGGCGCGATGGCCAGCGCGGTGGAAATGCTGGTGGGCGGCGTCGTGTTGTTGATTGCCAGCGCAGTGAGCGGGGAACACCTGGAAAAAATGCCGCCGATTGAAGGCTGGGCCGCGTTGGCGTACCTGACCGTGTTCGGTTCGATCATCGCTTTCAACGCTTACATGTACTTGTTGAAGCACGTGCGCCCGGCGGCAGCGACCAGCTATGCCTACGTCAACCCGGCGGTGGCGGTGTTGCTGGGCATCGTGTTTGTCGGTGAAACCATCGGCATCGAAGAAGCGCTGGCCATGCTGGTGATCATCAGTGCGGTGGTGTTGATCGGCCTGCCGCAGTGGCGTCGTGCACCGCAACGGCCAGTGGTGACGGCAGTGCCGACAGAATCCCGCGTGAATTAGGGTAAACTGCGCGGCATTGCACACCCGCGCTGATTTTTCCTACGGTACTCCCATGACTTTCGCCACCCTTGGCCTGATCGAACCCTTGCTGCGCTCCCTCGAGACGCTCGGCTACCAGACTCCGACGCCGGTTCAGGCGCAAGCCATTCCGGCGGTGCTGGCCGGTCGCGACCTGATGGCCGCCGCCCAGACCGGCACCGGCAAGACGGCCGGTTTCGCCTTGCCGCTGCTGCAACTGCTGGCCATGGAAGGGCCGAAAGTCACGGCCAACTCGGTGCGTGCGCTGATCCTGGTGCCAACCCGCGAACTGGCGGAACAGGTTCACGAAGCCGTGCGCCAGTACGCCGAAAACCTGCCATTGCGCACTTACGCGGTGTACGGCGGCGTCAGCATCAACCCGCAAATGATGAAGCTGCGCAGCGGCGTTGATCTGCTGGTGGCAACCCCGGGGCGTTTGCTCGACCTGTTCCGCCAGAACGCGCTGAAGTTCAACCAGTTGCAAACCCTGGTGCTGGACGAAGCCGATCGCATGCTCGACTTGGGCTTTTCCGAGGAGCTGGCGAACATTTACCGTGCGCTGCCGAAGAAACGTCAGACGCTGTTGTTCTCCGCGACCTTCTCCGACGACATCCGCCTGCTGGCCGGGCAGATGCTCAACGACCCGCTGACCGTTGAAGTGAGCCCGCGCAACGTCGCGGCCAACACCGTCAAGCAATGGATTGTGACGGTGGACAAGAAGCGCAAGCCGGAACTGTTCGTGCACCTGATGCGCAAGGGCAAGTGGAAGCAAGTGCTGGTGTTCGCCAAGACCCGCAACGGCGTGGACGCGCTGGTGGAAAAACTCCAGGGCCTGGGCATCAACGCCGATGGCATCCACGGCGACAAGCCCCAGGCAACCCGTCAGCGCGCACTGGACCGTTTCAAGGCCAGTGAAGTGCAGATCCTGGTCGCTACCGACGTGGCCGCCCGTGGCCTGGATATCGAAGACTTGCCGCTGGTGGTCAACTTCGACCTGCCGATTGTGGCCGAGGACTACATCCATCGCATCGGTCGTACCGGCCGAGCGGGCGCGACCGGCGAGGCGATTTCGCTGGTGTGTGCTGATGAAGTGAATTTGCTGTCGGCCATCGAGATGCTGACGCGCCAGACCTTGAAGCGTCAGGGCGAGCCTGATTTTGAACCCGAACACCGCGTGCCGGACACCGATGCCAGCGGTCAGGTGGTCAAGAAGCCGAAGAAACCGAAGAAGCCCAAGGCATCCGGTGGCGGCGGTGGTAAGCGCAATCTGGGTAAATGGGTCGATAGCGGGGAAGCGGCGCCAGTGGAACCTTCGATCAAGCCTGTGCGCAAAGTGCCGGTGTTCAACACTGGGCCGCGTAAGCGTAAGCCTTAATTTCGCACTGCGTCCGTTAGGTCGTCATCGCCAGCAGGCTGGCGCCCACAGGTTTTTGTGAACGACACAAATCCCCTGTGGGAGCCAGCCTGCTGGCGATGGGCGCTGCGCGGTCTTCAGCCCTTGCGCTGCAACCACTGCAACATTCCCAATCCGGCCGCCCGGCCACTGGCGAAACACGCGGTCAGCAAATAGCCGCCCGTCGGCGCTTCCCAGTCGAGCATCTCCCCGGCGCAAAACACGCCAGGCATTTGCTTGAGCATCAATCGCTCATCCATTGCTTCGAACAAAACTCCACCCGCGCTGCTGATGGCCTCATCGAGTGGACGGGTTTTCACCAGCGTCAGGGGCAATGCCTTGATCGCGTTGGCCAGCAGGGCCGGGTCAGTGAATATTTCGGCAGGGGTCAGTTCCCGCAGTAGCGCCGCTTTCACGCCATCGATGCCCAACTGACTGTGCAAGTGCTTGGCCATGGAGCGTGAGCCCCGGGGTTTGCTCAATGCCGCCGTCACTTTATCCACAGGCCGGCCCGGTAACAGGTCCAGATGAATCGTTGCCGAACCGTGCTGGTTGATTGCTTCACGAATCGGTGCCGACAGGGCGTAGATCAAACTGCCTTCGATGCCGGTGGCGGTGATCACGCATTCACCCAGCCGTGGCACGTCGTCGTTGAGACCGATGGCGATGTTTTTCAGCGGGGCGCCGGCGAATTTGCTGACCATCAAATCGCTCCATGCCTGCACCTCGAAGCCGCAATTACTTGGCTGCAAGGGCGCGAGTCCTACACCGCGTTGCTCCAATGGCAACATCCACGCACCGTCCGAGCCCAGGCGCGACCAGCTGCCGCCGCCGAGGGCGAGGAGGGTGGCGTCGGCTTGCACGGTTTTTTCGCCTTCCGGGCTGTCGATGCGCAAGTCACCTTGGTCATTCCAGCCCAGCCAACGGTGACGGGTGTGGATAACGACGCCGCTGTCCCGCAGGCGCTTGAGCCAGGCGCGCAGCAAGGGCGCGGCTTTCATGTCGGTCGGAAACACCCGGCCGGAACTGCCGACGAAGGTTTCGATGCCCAGATCATGAATCCATTGGCATAACGCATCGGCACTGAAACCTCGCAGCAACGGCGCGATCTGCGGGGCGCGTTCGGCGTAGCGTGAGAGAAATGCCGGATAGGCTTCGGAATGGGTGATGTTCATGCCGCCGACACCGGCCAGCAGGAATTTTCGACCGACTGAAGGCATGCCGTCGTACAGGTCGACCTTGATCCCGGCCTGGCTCAACACTTCAGCCGCCATCAAACCGGCGGGGCCACCGCCGATGATGGCGACCGTAGAAGGGGAGGTATTTGAAGGCTGGGTCATGGAATGCGCTGCGGTTTGGCTGGATAAGTCGCGCATTCTACCAGCCCGATACCCTGTAGGAGCGAGCGTGCTCGCGATAGCGGTCTGTCAGAAGGTTATGCCTTGAATGTGCCTACGCCATCGCGAGCACGCTCGCTCCCACAGGGGGAGCGGTGTTTTCTAATGCTGGTTAAAAAACAACCACTGTTCTGTAGCCTTTAAGTAGCAAGGGCTGTAGGCCCTTTCACTCAGGTTATCCACAGGCAGTTCCACAGGCATTGTGGGTAAAGCATCCACACGTCAGTGACAACCTGATGACGCCCAGACCCGTTGCGCGCTGTGATGGAGGATGCCGTGCCGACGAGCCAGCGCCAGGCGGTCCTTGCTGTAGCCGCCGCCGATCACCCCGACTACCGGGATGTCCCGGCCCAGGCAATGACGCATGACGCTTTCATCCCGGGCGGCGACGCCTTCGTCTGTCAGCTTCAGATAACCCAGGGCGTCGTCTTTGTGCACATCGACGCCTGCGTCGTACAGCACCAGGTCCGGTTGGTAGAGCGGCAACAGATAATTGAGCGCGTCATCCACCACTTTCAGGTAATCCGCATCGCCCATGCCCTTGGGCAGTGGAATGTCCCAGTCACTTTCGGCCTTGCGTGCGGGAAAGTTCTTCTCGCAGTGCAGGGAAACGGTCACCGCTTCCGGGGTGTTGTGCAGAATTCGTGCAGTCCCGTCGCCTTGGTGCACATCGCAATCGAAGATCAGTACCCGGTTCACACGACCGCTTTGCAGCAGGTAATGGCTGATCACCGCCAGGTCATTGAAGATGCAGAACCCGGCCGGGTAGTCGTAGTGAGCATGGTGGGTGCCGCCCGCCAGGTGACAGGCCAGGCCATGTTCCAGCGCCTGTTCGGCCGCCAGTATCGAACCGCCGACCGCCCGCACCGTTCGCCGCGCCAGCGCTTCGCTCCACGGCAGGCCGAGGCGGCGCTGATCTTCGCGGGACAAATCGCCACTCATGTAGCGTTCGATATACGAAGGGTCATGGGCGAGGGCGAGAATCTCTGCCGGGCACAGCGGCGGGCGCAGCAAATCGGCGTCGCGGGTCAGACCACTGTCTATCAGGTGATCGCGCAGCAGGCGAAATTTGTCCATGGGAAAGCGGTGATCCGCCGGGAATTCAGGACTGTACTCTTCGTGATAAATCAGCGGCAGCGGCATGATGATTTCGTGCGGGAATGAGAGACGGATCCTACCAGCGTTGTAGACTTGCAGCATGCAAACGGAGGGGCGGGGAACGATGGAGCCAATACTGGAACTCGAAAGCGCTCGGCTGCTGTTACGCCAGTGGCGAGACGAGGATTTGCCGGAATTTGCGGCGATGTGTGCCGATCCGCAGGTGATGCGTTACTTTCCGGAGCCTCTGAGCCGACTGGAAAGTGCATCATTGATCGGGCGAATCCGTGGTCATTTTGCCGAGCATGGTTTCGGTCTCTGGGCCCTGGAACGCAAGGACACGGGCCAGTTCATCGGTTTTACCGGGCTGGGCGTGGTCGGTTTCGACGCACCGTTTACCCCAGCGACCGAAATCGGCTGGCGCCTGGCCCGCGAACATTGGGGGCTGGGTTATGCCAGTGAAGCGGCATGGACCGCTCTGCGCTGCGGGTTTGATCGCTTGTGCGTGAATGAAGTCGTGTCGTTCACCGCTGACAACAACCTGCCCTCGCAGAAAGTCATGCAGGCGATCGGCATGCATCATGATCCGGCCGATGACTTCAACCACCCGAAACTCTCCGCGGATCATCCCTTGCGTCACCACGTGCTGTACCGCATCAGCCGTGAACAATGGCTGCAAACCTTGCATGGCTAAGCCGGCACGGACGTTTACAATGGCCACCATGGGCCGGTCCGGAAACTGTATCGACCGCCGCAGCCAAGACTGCGCGGCAATGTGTTGTGTGAGGAGAGTCTGAATGAGCCAAGTGTTGGAAGATCTGGTCGACCTGTTGACCCTGGAACCGATCGAAGAAAACCTGTTCCGTGGTCGCAGCCAGGACCTGGGTTTTCGCCAGTTGTTCGGCGGCCAGGTGCTCGGCCAGTCGCTGTCGGCGGCCAGTCAGACCGTTGAAGAGGCGCGCCATGTGCATTCGATGCACGGCTACTTCCTGCGCCCGGGCGACGCCGGTTTGCCGGTGGTGTACCAGGTTGACCGGGTGCGCGATGGCGGCAGTTTCAGCACGCGCCGGGTGACGGCGATCCAGAAAGGCCACCCGATCTTTACGTGCAGCGCGTCGTTCCAGTACGACGAAGAAGGCTTCCAGCACCAGACTGAAATGCCGAAAGTGGTCGGCCCGGAAAACTTGCCATCGGAGCTGGAAATCACTCAGCAGCGCGCCCATCTGATCCCCGAGACGATGCGTGAAAAGCTGCTGTGCCCCAAGCCGATCGAGTTCCGCCCGGTGACCGAAAAAGATCCCTACAACCCGCTGCCGTCCGACCCGGTCAAGTACGTCTGGTTTCGCGCCGACGGCGCCTTGGCCGACTCCGCGGCACTGCACAAATATCTGCTGGCCTATGCCTCGGACTTCGGCCTGCTGGTGACTTCCATGCAACCTCACGGCAAAACGGTCTGGCACAAGGATATGCAGGTCGCCAGCCTCGACCACGCGCTGTGGTTCCACCAGGATTTGCGCGCGGACGACTGGTTGCTCTACGCGATGGACAGCCCTTGGGCCGGCAACTCGCGGGGCTTCAACCGTGGCAGCGTGTTTAACCGTGCCGGGCAACTGGTGGCGTCGGTGACCCAGGAAGGGCTGATCCGTCATCGCAAGGATTGGGCATGAGCCTGGCCGACGTGCGTCATTGGGTGTTCGACATGGACGGCACCCTGACCGTGGCGGTGCATGACTTCGCGGCGATTCGTGTGGCGTTGGCGATTCCGGCCGAGGACGACATCCTGACCCATCTCGCCGCGTTACCGGCGGATGAAGCGGCGGCCAAACACGCTTGGTTGCTGGAGCACGAACGAGACCTGGCGCTGGGTTCGAAACCCGCGCCGGGTGCCGTGGAACTGGTGCGTGAACTGGCGGGTCGCGGTTATCGCCTGGGCATCCTCACGCGCAACGCCCGCGAGCTGGCGCACGTCACGCTGGAAGCTATCGGTCTGGCCGACTGCTTTGCGGTGGACGATGTACTGGGTCGCGATGAAGCGCCACCGAAGCCACATCCCGGCGGTTTGCTGAAACTGGCCGACGCGTGGAACGTGCCGACGAGCGAGATGGTGATGGTCGGTGACTACCGGTTTGACCTGGATTGCGGCCGCGCAGCGGGTACGCGGACGGTACTGGTGAATCTGCCGGACAATCCGTGGCCGGATTTGACCGATTGGCATGCGGCGGATTGTGTGGCGTTGCGGCAGATGCTTTGCGCTTGATTTCTCTGCATCAAAAGATCGCAGCCTTCGGTAGCGCCTACTGAAGGCTGCGATTTTTTAATCAAACAACGCCTTCTGCCCCTGCGGCGATGTAAACATCCCGTCGCCGTCATGCCCGACCCCGGGCACTTCTATCAGTTGCTGATGCAGTCCTTTGGGTTGCAACCGCTTCAGATAATCAAAATAGAACCGCCCCCGCGCCAACCGATACGGCCCTTGAGCCTTGGCCTCACAGCTTTTATCCAGCGCCGGATGATTCGGGTCGGTGTCCTGCTGGCCCAACAGGTAAACGATGTCACGCTTGAGGTACTTTTCCTGCAACTGCGCGGGCGATTGTCCTTCGCCGTACGCGGGTAAATCAGCCAATCCATATTTCCAGCGATTGAACTGCGGGCAACCGGCGTGGCTGAACGCCACCGGCCGACGCTCATCGAAATAGGCGTAAGACGACGGGTTGGCAATCACATATCGCACCTTCACACCCGCCGCTTCGAGGGCTGGCTGAGCGTGGCCAAGCAGTGCATAGCGCTGAACCACCTGCGCGCCGCCGGAATGCCCGGCAACCACAATCTGCTTCACATCCGCAAACTGCTGGCGGTCACCCAGGCGGGCGATGATGTCGTCCAGCGCCTGGTAGGCGCTCATGCGAAACGGCGCCGTGGATTCGCCGCCGGCCATCCACTCGTTGCCTTGCCAGCGTAAAACGGTGTCCGCCACCGGTTGCAGCGCGACGTCGGTTTCGTTGAGAAACTGCGGGGCGATCACCAGGGTCGTTGCGCTTTGCCCGGCCAGCTCGACCGCGCGTTCACCCGTCTGCAGATAGGTTTGCGCGTTGCGCGAGCGACCGTGGAGGATGATCAGCACCCGCTCGATTTTTTCCGGCGCGGGGCTGATGCCCACCGCTATTTCGCCGGATCTCAAGAGCAGGCGTCCGGGACTGACTTCCTTGACCCCATGCTCGGTGGCCTGGGACGTTGTGCAAGTGAACAGCAAAAACAACAACCACTTCTTCATTTACAGATTTTTCGCCGCAAAGGTATCGCACTGGCCCACCTGGCCCTGGGCGAAACCGGTTTTGAACCAGCGCATTCGTTGCGCCGACGTACCGTGGGTGAACGAGTCCGGCACCACACGGCCCTGACCTTGTTGCTGCAAACGATCGTCACCAATGGCGTTCGCTGCATTCAGTGCTTCTTCGATATCGCCCGGTTCCAGCCAGTTCAGGCGTTTTTGTGCGTTGTTGGCCCAGACCCCGGCCAGGCAATCGGCTTGCAGCTCCTGGCGGACCAGCAAGCCGCCGTCACCTTCCATCTGCCGACCCTGTTGACGTGCTGCCTGAATTTTCGCGGAGACGCCGAGCAAGGTCTGCACATGGTGTCCGACTTCGTGAGCGATCACGTAGGCCTGGGCGAAATCGCCAGCGGCAGAAAATCGTCGGGACATCTCCTCAAAGAACGCCATGTCCAGGTAAACCTTCTGGTCCGCAGGGCAGTAGAACGGGCCGGTTGCGGAGGTGGCCAGGCCACAGGCCGAATTGACGCGGTTGCTGAACAGCACCAGCGTCGGCTCCTTATATTGACGACCGGCCTGCTGGAAGATCTGGCCCCAGGTGTCTTCGGTATCGCCGAGGATCGAGCGTACGAACTCAGCCCCTTGATCGTTGGCCGGTGGTGCCTGACGACTCGGGTTGGTCGCCGGTGCCGATTGCTGATCCATTTGTCCGGTCAACTGCCCGAGGATTTGCAGCGGGTCCTGGCCGGTGATCCAGCCGATGCCGACGATCAGGAGGATCGCCGTCAGGCTCAAACCCTTGCCGCCACCAAAACGCATGCCGCCACCGCCACCGCCGACATCATCACCGCGGGCATCGACCACGTTGTCGCTGCGTCGGCCTTTTTTCCATAGCATGTAGAAATCCTCTGGTTGTCCGTGCGATGAGTGTTGCTGTTGAGTAGGACCGGCGCCAGTCCGGTCGTCAGACTGCTCGTTGTGCTTCTGGTTCCAGATTTCGCTTCATTGGTCTTATCTTCTAGAATCAGCAAAATTTCGTTTTGGAACGTCCCATGGCTGGCAGTCAGATCGAGCGTGTCTTCAGCGTGTTGGAAAGTCTCACGGGGGAGCCTCAGGGGCTGCCGATGCAGACGTTGGCCGAGCAACTGGATATCCCCAAAAGTGCGACTCATCGTCTGCTCGCCGAGCTGATCCGTTTGGGCTACGTACGGCAAAATCCGGAAAACCTGCGCTATCACCTGTCGACCAGACTGGTCGCCATGGGGTTTCGTTATTTGTCGGTCAGCGGCGCGGATATCGTTCAGCCGGTGCTCGATCGTTTGGCCCGGGAAACCGGTGAACTGGTTCGACTGGGCGTCATCCAGGGCGAGCGACAAGTCTGGATCGCCAAATCCCAAGGCGCCCGCTCGGGCCTGCGTTACGACCCGGACATGGGACGCGACGCGCCGTTGTTCTACACCGCTTCCGGGCACGCGTGGCTGGCCAGCATGAGTGATGCCGAGGCATTGTCGCGGGTGGAGCAGCAAGCACAAGAATTGCCTTACGACATCGGGCCGAATGCGCCACGCTCGAACATTGAATTGCTGGAACGTTTGCGTCTGGCTCGGGAGCAGGGTTATGCCTGGGTCGAAGAAAGTTCGGCAGTGGGCACATCGGCGATTGCGGCGGTGATACGCCACCCGCTGGATAACCGTGTGATCGGCGTGCTCAGTGTGGCGGGGCCGAGTGCACGATTGCCTGGTGCGCTATTGCATGAACTGGCACCCACGTTGCTGAAATACACTGAGGAGTTGTCGGAGGCGAGCCAGGCGTCTGAGTTGTTTATTTGAGCGCGTGTCATCTGCTTCACTATGAAGCGTGCGGTGTTCGCCCGTTATTTCGCTTTCCCTGTGTGAAAAAGTGGAACCAGGTTCTAGATTGTTCGAATCGCGCATCAACTTTAAAAGGACTTCGTCTTGACGTCGCTTAACAGCACCCCGCTTTCCGGCGTCAATCAGCCCTTCAAAGGGATCCTGTTGATCGTTGTCGCCACCTTCCTGTTTTCCACTCACGACGCTTTTTCCAAATACCTCTCTGGGTTCTATCCAATCGTCATGGTGGTGTGGGCGCGTTACGTGGTGCACACATTGCTGATGGCCGGGATTTTCCTGCCGCAATCCGGGCTGCGGGTGCTGCGCACCAAACGGCCGTGGCTTCAGCTGATTCGCGCATTGTGCCTGTTGGGCACCAGCCTGTTTTTTACCACGGGGTTGATGTACATACCGCTGGCCGAAGCCACCTCGGTCAACTTTCTCGCGCCGGTGCTCGTTACCGCGCTGTCGGTGCCGCTATTGGGCGAACGAGTGACGCGGGGGCAGTGGCTGGCGGTGATTTTCGGGTTTGGCGGGGTGCTGATCATTGTGCACCCGGGGGGGGATTTGTTTACCCCGGCGGTGTTGCTGCCATTCTGCTCGGCGTTGTTTTTCTGCTTCTATCAACTGCTGACGCGCAAGCTCAGCGAGATCGACAGCCCGACCACCAGCAACTTCTTTGCAGGCTTGTGCAACACGCTGGTGATGAGTGCGCTGGTGCCGTTCTTCTGGCAGACGCCGAACCTGGAGCATGGCGCGATGATGTTGGCGCTGGGCGCCTGCGGGATGACGGCCCATCTGTTTTTGACCCAGGCGTTCCGTCTCGCGGCACCGGCGCTGCTGGCGCCGTTCAGCTATTGCCAGATCATCTTTGCCGGCCTGCTGGGCTGGCTGCTGTTTTCCCACACGCCGACCTTGACCACCGTGATCGGTATCGCCGTGATTTGCTGTAGTGGGTTGGCGGCGGCGTGGCAGCAAAGCCGCCGGTAAAAGCCCAAAAAGAAACGACCTGTAGGAGCGAGCCTGCTCGCGATGTTCGTTAACGATGACGCGGGTTGTCTGGATACCCGCATCGCGCTCGGTTTTTCGCGAGCATGCTCGCTCCTACAGGGGGTAATGCGCCGAACGTCAGTCGGTGATGGTCGGAATCTTGCGCGGCGCCATGAAGTACATCCAGGTCAGCGCAATGAAGTACATCGCCGGAATCATGGTGAACAGCACGGTGTAGTTGTTATTGGTGACGGTCAGGATATGGCCGACCAACTGAGTCATGAACATCCCACCAATCGCCGCACACATCCCGCCGAAACCGAACACCGTACTCATCATGTGCTTGGGCGTGTAGTCCATGACCAGGCTCCAGATGTTCGCGGTCCAGGCTTGATGCGCACCGATGGCCAGGGAGATGGCGGCTACCGCGACCCACAGGTTGCTGGAACCGGCCGCCATGATCACGCCGATGATGCAGCAGGCGAACAGGAACATCGACATCAGCCGCGCCTTGATCGGGTTGACTCCGCGCCCGATCAGGAACGAGGAAAGGATGCCGCCGCCGACGCTGCCGAAGTCGGCAGTGAGGTAAATGATGATCAGCGGGATACCCATCTGGGTCACGTTGATGCCCAGGTTGTATTGCTGATTGAGGAACGGTGGCAGCCAGTACAGGTAGAACCAGAAAACCGGCGCGGTCATCGAGTAGGCGAGGGCGAAGGCCCAGGTGCCGCGCATGCGCAGGATTTTCGAGAACGGTACGCGGGTTTGTTCCGGTTCGACTTCGTTCTGGATGTAGTCGAGCTCAGATTGATTCACGCTCGGATGATCTTCCGGGTTGAAGTATTTCAGGCCCCAGAACAGCAACCAGATCCCGCCCAGTGCCGACATGCACATGAACGCGGCTTGCCAGCCCCACACATGCAGGATCAGCGGCAACAGCATGGGGGTGAACATTGCCCCGACGTTGGTGCCGGCGTTGAAGATACCGGTCGCTACGGCGCGCTCGCCGGCCGGGAACCACAGGCGCGTGGTCTTCACGCAGGCCGGGTAGTTCGCCGCTTCCGTCAGGCCGAGGATGAAACGGCAAACCATAAAGCCGACCGCCGAAGTGGCGAGGCCGTGTGCGCCGGTCGCCAGGCTCCAGAGCAGCACGGCGCAGAAGAACACGCGCTTGACGCCGACCCGGTCGATCAAGCGCCCTTGCAGCACGAAACCGATCGCATAACCGACCTGGAACCAGAAGTTGATGTTGGCGTAGTCCATCGCCGTCCAGCTCATTTCCTTGGCCAGGATCGGCTGCATCACGCCCAGGGCGGCGCGGTCTATGTAGTTCAGGGTGGTGGCGAAAAACACCAGTGCCAGCATGCCCCAACGGGTTTTGCCAACCGCCATGGCGCCGCGGATTTTGTCGCCGATACCGCCGGCAGTGACGCTCATGGCCGGAGCCATGCGTGAGCTTTGGGAAGGAATCATGTGTGCCACCCGTTTTTGAATTTGTTATGTGGTGTTCTGAAGCATCGAACTCGTTGTTATTCACCGCGACCGGTATGGCCTCAATGTGGAGTCGATGTTGGGCAGTGGACGAAAAACCGTCAATTCGCCTACGGCCATTTTGTTCGATAATCGCACACAAAACTAACTGGATAGTACACTTTGAATTGCTGTGTCAGCCTGTCAGCTCAATAATTCTCGCAAGCCAAACGCGACCCTCTACTCAAAGCGTGCAACGCCCTTAACAAGATTGCCTCCACCGGGAGCCGAACCATGCAGCGTTCCATTGCCACCGTGTCCTTGAGCGGTACCCTGCCGGAAAAACTCGAAGCCATTGCCGCCGCCGGTTTCGACGGCGTCGAGATTTTCGAGAACGACCTCCTCTACTACGACGGCAGCCCGCGGGAAATTAAACAGATGTGCGCCGATCTCGGGATCGCCATCACCCTGTTTCAACCGTTTCGCGATTTCGAGGGCTGCCGCCGCGATCGCTTGGCACGCAACCTGGAGCGGGCTGAGCGCAAGTTCGACCTGATGCAGGAACTGGGCACTGACCTGGTGTTGGTGTGCAGCAACGCCTCGGCCGACTCCGTTGGCGATGAACAAATTTTAGTCGATGACTTGCGCCTGCTGGCGGAACACGCCGGTGCGCGTGGTTTGCGCATCGGCTACGAAGCGCTGGCCTGGGGCCGGCACGTGAACACGTATCAACAGGTCTGGAACATTGTCCGTCAGGCGGATCATCCGAGCCTCGGCGTGTTGCTCGACAGCTTCCACACGTTGTCGCTCAAGGGCGATCCGAGTGCCATCGCCGAGATTCCGGGCGACAAGATCTTCTTCGTGCAAATGGCCGACGCGCCGATCCTGGCCATGGACGTGCTGGAGTGGAGCCGGCATTTCCGTTGCTTCCCCGGCCAGGGCGAATTCGATCTGCCGGGGTTCCTCGCGCCGATCATCAAGAGTGGCTACACCGGGCCGTTGTCGCTGGAAATCTTCAACGACGGCTTCCGCGCCGCACCACCGAGGGCCAATGCCGCCGATGGACTGCGTTCGCTGCTGTATCTGGAAGAGAAAACCCGTGAGCGTCTGGCCATGGAAACCCAGCCAGCGACCAATACCGAGATCCTGTTCGAGACGCCCAAGGCCAGTGAATACAACGGCATCGAATTTCTCGAATTCGCCGTGGACGAAAGCCTCGGCGCCAAACTCTCCCATTGGCTGGAACGGTTGGGTTTTGCCAAGGCCGGGCAACATCGCTCCAAGAGCGTCAGCCTGTTTCGTCAGGGCGATATCAACCTGATCCTCAACTCCGAACCGTACTCGTTTGCCCACAGTTTTTTCGAGGCCCACGGTCCCTCGCTGTGTGCCACCGCTGTTCGGGTCACGGACAGCGCCAGTGCGCTGGCCCGGGCCGTGGCTTACAAGGGGCAGCCGTATCGCGGACTGGTCGGCCCCAATGAGCTGGAGCTCGCCGCTGTGCGCGCACCGGATGGCAGCCTGATCTACCTGGTGGACCAGCACGCCGATGTGTACGGCACCGACTTCAATCTGTTGGCGGATGCAGTGGCTGGTGGCGGACTCAAGCGCATCGATCACATGGCCATGGCATTGCCGGCCGACAGCCTCGACAGCTGGGTATTGTTCTACAAAAGCCTGCTGGATTTCGAAGCGGACGATGAAGTGGTGTTGCCCGACCCGTATGGTCTGGTGAAGAGCCGGGCCCTGCGCAGTCGGGACAGTTCGATCCGTCTGCCGCTGAACATTTCCGAGAACCGCAACACCGCGATCTCACACGCGCTGTCGAGTTATCGCGGCTCCGGGGTGCATCACATCGCGTTTGATTGTGACGATATCTTCGCCCAGGTCAGCCGAGCGAAAGAGGCGGGCGTGCCGCTGCTGGACATCCCGCTCAATTACTACGATGACCTGGCGGCACGCTTCGATTTCGACGATGAGTTCCTCAGCGAACTGGCGTATTACAACGTGCTGTACGACCGCGATGCCCACGGCGGCGAGCTGTTTCATGTGTACACCGAGCCGTTCGAAGGGCGGTTTTTCTTCGAGATCATCCAGCGCAAGAACGGTTACGCCGGTTACGGTGCGGCTAACGTAGCGGTGCGGTTGGCGGCGATGGCAAAATCCAGAAGCGGCGCCGTACGTCAGACAAAGTTGTAGGAAAATCGTAATCACGGCGACAAAAGCGCTACCGCGCGGCTTCCTTCACTGTGCCGCGCGGCCCATAATCGCCAGCCTGTGCAGTGATGGCCGTGAGCCCGCGATGACAACTATTTCAGAACCCTCCCCAGTGCCCGACCAGACCGTTGCCGAGCCGCGCAAGAGTCGCAAGAACAACCCGGAAAAGACCCGCGAAAACATCCTGCAGGAGGCGATCGTCGAGTTCGTCCAGCAGGGGCTGTCCGGTGCCCGCGTCGACGCAATCGCCGAGCGCATCCACACCTCAAAGCGCATGATCTATTACTACTTCGGCAGTAAGGAACAGCTCTACGTCGAGGTGCTGGAGAAGCTCTACGGCGATATTCGCAACACCGAAAGCCGCTTGCACCTGACAGAGTTGGCGCCGGTAGAAGCGATTCGACGTCTGGTTGAATTCACCTTTGATCACCACGACCGTAACGTTGATTTCGTGCGGATTGTCAGCATCGAAAACATTCACAACGCCGAGTTTGTGAAGCGTTCCGATGCGATCAGGGCGATGAACAACACCGTGCTTGATTCCCTCGGAGTGATTCTGCGTCGGGGTGTCGAGGAAGGTGTTTTCCGCGCAGGCCTGGTGCCGCTGGATGTGCATCTGCTGATCAGCTCGTTCTGCTTCTATCGGGTTTCGAACCGCCATACCGTGGGTGAGATTTTTCAGATCGACCTGCCGGCCGAGGCGGTCAAACAACGTCATCGCGAGATGATTTGTGAGTCGGTGTTGCGTTACTTGCAGGCTTGATTGTCTTGGTTCTCAACCAATCACATTCACGCAACACCCTGTAGGAGCTGGCTTGCCAGCGAAGGCGGCTGACCTGATTCACCGCATCGCCTGCTTCGCCAGCAAGCCGGCTCCTACGAAACATCCAGGGTTGGCGCTTCAGTCATTCATGCTCTGGAAATGCTCAAGCATGCGCTGGGCATCCGGCACCACGCCGCTGAACAACTCGAACGCCTTCACCGCCTGAAACACCGCCATGTTGCCGCCATCCAGCGTCCGGCAACCGAGGGCGCGGGCGTTGCGCAGCAGTTCGGTTTCCAGCGGGAAGTAGACGATCTCCGCGACCCACAGTTCGGCGCGCAGCAGCTCCACCGGCACCGGCATGCCCGGCAGTTTTTTCATGCCCATCGGCGTGGTGTTCACCAGACCATCAGCCTGGGCCAGCGTCAGCGCCAAATCATGCCCGGCCACCGCACGACCATTGCCGAAATGCTGGTTCAGATTGTCGGCGAGGCTTTGGGCGCGGCTGATATCCACGTCGAAAATACTCAGCTGTTGTACGCCTTCGCTCAACAATGCGTGGGCCACCGCCGCACCTGCTCCGCCGGCGCCCATCTGGACGACACGCTCAACGGCAACGCCTTTCAGGCCCCGGCGAAATCCCTCGGCAAATCCAAGGCAATCGGTGTTGTGGCCGATGCGCTTGCCATCCTTGAGCACCACCGTGTTGACCGCACCGATGCCGCGCGCCTCCGGCGACAGTTCGTCGAGGAGCGGGATGATCGCCTGCTTGCACGGAAAGGTAATGTTCAGCCCGGTGTAGTTCATGCGCTCGGCCGCCATCAACAGGTCGGGCAGGGCATTGCTGTCGAGCTTCAACTGATCAAGGTCAATCAAGCGATAGAGATAACGCAGACCTTGGGCATCGCCTTCATGCTCATGCAGCGCAGGCGTGCGGGAGGCCTGAATGCCGGCGCCGATCAGCCCGGCCAGGATCACGGAGTTCTGAGTCACGGTGGTCACCCCTTCAAACGCTGACTGAAATACTCCAGCGCCAGGCGATAGCCATGGCTGCCGAAACCGGCAAGCACGGCCGTTGCGATGGCGGATACAAACGAGTGGTGGCGGAAGGGTTCACGGGCGTGGACGTTGGACAAGTGGACTTCGATCACCGGCAGTTCGCTGGCAACCAACGCGTCGCGGATGGCGACGGAAGTGTGCGTCCACGCCGCCGGGTTGATCACGATCCCGGCGCAGCGACCACGGGCGGCGTGAATCCAGTCGAGCAATTCGCCTTCATGATTGGTCTGGCGAAACTCCACCGTCAGGCCGAACTCCTCGCCCGCGCGTCCGCACAGGGCCGAAATATCGGCCAGGGTTTCATGGCCGTAGGTTGCCGGTTCGCGGGTGCCGAGCAGGTTCAGGTTCGGGCCGTTGAGCACCAGAACGATAGGGGACATCGCAATCTCTCCACTTATTATTTTTGGAATCGGCCGAAGATTTCAGCCTGTGGAGATAAATTGTACTAACTGGTTAATTCGGTCAATTGACGTGAATGCTCGCGGGCTGTTTCTGGGCGGTGATCGGACACTTTCAGCGTTTAACGCGGCAAACGCTCGACGAGGAAATCGATGAACGCCCTCAAGCGCAGCGGCACATGGCGACTTTGCGGGTACAGCAGAGTAAACGGCCGCGAGCGCTCGCCATAAGGCTTGAGCACTTAATACAAAAAAACCGTCACGAGGACGGTTTTTTTGTAGGTTGCAGATGCAATCAACGCCGGGTCAACAACACTCCGGATTCCATGTGGTGAGTCCACGGGAACTGGTCGAACATCGCGCATTGGGTGATGCGATGCGTGTCGTGCAGTTGGGCGATGTTGGCTGCTAGGGTCTCCGGGTTGCAGGAGATGTACAGGATGTTGTCGAAGCGTCGGGTCAGCTCGCACGTGTCCGGGTCCATGCCGGCGCGCGGCGGGTCGACGAAGACGCTGCCGAACTCGTAGCTCTTGAGGTCGATGCCGTGCAGGCGACGGAACGGGCGCACTTCGTTCAGGGCTTCGGTCAGCTCTTCGGCGGATAAACGCACCAGAGTGACGTTATCCACAGCGTTTTCGCTGAGGTTGCTCAAGGCTGCGTTGACCGAGGTCTTGCTGATTTCAGTGGCCAGCACTTTGCGCACGCGGGTGGCGAGGGGCAGGGTGAAGTTGCCGTTGCCGCAATACAGCTCTAGCAAATCATCGGAGCGATCGCCAAGCGCATCGTATGCCCAGTTGAGCATTTTCTGGTTCACCGTGCCGTTGGGCTGGGTGAACGCGCCTTCTGGCTGGCGGTAGCTGAAGGTGCGGCCGCCGACTTCCAGCTTCTCGACGACGTAATCGAGACCGATGACTTCGCGCTTGCCCTTGGAACGGCCGATGATGCTGACGTTCAGGTCGGCTGCCAGTTTTGTGGCCGCCGCGTGCCAGTGCTCGTCCAGCGGACGGTGATAGCACAAAGTGATCATCGCATCGCCGGCCAGGGTGGTCAGGAACTCCACCTGGAACAGCTTGTTGCTCAGGGGCGCACTGGCTTGCCACGCGGCCTTGAGCTTGGGCATCAGTTCATTGATGCGCAGGCTGGCAATCGGGAACGCTTCGATCAGGATCGGCGTGCGTTTGTCTTCCTGGGAAAACATCGCGTAATGACGATCGCCGGCTTCACGCCACAGGCGAAATTCGGCGCGCAGGCGGAAGTTCTGCAGCGGTGAGTCGAACACGGTCGGCTCGGGCGCATCGAACGGGGCCAGCAGGTCACGCAAGCGCGTGACCTTGTCTTCGAGCTGTGCGGCGTAGGCCTGGGAATCAAAAGTCATGCGTTGAACCAACCGAGCTTGATCACGAACAGAATCGACAGGATCACCAGCGCCGGGTTCAGCTCACGGCCGCGACCGGACATCAACTTGATGGCGGTCCAGGCAATGAAGCCAAAGGCGATGCCGTTGGCGATGGAATAAGTGAACGGCATGGCCAGCGCGGTGATGACCACCGGCGCGGCGACGGTGATGTCGTCCCAGTCTATTTCGGCCAGGCCGGAAGTCATCAGCACGGCGACGAACAGCAGCGCTGGCGCAGTGGCGAAGGCGGGAACGCTGGCGGCCAGTGGCGAGAAGAACAACGCCAGCAGGAACAGGATCGCCACGACGATGGCGGTCAGGCCGGTGCGGCCCCCGGCACTCACGCCCGCAGCAGATTCGATGTAACTGGTGGTGGTCGAGGTGCCCAGCAGGGAACCGGCCATCGCGGCTGTACTGTCAGCGATCAGCGCACGGCCCATTTTCGGCATATGGCCGTCCTTGCCCATCAAGCCGGCGCGCTTGGCGACGCCGATCAGGGTGCCGGAGTTGTCGAACAGGTCGACGAACAGGAAGGCGAAAATCACGCTGACCAGACCGATGTCCAGTGCGCCTTTGATATCCAGTTGCAGGAACGTCGGCGCCAGCGATGGCGGCATCGACATCACGCCGCCGAACGGGGTGAAGCCCATGACGATGGCAATAATGGTCACCACCAGAATGCCGATCAGCACCGCACCGCGCACGGCGAGGGCTTCAAGGGCGACGATCAGGGCGAAACCGAGGGTGGCGAGGATCGGTGCCGGTTGTTTCAGGTCACCGAGGCCAACCATGGTCGCCGGGTTGCTGACCACGATGCCGGCGTTGTGCAGGGCGATCAGCGCCAGGAACAGGCCGATACCGGCGGCAATCGCCGAGCGCAGCGGCAGCGGGATGCTGTTGATGATCCATTCGCGGATGCGGAAGATCGACAGCAGGAAGAAGCACACCGCCGAGATGAACACCGCACCCAGCGCCACTTGCCAGGTATGGCCCATGTGCAGGACCACGGTATAAGTGAAGAAGGCATTGAGGCCCATGCCCGGTGCGAGCGCGATCGGGTAGTTGGCGATCAGGCCCATGACTGCGGAGCCGATAGCGGCTGCCAGACAGGTGGCGACGAACACCGCGCCCTTGTCCATGCCGGTCTCACCGAGGATGCTCGGGTTGACGAACAGAATGTAGGCCATGGCCAAGAAGGTCGTGACGCCCGCCAGAATCTCGGTCCGCACGTTGGTGTTGTGTGCCTTGAGTTGAAACAGCCTTTCCAGCATGTCTGCTCCCCGTGGCGCGCCCGGCGCCGTGAATGTATCGACCTCAACAGCAAAGCACAGACCGCAGAACGCGCCTGAAAAATACTGTGGACCGGAAAAAGCCGCGCATCATACCAGCAGCGTGGGGTTATGGCTGCTTATGGCTGTGATCGTCGTCGATGTTTTGCGAGAAAGCCAAGTGCGCCATACTGCGCGCTGTTTTTTGAGGTGGACAGGTCCTGCATGAAAAAGCGTCTGGCTGGCGTATTTGGCGTATTGATGGCGTTGTTTTTCGGGACCCAAGCGGCCGAGGCAGCATCGGCCCCGCGCTTGAGTGAAGTGAAGGTGCTCAAGGTCGCTTCACCTTCCTGCGGCGTCGAAAGCATCGACGAGGGACAAAAACAGACGCGCTGTGACCACAGCGGCTCGAACATTCTTGTTTACGTGCTGGAAGTCGGTTACGGCCGTGAGCCCCGTGTCGCGCTGGACGGTTTCGAAGTGAATGGCACCCGCACGCCGGTCTGTGCTTTCAGGAATGGCAACCTGACCACCTGCACCCCGGGGGAAAAAACCGTCGGCTATTTATATGCCTTCGATCTCGCGGGCAAACAGGAAGGCACTTTCAGCTTCAGCAACACCTCGCTCAACGCGCCGGGCAATACGCTGTCGACGCAGCTTCACATCAAGTAACGACCAGTCCCGAACAGGGGCGGGAAAGCTGACTACGCTTTAAGAATCATTCTTTGGATCGTAGCCCATGACCTTTCGTGCCTTGATTGCCCTCGCCGAGGGCACCGATGATTTGCAAACAGTTATGCTGATCGATGTGCTGCGCCGCGCTCAGGTCGAAGTCGTGGTGGCGAGCATCGAGGGCCGACGGATGTTGACCTGCGCCCGCGGTACCCGCCTGACCTGCGATGCGATGTTGGTGGATTTGCTCGCTCAACCTTTCGACCTGATCGCCTTGCCGGGTGGTGCGGTCGGGGTGCAGCACTTGGCGGGCCATCAACCCTTGCAACAATTGATCAAGGACCAGGCCGCAACCGGTCGCCTGTTCGCCGGTATCGCCGAAGCGCCTGCGGTGGCGCTGCAAGCCTTCGGTGTATTGCGGCAACGGCGCATGACCTGCCTGCCTTCGGCCAGTCATCAGCTGTCGGGTTGCAATTTCGTCGATCAGCCGGTGGTGGTCGACGGCAATTGCATCACCGCCCAAGGCTCGGGCGCGGCATTGGCGTTTGCCCTGGCCCTGGTCGAGCAACTCTGCGGCAAAGCCACGCGTTCGGCAGTGGCGGGGGAGTTGTTGGTCAAGTGAGGGTCAGGCCTTCACTTCTTCCTTGGGCACATGCATCCGGTCGCGATTGGCCAGGCTCGGGAACAGCTTGATCCAGGTGCCGGTCACCACCAGCGTACCGATGCCACCCATGACCACGGCCGGTACGGTACCGAACCAGTGGGCGGTCAACCCCGATTCAAATTCGCCCAGCTGGTTGGAAGCACCGATGAACAACCCGTTCACGGCGCTGACCCGGCCGCGCATTTCGTCCGGGGTTTCGAGTTGTACGAACGACGCGCGGATCACCATGCTGATCATGTCGGCGGCGCCCAGCACCACCAGCACGGCGAGCGAGAACCAGAACGAGGTCGACAGGCCGAAGGCGATGGTCGCCACGCCGAACACACCCACGGCCGTAAACATCACGCGGCCGACGTTGCGTTCCACGGCAAATCGCGCCAGGAACAGTGACATCAGCAAGGCACCCACTGCCGGTGACGAGCGCAACAGGCCGAGCCCCCACGGTCCGGTCAGCAAAATGTCCTTGGCGAATACCGGCAGCAGCGCCGTTGCACCCCCCAGCAGCACGGCAAACAAATCCAGCGAGATAGCCCCGAGAATGTCCGGTCGGCTGCGAATGAAGCGAATACCTGCCAGCAGCGAATCCAGCGTGGCCTTGCCTTTGTTCAGCGGCGTTTGCCGTGCGGGCAGGTTGAGCATCAAGGAACAGGCGATCACGTAAAGGAGCACGGTGGGGCCATACACCCAGACACTGCCGAAGGCATAGAGCAAACCGCCGAGGGCTGGCGCGACGATGGTTGCCGATTGCTGGGCCGACTGCGCGGCAGCAACAGCCCGGGGAAACAACGCGCTGGGCACGATGCTCGGCAGCAGGGCCTGAGTGGTCGGCATTTCGAAGGAGCGGGCCGCACCGAGCAGAAAGGCGAGGATGAAGATCAATTCCCGAGTGACATGATCGGTCGCACTGCCAATGGCCAGCGACAGGGCGATCAGTGCTTGCAACGACTGGCAGATCGCCGCGACCTTGCGCCGGTCATAGCGATCCGCGACGTGCCCGGTGTGCAGCATGAACAACACGCGTGGGGCGAACTCCACCAGGCCGACCAGCCCGAGGTCGAGTACGTTGCCCGTCAGTTGGTACAGGTTCCAGCCGATGGCCACCGTGAGCATCTGAAAACCGCTGGCGGTGAAAACCCGGGCCAGCCAGAACGCTAGGAACGGACGATGGTGACGTAACAGCAAGGGCTCTTGGCTGGGCATCTGCGGCAAATCTGGGGGAGGGGAATGGCGAGGTTATCATCAACCTGTAACAGGAAGTTGCAGTGACGGAAAATTTAGTTAGCCAGACATCGATTGTCCACTCAATGGAAAATCATGTGGCGAGGGAGCAGGCTCCCTCGCCACACCAAGAATGTTTCAGGCCATTTCGCCAACCCTGAGGCAACTTGTCACGCGGCAAAAGACCACGCGAGTCATCCCCGGAAATGGGACTACTCTTTCAACGTTGATTGATCCAGATCAAAACCCTCAAACGGAATTGATCCGGTGGCCGGTTGGCCAGACCCTGCGTTGTGATGCGTATAAAAAAAGAACAAACAGAGATTCGCCACAGTCCATACCCGTGGGGGCCGTGGGTGCAGGCTTTCAGCCCGCAGCCGTACTACCTGACAGAGGAAGACTTATGTTCGGTTTAGAGGCACTTGATCTCGCCCGAATTCAGTTCGCGTTCACCATCTCGTTCCATATCCTGTTTCCGGCCATCACCATCGGTCTGGCGAGTTACCTGGCGGTACTCGAAGGCCTGTGGCTGAAAACCCATAACGACATCTACCGTGACCTCTACCACTTCTGGTCGAAGATCTTTGCCGTCAACTTCGGCATGGGGGTGGTCTCGGGCCTGGTCATGGCCTATCAGTTCGGCACCAACTGGAGCCGCTTCTCGGACTTCGCCGGGTCCGTGACCGGTCCGCTATTGACCTATGAAGTGTTGACCGCATTCTTCCTCGAGGCCGGGTTCCTCGGGGTCATGCTGTTCGGCTGGAACAAAGTCGGACGCGGCCTGCACTTCTTTGCCACGGTCATGGTGGCCATAGGCACACTCATCTCGACCTTCTGGATTCTCGCGTCCAATAGCTGGATGCAGACCCCGCAAGGTTTTGAAATTATCAACGGCCAGGTGATTCCGACCGACTGGCTGGCGGTGATCTTCAACCCGTCGTTCCCGTACCGCCTGATGCACATGGCAACGGCGGCGTTCGTTGCGACTGCGTTCTTCGTCGGCTCCTCGGCGGCCTGGCATTTGTTGCGCGGCAAGGACAACCCGGCGATCCGTAAAATGCTCTCGATGGCGATGTGGATGGCCCTGATTGTCGCGCCGATCCAGGCCGTCATCGGTGACTTCCACGGCCTTAACACGCTCAAGCATCAGCCAGCGAAAATCGCCGCGATCGAGGGACACTGGGAAAACAAAGGTGACGAGGCGACGCCGTTGATCCTGTTCGGCTGGCCGGACATGAAAGAAGAGAGAACCAAATTCGCCGTCGAAATTCCGTACCTCGGCAGCCTGATCCTCACGCACTCGCTGGACAAACAGGTGCCGGCGCTCAAGGAGTTCCCGCCTGAAGACCGGCCGAATTCGACCATCGTGTTCTGGTCGTTCCGGATCATGGTTGGTCTGGGTTTCCTGATGGTCTTCACCGGGTTGTGGAGCTTGTGGCTGCGCAAGCGCGACAAGCTCTACACCTCGCGACCGTTCCTGTACCTGGCGTTATGGATGGGACCGTCCGGCCTGATCGCGATTCTCGCTGGCTGGTTCACCACGGAAATCGGCCGTCAGCCATGGGTGGTGTATGGCTTGATGCGCACGGCGGACGCGTCCTCCAACCATAGCTTCATGCAGATGAGCATCACCCTGATCCTGTTCGTCGTGGTGTATTTCGCGCTGTTCGGCGCCGGTCTTGGCTACATGATGCGCCTGGTGCGCAAAGGGCCGAAGATCGACGAAGGCAAGGAAACCAACGACGGTGGCCCCGGCCAGAAACGCACGCCCGCCCGTCCGCTGTCCGCCGCCGACGACGATCACGCTGATGCCGGCCACACCGTGACCAAGGAGATTTGAATCATGGGTATTGATCTTCCGCTGATCTGGGCCGTGATCATCATCTTCGGCATCATGATGTACGTGGTCATGGACGGCTTCGATCTGGGTATCGGGATTCTCTTCCCGTTCATTCCGGGCAAAACCGACCGTGACGTGATGATGAACACCGTCGCCCCTGTGTGGGACGGCAACGAAACCTGGCTGGTACTGGGTGGTGCAGCGCTGTTCGGCGCCTTCCCGCTGGCTTATTCGGTGGTGCTTTCGGCGTTGTATCTGCCGCTGATTTTCATGCTGATCGGGCTGATTTTCCGTGGTGTGGCCTTCGAGTTCCGCTTCAAGGCCAGGGACGACAAACGACACTTGTGGGACAAGGCGTTCATCGGTGGCTCGGTCACTGCAACATTCTTCCAGGGTGTTGCGCTCGGGGCTTTCATCGATGGGCTGCCAGTGGTCAATCGGCAGTTTGCTGGTGGTTCACTGGACTGGCTGACACCGTTCACGATGTTCTGTGGTGCGGCCCTCGTCGTGGCGTATGCGCTGCTCGGTTGTACATGGCTGATCATGAAGACCGAAGGCAAGTTGCAGGAACAGATGCACGACCTGGCGCGGCCCTTGGCGTTCGTGTTGTTGGCGGTGATCGGCATCGTCAGCATCTGGACCCCGCTGGCCCACGCCGAGATTGCGGCGCGCTGGTTCACCTTGCCGAACCTGTTCTGGTTCCTGCCGGTACCGATTCTGGTGTTGGTCACGATGTACGGCCTGATCCGCGCCGTCGCACGCAACGCGCATTACACGCCGTTCCTGCTGACGCTGGTGCTGATCTTCCTCGGCTACAGTGGGCTGGGTATCAGCCTGTGGCCGAATATCGTGCCGCCGTCGATCTCGATCTGGGACGCCGCCGCACCGCCGCAGAGCCAAGGCTTCATGCTGGTAGGCACGCTGTTCATCATCCCGTTCATCCTGGGTTACACCTTCTGGAGCTACTACGTGTTCCGCGGCAAGGTGACCCACGAGGATGGTTACCACTAAAGGAGGTCTAAACAATGAGCGGCAAACACACCTTGCACGACATTGAAGAAGCCGAAAAAAAGCCGCTGTGGCAGCGGCTTGGCTGGTTGGCCATGATCTGGGCGGGCAGCGTCGGTGCATTGTTCATCGTCGCCAGCCTGATGCGCATGTTCATGAACGCCGCTGGCCTGACCACCCACTGAACCACCAGACATCCCATCCCGTCGCCATCAGGCGCGGATTTACAACCCTCCGGCTGGAGGGTTTTTTTTGCCTGTTACTTGCGTGCCTTGAGGATCACGAATTTCGGATTGGCCGCCACTTGCTCGACACCACGGAACAACCGCGCCAGTTTGCTGTGATAGCCAAGGTGACGATTACCGACGATGTACAGCGCGCCCCCCACGACCAGCGCTTCCCGGGCCTGCTGAAACATCCTCCAGGCGAGAAAGTCGCCCACGACCTGTTGCTGATGAAAGGGTGGGTTGCACAGCACCACGTCCAGCGATTGCGGTTCCTGCCCGGCCAGACCGTCATCGGCGCGCACGATCACTTCCCGGTCACTCAGCGCCGCGCGCCAGTTTTCGCCGGCCGATTGCACGGCCATGTACGATTCATCCACCAGCGTGTAGTGGGCTTGCGGATTTTGCAGGGCGCTGGCGATAGCCAATACCCCGTTGCCGCAGCCGAGATCGGCGACCCGCGCCGTACCCAGGTTTTTTGGCAGGTGCGGCAAGAAGGCTCGCGTGCCAATGTCCAGGCCTTCGCGACAGAACACATTGGCGTGGTTGAGCAGTTCAATCGCAGGCGTTTCGAGTCGATAACGAGTCGGGTAGGGTGAAGTGGCGGGCGCTTTGGTTTCGGCTGTTGCGATCAATAAACGCGCCTTTTTCACCGCCAACGAGGCTTGCACCGGACCGATGTAACGCTCCAGCAAGTCGCCCGCCGCCCTTGGTAAATGCTTGATCATGGCACCGGCAATCACTTGAGCGCCGGGCGCCAATTGGCTTTGCAGGCGGATCAGTTGCTCTTCCAGCAGTGCCAGGGTTTTCGGTACCCGGACCAGCACGCGATCGAACGGCCCGACCAACGCTTCGCTGGCCGGCACGCTCGCCACGGCATCAAACGCCAAGCCGTTGCGTACAAGGTTTTTTTCCAGCCCCTGTGCGGCCAGGTACGAATCACCACTGCTGATCACCTGGACTTTTCCTGCCAGACTGGCGGCCAAAGCGCCGAAGCTGTCGTTGAGCACCAACACCCGGGTGTCCGCTGTCGGTTGCTGTTCGGCCAGATAGTTGAGCAGGTATTCGTCAGCGGCATCGAAGGCTTGCAGCGGTTCGTTTTGCTGTTCCGGCTGACGGATCAGGTCAAGGTTGGCGAAAGGTGTTTCGAGCAAAGGCATGGGGCGGGGCTCTGGGTTGTCAACGGATGTTCCGCAGCCCGAGGGCGTTGAAGCGGGCGGAGCCGTCCGAGTGTATTGCGTCGCGAAAGGATCACGCGTCATCACTCAGGAGGGTCGCAAATGGTACTTTTTTTTCGGTGGGATTACTCGCAGGTTTTCCCGCTGGTGAGCGTTTTCAGATGGCTCCGGACCTGGTCGCGGCGATGACTGCCGCCATTTTGTTGTTAACGCCTAGCTTCTGGATGGCTTTGTGTACATGAAAATTGACTGTGCGTTCACTCAAACTGAGAATCTTGGAGATCTCAAAGGCGGTCTTGCCATCGGCTGACAGCCTCAATACTTCTATTTCCCGCACCGATAATGGTGATGTCTCGAGGCAGGGCGGTTTTTTCGGGTGTGTCCGGGCTGCCAAGGCGTGCAGGTGGCGGCTGATGAAAACCGTGAACCCCATGTTTTCATACAGCTCAAAGGCTGAAATCGGGCAGTGGCTTCTTGCCAGGCTCAGGATGCTGAGCAATCCTGTTTCTTCATCGTGGATCGCTTGCGACCAGCCGTGGTGCAAACCTTGATGTTGCAGCGTTTGCCAAAGCCGTGGCACCCGGGAAAAAAGCTCTTCGCTCCAGAGAATCGGCAGCTCGGATTGATTGCAATGGGCTACTATCGGGTTTTTGTGGATAACGCTGTTTGGTTCAGGCGGATGACTCCTCATCCGAGGGAAATTGTTCAGGTTCACAATATTTAAATCTGCCGCACTGCTGTTAGACGTTACTGAAAATCCACAAAATTCGTATCCGAGATTCCTGATAAAATTAAGCGACAATCGGTAGGCAGTATTGATCTCTTGTGTATGTGAAAGCGTTTTAAGCTGTGATTCCTTCCAGATCTCCATTCTTGCTCTCCATTTGCGCGAGTCCTCTGGGTGCTTTCTTGGATCCGAAATCCGGCACGCCACGAGTGTAGGATAATTCCTAGCGCAACGCTGTGACTTTTTTGCTCTTGTAAATAAGAAAAAGTACACCTCTGGTTCTTAATCAGAAGAGTACTATTGAAATGCCATCTGACATTTAATGTTGTTATCGAACGTGATAATTCAATATCAATAACTTACAGGCATTAAAGACATTACAAACTATGGGTGGTTACGCTCCGGACTTTGCGGGACACTGCCCGTATCTGTTGAATGGAGCGCCCCATGACCGCCAGCGAAGAGAAATTCACGCATCAGACCTTGCTCGACGTACAGCCGTTGACGGAGAACCTGTTCACGTTGCGCACCACCCGTGATACAGGCTTCCGTTTTCGCGCAGGGCAGTTTGCACGGCTGGGGGTTATCAGAGCGGATGGCAGTACGGTATGGCGCGCCTATTCCATGGTGTCATCGCCCTTTGATGAGTTCCTGGAGTTCTTTTCCATCGTCGTCCCGGGAGGCGAGTTCACCAGCGAGCTCAGTCGCCTGGGTATCGGCGATACACTGCTGGTTGACCGCCAGGCCTTTGGTTACCTGACGCTTGACCGTTTTGTCGACGGGCGTGACCTGTGGCTGTTATCCACCGGCACGGGCATTGCCCCGTTTCTTTCGATACTTCAGGACTTCGAGGTCTGGGAGAAATTTGAGCGCATCATTCTGGTCTACAGCGTGCGTGAAACCCGGGAATTGGCCTATCAGGCGCTGATTGCCGGGCTGGCACAACGAGAGTATCTGGCGGAGTACGCACATAAACTGCAATTCATCGCGACGGTCACGCGCGAACTGCATCCCGGAACCCTGAACGGACGAATCACGACGCTCATCGAAAATGGCGAGCTGGAGCGGGCGGCTGGCGTAGCGCTGAGCCCTGAGCACTCGCGGGTGATGCTGTGCGGTAACCCGCAAATGATCGATGACACACGCAAACTGCTCAAGCAGCGCGACATGCACCTGAGCTTGAGCCGACGACCCGGGCAGGTGGCGGTGGAAAACTTCTGGTAAAAAAAACGGCGCCTCACGGGCGCCGTTTTTTATCCAGCCAATGCATTCAAGGCCTGTTGTTCTGGGCCTTCAGCAGGTCGCGGATCTCGCCCAGCAACTCTTCTTCCTTGGTCGGAACCGGCGGCAGGGAAGGCGCCACGGATTCTTCGCGCTTCAGGCGGTTGATGGCTTTGACACCCATGAAGATCGCGAAGGCGACGATGATGAAGTCGATGATGGTCTGAATGAATTTGCCGTATGAAAGCATCACCGCCGGGGCGGCACCGTCCGCAGCTTTGAGCGTAATCGCCAGGTCACTGAAGTCCACGCCACCGATCAGCATCCCGATTGGCGGCATGATCAGGTCGCCGACAAACGACGTAACGATCTTGCCGAAAGCAGCGCCGATGATGATGCCGACAGCCATGTCGACCACGTTGCCTTTGACCGCGAAGGCCTTGAATTCATTGAGCACGCCCATAGGTTATTTCCTTGTTACAGATGAGATTGATGAGGGCAGTGTAAATCAGCTGATCGCTTCTTGCTCGAAACAACCTCTCACAGCATTAGCGTGCTATCAGCCAGGCCATCGGTGAAAAGGGCGCAGGGAGTGCTCGAAGATGGGGCCCGGGTTGTGGACGGCCCTGAAGTTTCATCATGAATGTGCCGAGCGATATTCAGCGCTATCTGGCAGGTTCGGTCAGTTGTATTTATTAGGCGTTTAGACGGCTAATTATCTAAAGAGTTAGTTTGTGCAAGTGCTGTGAACGGTGCATTGAATTGTTGCGCAGCGTGAAGGTTGTAATGGAAAGGTATTAGGTTTGAATGTCTTGTTTAAAATAATTCAAACAAGAAGCGTTCTCTCTGGCTAATTGTGCAGTGCATATTGAACTGGTTAAAGGTTGTATAGGTTTTGTGTGGGATCCTTGGTGATCATCGTCGGGTTTGTATAGGTTCTGATACAGAAAACTTATACAAGAGTTAATTGCGCAGTGATCGTGTCTCGATAAATGCCAGTTAAACGGATACATCATTGAACTCCAAAACATCAGTCATCATCTTGCCGCGCTGATGGGCTCAACCTGAGCTATCATCGCGTTTTTTTCCGGGAGTTCCGATGGCCAAGGCCAAGCGCATGTACGGCTGCACCGAGTGCGGCTCAACCTTCCCCAAGTGGGCTGGCCAGTGCGGTGAATGCGGCGCCTGGAACACGCTCACCGAAACCATGGTGGAAAGCGGCGGGGCAGCAGCGCCCAGCGGTCGTACCGGTTGGACCGGCCAGCAGGCGCAGATCAAGACACTGGCAGAGGTCAGCGTCGAGGAGATACCGCGTTTCTCTACCGCGTCCAGCGAACTGGATCGGGTACTGGGCGGAGGCCTCGTCGACGGTTCGGTCGTGCTGATCGGTGGTGACCCCGGCATCGGCAAGTCAACCATTCTGTTGCAAACCTTGTGCAACCTCGCCAAAAGCATGCCCGCGTTGTACGTCACTGGCGAAGAGTCCCAGCAACAAGTAGCCATGCGTGCCCGGCGACTCGGTTTGCCCCAGGATCAGCTGCGGGTCATGACTGAGACCTGCATTGAAACCATCATCGCCACGGCCCGGGTGGAAAAACCCAAAGTGATGGTGATCGATTCGATCCAGACCATCTTCACCGAGCAACTGCAATCGGCTCCCGGCGGTGTATCCCAGGTGCGCGAGAGTGCGGCGTTGCTGGTGCGTTATGCCAAGCAGAGCGGCACGGCGATTTTCCTGGTGGGCCACGTGACCAAGGAAGGCGCTTTGGCCGGTCCGCGAGTGCTGGAACACATGGTCGACACCGTGTTGTATTTCGAAGGTGAGTCCGATGGCCGTTTGCGCCTGTTGCGGGCGGTGAAGAACCGTTTCGGCGCGGTCAACGAACTGGGCGTTTTCGGCATGACCGACAAAGGCCTGAAAGAAGTCTCCAACCCGTCTGCGATTTTTCTGACCCGTGCTCAGGAAGAAGTCCCGGGCAGTGTGGTCATGGCGACTTGGGAAGGCACCCGGCCGATGCTGGTGGAAGTCCAGGCGCTGGTGGATGACAGCCACCTGGCTAATCCGCGTCGGGTCACGCTCGGGCTGGATCAGAACCGCTTGGCGATGTTGCTGGCGGTGTTGCACCGTCATGGTGGCATCCCCACCCACGATCAGGATGTGTTTCTCAACGTGGTCGGTGGGGTGAAAGTGCTGGAAACCGCGTCAGACCTGGCGTTGATGGCGGCCGTGATGTCCAGCCTACGCAACCGTCCGCTGCCACACGATTTGCTGGTATTCGGTGAAGTCGGGTTGTCCGGTGAAGTCCGTCCGGTGCCGAGCGGTCAGGAGCGCTTGAAAGAAGCCGCCAAGCACGGCTTCAAACGGGCCATCGTGCCCAAGGGCAATGCGCCGAAGGAGTCGCCGGCAGGGTTGCAGATCATTGCAGTGACGCGACTGGAACAGGCCCTCGACGCGCTCTTCGAATAAAATACAGTCCCTCTACGTGATCAGATTTCGATCAGTTCGCCCAACTCGCGTTCAAGCGCCTGCTCGTCGGCCAGGTTGAGCTCGATCAGTCGACGCAGGCGCTCAATGGACTCCAGGCTTATGTGCCGGCAGACGAAGCCGATCTGGCCGTGTTCTTCGTGGGTCAGGTGCACATCCATGAAAATGTTGATGTCTTCGCTCAAATGAATGTCGACTGAAAAGTCCTGCTCATCATTGCCCAGCCAAGGTTCAGGTCGCTTGATCAGCAAGCCCTTGAGCGACACATCAATCAACTTCACCGGCCAGATGTGCTCTCCCTGGCTCAGTTCGGTTCGGGCATCGAACGCGATACGTTTGAAGCGACGGCGATCGGCAGCGTGCTCGCTCATGGCGCAATCCTCTTGATGTTCGCTGACTATAGACCCGCATTGTCGGTACCTGCCAGCCAGGGCAGGGCTCTAGACCAACGTTGGGTATGGCCTTTGTCGTCAGGAGCGCTAAACTCGTTGTGGCTGTCTTCTTGTCCACTCTGGCTGGAATAAAAAAATGAAAAATAATAATAGCCTGCTACGCCATTTACCCTGGTTGTTGCTGGCAATCATAGGTGCGTGCGCGCTGGGCGTTGTGGCATTACGCAGGGGCGAGGCGATCAACGCCTTGTGGATTGTGGTCGCTGCCGTGGCCATCTATCTGGTTGCGTATCGCTACTACAGTCTGTTCATCGCCAACAATGTGATGCAACTCGACCCGCGACGGGCCACCCCCGCCGTGCTCAACAACGACGGTCTGGACTACGTTCCAACCAACAAACATATCCTTTTCGGTCACCACTTCGCGGCCATCGCCGGCGCGGGGCCATTAGTGGGCCCGGTGTTGGCGGCGCAGATGGGTTATCTGCCCGGCACGCTGTGGCTGATCGCCGGCGTGGTGCTGGCGGGTGCCGTTCAGGACTTCATGGTCCTGTTCATGTCCACCCGTCGCAACGGCCGTTCCCTGGGGGACATGGTCCGCGAGGAAATGGGCCGCATTCCCGGCACCATTGCGCTGTTTGGCTGCTTCCTGATCATGATCATCATCCTCGCGGTGCTGGCATTGATCGTCGTGAAAGCCCTGGCCGAAAGCCCGTGGGGTATTTTCACGGTGATGGCGACCATCCCGATCGCGATGTTCATGGGCATCTACATGCGCTACATCCGACCGGGTCGCATCGGTGAGATCTCGGTGATTGGCGTGCTGTTGCTGCTCGGGTCGATCTGGCTCGGCGGGCAAATTGCTGCGGATCCGGTGTGGGCCAAGGTCTTTACCTTTACCGGCATCCAGATCACCTGGATGCTGATCGGCTACGGTTTTGTCGCGGCGGTATTGCCGGTGTGGCTGATCCTGGCACCGCGTGACTACCTCTCTACCTTCCTGAAAATCGGCACCATCGTCGCCCTGGCGATTGGCATTCTGGTGACCATGCCCGAGCTGAAAATGCCGGCGCTGACCCAGTTCGTCGACGGCACCGGTCCGGTTTGGAAGGGCGGTCTGTTCCCGTTCCTGTTCATCACCATCGCCTGTGGTGCGGTCTCGGGTTTCCACTCGCTGATCGCTTCCGGCACCACGCCGAAGCTGCTGGATAACGAAACCAACGCCCGTTACATCGGGTACGGCGGCATGCTGATGGAGTCGTTCGTCGCCATCATGGCCATGGTCGCCGCGTCGGTGATCGAGCCAGGCGTGTACTTCGCCATGAACAGCCCTCCGGCCGTGGTCGGTGGTGATGTGGTCGCAGTGGCGCAAGCCGTCAGCAGCTGGGGCTTTGCAATCACCCCGGAAGCGCTGCAAGCGGTGGCCCACGACATTGGTGAAACCACCATTCTGGCCCGTGCCGGCGGCGCACCGACCCTGGCGGTCGGTATTGCGCAAATCCTGCACAGCGTCCTGCCGGGTGAAAACACCATGGCGTTCTGGTACCACTTCGCGATCCTGTTCGAAGCGCTGTTTATCCTGACCGCAGTCGACGCCGGTACCCGTGCCGGGCGTTTCATGCTGCAGGACTTGCTTGGCTCGTTCGTGCCAGCGCTGAAACGCACCGAATCCTGGACCGCCAACCTGATTGCCACCGCCGGTTGTGTGGCGATGTGGGGCTGGTTGCTGTACCAGGGCGTGATCGATCCGCTGGGCGGCATCAACACCTTGTGGCCGCTGTTCGGTATCTCCAACCAGATGCTGGCCGGTATCGCGCTGATGCTCGGCACCGTGGTGCTGATCAAGATGAAGCGCCAGCGGTATGTCTGGGTCACCATGTTGCCGGCCGTGTGGTTGCTGATCTGCACCACCACCGCAGGCTTCATCAAGCTGTTCGACGCCAACCCGGCGATCGGCTTCCTGGCCCTGGCGAAGAAATACAGCGATGCCCTGGCCAACGGCCAGATCCTCGCCCCGGCCAAGAGCGTTGAGCAAATGCAACACGTGATCTTCAACGCCTACACCAACGCAACGCTGACCGCGCTGTTCCTGTTCGTGGTGTTCAGCATCCTGTTCTATGCGCTCAAGGTTGGCATCGCCGCCTGGGGCAAAAAAGAGCGTACGGATAAAGAATCGCCATTCCAGGCACTGCCGGACGCGTAATCGAGGATTTGCACCATGTTCAATGACCTGAGTCGCCTCGGTAAATACCTCGGTCAGGCTGCGCGCCTGATGGTCGGCATGCCCGACTACGACAACTACGTCGAGCATATGCAGACCAAGCACCCGGACAAACCGATGATGGATTACGAAGCGTTCTTCCGCGAACGTCAGGAAGCGCGTTACGGTGGCAAGGGTGGGCCCAAGTGCTGTTGAAACAAGGCACTTAGGCAACAATCATCTCTGTAGGAGCCGGCTTGCTGGCGATGGCGTTCTGGAAATCGCCATCGCCAGCAAGCCGGCTCCTACAGTTTTTTCTGCACCTTGGAGACCTTATTGTGTCAGCGCCTATTCCAGTCACAATCCTCAGCGGCTTCCTCGGCGCTGGCAAAACCACCTTGCTGCGCCATCTGCTCAAAGCCGAGCACGGCCTGAAAATCGCCGTGATCGAGAACGAATTCAGTGACGCCGGTATCGACACCCAACTGTTGGGCGACGAGCCGGTACAAGTGATGACGCTGTCCAACGGCTGCGTCTGCTGCACCATTCACACCGACCTGACCAAAGCCTTGTACCTGCTGCTCGAGCGCCTCGACAGCGGCGACATCGCCTTCGACCGCCTGGTGATCGAATGCACCGGCCTGGCCGACCCGGCCCCGGTGGCACAGACCTTCTTCATCGACGAGGAACTGCGTGAGCGCTACATCCTCGACGGCATCATTACATTGGTCGACGCCGCGCACGCCGACGTTCACCTGACCCAGACCATCGCCCAGGCGCAGATCGGTTTCGCCGACCGCTTGCTGGTGAGCAAACGTGATCTGGTCGACGAGCCAACCTTCACCGCATTGAGCGAGCGCCTGACCCGGATCAACCGCCGTGCACCGATCCGCGTGGTCGACCACGGCAAGATCGATTTGGCTGAGTTGCTCGACGTGCGCGGTTTCAACCTCAATGCCGACCTCGGAGGCGGCGTGAGTTTGCGTCCGGTCAGCCAGGGCCCCTCCATCGATCGTATTTCCAGCCTGGTGCTGCGCACCGAAAAGCCGCTGGATATCGACAAGCTCAGCGAGTTCATGAACGAACTGCTCGAGGAGCATGGCAAGCAATTGCTGCGTTACAAAGGTGTGCTGAGCATCCTGGGCGAACCACGCCGCATGGTGTTCCAGGGTGTGCTCAAACTATACGGTTTCGACTGGGACACCGAGTGGGCAGAGGGCGAGGCACGTGAAAGCGTGATCGTGTTCATCGCCGATGATTTGCCGGAAGAAAAAATTCGTGAAGGGTTTGCGCGAGTTGCCGCGGATTAAGTAAGCACGAACCCAATGTAATTCAAATAATTGATATCAAGCGCCCGCCTTAAGCGGGCGTTTTTTATGGGGGTATTTCTGTTCTCTATCTTTTGTTTGATGTTTTTGCTTTTTTGTAAGGGTTGATGTGGGGGTTAGTGTAGGCAGGGTTGGTTTTATTGATATTCGGGTGGTGTGGTTGTATTAAGTGTTGCATTAGATTGAATGAGGGTTTTAATCTGTTTTTGATTGTGCTGGCTGGGCTATTTACATTCGGTTTTAAATGATGGGCTGTACGGATCTTTAGTGAGTGGTAAGTTTGCTGGTGCCAACTAAGGCAATTATTTTTGTCAGGAGAAATACCATGCAAGAGCAAATTATGGATCTGTCCGGTGAGCTGGATTCCGAGTTCGAAGCCTATGTAAGTGCTGGCCAGGCTGACGTCGGTGGTGAAACCATGTGCACCAATATGTCGTGCGGGACCCTGAGTTGCACCGTTCTCGGCTGCGGCTGCTGACCTAACCTGAATACAGGGCCGGTTTTTCCGGCCCTGTCTATTTCGAGTGCTAGCGATGTTGACGGATACTCTGAGTTTCAAACAGCGAAAAACCGGGAGTGTTGCAAACGCTCCAGATCATGAGGCGATGCGCAAGACAATTGATCTTCTACACAGAGATGATAAAGGCGTTCTGCGTTACTTTGGGGTTGATCGGCAAGCATTACTGAATGGGTCTGCATTTTTATCGTTGATGGAATGTGAAGGTGATGATTGTTTGCAAACGAGGTATGAGCAGAATATTGGAGTTCTTGCATCGTTACCTTTTGAAGCTAAAGTAAGTGATTGCGACGATTTCGGTGTCTTTTGTGCTCGTTGGTATAATTATCTGAAACATGTTTTTGAAAGCGATCTAAAATATACGCGAACTTGTGAATGGATTAATGTCGAGTCATTTCTGCCCAGCCTTCGCACGAGCATAATCTCCAGTATCAACTATCTATCCGAGAAGTCGCTGGTTCACCAATTGAACAGCCGGATCGCCGAAAGCCCTGATCTTGATCTGCAGGCGTTCAATCGAGAATTCGCAGGTGAGGCGCTGGCGCCGTTCCTGTCTGCCTACCCGGTGTTGACCGATCTGCTGTTTCAGCGGATCGACGACACGGTGGCTTACCTTTACAAGGTCATCGATCACTTCAGCACCAATATCGAGCGGCTCGGCGCGGCTTTCCCGCTGAGCGGCAGACGCATCGATTCAATCGTCCTGGGGCTGGGCGACTCCCACGCCAACGGCGAAACGGTCTGCTTCGTTCAGGTCGGCGATCAATCACTGGTGTACAAGCCCCGCAGCAACCGAGAAGCGCTGTTTTACGGTGTACTGCTTGAAAAATTGCACACCAGTAGCGGTCACGTGTGTTTTGACATTTATTCCCCTGTGATGGTCTCGCTGGACGATCACTGCTGGATCGAAAAACTCGAAAACCGCGCGTGCGAAAGCGTTGGGGACCTGGCGCTTTTCTTTCAGCGACTGGGTGCTCAGGTTGCGTTGATCCATGCCTTGAACGGCATCGACTTTCACTACGAAAACATCATTGCCTGTGGCAGCAGCCCGGTCATGATCGATCTGGAGTGCCTGTTCACCGCGGCCATGATTGATGTGAGGACGCCACTGGCCACTAGCCGCGCGCTGTTCAAAACCATCAAGCTCAATGCACAGTCGGTTTTTTCCAGTGGCTTCGTGCCTTACACCCCGGATGCCGACAATGACTACAGCGGCCTGAGCCGGCAGCGACACTTCACGGGCAAGAGGAAGCAGTTGGTTCGCGAACAACGCTTCTATCGTTTGAAACTTGTTGAGTTCGAGAGCCACCCAATCATCCGACACTTGCCGATTCTCGATGGCGAGACGCACTCGGTCGCCGGTCACCAAGACGCATTTTTCCTTGGTTTTGACCGTGCTTACGATGAATTGGTGAAGCGTCGGGAAGCCGTGCTTGAGTTGTACGCACAGCATGCCGCCACCCTGAAAACCCGCGTCCTGATCAAAAACACCCAGCGTTATGCCGACTTCATCGCGATGATGCTTCACCCGCGGTTTACTCAGTGCCGCCTCCAGCAGCAATTGCTGTTGGCGACGCTGTGGTCGGACCTGCCAGAGACACTCAACGATTATCAAATTCCCCGGCATGAAATCAGAGATCTGGAGAAGGCCGACATCCCTTGTTTCACCCTGCCTTTATTGTCCAGCCACTTGATCAATGCCCACGGCGAGGTGGTCGCTCCAATGGCGATCGAGCGTCCGTTCGACAGTTGTCGCCGCAAGCTGGAGAGCCTTTCGACCAGCGATAAAGCCTTCCAGCGGCATGTATTGCAAATGTGCCTGTTTCCCGTGGCCAATGAAGCGTTGCCGATGAACCGGGAGCATCATCTCAAAGCCGTGCCGGACCTGAGCTCCCGGCAGTACCTGGACGGTGCGATGAGCATTGCCGAGATCATCACAAAGATGCGCATTGACGGTGAGGAGGGCGATGCTGGCTGGCGGTTCATGGACACGCATCCACGCACGAACCGGCACTTCCTTTCGCCTATGGGATGCGGCCTGTACAACGGCATGGGTGGTCTGGCGATTTTTTACTTGAGCCTGTACCGCGCCACCGGCACAACCCGGTACCTGGAGGATGCCGAACGCATTCTTTGCGCAATGGCCAAGTCCCACGGGCATTTTTCCAGTGAGCTGACGGTCAGTGCCTATTTCGGCCTGACCTCCTATGTGTATGTGCTGGTCAATTACCAACTCATGACCGGCCGCCAGACCTATCAGGCAAAGGTCGACGAGTTATTGAGCAAACTGGTAGATGTTCCACACATCGCCGATGACTTCGATTTCATTCATGGCTGGTGCGGGGCGGTGACCGTACTGGTGAACCTCTATCAACTTGAACGGCGTGAAACTTTGCGCCCCCTGATCGAGCGGTTCTCGCAATCCATTCAATCGGCGGTAACGCTGGAAAACGGATTGTTGCTGTTCAAGACCACGGGCAAGCCGCTGTGGACCGGTTTTTCCCACGGTATTTCCGGCGCTCTGTATGCGTTGGGCAAGGTCTGGGAGGTGACCCGCGATCCGCTGCTGGCGCAATTGATAGCGCAATGGGTGCGCGCCGAAAATCGCCTCACCGTCGAGGGGTACTGGCTTGATTTGCGTGAAAGCGCCAAGTCCTCGTCCACCATCAAGTGGTGTCATGGCGACGCCGGAATTCTGATTACCCGACGCTGGTTGATCCGGACGATGGGTGACACGCTGGACGTCGAAACCAGAACCCTGCTCGAGCAGGACGTCGAACATTGCGAGCGTCACCTCTGGGAACAGGGGCTAGAGTCGGGTTACAGCCTGTGTCACGGTGATTTCGGCAATCTGATGTGCTTGCTGAATCTGTATCGCGCCACGGATAACGCGCAGGGCATTGCCAGGGTCAAGCGTGCACTTTCTCAAGTCGCGCATAACTTCTTCAATGAAGACTTCCTGGAGGAGCGCAACGTCCCCGACCTGGGCTTGATGCTGGGGATTACCGGCGTCGGTCAGGCCCTGTTGCAGGCGGTGGATAGTACGTTGCCCGATGTGTTGTCCATGGCGTTTGCAGCGCCAATAGCCGTGGCTTGAGGGTTCTGCTGTGCGCCACAGTAGCGACGTCGTTTCCTCTCGAGGCGTTTAAAGGGCGAAAAAAAACCGGCCATCTCTGGCCGGTTTTTCAAGACTGCGATTTAGCGGGCTGATTAAGCGCCGTACACCGGCAGCTTCTTGCAGATGGTCTTGACCTTCTCACGAACGGCATCGATTACCGCTTCGTTGTTCAGATCAGCCAGGATGTCGCAGATCCAGCCGGCCAGTTCCTTGCACTCTGCTTCCTTGAAGCCACGAGTGGTCACAGCCGGGGTGCCGAAGCGCAGGCCGGAGGTGACGAACGGGGAGCGTGGATCGTTTGGCACGGAGTTCTTGTTCACGGTGATGAACGCTTTGCCCAGTGCGGCGTCGGCGTCTTTACCGGAGATTTCCTGCTTGATCAGCGACAGCAGGAACAGGTGGTTTTCAGTACCGCCGGACACCACGTTGAAACCGCGTTCGATGAACACGCCAGCCATGGCCTTGGCGTTTTTCACCACTTGTTGCTGGTAAGTCTTGAACTCAGGCTGCAGCGCTTCCTTGAAGCAGATCGCCTTGGCCGCGATCACGTGTTCCAGCGGGCCACCCTGGGCGCCCGGGAATACCGCGGAGTTCAGCTTCTTCTCGATGTCGGCGTTGGCGCGAGCCAGGATCAGACCGCCACGTGGACCGCGCAGGGTCTTGTGGGTGGTGGTGGTCACGACGTCAGCGAACGGAACCGGGTTCGGGTAGACGCCAGCGGCGACCAGACCGGCCACGTGGGCCATGTCGACGAACAGGTAAGCGCCAACCTTGTCAGCGATTGCGCGGAAGCGTGGGAAGTCGAGGATCTGCGAGTAGGCAGAGAAACCGGCCACGATCATTTTCGGCTTGTTCTCGACCGCCAGGCGCTCGACTTCGTCGTAGTCGATCAGGCCGTTGGCGTCGATGCCGTACTGGATGGCGTTGTACAGCTTGCCCGAAGACGAAACGCTGGCACCGTGGGTCAGGTGACCGCCGTGGGCCAGGCTCATGCCCAGGATGGTGTCACCGGCCGACAGCAGGGCCAGGTAAACGGCGCTGTTGGCTTGCGAACCGGCGTGCGGCTGAACGTTGGCGTAGTCGGCGCCGAACAGCTCTTTGGCGCGATCGATAGCCAGCTGCTCGACGATGTCTACGTACTCGCAACCACCGTAGTAGCGCTTGCCTGGGTAGCCTTCGGCGTACTTGTTGGTCAGTACCGAGCCTTGAGCTTCCATCACCGCAGGGCTGGTGTAGTTTTCCGAAGCGATCAGCTCAATGTGCTCTTCCTGGCGCTGAGCTTCTTGCTCCATGGCGGCAAAGAGATCGGCGTCGTACTTGGCAATAGTCAAATCACGGCTGAACATGGCGGTCCTCAAGGATCGGGGGCAGAAAAGGGGGGCATTCTACCCCAACGCGTTTTGGAAGGCATATGAAACGGCATCATGTCGCAGACAAGTGGCTTTCATGCGGGGATCAGCGGTGAATGTGGCGAGGGAGCTTGCTCCCGCTGGGCGGCGAAGCGGCCCTGAAATCTTGTGAACGCTGCGCACTCAAGCGGGAGCAAGCTCCCTCGCCACATTGATTGCGAATCAGTCGAGCATCAGGAGCGCATCACTGCTGAATTGCATTTCAAACTTGTTGGCCGGCATCGGCCGTCCGAACAGGTAGCCCTGCACCTCGTCACAGCCGTGCTCACGCAGGAAATCAAGCTGCTCCTGGGTTTCCACGCCTTCGGCGATCACCGCCAGGTTCAGGCTGTGGGCCATGGCGATAATGGCACGGGCAATCTGCGCATCCTGCTCGCCGGACGGCAGGCCGTCGACGAAGGTGCGGTCGATCTTCAGCACGTCGATCGGGAACTGCTTGAGGTAGTTGAGTGATGAATAGCCGGTGCCGAAGTCATCAACCGCAATGCTCAGCCCGAGGTTTTTCAGACCGTCGAGGATCTGCATCGCCTCGCTGACTTCGCGCATCAGGATACTTTCGGTCAGTTCCAGCTCCAGGCACGCCGGCGGCAGGCCGGTTTCCTTGAGGATGGTGGCGATCCGCATGCCGAGCTGGCCATCGGAGAACTGCCGTGCCGAGATGTTCACCGACACCTTCGGTACGCGCACTTTGGCCTGGTGCCAGGACTTGAGCTGACGGCATGCTTCGCTGATCACCCAGTCACCGACATCCACCACCAGCCCGAGCTCTTCGAGCACCGGAATGAAATCCCCCGGCGGCACCAGCCCGCGTCGCGGATGGCGCCAGCGCAGCAGGGCTTCGGCGCCGGTCAGGTGTTTGCCGTCACCACTGAATTGCGGCTGGTAATACAGCACGAACTCGTTTTGCTCCAGGGCGTGGCGCAAGTCGCTTTCCAGCTCCAGCCGCTCCAGCGCGCTGGCATTCATGTCGGCCTGATAGAACTGGAAGTTGTTCTTGCCGCGCTCCTTGGCGTGGTACATCGCGGTGTCGGCGTTCTTCATCAGTTGACTGAGTTCGTTGCCGTCCTGCGGGCTCAGGGCGATGCCGATACTGGCGGTAACGAAGAACTCGCGGCCTTCGAGCACGAAGGGTTTCACGAGGCTGGCGAGAATCTGTTCGGCCACATGAATCGCCCGGTTCAAGGCGATTTCACGGTTGGCCCGCGGTTGCAGGAGCAAGGTGAACTCGTCGCCGCCCATACGCGCCACGGTGTCGTCATCGTCGACGCAGCCAAGCAGGCGCGTGGCCATGTCCTTGAGCATGCGATCACCCGCGGCGTGGCCGAGGGAGTCGTTGATTGGCTTGAAACGATCGAGGTCGAGGAACATCAGCACGACCCACGACTTCTGGCGCTCGGCGGCTTGCAACGCGGTGTGCAAGCGATCCTGGAACAACGTACGGTTCGGCAGGTGGGTCAGGGCGTCGTAATAGGCGAGACGGTGAATGCGCTGCTCGCTGGCCTTGCGCTCGCTGATGTCGCTGAAGAAACACACGTAACTGGCCAGGTCGCCCTCGTCATCCAGGACGGCGGTGATGCCGACCCAGGCTGGATAGTGTTCGCCATTGCGACGGCGCAGCCACACTTCACCTTCCCAGGTGCTGTGCTGATTGAGTTGCTTGAGCACGTAACGCAGGTGGGCTTCCTGCTTTTCGTCGACGGTCAGCATGTTCGGCAACTGGTCGAGCACCTGCTCCACGGCGTAGCCGCTGACACGACTGAATGCTTCGTTAGCCTGCACGATGTAACCGGCGGGGTCGGTGATCAAAATCGCCGACGTCGAGTGCTCGAATACCGTGGCGGCCATGCGCAGGTCTTTTTCCGCCCGGCGTTGCTGGCTGATGTCGCGACCGACGCCGAGCACGCCTTCGAACGTGCCGTGTTCGTCCCAGACCAGCACCAACCGCAGCTCGATGGGAATCTTGCGCCCGTCGGCCCGCAGGCAGTCGAACAGGAACAGTTGGGTTTGCACCTGGCTGCGCAACAGGGCAAGTTGATCGGCCGAATCCAGCGCTTTGCTGACCCGGTCCATCAGGCTGTAGATGCCCGTCAACTGCTGCGGGTTGGCGATGGTCGATTGCCAGCCGTTCTGGAAAATCCACTCGGTGTCATAGCCCAGCACCGCTTGCACCGATGGGCTGACGTAGTTGAGTGCCAGCCGGCTGTCGGTGGAGAAAATCACGTCGCTGATGCTTTCGGCCAGCATCCGGTAGCGCTGCTCACTGTCGCGCAGGGATTCGCTGGCTTCGATCTGGTCGGTGATGTCCTTGGCCACGCCGATGATCCGCGTGACCTGATTGTCCTTGTCCCGTGCCAGCGCCTGCTCGCGAATCTCGAAACGTCGCCACCGACCATCCTGATGGCGGAAGCGCAACTGACATTGCATCAACTGACGGTAACCGGCCTGGCGCTGGGCTTGACGTGAGCGGTGGTAGTAATCGGCGTCTTCGGGGTGCAGCAGGATTTCCCAGAAGTACTCGCCCATCTGGTGCAATTCGGTGCGGTTGTAACCCAGCGTCTGGCCCAGGTGGTGGTTGCTGAAGATCATGCGCTGGCTGATCACGTCTTGCACATACAAGTGATCCGGGACAGTGCGCACGACGTCCGACCAGAATCCTTCACGTTCCAGCAGTGACAATTCGATGAGTTTGCGGCTGGTGATGTCGTTGATGCTCAGGATCACCGCGTTGTACTCGGCCTGATCCTCCGGCAGGCGCAACACCAGCCACAGGTGCTGATCCCGGCCATTGGCATTTTGCAGCTTGATTTCCAGTTCAAGCTGTTTCTGCTGGTTGAGCGCCGCTTCGAGCACTTGATTGCCGATGGCGGTGCCGTCAAGCGGGTTGCCATCGATCAGCAGCTTCCAGGCCTTGTCGGAGGAATCGACATTGAGCAATTGCAGCGCGACCTGGTTGACCTCGGTGATGCGCAGCTCCTGGAGTAATCGCTGGCGCTGCTCCGGCACGGCCAGCCATTCGTGCAACTGCTCGCTGCTCTGCAGCTGTGCCTTTTGGAAAGCGTTCTGCAGCCCGGACATATCCAGTACGCACAAGGCGACGCCAGTCCCTTCGAAAATATCCTGATAGCGGCGGCGGCCTTCATGCAACTGGCGTTGTCGGCGGCGCATGTTGAGCAGGGCGATGAACGGCAGCATGGAAAACGCCAGGCCCAGCAGGCATTTACCAATAAACGCCGGCAGCAGTTCTTCAAGCACGCGTTGTCGATCGAACAACCCGCGCAACTGCCAGTCGCTGCTGCTCAAGGGAACGGTCAGCACACTGTTGGCAACATCGTCTTCGGTCAGGGTGCCCGGGTTGACCGAAGGCATCGATTCATCGCGGCTGATGATCTGATGATTGATGCGGTTTTCCACCAGCCACAGCGGACGATCACTGGCTTGTGATTGCTTGGTCAATGATGAAAAGAACGTGGGTGTCAGGCGCAAGGCCCAGTAACCGCGGGAACTGCCGCTGGCCTGGTGCAGCAGCAAATGCACCATCGAGCCATCGCTGGCGTTGCTGAAATAATGCGCCTGGGCATGACTGCGACGAACCAGTTCGGCCAGGTAGTCGGTGTCATCGTTGTTGATAGCGCTGTCGCTGATGACCTTGCCCGAGGGGCTGAGCAACGCCAGGCTGCGCAAGTCCGGCAAGGACTGTTGCAGCTTGCGCAACAGCGCCTGCAGTTCATCGGCGTCCTGCGGCTGTTCGATGATCGGTAGCAGGTTGAGCGCGATCTGGGCGTTGAGAGCCATGTTCAGGCTGACTTGAGCGGCCAGATCGGCGGTGTAATCGATGGTGTACTGGCGCTGGTTCTTCTGGGTTTCGCGCAGTTGATCAAACAACTGCCAGAACAGCAGTGCGAGCAGCAGCAAAACGAGAGTTGCCAGGGTACCTTTCAATGTCCCGCGCAGAGGGGAGCCGGGCGCGGTGGTCGGCGCACTGGAAGTCAGGGACGAAGGAACGTTGGACAAGCTGTCATCCTGCGGTTTGGCTGGACTGGCGCGACGTGCACTATAAGCCGGACGCCCGAAGGGCGGTTAGCATGCCTTGAGTTGTGGCGAAGTGCCAGCCCCTGTCCGTCGGCTGGACTGCCACTGGTCAATCAGGTAGCTTTGCCGGTTACGCGGGAGCGTTCCAGCTCCTAGACTCAGACTTTTTCAGCGCGCACGTATTGATAGCCTCAAGCGAGCGACGCGCACGGTCTGGCCGGGCATCCGCCTGCGCACCAATCATTCATCTGTCACTGACCCAAGGTTCTCCATGGCTCAATACGTATTCACCATGCATCGGCTGGGCAAAGTTGTTCCGCCGAAGCGGGAAATCCTGAAAAACATTTCTCTGTCTTTCTTCCCGGGCGCCAAGATCGGCGTTCTCGGCCTCAACGGTTCGGGTAAATCCACGCTGCTGAAAATCATGGCTGGCGTCGACACCGAGTTCGAGGGCGAAGCCCGTCCGATGCCGGAGCTGAACATCGGCTACCTGCCGCAAGAGCCACAACTGGATCCGACCAAGACCGTGCGTGAAGTGGTCGAGGAAGCGGTCAGCGTGATCAAGAACGCCCAGGCGCGCCTGGACGAGGTCTACGCGGCTTACGCTGAAGAAGACGCCGACTTCGACAAACTGGCTGCTGAACAGGCCAAGCTCGAAGCCATCCTGCAGGCCAGCGACGGTCACAACCTCGATCGTCAACTGGAAGTCGCCGCCGACGCGCTGCGTCTTCCGGCCTGGGATGCCAAGGTCGAATTCCTCTCCGGTGGTGAAAAGCGTCGTGTGGCCCTGTGCCGCCTGCTGCTGTCCGCACCGGACATGCTGCTGCTCGACGAACCAACCAACCACCTGGACGCCGACTCCGTTGCGTGGCTTGAGCATTTCCTGCACGACTTCCCGGGCACCGTGGTCGCGATCACGCACGACCGTTACTTCCTCGACAACGTCGCGGGCTGGATTCTGGAACTCGACCGCGGCGCGGGCATTCCTTACGAGGGCAACTATTCGGGTTGGCTCGAAGCCAAGTCCGATCGCCTGGCTGCCGAATCCAAGCAGCAGTCGGCTCACGAAAAGGCCATGAAGGAAGAACTGGAGTGGGTGCGCAAAGGCGCCAAGGCCCGCCAGTCGAAATCCAAGGCTCGTCTGCAACGCTTCGAAGAAATGCAATCGCAGGAATTCCAGAAGCGCAGCGAAACCAACGAGATCTACATCCCGGCCGGCCCACGCCTGGGCGACAAGGTCATCGAATTCAAGAACGTCTCCAAGGGCTACGGCGATCGCGTGCTGATCGACAACCTGTCGTTCTCCATGCCTAAAGGTGCCATCGTTGGCGTGATCGGCGGTAACGGTGCCGGTAAATCGACCCTGTTCCGCATGCTGATGGGCAAGGAACAACCGGATTCGGGCAGCATCGAAGTCGGCGAAACCGTGCAGCTGGCTTGCGTGGACCAGAGCCGCGAAGACCTGGACGGCAGCAAGACCGTGTTCCAGCAGATCTCCGACGGTTCGGACCAGATCCGCATCGGCAACTACGAGATCCCGTCGCGTACCTACGTCGGTCGCTTCAACTTCAAGGGCGGCGATCAGCAGAAGTTCGTCAAGGACCTGTCCGGTGGTGAGCGCGGTCGCTTGCACCTGGCCCTGACCCTGAAAGAGGGCGGCAACGTCCTGCTGCTCGACGAACCGTCCAACGACCTCGACGTTGAAACCCTGCGTTCCCTGGAAGAAGCCCTGCTGGACTTCCCGGGCGCCGCCATTGTGATCTCTCACGATCGGTGGTTCCTTGACCGTGTCGCGACGCACATCCTGGCGTACGAAGACGACTCGCAAGCAGTGTTCTTCGAAGGCAACTACACCGAGTACGAAGCCGACCGTAAAAAGCGCCTCGGCGAAGCCGCTGCACAGCCGCACCGTGTACGGCACAAGAAACTGGCCTGATTTCGGGTTGGTTGCATAGAAAGCGGAGCCTTCGGGCTTCGTTTTTTTTTGCGTTTTTTCAGTGAGACCGGGTTGGATTCATCGCTGGCAAGCCAGCTCCTACAGGTTTTGTGCAATGCCTCGCAGGTGTGAGCAACCACAAAACTGTGGGGGCTGTCTTGCCAGTGATGACGGTGTAACTGTTGGTGCATGACTTGGATCTGATCTCCCTATTCAGGTGCGGAAATATCCAAAAACCCGGTTAATTTATATCCAGCGCACCATTTAATTTCATAAATGCGACGTTCTGCGCTGTTCTTGTGCGTGAATCCTTTGATACAGTCCGGCCAAATCTCCTCCAACGACAATAAATTTTCCGAGACATTTCCATGATCGAATCCGTCGAGTCCTTCCTTGCGCGCCTGAAAAAACGCGACCCGGACCAACCCGAGTTTCACCAGGCAGTCGAAGAAGTCCTGCGCAGCCTGTGGCCGTTTCTTGAAGCCAATCCGCATTACCTGACCTCGGGCATCCTGGAGCGCATCTGCGAGCCGGAGCGGGCGGTAGTGTTTCGGGTTTCCTGGGTCGACGATCAGGGTAAGGTCCAGGTCAATCGCGGCTTTCGCATCCAGATGAACAGCGCCATCGGCCCGTACAAGGGCGGCTTGCGTTTCCATCCGTCGGTGAACATGGGCGTGTTGAAATTCCTCGCCTTCGAGCAGACCTTCAAGAACTCCCTGACCTCGCTGCCGATGGGCGGCGGCAAGGGTGGTTCGGACTTCGATCCGAAGGGTAAGAGCGACGCGGAAGTCATGCGCTTCTGTCAGGCCTTCATGAGCGAGCTGTACCGTCACATCGGCGCGGACGTTGATGTACCGGCCGGTGACATCGGCGTCGGTGCCCGTGAAATCGGGTTCCTGTTCGGCCAGTACAAGCGCCTGAGCAACCAGTTCACCAGCGTGCTTACCGGCAAAGGCCCAAGCTACGGCGGCAGCCTGATTCGCCCGGAAGCCACCGGTTTTGGTTGCGTGTATTTCGCCGAAGAAATGCTCAAGCGTCGTGGCTTGGCGGTGGAAGGCAAGCGTGTGGCGATCTCCGGCTCCGGCAACGTTGCGCAATACGCGGCACGCAAGGTCATGGACCTGGGCGGCAAAGTGATTTCGCTGTCCGATTCCGAAGGCACGCTGTACTGCGAAAGCGGCTTGACCGAGGAACAATGGCTGGCCGTGCTGGAGTTGAAAAACGTACAGCGCGGGCGCATCCGTGAGCTGGCCAGCCGTTTTGGCCTGGAATTCCGCGCAGGTGAACTGCCGTGGAACCTGAGCTGCGACATCGCCTTGCCATGCGCCACGCAAAACGAACTGGATGCCGACGCTGCTCGCACCTTGCTGCGAAATGGCTGCATCTGTGTCGCAGAAGGCGCGAACATGCCGACCACGCTTGAGGCCGTCGACTTGTTCATCGAGGCGGACATTCTGTTCGCACCGGGAAAGGCGTCCAACGCCGGCGGCGTTGCGGTGAGCGGGCTGGAAATGTCGCAGAACGCCATGCGCCTGCTGTGGACCGGTGGTGAGGTGGACAGCAAGCTGCACGCGATCATGCAATCGATCCACCATGCTTGCGTGCACTACGGCGAAGAAAATGGCCGGGTCAACTACGTCAAAGGCGCCAACATTGCCGGCTTCGTCAAAGTGGCCGATGCCATGTTGGCCCAGGGCGTGGTTTAAGCCGGTTCGATGCGGATCACTTCAATCAGTTGATCCCCGGCAGGGCGCTGCCACAGCACTTCATCATTGAGTTGTGCTCCCAGCAGTGCCCGACCCAGCGGCGAATCCCAATTGATCAGGTCATGGGCGGAATCGGCCTGATCCTCGCCCACCAGCTGCACCCGGCGCTCGGTGTCGTGTTCGTCGGCAAAGGTCACCCAGCTGCCGATCTGCACCTTCTCGGTCGAGGTCGCGGCTGGTACCACCTGCGCACTGCCCACGCGCTGTTTGAAGTAGCGCAAATCACGCTCCAGGTCGGCCAGGCGCTGCTTGTCGGCTTGATCTCCCTTGGCCGATTGCTCGGCATGCAGGCTTTGCAGCTCGGCGACTTTACTTTGCAACAGGCTCAGACCTCGCGGAGTGACGTAGTTGGGTTGCGCGCTGACCTGCCGCTCGACGGGCTGATCGGCTTGTGCGGCGGCATTATCTTCATTGACGAAAGCACGGCTCATGGTTTCCTCCCGTAATAGAGGTTGGGCCATGTTCGCAGGCCTTTGGTTTCACTGAATGTCGCTTAAAAATCCAGAAGTGAAGAGCAAAAGATCGCAGCCCAATGTCGATCAATAGTGATACCACTTCAGCTCAAGCATCACTTCGTTCTCGGGCGTGGCCCAATGGCTGAATTCGCGCTGTGCACTCAAGCGTAGCCCGAGGTTACGGGACAACTCCCACTGCTGATTCAGGCTCAAACTGCGGCGCACTTCGCCATTGGTGAAGAAGTCGCCCTTGGCCTCCAGACTGAGGTTGCCCAGCGGGTTTTTCCACAGCACGCCTGTGTTGAAACCCGCCGCCGGGGAAATGAATTCAGCGAAGTCATTGTTGTGCTCCACGCGCACGGTGCCCAGGGCGAAACCGAGCATGTCATCGGCCAATTGCCAGGTGCCGCCACCGCCGCCGTTGACGTGGCTGACCAGGTTTTCGTCATCATGTTTGCCCGGCACCCGCTCCAGGCCGCCGGTGACTTGCCAGGACCACGGTTGCAACAACTCATTGCGCGGGGTCAGCGAGCGGATGGTTGCCAGGTCCAGTTGCTGGACCTGCCAGTCATTGCCTTCGTATTGGCGCAGTTTCAGTTGCAGGATTTCGATCTGCGCGCCGAGGGGAAAGCTTTCGGCGTTGTCATTGAGGTCGTGGTAGGCCATGCGCAGGCCATATTCCCCGAAGGCTTTGTCGCCGCGCGTGCCGACGCCGAGTTGCCAGGTCCTGGACTCATGACCGTCTTCGGGCAGGCCGGGTTGCGGGATGTCCAGCTCCGGCGCCGGGTTCTGGTTGATCGCCCGCAGCAATTCGAAACTGCGCTGGGCGCGTTGCGGATCGCGTTCCTGACCGTTGGCGCGGTAACGCTCCAGGCGATAAGACGCATCGATGATCAGCGCCTGACGGTCGCGGGGCTGCGCTTTGAATTCCGGTGTTTGCAGTTGCTTCTGGTCAGCGCTGACTTTCAGCACCCACTGTTGCTCTTCATCAGACAACGGCTCGGCACGGCTGAGCAGTTCACGCTCCCGCGACGGACGATACTCGATGGATTCCACCAGCCCGGCGTCTTTCACCGCTTTGACGGTGTCGGTGGGAATCGCCGTGATCGGGAATTGTTCCGTCAGGCGCAGGCCCGGGCGTGCCACTTGCAGCAGTTCGAGCAGGCGATAGGAGCAGTTTTCGTCGAAGAAGAAGTAGTCGAATTTGATCTGCTTGAGTTCCCAGACGTGCTCGACCATGCGCGCGGTTTCTTGCTGGGTCAGGTTCAGTCGGTATTCCCACAGGTCGCGGTTTTCGAGGCTGCGGTATTCCGAGAGTTTTTCCTGATAGGGCACCAGCGCGAACAAACCGGGATAGCCGCCCATCAAGCCTTTCCACGCGTAAAGAATGCTGTTGTCCGAGCCTTCGATGTAAGCGCCGAAGTTGATCGCGTAACTGAGCAGTGAGGTCTTGTCGCTTTGCACATCGGCCTGGTCGATGCGCAGCAGGGTGTGACCGAACATCGAGGATGGACTGTTCAAATAGGCCGCCGGGAAGATCATCACCGCGCTGTGGGGCGAGACGTCCTTGAACCACTGCTTGAACTCGGCGCAGTCCGGCGCCGGCAAGTCGGTCAGATTGAGTTGCGTTTTCAGCCAGCGGGTGCGGGCCGGGTAAACGCATTGCGCATGCTGTTCGCCCTTGCTGACGGGGGCGTAGAGCGCCTGCACCGTGGCGGCCAGTTCATGGTCGGGATGCTCATTGCCATCGGCAGCGAGGAAAAATTTCGGGTCGCTGACATAACTGCGCCAGCCACCGAGCTTGGCGGTTTCGTAATGGCCCAGGGATATCCAGAAGGGGTCGTTGGCCAGTTGCTGCAAACGTTGAGGGTCGATCTGAGGCGCGGCGGACAGCGGGGCGCAGACACACAGCGCCAGCCAGGCAAGGCGTTTGAGCATAAATGGCAACTTAAGTCGAAAAGAAACAAAGACCCGGCGCGGTGGGAGACGTTGGTCTTGTAGGCGCTGGCTTGCCAGCGATGGTCGTTAACGATAACGCGTGTCGTCTGAATAAACACAGCGCCTTTGAAAACATCGCTGGCAAGCCAGCTCCTACAGACTGCGGCGTTACCCAAAGGGGATCACGTCCAAAAAACAAAACCCGCTTCCCGAAAGAAGCGGGGCGGATCGAGCTTAAGCCTGGGTGGCGTACTTGGCCAGTCGAGGGTCGTTCTTCAGAACGGCCAGTGTGTTGGTATGCACATCTTCCGCCGTCACATCAGCCTTGCTGAAGATCTGCTGGAAGTGCTCGTGAGTCACCGCGGCGAAATGCGCACGGTCTTCCGGCGCCACGCCCAGTACCACGGCGTAAGTGGTCAGCGCTTCGCCTTGGCCTTTGGCCATGTCTTCGGACAGCTCGTTCATCATGCCATTCATGGCAAACCAGGATTTGCCGCCATAAGTCAGCGACGAGTTGGTTGCACAACCGTTGGTACCGGACGTCATACCGAAGGTTGCGTTGCCGGAAGTGCCGTTGGTGGTGGATGCCAGGAAGTGAGCCGGAGTACCACGCTGACCTTCGAACAGCATGTTGCCCCAACCGCAATCCGGGCCGCCTGGTGCTTGTGCCATAGCGTTGATGGATACAGCGGTGAAAAGAGTACCGAGAAGAATCCGTTTCATAGCTTTGTTCTCTTTATGTGCATACCAATGGACAAAGTCTGGCCCGTACTGGTGCCAGTGGGCCGGTCATTAGTCCAGCCGCGCAGCTTGGAGTTTAGGCACGATCACGAGGTTCCGTGATTTTTTGCATAACATTCGTTGGAAACTGTGATTTTCGCCCGCTCTGCCTGGGGATATCGGCTTGTCTTTGCTCTGGCCTGCGGCGCTTCTTGCCAGTCGGGTGCGGGCAGCGCCAGAATGCTGCCATCTGCCCCGCCTGATTGTTAAGGAAGCCCGATGCCTGATCCTGTTGCTGCCAGCTTGCGTCTAGCGCCCGAAGCGCTGACCCGTCCGTTTTCCGCTGAACAGTTCAGCTTCTCTACCACCAATGATCTGGAGCCCTTTCGCGGTGTGCTTGGCCAGGAACGTGCGGTCGAAGCCTTGCAGTTCGGTGTGGCCATGCCACGCCCCGGTTACAACGTGTTCGTCATGGGCGAGCCCGGCACCGGCAGGTTCTCGTTCGTCAAACGCTACCTGAAAGCTGAAGGCAAACGTCTGCAGACCCCAGCAGACTGGGTCTACGTCAATAACTTCGATGAACCGCGTGAGCCGCGCGCCCTGGAGTTGCCGTCGGGCACCGCCGGTGCTTTCATCGGCGACATCAACGGGTTGATCGACAACCTGCTGGCGACGTTTCCGGCGGTGTTCGAGCACCCGTCCTATCAACAGAAGAAAAGCGCCATCGACCGCGCTTTCAACCAGCGCTACGACAAAGCACTGGACGTGATCGAACGCCTGGCCCTGGAAAAGGACGTCGCGCTCTACCGCGACGCCAGCAACATCGCATTCACGCCGATGAGCGACGGCAAGGCACTGGACGAGGCGGAATTCGCCCAATTGCCGGAAGCCCTTCGCGAGCGCTTCCACGACGATATTTCGACGCTGGAAGAGCGCTTGAATGAAGAGCTCGCCAGCCTGCCGCAGTGGAAGCGCGAGTCGAGCAATCAATTGCGTCACCTCAACGAAGAAACCATCACCCTGGCCTTGCAGCCGTTGTTGTCGCCGTTGTCCGAGAAGTATGCCGAGAACGCAGCCGTGTGCGGCTACCTGCAAGCGATGCAGGTGTACTTGCTCAAGACCGTGGTCGAGCAACTGGTGGACGACAGCAAAACCGACGCTGTTGCACGCAAAATGCTGGAAGAGCAATACGCACCGAGCCTGGTGGTCGGTCACTCGTCCAGTGGTGGTGCGCCGGTGGTTTTCGAACCGCACCCAACCTACGAAAACCTGTTCGGCCGCATCGAATACAGCACTGACCAGGGCGCGATGTACACCACCTACCGCCAGCTGCGGCCGGGTGCGCTGCACCGGGCCAACGGCGGGTTCCTGATTCTTGAAGCGGAAAAAATGCTCAGCGAGCCATTCGTATGGGACGCGCTGAAACGTGCCCTGCAATCGCGCAAACTGAAAATGGAATCGCCACTGGGCGAACTGGGTCGTCTGGCCACCGTGACCCTCACGCCGCAGCACATTCCGTTGCAGGTCAAGGTCGTCATCATCGGTGCCCGCCAGCTCTATTACACGCTGCAAGACCTCGATCCGGACTTCCAGGAGATGTTCCGCGTCCTGGTGGATTTCGACGAAGACATCCCGATGGTCGACGAGAGCCTGGAGCAGTTCGCCCAGCTGCTCAAAACCCGAACGTCCGAAGAAGGCATGGCGCCGCTGACTGCCGATGCCGTGGCGCGTCTGGCGACGTACAGCGCGCGTCTGGCGGAACATCAAGGACGTTTGTCGGCGCGTATCGGCGACCTGTTTCAGCTGGTCAGCGAGGCGGATTTCATCCGTCACCTGGCCGGGGATGAAATGACCGACGCCGGGCACATCGAACGTGCGCTCAAGGCCAAGGCCACCCGCACCGGACGCGTGTCTGCGCGGATTCTCGATGACATGCTCGCCGGTATCATCCTGATCGACACCGATGGCGCGGCGGTCGGCAAGTGCAACGGTTTGACGGTACTGGAAGTCGGCGACTCGGCCTTCGGTGTACCGGCGCGGATTTCCGCCACGGTTTATCCGGGCGGCAGCGGCATCGTCGACATCGAGCGTGAAGTCAACCTCGGTCAGCCGATCCACTCCAAAGGCGTGATGATCCTCACCGGATATCTGGGCAGCCGTTACGCCCAGGAATTCCCGCTGGCGATATCCGCGAGCATCGCGCTGGAGCAGTCCTACGGTTATGTCGATGGCGACAGTGCGTCCCTCGGTGAGGCATGCACACTGATTTCAGCGCTGTCGAAAACCCCGCTCAAGCAGTGCTTTGCCATCACCGGTTCGATCAACCAGTTCGGTGAAGTGCAGGCAGTGGGCGGCGTGAACGAGAAGATCGAAGGGTTCTTCCGCCTCTGTGAGGCCCGCGGGCTGACCGGTGAGCAAGGGGCGATCATCCCTCAGGCCAACGTCGCAACGCTGATGCTCGACGAGAAAGTGCTGGCGGCAGTGCGTGCGGGGCAGTTCCATGTCTACGCCGTGCGTCAGGCCGACGAAGCCCTCAGCCTGTTGGTCGGCGAGCCGGCCGGCACGCCGGACGAGAACGGCGAGTTTCCTGAAGGCAGCGTGAACGCGCGAGTGGTTGAGCGCCTGCGGGTTATCGCGGAAATGATCAGCGAAGAAGACCTGAAGGAAGCCGAGAAAGACGCCGCACTGGAAGCCTTGGTCGAAGCCAAACCGGCTTGAGGCAGTACTTGAACCGTTGAACTGTGGGAGCAAGCTTGCTCGCGAAGACGGACTGACATTCACCTCTGTGGTGACTGAAACTCCGCCATCGCGAGCAGGCGCGCTCCCACATTTTTTTTGTATGAAAGTGTGAAAAAGCGCCGTCGAAATGACGTCAATATTCACACTGTGACCGCTCGGCGCCTTCTGGTCTTGTTGGGCGTCCGCGGCAGACTTTTCTTCTATTCTCAGCTCAGGGATGTCGACAGTAATCACTGGATCGAAACAGCCTTCCCGTGGGGGCTGAATAACCGCTCTACCGAGGGTCGCCGCCATGTCGCGCAACCTCTGCCTCACCCGTCAATGCCTGGGCCTTGTGACCCGTATCGAGTGCGCCGTCCGCCCATTGGCGGGGGACACGGGCATGTGGACCTTGCTGTTCGCTGCCGGAATGGCCGGTGAACAACCTTCGGCCATCAAAGCCCAAGGCCCGTTTCATGGCCCGTTTGTGGCCGAATCCATTCTCGACACCATCGTAGAAAGCCTGACCCTGCACGGTTACGAACTGGCTGACGATCCACAAATCTGGTGCCTGCACCTGCAAGCCCAGCTGCGTGAAATCAACGGCGGCCGCTGCCGCAATCTGGGTGGCTTCGAGTTTCGCCCCGAGCATTGAGTCGCACTATTGATCAAGGCGAGACATGTCGGCCTGGTCGAGTTTGACCTCATAACCATATTGCACGGTGGTGAGGTCAGTGCGTTGATAGGTTTCCAGGCGCGTTGGCTGGCCGTAGAAATAATGCACGGCAAACAGCGCCGGACCTTGTGCGCTGGCTTCATGGTTGACCGATAGAATTTCCTTCAAGTAATGACCGCTGTCGTCCTTGGCGAAAAAACGCCAGTCCTGGGCGGGAAACGCCTTCAGATCGACCACCAGTGCATTGCCTTTGAGCTCCAACCCTTTGGGTAATTGATGAGCATCGACGGTTTTTTTGTCGACCGTGGCCAGGAACAGGGGCATGGAGCCCACTGCATAGGCCGGTGCTTGTGGGAACAGGTTCAGGTCATAGGTGATGGTCCCGCGCAAGGGATCGATCTGATAAGCCTGCGACGGCAACTCAATCGGCTCGTCCCGTTTACCGTGACTGTCTTCGGTAAAAAAACTCACCGGACTTTCACCGGGGCTGAACGAGGTGCCGAGCAGTTCATCATTGAAACTGCGCAGGTGACTGAACTCGATGCGTGCAGCGCTGGGGTCGTCGACCGACTGGGTGATACTGACGCCTTTCTTCAGTTGCTCCTCACTCAACGTGGCCCCTTTGAGCCAGGTCGGCGCCTGGTCGTCATACACCACGACGGACAGGTCCAGCGGCTGGAGGGTTTTTGCCGTGGTGCTGGCTTCGAAATGCCGGACCGGCAGATTCAGGTCTTTGCGGGTCACGGTGGCGGTGGAAAAGTCGAGCAGGCTGACTTCGAGGGTTTCGATTGTTCCGTTGAAGTACACCTTGGAATAGTGCCGCGCTTGCTGCTTCTCAAAGGTGCGCTGTTCTTCGTTGAGCTGCTTTTCCAGGGCCGGGCTCCAGCTCTTCTGCTGCTGCATTTTCGCGAGTTGTTGTTGATAGAAGGCAATTTGCGTGGCGGTTTCGTTGATCGAGCCGGCGCGTGTGATGAATTGGCCAGTGCTGTCCCTCGCCTGGACAATCAACGGGTTCAGCGGTGTTTCGCTGACTTCCGACGCCAGCGGCAGGCTGTTGTTGTATTCGATTTCTGCGTAGTTGTTGGTGAACTTCAGCAAGGTGACGCTCAGGTTGTCATTGGTGCGCGTCTGCCCGACATCCTTTTTCGTCAGGTCGAAACTGTAGAGCCGGCGCGGTGCAATGACCTCGACTTTACCCTGCAGGCTCACCGGTTGCGGCTGCTGCTGTTTGTCGACGTCGAGACCGTCGATGAAGGGGTAGGCCACGGTCAGGTCATCGGGGTTGGTCAGGTTGGAACTCGACGGGCTCAGCTGAATGCCGGGATCGGTTTCCGACCATTCCGGCTGGAACGGGATCACCCGTTTGTTGCTCAGGGTGACCGATTGCCATTCCAGCCCGTGGGGAAACAGAAACGCGGCGGGAATACCGAATGTAAAAGGGAACACCGGTTGCAGGTCGATCAGGTAGTCGGAGCTGGAGTCTTTTTGCAGCACGAACAAGCCGTTGATATAGGTGTCGACCAAGGCTTGTGGCGTGGGGTAATGCTTGAGAATGGCAAGCACGTCTTCGCCGTACTCGGTTTCCGCCGGTTTGGTGTCGAGTTTGAGTTGTGCGCGTTCAAGCAGCAGCAGCGAGCCGCCCAGCTCCGCCACGGCGTCCTTGAGTTTCGGGTCCGTAATGGTATCCAGCGACTGCTCGAACTGCGCCGTTTTTTCTTCGAGGCTGACCTGGCGCTTTTCATCGCTGGGTGAGCAGCCACTTAGCAGCAGCGCCAGGCAAATACCGGCACTCGTTAAAGGCAATCGCACATCCATTTCCAGTCTTCCTGTCGGATACCGCTGGGCGGTCAATGATTTGGACACTAGCAGAAAAACGTTGATACACCGGCGCAGGTGACGGATTTTTCGATAGTTTCTGGCAGCTTCTGGCTATTGACAGGGGGCTGGTATACTCGCGGCGATTTCCAGACCAACATGTGAGATTCAATGGAACGCTTTATCGAAAATGCGATGTACGCCTCGCGCTGGCTGCTGGCGCCGATCTATTTCGGCCTGTCCCTCGGGTTGCTGGCGCTGGCGCTGAAATTCTTCCAGGAAGTTTTCCACGTCATTCCCAATGTCTTCTCGATGGCCGAATCGGATCTGATCCTGGTGCTGCTGTCGCTGATCGACATGGCGCTGGTGGGCGGCTTGCTGGTGATGGTGATGATTTCCGGTTACGAGAACTTCGTCTCCCAGCTGGATATCGACGACAGCAAGGAGAAGCTCAACTGGCTCGGCACCATGGACTCGTCATCGTTGAAGATGAAAGTGGCCGCGTCGATCGTGGCGATTTCGTCCATTCACCTGCTGCGCATCTTCATGGATGCCAAGAACGTCGATCCCGAGCATTTGCAGTGGTACGTGATTATCCACATGACCTTCGTGGTATCGGCATTTGCCATGGGTTATCTGGATAAAGTCACCAAGCACTGATCCGGACCAGCTCCCTTGTGGCGAGGGAGCTTGCTCCCGCTGGATTGCGTAGCGATCCCGCTTTTATTGGGGCCGCTGCGCAGCCCTGCGCGAGCAAGCTCGCTCGCCACAAAATACCCCGATAACAGATAAATGGTCTGTCCAGAGACTTGTACTTTGCCGCCCCGAGGCATATCCCTGTAGGGGTAATGGCTCGTCACTGCGGGAGGTGCGTCCATGAACCTGCAAGAGTTGAATGCTTATGCCATCGCCGGGAAGGTCGATGAGCTGAACCTGATCTCGATGGAGGGAGGCATCTACCTGCTGGAGGCGCGGATGCACGGTGCGGCGTATCCATTGAGCGATACACACGGCCACATGATGAGCCTGCGTTCAGTGGAGCATGCACGTGATGTTCTGCGATCCTTTCCCAAATTGCATTTCAACCTGGTGCACACCGTGGTTCATGACGAGATGTGCGGGTTGGTTGTCGATGTCGAGGAAAACCTGAAGGTGCCGATCGCCTGACGTCCCTCATCAACGCCATGACAACTGTGCTAGTCTGCTGGCCCTTTTGGTTCCGGGCGCTCCGGGACGCGCTGTGCACGCACGGCATGTCTCCGGGCCGTCCGCACAGCGGAGCAGTGTCATGTCCGAAGTAAATCTGTCCACCGACGAAACGCGCGTCAGCTACGGTATCGGCCGTCAGCTGGGCGACCAACTGCGCGACAACCCGCCACCGGGCGTTAGCCTGGACGCAATCCTGGCAGGCCTGACCGACGCGTTCGCCGATCTGCCAAGCCGTGTTGGTCAGGAAGAAATGTCCGCCAGCTTCAAAGTGATCCGCGAAATCATGCAAGCCGAAGCTGCAGCCAAGGCTGAAGCGGCCGCTGGCGAAGGCTTGGCCTTCCTGGCTGAAAACGCCAAGCGTGATGGCATCACCACCCTGGCTTCCGGCCTGCAGTTCGAAGTTCTGACTGCCGGTGAAGGCGCCAAGCCGTCCCGTGAAGACACCGTGCGTACTCACTACCACGGCACACTGATCAACGGCACCGTGTTCGACAGCTCCTACGAGCGCGGCCAGCCTGCAGAATTCCCGGTTGGCGGCGTGATCGCCGGCTGGACCGAAGCCCTGCAACTGATGAACGCCGGCAGCAAATGGCGTCTGTACGTGCCGAGCGAACTGGCTTACGGCGCTCAAGGCGTTGGCGGCATTCCACCGCACAGCGTACTGGTGTTCGACGTCGAGCTGCTCGACGTTCTGTAAGACCCGGCCTGTCTGCATGACTCGCTGATGTGGGAGCCAGCCTGCTGGCGATAGGGGCGACCGGTTTTTTCTTCAGGACCGCGTTGATACCATCGCCAGCAGGCTGGCTCCCACAGTTTTTTGCGAGCTGCTCATACTTCGATCTTGTTGTGCACTTCACTCGTCGGGCGCAACGCCCGGGCATAGCAGAACAGAAACAGATTGCGCACCAGCTCCTTGAGCACCACCGGTTCGCTGGAACTCAAACCGTTGAGGTCCAGATCACCTTGATCCTGCAATTCGCTCAAGGCTTCCTCTTCCAGTACCGCACAGACTTCCCCGGTTTCCCGATGCAAAATCCTGAGGTAGGGGTGCGGACGGTCCAGCCAGGCGTCGATCAAATAAGTCATGAGTTCTCATCTCCATTGATTGGTTTCAATGAGAATAATTCCTATTCAATAAATAGCAAGGCCCTATTGGCGGTTTGGACTTTTTTGTGGGTAAAGATTGCGTCAGGTCAAAACGGCTGGCGTTTGGCTATTGCCAGGGTTTGCTGAGCGAAACGGAGGAGGGTGAAGCACCATCCCGCGTCGGGCGCGGGATGGAGTACAGCGGATTCAGACTTTTCTGACGAACTCGGATTTGAGCTTCATCGGGCCAATGCCGTCGATCTTGCAGTCGATATCGTGATCGCCATCGCACAGGCGGATGTTCTTGACCTTGGTGCCGACCTTGACCACCAGCGATGTGCCCTTGACCTTGAGGTCCTTGATCACGGTGATGGTATCGCCGTCCTGCAGGACATTGCCGACCGAATCTTTCTTCACCGCGTCATCAGACGCAGCTTCGGCTTCGCCACCGGCGGACCACTCGTGGGCGCACTCGGGGCAGATCAGCTGAGCGCCGTCTTCATAGGTGTATTCGGAATTGCATTTCGGGCAGGGTGGCAACGTGCTCACTAAGGCTCCTTGGATTCAGGATCGCTAAAAGCGCACATTATATAGGGTTTTAGAGCCGGAAGGTGGGACTGTAGGAGCCGGCTTGCTGGCGATGCATGCAACTCGGTGTGTCAGGAACGCCGGGATGATGCAATCGCCAGCAAGCCGGCTCCTACAGAGCGCGTATCAATGCGTACGCGCGACCGCGAACTCGCTCAGTTCAACCAGTGCATCGCGGTATTCGCTGGCAGGCAGCGCGTCGAGGCACTTGATCGCACGAGCCACGTAATCACGGGCCAGTTGTGCGGTGTACTCCAGCGAACCCGAGGCTTCCACGGCTTCGCGGATGCTTTCCAGGTCTTCGATACCACCTTTCTGGATCGCCTTGCGCACCAGGGCGGCCTGTTCCGGCGTCCCTTCGCGCATGGTGTAGATCAGCGGCAGGGTCGGCTTGCCTTCGGCCAGATCGTCACCGACGTTCTTGCCCAGGGTTTGCGCGTCGCCCTTGTAGTCCAGCAGGTCGTCGACCAACTGGAAGGCCACACCCAGATGGTCGCCAAACGTGCGCAGGGCTTCAGCCTGTTCCGGCGTCGCTTCGCACAGGGCTGCAGCACTGTGGGTCGAGGCTTCGAAGAGCATCGCAGTCTTGCCGCGGATGACTTCCATGTAGGTTTCTTCGGTGGTGCTGGCGTCACGGACCTTCGACAGCTGCAGCACTTCACCTTCGGCGATGATGCGTGTGGCTTGCGACAGGATCTTCATCACCGGCATCGAGCCCAGTTCGACCATCATTTCGAACGAGCGCGAATACAGGAAATCGCCCACCAGCACGCTCGGCGCGTTGCCCCACATGGCGTTGGCAGTCGAACGGCCACGGCGCATGCCGGACATGTCGACGACGTCGTCATGCAGCAGTGTCGCGGTGTGCAGGAATTCGATGGTCGCGGCCAGCAAACGCAGTTCGTCGCCTTCGCGACCCAGTGCCTTGCCACACAGCAACACTAATAGAGGGCGAAGGCGTTTTCCGCCAGCCGAGGTAATGTAGTCGCCGATTTTCGATACCAACGGTACTCGGGAAGTCAGCTGCTTCTTGATGATGCCGTCGACGGCGCTAAAATCGTCCGCCACCGCGCGGTAGAAAGCTTGGGGTTGCATCAGAGACAGTCGCTCCAGAGGGGTTGCGCGGCATGCTAGGACCCACGCTTGCAGGTGTCAAGGCGCGATAGACGGCCCCTTGCAAGCGGGGCGTGGCTTGCGTACAATCGCGCACCCTGAACTTCCTGGGCAGCACCTGCCTTACGCAATTGCAAGCGGGCCTTCCAGCCCCATGCAGCCATGCCAGCCAATACCTCTTCTTATAAAGAGCTGGGTGAGCAGGATTATCGGAGAAATACCATGTCTTATGCAGTAATCGTTACTGGCGGCAAGCAGTACAAAGTCGCCCCAGGTGAATACCTGAAGATCGAAAAACTGGAAATCGCTACCGGCGAATCCGTTACCTTTGATCGCGTTCTGTTGGTTGCCAATGGCGACGACGTGAATATCGGCGCTCCAGTTGTTGCTGGCGCTACCGTTGTGGCTGAAGTGATCTCCCAAGGTCGTCACGATAAAGTCCGCATCATCAAGTTCCGTCGCCGTAAGCACCACATGAAGCGTATGGGCCACCGCCAGTGGTACACCGAGATCAAAATCACCGGTATTCAGGCTTAATTTCAGCCTAATTCCTCACTAGGAGAATTGAACTCATGGCACACAAAAAAGCTGGTGGTAGTACCCGTAACGGTCGCGACTCAGAAGCCAAACGCCTTGGCGTGAAGATGTATGGCGGCCAGGTTATCATTCCGGGCAACATCATCGTGCGTCAGCGCGGCACCCAATTCCACGCTGGCTACGGCGTTGGCATGGGCAAAGATCACACTCTGTTCGCTAAAATCGACGGCGTGATCAAGTTCGAAGTAAAGGGCGCCTTCGGTCGTCGTTACGTAAGCATTGTCCCGAAGACTGAAGTCGTCGCGGCATAATTACGTGGTTGCTGGAAAAGCCCTGTCTTGCGACGGGGCTTTTTCGTTTGTGGGGTGAGTCTCTTGCAAAGCTGTTTGAAGGTGGGCTCCAGCGCTGTATTCGCGGTCGTTGATTGAGGTCGCTGCGCTCATTTTTGCAAGAGTCTTATGTCTAGATTTTTTCGGCTCGTCCGTATGGCGAGAGGCGTTTTGTTATGAAGTTTGTTGATGAAGTATCGATTCGAGTAAAGGCCGGTGACGGCGGCAACGGTTGCATGAGCTTCCGTCGCGAGAAATTCATTGAGAACGGCGGCCCGAACGGCGGTGATGGTGGTGATGGCGGCTCGGTCTACATGATCGCCGACGAAAACCTCAACACCCTGGTCGACTACCGTTACACCCGGCACTTCGATGCCGAGCGTGGCTCCAATGGCGGCAGCACTGACTGCACCGGTAAAAAAGGTGAAGAGCTGGTGCTGCGCGTGCCGGTCGGCACCACGGTGATCGACTCCGCCACTCAGGAAGTGATTGGCGACCTGACCAAGGCTGGTCAGAAGTTGCTCGTGGCTCATGGTGGCTGGCACGGTCTGGGTAACACCCGATTCAAATCCAGTACCAACCGTGCGCCACGCCAGACGACCCCGGGCAAGCCAGGCGAACAGCGTGACTTGAAGCTGGAAATGAAAGTGCTGGCGGACGTGGGTCTGCTGGGCTTGCCGAATGCCGGCAAGAGCACATTCATTCGTTCGGTGTCGGCCGCCAAGCCGAAAGTCGCTGACTACCCGTTCACTACCTTGGTCCCGAACCTGGGTGTGGTCAGTGTCGATCGCTGGAAAAGCTTCGTGGTTGCGGACATTCCGGGCCTGATCGAAGGTGCTTCCGACGGCGCAGGCCTGGGGATTCGCTTCCTCAAGCACTTGTCGCGTACGCGTCTGCTGTTGCACCTCGTCGACATGGCGCCGTTGGATGACACCAGTGCACCGGACGCGGCGGAAGTCATCGTCAACGAGCTGACCAAGTTCAGCCCGTCCTTGGCTGAGCGTGATCGCTGGTTGATCCTGAACAAGTGCGACCAGATCCTCGATGAAGAGCACGATGCTCGCGTCAAGGAAATCGTTGATCGCCTGGAGTGGACCGGTCCGGTCTACGTGATCTCGGCCATCGCCAAGCAGAACACCGAGCGCCTGTGCCACGACATCATGCGTTACCTGGAGGATCGTGCCGATCGTCTGGCTAACGACCCGGCCTACAAGGAAGAGCTGGCTGACCTCGATCAGCGCATCGAAGACGAAGCCCGTGCTCAGTTGCAGGCGCTGGATGATCAGCGTGCCCTGCGTCGCAGCGGCGTGAAGTCGGTCCACGACATCGGCGATGATGATTGGGACGAAGAAGATGTGGATGACGAAGACGGTCCGGAAATCATTTACGTGCGTGACTGATTCGTTGCGATAAACTTAAGCGCCGCTCAATCGAGCGGCGTTTTAGTATCTGGAAATCGATTGTTGGTCACGAATAACCACGAATAACGTCACGGGCGGTGCTAGGTCGCGCTGCCCTCAAGCTAAGGTTGAAGATGATGCGGAGCAAGGTGACAGGTGCGCAGCGTTGGGTCGTGAAGATCGGCAGCGCTTTGCTGACGGCGGACGGCAAAGGCCTGGATCGCGCGGCAATGGGTGTCTGGGTTGAACAGATGGTGGCCTTGCACGAGGCGGGTGTCGAGTTGGTGCTGGTGTCCTCCGGGGCGGTGGCGGCTGGCATGAGCCGTTTGGGCTGGACTGCGCGACCCAGTGCAATGCACGAGCTTCAGGCCGCTGCTGCCATCGGTCAGATGGGGTTGGTGCAGGCGTGGGAATCGAGCTTTGCCGAGCATGGTCGGCACACCGCGCAGATTCTTCTGACTCACGATGACCTGTCCGACCGCAAGCGCTACCTGAATGCCCGCAGTACCTTGCGTGCGCTGGTCGAGCTGAAGGTTATCCCGGTAATCAACGAAAACGACACCGTGGTCACCGACGAAATCCGTTTCGGCGACAACGACACCCTGGCGGCATTGGTCGCCAACCTGGTCGAAGCTGATCTGCTGGTGATCCTCACCGATCGCGATGGCATGTTCGACGCCGATCCGCGCAACAACCCGGATGCCCAGCTGATTTATGAAGCGCGGGCCGACGATCCTGCGCTCGATGCGGTCGCGGGCAGTACGGGTGGTGCGTTGGGTCGTGGCGGCATGCAGACCAAATTGCGTGCGGCGCGTCTGGCTGCGCGTTCCGGTGCTCATACCATCATCGTTGGTGGGCGCATTGAGCGCGTGCTGGATCGCCTCAAGGCGGGCGAGCGCATCGGTACGCTGCTATCGCCTGAGCGCGGCATGCTCGCGGCGCGCAAGCAGTGGCTGGCCGGGCATCTGCAAACCCGCGGTACCCTGGTGCTCGATGCGGGGGCGGTGACGGCGTTGTCCCAAGGCAACAAAAGTTTGCTGCCGGTTGGCGTCAAATTGGTCCAGGGCAGTTTCCGTCGCGGCGAAATGGTTGTGTGCGTGGCGCCGGACGGTCGTGAAATTGCGCGTGGCCTGGCCAACTACAGCGCGCTCGAGGCGCAAAAAATCATCGGTCAGTCGTCTGATGCGATTGTCGGTCTGTTGGGTTACATGGCGGAACCGGAACTGGTTCACCGCGACAACCTGATCCTGGTCTAAAAGGAATAACTGAATGCGCGTGGCAAAAGGATTGTTGGGGTTGCTGTTGGCGATGCCGCTGCTGGCTTCGGCCGAAGAGATTGGTCAGGTGTCGACGGTGTTCAAATTCGTCGGGCCGAATGACCGGATTGTGGTCGAGGCTTTTGACGATCCCAAGGTCGAAGGTGTGACCTGCTATCTGTCCCGCGCCAAGACTGGCGGCATGAAGGGTGGTCTTGGTTTGGCCGAAGATCGTGCCGAGGCGTCTATCGCTTGTCGTCAGGTTGGGCCGATCAGCTTCAAGGGCGAGCTCAAGGATGGTGACGAGGTGTTCAAGGAGCGTACCTCGCTGGTCTTCAAGACCATGCAGGTGGTGCGCTTCCTCGACAAGAAGCGCAATACGCTGGTGTATCTGGTGTACAGCGATCGCTTGATCGAAGGCAGCCCGCAGAATGCGGTGACGGCGATTCCGATTTTGCCGTGGGCTCACGCTCAGTAATCGGACGTCAATCGAACTGTAGGGGCGAGCTTGCTCGCGATAGCGGATATCCAGCCAGCACAAATGCTGAATGTTAATCCGTCATCGCGAGCAAGCTCGCTCCTACAGTTTTGTGTGTCCGCCAAATCGCAGGCAATAAAAAACCGACCCTGAGGTCGGTTTTTTAATGAACGAGTCGCTTAGGCAGCAGCGGCAACGTTCAGGGCCTTAACGTGGCCATTCAAACGGCTCTTATGGCGAGCAGCCTTGTTCTTGTGGATGATGCCTTTATCGGCCATACGGTCGATAACTGGCACAGCCAGAACGTATGCAGCTTGAGCTTTTTCAGCGTCTTTTGCGTCGATGGCCTTAACTACATTCTTGATGTAGGTACGAACCATGGAACGCAGGCTGGCGTTGTGGCTGCGACGCTTCTCAGCCTGTTTTGCACGTTTTTTGGCGGAAGGTGAGTTGGCCACCGTCGAGCTCCTCGAAAGACTTTTTAGGAAATAGCAAACAAAATAGGCCGCGAATCATGCCGATGAGTTGAGGTCTTGTCAAGGGCGGTTGAGACGTTCCGCTAAGTGGTAGGTGATGCAAGCTTGGAGATTTCTTTCCAGCGTGCGACCTGTAAACTCGCGAGCTTTGGCTCTGTGCTGTTGCGGCGCGGAGTATCGCATAAGTGGGCGCTTTATTCGCCTGCTGTTTATCGACAGGCACAAACTCTTTCAATGAATCTGCTCAAATCGTTGGCCGCCGTCAGCTCTATCACAATGCTTTCCCGGGTTCTTGGGTTTGTTCGTGACACCCTCATTGCGCGCACATTTGGCGCGGGAATGGCGACTGACGCCTTCTTTATCGCCTTCAAACTGCCCAATCTGCTGCGCCGGATTTTCGCCGAGGGGGCGTTTTCTCAAGCATTCGTGCCGATTCTTGCCGAATACAAGAGCCAGCAGGGTGAGGAGGCGACACGAACCTTTATCGCTTATGTCTCGGGCCTGCTGACGCTCGTGCTGGCGCTGGTGACGGTGCTGGGGATGATTGCTGCGCCGTGGATTATCTGGGTGACGGCACCGGGTTTCACCGATACACCGGAAAAATTCGAGCTGACTACCAGCCTGCTGCGGGTCACCTTTCCCTACATTCTGCTGATTTCCTTATCCTCACTGGCTGGCGCGGTCCTCAATACCTGGAACCGTTTTTCGGTGCCGGCCTTTGTGCCGACCCTGCTGAACGTCAGCATGATCATCTTTGCGCTGTTTCTGACGCCGTACTTCGATCCTCCCGTGATGGCGCTCGGCTGGGCCGTATTGGCGGGCGGATTGGCGCAGTTGCTCTATCAGCTGCCGCACCTGAAAAAAATCGGCATGCTGGTGCTGCCGCGCCTGAGTCTGCGCGACAGCGGCGTCTGGCGGGTGATGAAGCAGATGTTGCCGGCGATTCTCGGCGTGTCGGTGAGCCAGATCTCGCTGATCATCAACACCATTTTTGCTTCGTTCCTGGTCGCCGGCTCCGTGTCGTGGATGTACTACGCCGACCGTTTGATGGAATTGCCGTCCGGCGTACTGGGCGTGGCGCTGGGTACGATTCTGTTGCCAACGCTGGCCAAAACCTATGCCAGCAAGGATCGCCACGAGTATTCGCGCATCCTCGATTGGGGGCTGCGCCTGTGCTTTGTGCTGGTGCTGCCGTGTTCCCTGGCGTTGGGGATTCTGGCCGAGCCATTGACGGTTTCGTTGTTCCAGTACGGCCAGTTCAGTGCGTTTGACGCGGCGATGACCCAGCGTGCCCTGATTGCCTATTCGGTCGGATTGCTGGGGATTATTGTGATCAAAGTGCTGGCTCCCGGCTTTTATGCGCAACAAAACATCCGGACGCCGGTAAAAATCGCGATTTTCACGCTCGTCGTGACTCAATTGTTCAACCTGATGCTGATCGGGCCATTGGCTCACGCCGGTCTGGCGCTGGCTATCAGTGCCGGTGCCTGCCTGAATGCGGGGCTGTTGTTCTATCAACTGCGCAAGCAGCAGATGTACCAGCCGCAACCGGGCTGGGCGAAGTTCGGCTTGAAGCTGGTGATCGCGGTCTCGGTGATGTCTGGCGTATTGCTGGCCGGGATGCATTTCATGCCGGCCTGGGGCGAGGGGCAGATGCTCGAGCGTTTCCTGCGCCTGGGTGCCTTGGTGGCCGCTGGTGTGGTGACGTATTTCGGCATGTTAGTGTTGATGGGCTTTCGTTTGCGCGACTTCAATCGCAAGACGCTGGGCTGAGGTTCGGGCCTCAATAAACAGGGGCGAGCCGACGGTTTGGTCGGCTCGATCACTTTGGGTTACGGTGTTGCCTGTCGTCGGCCGCCGGGTGTGGTTATAATCGACCACTTTATGAGCAAGAAGCGCGTTATGCAGCTGGTTCGAGGCCTCCACAATCTGCGCCCCCAGCATCGGGGCTGCGTCGCCACTATTGGCAACTTTGACGGTGTACACCGTGGCCACCAGGCTATCCTGGCGCGGCTGCGTGAGCGTGCGCTCGAGTTGGGCGTGCCCAGCTGCGTGGTGATTTTCGAGCCGCAACCGCGCGAGTTCTTTGCTCCGGACACCGCACCGGCCCGTCTGGCCCGCCTGCGGGACAAACTGCAGTTGTTGGCCGCCGAAGGCGTTGATCGCGTTTTGTGCCTGGCTTTCAACCAGCGTCTGAGCAAGCTCAGCGCCAGTGAGTTCGTCGATACCATTCTGGTGGACGGCCTCGGCGTGCAGCATCTGGAGGTCGGTGACGACTTCCGTTTCGGCTGTGACCGGGCAGGGGATTTCGATTTTCTGCTGCAGGCCGGCATGGTTCAGGGTTTTACCGTTGAAGCGGCGCAGACAGTCGAACTGGATGGCATCCGTGTCAGCAGCACGCAGGTGCGTAACGCTCTGGCCGCCGCTGACTTCGCCCTGGCCGAACGTCTGCTGGGTCGACCTTACCGGATCGCCGGTCGGGTGTTGCATGGTCAGAAGCTCGCCCGGCAGTTGGGTACACCCACCGCCAATATTCAACTCAAACGCCGTCGTGTGCCGTTCACCGGGGTGTACCTGGTCGACGTCGAGATCGACGGCAAGAACTGCCCCGGCGTCGCCAATATCGGCGTGCGGCCTACGGTCCAAGGTGATGGCAAAGCCCACCTGGAAGTACATCTTTTAGATTTTGCCGGCGATCTGTATGACCGGCGGTTAACGGTGGTTTTCCACCACAAGCTGCGTGAAGAGCAGCGTTTCGCCTCTCTGGAGGCGCTGAAAACGGCGATCAGCGCGGATGTCGCCGCCGCCCGTGCACTAGCCGCACCTAGCGCCCATCGCTAATGAAGAGCCTTAAATGACCGACTATAAAGCCACGCTAAACCTTCCGGACACCGCCTTCCCAATGAAGGCCGGCCTGCCACAGCGCGAACCGCAGATTCTGCAGCGCTGGGACAGTATTGGCCTGTACGGAAAGTTGCGCGAGATTGGCAAGGATCGTCCGAAGTTCGTATTGCACGACGGCCCTCCGTACGCCAACGGCTCGATTCACATCGGTCATGCGCTGAACAAGATTCTCAAGGACATGATCATCCGCTCGAAGACCCTGTCGGGTTTCGATGCGCCTTATGTTCCGGGCTGGGACTGCCACGGTCTGCCGATCGAGCACAAAGTCGAAGTGACCCACGGCAAGAACCTGGGCGCGGACAAGACCCGCGAACTGTGCCGGGCCTACGCCACGGAGCAGATCGAAGGCCAGAAGTCCGAGTTCATCCGTCTCGGCGTGCTGGGCGACTTCGCCAACCCGTACAAGACCATGGACTTCAAGAACGAGGCCGGTGAAATCCGCGCCTTGGCCGAAATCGTCAAGGGCGGTTTCGTGTTCAAGGGCTTGAAGCCTGTGAACTGGTGCTTCGACTGCGGTTCGGCCCTGGCTGAAGCGGAAGTCGAGTACGAGAACAAGAAGTCCTCGACCATCGACGTGGCGTTCCCGATTGCCGATGAAGCCCAACTGGCTGCCGCTTTCGGCCTGCCGTCGCTGGCCAAGCCTGCCTCGATCGTGATCTGGACCACCACCCCGTGGACCATCCCGGCCAACCAGGCGCTGAACGTTCACCCTGAATTCAACTACGCCCTGGTCGATGTCGGCGACAAACTGCTGGTGCTGGCTGAAGAGCTGGTCGAGTCGTGCCTGGCGCGCTACTCGCTGCAAGGTTCGGTCATTGCGACCACGACCGGTAAAGCACTGGAACTGATCAATTTCCGTCACCCGTTCTACGACCGTCTGTCGCCGGTTTACCTGGCCGACTACGTTGAGCTGGGCGCTGGCACTGGTGTGGTTCACTCCGCTCCGGCCTATGGCGTGGACGACTTCGTGACCTGCAAGAAGTACGGCATGGTCAACGACGACATCCTCAATCCGGTCCAGAGCAACGGCGTGTACGCGACCTCGCTGGAGTTCTTCGGCGGCCAGTTCATCTGGAAGGCCAACCCGGCCATCGTCGACAAGCTGACTGAAGTCGGTGCGCTGCTGCACACCACCATCATCGAACACAGCTACATGCACTGCTGGCGCCACAAGACCCCGCTGATCTACCGCGCCACCGCGCAGTGGTTCATCGGCATGGACAAGCAGCCAGTGACTGGCGACACCCTGCGCCAGCGCTCGCTCAAAGCCATCGAAGAGACTCAGTTCGTTCCGGCCTGGGGCCAGGCGCGTCTGCACTCGATGATCGCCAACCGTCCTGACTGGTGCATTTCCCGTCAGCGCAACTGGGGCGTGCCGATCCCGTTTTTCCTGAACAAGGAAAGCGGCGAGCTGCACCCTCGTACCGTTGAACTGATGGAAGAAGTCGCCAAGCGCGTTGAAGTCGAAGGCATCGAGGCCTGGTTCAAGCTGGACGCCGCCGAGCTGCTGGGCGATGAAGCGCCGCAGTACGACAAGATCAGCGACACGCTGGACGTCTGGTTCGATTCGGGCACCACGCACTGGCATGTCCTGCGCGGTTCGCACCCTATGGGCCACGAAACCGGTCCGCGCGCCGACCTGTACCTGGAAGGTTCGGACCAGCACCGTGGCTGGTTCCACTCGTCCCTGCTGACCGGTTGCGCCATCGACAACCACGCGCCGTATCGCGAGCTGCTGACTCACGGCTTCACCGTCGACGAGTCCGGCCGCAAAATGTCCAAGTCCCTGGGCAACGTCATTGCACCGCAGAAAGTCAACGACACCCTGGGCGCCGACATCATGCGTCTGTGGGTTGCATCGACCGACTATTCGGGCGAAATGGCCGTTTCCGAGCAGATCCTGCAACGCAGTGCGGACGCCTACCGGCGTATTCGTAACACCGCGCGCTTCCTGCTGTCGAACCTGACCGGCTTCAACCCGGCGACCGACATCCTGCCAGCCGAAGAAATGCTCGCGCTGGACCGTTGGGCCGTGGACCGCACCTTGCTGCTGCAGCGCGAGCTGCAAGAGCACTACGGCGAATACCGTTTCTGGAACGTGTACTCGAAGATCCACAACTTCTGCGTGCAGGAGCTGGGTGGTTTTTACCTCGACATCATCAAGGACCGCCAGTACACCACCGGCGCCAACAGCAAGGCCCGTCGTTCGGCGCAAACCGCGCTGTTCCACATCTCCGAAGCGCTGGTTCGCTGGATCGCACCGATCCTGGCCTTCACCGCCGACGAGCTGTGGCAATACCTGCCGGGTGAGCGTAACGAGTCGGTAATGCTCAACACCTGGTACGAAGGCCTGACCGAATTGCCGGAAGGTTTCGAACTGGGTCGCGCGTATTGGGACCGGATCATGGCCGTGAAGGTTGCGGTCAACAAGGAAATGGAAATCCAGCGCGCCGCCAAGGCTGTCGGTGGCAACCTGCAGGCCGAAGTGACACTGTTCGCCGAAGACGCGCTGAGCGCCGATCTGGCCAAGCTGAGCAACGAGCTGCGCTTTGTACTGATCACCTCGACCGCCGCTGTTGCACCGCTGGTGCAAGCGCCGGCCAATGCCGTGGTGACCGAAGTCGGCGGCTTGAAGCTGCAAATCGTCAAGTCGAGCCACGCCAAGTGCGCCCGTTGCTGGCACTGCCGTGAAGACGTCGGCGTGAACCCGGAGCATCCTGAAATCTGCGGCCGTTGTGTCGATAACATCAGCGGCGCAGGCGAGGTTCGTCACTATGCCTAATGCCATTGGCCGTTTCGGACGGCTGAGCTGGCTTTGGTTGAGCCTGCTGGTTCTGGTCATCGACCAGGCCAGCAAGTTTTACTTCGAAGGCAAGCTTGAGATGTATCAGCAGATCGTCGTGATTCCCGATTTGTTCAGCTGGACCCTGGCCTACAACACTGGCGCTGCGTTCAGCTTCCTGGCTGACAGCTCTGGCTGGCAGCGCTGGTTGTTTGCCCTGATCGCCATCGTGGTCAGTGCAGTGCTGGTGGTCTGGCTCAAGCGTCTGGGACGCAACGAAACCTGGCTGGCAGTTGCCCTGGCACTGGTGTTGGGTGGCGCGCTAGGCAATTTGTATGACCGCATTGCCCTGGGCCATGTGATCGATTTCATTCTGGTGCATTGGCAGGATCGCTGGCGTTTCCCGGCCTTCAACGTTGCCGACAGCGCCATCACGGTTGGTGCGGTAATGCTGGCACTGGACATGTTCAAAAGTAAAAAGACCGGAGAAGCCGTAAATGACTGAACAGGTATTGGCTGAGCAACGCATCGGCCAGAACACGGAAGTCACCTTGCACTTCGCATTGCGCCTGGAGAACGGCGACACGGTGGACAGCACCTTCGACAAAGCCCCGGCGACCTTCAAAGTCGGTGATGGCAACCTGTTGCCAGGTTTCGAAGCGGCATTGTTCGGTTTCAAGGCCGGTGACAAGCGCACGCTGAACATCGAGCCGGAAAACGCTTTCGGCCAGCCGAACCCGCAAAACGTACAGATCATCCCGCGCTCGCAGTTCCAGGACATGGAGCTGTCGCCCGGTTTGCTGGTGATCTTCAACGATGCGGCCAATACTGAATTGCCTGGCGTGGTGAAAGAGTTCGACGATGCTCAAGTGACCATCGACTTCAACCACCCGTTGGCTGGCAAGACCTTGACCTTTGACGTGGAAATCATTTCCGTCAAAGCGCTGTAATGTAACTGATCGGACACGATCAAAAATGTGGGCGCGAGCCTTTGTGGCGAGGGGGCTTGCCCCCGTTGGGGTGCGAAGCGCCCCTGAAATCGGCCGCGTCGCTTCTGAATGAGCCTGCGGTGTCTGTTTACGATTGCTACGCAATCGAACGGGGGCAAGCCCCCTCGCCACAGCAGGCTCGTTCCCACAATGGTTTTTCATTGTTTTCGCGCGCAAGACACGAGGCACAGCATGCAAATCAAACTCGCCAATCCCCGTGGCTTCTGCGCCGGTGTGGACCGGGCGATCGAAATCGTCAACCGCGCCCTGGAAGTTTTCGGGCCACCGATCTATGTGCGCCATGAAGTGGTCCACAACAAGTTTGTCGTCGAAGACCTGCGCTCCCGTGGCGCGATCTTTGTCGAAGAACTGGATCAGGTGCCAGACGATGTCATCGTGATCTTCAGCGCCCACGGCGTTTCCCAGGCCGTGCGTACTGAAGCGACGGGGCGTGGGCTGAAAGTATTCGACGCCACTTGCCCGCTGGTGACCAAAGTCCATATCGAAGTTGCGCGGTACAGTCGTGACGGCCGTGAGTGCATCCTTATCGGCCATGCCGGTCACCCGGAAGTCGAAGGCACCATGGGCCAGTACGACGAGGGCAATGGCGGCGCGATCTATCTGGTCGAAGACGAGAAAGATGTGGCTGCGTTGCAGGTGAATAACCCGGAAAAGCTCGCGTTCGTGACCCAGACCACGCTGTCGATGGACGATACCAGTCGCGTTATCGACGCACTGCGTGCGCGTTTCCCGGCCATCGGTGGTCCGCGCAAAGATGACATCTGCTACGCCACGCAAAACCGTCAGGACGCAGTCAAGCAACTGGCCGACGAGTGCGATGTGGTATTGGTGGTCGGCAGCCCGAACAGCTCCAACTCCAATCGCCTGCGCGAACTCGCCGAGCGCATGTCTACGCCGGCCTATCTGATCGACGGCGCCGAAGACCTGCAAAAGAGCTGGTTCGACGGTGTAGAGCGTATTGGTATCACCGCGGGCGCTTCTGCTCCGGAAGTGCTGGTGCGTGGCGTGATCCAGCAGTTGCAGGCTTGGGGCGCCACCGGTGCCGACGAGCTGGCTGGTCGCGAAGAGAACATCACGTTCTCGATGCCTAAAGAGTTGCGCGTCCGCTCGCTGCTCTGAGTTTCTTCCCTTCTGTGCATAACGCCTGTTCAGCCTTGTCGCTGCGCAGACTGACGCGACCGGAGGGCGCCAGCACGACTTGCTGGTGGCTCACCGGTTCGTGGGCTGCGCAAATGTGTAACGTCCCCGCTTGAAAGCCCCCTTTGGCGAACTGCGGTTCGCCCAAACTGCTGAATCTGACGAAGTGCCGGACAGTTTGATTCCCGGCAACGGGCACTTGCGCAGCGCTCAGACGCTCGGCCAGCAGCGGATTTTGGCTGTCCTTATACCCCTTGCCACTGATATCCAGAATGATCCGCCAGCCCTGGCTCCAGTCGCCGTTGATGCCGTAGATCACCACGGCCTGATTGCGGGTGATGGCTTCGGTCCTGGCGGTGCGTATTCCACCGTAAAGCGACTGTGCGGCTTGCTCGCGATGGTTCGATTCATTGAGTGCAGCAAACGCCGGGCTGACCAATTGCAGAACAATTCCGGCAATTGCCAGTCCCATGAGCAGTTCAATCAGGCTGAAACCTCGTTGATGCATGACGTCCTCCTCCCTGGAGTGCTGTGGCTTACGCGTTCCTTGTGTGAGCGCCGGCCGAATGTGCAGGCGTGTTAATGCAGGTATAGCCGACGGCAACGGAGGACATCGATGGATCATCGTACAAAAGGTTTCACGCTGATCGAGTTGCTGCTCGCAATTGCGATCTTGCTGGTACTGATGACGCTGGCCGTGCCGGCATTTACCCGGTCGGCGCAATCGACCAAGGCTGATACCGAAATCAATGATCTGCAACGCGGCTTGAACTTCGCCCGACTCGAGGCCATCGATCGAGGCGCCACTACGCGGCTTCGACCGATGGCAGGGGACAGTGTCTGGACCGGGGCGCTGGCGGTTTATGACGGTACTGGCAAATTGGCCAATGTGTTGCGGGTTATTCCGGCGATGAGCAGCGGTGCAAACCTGACGCTAACCTCAGAGGTCACTGCCATCGATTTCGATCCACTGGGCGGGTTGTCATCACCGTCCACAGGGGTGGTGATCAGTCATGTGCTGGGCGAGCAAAGCAGGACGCTGAATGTGTGTTTGAACGGACGGATTCTTTTGGGTGGAAGTTGCGGATGAGGGCAGGGAGCAGGTCTGTACAAAAGGGCATGACGCTGATCGAGGTCCTGGTGGCGTTGTTGATACTCGGCGTGGGGTTGCTGGGGGCGGCGGCATTACAGCTCAATGCGCTGAAGTACACGGACAGTTCACGCATGAGCAGCCAGGCGAGCTTTATCGCCTACGACATGATGGACCGCATTCGCGCCAACGCGACTGCCGATTACACCGTTGCGCCACCCGCGTCGGGCAACCTGAACGTTACCCGGGATCAGGATCTTTACGACTTCAACACCAATATCATCGGTTTTGGCGGCCCCACTGCCACCGGCAGCATCACCGTCAATCAACGGGTGTACACGATCACCATCGAATGGTACGACTCGCGAGCGGCCAACATGGCTGATTCGCGACGCAGTTTCGTCCTGACCAGCCGCGCAACCGTCGACCCGGTGATGACCCCGTGAGCCGCGGCAGCAAAGGCTTTGGCCTCATCGAATTGCTGATCGCCCTGGCGCTGAGCCTGATCGTCGTGCTGGGTGTAGTGCAAGTGTTCATCGCGTCCAAAAACACGTATCTCAGCCAGAACGCCGCAGCCACCATGCAGGAAGATGCGCGTTTCGTGCTGAGCAAACTGATCCAGGAAATCCGTATGGTCGGCATGTTCGGCTGCCAGGGGACGATCACCGATTCGAGCTTGAAAAAGGACTTCGCGGCAAGCCAGATGTCGCCGATTCGTTGGGACAACTCCGCCCGCAAATTGACGTTGATAACGGCGGATGTCGGCAGCAATGGCGGCAAGCCCAGCTGGACGGTGATTTCCGATTGTCGCAACAGTGCAACGGCACATAGCGAGGCCTCGACGCCCCCACCGGGGCAACTGGCGTTTCCGATCCGGCGGGTGATTTACCGCTTCAGCAACAATCAACTGTCGATGGGGAGCGGAGAGGGCGCGCAACAGGTGCTGGTGAATAATGTCAGTGCGTTCGATGTGAGCTTCGGTCTCGCCAGTTCCGCCACTGACATCGGCGCGTCCAGTTACAGCAGCAACCCGACGGACCCTGCGCGCATCCGCAGCGTTCGTCTGACGCTGACGCTGTATGACCCCAACCACAGGGTCCGTGATCAAACCTTCAATGTGGTTGCCGCCTTGCGCAACCGCTTGCTGTGAGAGGGCGATCAATGAGTTGCCAATCCGAGCGCGGCATGGCGCTGCTGGTCAGTCTGGTGTTTTTGTTGTTGCTGACGCTGATCGGCATTTCATCGATGCAGAGTGCCACGCTGCAGGAAAAAATGGCCGGCAGTGTGGCTCTGCGCAATCAAACGTTCCAGAGCGCCGAAGCCGTGCTGCGAGTGGGCGAAAGCGCAGTGCAGCGAGACAGCTATTCGCTGCCGGTGTGCAGCGGTGTTCGCCAATGCGCGCCACCGGCTGAGTCGTCGGTGATAACGGCAGCAGGGTTCAATACCACGTCGGGGGTGACGTGGATCGCATCCGGCAAGGGCTTTTATGGCGTGCAAAATTTAGGTGTCGTACGAAATGTGGTGAACGTGCCGATCAATACGCCAGCGACGCTGTACCGGGTAACAGCGGTAGGCATTGTGGGCAGTTCTCGCAGTGTGGTGGAGAGCACTTATGCGAAATATTGAGCAGCGCGTAGGTTTTCGGATTCGTGTGTGCGGCGCTGTTTTGGCGATGTGTCTTGCAGTTCCCGCCTGGTCCTTTTCACCGCCGGACAAGCCCGCCCTGAACCGGGAGCGTTGCCTGGCCTCTGGTCACTGGTATGGTTTCTATCACGACAAAGTGGGGTTGAGACCAATCTGCCTGAAGCTGCCCGAGGCGTTCAGCGTTAAGATGCTCGACAGTAATGGCGATGGCGTGGTCGATAACCCCGATGCGATTTCAAGCGGGGTTGTGTTTGTCGGAGAGGACACAAGCGCCATTGACGATGACAACACCGAAATCGACAGTGACTCCAGTGGCGACAACGCCCAAGGGGTGGAAAAAACCGGCGGCGGCAGCCGTCGCATCATGTGGCGACAAATACAGTAAGTGAGAGTTGAGGCATGCACAGATTCAACCGCGGCTTTACCCTGATCGAAATCATGATCGTGATTGCAATCATCGGTATTGTCATGACCATTGCTGCACCGAGTTTTACCGAATATCTGCAGAAAGGGCGACGCGCCGAAGTGGCCGGGCTGCTGTCTGAACAAGCGCAGATGCTTGAACGCTTCTACTCGCAAAAAAATGCCTACACCGGTGCTGCCGGCCTGAGCCCCGGCAACGACTACTACACGATCACTTCGACGCTGACCGACCAGTCCTTCCTGCTGACGGCTGTGCGCAAGGCGGACGGCAGCATGGCCACAGACAAGTGTGGTGATTTCACCATCACCAACACCGGTGTGCTCGGCATGGTCAACGCCGCATCCGGCCTGACCACCAAGGATTGCTGGGGGCGTTGAGATTTCTTTCGGGTGCCTTTTGCGCCCTATGTCTAATGAATGGTTGGATCAGAACATGACCAGGCAACAGCAAGTGGTGATTGTCGGCGGCGGTGTGATTGGTTTGCTGACGGCATTCAATCTGGCGTCCGAAGTGCAGAGTGTTGTGCTGCTGGATCGTTCGAGCGTCGGCCAGGAATCTTCCTGGGCCGGCGGCGGGATCGTTTCGCCACTTTACCCGTGGCGCTACAGCCCGGCAGTGACTGCGTTGGCTCATTGGTCCCAGGATTTTTATCCACAGCTGGGCGAGCGCTTGTTTGCAGCGACTGGCGTCGATCCTGAAGTGCATATCACTGGCCTGTACTGGCTCGACCTGAATGACGAGGCCGAAGCGCTGGCTTGGGCCGTTCGGGAAAACCGTCCTTTGAGGGCTGTGGATATCTCGGCGGCTCACGACGCGGTTCCGGTGCTGGGCGGCGGTTTTTCCCGGGCGATCCACATGGCCGATGTGGCCAATGTGCGTAATCCACGCCTGGTGAAGTCGCTGAAGGCCGCGTTGCTGGCGCTGCCGAACGTGACGATTCATGAGCAATGCGAAGTCAGCGGGTTTGTTCGTGACGGCGATAAAGTGGTCGGCGTGCACACGGCCACTGGTGTCATCCATGGCGATCAAGTGGTCTTGACCGCAGGCGCATGGAGCGGTGATCTGCTCAAGGGCCTGGGCCTTGAACTGCCCGTCGAGCCCGTGAAAGGGCAGATGATCCTCTACAAGTGCGCGGCGGATTTCCTGCCGAGTATCGTTCTGGCCAAGGGGCGTTATGCGATACCCCGGCGCGATGGTCACATCCTGATCGGCAGCACACTGGAACATGAAGGTTTCGACAAGACACCCACCCGGTCGGCGCTGGAAAGCCTCAAGGCCTCGGCGGAGGAATTGATTCCTGCCCTGGCCGACGCCGAAGTGGTCGGACATTGGGCCGGATTACGCCCGGGATCGCCGGAAGGCATTCCTTACATCGGTCGAGTACCGGGGTTTGAAGGGCTCTGGCTCAACTGCGGGCACTACCGTAACGGGTTGGTGCTGGCGCCAGCATCGTGTCAGTTGTTTGCCGATGTGATGCTGGGGCGGGCGCCGATTATTGATCCGGCGCCGTATGCGCCGAGCGGGCGGATCTGACGTAAAGTCAAAAGATCGCAGCCATGCAGGCGCTGCCGAAGGCTGCGATCTTTAATGCTTAATCCAACCCTAATTTCTTCAATCGATACCGCATCGACCTGAACGAAAGGTTCAACCGCTGAGCCGCCGCCGTGCGGTTCCAGCGGGTTTCTTCCAGCGCCTGAAGCAGCAACTGGCGTTCGACGTTTTCCAGATAGGTTTCCAGATTGTCGATCTGCGTCAGATCCGGCAGGCCGCCTTCGACGGCGCAGTTGCCTTCGGCCAGGCGCAAGTCGCTCGCTTCGATCTGCTTGTTCTCGCACAACGTATGCGCACGTTCGAGCATGTTTTCCAGCTCCCGGACGTTGCCAGGGAAGCGGTAGCTTTTCAGCGCATCGAGGGCTTGCGGGTGGAGTTTTGCCGCAGGTTGACCGGTGTCGGCGGCGAGGCGTTTGAGCATGTGACTGGACAGTGTTTCGATGTCATCGCGGCGCTCGCGCAAAGGTGGCACTCGAATCTCGATGACGTTCAAGCGGTAGTACAGATCCTGTCGAAAGCGCTCGGCGGCGACTTCGGCATCCAGGTCCTTGTGCGTTGCACAAAGGATGCGTACATCAACCAACGTCTCCTGCTGCCCGCCGACACGACGCACGGCTTTTTCCTGAATGGCGCGCAACAGTTTGACTTGCATCGCCAGTGGCAGATCAGCCACTTCGTCGAGGAAAAGGGTACCGCCTTGGGCCGCCTGGAACAGGCCGGGCTTGTCTTCGATGGCACCGCTGAAGCTGCCTTTGCGGTGGCCAAAAAACTCGCTTTCCATCAGTTCCGACGGAATCGCTCCGCAGTTGATCGGAATGAACGGTTGGTTGGCGCGGGGGCCCTGGTCATGGATCAGGCGCGCGACCAATTCTTTACCGCTACCGGATTCGCCACTGATGTACACCGGTGCCTGACTGCGCGCCAGTTTGGTGATGTGCTTGCGTAGCGTGCGCATCGGCAATGAATCACCGAGCAAACGTCGGTCAATGGCGACCTCTGCTACGGGGAGCAGCAGGGCGTTGGTGACCAGTTCGCGCAGGCGGGTGAGGTCCACCGGTTTGGTCAAAAAGTCGAAGGCCCCGGCCTTGAGCGCATTGATCGCGGTGTCGAGGCTGCCATAAGCCGTGATCATCGCCACGGGCACCTGTGGATAACGTTGCTGGATGTATTGCACCAGCTCAAGGCCGGAGCCGTCCGGCATACGCATGTCGGTCAGGCACAGGTCGAAGGTCTCGCGTTTCAATAGCGCCAGCGCCTCGGCAACATTGCGGGCACTGAAGGTCTCGAGTTTCATCCGTCCCAGGGTGATTTCCAGGAGTTCGCGGATGTCCGGCTCGTCATCGACGACCAGGACTTTTTGCCGTAGTCCCATGTTCAACTTTGTTTCCGTCCGTGAGCAAAGGTGATGCGAAAGCAGCCGCCCTCTTGGTGTGGCTTGAAGTCCAGGCGGGCCTGATTGCTTTCGCACAGCTCACGGGACAGATACAACCCCAGGCCTGTGCCTTGCGGGCTGGTGGTGAAAAACGGTTCAAACAGATGCGTTTGCAACTCCGGGGCAACTCCGGGGCCGTTGTCGAGGATGTCGAGGGTCGGTAGTTGGCTGTCGCGGTCGATGAACAGATCAAGCCGAACCTGCGCTTGCTCCTGGCTGCTGTGGCGCCAGGCATTACGCAACAGGTTATCGAGGATCTGGCTCAACTGGTTCGGGTCCATCAGGGTTTTGAAATCCCCGGCGCCGATGTTCAGATGAATGTGCTGGTTCTGGCTTGTTACTTCGCGGGCCTGCGCCACGAAGTGCTCCAGCCACGGTTTCAGGTCGAGCCGTTGCGGCACGGTTTGTTCGCGGCGGGACAATTGCAGGACGTTTTCGATGACACGATTCATGCGCTGGGAGTGATCTTGAATAATCTGCGTCAGACGGCGATCGGCAGCGTTCAGTTCCTCTGATTCGCGCAACAGTTGTGCGGCATGACTGATGGCGCCCAGCGGATTGCGGATTTCATGGGAGATGCTGGCGGTCAAACGGCCCAGGCCTGCGAGCTTCAATTGCTGGGCCTGCTGTGCGATGTGGGCAAGGTCTTCGAGGAAGACCAGCGTCTGGTGTTGTGGGCTTTGGTCTAGCGCTATGAAGTTCGGTTGCAACTCCAGGCCGGTGCGTTCGATTTTAAGGCTCTGGGGGCGACGAACCGGATTGTCGAGCCACCGTTGCAGGCGCTCGACCAGGGCTGGAGCGCAGTCGTCGATCGATCGGCCGTCGAGGGTGCCGCAACCAAGCAGGTTCAGGGCGCCGTGGTTGGCCAGTTGCACGTATCGACGTTCGTCGAGCACCAGGATGCCGGTGCGCATGCGTTGCAGGATCAGGGTATTGAGGGTTTCGAGGCCGACCACTTCGCTGGCCCGCTGTTGCGCCAGGGTTTCGCTGACTTCAACGCGCCGTGTCAGGCCTTGCACCAGCAATGCCGCTGCAAAGCACAGGGTGCCGAGCGTACCCACTTGCAGGTAATCATTGGCGCTGGCGGAATGATCGAGGCTCAGGAGTACGCTGAAACCGCCAATGCCCAAAGCACCGACAGCGGCAATCAACAGGCCGAGACGCCTTCGCAACAGGGTATTGCTGATGGCCACCGAGACGATCAGGAGATTGCCAATGGCGCTGGCGACACCGCCGGCGGCGTAGAACAGGCCGCTGAGCAGTAGAACGTCGATCAGCGCCAGACTGAACATTTGCCCGGGGCGTCGTGTGTTTCCGGGAAACACCACCAGCAAAATATTCAGGGCCAGATACAACCAACTGCCACTGCGCAATAAAGCGTCGTTGGCAGACGTCAGCAGTGGGTTGTCCATGTCGCTGGAAATCAGCACCAGGATGATGCCAATGGTCAAACGGTACAGATGATAGAGGCGCAGCAGTCGCTTGGCCTGTTTGTCGCCGGGACTGATTGTCTCAGCGGTCACTGGAGCCTGGGCCTTGCTCAAGATGAGCCTGGCTGCAATACCATTGTTGTTCCAGATTCAGGGCACGGTCGCGGGGCAGATGTACACCGCAATGGGCGCAACGGACCATCGGCGCGGCTTCTCGCTCGCCAGGAGATTTTGGGGCAGAGGACTGACCCTTGAACTTGCGCCAGAACCATACTGCTGCGGCAATCAGGGCAATCCAGAACAATAGACGAAGCATGGTGAGCTGCTTTTTGAATGATGAGTTGGCAGTTTAGCCAAGGACCTCGCAGGCGCACAGCGTAATAAAACGCTGAAATAAAAAAGGGAGACTCGAAAGTCTCCCTTTTTATGCAACCCAGGTGTCAGTCGAACACACCGAAGGTCATGTAGCTGAACCAGGAACGGTCGTCGTTGTTGCCTTCCGCCTCGTGATTTTCTTCTTCGATCACGTCGCCTTCGGCGTCTTTAGGCTTGAGCTCGCTAGGGATTGCGTCCTTGGCGGCCTGGAACTGCCGCTGCACGTCCTGGTTGGCGCGGGTTTCGCCTGGTGGCAGCGGCGGACGGGACTCGATCACACCCAGGGTCGCCTTGCTCAGCCACGAACGGTTGTCGGCTTCGGCCACCGACGGTACGAACTGACCATCTACCAGACTTGGGTGGTTCGGGTAGTTGAGCTTCAGGGTTTCCAGGCTGGTGGCGGCCAGTTCATCCAGGTGAAGGCGCATGTAGGACTCGGTCATCACTGCCAGGCCGTCGCCGACCGCAGGGGTTTCCTGGAAGTTTTCCACCACGTAACGACCGCGGTTCGCAGCGGCGACATAAGCCTGACGGGTCAGGTAGTAGTCGGCCACGTGAATTTCGTAGGCGGCCAGCAGGTTGCGCAGATAGATCATGCGCTGCTTGGCATCCGGTGCGTAGCGGCTGTTCGGGAAGCGGCTGGTCAGCTGGGCGAACTCGTTATAAGAGTCGCGGGCGGCGCCCGGGTCACGCTTGGTCATGTCCAGCGGCAGGAAACGCGCCAGCAGGCCGACGTCCTGATCGAAAGAAGTCAGACCCTTGAGGTAGTAAGCGTAATCGACGTTCGGATGCTGTGGGTGCAAACGAATGAAACGCTCCGCAGCAGACTTTGCAGCCTCTGGCTCGGTGTTCTTGTAGTTGGCGTAGATGAGCTCGAGTTGCGCCTGATCGGCATAGCGACCGAACGGATAACGCGATTCCAGAGCCTTCAGCTTGGCGATGGCGCTGGTGTAGCTGCTATTGTCCAGGTCGGCTTGAGCCTGCTGGTACAGCTCCACTTCACTGAGGTTTTCGTCTACGACTTCCTTCGATGAGCAAGCAGCGGTCAATGCGAGGATGGCGATCAGCAGCAGGTGTTTCACTTGCATGGCGGCTTGCGTCCCTATGACGGCCGCTGTCTTGGGCGTGGCCGTCCTGTTATGATGAGCGCCCCGTTGAATAGCCTCGGGGCAAAAGACGCCGTATTTAACCACAAGCGCGCAGCCGAAACCAAAGGCTGTGCCGACGCCTAGTCTGAGCATGTCCGATAAAATTGAACTTCGCGCAGAGGTGCCGTCCGAATTGGGCGGCCAACGCCTCGATCAAGTCGCCGCACAATTATTCGCTGAGCACTCGCGCTCGCGCCTTTCCGCCTGGATCAAAGACGGCCGCCTGACTGTGGATGGGGCGGTTATCCGCCCGCGAGACATCGTCCATGGCGGCGCCATCCTTGAGTTGACTGCCGAGCAGGAAGCTCAAGGTGAATGGGTCGCTCAAGACATTGCCCTGGATATCGTCTATGAAGACGACGACATCCTGGTGATCAACAAGCCTGCGGGCCTGGTGGTGCATCCGGCTGCCGGTCATGCCGACGGCACGCTGCTCAACGCCTTGCTGCACCACGTGCCGGACATCATTAATGTGCCCCGCGCCGGTATCGTGCATCGTCTGGACAAGGACACCACCGGTCTGATGGTAGTGGCCAAGACCATTCAAGCGCAGACGCAGCTGGTTACACAGTTGCAGAGCCGTAGCGTCAGCCGCATCTATGAGTGCATCGTGATTGGTGTGGTGACGGCCGGTGGCAAGATCAATGCACCGATCGGTCGCCACGGCCAGCAGCGCCAGCGCATGGCGGTGATGGAAGGTGGCAAGCAAGCCGTCAGCCATTACCGTGTGCTCGAGCGTTTCCGCTCCCACACTCACGTGCGGGTGAAGCTGGAAACCGGTCGTACGCACCAGATTCGCGTGCACATGGCGCACATCAACTTCCCGTTGGTCGGAGATCCTGCCTACGGCGGCCGTTTCCGCATTCCGCCAGCCGCCAACCCGACCATGGTCGAGTCGCTGAAAAGCTTCCCGCGTCAGGCGCTGCATGCGCGTTTCCTGGAACTGGATCATCCGACGACCGGTGTGCGCATGAGCTGGGAATCGCCGTTGCCGGAAGATTTCGTCTGGTTGCTGACCCTGCTCAAGCAAGACCGTGAGGCGTTCATCGGATGAATGACTGGCTGATTCCTGACTGGCCCGCGCCGGCCGGGGTCAAAGCCTGCGTCACCACCCGTGCGGGCGGCGTCAGTCTGGCGCCGTTCGACAGCCTCAATCTCGGCGATCATGTCGACGACAGCCCCGAAGCTGTCGCCGAAAACCGCCGTCGTCTTACCGAGCATTTCTCCATTCAACCGGCCTGGCTGCAGCAGGTCCACGGCACTGTCGTGGCCCATGCGGACCCAAGCCGGGTGGTCACGGCCGATGCCAGCTGGACGTCGACACCCGGTATCGCCTGCACGGCGATGACGGCTGATTGTCTGCCAGCGTTGTTTTGTGACCGTGCCGGCACTCGCGTCGCAGCAGCCCATGCCGGTTGGCGTGGGCTGGCGGCGGGTGTACTGGAAGCTACCCTCGACAGCCTGGCGGTACCACCTGCCGAAGTATTGGTCTGGCTTGGCCCTGCTATCGGCCCGCAAGCTTTTGAAGTGGGGCCTGAGGTGCGCGAAACCTTCGTGCAGCAGTTGCCGCAAGCGGCTGATGCCTTCGTGCCGAGTCAAAACCCCGGCAAATTCATGGCTGACATCTATCTGCTTGCACGCCTGCGTCTGGTCGCTCGCGGCGTCACCGCTGTCTTCGGTGGCGGTTTTTGCACCGTGACCGACCCGCGTTTCTTTTCTTACCGCCGTGCCCCTCGCACCGGTCGGTTCGCCTCCCTGATCTGGCTCGCCCACTAAGCTTCCCTGACCTGCATCAACGTCGCGACGCTTGAAACTCCCAGAATCGACCTCATCTATTGTGGTATCTGGCAGGTTTCTTCATTCAGGACGTTTTATAGGTCCGGCCTGCTCAAAAGGAAGGTGACCCATGCGTATAGACCGTTTAACCAGCAAATTGCAGTTAGCGTTGTCCGATGCCCAATCCCTGGCAGTCGGCCTCGATCATCCGGCCATCGAGCCCGCGCACTTGATGCAAGCTTTGCTCGAGCAGCAGGGCGGTTCGATCAAGCCCCTGCTGATGCAGGTGGGCTTCGACATCAACAGCCTGCGTAAAGAGCTGACCAAAGAGCTCGACCAGCTACCGAAAATCCAGAACCCGACCGGTGACGTGAACATGTCGCAGGATCTGGCGCGCCTGCTGAATCAGGCCGACCGTCTGGCGCAGCAGAAAGGCGACCAGTTCATCTCCAGCGAGCTGGTGCTGCTTGCCGCTATGGACGAAAACAGCAAGCTCGGCAAGCTGTTGCTCGGCCAGGGCGTGAGCAAGAAAGCCCTGGAAAACGCGATCAACAACCTGCGTGGTGGCGAGGCCGTCAACGACCCGAACCATGAGGAGTCGCGTCAGGCGCTGGATAAGTACACCGTCGACCTGACCAAGCGCGCCGAAGACGGCAAGCTTGATCCGGTGATCGGCCGTGACGACGAAATTCGCCGCACAATCCAGGTGCTGCAACGCCGCACCAAGAACAACCCGGTGCTGATCGGTGAGCCTGGCGTGGGTAAAACCGCCATCGCCGAAGGCCTGGCCCAGCGCATCATCAATGGCGAAGTGCCGGATGGTTTGAAGGGCAAGCGCCTGCTGTCCCTGGATATGGGGGCGTTGATTGCCGGTGCCAAATATCGCGGTGAGTTCGAAGAGCGCCTGAAATCCCTGCTCAATGAGCTGTCGAAGCAGGAAGGGCAGATCATTCTGTTCATCGACGAACTGCACACCATGGTCGGCGCCGGTAAAGGCGAAGGCTCGATGGACGCAGGCAACATGCTCAAACCGGCCCTGGCGCGCGGTGAGTTGCATTGCGTCGGTGCGACCACGCTCAACGAGTACCGTCAATATATAGAGAAGGATGCGGCCCTTGAGCGGCGCTTCCAGAAAGTACTGGTGGACGAACCGAGCGAAGAAGACACCATTGCGATCCTGCGTGGCCTGAAAGAGCGCTACGAGGTTCACCACAAGGTGGCGATCACCGACGGTGCGATCATCGCGGCGGCCAAGCTCAGCCATCGTTACATCACTGACCGGCAGTTGCCGGACAAGGCCATCGACCTGATCGACGAGGCCGCCAGCCGCATCCGCATGGAGATCGATTCCAAGCCGGAAGTGCTGGACCGTCTGGAACGTCGCCTGATTCAGCTGAAGGTGGAATCCCAGGCGCTGAAGAAAGAAAGCGACGACGCGGCGAAGAAACGTCTGGAAAAACTACAGGAAGAAATCGCTCGGCTTGAGCGTGAGTACTCGGATCTGGAAGAAATCTGGAACTCGGAAAAAGCCGAGGTTCAGGGCTCTGCGCAGATCCAGCAGAAGATCGAACAGTCCCGTCAGGAACTGGAATCCGCCCGCCGCAAAGGCGACCTGAACCGCATGGCCGAGTTGCAGTACGGGGTGATCCCGGACTTGGAACGCAGCCTGCAAATGGTCGACCAGCACGGCAAAAGCGAGAACCAGTTGCTGCGCAGCAAGGTGACTGAAGAAGAGATCGCTGAAGTCGTGTCGAAGTGGACCGGTATTCCGGTGTCGAAGATGCTCGAAGGCGAGCGCGACAAGCTGATGAAGATGGAAAGCCTGTTGCACCAACGTGTGATCGGCCAGGAAGAAGCGGTGGTGGCCGTTTCCAACGCAGTGCGGCGTTCCCGTGCCGGGTTGTCCGACCCGAATCGGCCGAGCGGATCGTTCATGTTCCTCGGCCCGACCGGTGTCGGTAAAACCGAGCTGTGCAAGGCGCTGGCCGAATTCCTCTTTGATACAGAAGAGGCGATGGTGCGGATCGACATGTCCGAGTTCATGGAGAAACATTCCGTGGCTCGCTTGATCGGCGCGCCACCAGGATATGTTGGTTATGAAGAGGGCGGTTACCTGACCGAGGCGGTGCGTCGCAAGCCTTACTCGGTGATCCTGATGGACGAAGTCGAGAAGGCGCACCCGGATGTGTTCAACATCCTGCTGCAAGTACTTGAAGACGGTCGCCTGACCGACAGCCATGGCCGCACGGTGGATTTCAAGAACACCGTGATTGTCATGACCTCCAACCTGGGGTCGGTACAGATCCAGGAACTGGTCGGTGATCGTGATGCGCAGCGTGCGGCGGTGATGGATGCGCTTTCCAGCCACTTCCGGCCGGAGTTCATCAACCGGGTCGACGAAGTGGTGATCTTCGAGCCTTTGGCGCGGGATCAGATCGCAGGCATCACCGAGATCCAGTTGGGTCGTCTGCGCAGCCGTCTGACCGAACGGGAGCTGAAGCTTGATCTCAGCCCCGAGGCGATGGATAAGCTGATTGCGGTCGGTTACGACCCGGTGTACGGCGCACGGCCGCTCAAACGAGCGATCCAGCGCTGGATCGAGAACCCGCTGGCGCAGTTGATTCTGTCCGGTCGGTTCATGCCGGGCGATACCGCTCACGGTGTGGTGGAGAACGACGAAATCGTATTCGTTTGATCCATAACCGCGGGAAAATCGAAAAGGCCTCGCATTGCGAGGCCTTTTTTTCGTTAGGCTGTTGAACTCAAAGGAAAAGGCTTGTAAAGTGCGCCCCGCAGTAAGTCACCCGCCAGGGTTTCCGCTCCCCAAGCAGGAATCCAAAATAAGTTGCAAATCATTAACTTGAAAGCAATTTAGGGGGTTGACAGAGGTGCTGAAGATTGTAGAATAGCGCGCCTCAGACACACGAACGCAGCGATGCGAACGGGTCGAAGAGAACGCAGTAAAGCTTCAAAGTTGTAAATTGAAATGTGTAGTTCCGTGATAGCTCAGTCGGTAGAGCAAATGACTGTTAATCATTGGGTCCCAGGTTCGAGTCCTGGTCACGGAGCCAATTTCAAACCGGGGTATAGCGCAGTCCGGTAGCGCGCCTGCTTTGGGAGCAGGATGTCAGGAGTTCGAATCCCCTTACCCCGACCATTTTTGGGTCGTTAGCTCAGTTGGTAGAGCAGTTGGCTTTTAACCAATTGGTCGTAGGTTCGAATCCCACACGACCCACCATTTTTGAAACCAGTCAACGCTGGAATCGAATCTTAAGATCAGAGGCCAAAAGCGCTGATCGAAGAAGGCGACTTTTGAAAGGTCGCCTTTTTTTACCGGGGTATAGCGCAGTCCGGTAGCGCGCCTGCTTTGGGAGCAGGATGTCAGGAGTTCGAATCCCCTTACCCCGACCATATTAAAAATCCTCGTATCGAAAGATACGGGGATTTTTTTTGTTCCGGTTTTTTGTGGCGCCCATGAGAAGCTTCGCTGGCAAGCCAACTCCTACAAGATCGATGCAGTCCTGTAGGAGCCGGCTTGCCAGCGAAGAGGCCCTCGGATCTTAGTGCAGTTTCAAGCGTGGCTCGGTGCCACGCCCGATCTTGCTGCCCAGCATCAGCATCGCCGTGCGGAACGGTCCGTACAGCGCCATCTGGTGCATGCGGTACAGCGACACGTAAAACATCCGGGCCAGCCAGCCTTCGAGCATCACGCTGCCGGTGAGGTTGCCCATCAAGTTACCCACAGCCGAAAAACGCGACAGAGAGATCAGCGAGCCGTAATCGGTGTACTTGTACTCTGGCAGCGCTTTGCCTTCGATGTGCAATTTCAGCGATTTGGCCAGCAACGAAGCCTGCTGATGCGCCGCTTGAGCACGTGGCGGGACGTTGCGATCACTGCCCGGTTGCGGGCAGGCCGCGCAGTCACCGAAGGCGAAGATGTTCTCGTCGCGGGTGGTTTGCAGGGTCGGTAGCACTTGCAGCTGATTGATGCGGTTGGTTTCCAGACCATCGATGTCCTTGAGGAAGCCCGGTGCACGAATCCCCGCTGCCCAGACTTTCAGGCTGGCCTTGATCTCGTTGCCATCGGCGGTGATCAGGCTGTCGGCCGTGACTTCACTGACCGCCGCATTGGTCATGACGTTGACCCCGAGCTTCTCCAGGGTTTTATGCACAGGTCCACCAATCCGTTCCGGCAGTGCGGGTAATACCCGTGGGCCGGCTTCGATCAAGGTGATGTGCATGTTTTCCGGTTTGATTCGGTCCAGACCGTAAGCCGCCAATTCGTGAGCGGCGTTGTGCAGTTCGGCGGCCAGTTCGACCCCGGTGGCACCGGCGCCGACGATGGCTACGCTGATCTGCTCGACGGTATCGGTCTGCCCCGCATGGGCGCGCAGGTAGTGGTTGAGCAGTTGTTGGTGAAAGCGCTCGGCCTGTTTGCGGGTGTCGAGGAACAGGCAATGCTGCGCCGCACCTTGAGTGCCGAAATCATTGGTGGTGCTGCCGACGGAAATCACCAGCGAGTCGTAAGGCACTTCACGTGCGGGTACCAATTCCAGACCGGCTTCGTCATAAGTGGCGGCGAGCTGGATTTTCTTGTTCGCACGATCAAGCCCGCTCATGCGCCCCAGCTGGAACTCGAAGTGGTTCCATTTCGCCTGGGCTACATAGTTGAGTTCGTCTTCGGAGGAGTTCAGGGAACCGGCCGCCACTTCGTGCAACAACGGTTTCCAGATGTGAGTCAGGTTCGCGTCGACCAGCATCACGCTGGCCGTGCCGCGCTTGCCCAGAGTCTTACCCAGGCGGGTAGCCAACTCCAGACCGCCGGCGCCGCCGCCGACAATAACAATACGATGGGACATGGGGATAACTCGCAAGGCTAAAGGAAATCTTTGTCGTTACCCAAGCGAGCGCAAGGCAGCTCATAGCGTCAGGTAACTGATAAGTCGGCTCAACAGGCCCAGACCAATGGTCACTGCCAGGACCAGTACAAGGAGCATCCACGGCCGGAAAGGCCGGCGCTCGACTTGGTGCTGGGACAAGTGCAGGTACTCTTCGACATGTTTCTGGTCGTCGGGGTTCAGGCGGCTGGTCATATTTGGGCCTCGTCAGTAGACGTTGCTAAATGTGTAGAAGCTACAGGGGTTTTACCCGGGGTTGAACGCAGCATAGCCGCTGTCCGGAACAGGCTCGACGCTCACTGTATCGTCCAGGCGAATGATGCCACTTTGTAACACCCGGGCGGTGATTCCGCCATGCCCCCGCACGGCCTGGAAGGTGCCGGGGCCGAGGTTGTTTTCAAGGCGCGCGCAGGGTTGGCACCAACCGGTGGTTTCGAAAATCGCCTGGCCGATGCGAAATCGCCGACCCTTGAGGCTGAACAGGTTGATCCCACTGATAACGAGATTGCGCCGCAGATCTTCAGGCCCGACCGGATGATCCTGGGCACGGCCCAGCAGCGAACTGATCACGGCCAGATGTTCCCACTGAATGAGTGTCACCTGCCGCGCATTACGCACGCCGGGGCGGGCGTGATCGCCCGTCAGGCCGGCTTCAAGTCGTGCTTCCACGGCGTCCAGTTCAATCATCTGCGTATGTGATTGGGGGCGTACGCCAATCCAGCGCACGCGCCCTTGTTGCGGCACGTCGGCAATCAGTTGCTGCAATGGGCTCACAGGCTGATTCCGACGTCGAACACAATGCTGCGCCCCAAGTTGCTGCGCAGGAAATCCGGTGCCTCCGGGTGGGCGAACAGCACGCGGGCGAACGTTGGGCCGACTAGCGACAACGATCTCCAGCCCTGGCGCAGATATTCAGTGGGTGGAGGGAAGTGGCTGTTGAGGTCCAGCACCTCTCGCTTGAGGCTGGCGAAGGCGATGATGTCCAGCTCGCCCAGGTCCATGCCGCGTTCTTTGTAGTTGTGGGCTTTTTTGCGCAAGGTCGGCGCCAGTCGCAGCAGGAACTCGTTGGCGGGAATGCGTCGTGGCTTGGCCTCGCGGCGCACCAATTGGCTCAGGGAAAACGCGCTGCGTCGACGTTGCAGTTCGTCGCGCCATTCATCGTTGAGGCGCCGGCCTTCATCGAGCACAAAGAACACTTCGAAGTTGGCGTCGCGAAACAGCACGTCCGGCGGCTCCCCGGCAGGGGCGAACTCGTCGGCGCGGTAGGGGATGTTCAAGCCTTGCAACAGGCGCTGGCAGACCCAACGCTCACGCTCCCATTTGCGGGCATTGGACAGGAACGCGTTGGCTTGCTCGGCCGCGATGGTCAGCAGGCGTAAATAATCTGAGTCATCCATAGGCCCAAGCTTAGCGTTCAAATGTGATCGCAAAGAAGACAATTTTCTCGCAGAGGCTCATAGCCTTCCGCTCCCATGCCCGTTTCAGGGCTCTGCACAAAACGGATAGTGATCTGCGCTCACTGGCTATTGCCACGTGTCGGGCGGCTCTACCCTCGGCTGTACGGACGTAAGCCGTGTTACCGACGCTCTAAAAAAACAACAACAAGAGATATATGCCATGCGCAAGATCGACGTACATGAGGTTATCGACAACGCTCGCTTCAACCGTTTTCACTGGATGGTGCTGTTCTGGTGTGCCCTGATCATCATCTTCGACGGTTACGATCTGGTGATCTATGGCGTGGTTTTGCCGATGCTGATGAAAGAGTGGGGGCTCAGTCCTCTGCAAGCCGGTGCACTGGGCAGCTATGCACTGTTCGGCATGATGTTCGGCGCGCTGTTCTTCGGACCGCTGTCGGACAGGATCGGCCGCAAGAAAGCCATCACGATCTGCGTGATGCTCTTCAGTGGTTTCACGGTGCTCAACGGATTTGCCCGCAACCCCACGGAGTTCGGTCTCTGTCGCTTCATTGCCGGGCTCGGCATTGGCGGCGTGATGCCTAACGTGGTGGCGCTGATGAACGAGTACGCGCCGAAAAAAATCCGCAGCACGCTGGTCGCGATCATGTTCAGCGGTTACTCGGTGGGCGGCATGCTGTCCGCCGGGCTGGGCATTGTGCTGATCCCGAGTTTCGGCTGGCAGTCGGTGTTTTACGTGGCGGTCCTGCCGTTGCTGTTGTTGCCGCTGATCATGTATTTCCTGCCCGAATCGGTGGGCTTCATGTTGCGTCAGGGGCGTAATGAAGAAGCGCGAAACATTCTTCAGCGCATCGATCCGGCCTACGTCGCGCAAACGTCTGATCAATTGCACATGGCCGAAGTGAAAGGTACGGGCACCCCGGTGTTGCAGTTGTTCCGTGAAGGCCGCGCGCTGCGCACGCTGATGCTGTGGCTGGCGTTTTTCTGCTGCCTGTTGATGGTGTACGCGCTGAGTTCCTGGTTGCCGAAACTGATGGCCAACGCCGGTTACAGCCTGGGTTCGAGCCTGTCGTTCCTGCTGGTGTTGAACTTCGGTGCGATCTTCGGCGCGGTCGGCGGCGGGGTGTTGGGCGACAAACTCAATCTGCCGAAAGTGCTGGCGGTGTTTTTCGCCATGGCGGCGGTGTCGATCACGCTGTTGGGCTTCAACAGCCCGATGCCGGTGTTGTACCTGCTGATCGCCATTGCGGGTGCCACCACCATTGGCTCGCAGATTCTTTTGTACGCCTGCGCCGCGCAGTTTTATTCGATGACGATTCGTTCTACCGGTCTGGGCTGGGCGTCGGGCATCGGGCGCAACGGGGCCATCGTCGGTCCGCTGCTGGGTGGTGCCCTGCTCGGGATCAGCTTGCCCCTGCAACTGAACTTCATGGCGTTTGCCTTGCCCGGTGCTGTAGCGGCCCTGGCCATGACCGTGTTCGCCATCAGCAGCCGACGCAGCGCCGCTGGCGTCAACCCGGCTCTCTCAGCGACCGGTGCCTGAAATCATGAAAGCGTTTTTCCAGGACTTCTCGTTGTCAGCCGCCGTGGCTGGATTCATTGCCACGGTGATTTCCTATGCCGGTCCGTTGGTGATCATCTTTCAGGCGGCAGAAGCGGCACATCTTTCGCGAGAAGTGTTGTCGTCCTGGATCTGGGCGATCTCCATTGGCAGCGCTGTGCTCGGTATCGGTTTGAGCCTGCGCTACCGCGTTCCGGTGATCATCGCCTGGTCGGCGCCGGGCTCGGCGTTGTTGGTGACGCTATTGCCGGACATCTCCATGGCAGAAGCGGTGGGGGCTTATCTGGTCAGCAGCCTGATCATTTTCGTGGTGGGCATCTCGGGCGCTTTCGACCGGATCATCAGCAAGCTGCCCTCCGCCATCGCCGCGGCGATGCTGGCGGGGATCCTGTTCAGTTTCGGCACCGGGTTGTTCGTGTCGATGCAGCACAAGCCGATGCTGGTCCTGGCGATGTTTGCCACGTACCTGATCTGCAAGCGTGTGATGCCGCGTTATGCGGTGATGATGGTGTTGTTGGTGGGGTGCTCGATTGCCGCGATCTCCGGTGATTTGCATCGTGAGGCGCTGGTGATCGGCCTGGCCACACCGGTGTGGATCACGCCGGCGTTCAGCCTGGGCGCGATCCTGAACATCGCCTTGCCGTTGGTGATGGTGGCGCTGACCGGTCAGTTCGTGCCCGGTATGGCGGTGCTGCGTGCCAGCGGATACCCAACGCCGGCGAGCCCGATCATCGCCAGCAGCGCGCTGGGCACGGCACTGTTGGCACCGTTTGGTTGCCATGGACTGAATCTGGCGGCGATCACTGCGGCGATCTGCACCGGTCGCGAAGCCCACGAAGATCCTCGTAAACGCTACGTGGCCGGGGTCGTCGGCGGGCTGTGTTACCTGCTGCTGGGGATCTTCGGCGCCACATTGGTCTCGCTGTTTTCAGCGTTCCCCAAAGAGCTGATCGCGGCACTGGCCGGGCTGGCCTTGTTTGCCGCCATTGCTGGCGCGTTGACGGGCGCGATGGCGGTGCCGAGCGATCGCGAAGCCGCGCTGGTGACCTTTCTGGTCACGGCGTCGGGCATGTCGTTGTTCGGTTTGTCTGCGGCATTCTGGGGGCTGATTTTCGGCATGGTCACCCATGTGCTTTTGAGCGCCCGTCGTCCCGTCCTCCCTCGTAAATCCACTGCACCTGAAGTCCTTCAACCAGTCGAAAAATAACAACAAGAGAAAAACGATGAAACAGATTCTCCCAACAACCGGTTCAGCGTTGTCCCTGGCTGTCGTCTCGAGTTTCTCCACCGGCACGATGGCGGCCGAAAAAGGCTTTATCGAAGACACCACGGCGACGTTGCAGGCACGCAATTATTACTTCAGTCGCGACTACTCCGACATCGTCGGCGCTAACCAGCAATCGAAGGCAGAAGAGTGGGCGCAAGGCTTCATTCTCAACGTGAAGTCCGGGTACACGCAGGGCGCCGTCGGGTTGGGTGTGGACGTCATCGGCCTGCTCGGCCTCAAGCTCGATAGCAGCCCGGACCGGGTCAATACCGGTTTGCTGCCGGTGCAGGACGACGGCCGGGCGGCGGACAACTACAGCCGTCTGGAAGGCGCGTTGAAGATGCGCTACTCCAAAACCGAGCTGAAAGTCGGTGAGCTGCAACCCAATCTGCCGGTGTTGGCATTCAGCGATATTCGCCTGCTGCCACCGAGTTATCAGGGCGCAAGCATCACCTCCAACGAGATCAATGGCCTGACGCTGCAAGGTGGTCATTTGAGTTCAACCAGCCTGCGCAACGAGGCGGGCGACGAAAAGATGCAAGCGATGCTGGGTCATGTGCCGCAGCGTCAGGTCAGCAGTGACGGTTTCAATTTTGCCGGCGCTGATTATGCGTTCAACGACAAACGCAGCACGGTCAGCGCCTGGTACGGGCAATTGGAAGATATCTACAACCAGCGTTTTCTCGGTTTAAAGCACAGTGAGCCGGTGGGCGACTGGGTCTTCGGCGCCAACCTCGGTTACTACGACTCGCGAGAGGACGGCAAAAAACTGCTGGGCAACATCGACAACCAGGCGTTCTTCTCGTTGCTGTCGGCCAAGCGTGGCGGCCACACGCTTTACGTCGGCTATCAGGGCATGTTCGGTGACAGCGCGTTTCCACGGGTATTCGCCAACATCTCGCCGCTGGGCAATGAAGTGCCGACGTACGAGTTCGCCTATACCGATGAGCGCTCCTGGCAAGCGCGCTACGACTACGACTTCGCGGCGCTCGGCGTACCGGGGCTGACCAGCACAGTGCGCTACATCAGCGGCAACAATGTCGATACTGGCAAGGGGTTTGAAGGCAAGGATCGCGAGCGTGACCTGGACGTCGGCTATGTGTTGCAGAGCGGCAGCCTCAAAGGCCTTGGCATCCGTGTGCGCAACGCGATGGCGCGCTCAAACTACCGCAGTGATATCGACGAGAACCGCTTGATCCTCAGCTATACGTGGACCTTGCTGTGAGCCATTGATCACAGGCTGCTGGTGCAATCACCGATGACGTTGTAGGTCACGCGGTGGGTCTGGCCCTGATGATCGACGTACTCCATGGTCGCCGGTACAACCCCGCACGCGGTTGCGGTGTCCGACACCGAAACCACCTTGGCGATGTCCAGTGGCTGCGCGGGGTTGTACTGGCCCGCGAGAGGGGCGTTGTCGGCGGCCATGGCCGAGGTGGCGATGACTGTCAGCAACAGGCTGATCAACGTTTTCATGTTGGCGTGCTCCGTGTCGGTTTCGATGTTTGAATTTTAGTCTTTGCCACCCACGGATAAAGGGGCGAACGGCGGATGCAGCCTTACATGAAACGTAACAATCACCGTTCGAAGGAGGCTTATGGATCCCGATGAACGATCCGCGCACTGGGCTTGAAGTCGAAGGGCAGGCGAGGGGCGGTGTAGACTGAGGGTCTGTTGTTTTTCGCTCAGGAGGCGCGCATAGCCATGATCGGTGCAGAGTTGCTGTCATCGCAGACCCTTGCGGTCGGCTGGCTGATCTATGTGCCGGTGTTGATCTGGGCGATCTGTCGCGCACCGTGGGTTGAATTGTTCACCGACAGCCGGCGTCAGCATCTGCTGTTTGGAACGGTGTTCGCGCTGTTTCTGTTGTGGCTGGTGCGGCGCGACTTCGATACCGGCGTGTCTTACCACTTCATCGGCATGACAGCGGTGACGCTACTGCTGGACTGGCCCTTGGCGCTGGTCGGCGGGTTGGTTGCACAAATGGGGCTGGTGCTGCTCGGGCGTCAGGACCTGGCGGCCGTCGGGGTCAATGGCGCGCTGCTGATTGCGTTGCCGGTGCTGGTCACCGAGTGTTGCGCGATCCTGGTGGAGCGGGCACAGCCGCGAAATCCCTTTGTGTATATCTTCGTTTCCGGTTTCTTTGCCGCCGCGCTATCGGCGTTGCTGTGCCTGCTGCTGGCGCTTTGGCTGCTGTGGTTCGACGAGCGTTTTGCCATGCCGTACTGGCTGGAAGATTTTGTCGGTTACCTGTGGCTGATCATTTTTCCCGAAGCGTTTATCAACGGCATGATCGTCAGTGCGCTGGTGGTGTTTTGCCCTGAGTGGCTTGAAACGTTCAACCGCACACGCTACCTCTCGGCGCCGTGGAACGACGACGATCCCAAGCCCTGATCGACATCAAGGCCTGGGATCGCCCACTCGATGGATCAGTGACGCGGGTCGAAATCACCGCTGAACATTTCGTCCTCGGCATCGGGTGCCACCGGGATTTTGTGTTCTTCCGACGCCCAGGCGCCCAGGTCGATCAGTTTGCAACGGTCGGAGCAGAAGGGCCGGAATTTGCTTTCGGCAGTCCATTCCACAGGGGCGCCGCAGGTCGGGCATTCGACGGTTGTTGGTTGGCTCATGACTGGCCTCCACGCAAAGTAAGATAAAAGTGATGCAGGCGTTCGACCTCGCTGTGCAGCCAGGCGAGGTCACGGTCATTGACCACGACGTCGTCGGCATGGCTCACGCGATCCTGACGGCTGGACTGCACCTTGAGGATCGCCTGGACTTGCTGTTCACTGGTCTGGTCACGCTGACGGGTGCGTTCGATCTGGAGCTGTTCGGGAGCATCGATGACCAGCACTCGCTGCGTCATGGCGTACTGTCCGGACTCGATCAGCAGTGGCGAAACCAGGATCGCATACGGTGATTTTGCCTGCGCCAGGTGGTGAGCAATCTCCTCGCCGATCAGCGGATGCAGCAAGGCTTCCAGCCAAAGGCGTTCATCCGGCACTTCAAAGATCAGCTTGCGCAGTGCGGCGCGGTCCAGTTGCCCATCGGCTTGCAGCACGCCGGGGCCAAAGTGTTCGGCAATTTGCACCAGTGCCGGACGCCCCGGCTCCACCACCCAGCGGGCAGCATGATCGGCGTCGACCACGTGCACGCCCAAGTCGATGAAGTGTTGGGCGGCCGCGCTTTTGCCGCTGCCGATGCCGCCGGTCAGACCGAGAATCCAGGGTTTTTCCACAGGGGTATTCATTTCAAACCGACAGACTGCCAATAGAAGCCGGTTATTTGACCACCCCAGAGCAAGGCAATCCAGCCGGCAATTGCCAGATAGGGGCCAAAAGGGATCGGCGTCGAGGTTTTTTCGTTGCGAAGGCGCAGGCTGATCAACCCCAGAATGGCCCCCACCAGCGAGGACAACAGGATGGTCATCGGCAGGATCTGCCAGCCTCCCCAGGCCCCCAGCATCGCCAACAGCTTGAAATCGCCGTGACCCATGCCATCCTTGCCGGTGATCAGCTTGAACAGCCAGAACATCGACCACAGCGTCGTATAGCCAGCGATTGCGCCCCATAGCGCGGTTTGCAATGGCACGAACAGGCCAAAGCTGTTGACGATCAGCCCCAGCCACATCAATGGCAGTACCAGAACATCCGGCAGTATCTGATGTTCGGCATCAATCAGGCTCATCGCCAGCAAGCCCCAGGTCAAGACCAGCACCATGCAAGCCGCCCATCCGAACCCGAAATGCCAGGCGATGAAGGCCGATAACAGGGCGCAGGCCAGTTCAGTCAGCGGATAGCGTTTGCTGATCGGTGCCGAGCAGGCCGAGCAGCGTCCCCGCAGAAACAGAAAACTGAGCAGCGGAATGTTTTCCCAAGCGCGGATCCGGTGTCCGCAGTGCGGGCATTCAGAATGCGGCAGCATCAGGTTGTAGGTCGGCAGCGATGGTTCATCGGCCAGCCCGAGAATGTCATGGGCTTGCATGCGCCAGTCGCGTTCGAGCATTTTCGGCAGGCGCCAGATCACCACATTGAGGAAACTGCCGAGCAGCAGGCCGATCAGCCCGGCAACGATGACGAAGGCCTGCGGGTGAAGCGTTAGAATGTCGTTCAAGGGCATGTCAGATCGCTGAGCCGAGTTGGAAGATGGGCAGGTACATGGCAACTACCAGTCCGCCGACGATAACACCCAGGACCACCATGATGAATGGCTCCATCAGACTGGTGAGGTTATCGACCATGTTGTCGACCTCGTCCTCGTAGAACCCGGCGACCTTGTCGAGCATAGCGTCCAGCGCGCCGGACTCTTCACCGATGGCGGTCATTTGAATCGCCATGCTCGGAAACACACCGCTTGTGCGCATGGCGAAATTCAATTGCATGCCGGTCGAAATGTCTTGTTTGATGCGCAGCACGGCACGCTTGAACACGATGTTGCCGGTCGCGCCGGCCACGGACCCCAAGGCCTCCACCAACGGCACGCCAGCGGCGAAGGTGGTCGACAACGTGCGGGCAAATCGGGCCACGGCGGACTTGTACATCAAGGTGCCCACCAGCGGCAGCTTCAGCTGCCAGGCGTCCATTCGCTCGCGAAAGCCCCGGGACGTCTTGACCGCGTGGCGCACACCGAAGACCGCACTGAGCAAGCCGCCAAGCACCGCCCACCACCAGGCCTGCATGAATTGCGACAGGCCGATGACCATCACCGTGAACGCCGGCAGTTCAGCGCCAAAGCCCTTGAATACGGATTCGAACTGCGGCACCACGTTGACCAGGAGAATCCCGGTGACAATGGCCGCAACTAACACCACCACCTGCGGGTAGGTCATGGCTTTCTTGATCTTGGCCTTGAGGCTCTCGCTTTTTTCCTTGTAGGTCGCAACGCGCTCCAGCAGGGTGTCCAGGGCGCCGGCCTGCTCACCGGCGTCCACCAGGTTGCAGTACAGATCATCGAAATATTGAGGTTTCTTGCGCAGGGCAGCGGCGAAGCTATTTCCGGCCGCGACGTCTTGTTTCAAATCGTCCACGAGGCTGCGCATGGCCGGGTTATCGAAGCCTTCAGCGATGATGTCGAACGACTGCAGCAACGGCACGCCGGCCTTCATCATCGTCGCCATTTGCCGGGTGAACAGCGCAATGTCCCGGGCGTTGATGCGCTTGCCCATGCTGAAAAGCGACGGCGTTTTCTTGCGCACCTTGCCCGGGGTGATGCCTTGCTTGCGCAATTGCGCCTTGATCAGCGCGGGGGCCTGCCCGTTGAGCTCGCCGGTGACTTTCGTGCCTTTGCGGTCCGTACCTTCCCAGGCGTACACACTGATTTTTGCTGCCTTGACCGCCATGTTCCGCCCTTGGTGACCCGGTTGATTTAACACTGCCCCGCGAGACTTATAGCCTAGTCAAACGATGAAGCCCAACCCACGTCGGTCAGGTGACAAAAAGCGTCAGATAGTGCGGATCCTGGGGGTAGGAAAGAGCGTTGTGCGGGCCGCATTCCTCGCCAACACGGGACCGGCGGCTTGGCACAACCTGTGCTCCGTTACGTCAGATCATGAGATTTCGACTCATGCACGGAGCTTTCTATGAACGACCAAAGAGGTTTTACCTTGATCGAGCTGCTGATCGTCGTGGCGATCATCGGGATCCTGGCGACCTTTGCTTTGCCGATGTATTCCAAGTATCAGGCGCGGGCCAAAGTCACGGCCGGGCTGGCCGAAATTTCCGCGATGAAGGTTCCGTTCGAGGATGTGATCAATCAGGGCGGTACGCCGGCGACGGCTAATGTGGTGCCGGGTGGCGGGACCTCGACCAGCAACTGCGCGCTGACGGTGACAGGTGTTGCCGCGTCGGGTGCCGGTTCGATTGTTTGCACGCTGCAGAACGCACCCGGCCAGGTTCAGGGCAAAACCATTACCCTGACCCGGGACGGCACCACCGGTTGGTCATGCGCGAGCACGGTTGCGCAGGATTATGTGCCTAAGGGTTGCATCGGTTCTGCGACCTGATGCACTTCCTTTGTGGGCGTGAGCTTGCTTGTGGTGGTCGTTAACGATAACGCGTGAACGGGTTAAACGCGGCGATCTTGAGTCCATCGCGAGCGAGCTCGCGCCTGCAGGAATGCGAGTGATCGCAGGTTATGTTGTCTGCCGAGAACTCATCTCATTTATTAAGAAAAGCTCAAAAAATTCATGAGCTTAGGAACTTTCCACAAAGCCGCAACTTGCATGCAGTGTTTGAGCGAGTCATGCATTTTGCATGATTTTGAAAAAAGCCTGTTTTGTTAAGTATTTGATTTTTATGATTTTTTATCGATGTGGAAAGTTGGCACACCGTTCGCAATATCTCCGGTAACCCTGCTGACATGACACCCGGCAGACTTTTCCGAAAAACAGGAGTTACTCGTATGAAGAAGTTCGCTATCACTGCCGCTGCTGCTACCGCGCTGACCCTGACCCTGGCCAACACTGCCTTTGCTCAAACCACCCAGGCTACCCAGTCGCCAATGGTGCTGGCTGCCGGTGAAGTGACCGAAATCAAGGAAGACACTTCCGATACCTGGATCACCACCAAAGTTAAAGCCGACCTGATGACCGAAAAAGGCATTCCAGGCAGCGACATCAAAGTTGAAACCAACAAAGGCGTGGTGTCCCTGTCGTCCACCGTTGCGGTCACTGATGCGCAAAAATCCACCGCCGTGGCGATCACCAAGAAAATCAAAGGCGTCCAAGCGGTTTCTGCTGACGGCCTGAAAGCCCAGTAAGGCAAGTCTGGAAGACTCAACATACAACCCTGTGGGAGCGGGCTTGCTCGCGAAAGCGGTCTTTCATTCAACGTATGTGTTGAATGTCAGTCAGCCATCGCGAACAAGCTCGCTTGTATGTTTAGACTTGAAGGGGTGGGTGGGACTAAAGCCTCGCTTCTGACTCTGACCAGTACAGACCGTGGGAGACATCGTCCCACCCCTTCACCTAATGCGCCGATAAGGAATGCATCGGCTC